>NZ_SWDW01000001.1 GCF_004919045.1 Sinomonas albida
GACCAACGACCTGCGAAGCCGACCGGTACTAATAGGCCAACAGCCTCACACCACACAGCACAGCACACTGCTCGCGTCCACTCTACGGTCCCCAGACAACAACCCCCCACCACCCACAGCACCACGGACACCACAACAGCACCACCACAACCGAATACGCCACAACCGAATACAGCACGCACGGACCCCCAACCCGCACCCGCGGGACACCGGGGGGCCAGCACCGCAACCACAAGGCTTCCCCACCACCCCACCCCGGGGCCGGTGCGCGGAGAACAGGTTACGGCGGCCATAGCGTGGGGGAAACGCCCGGACCCATCCCGAACCCGGAAGCTAAGCCCCACAGCGCCGATGGTACTGCACCCGCCAGGGTGTGGGAGAGTAGGACACCGCCGGACAACACCCCACCCGAGGGCCCCACACCGACGTGGGGCCCTCAGGCATTTAACACCCAAAACCCAACCCAAAGCAGCCCAAGAACCCCGCCCCACCTTGCGGTCTCGGGTACGCCAACTCCTGCTCTTCTGGCTCTCGGGTACGCCAACTCCCGCTCCTCCGGGTCTCGGGTACGCCAACTCCCCCTCCTCCGGCTCTCGGGCACGCCAACTCCCCGACGGCCCCGCCCCGGCAGCACCACCCTTGCCGCCGGCGGGGGACGGCATCCGTACCCGAGACGGCCCGGGACGGGCAGTATCCGTACCCGAGACGGCCCGGGGCGGGTGGTTTCTGTACCCGAGACGGGCGGGGCGGGGAGTATCTGTACCCGAGACGGGGTGGGGCGGGGAGTATCTGTACCCGAGACGGGGTGGGTGGCGGGTGGTTTTCGGTCGGCGGTCGGCGTCGGTAGGATCCTCTGCGTGGAACCCCTCTTCTCTCATGGCTCGCAGCCCGACCCTTCCGAGGAAGGCGTCCAGGCACCCCCGGCGCGCGTGTACCGCCTCTCCGTTCCGGCGCCTCGAGAGATCGCGTTCTCGGCGTTTGTCGGCGACATCCACCTCTGGTGGCCTGCCAGCTACACGGGATTCGGACCCACGACTCACGCTTACGTCGCGGACGGTGTCATCGGCGAGGAGTCCGAGTCCGGGGAGACGCAAATCTGGGGAGAAGTGCGGGAGGAGGAGCCGCCGTCGTTCGTCGAGTTCTCATGGACGCTCGCCTGGCGACCCGACGCACCCACACGGGTGGGCGTCGAGTTCGAGGACCTTCCCGACGGCGGGACGCTCGTGACGTTCACCCACGACGGCTGGGCTCGCGGCGCCGAAGGGCGAGAGCAGTACGAGAAGTACAGTGAATGGCCCGTGATCCTGGGCCGCTATGCGGCCTACTTCGGAGTGTCGGCCGAGGCCGTCGAAACGATCGCTTAGCCCCGCCGCTGATGCTGGGCCGCTGCAGCGGTGTGCCCCGGCGCTGATGCTGGGCCGCTGCAGCGGTGTGCCCCGGCGCTGATGCTGGGCCGCTGATTCTCGGCAGCTAATGCTAGGCCGCTGACGGCGTGCTGGTGCCGCGACGCTGATGTTGTCGCGGTCCAACGGAGGTGGGGACCCGAGCGACTCTGATCGGGTCAGGCGCGGCGCGCGGCCGCCGGCGTCGAGGTGCTCTGTCGCACCACGAGCTCGGGCTCGATGATTTCGCTGTGCGGCGCATCGCCGTCGCCGTCGAGCTGGCGCAGGAGCATCCTCACGGCGGCGGCGCCCTGAGCGCGGGGATCCTGGTCGAACGTGGTGAGCCCGAAGAGGCCGCCGAGGTCGTGGCCGTCGATGCCGACCACCGAGAGGTCGTCGGGGACGCGGAGCCCGAGATCGCGGGCCGCAAGGACCGCTCCGAATGCCATCTCATCCGACGCCGCAAAGATTGCGGTGGGACGCCCGCCAGGTGCGGCGAGGAGCCGCTTCGAGGCATCGTAGGCGCCAGGGATCGTGAAGTCTGTCGCGGCGAGCCACGATGCGCGCACCTCAAGACCGGCGTCCCGCATCGCCTCGAGATAGCCCTCGCGGCGGCTCGTGGGCAGGGCGAAGTCGCGCTCGAACTCGGGGGTACCGCTCACGTGGGCGATGTCGCGATGGCCGAGCCCAATAAGGTGCTCGGTCGCGTGCCTCGCGACCTCGAAATCGTCGATCCGCAGCGTCGCGACGCCCTCGATCGTGCCGCCCACTCCAACGACGGGACGCCTCACGCGGAGGAGCTGCTTGACCTCGGCGGCGGTGAGCTCGAGCGAGACGGCGATGATGCCGTCGAGCCGCTGGCGGAGAAGGAAGTCGTTGAGCACGCTCTCGCGGTCGTCCGGCTGCTCGCCCGTGTTGTACAGAGTGAGGTCGTAGCCGGCATCGAGCAGTGCCTTCGAAGCTCCTTCAAGCACGCTCGAGAAAAACCAGCGGCTCACGCTCGGCAGCATGACGCCGATGTTGCGGGTGCGCCCGTAGGCGAGGCTCGAGGCCGTGTAGGAGGGGACGAAGCCGAGCTCCGCGGCGGCGTCGAGCACGCGCTTGCGGCTCCGTTCCGACACGTTGCCCCGCCCGCTCAGGGCTCGGGACACGGTGGCCATCGAGACGCCGGCGGATTCGGCCACGTCACGGATGCTGACGCCCAACGTGGCCTCCTCTCTCCTGTTCTCGATAGCGAACGCAGCCCAATGGCGGCGCGTCCGAGGTCCAGCATCACCAGAATAGTGCGGTTGAAGGGAGCCAGCTCTTGCCCGTCGGCTGATGCCGACCGTCGGAGTCTCACCCTCTTCACGCGGCTGGAAGGCCCCAGAAGACGGCGATTCGCGCCGACTCGCCGCGTGGTGGGCGCGGAAGATGGTGAGGGTCCGGCGGCGGTTCGGGCCGCCGTCGTCCGCGCGTTGCGGGAGGCTAGGCAATCAGCCATGATCCTGTGCATGAGCGACTTCGAGGGTTTCCCGGCCGACGGACCGGCGTTCTACGCCGAGCTCGAGCAGAACAACACGCGTGAGTGGTGGCTCGACCACAAGGACATCTACGAGAAGGCCATCCGCGGCCCCATGCTCGCGCTCCTCGATGAGCTGTCCGACGACTTCGGCGAGGGCAAGGCGTTCCGGCCCAACCGCGACGTGCGGTTCAGCAAGGACAAGTCGCCGTACAAGACGTCGCAGGGCGGCTTCGCCTCGACAGCGGAAGGGACCGGGTACTACCTGCACCTCGATTCGACGGGCCTCATGGTCGGCGGTGGGTGCCACACGAGCACGCCTGACCAGGTGGCGCGGCTCCGGGCCGCGATCAACGCGCCGGCGTCCGGGGAGGAGCTCGAGCGGATCGTCGGCGCGCTCCGCGACGGCGGGTTCGCGATCGAGGGGGAGCGCCTCAAGACCGTTCCGCGCGAGTTCGGAGCCGACCATCCGCGCGGCGAACTCCTGAAGCACAAGTCGATCACCGCCGGGAAGGCGCTCGGCACCCCGGAGTGGCTCGACACGCCGGAGGCCCTCGACCGGATCCGTGGCTACTGGAACGAGCTGCGCCCGCTCGTCGCCTGGCTCTCGGAGCACGTCCGCTAGCGCCCTGACGCCCAGCAGGCTGGCCCCACCGAGGCGGGGCCGGCCGGACGCTCGCGTTCAGTCGGCGTCGACGGTATCTTCCTCGGCGAAGTCGGACTCGTCGCGCGCGGCGCCGTCGTCGTCGAACGCGTCCTCGGCTTCGGCCTCCCGCCGGGCAGCCTCCTCGGCCGCGAGGACCTTGAGCATGTTCGTGTCCGGGTTGAGCATGATCGCAGCCTCGTCGCGGCGGTGCCGGAGGACCGTGTCGATGTAGGACTGGAGAGTCTCCGCGAGGGGCACGTGCCGGTCGAGCTTTTCCGACATGTACCACCGGTGCTCGAGGACCTGGTGCACAACCTCCGCCGGCTCGAGCTTTCCCGAGAGCTCCCTCGGGATGGCCCGCACGATCGGCTCGAAGACCTGGGTGACCCACGCGTGGGCTGCGATCTCCTGGTCCTGGTCAGGGAAGTTGTCGGCCCGGAACGAGTCCATGTCGTTGAGGAGCCGGCGCGCCTGGTTTTCCTGGGCGTCCAGCCCGGTGAGGCGCAGGAGCCGCCTCTGGTGATGGCCGGCGTCGACCACTTTGGGCTGGAGCTGGATCGTCGAGCCGCCGGCGGTCGTCTTGATCGCGTATTCCTCGACGTCGAAGCCCAGCTCGTTGAGCCGGCGGATGCGCGCGCTCACGCGCCAGCGCTCACCGAGTTCGAACGACTCCTTCTCCGTGAGCTCGGCCCACAGGTTGCGGTAGGAGTCCATGATGCGTTCGCTCGTCGCGACCGGATCGACCTCGGGGTCGATGAGTCCGCCCTCGAGGAGGTCCATCAGTTCGCCGGCGATGTTGACGCGCGCAATCTCGAGATCGTACTCGCGCTGCCCCGTCGAGAGGTCGGGGTAGAGCTCGCCGGTCTCGGCATCGACGAGGTAGGCGGCGAACGATCCCGCGTCGCGGCGGAAGAGCGTGTTCGACAGGGAGACGTCGCCCCAGTAGAAGCCGATGAGGTGCAGCCGGACGAGCAGGAGGGCCTGCGCGTCGATGAGGCGCGTGAGCGTGTCCTTCCGCAGCGTCTGCGAGAACAGCGCGCGGTACGGGAGCGAGAACTTGAGGTGCCGCGTCACGAGCACGGGATCGAGGGGGCGGCCGTCAGGCGTCTGGCGGTCGCGAATGACGGCGACCGGCTCGACGCAGGGGACGTCGAGGCGCTGGAGGCGGCGCAGCATGTGGTACTCGTGCCTCGCGATGTGCTCCCCGGTCTCCTTGACGGCGATGACCGAGCTGCCGAGCTTGGCGAAGCGCACGATGTGGCGTGAGATGCCGCGCGGGAGGGCGGCGAGGTATTCCTCCGGCCACTCCTCGAGCCGGATGTGCCACGGGAGGTCCAGGAGTTCGGGGTCAGCCGCGGCGGCGGTGATGCTGAGGGACCCCATGACGTTCGCGGGCGGGGGCTCGGGAAGCGGTTCGTTCCGCGGAAGCTTGCCGAGCATCTCGTAGTCGGTCGGCTCGTCCTGCCAGTTTGCGCCGTTCATCGTGCTCTTTTCCGGGAAAACGGCTGTGCCCGCCGGAGACCCGGCGGGCACAGCGATGTGTACTGATTGACTAGCCGAGGCGCGCGCCCGACTTCGTGTCGAAGAGGTGCACGTGGCCCTGCTGCGGGCGCACCCACACCTTGTCGCCCTTCATCGGGGGGCGGCGGCCGTCGGTGCGCGCCACGATGTCGTGGGTCTGGCCGTTCAGCGTGGTGTGGCCATAGATGTACGCGTCGGCGCCGAGCTCCTCGACGACGTCGACCTCGACCTCGAGGCCCTCGCCCTGCGGGGCGCCCTCGAGATCCTCGGGACGGACACCGAGCGTCACGGTGCTGCCCGTCGCCTCGGCGAGGACATCGCGCGCCACCGGGTAGACCGTGCCGCCGAACTGCACGCCGTTGTCGACCTCTGGGAGCTCGAGGAGGTTCATCGCAGGCGAGCCGATGAAGCCGGCCACGAAGACGTTCTGCGGCTTGTCGTAGAGGTTGCGCGGGGTGTCGACCTGCTGGAGGAGGCCGTCCTTGAGGACCGCGACGCGGTCACCCA
This sequence comes from Sinomonas albida, assembly GCF_004919045.1. Taxonomy (GTDB): domain Bacteria; phylum Actinomycetota; class Actinomycetes; order Actinomycetales; family Micrococcaceae; genus Sinomonas; species Sinomonas albida. The sequence goes on from NZ_SWDW01000001.1 coordinate 5,558, forward strand.
TGGTCATGGCCTCGACCTGGTCGTGCGTGACGTAGACGGTCGTGACGCCGAGGCGGCGGGTCAGGGACGCGATCTGCGTACGGGTCTGGACGCGGAGCTTGGCGTCGAGGTTCGAGAGCGGCTCGTCCATGAGGAAGACCTGCGGGTTGCGGACGATCGCGCGGCCCATGGCGACACGCTGGCGCTGGCCGCCCGAGAGAGCCTTCGGCTTGCGGTCGAGGTACTGCTCGAGGTCGAGGAGCTTGGCCGCCTCGCGAACACGCTGCGCGCGCTCTTCCTTGGAGACGCCGGCGATCTTGAGCGCGAAGCCCATGTTGTCTGCAACCGACATGTGCGGGTACAGCGCGTAGTTCTGGAACACCATGGCGATGTCGCGGTCCTTCGGCGGGACGTCCGTGACGTCACGATCGCCGATGAGGATGCGGCCGGAGTTGACGTCCTCCAAGCCAGCCAGCATACGAAGAGAGGTGGACTTTCCGCAGCCCGAGGGGCCGACCAGAACCAGGAACTCGCCGTCCGCGATCTGGATGTTGAGCTTGTCCACCGCGGGCTTATCGGTGCCCGGGTACAGGCGCGTAGCGTTGTCGAACGTCACTGTTGCCACAGTAATCGTGTCCCTTCACCGGCAGGTACGTGCCGGACGATCCGTTGTGAATGGTTCATGTTGTTCAGTTGTGTGCCGACTACGGCTGCCGAAGCTGGCATCGCCGATTCTGACACAGTGCGATCTGCCGGGATGTGCCCGGAGTCACCAGACGAGTATGGCATGCATCACATCGGGATCCAAAGTGTGACGTCCGCCACGTGGACGGCTCTGCTCCGATCGAGTCACGACGTCCGATCGAGTCACGAAGTCCGCTGTGCGCCCAGTTCCGCGCGGAACCGCACGAGGAGCGCCATCGCCTCGGCGATGTCCTCGGGTCCGCCCACCCTGAAGCCCGCGGAGGTGTCGCCGTCGCCCACTTTGATCCCGGCGTCGCCGTCCTCCAAGGCGAGGAAGCCGTCCTCGTCCGTGACGTCGTCGCCCGCGAAGAGGACCGCGTCCGCCTCGGTGACCTGACGCAGGAAGGCGATGCCCTCGCCCTTCGTCGCATGGACCACCGAGCCTTCGAGCACCTGCTTTCCGGTCTTGAGGAAGACGTCGCGGCGGCCCGCGAGGCGCTCTCGGGCGGTGGCGACGGCCGCCTCGGCCACGCTTGCCTCGGCCTGGCGCGTGTGGAGGACCCGGCCGGCGGGCTTCTCCTCGACCCACGTCCCGGGCGCGCCCGCCGCGACGGCGGTGAGCGTCGCGTGGAGGACGTCGAGCGCCTCCTTCTGGTCCGGGTCGAGGGTCACCGGATGCTCCTCGCCGCCGAGCCGCACTTCGGCGCCATGGCTGCCGATCAGCAGCGTGCGGGCGTCCGGGGAGGCCGCGGCGATGAGGCTCTCGAGCGAGCGGCCGGAGACGTACGCCGTCCACGTGCCGGCGAGGCCCGCGAGTTCAGCCACCGCCGCCGCGGTCTCGGGGAGCGGGCGGGCCTGCTCGGCCCGCTCGACGATCGGGGAGACGACCCCGTCGAAGTCGAGGGCCACGAGGAGGCGTTCGACGGCGGCGAGCCGCTCGAGCGCGATCCTCAGGTCGTGGGGGACTCCGGTGCTAGCCATGCGTGACCTCCGCGAGCCGGTCGAGGAACGAGGTGGACCATTCCTCGACATTGTGGACGATGATCTGGCGGCGCATGGCCTTCATGCGCCGCCCCGCCGCCCCGGAGGGCAGCCCGATGGCCGTGACCATCGCGTCTTTGAGACCCGAGATATCGTGCGGGTTGATGAGGAGCGCCTGCTTGAGCTGATCCGCGGCCCCCGCGAACTCGCTCAGCACGAGCGCGCCCGTCCCGTCGCCCCGGGCGGCGACGTATTCCTTCGCGACGAGGTTCATGCCGTCGCGCAGCGCCGTCACGAGCATGACGTCCGCCGCGAGGTAGAGCGCCACCATTTCCTCGACCGGGTAGTTGTGGTGCAGGTAGCGGACCGCGGTGTGCTGGAGCGTGTCGAAGGCGCCGTTGATGCGGCCCACCGTGCCCTCGATCTCCTCGCGGAGGAGGCGGTACTGCTCGACCCGTTCGCGGCTCGGGCTCGCGACCTGGATGAGCGTCACCTCGCCGACCTGGATCCGGCCGTCGGAGAGGAGCTCCTCGAAGGCCTTCAGACGGTGCCGGATGCCCTTCGTGTAGTCGAGGCGATCGACGCCGAGCATGATCGTCTTGGGGTTGCCGAGGTCGTGGCGGATCTGGCGGGCGCGCTCGCGGATCTCGGGCTGGCTGGCGAGCTCGGAGATCCGGGCCGTGTCGATCGAGATCGGGAACGGCTCCGCGCGCACCGTGCGTTGCTCCGGGCCCACAAGAAGGTGGGTGCCCTTGCCGCCCGCACTGCCGTAGCGCCGTGCGCTCCGCGCGAAGTTGAGGGCATCGTTGGGACGCTGGAACCCGACCAGGTCGGCGCCGAGGAGGCCCTCGAGGACCTGGCGGCGCCACGGCAGCTGGGAGAAGATCTCCGGAGGCGGGAACGGGATGTGGTTGAAGAAGCCGATGCGCAGATCCGGGCGCCGTTCGCGCAGGATCGCCGGGACGAGCTGGAGCTGATAGTCCTGCACCCATACTGTGGCGCCCTCTGCCGCGCGGGCCAGCACGGCGACAGCGAAGCGCTCGTTGACCCTGCGGTACGCGTCCCACCACGTGCGGTGGAACTCCGGGGGCGCGATGACGTCGTGGTACAGGGGCCAGAGGGTCGCGTTCGAGAAGCCCTCGTAGTACAGCTCGACCTCGGACGTCGAGAGCTCGACAGGAACGAGCGCCATGCCGCCGTATTCGAACGGCTCGATCTCCTCGTCGGGGGAGCCCACCCAACCCACCCACGCGCCGTCGGCCTTTTCCATGACGGGCGCGAGGGCCGTCACGAGGCCGCCAGGGGAGCGCTTCCAGCCGGAGTTCTGGCCGTCTCCGGCACGATCGACGGGCAGGCGGTTGGCGACGACAAGGAAGTCGTACTGGCCGGAGCCCCTGCCCTTCCTGGTCTTCGTCTCGGGTGCTATCTGTTCACTCTCGTGAGCCACTTTCGCCCTACCTCGCATTCCCATGGGATCATGTCCACCCTACCCGGGGGCGGGGTGCGGCAATCGTCACAACCGGGTCATGGAACCGTTCGGAATAGCCGCTCGTTGCGGCCTGTGGAGACCCTGACAGGGACAGCCATGCCTGCTGGCATACACTGGCCCCGTCGCCGACCCGAAGCGCATCCCCGCGCCCGCGAAATGACACGAGGAACGATGAGCCCCTCCAACCAACCACGCCCCACGAAAGCGGAGCGCACCGCAGCTGCCCGCGAGAAGGCCCGCCAGATCCGCGAGGCCCAGCTCAAGAAGGAGAAGCGGAACAAGCTGCTCCTGCGGTGGGGCGTCGTCGTGGCGCTTGTCGCCGTGATCGCCGTCGTGGCGCTCGTGATCACGACCAGCATGCAGAGCAACGCGCCCATCGCGGACAGCGGGCCGAGCCCGGCCAACATGAACACCAACGGCGGGATCACCCTCGGCAAGGGCACAGCGGTCACCGCGCAGCCGGCGTCGAACGTCAATGTGGCGAGCGTTCCCACGCCCAGCACCCAGCCCTCCCAGGGCCAGGCCACCGCGGCGCCGGGCATCGATCCGGCACCGAAGGGGCAGCCGGCCAAGGTCGTGGTGTACGTGGACTTCATCTGCCCGATCTGCCACCAGTTCGAGCAGACGTACGGCCAGAAGCTGACCGATCTGCGCAACGCCGGTCAGATCACGCTGGAGTACCGGCCCATCGCGTTCCTCGACCGGAACTCGACGACCAACTACTCCTCGCGCGCGGCGGCCGCCGCGGCGTGCGTGGCTAACTCCAACCCGGACAAGTACGCGGACTTCTTCTCGAAGCTGTACGACCAGCAGCCCGCCGAGGGCTCGGCCGGCCTCTCGGACCAGCAGCTCAAGGAGATCGCCTCGGGTCTCGGGGCCGATATCTCGAAGTGCGTGGACGACAAGACGTACAGACCGTGGGTCAAATACACCACGCAGCTCGCCACGGCGAGCGGCGTGAGCGGCACGCCGACGGCGATCGTGGACGGCAAGCAGTGGGGGATCGGAGACTCGCAGAGCCAGGGGTTCGACGCGTTCCTCCAGGCTGACCTGGACGCGCGCGCCAAGCCCTGACGCCCTCGCCTCCCGCATACGGCGGACGACGGCGGCCCAGCTCCCCTTGGTGGGGGCCGGGCCGCTTCGTTTCTGGTGGCGCGATCGGGAAGTCCCCCTGTTGCGGCAGGAGTCACCTTCGGGGGAACTTCCTCTGCGAGAACGGGACTTCGTTCGCCCGCGGATCCGGCTGGCGACCCGTTTTCGGGCCCGCGGCCACCAAGCGCTACGCTTGGATGGTGCGCCCGCAGGCTCGGGCGCCGCGCCCCCTTAGCTCAGTTGGCCAGAGCATCTGTCTTGTAAACAGAGGGTCGCCGGTTCGAATCCGGCAGGGGGCTCTGCAGAGCCGCGGGAACTCGAGGGTTCCCTGGCTTCCTAGATGGCCTTTGCGGGGTTCAGGATGCCGGAGGGGTCCAGGGCGGCTTTGATGGCCTGCTGGACGGCGCGGGAGGTCTCGCCGAGTTCTTCGCCGACCCATTCGCGCTTGAGCAGTCCCACGCCGTGCTCACCCGTAAGCGTGCCGCCGAGGCGCTGGGCGAGGTGGAACATGTCCCCGAGCGCAGCTTTGGCGGGTCGGTCAGTGATCGACTCGTGGGGTTCGACGACGATCATAGGGTGCAGGTTGCCATCGGCGGCGTGGGCGACGCTGAAGATCCGCACGCCCGTTTGGGCCGAGATGTCCTCGAGGCCGGCGAAGGCCTCGGCGAGGCGGTTCCGCGGGACGGCGATGTCGCCGATCGAGACGCGGCCGAGCCTTTCGAGGGCGGGGATCGCGTCGCGGCGGGCCTTGACCAGCGCTTCGGCCTCTTCCGCGCTCGCTGCCCGGTGGGTGGACGTGGCGTAGGGGCTGATGGCTCGGGCGATCTCGTCGAGCTCGAGGTGGGCTCCGTAGCCGTCGGTCTGCGCGAGGAGGAAGGCGCCGCCGAGTTCGCGGTGGCAGGTGCCCTCGGCCTCGTCGACCGCCTCGAGGGTGGGGCCGTCCATGAGCTCCAGGATCGAGGGCTGGATGCGTGCGGCAGTGATCGCTGAGGCCGCACGGCCCGCCGTTTCGATGTCAGGGAAGTAGGCCGCGACGGTCTCGGTCCGGACGGGGCGGGGGCGCAGCCGCAGCGTCGCTTCGACCACGACACCGAGGGTGCCCTCGGAACCGATGAAGAGGGCGTTGAGGTCGTAGCCGGTGACTCCCTTGATGGTCGCCCGGCCGGTGCGCAGGATGCGCCCATCCGCGAGGACGACGCGGAGCCCGAGCACCGATTCCCTGGTGACCCCGTACTTCGCACACCACATGCCTCCGGCGTTGGTGGCGATGTTGCCCCCGATTGAGCAGATCGCCGTGCTGGCCGGGTCGGGGGCGTAGAAGAGCCCGTACTCGGCGGCGGCGGCGTTGACTTCGGCATTGAGCACGCCGGGTTCGACGACGGCGGTCATCTCGACTGGGTCGATGGCCAGAATGCGGTTCATGCCGGAGAGGTCCACCACGACCTCGCCGGCGTGCGCGCTGGCGCCCCCAGCCAAGCCGGTTCCCGCGCCGCGGGGGACCACGGGGATGGCGTGGGCGTGGGCAAGACGGAGTGCCTCAACGACGTCATCGACGCTGCGGGCACGGATAACGCCGTCGGGAAGGGTAGGCGGGATGTAGCCGGACCGGTCGGTGGCAGCGGCTGCGCGTGCGTCGGCATCGGAGGTGTAACGCGGGTGGCCCGCGAGACTTGTCGCAGCGCCGGCGGTGACGCCGGGAGTGTCAGAGGGGGTCTTGATCGGCATAGCGGAGCCTTTCGGGCTTTCGTTTCGAGGGTCGAGTGAGTTGGTCGCGGTGGTCACGGCACCATCCAGGCAAGGACCGAGGTCTGCAGGAGGACGAGCCCGGTCAGCACCACGAGGAGGGCGACGCTCCAGCCGAGGAGCCGCCGGAACAGCGTGCTTTCCAGCCCGTCGATTCCGACGGCGGCTGCAGCAACGGCCAGGTTCTGGAGTGAGAGCATCTTGCCGAGGACGCCGGCAGAGGAGTTTGTCGCGGCCATGAGCACCGGAGAGAGGCCCGCGTGGGAGGCCGCGGTCACTTGGAGCTGACCGAAGAGCGAATTCGACGACGTGTCCGAGCCTGTGAGCGCGACGCCGATCCAGCCAAGGACGGGTGAAAGAAGGGCGAAGATCCCGCCTGCCGAGGCGAGCGCCACACCGAGCGTACCCGTCTCGCCCGAGAGGTTCATGACGAACGAGAGTGCCAGGACGGAGCACACGGTCAGGATCGTCCACCGGAGCATCGTCAGGGTCTGGCCATAGATTCTGACGCCGGACCGGAAGGGGATCCGGTAGAGGGCAAGCGTGATGAGCCCGGAGATGAGGAGGAGCGTCCCAGTTGCCTTGAGATGGTCGAAGCGCATGATCTGCGAGGACACAGGCTTGCCGTTCGCGCCGACGACGTCCAGCCACGGCCAGCGGAATGAGAACCCGCCGGCGTCAGTCAGCCAGGCCTTGATGCCCGGAATCTGGGAGAAGGAGAAGACCGCGATGATCACGAGGTAAGGTGCGATCGCCATCCAGATCTCCCGAGGCGATGGGCGCTCGGGGATGTCGACTTCCCCGTCCGCTGCTGCGTTCGATCTCGTCGGACCTCCTATACCGGTGGCCCTCCCGCCGTCGGCCGCTGCGCCAACTCGAGGGCTGCGCGCGCCGATGTCCGCACTGCCGTGCGCAATCACCTCAGCCTCGCGGACGACGGCGGATTCGTCCTCGGCGTTCGACGTCGCGGCGGCAGGCGTCCACACCCGCAGCAGAAGGAGGACGGCGGCGATGGCCACAATGCTCGCGAGGACGTCCGTGAGCTCAACGGTGAAGAAGTTCGACGTGAGGAACTGGACGATGGCGAACACTGTGCCGCCGACGAGGGCCGCGGGCCATGTCTGGCGGACGCCACGCCTGCCGTCGACGATGAACACCAGCAGGAGCGGAACGATGAGGGCAAGGAAGGGAGTCTGGCGCCCCGCCATGGCCGAAACGGTTGCGAGGGGGATGCCCGTGACGCCGCTGAGGGCGATGACCGGCGATCCCATGGCCCCGAATGCGACCGGGGCTGTGTTGGCCAGAAGCGAGACCGCGGCGGACTTGAGCGGCTTCATGCCCGCGGCCATCAGCATGGCCGAGGTAATCGCGACGGGCGCACCGAACCCGGCGAGGGCTTCGAGTAGCGCGCCAAAGCAGAAGGCGATCAGGATCGCCAGGATGCGGTGGTCGTTCGAGATCGAGCGGATCGTCGCGCCGAGCACCTCGAACCAGCGGGTCTCCGTGGTCAGCCGGTATACCCACAGGGCGTTGATGAGGATCCACAGGATCGGGAAGAACCCGTAGAACGCCCCTTCGGCGGTCGCACTGAGGGTCTGGTCCAGCGGCATCCGCCACACCGTGGCAGCCAGGACGATCGAAAGGATGAGGCTCGCGACGGCGGCCTTCCACGCTTTGGTGCGGAAGACGCCGAGCATGATGAACAGCAGGATGAGGGGCAGGGCCGCGAGCAGGGCAGCGAGGGCGAGTGAGCCGCCCAGAGGGTCGACGAGCTGGTGGAACGTGGGCACAGAGACTCCTTTGTCTGTGTTCTTGCGACCGTTGAGGAAGGCCGCTTTCAGAAAGGCGGAACGGCCGCGCAGCCGAGTCTAGGTGTGCGATAGGTCACCGTCAATGGTCAGTCCACAGTGGTCAGTCCACATCTGGGACTGACACGAGAGGGTGGTCAGTCCACACGTTGACAGACTCAGACGGTCCCGACTAGGTTCTTGTCAGTCGAAATGGCTTTTTTGCATTGCGGAAATAAGGAGAGTGCAGACCTATGCCAGAACGGGTCGAGACGAACGGGCTCAGCGTAGCCGGAGAGCTCTATGCCTTCGTCCGTGATGAGGCGCTTCCAGGCACGGGCATCCGGGAGGAGGACTTCTGGGTCCGTGCTGGACGGCTCCTCGAGGAGTTCACCCCACAGGTGCGCGAGTTGCTGGACGTGCGGGACCGGCTGCAGGAACAGATCGACGAGTTCCACCGCTCCGCCGGCGGCGGCGAGACGGACCCGGAGGCGTACGGGGCATTCCTGCGCTCGATCGGCTACCTCGTGGACGAGCCCGGGGATTTCCAGATCACGACCGATCGCGTCGACGCTGAGATCGCCACCGTCTCCGGCCCGCAGCTGGTCGTGCCGCTGCTGAACGCCCGCTTTGCGGCGAACGCGGCCAACGCACGCTGGGGCTCGCTCTATGACGCGCTCTACGGCACGGACGTCATCGACGAGGGGGAGGGGCGCGAGCGCGCTGGCGCCTACAACCCCGTCCGGGGTGCTGCCGTCGTCGCCCGGGGACGGCAGTTCCTCGACGAGCACACGCCTCTCGCCGGCGCCTCGCACACGGAGGTCACCGCCTACCGCATTGCCGAGGGCGCGCTCGTCGCCGAGACGGAGGCCGGGCCCGTCGGGCTCGCCGAGGCCGCCCAATTCGCGGGCTACCGCGGATCCCCCACGCAGCCCGAGGCCGTGCTGCTCGTGCACCACGGCCTCCACATTGAGATCCAGATCGACCGCGGCCACCCGATCGGCTCCGGCGACGCGGCCGGGGTGAAGGACATCGTCCTCGAATCCGCGGTCACGACCATCATGGACCTCGAGGACTCGGTCGCCGCAGTCGATGCCGAGGACAAGGTGGTCGGCTACCGCAACTGGCTCCAGCTCATGCAGGGCACGCTGACCGCCGAGGTCGAGAAGGGCGGACGCACCCAGACCCGGCGGCTGAACTCCGACCGGGTCTACGCCGCCCCCGACGGCTCCGAGCTGACACTGCCGGGCCGCTCGCTGCTGCTCATCCGCCAGGTGGGCCACCTCATGACCAGCGACGCCGTCCTCGACGCGGCCGGGAACCCAGTGCCGGAGGAGATCCTCGACGCACTGTTCACCGGCCTCGGCTCCGTGCACGACCTGCGCGGGCCCTCCGCCGGCGGGAACTCGCGGACCGGCTCGGTGTACATCGTCAAGCCTAAGATGCACGGACCACGCGAGGTGGCCGTGGCCTGCGCGCTGCTCGCCGGCGTGGAGTCGGTGCTCGGCCTGGAGCCGCTCACCCTCAAGATCGGGATCATGGACGAGGAGCGCCGCACCTCGGCGAACCTCAAGGCGTGCATCTGGGAGGCCCGAGACCGGGTGGTCTTCATCAACACCGGCTTCCTGGATCGCACCGGGGACGAGATCCACACGTCGATGCTCGCCGGCCCCATGGTCCGCAAGGAGGACATGCGCTCCACCAGCTGGATCAAAGCGTATGAGGACGCCAACGTCGACATCGGGCTCGAGTGCGGGTTCCGCGGCCGCGCCCAGATCGGCAAGGGCATGTGGGCCGCCCCGGACAACCTGGCAGAGATGCTCGACCAGAAGATCGCGCACCCGCTCGCCGGAGCGAACTGCGCCTGGGTCCCCTCACCCACAGCGGCCACCCTGCACGCCATCCACTACCACCAGATAGATGTGGACGCCCAGCAGGCCAAGCTCGCCGGCGGGGCACGGCGCTCCACACTCCAGCAGCTGCTCACCATCCCGACCGGCGACCCTTCCGCGTGGGACGCCGAAGCCCGGCGCAACGAGCTGGACAACAACATCCAGAGCACCCTCGGCTACGTGGTGCGCTGGGTCAACGCCGGCGTCGGCTGCTCCAAGGTCCCCGACATCCACGGCACGCCGCTGATGGAGGACCGCGCCACCTGCCGCATCAGCTCCCAGCACATCTCCAACTGGCTCCTGCACGGCGTCATCACCGAAGAGCAGGTGGAGGAGTCGCTGCGGCGCATGGCCGCCGTCGTCGACGAGCAAAACGCCAACGACCCGGACTACATGCCCATGTCTCCGGCCTTCAACACCGAGGCCTTCCTGGCCGCCCGGGAGCTCGTGCTCGAGGGCGCCCACCAGCCCTCGGGGTACACCGAGCCCATCCTGCACCGGCGCCGCGAAGCCCAGAAGCACAGCGACGACCTCGCAAGGAGCGCATCATGAGCATGAGCCTCGCCACCGCCCAGTCCATCGTCGCCGAGGCCCTCGCAGCAGGCCAACAGCACGGTTTCAAGCCCCTGACCGTTGTGGTGCTCGACGCCGGCGGCCACATTGTTGCCGTAGCACGGCAGGACGGCGCCTCGAACAACCGCTTCGAGATCGCCCATGGCAAGGCATACGGCGCCCTCGCCCTCGGCATGGGCTCGCGAGCCCTTATGGAGCGCGCCGAACAGCAGGCCTACTTCATCACCGCAGCGGCGGCAGCCCTCGGCGGCCGCCTGATCCCAGTCCCCGGCGGCGTCCTCGTCCGCGCGGACGACGGTACGGTGCAAGGAGCCGTGGGCATCAGCGGGGACAGCTCGGACAACGACGAGACCGCAGCGTCCAAGGCCATCCAAGCCGCCGGCCTCACGGCGCAAATCGCCTAGCCCCACCGGGGAAGGGCAGCTCTGCCCCCGTTCCTCGAAGACCGCGCCTTCGAGGAACGGGGGCAGGCGCGTTCACGTGGCTTGGCCGTAGAACCACTCGATGTGCTCGCGGACAAGAAGGGCTGCCTTGGCCCCGTCGCGTGCCTCGACGGCCTCGAAAATGCCATGGTGGTGCTCGCGGAGGACGTGCACCATTTCCTCCCATGTGCCGCGCCGGGTCACTGCGTCGTTGATGTAGTCGCGGATTGCCTCGCGCATCGACTCCATCATGGTGCTTACGACGACGTTGCCAGCCAGAGTGCTCAGAGCAACATGGAACTGGGCGTCCAGGAGAGTGAAGATCTGCGAAGGCATGGTCTCGTCGTCCATTGCCTCAAGCAAGCGCCGCGCATCATCGAGCTGCTCAAGCGTCCACGGCGCAGCAGCAGCGTGTTCGAGTGCCCACGTTTCCGTCATGATCCTGGCTTCGACGACGTCCTTGAGCGGGAGCTGGTGGCTTGCGACGTGCATGCGTAGCGCTACGCCGAGCGCCGAGGACGGGTCAGAAACGACGATGGTGCCTGAATGCGGCCCCGATCCGGTCGCTGCGCGCACCACGCCCATCACCTCAAGAGATCGGATGGCGTTCCGGACAGAGGCCCTAGAGATTCCGAACTGCTCGGCGAGGGACCGTTCGCCAGGGAGCCTGTCACCCAGCTTGATGGCGCCAGAGCGGAGGCTATCCTCGATGTGGCGCAGCACCGCATCGTGTGCACGGCCGGCGGTCAGTTCACCCATGCATCCATCTTGCCGCAGGCGGATCCGGTTGTGGCCCACCGCCTCGACCGCGAGAGTACCGCAGCCGGGACGGTGCCGGATCGCCGTCACAGGTGCGTGAGCACTCCATCGTCGTCTTGGTCGGCAAGGATCATGAAATCAACGACGAGCTGCGCAACGCTGCCCTGCGCATCCACGCCCCAGTAGACGGGGTAGCCGCCGTCGCCGTATCCGGAATCGAAGGCGAGCCCCACGTCTGCGCCACCAAGCGGGATCTCGGCGGCCGCCGGTCGTGACGCCTCGGTGAACCGTTCGTAGGCTGCCACCTTCTCCCGCCGCGTCATGGCCGCATACGCGACGTAGTCCACGATGCAGACGGTTCCCGTGTCGACGCCGATCACGTGGCCGCCTCTGGGGTCGGCTGCCGGGTGCCACGAAACCGGCGGCATTTCGCTGAAGCGCACCCGTACGGCGGCGTTGCGCCCAAATCCGAGGACCCGTTCCACGGGGTAGGCGCCCGGGGCGACAGTGCGCGTGAGCGGTCGGGCGTCATCGTTCTCATATCCGAAGTCACGAACTGACAGCGCACCGGTGCTGGTGACGAGCGTCCCGATGGGGGAGACCTGCGTCCGGGTGGGCTCGGCACCGTCATCGCGGCGGACCTCGCGTTCTGTGAAGTTGCGCGCCTCGTCCAACAAGGCCTCTTCTCGCGGCATCTCGGTGAACGGCGCATCCGCGGAACACGCAAGCAGATGGTCCTCGATTGTCGCGCGATCGACGAACGGCTGCGTCGGCTCACCGTAGTGCGTGGCAATGGAGGAGATCTTCCAGTCCGCATCCTGCGCATGCAGCGTGTACTCGTTGAAACTCGTAGGGGGTGGGGTGCAGCGGGTCAGCACGTAGGCGACCCCACCCTGCACCTCGGACCGGACGAGTTCCTCCGCTTCAGCCCCGTGTTTAGCGGGCTGACTGAAGGACTGCGAGAAGTTGACTCCGGACGAGTCGGTGAAGTGGTTCTGCTTCGTCTGGGCCATCAATTCGCCCCAGAGTTTGAACGGGTTGCTCAGGCGATCGGTGCGGCGCTTCTCGAATGCGGGCGCGGCAATCCTCCACTGCGCTTCGAACTCTGCCATGAACGCCTTCACCCGCTCTTCAGCGGCATGCCCGGGCCTGGTTGTGTCCGTCATGGAACCAAAGCTACCCGGTCCTGAGGCCGAGCGGCTCTAGGGTGGCTCTGGCCGTGGTCGGGCCGCCGCACTGACCGGACATGCGCCGCCGGGAGGGAGGGGCGCTTCAGCGCCCCGCGATCCGCACGGCAGCGGTCGCGTCCGCAGATGCCGTGCTGCCCTCGGGGAGGGTGACGCGGGCGTTGACGGACCCGGGCACGAGGTGCACCCGCTGCATGAACGGGACGCCGCAGCGGAAGGAGGCGGTCAGGTCGGGCGTGCCCGCTCCCTGCTGGCTCACTGTCAGGGTGGCCTGCTCTGCGCCGTCGCACGCAGCGGTCACGGAGAAGTCGCCGGCCGGGACGGAGGTGACGCCGAGTCCGACGGCGCCGCGGGCTCCGAGGTGCCCGGCGCCCTCCTGCACGATGCCGCCCGGTGCCGCACCGAGTATGTCCCGTGCAGCGACCGCCGCTGGCGTTCGGCTGGCGGCGGGGCCTGACGTCTCTGGCGGCTGGTACGTGCAGGAGCACAGGCACCCGAGGAGGAGGGCTGTCGCTGCGGCTCGAACGACACCTGTCGGTTTCATCTGAAGTGCTCCCGTCAGCTCGTTCAGGCCGAGTTCGCTGCTCGGACGGCCGCCGTGAGGACCCATGTGAGGCCTCCGGCGAAGGCTGCGATCGCTCCCCAGTACGCGACGGGGGTGAACAGCCCGAGGAGGCTGCAGGCGGCCGCCGCGCAGCAGGCGATTGCCGCTGGCCTGACCCCGGCCGCATGGCCTGCTGCCCACGCGGCGTCGCTTCGCTGCAGCTGTGGGATGCGGATCCCTATGGTGCCGTTCGGTGGGATCCTCCCGTCGCCCGCTGCCCGACTGATCAGGATGATCAGGAGCAGCACCCCGGTGAATACCCATCCAAGAACGGGCAGGGCGGCTGCCGCGTCGTGTGTCCCCATGCGCTCAGTCTGACAGACCGGATGAGCAGGGTCTGTGGCCGGGCGACCGAGGATTGGGGGAGCGTCCCCTGCAGGCCGACGCCGCCCCGACACACTGGAGCGCCGTCACGGCCAGGAGGGCCGGGGGCGAGAACATGATCAGCCCCACGGCCGCGGCGTCGTCCTCCGCGAGCGTTTCTCCTTGCCTGTGGGGAGCATCTCGAAGCGGTCCTGGAAAGAGCAGATCGCCGAGAAGGGTTTAGGCGCTGAGTGGTGCGCGTCGGCGAGCCGACGGCGCGGGATTTTCCGGCTTCCCGTCCCGGTAGAGCACGGTGCTGCGCTTGAAAATTTCCGCATAGACGGAGGATCGGACGGAAATGACGTCGTCCCGGAGCCTCAGGTCATCAAGGAGCATGCGCAGATCATCCAGCGTCGCCACGGCGACTTGTGCCAGCACCTGTTCGCCTGAAGCGGCGGCCCAGCGCGTTACTGGAAGGCCAGCGAGGTGATGCCCGAGACGCTCGGTGGGCGTGTTGGCGCGGGTGAGGGTCAGGAGCGACTCCACGGGAAATCCCAGTGCGGCAGGGTCGACTACTGCTCGGATGAACAGGACACCCGATGTGGTCATCGCTTCCAGGCGCCGGCTGATGGTGGCTTTGGAGACGGAGAGCTCAGAAGCCAGTTCGTCAACGGTGGCCCGGCCGTTGCGGTGTAGGAGCTCAGCCATGGCCGTGTTGATCTCGTCCAGTGGCTCGCCGGGGTGGCCGGCCCGGATGCTTCCAAGCTGCGCGTCCTCTCCTGGGTGAAGCGCTGCGTACTGGTCGCTGTTCAGGACGTCCGGCGTCCATCCGGAGGGTGTCCTGAAATATTCCAGCAGCGGCATCATTGCAAACGACTGCACCCCTTCCACTTCCGCGAGGCGGCCGTACAGTATGCCGCTGAGCTCACCTGGGGAAATGAACAGTTCCGCCACTGCCTCGTTGGAGCCGGAAAGCGCGCTCACCCAGGACGATTCGTCCTGCTGCGCCAGCCACGAACATACCGATCGAAGGCTTCTTGGGGCTGCGGTGACGCGCAGCAGGAAGGGGGTGCGTGAGCCCACCGATGGAGGGTTGATGAAGGAGTTCGTGCGGACGGCTCCGGATTCGAGCAGCTTGTTCCCGCGGCGTGCCACGGTGCGCTCCTGCTGGCCCAGGACCTCGGCGATCTGGCGCCAGGGAGCACGGCCGTTGCGGACGAGCGCCGCCACGATCTGCCGGTCCAGCGCATCAAGCTGCTCCACGTCCCGGTCCTTTCAGTACCGCCGCCCTCGCACGACGCCGGCACCCCAGCGTCCCCGGAACCGTTCCGGGGCGGCGGAATGCCGCCACCCCGCCCGGTAACCTCAGTTCCGGCCCAGATAGGCTAGCACCCCGGACAGAGCGGCTCCTGTTCCACCGATGACGGCGGCCCGCGCGTCCGGCGCGAAGAAGGGTGAGTGGTTGCCGGCCGGTGACGCGCCGTCTTCGAAGAGCTCCGGGTCGAAGGCGCCAAAGGCCCAGAACACGCCGGGAACACCGATGGCGTCGCTGAGCCAGCCCGCGTCCTCCGAGCCCATTCCTAGCGGTGCGTCGATCAGGGCATCCGCGCCGAAGTCCGCCGTGAACGCCTCGATCACTCGGTCTGCCGAGGCGGGATCGTTGTAGCAACGGGGAAAGGCGTTCAGCTCCGTGATTGTAGGTTCCGGAGCGTCGGATGCTGCCGCTTCGGCTGAAATGATCCGTCGGATGGCAGCGAGGACGGTGGTCCGGGTCTCCTCGTCGGGGGTGCGGACGTTAAGAGTGAACTCTGCCGTTTCCGGGATGATGTTTTCTTTCAGGCCGGCGTGAAAGGTGCCAACCGTGACAACGGCTGGTGTGGAGGGTGCCAGTTCCCGGGACACGATGGTCTGCAGGCGAAGCACCATGGAGGACGCGGCGACAATCGGGTCGATGGACTTCTCCGGCTGGGAGCCGTGTGCCTGCCTGCCGTGAACGGTGATCTTCCATGAGTCGGCCAGGCTGGCCATATGGCCGCCGCGGATCAGCAGCTTGTTCCGGCCCAGCGGCATGACATGCTGGGCGAGGACCACCTCGGGCCGTGGCGCCCTGTCCCACAGGCCGTCGTCAATCATGGCCTTGGCGCCATAAGCCGTCTCTTCCCCGGGCTGGAAAATCAGGACGAGGGTTCCCGCCCAGAGGTCCGTGCGTTCCGTCAGCAGGGACGAGAGGGCGAGGGCGGCTGCGATGTGGGTGTCGTGGCCGCAGCCGTGCATCACCGGCGCGGTGCTCCCGTCCGGAAGGGTGCCGGTGGCTTCGCTCGCGTAATCTAGGCGCGTCTGCTCGGAAATGGGCAGCCCGTCAGTGTCGGCACGGAACCCGATGACTGGTCCGTCGCCGTTCTTCAGGATGCCCACGACGCCCGTCCCGCCGCACCGGAAGGACTCAATGCCCAGCCCGGAAAGGTGGGCTTCGATGTACTCCGCGGTGCGGAATTCCTGGGCCGAGAGTTCTGGGTTGGCGTGCAGGTGCTTATAGACCGCGATGTAGTCCTCGACGAATGATTCGGGAACGTCGACGGCGGCCGTCAGGCGGATGCTTGTGCTGATAGTCATGTGCAGTTTTCCCTATCAGTTGGTGGCGGCCGCGTCGGGTGCGCTGGTTTCCTCGGCATGCGTCACGGTCGGCGGGGCCGTTTTGACCCGCGCGAACCAGGAAATGGCGATGGTGAGGATTACGGCGAGGGCGGTGGCGAAGTAGGTCAATGACGGTGCCAGCGGGACCGCGAGGAAGACGATGGCCGCGGCTACGACGACGGCGACGATGGTGGTGCGGCGGCTCTTCATGGCTAGGACACTTTGCAGCAGCACGGCGCCGAAAATTGCCGGCAGAATGTAGGTGCGCGCCGTCGCGATAAGGGGCGCGGGCAACATCCCCACGAGCCAGGTCCCGAGGACTCCTACGAGAAGGATGAGCGTGGTGATGTGGACCAGTACCGCCCCAATGATGGCGCTGCCGGCAATCAGTTCGGCGCGGCGGGTTCCGGGCTTTTCCCCGAGATTGGCCTGGGCCACGATGGCCGCCGGGAGCAGCTTGTTGGCGATGTTGCCGATCAGAAATGCCTGGTACATGGCCGAGCGGCCCAGGATGGGGAAATACGAGACCGGTTCGATTACGGCGATGATGCCGAAGGTGGCCAAGACAGCCCCGACGGCGGTGATCAGCTCCAGCGGTGTAACCCCCAGCCCGGTGCCGAATGCTGCGTAGAGGGCAGCGGCCAGGGAAATAAGGAGTCCAAGGCCTAATGTGATCGGGCCCCAGAAGGACGTAGTGCGATCGAAGGCGGAGAAGCCTTCGGAAGTATCTGCGGATGGCTTATTTGACATCTGGGTGGTTCCGTTCAGTGAGTTTCAGGCCGCGGACGTCATGAAATAGGCGCAGGCGAGGGCCACGATGATGGAGGCGCCCAGGCCCCACTCTCGCAGCCAGGGAAGGCGGAGCCTGTGTGCCAGAAGGAGGCAGACGCCCATTGCTGCCGCAGAGGCAAGCATCGTGACGAGGTGCACCGGCGATTTGAGAACTTCTTGGAAGGACAGGGTGAAGAAGGCCCCCAGCAGGGCCGCGGTCGGGACGATGGCCATCACGGCAGGATTGACCTTGCGGAGCTTGGCGCCGCCCTTGCTCAGGATGGGGGTGAGGATCAGGGCGGTCAGCATCCAAACGAGCCCGCCGATGGTCATCGCCGCGAAGGCGATGGCGAAGATTTTCTGGGTGTACGTCGGGCCGCCGAGTTGGGCACCCTGGGTACCGGCTGAGATACCGGCTGCCGCGACGTCGAAAGCGGCCGAGCCGACCAGGCCGATGCGGGTTAGCACGGCGGGTGTTCCGAAGAGTGGCAGCAGGGAGACGGCGATAAGGGCTACGGCGAGGGAGGGCCCGATCGCGGCCACCGCTCCGGAGCGGACCGAGCCGGTGACCTGGGCCGGGGTGAGGTCAGCGGCGGGAGCTGCCTTCCTGATGGCCCTGAAGTAGATGACTGACTGGAGGATGACCACGGCGAAAACACCGATTGCGCCCGCCCAGAGTACGGGATGGTGGATGAGTGGGGTGATGTCTTTCGAACCAGGATCGACGGCTTCATGGACCATTGGAGCTCCTATGTGGATGACGGGACTCACGTCGTTACCAGTCCAGAAAGCTGAACTAGAGGGCTGTTCGGTTCCATTTGTTGCATATGCGGACCGCTGAATGTCTATAAGTAGACACATCGAAGATTTCCGTTATGTCACGGCCATGGCGCAGACGGGTAAACTCTCATGGCCGTCATCAGTGCGTTCGCCCCGCACGGCTCGCCTGACTCATGCCAGCACCACACCTCCCCAGCCAGGCCGCCGCTTAGGCTTGGCAGGCGATGACACGGAATCCCCTATGAACCGGAAGAACAGAACGGCGCGCCCGCCCTTCGGCGAGTTGCACGTGCTTGACGAGCGCCACGGCGTGGAGATGCGCACGGGCGGCGAGGGCGAACGGGCGTTTGCGCTCATCCACGGGATCGGCGTCTCGTCGGTCTACTTTGGTCCCCTGGCCCACGAACTCGCCAAGCACGCTCGCGTGTACCTGCTCGAACTGCCTGGGCACGGACGGAATCTCGAGCCGGGGCGTGCGCTGACCATGGCGGAGTTCGCCGAGATCGCTTGGGCGTCGTTCGACCGGTTCGAAGCGCGGCATCCCGTGATCGTGGGCCACTCGATGGGGTGTCAGATAGCTGTCGAGATGGGGCTTCAGCGGCCAGGACCCGAGACGATCGCACTCCTGGCCCCGACGGTCAACGCCGCAGAGCGCGCGGTAGTCCTGCAGGGGCTTCGCCTTGCCCAGGACACGCTGCGGGAGCCGCGCGGTGTGAACGCGATCATCGCGAACGACTATTACCGATGCGGAGTCAGGTGGTGGCTCAAAACGCTGCGGGAGATGTTGGCCCACCACATCGAGGAACGCATCGCCCACGTCGAACGCGGGGTGCTCCTCGTGGGCGGGGAGAAAGACCCGATCGCGCCTCCGGAGTGGCTCCACGCACTCGCCTCGCGGTGCCGCTCACCGGAGGTTGCGGTCCTCGCGGACCAGCCGCACGTCATGATGTACACCCGGCCGGAGGCCGTCGCGCGGATCCTGCTCGAACGCGCTTGATGTATCAGGTAGAGGGACTCCAGACCGAGAAGGGCCGCTGTCCCTGCGCGGCGCCATGTCAGGATGGGCTATGACCGAGCGCCTCATGCTCCTCGACACCGCCTCTCTGTACTTCCGCGCCTTCCACGGGGTGCCCGAGACGATCCGGCGGGAGGACGGGACGCCAGTCAACGCCGTCCGCGGCCTGCTGGACATGATCTCCCGGCTCACCATGGACTACGGCGCCACCCACCTCATCGCGTGCTGGGACGACGACTGGCGCCCGCGCTGGCGCGTCGACCTCATTCCCTCCTACAAGGCCCACCGCGTCGAGCGGAACGTCGCGGACGGCCCCGACGTCGAGGCCGTCCCCGCAGGGCTCGTCGCCCAGGTCCCGCTGATCCGCCACGTGCTGGGCCTCGCCGGGATCGCCGTCGTCGGCGCCCCAGAGCACGAGGCGGACGACGTCATCGGCAGCTACGCAGCGCACGCCGCGCTGCCCGTAGACGTCGTGACCGGCGACCGCGACCTCTTCCAGGTGGTCGACGACGCCCGCGATGTGCGCGTTGTCTATACCGCGCGCGGCATGAAGAACCTCGAGACCGTCACCGACGCCGTCGTAGTGGCCAAATATCGCGTGCTGCCCGAGCAGTACGCCGACTACGCGGTGCTCCGCGGCGACGCCTCGGACGGGCTCCCCGGTGTGGCGGGCATCGGCGAGAAGTCCGCCGCCACCCTGCTCGGGCGCTTCGGCACGCTCGAGGGCCTCCTCGAAGCGGTCGAGGATCCCGACAGCGGGCTGCCAGCCCCAATGCGGGCCAAGCTCACCGCAGCCGCACCCTACCTCCAGGTCGCGCCCGCCGTCGTGAATGTGGTCCGCGACCTCGACCTCCCCGCGCTGGACGTCGCCGGGGCGCGGCTCCGCGCGGTCGACGGCGGCCCCCGCCTCGAGCTTGAACGGCTCGCCTCGGCGTGGAACCTCGGCGGATCGGTCAAGCGCCTGCTCGCGGCGCTCGACCGGCACGGGTGACCGTCCGCGCCCTTTGGGCCAGACGTTGCCGGCCACGAGCACCTGACCGCAGGAGAGGAGGAACCGGCAGGCGGCTCCTCCTCTCCTCAGACCGCAAGATCAGGATGCTGGCGGGGTGACGGTGGCCTCATAGGTGAGGATCTCGGTGCCGTTGCCCTCGTCGCCGTTGTCGGGGGCGACCTTCATGGTGAGGTGGCCGCCGTCGGCGGTCATCTTGAACGGGTTCCGGGTGGCGACGTGCCCGGCGGTGGACCACTTCTGGAAGGGGACGTCGCGGGTGACCTGATGGCTGGTCAGGTCAAGCATGGCCATTCCGCCGAGCTCGTAGGTGCTGCCGGCGCCGCCGGCGGCCGGGGTCTGGGGCAGGTTGGTGACGCCGCCGCAGAGCATCTTGGAGTTGGGCACGTACTGGCAGTCCTGGTAGTCGATGAAGAAATTCGGGTTCTCCCAGGTGGCCACCTGCTCGCCCTCGAGGTCCCATTCGGCGAAGCGGCGCGAGCCCCAGGTGTTGCCGACGAGGTGGCCGGTCCGCTTGTCCATGACGATGCCGCCGAAGTGGTCCTTGACCTCGAACTGCTTGTGGACGTCGAGCGTCGATGCGTCGACGCGGTAGATGATGGCGCTGCTGTCGGGCCGGTACTGGGCGACGGGAACCCAGACGTTGGTGCCGTCGAAGTCGATGCCGCCCGGGTGGTACATATCGCCTTCGCCGAGGGTGATGTCCTTCTGCAGGTTCCCGGACTTGTCCATGACGAACAAGTGACCAATGCCCTTGCCCGGGGTGCGGTCGTAGCCGCCCTGCGGGGTCGGGTACTTCTGGGTGGGCTCGATGATCTGGACGGCCGAGAGGAAGATGTGGTCGTCGCTGAACGCGATGCCCTCGGTGTGGTAGGTCGGGAAGTTCAGCTTGAGCTTGCTCGTCAGCTGCCAGTTGGTGTTCCGGTCGACGGCGTTGAAGTCGTCGGCGAGTGCGGTGTTCACCTCGTGGTGGTCGGACGCCGGGGCCGGCGGTGCTGCCTGGGCTGCGACGACGGTGCCTGCCGAGCCGGCGATCAGGATGGCGATCCCGGCGGCAAGAAGGGAGCGAGTTCGGGTGTTGCTCACGATGGTGGGACCTTCCGGTGGTTGGGCCACGATGAGCTTGAAAGCCTAGGCGGCGGTGATGAACCACGCATGGACTGGAGGTGAAACACGCCCTGTCCTCTCGGGTCGCTCATGAACGTGCCCCTCGGTGCAGGGGTGTTTCGATCGCCGTTGGACATGGGTCGAGGCGGGAGGCAGATGGCTGCCTCCCGCCTCGTTTTGCACCGGCTCAGTCCTGCGCCCGTCTTTCGGGGTACCTGTTGCGATGGGTGTGCAGGCCTGGATTCCCGGCGCGGCCTTGAAGAGCTCTGGTTTCTGTCCCGCTTCCTCGCAACGCGCGCCTGGGAAGGCGCGCGCCGAAGCGAGGGCGGCTAGTGGGCCAGAGCTGGTTCGGGCAGCTGGATCTTCTCCGCGTCGGTGGGGATGAACCCGGCCTTGAGCTCGGCGTGGAGAGTCTCGGTGTCCAATGCGCGCTGCCACTTGGCAACAGCGACGCACGAGACGATGTTGCAGACGGTGCTGGTCAGGGCACGGGCCTCGCTCATGAAGCGGTCGATGCCGACGATGAGGGCCACGCCGGCCACCGGAAGGGTGGGCATGACGGTGAGGGTGGCGACGAGGGCGACGAAGCCGCTGCCCGTGACGCCAGCCGCGCCCTTGGAAGTCAGGAGCATCATTCCGAGCATGAGGAGGATCTGGTCCCAGCTGAGGTGGATATCGCAGGCCTGGGCGATGAACATCGAGGCGAGGGTCAGGTAGACGGCCGTGCCGGTGAGGTTGAAGGAGTAACCCGTGGGAACAACGAGCCCCACCACGCCGCGGTCGCAGCCGATCCGCTCGAGCTTGGAGAGCAGGCGGGGCAGCACGGGCTCGCTCGACGAGGTGGCCAGGACGATGAGGATCTCGTCCTTGAAGTAGCGCAGGATCCGCCAGAGGCTGAAGCCGGTGAACTTGGCAAGGATCCCGAGGCCGACGACGACGAAGACGATGCAGGCGGCGTAGAAGGCCAGGATGAGCATCCCGAGGTTGTCGATCGAGTGGGCGCCGTACTTGCCGACGGTGAAGGCCATGGCCCCGAAGGCGCCGATCGGTGCAACCTTCATGACGTAGCCGAAGACCACGAACAGGAGCCGGTTGAAGCTGTTCACCACGTCCAGCGCGATCTTCCCGGGGGCGCCGAGCTTGGTGAAGGCGAAGCCGCACAGCAGGGCGACCAGGAGCACGGGCAGGACCTCGCCGTTGGCGAAGGCTCCCACGAGCGTCGTGGGGATGATGTTCAGCAGGAAATCCGCGGGGTTGCTGCTGGGCAGCTGGCTCGTGTACTTGGAGGCGACGGAGCCGTTGAGGTGGGCGGGGTCGATGTGCATCCCGGCCCCGGGCTGGAAGAGCAGGACGGCCCCGAGACCGAGGGCGAGGGCTAGGGCTGTGAGGGTGTAGAAGAGCCCGAGGGAGCGCAGAAGGGTTGGCCCCACCTTCTTGGTGTCGGTCAGGGACGTGATGCCGCTGACGATCGTGCAGAAGACGATCGGGGCGATCAGGAACTTCACGAGCTTGACGAAGCCGTCGCCGAGGGGCTGGAGCGAGGAGCCGAGGTCGGGCCAGAAGGCGCCGACGAGGATGCCAAGCCCGACGCCGATGAGGACCTGGACGTACAGGTGTCCGAGGACAGATTTGATCTTCATTGAACAACTTCCTTGGTAAGCCCCATCCATGATGGCAGGGGGCTGGTGGTTTGGGCTATGCCGTCTGGGCCACGGGGTGTGCGACGTCGATGTCGGCGACGGCGAGCTGGCGAGCCGCCCGGTGCAGGGCGACTTCCGTGACGTTGCCGAGGCCGTCCGAGGTGACTTCGGCGGTGATGACTCCGGCGGGGGTGCCGATGCGCAGCAGCCCGGATGCGCCGCTGCTGAGGGGGGCCAAACGAGCGGCTTCCGCAACGACCGTTCCCGGAAGGGCGGAGGCAAGAGAGACGGCGACGGCGGAGGTGAGCCCGATTGCCGGGTGCGGAGCGAGCATCGAGAGCATCCGCACCCGCACGTCGTGGCCCTCTGCCGCGATCTCTGCGCCGTCGCTGGCGATGTAATCCCCAGCGGGGGCGACGACGCCGACCTTCGGCACCGCGTTCTGCGGCGGATCCTCAGGCCGTCGGATTCCCATCTGGACGGCCGCTGCAGAGCGCGCCCGAATCAGCTGGGCCAGATGCGTGGTGAGGGGGTCAGTCATCGAGGACAGGTCGATGCCCACCTGGTCCGCGGAGAGGAAGACCGCCGGCGCGCCGGCGTCGACCATGCTCCCCATGAGTCCAGCCCCGATCTCGTCAACAGGATTACCTGTCGGCAGGACCGAGCCGGTCGTCTGCCCCCACGGGGCGTGGAACGACAGGCTCACGGGGACCCCGAGGGCGCTGCTGCCCGGAACCCGCGCGCGTCCCGACGTTGGGACGCGCCCGCCCGGCGTCGAGATCGTCCCGCTCAAAACGGCTCCCGTGTTCACGTTGCGCATGCGGACCCGCGTCGTCCCGGCGCTCGGGGCGACGATGCCCGACTGAACCGCGTACAGGGCAATCGCTGTGGCGCAATTGCCGCAGTTGGAGCCCAGCTCGACCGTCGGGTCGCCGATCCCGACCTGCGCGAAGAGGTAGTCGAGGTCGGCCGACCCCTTGGGAGTCGGCGTGATGATCGCGGCCTTCGACGTCGTCGAGGTGCCGCCTCCGATGCCGTCGAGCTGCCGTGAGTCCGCCGCCCCGAAGGCGTTGGCAAGCAGCATCAGGACCTCGTCCTGGGTGGTGGCGTGGAGAGCCACGTCATCGGCGTCGAAGAGCCAGCACTTGCTTGTGCCGCCCCGGTACCAGTGACCGCGAAGTTGCAACGGTCTTCTCCTTCGTGCTCTGGAGTGGTGCGCTTCACAGCGCCTGCTCCTTCTACGATCCGTCGCTCGAGACTTCAGCACAATCACAGGAAACTGGACGCGTATCTAGTTTTGCTAAACTCAAACCGTGGCTGACCTTGACCTGCACCGGCTCCATCTGCTCCGGGAAGTGGCACGCGCGGGGTCGCTGACCTCCGCCGCGGCGACCCTGACCTTCACGACCTCTGCGGTCTCGCAGCAGATCGCGAAGCTCGAGCACGAGGTGGGGGTCGCGCTGATCGAGCGGCACCCCAGGGGAGTGGTGCTCACCGACGCAGGCCACGCGCTGCTGCGGTACGCGGACGATATCGACAGGACTATCGAGGCGGCCCGCGCCGAGATGGGCGAGTTCGCCGGCCTGCGCCGCGGCCAGCTGCGAATGGGGACCTTTCCGACCGTGGGCGCCTCGCTCATGCCCGACGTCGTGCTCGCCTTCCGGGCCCGCCACCCTGAGGTTGCCGTCACGGTGATCAGCGCACGACGCGCGGGGCTGCTCGAACGCCTCAGGCGCCGCGACATCGAGCTCACCCTCTTGTGGGACTACCCCTGGGAGCGCATCGAGAACGACGACCTGACCCTCATCCCGCTCATGAACGACCCCACTGTGCTCCTGGTGCCCCACGACCACCCCATCGCGGGACGACGTTCCGCGCGGATCGAGGCACTCAAGGACCAGGAGTGGATCGTCCGCGACGAACACCCAGTGGCCGACGTCCTCCGCCGCGTCTGCCGCGACGCCGGCTTCGAGCCACGCATCGCGTTCGCCGCCAACGACTATCAGGAGACCCAGGGCATGGTTGCTGCCGGCATCGGCATCGCCCTGGCGCCCCGCTTGGCCCTGAGTGCGCTGCGCCCGGACGTCGCCGCCGTCTCGCTTGCGCGATCCCCAGCGCGCAGGATCCTCCTCGCCCACTTGGCGAGTCGCAGGCTCAGCCCCGCAGGCGAGCAAGCCGCAGCTGTCTTCAGGACTACAGCCGAACACGCGCAGTCCGCTGTCCGAGGTGCGGAAAGGGCAAACGTCTAGGACCGCAGAAGAAGACCGGCCTTCCGGGTATTTCACTTCACCGGTCGTCCCCTTACCGTCGATGCGAGGGACCGGCCTGTGCGGCCGCGCCGTGGACGAACGAGAGGACCTGTGATGCCCGAAGAACCCTCCGCGCCCGACACCGTGGTGCTGATCCACGGACTGTGGATGACGCCGCTCTCGTGGGAACACTGGGTCGACCGCTATCAGCGGCGCGGCCTGAAGGTCATCACCCCTGGGTACCCGGGCATCCAGCCGGGCGAGGCGGGGGTTGCCGCTCTGCGCGAGGACCCGTCGCCATTGGCGGGCTTGGGCGTGCGGGACGTGTTAGACCATTTGGCCGAGGTCATTGGGGGCTTGGGCACCAAGCCGGTGATCATGGGTCATTCGTTCGGTGGCGCGTTCGTGCAGTTGCTGCTGGACGCCGGGTACGGTGCGGCGGGCGTATCGATCGACGGCGCGGCGGTGAAGGGGGTCAAGGCGTTGCCGTTCAGCGAGATCAAGTCGACCTTCCCTGTGCTGCACAACCCCGCCAACCGCAAGAGGGCGGTGCCGATCGCGCCCAAGGAGTTCCACTACGCGTTCACCAACAACCTCACCGAAGAGCAGTCCCAAGCGGTATTCGACCGGTACGCGGTCCCGGTGTCAGGTCGGATCCTGTTCCAGGGCGGGCTCGCCAACTTCACCGCCGACGCGGACACGACCTACAACTTTGCCAACGACGACCGGGCGCCGTTGCTCTTCATCTCCGGAGGCAACGACCACATCCTGCCCCCGGCCGTACAGCGGGAGAACTACGACAAGAACGTCAAGCACTCCACCGCGACCACCGCGTACAGGCTGTTCGACGGCCGCTGCCACTACACGTGCGGCGAGGACGGTTGGGAAGAAGTGGCCGACTTCGCCCTGGAGTGGGCGTTGAATCCGACCCCCGGCGAGCTCGCCAAGCGCTGACCGCGTCGGTGCTGGCGGCCGCCTTGCGGGGGCACGCCCTGGGGTCAGCGCGCCACCGCGACCAGCACGAGCACGAAGGCCGCGACGATGATCGCCACACGCGCGTAGTGGAGGCGGTCCCACCGCTGCTGCTGTTCCCGCCAGTCGGCGGGGTGGTCTTCGGCCGTCCAGGTGACCGAGCGGTTGTTGATCGGAACGAGCAGAGTGATCGACATGACGACGCTGGCGGCGAGCAGCACGGCGGCCACAAGGGACGCGGCGGCTGACGATGTGCCCCACGTCGCCGCGGCAAGCGCGGCGATGAGGATGAGCGAGCCGATGTACCAGAACGGCATCGCACGGCCCAGCATGCGGCCGCCGGCCGCTCGAGCCTCCAGCATGGCACCGGCCGGAAGCCGCAACAGGATCGGGTTGAACACGAACGCGACGGCGAACTCCACCCCGACCATGAGTCCGAGAACGGTGGAGGTGGTGACGGCGAGGACCGAAATCATGGCTACTCCCAAAGTGTTAGCACTGCTAGTTTTTCTAGCAGTGCTAACATAAGTCTCCATGACCCACTTCGCAAGGGGAGGAT
Source organism: Sinomonas albida (assembly GCF_004919045.1). Lineage (GTDB taxonomy): Bacteria > Actinomycetota > Actinomycetes > Actinomycetales > Micrococcaceae > Sinomonas > Sinomonas albida. Next base: position 31,789 of record NZ_SWDW01000001.1, read on the forward strand.
CGATGGCCAAACCCACGACCCGGCAGCTACGCAGCGACGAGCGGCGCAGGCACATTCTCGATGCGGCCCGAGAGCGAGCCGAGGCCGAGGGCTGGGCCGCCGTGACCACGCGTCACCTCGCCGATGCCATCGGCTACACGCAGCCGGTGCTGTACCGCCATTTCCCGGGCGGCAAGACCGAGATCATGAGGGCCCTCGCCTTCGAGGGCTTCGTCGAGTTGGCGCACCAGTCTCGCTTGGCCGCGGAACGCGCGACCGGTCGAGGGGCGGTCGAAGCCGTCGCGATCGCCTATCTCGACTTCGCCGCGGCGCACCCGGCCGTCTACGAGGCCATGTTCCAGCAGCCGATCGACACGCGCTTCGCCAGCGAGGACACGGAACCTGAACTCCGCGCCGGCTTCGAGGCCCTTCGCGACGCGGTGCGCGACGACGGCGACGGAACCAGGACCGAGGTGTTCTGGGGTGCGCTGCATGGCATCAGCGAACTCGAACGCGCGGGCCGCATGCGCCCAGGCGACCGCTCGCGGCGCATCGCGGAGCTTGCCGCCTGCTTCGGACCGGCCGCCTAAGGTCGGTAGCGGCGGTATCGCAGCCCGACGATCCCATTCGTGAACTGAGTGCTCGAGACCAGATCGAGCCGGTAGTCCTTTGGCACGCCGTCGAAGAGCCGCGTGCCTTCGCCAGCAATGTAGGGGTGCACATCGACGCGCAGCTCGTCGATCACGTCGAGCTTGATCAGCGAGCGCCAAAGGGTCACGCCGCCCCAGACCACGATGTGGCCCTCGCCGCCCTGCCGGAGCTTGTCGATCTCTTCCGCCGTGTCGCCGGAGACGATGGTCGTGTTCGCCCATTCCGCCGATTCGAGGGTCCGGGAGAAGACGACCTTGCGCGCCGGATTGAGGATCGGCGTGAACGGGTGGTCGGACGCCGGCATGGCTTCGGACATGCCCTCGTAGGCGGTGCGGCCCATGAGGTGCAGATCCGCACTCCTCAAGACCTCGATCTTCTGCTCCGTCTCCGCAGGGTCAGGTGGCAGGCCGAAGCAGAATTTCCAATACTCGGTGCCCTGATCGGCCAGAAGGCCGTCCAGAGAGTACAGGAACACCCACGCAATCAGCTTCCGCATGCTCGGACCCCTCAGACTCGCCCGCTCACGTCCTCGTTGACGGGATTCTAGGCCGGGCAGACGCCCGTCGCGAGGCCACTGAGCAAGGCTCGGGCCCACCGCCACACGGCTCGCCTGACCCCGGTGCCCATCCGAACGGCTCGACCCGCCCGGGATTATTAACGGCGCGAGAAGCTTCGGCCAAGGGCAGCCGAACCCGGGGCCCTGGTCCCGATTCGCTCCCTAGCCTTGAACGGTGCTCTCTCCAAGAACCCGCAGAAGACTCCTGTCCACTGGCCTCGCGGTCGCCGTGTCCTCGGCCCTTCTCGGCCCGGCGGGCCCGACCCACGCGAGCGAACCCGATGCGCCCGCGGTCACGACCGCGCACCTCAATCTCGGCGCCGCTGACCTCCCCGAGAGCCGCACCGAGAAGACTCTCGCCCCCGGCGTGACGCTGACCACGATCCACCGCGGTGCGCCAGACACCTCGCTGTTCTGGACCGCTGAGGTCGCGATCCCGTCCGACTCGCCGGATCCGGACGCGCCGTCGTCGGCCCTTTCGAGCCAGGCAACCGCCCAGAAGGTCGCGGCCAAGCTCCAAGCCGCGGGCGTCGACGCTCGCGTCGAGCAGGTGGTCTCGCCGCAGCTCGCGGACGCTGGCGGCTCCCTCGGTTACCGGGTGCGCGCCGGGCACTTCGCCGGGCGGCCCGACGGTGACGGCACGGTGGCCAAGATCAAGGCCGCTGGCTACTCGTCGTCGGTGGTCTACACGGGATGGGACGGCGACGCCGGAACGAGCTCGCAGTCGCGTGGGCCCTGGAACCTCGACGTCGTCACGATCGACCCCGAGGAGTACCAGGGCCAGCTCGCGGCCTCGTTCGGCCCGGACCTCGAGAAGCCCGAGACCACGAGCCAGCTCGCCGCTTCCCAGAACGCGCTCGCCGGGATCAACGCCGGCTTCTTCGTCTTCGACCCGGCAGCCGGTGCCCCCGGCGACCCCGCCGGCGTCGGGGTCTACAGCGGGAAGACGCTGCGCGAGCCAGTCGGGGATCGCCCGGGCCTGATCCTGAACGGCGCGACCAACCGCGCGAGCATCCAGCGCCTCACGTGGAGCGGATCGGTCTCGGGCGCGGGCGGGAACCTGACCCTCTCGGGCATCAACCGCAATCCCGGGCTCATCCGGAACTGCGGCGAGAAGGGCGACCAGCCCACCGAGCTGCCCCAGCAGGACGTCACGTGCACGAACCCGAACGAACTCGTGGCCTTCACCCCCGAATTCGGTGCCAAGACCCCGGCAGGCGCCGGCCTTGAGGTCACGCTCGATTCCCACGACACCGTGACCGCAGTCGCGGAATCCCGAGGAACCGCCGTTCCGGCCGGCGGCCACACGATCCAGGCCACGGGCACGGACGTCGGGCAGCTCCGCGGGCTCGCCCAGGTGGGGCAGAAGCTGCGCGTGGACGCCCGCACGATAGGGCAGGACGGCCGACCGCTGACGACGACGAAGCACACGAGCGTGGTCAACGGCGGACCGCTTTTGGTCAAGGACGGCAAGGAGGATGTCACCGTCCGACAGGACGGGATGGTTCGCCCGAACGACAACAACAGCTTCTACTACGGCTGGGTCCACAAGCGGAATCCGCGGACGTTCGCGGGAACCGACGCGCAGGGCCGCACGCTCCTCGTCACCGCCGACGGCCGCTCGACGAACTCCCTCGGCCTGAGCCTCAAGGAGGAGGCCGACGTCGCCAAGTCGCTCGGCATGGTCCAGGCGATGAACCTCGACGGCGGCGGGTCCACGACGGCGGTTGCCGGCGGCTCGGTGGTGAACAGCCCATCCGGATCGGCCGAGCGCCCGGTCGGCGACGCGGTGCTCGTGCTGCCGACGAGGACTGACTCCGAGGACTCCGACCGGGACTGAGTCCCACCTGCTGCGTGATCGAAGGGCGCCCCTCCTCGTGGGAGGGGCGCCCTTCGTCTGTCCCTTCCACGGGACCTGATCGATAAACCGTGCCGTGAGTGGGTAAGGCGAACTATGTGCCGAGACAGCGACGGGAAGGAGCAGCAGGGATGGCGATACGCGGGACAGGCCGCTCCCTGGCCAGCCGAGCGCCCGTGACGCGAGGGGCGATGATCTCGATCCTGGCGTTCGGCCTCGTGTTCTTGTCGATCGTTGGGGTGGCCTTGGCCCGGCCCGTGACCGGCAGCGCCCTGTCGGCACCGCCGGGATGGGCGGCGCCGCAGACCGTGCGTTTCGCCAAGCCGAAGACGGTCGCGTTCATCGGCGACTCCTACACGGCGGGTGCCGCGGGGGTGCCCGGGAGCCAATTGTGGCCCGAGCTCCTGTCGAAGGATCGCGGCTGGACCTCCACGAATCTCGCCTTGGGAGGAACCGGATACGTCACGGGCTTCGACGGAGCAGGGCAGCTCGGCTGCGGGAAGAGTGCATGCGGCAACTACCTCGAGATGGTGCCTGAGGCGGTCGCGGCGTCGCCCGACGTCGTCATCGTCTCGGGCGGACGGAACGACCTGGGCAAGCCCCTCCCGGAGATCCTGAAGAATATCCAGGCCGTGTTCACCGAGCTTCGGAAGGGGCTGCCGGACGCGAAGATCGTGGCACTCTCGCCCCTCCTCGGCGCGGACGACACGCCGTCCAGCTTTCCCAGCGTCAAGCCTGCCGTGAAGGCGGCCGTGGAGAGCGTCGGCGGCGTGTACGTGGACCTCGGGGCTCCGCTCGGCGGCCATCCGGAGCTCATCTGGAAGGACGGCGTGCACCCCACGGCGGGCGGCCAGAAGGTCATCGCCGACGCGACGAACCGCCTCATGCCGGGGCTCGGCGAAGCTCAGAATTGATGCTCGGCCGGTGGGTTTGAGGCGAAAGCCCACCGGCCGCCGTCGTCCGCTGGCTCTCAGCGCCCGGTGACCGCCGCCCGGATCTGTTCGATGGGCACCTTCGGCTCCCTGTCCTCGGTCAGGAGCCCGTTGGTCTCCTGCATCGTGTCCGCCAGCTGGGTGTAGCAGCTCCCGGCGAGGAAGGCGCTCGAGCGGATCGCGTCGTAGAGGCCCGTGATGCGGGCGATCCAGTCCTCGCCGCTCGCGGCAGCTGTGTAGCCCCAGCCGTCGTCGCGCCCGGGGCCGACCTGGTAGTCGATCCCGCCGAACTCCGTCAGCATGATCGGCTGGCCCTGGTCCTGCGCGCCGCCCACGAGGATCCGGCGCCCGGCCGGTCCCATGCCGGCGAGGAGCCGGGCCCGCGCCGCGCCGTCCGCGTAGGTGCGCGCGAGCACGCTGCCGTCGCCCTCATAGTCATGGACGCTCAGGATGTCCGAGTTCTGGTGCTCCCAGCCGTCATTGGAGATGACAGGCCGCGACGGGTCGAGCGCGCGGGTGACATCCGCGAGTGCGCGGGAGAACGCCTGCTCGGCGGGGGAGTGGGCGATGTGCTGCATCCCCCAGCTTTCGTTGGCCGGCACCCAGGTCACGATGCTCGGGTGCGACGCGTCGCGTTCGACGGCGTCCATCCACTCGCGCAGGAGCCGCTGGACGGCGGTCGGGGAGAATTCGTAGGCCCCCGGCGCCTCGCCCCAGACCAGCAGCCCGAGGCGATCCGCCCAGTACAGGAACCGCGGGTCCTCGATCTTCTGGTGGATCCGCGTGGCGTTGAACCCGAGGGCCTTGATGAGCTCAAGCTCCGTGCGCAGGGCGCTGTGGCTCGGCGCCGCGAGATGAGACTGCGGCCAATAGCCCTGGTTCAGGACGCTTCGCACGTCGTAGGGGCGATCGTTGAGGAGGAAGCGCTCGCGGTCGACGCCGACGGTGCGGAGGCCGAGGTAGCTCGCCACGGCGTCCAGCTCGTTCCCTTCGCCGTCGGTGAGCGTGACCTCGGCGTCGATGAGATGGGGGTGCTCCGGGCTCCAGAGCAGTTCGCTCTCCGCCTGCCCATTGGTCTGGCGGGCGATGGGCACGGTCACGTCCATGCGGCGGGCGGTGACCTCGACGCCGGCGCTCGCGGATCCGAGTTCCTCGCCGCGCTCCTCCGAGCGCAGGGTGACGCGGGCGGCGGAACCGGCCGGGATGGGGCCGTCGAGGTGGAGTGTCGCCGTCACGGTGGCCGGGCCGGCCTGGGACCACCGGAGCCTCGCGATGTGGGTCACGGGGACGGCCTCGAGCCAGACGGTCTGCCAGATTCCGGTAGTGCGCCGGTACCAGATCGCGTGCGGAGCCTCGTGCCAGTCCTGCTTTCCGCGCGGCTGTGACACGTCGTGCGGATCGTCTTCGGCGCGGAGCACGATGGTGTGCTGCTCGCCGGCGTCGGCGGCCCCGGGCCCCACGATGTGGGTGACATCGAAGGTGAAAGGTGTGTGGCCGCCCTCGTGCTCGCCGACGAAGTGCCCGTCGATCCAGACCCGCGCGCGATAGTCGACGGCGCCGAAGTGCAGCAGGAGGCGGGGCCGGGAGGCGCAATGGCCGGCCACGGCGAGCTCGTCGGGTCCGATCTGACGCGAGTACCAGACCACCGGATGGAACCCGGGCTCGGCGATCCCCGACGCGGTCGATTCGGGCGGGAAGGGGACCTCGATCTGGGGGCCGCCGCTGAAGCCGTTGGGCCACCCGGCTGCGGTGCCGGCGCCGTCGTCGTCATGCCGGAAGGACCACGGTCCGTCGAGGTCACACCAGCTCGCCCGCAGCAGCTGTGGCCGCGGGTAGCTGCCGTCCTGGCGTGAGGCGACCGGCAGGGCCGGTGTGTCTTCCCGGGCCGGCGTCGGTGTCTCGAGGGACTCGGACTCGGTTTCCACCATCACCATGATCCTTTTGTGGGTGAGCGGGGCAGTGGCCATGGTATCTCGGCCCAGAAACATGATTCTAACGTTGAAACGACGCTATCACGGGCGCTTCGGCTGGGGTTGCCACCCGTCCTCGGCCACTCGGCCACCGGACCACAGGCCACCGGGCCCCAGGCCGCCGGACCACAGGCCGCCGGGCCCCAGGCCGAGCATCCCAGTAGGCTTGCGAGAAGTCAGCCGCAGCAGTGGAGGTGCAGGCCAATGGCCCCGACCGCGGACTCCCCGCAGGCCACGAGCCCCGCCGCGCCTCGCCGCGGCTTCGTCGGCCAGCTGCAGCTTGAGCTGGGGGACCGCGTGGACGTCTCGCCCCTCACCAAGGCGCTGTATTCCTCTGACGCGTCGAACTATCGCGTGGTTCCGGAGGCCGTGGTCCTGCCCCGGTCGAGGCAGGACGTCATCGCTGCCGCGGCCGTCGCCCGGGCGCACGGGGTTCCGGTCACGGCCCGCGGAGGGGGCACCTCGTGCGCCGGCAACGCGATCGGCCCAGGCCTGGTGATCGACTTCTCACGGTTCATGGACCGGGTTCTGGAAATCGACCCCGAGACGGCGACCGCAGTCGTGGAACCGGGAGTCGTGCTGAGCGCCCTCCAAGAACGCGCCGCGCCGCACGGGCTGCGGTTCGGTCCAGATCCCTCGACGGCGAACCGCTGCACGATCGGCGGGATGATCGGGAACAACGCGTGCGGCCCGCACTCGCTGGCCTCCGGGCGCACGGCTGACAACGTCGTGTCCATGACGTGGCTGACCGGGCGCGGCGACGTCATCACGGTCGGCGCGGGCAGCAGCGCGCTGGGCGCCGTGCCGGGGCTCGAGGCCTTCGTCGCCGACAACCTCGCAGTGCTGCGCACCGAGTTCGGCCGCTTCGGCCGGCAGATCTCGGGCTACTCCCTCGAGCACCTGCTCCCCGAGAACGGGCGCAATCTCGCGGCCGCGCTCGTCGGCACGGAGGGCACCTGCGGGATCCTGCTCGAGGCCCGGGTGAAGCTCGTTCCGCGCGCGCCGGCCCCCGCGCTGGCCGTGCTCGGCTACGAGGACATGCCCACGGCGGCCGACGACGTCCCGAACCTCCTGCCCCTCCGCCCCCTCGCGCTCGAGGGGCTCGACGCCCGGCTCTTCGACGTGGTCCGCCGCGCCCACGGCGCCGGCAGCGTCCCCGCGCTGCCCGCGGGCGGGGGCTGGCTCATCGCCGAGGTCGGCGGCGCGACGTCCCAGGAGGCGGTGGCCGCAGCGGAAAGGCTCGTCGCGGCGTCACGGGCGATCGGCGCCGTCGTCCTTCCCGCAGGATCCGACGCGACCCGGCTGTGGCAGATCAGGGCCGACGGCGCCGGGCTCGCCGGGCGCACCGCGGCCGGGGAGCAGGCGTGGCCGGGCTGGGAGGACTCGGCGGTCCCGCCGGAGCGGCTCGGCGGCTACCTGCGCGGGCTCGAGGCGCTCATGGCGGACGAGGGCGTGTCCGGGCTCGCGTACGGGCACTTCGGCGACGGCTGCGTCCACGTGCGCATCGACTTCCCGCTCGAGAAGGACGCCGTGCTCATGCGCCGCTTCCTCGAACGCGCGGCGGCCCTCGCGGCCGAGCACGGCGGCTCGCTCTCCGGCGAGCACGGCGACGGCCGCGCCCGCTCCGAGCTCCTCCCCGCCATGTACAGCCCGGAGGCGATCCGCGCGATGGAGGCCTTCAAGGCGCTCTTCGACCCCGACGACGCCATGAACCCCGGCGTCGTCGTCCGTCCCGCGCCCTTGGACGCCGACCTGCGCCGCCCCCAGGCGCTGCCGCTGCTCGCGAGCGGCGGCTTCGCCTTCGCGCACGACGGCGGCGACGTCACCCAGGCCGTGCACCGCTGCGTGGGCGTGGGCAAGTGCCGCGCCGATCCGCGCGGGGAGGGCGGGTTCATGTGCCCCTCCTACATCGCGACCCGCGGCGAGAAGGACTCGACGAGGGGCCGCGCCCGGGCCCTCCAGGAGATGCTCAACGGGGGAGTGGTGACCCAGGGCTGGCGCTCGCCCGAGGTCCACGAGGCCCTGGACCTGTGCCTGTCCTGCAAGGCCTGCGCGAGCGACTGCCCCACAGGCATCGACATGGCCGCGTACAAGTCCGAGACCCTCTATCGGGCCTACAAGGGCCGGCTCCGCCCGAGGAGCCACTACACGCTCGGCCGCCTCCCGGACTGGCTCAAGCTCGCCGCGCCGTTCGCGCCGCTCGTCAACCTCGCCGGGCGCGTCGCGCCGCTGCGCCAGGTGATGATGGCCGCGATGGGCGCCGACACCCGTCGCTCCCTGCCCCGGCTGCCCAGGGCGCCGTTCCGCTGGGACCGCGCCGCCCGCCGTCGTCCGCGCACCCCGGAGGGGAGGGAAGCTGGGCCCAAGGTCCTGCTGTGGGTCGATTCCTTCTCCGACTCCCTCGATCCCGGCATCCCGCGCGACGCCCTCGGCGTGCTCGCCGCGGCCGGTTGCGACGTGGAAATCGCGGGCCCGGGCGCGTGCTGCGGCCTCACTCTCGTCTCGACCGGCCAGCTCACGGCAGCCAAGGCCAGGCTCCGCAAGACGCTGGACCTCCTCGTCCCCCACGTGCGGGACGGCCGGACGGTCATCGGGCTCGAGCCCTCCTGCACCGCGACCCTGCGCTCCGACCTCCTCGAGCTCCTGCCCGAGGACCCCCGCGCCGCGGAGCTCGCGCGCTCGGTCAGGACCGTCGCCGAGTTCCTCGGCTCGATCGGCTGGGAGCCTCCGAGGTCCGCGGAGAAGCTCCTCGTCCAGCCGCACTGCCACCACTACGCCGTCATGGGCTACGACGCCGACCAAGAGCTCCTCGAGAAGATGGGCTGCGACGTCGAGACCTCGGCCGGATGCTGCGGCCTCGCCGGGAACTTCGGCATGGAGAAAGGGCACTACGAGGTCTCCGAGAAGATCGCCCGCGACGGGATCCTCGCCAAGGCCGCCGCGGCGCCGGACCGACGTCTCCTCGCCGACGGCTTCTCGTGCCGGACCCAGGTCCGCGACCTCGCCGGGCTCGACAGCCGCCACCTCGTGGAGGTGCTCGCCGAGGCGCTCCGCGCCGAGGCTCCCGCCGGAGCCGACTGATGGGCCGGCTGACCGAAACCGGCTGACCGAAACCGGCTGACCGAGATCGCGCTCGCCCGGCCTATCGGTTTCCGCGGGCGAGCGCGGGGAAATTAAGTCCCATGGTCGCAACGCCAGCCCATCCCAATACGGCACGATTCGATGCTTCGCACGCCGAGCACGTGCCGCCCTTCCGGCTGCTGCCCGGCGTCGAGGATGTCGAGGCGGTGCCCGAAGCCTCCATCGAAGACAGGCTCTTCGACACCGTCGACCGCAGGCTCGCGCGGCAGGGCCTCGCCCTGTTCCGCCGAACTGGGGGCATGGATGCGGGGTGGCACCTCAAGTCCCTCGACGCAGCGGACGGCAGGCGGGAGCCGCTCGGCACGAGCGACCAGCCCCCAGCCGCGCTGACCGACGGGCTCCAGGTCCACATCCGCGGGCGGGCGCTCGTCCCCTCCGGCGAGATCAGGACGGCCGCCCGGCGCTGGCGGCTCCTCGCGTCCGACGGCGGTGCCCTCGCCGAAGTGGAGAGCGACGACGTCCGCGTGGTGCCGCTCGACCCCACGTCGGCCCCCCGAATGCTCCGCCTCTGGAACTACGAGCTCTGGACCGCAGCTGGGCCAGAGCTCACGGTGGAACTTCCGGCGATGTTCGCTGAATCGGGGGCCGAGCCAGCGCAGCTCGATCCGCTGCGGATCGCGCTTGCGCCGGGGCCGAGCCGAGCCGCCGAGCCGCGCGGGGTGTTCCCGGCCTACGTTTCCGCGCAGCTGGAGCGCCTCATCGAGCAGGACCCTCTGGTGCGCGCCGGAGAGCAGGAGGCCGTGCACAAGATGAGGGTCGCCTGCCGCCGGCTGCGCTCGGCGCTCTCGACGTTCAAGAAGGAGGCCGGGCCGCAGCAGGCGCAGCTCCGGGCTGAGCTGCGCTGGATCGCTCGCCGCCTCGGGCAGGTGCGCGATGCCGACGTCATGCGTGCGCGCCTGCGCGATCTCATCGCCGCGGAGTCGGGCGACCTCATCATGGGCCCGGTGGCCCAAGGAATCGAGGAGCAGCTCGGCGCGGAGCATCGCCACGCTGCCGAGGGGCTCGCGGAGGCGCTCGTGTCCGAGCGGTACTTCAGCCTCCTCGACAGCGTCGAGGAGCTCGAGCGTCGCCTGGCCGGCCGCCCAGCCAGGACGAAGAAGGTCTCGAAGATCGTCCGCAAGGACTCGAAGCGCCTGCGGAAGGCGGTGCGTGCCGCGGCTGCGAGCTCGGGCTCGCCGGACGCGGTCGCCGCCCTCCACACTGCGCGGAAGGCCGCGAAACGGCTCCGGTACGCGGCCGATGCTGCGAAGCCGCTCGGGAAGCCGAAGGCCCGCAAGCTCAGCCGGCGCGCCGAGCGCCTCCAGGACGTGCTCGGCGAGCACCACGACAGCATCGTCACCGCGGGGGAGCTGAGGCGCCTGGGCGTCGAGGCCTATCTGCGGGGCGAGAACGCCTTCACGTTCGGACTGCTCTACGGCCGGCAGCTGCAGCGGGCCGCGGAGGCCGAAGACGGCTTCGAGGACCTCCGGAAGCGCCTGCCCGCCAAGCTCGGCGGCCTCTCGTGACGTGATCGACCCGAAGGGCACGGTCCTGCGGGGCCTGAAGCAGGCCTTCGCCCGGCACCGGATCGCGCTCGCCGCCAAAACTGCGCTCGCCGCCGGTCTCGCGTGGGCCCTCGCGCCCCTCATCCCAGGCCCGGCCGCCCAGTATCCGTACTATGCCCCGCTCGGCGCGCTCATCACGATGCACCCCACCGTCGCCGACTCGGCGCGCAACGGGTTCCAGAGTCTGCTCGGCCTCGGCCTGGGCATCGGCGCCGCTTTCGCGGTGGCTGCCAACGCCGACGCCAATTCGCTGACGATCGCGCTCGTGGTCGGGATCGGCGTGCTCATCGGCGGACTCCCGAAGATGGGTGCCGCGCGGGACTGGGCCCCGATCGCCGCCCTGTTCGTCCTCGTCATCGGAGGCCACCGGGCGGATGAGTTCTCGGCGGCGTACATCGTCCAGATGGCGCTCGGCGTGGGGATCGGCTTCGCGGTCAACTGGATGATCCTGCCGCCACTGCACTTCGAGGCCGTCGGAGCGGCCTTCGTGCGGCATCGCCATGCGCTCGGCGACCAGCTTGAGGACATGGCGACGGCGATGACCGAGTCCTGGCCCCCGGACCACGAGGAGTGGGCCGAGCGCGAGGGCGTCCTGACGGCCACGGCCTCGGAGGTGAGGCAGGCCGTGGGACAGGCAGAGCTGAGCGCACGCGCCAATCCCCGGCGGGAGCGGCGCTCCCGCGACCTCCGCCGCGACCTCGAAGATGTGCGGGCCATCGAGCGCGTGACCTTCCAGATCCAGGACATCACGGAGGTCTTGGCGAGCGCGATCTGGGAGGACAGCTCCGGGACGTACATCCCCGGTGAGGTCACAGACCTCATCGCCGAGGCGCTCAACGCGACAGCAGCGATGATCCGGGGCTGGACGGACGACGGCGATGTTCCCGACTTGGCGGATCAGGCCCAGGCGGCCGTGGACACCCTGAACTCGGGGATCCTCTCGGCTGCCTCGGAGGAGGCGTCCGTGAGTGCCGCCTCCTCCGTCGCCATGAGCCTGCGACGCGTGATCAGCACCGTCCGGGCCCGCGCCGCAAGCAGCGCCTGACGGCCTCCCGGATCCGCCGGGCCGCCGGGCATAGAGTGGAGCGCGGTACTTCTGGAAGGAGCGGTCGGTTGGAGATCCCAGAGCGATGGGCTGTCGCGATCCGCTCCGCGGGCTTCGGTAGCCTCAGCGCCTTGGCCAATGAAGCCCGGATGTCCACCAACCAAGTCGTCGCGGTGGTGTGCGGCGCTGCGGCCCTCGACGACGATTCGCGCAAGAAGCTTGCCGCGGCCATGCGTCTGCGCCCCGACGAGCTGGCGGACCTCATGGTTCCCCTCGCCGGGGAGGCGAACCCATCCGCCCCCGAGCCCGCGCCTGACACTGTTCCGTTCGTGCTCCCCGAGGGCTCCGAGAAGCTCACGCCTCGGCAGCGGGCCGTGGTGACCGAGCTCGTGCTCACCTTCCTCGAAGCGAGCCAGCCAACGCGCTAGGGCTCGAATCTGGCCTCAAATCTCCGCCTAGAAGTCCGTGCCTGGGGGCCTTGCGCTCCAGCTATTCAGCGTTACTATGTAGTGGTAGTCAACATTACTGAGTAGCTAGGAGTGTTCCGTGGGCAAGCAAATGACGGAGATGCTCAAGGGCACTCTGGAGGGCATCGTCTTGGCGATCCTGTCCGTGCGGCCCGCTTATGGGTACGAGATCACGGCCAGGCTGCGGGACCAGGGCTTCTCCGACATCGCCGAAGGCACCGTCTATGCGCTGCTCGTCAGGATCGAGCAGAAGGGCTTCGTCGACGTGGAGAAGGTCCCCTCCGAGAAGGGGCCACCGCGGAAGGTGTATTCGCTCAACGCCGCAGGGCGCGGCTTTCTAGAAGAGTTCTGGACGACGTGGAGCTTCCTCGCGGAGCGCCTCGAACGGCTCCAGGTAGAAGGAGGCAAGTGAGATGGCAGCCAAATGGATCGAGCTGGTCACGGGATCGCTCGAGCAGAAGAAGCAGTACAGGCAGTACAAGAAGCGCATCGAGACCCTTCCCGAGCCGTACGCCGCCGCGGCGAAGGCCCTCGAACGGTACCTCATGTACTTCGGGGGCATCGCCACGGACGGCGAGACCGTCCTGACGATGTTCGGCGACTTCGCCGACCTGTGGGAGCGTGCGGCGGCCGACGGCACGCCCGTGCGCGCGATCGTCGGCGAGGATCCCGTCGAGTTCGCCGAGACATTCGCGCAGGCCTATGCCGGAACGCGGTGGATCGACAAGGAGCGCGCCCGCCTGACCAAGGCCATCGAGGACGCGGAGCGAGGAGACCAAAAATGAGCACCGACGCGGCAATCCAGGTCCGGGGCCTGCAGAAGTCCTACAAGAAGCTCGAGGTGCTGCGAGGCGTCGATTTCGAGGTGGCCCCCGGCAGCATCTTTGCCCTGCTCGGCTCGAACGGGGCGGGCAAGACCACTGTGGTGAAGATCCTCTCCACGCTGCTCAAGGCGGACGCCGGGGAGGCCAGCGTCAATGGCTTCGACGTCGTCGCCCAGCCAGCCGAGGTTCGCCAGTCGATCAGTCTCACGGGCCAGTTCGCCGCGGTCGACGAGATGCTGAGCGGCCGCGAGAACCTCGTGCTCGTCGCCAAGCTGCGGCACCTCAAGGGCGCGGGTGCGATCGCGGACGGGCTTCTGGACCGTTTCGCGCTGACCGATGCCGCGGCGCGCAAGGTCTCGACCTACTCGGGCGGCATGCGCAGGCGTCTCGACATCGCGATGAGCCTCATCGGCAACCCGCCGCTCATCTTCCTCGACGAGCCAACCACAGGCCTCGACCCCGAGGCTCGCCTCGAAGTCTGGGACGCCGTCAGGGAACTCGCCGCGCGGGGCACGACCGTGCTGCTCACCACGCAGTATCTGGACGAGGCCGAACAGCTCGCCGACAGGATCGCGATCCTCCACGAGGGCCGGATCATCGTCAACGGCACCCTCGCCGAGCTCAAGCGCATGCTCCCGCCGGCCGAGGTCGAATACATCGAGAAGCAGCCGACCCTCGAGGACGTCTTCCTCGCGATCGTCGGCCACGAGTAAGGAAGATCCGATGACCACGCACTTCTTCGGCGACACTGCCGTGCTGTTGGGCCGCTCCCTGCGCCACATCGCGCGCAGCCTCGACACCATCATCACGACCGCGATCATGCCGATCGCCTTCATGCTCCTGTTCGTCTACGTGTTCGGCGGGGCGATCAACTCGGGTTCGGATTCCTACGTGAGCTACCTGCTCCCAGGCATCCTCCTCATCACGATTGCCTCGGGCATCTCCTATACCGCGTACCGGCTCTTCCTCGACATGAAGAGCGGCATCTTCGAGCGGTTCCAGTCCATGCCCATCGCGCGTTCGTCCGTGCTGTGGGCGCACGTGCTGACCTCGCTCGTGGCCAACCTCGTCTCGCTCGTCGTCGTGGTCCTCGTGGCGCTCCTCATGGGCTTCCGCTCCGGGGCCGGGGTGCTCGCGTGGCTCGCGGTCGCAGGCATCCTGATCCTGTTCACGCTCGCGCTGACCTGGATCGCCGTCATCCCCGGCCTCACGGCGAAGTCCGTCGACGGCGCGAGCGCGTTCTCTTACCCGCTCCTCTTCCTGCCGTTCATCAGCTCGGCCTTCGTCCCCACCGCGACGATGCCCGGGCCGGTCCGGGCGTTCGCAGAGAACCAGCCGGTGACGTCCATCGTGAACGCGATCCGGGATTTGTTCACGGGCCAACCCGTGGGCGCCGACATCTGGACCGCTCTGGCGTGGTGCGTCGGCATCCTGGTCGTCGCCTACTTCTTCGCGATGGCAACCTACCGCCGCAAGATCTCGTAGACGTCAGTGCGGCTGCTGGGACGCCGCCGCCTTGGGATCCAGATCGCGGAGCGTGAGCTGGTTCGCGGGGCCGTGAGGGAACGGGCGGGAGGACGTGGTGCGGAGGTCGGGACCCACGTGGAGGAGCTCGCCCGGGTCGAGGAGCCGCCAGCGAGCGTCGTCATCCATCCTCTCGGTGGCGACGAGGACGTGCTCGGCGACGTCGTCGCTGAGCACGCTGATGCGCTGGCTTCGGGCGTCGAGCCGGCGGACGGACGGATCGGGGACCCCGCGGTCCTCGCGCACGTAGAGCTCATGCGTCTCCGGGTAGCGGAGCGCCCACAGCTCCGTGGCCGTGGTGATGATGAAGTTGAGGCTGAACACCGGCAAGCGCTCGGCGATCCAGGAGACGGCGTTGACCACCCCGGCGGCGACGTCCCCGCCCGCGTTCCGGGTCTCGCCGGTGATGAGGGCGAAGAGCCGCTCGCTGTCGGTTTCGCCCCGAACGAGTCCCGCGGTTCCGAGGTCTTCGAGGCGGCGGTCGAGCTGCTCCAGGCCCCCGAAGGACCCATTGTGGGCGAAGAGCCGGCCGGCCTGCTCGAATGGGTGCGTGTTGACGAACGTGTGGGCCCCGGTGCTCGCGTAGCGCACGTGGGCCAGGAACGTGGTGCTCTTGAGGTCGCGGGCTTCCCGGGCGAAGGCCCGATCCTGCCAGGCGGCGACCGCCTGCTTCTCCACCTTCGGGCGGCCCTGGCCGGTGAACGTGCCGACGCCCGTCCCGTCAGGTTCGCGACGGCTCTGCTCGCGCAGGCTGTCTGGGGCGTCGAGGAGCCAGAAAGTGGCCCGGGCTGGGGTTCTTCCTGCGTGCAGTGCGAACAGGCGGCACATGCTCCCACCCTACGCCGGGCGGGAGAGCTTCTTGCTGAATGTCGCTGCGCAGCCCTAGGCTCCTACTGGACTCTCGAACGTTTTCGGGGAACGTTGACCGGAGGGCGATAGGGCAGCCGCCGTGGAGAACTCAGGCAAGGCCGAGGTGCCCGGCGGCCGCCGGGCCGGCAGACTGGGTCCCGTCCGCTGGCCCCGCAGGCGAACAATCCTGGGCGCTGCCGCCGTGGCGCTGTTCATCTGCGCCCTCGTGGTCGGGGTAGGCCTCGCGCTCCCCCAGCCGACGGCGCCGGGCGGCCCGGCGGTCCAGGAGACGGCAACCTCGCAGGCCAGGGCCCCTTCGTCGGCGCCCCAGCCGGCAGCCTCGCCGGTGCCCGTGGCCGCTCCCGTGCGGCTCGTGTACGCGAGCCTCGGCGTCGACATGCCGGTCAGGACGCTGACGCCCACGCCGCAGGAGCTGGCCCAGCGGACCCTGGACCCACCCCTCACGAAGGATGCCTACTGGCTCAGCAACTACGGCCGCCCGGGCAGCGGATCCACGGATACGACGTTCATCATCAGCCACCGGTGGATCGGCGAGGACGCGCCGTTCAACCGGATTGGCAGCGGGGCCCGGCCCGGCGACCACTTCCTCGTCCAGACGCAGGCTGGCACGCTCGAATACGCCGTCGACTCGGTCACGGACTACGACAAGGCAACACTCGCCGATTCACCCATCTGGGCTGTCGTCCCGAACCGAGTGGTGATGATCACCTGCGACCTGGATGATCCGTGGGGAAAGAACACCGTGGTCACGGCGGAACCCGTTCGGAAGTAGTCGCCCCGCGGGTTTCGGGGGCTCTTCGGAAGGGTAAAACGTGAGTGAGGCGTCGCCGGCTGACTGGGGAGCCGGTACGGTGAGGCGCCTCGCGTGGGTGGTTTCGGTGAGATGGCGGGTCCGCAGCGTGGGCCCGCCATCGTATGCCCGGATCACCCGAGCCGGGAGCCCGAGCCTCGAACAACAAACGGCGCCCCAGCCGCGCGAGCCGAGCTACCGCCGTCGTCCGCTCCACTCGAGAAGCCGCTCTCGAGTCCACGTCGTCACGATCCTCTCCGCCGGGACACCGTTGGCCTCCGCGCGCGCTGCGCCGTACTGGAGGAAGTCGAGCTGGCCCGGCGCATGGGCGTCGCTGTCGATGCTGAAGAGGCACCCCGCGTCGAGGGCCTGGCGGATGAGGCCGTCGGGCGGGTCCTGGCGCTCAGGGCGCGAATTGATCTCCACGGCGACCTGATTCTCGGCACAGGCCGCGAAGACGCGCGCTGCGTCGAACTGGGACTCGGGCCGCGTTCCGCGCGAGCCTGTGACCAGCCGCCCAGTGCAGTGGCCGAGCACGTCCGTGTGCGGGTCCTCGATGGCCCGGAGCATGCGCCGGGTCATCACGGGCGCCTCGGACCGCAGCTTCGAGTGCACGCTCGCGACGACGATGTCAAGCTGGCTCAGCATCTCGTCGGTCTGATCGAGCGTGCCGTCCTCGAGGATGTCCACCTCGATGCCCGCGAGCAGGGTCAGGCGATCTTCCGCCGGGCGCGCGGCATTCAACGCGTCGATGAGGTCCACCTGCTCGGCGAGGCGCTCGGCCGTGAGCCCGTTCGCGACGGTCAGGTTCGGCGAGTGGTCGGTCACCGCGAGGTACTCGCGGCCCAGGAGCTGCGCCGCCTGCGCCATCGTCTCGAGGGGAGAGCCGCCGTCGGACGCCGACGTGTGGCTGTGGAGGTCGCCCCGGAGCTTCCCGAGCAGCTCGCGGCCGCCCTCCGCAAGCGGCTCCTCGCCGCGCTCGCGGAGCGACACGAGATAGTCCGGGACCTGCCCTTCGAGGGACTGCTGGATCACCTCCAGCGTCCGCGCGCCGATCCCGGGCTGGCGCTTGAGCCGGCCATCGTGGGCCTGCGCTGCGAGGTCGCCGGCCGGGAGGCCGGCGATCGCAGCCGCGGCATTGCGGAAGGCTTTGACCTTGAAGCTCGGGGCGAGTTCCCGCTCGAGCCGGAAGGCGATCTCGTTGAGCGCGTCGACAGGGTCCATGCCCCTATCCTGCACCGTCACCGCGCCGCCTCACGCGACAGCGTCGCCTGCGGGGTCTTGCCCAACGGACGACGGCGGCGCGGGGCTCACGCCTGCGCCGCGCCTTTCGCTCACTGCTCTCCCCCGTAGGGCGGCACGGGGATCGGCGGCAGAGGCGGCAGGACGGGGAGCGCCGGAGGAGCGGGCGGGGCGGGCCGCGCCGGCGCTGGAGCGGGCGGCGCCGGTGCCGGGGCGGGAACCGCAGCGGGGGCGGGCGGCGGTGGCCCGGGCGCGTTGACCAGGTTGGGCGGCGGGCCGTCGAACGGCCCGTGGTCGAAGAAGCCCAGGACCTGCTGCATGTAGTAAGCCCATTGCGGTCCAGCGATGTACGCGCCGTCGATCACCGGCCACGGCCTGCCGTTGACCACCACGTTCCGGCCGAGGTGGTCTTCGGGATTTCCGAGCGCCTCGCCGAAGTACGAGGCCGTGGAGAGCCCCTTCGTGTATCCGATGAGCCATGTCTCGCTGTTGTACTGGTTGGTGCCCGTCTTCGCGGCGTCCGGGACGCCGAGCTTGATGGTCTGGCCGTTGGTGTCCTTGATGTTGTAGCCGGAGCCCTTCGTGAGGACCTCCTGGAGGACGCTGTTGACCGCCTTGGCGACGTCGGGCTTGATCGCGTTGGGCTGGCAGGCCGGGGACTGCCCGCCGATCTTCTTGCCCTGCGCGTCGATCACATCGGTGATCGAGATTGGCGCGCAGTACGTGCCGTTGCTCGCGAACGTCGCGTACTCGTCGGCGAGGGTGAGCGGCGCGAGGTTCAGGCCGCCGAGCAGGTTGCCGAGCGTCGACATGTCCGCCTTCTTGCCGCCGCCTTCACCGTCGTGGAGACCCAGCGCATCCGCGGCGCGCTGGATGTCGCAGAAGTCGTTGAGGCCGGCCGCCTCGGCGAACGTCGCGGTGTTGATCGACTGCACGACGCCCTCGCGGACGCTCATGGGCCGGTACCACTGGGGCTCGTCATTCTGCAGATCCGGCGCGGTGTTGAAGGGCGGCACCGCGGTCTTCGAGTCGAAGGCGCCCACCACGTGGGCGCACGAGTCCTTCCACGGGTAGTTCAGCGGGTATACCCGCTTGGACGCGTCGACCATCTGGTCGGTGGGTTTGCCCTCGTTGAGCCACGCCGTGAGGGTGACGGGTTTCATCGCCGATCCGGGCTGCATCCCGCCGGCGCCGCCCAACGGGTTGCCCTTCGCATCCAATTTGTCGACGTTGAAGTTGTAGGACGTGACGAAATTGGACCCCTGGCCCGGGAGCAGCCGGGTGTTCTGCGCCATCGAGACGATCCGGCCCGTGCCTGGCTGAACCGACACGAGTGCCGTTCCCCATTTGTCAGGGTTGGCGCCGGCGGTCGCATCCACCTGGGCCTGGGCCGGGCCCTGGAGCCGCGGATCGAGCGTGGTCTTGATGGTCAGGCCGTTGCGCTTGAGGTTCTGGTCGCGTTCGGCCAGGTCCTTGCCATAGGCGGGGTCGTTCTCGATCTGATGCAGCACGTATTCGCAGAAGTATTGGGCCTGAGACGCGTACGCGCAGCCCTGTTTGGGCGTGTTGACCTTGAGCTGGAGCGGCGTCGCGACTGCCGCGTCGTGATCCTTCTGGTTGATGTAGCCGTGCTTGAGCATCGCGTCGAGGACGAGGTTGCGCCTCTCCACCGAGGCGTCCGGGTGCGTCGTGGGGTCATAGATGGTGGGCCCGTTGACGATTCCCGCGAGCAGCGCGGCTTGGGGGAGCGTGAGATCTTTCGCGTCGACCGAGAAGAAGTACTGGCTCGCCGCTTGGATGCCGTACGCGTTGGTGTTGAAGAAGACGAGGTTGAGGTAGCCCTGAAGGATCTGGTCCTTCGAGTACTGCTGCTCGAGCGCGATCGCGAGCTTCATCTCGCGCAGCTTGTCGCCGATCGTCTTCTGGGAATCAAGGGCGACGGCGGTGTCCTCGCCTTGGGCGACCGAGTTCTCCCTGAGCACGTTGGAGACGTACTGCTGGGTCAGCGTCGAGGCTCCCTGACGGTCGCCCCGCGCGTTGGCGATGACCGCCCGGAGGATGCCCGTGGTGTCGACGCCGCCGTGCTCGTAGAAGCGGTAGTCCTCGACGGCGACGATCGCGTTCTTGAGGCTGGGTGAGATCTGATCGAGGGGAACCGGCGTCCGGTTCTCGGTGAAGAGTGTCGCGATCTGGGAGCCATCGGCCGCGAGGATTCGCGTGACGAGGCTCGGGGGTTCGACTTTGAGCTGGGTCGGAAGGCTGTCGAAGAACTGGACCGAGCCGTATGCTGCGCCACCAGTTACCGCCGCGGCAGGCATCATCAGGCCCGCCACAAGGACTCCGCAGAGGGCGCTGACGCTCAGGTAGGCGAAGAACAGCCCGAGCGCTCTGGCCACGTGCAGGACATGGGCCATAGACCGCATTATAGGAGGCCAAGCCGCGCCCGCTCTGGGGATAAAGACCGTACCGCACCCCGGTCTTTGGTCCTGTGCGCTTCAGGGCGGTGTCGCCTATGATCGCCGTGATTGCCCTCGGCAACGGGCCGGGGCTGGACGGGATGTGGGGGGGACGCGCATGCACGGATCCAGTGGGGGATGGCCCTCGGCCGTTCACGTGACGGGATCTGGAGGCGTCGCCGCGGGACCCGGCTGGTATCCGGCCCCTGACCGTCCCGGCCAGGTCAGATGGTGGGACGGGCGCATGTGGTCGGCGTACTACCAGCCGATGTACATGCGGGGAGCCGTGGGGCGCTCGCCGCTCCGCCAGGGTGCCCCCATCTACGGGTGGGCCATCTGGCTGGTCACGCTGCTGCCCTACGTCGCTTTTGCGCTCGAGCTCGCGTGGTACCCGACCTTCCAGTACCGGACCGTCGTGAGCGGCGGCCGGCAGGTCCAGATGCTCGATCCCGGTTCCGTCTTCACGCCGCTCTACTTCGTGACGATGGTCTCCGGAATCCTGGCCTATGGGCTGGCCGTCTGGTTCGCCTACCTCGACAGCCGCCGGCTCGAGGCCGAGGGTGTGGTCCGGCCGTTCCACTGGGCCTGGACGTTCCTCTCCTCGATCGTCTACGTCATCGGGCGGTCGGTGATTGTCCATCAGGTCGCGCGGCCCCGCGGCTTGGCTCCGGTGTGGGTCTTCGCGGCGGCCTTTGTGCTCACCAACATCTTGATGATCTTCAAGATGATGAGCCTCATCCCGATGCTGACGCCGTCCATCCCCGCGTGAGCGGGGGCTCGGCAACCTTCAGCTTGACGCGTTGCCGGGACGCTTCAGCCCGCCGATGAGCCGCGCCTGGAGCTCCTCGCGATAGGCCGCGCCGCGGGGATCCACGCGCTCCATGGCGTCAGCGAGGAGCATGGCGATCTCGCTGTTCCCCTGAGGATCGGCGACGGCGGGGGCCTCGACGGGCTCGGTGTGCATCGCGAGCGCGTCGCCGACCTGGAGGGCGTGCAGCTCGAAGGCTCCCATGGGGGCAATGGCCTGGGCCATGAGGACCGCGCGCGACACCGTGGGCGGGATGTGTTCGGCGACCACGGAAGGCTGGTGCTCCGCTTCCGGGTGTCGCTGCTGCTCGACCAGCCAGAGCTCGAGGGCGCGGACCACCTGCTCGACGTCGGCGTCGGAGAGCTTCACCTCGACGACGTGGCGCACCCCAGCGTCGTCGCTGTTGAGGAGCACGGTAATCGAGTTCGCGCGAACCGAGAGGTAGGCGTCCTCGAGGTCCAGCGGAGCGTCGCTCACGCTGAGGAGGGAGGGGTCATCATGGATGCGGCGCAAGAGCCACGCGACGTCCACGCCGAGATCGTCCTCAAGGTACAGCCGGTCTGAAGGGGCGTACTCCATGTTCGTGATGCTAAGACCTCGATCTCGGATAGGGGAGAGGCGATCGGTCTGGTCCGCTGAGGCCCAGCGGCCGCTAGCCGCGCTCGATGGCGTCGAAGGCCCAGCCTTCGCCGAGCGCCTCGTCGAGCAGCGCTCGCCCCTGTTCGGAGAGCGTTCCGCGCCGGGCCTCGGCCCGCTGGCCCTCGACCCAGCGACCCAGCCGGCCCTCCTCCGCGGAAGCGGACGCCGGTTCCGGGTTCCGGCCGTGCGCGGCGCAGAAGGTCTTCAGTCGCTGCAGCGTCGAGAGGAAGAGCTCGTCGCTGCCCTGCATCGGGTCGTGCAGTCCGGTGATCTGCCGCGACAGTTCTCGCCTCGTGAAGTCGTCCATGGTTGTGCCCCCAGCTCTCGGTCTAATTCAGCCCTCACATTATGCATCTGAAATGTCTCTTTCATGTGATCGGCGACACTTTGCGACGGGGGGCGCGCCTCATCGAGGCGGGACGGAGGTGGGCCCCAGCGAGGCAGGACGGAGGGTGCGCCCCAGCGAGGCAGGGGTGGGGAGCTGAAGCGCGGGCTTCAGGTGGTGGCGAAGGTGACCGCTGGCAGGAGTGCAGTCCGCGGTGCCAGCGCCTCGGGGCTCGACGGCCCCACGGTCACGCCGTAGCGCGCAGCCGCCTCGCGTATCCAGAGGCACGGCCAGTCGCGGCCGCAGAAGCAGTAGTCGGGGTTCGGGGTCTCGCAGGGTGAGTGGTTTGCGCTGATCAAGTGGTGGTCGATCAGCGCTCGCTCATCCTCGGGGCAGCACGTCATCTGGGTGTCGATGCGCCTGCGGAGTTCTTGGAGCCAGGTGTGAGGCACGGCGGAAAGGCTACACGGCTCGCGTGGCGGCAAAGTGACCCGCGAGTAGGTTTGATCCCCGGAATCCCGCGGAAGGCCGCCGTCGTCCGTGCTGTGTGCCATGGTGGAAATCACACCTCGGCGCGCGCCAACCGGCCCACGGCGCTCGCGTCGAACTCGGCGAGGAGTGCCTCCGCGTCTTTGAAGACCTCGGCTGCCCCGGCGTCGCGCAGTTCGGCCTCGCTGGTTCCGCCGCACGTGAGGCCGACTGTCGGGATGCCGAGCCTCGACGAGGCTTCGACGTCCCAGACCGAATCGCCCACGAAGACGACATCTTCGGCGCGGAGGCCGCCCGCCGCGAGCGCGGCCTCGAGGATGTCCGGGGAGGGCTTGCTCTCCTCGGCGTCCGAGGAGCTCGTCGCGGCCGTGATGGCCCGGTCCGCGCCGAGGGCCTCACGCAGGACCTCGAGGTCCCGGGCGCTCGCCGAGGACGCGAGCACCACAGCGAGGCCGCTCGAGGCGCAGCGGCGGACCAGCTCGCGGGCCCCCTTGAAGGCGACCAAGGATGGCCAGAGCGTCGAGAAGATCGCGGAATGCGTTGCCTTGAGGTCGGCGTCCTGGGCTGAGTCCCGGGAATCTCCGAGCAGGTGGGCGATGAGCTTGTCTCCGCCCATCCCCACGGCGCGATGAATCGCGGCCATCGTCACCTGATGGCCGAAGCGGCGGAACGCGTGCCACCACGCGAGCGTGTGGAAGTAGTTCGAGTCCACGAGCGTGCCGTCGACGTCGAAGAGTACGCCGCGCCGTCGATCCTGGTCGCGGTTGCTGCTGTCTCCCGGGGCCATGGTTCCCCTCCTGTGCGGTGGTGGTTGCCTCAGGGGCGTTTCCCCGCGCGGGAGGGTTGAACCAGACTGCTTCACGGGGGACCCGCGCCGCGGCCGGCGTCGGCTAGCCCTTCCGCCATTCGTCGTCGGTGAGGTGCGAGCCAGCCTGCGGGCCCATCTGGAGCATGCCGCCGTCGACCGTCCAGGACGCGCCCGTGACGTAGCTCGACGCGGGGGAGGCCAGGAAGGCGATCACCGCGGCGACCTCGCGGGCGTCTCCGGGCCGGCCGAGCGGGACGCCGGGTCGGCGGGTCTGGAAGGGATCCTGATCCTCCTGGCCCGTCATGGGCGTGGCGATCTCTCCGGGCGCAACCGAGTTGGCCGTGATGCCGAAGTGCCCGAGCTCCTGCGCGATGGTCTTCATCAGGCCGCCAAGTCCGTGCTTGGCGGCGTCATACGCGGATGAGCCCACGCGAGGCTGGTGCTCGTGGACACTCGTCACGGCGATGAGCCGCCCGCCGTTTCCGGTGCGCACCATGCGGCGCGCCGCGCGCTGAAGGCACACGAAGGCGCCGTCCAGATCGGTCGCGACGATATGCCGCCAGCGCTCGTAGTCGGTGTCGAGGAACGGAACGTTGGCACCGGTTCCGGCGTTGTTGACGAAGACGTCGAGCCCGCCGAGCTCGTCGGCGAGGCCGTCGACGACGTCGCCGCAGGCTGGCGCGTCCGAGACGTCGAGGCGGCGGATCACGGCTCGCTGACCGTGCGTGCGAACCTCCTCCGCGGTCTGCTGCGCGCCGGCCTCGTCCGAGTGCCAGGTCACTCCGACGTCCATCCCTGCCTGGGCGAGTGCGACGGCGGTGGCCCGCCCGATGCCCGAGTCCGAACCCGTGACGATGGCGGTGCGCGGTGCGAAAGTCATGCGTGCTCTCCTTCGTTGCGATCGGATGTTCCGTAAGGGGCATTACCCTTGCGGAGCCCTCCGACGCAGTTCAGAGCCCTCGCTCGAGCAGCTCGAATGCCTCGCGCCCCTCCTTGCGCATCGCCCGCCCGATCTCGAGGCCGCTCCCGCCCTGGGCGGCGAGCCGCTGCGCGAGGCGGGTCATGGCACGGTTCACTCCCATGAGGGCGTTCGCCGTGACCCACGCGCTCAGGGCCGACGACGGCGCCGAAGGGTCCCGTGCGATGAGCTCGGCGAGGGCGTCGGTTGCCTGGTCGACGATGCGCTGCTCGCGGGCCTGGAGCGTCTCGCTCCCCGCAATGATGCGCGCGGTGCGGGCGACGGCGGAGCTTGCCCCGCCGTCGTCGTCCGCCAGGGCCCCGCGCGGCTCGAGGACGAACTCGCGGAAGGCCACCACGGCGCTCGTGCCCTCGGGCCGAGCTGCGACCGCGGCGAGGAGCCGCTCCTCGTAGGACTGCATCCCGCCGTAGACGAGGTCTTCCTTGCTGGGGAAGTAGTTGAAGACAGTCGCCTCGGAGACGTTGGCCGCGCGCGCGATCTCTGTGACGGGGACGCGGTCGAAGCCGCGCTCGTCGAACAGGCCCAGTGCGGCGTCGGCGATCCGCCGTCTCGTCTCGAGCTTCTTGCGCTCGCGGAGTCCCAGCTGCTCGGTCATGCGCTTACCTTAGCCCCTTGACCTACGGTCACCAGATATTTAGAGTTACTATAAAGATTGAGTTGCTCCAGAAAATTGACCCGAAGTCTCGACGAAATCGAAGGGAGGCATCATGGCCTCGTCCCAGCACATCTCCGCTCCGGCCACCGCCCAGGCGCCGCCGCGCCTCGGGCCCGAGCTCGTGGGCATCATCGTGGTCGTGGTCGGGGGCGCCCTCATCACGGTCCTCGACGCGACGGTCGTGAGCGTCGCGATCGGCACCCTCGCCTCGCGCTTCAGGGCGCCGATCGCGGAGATCCAATGGGTCATCACTGCGTATCTCGTGGCCATGACCGCAGTCATCCCGCTCACGGGCTACGCCGCGGACCGCTTCGGCGGCCGCCGCGTGTGGATGGCGGCGGTCGGCCTGTTCGTCCTCGGATCCGCGCTCGCGAGCCTCGCATGGTCCGCCGAGAGCCTCATCGTGTTCCGCGCCGTCCAAGGGCTCGGCGGCGGCATGGTCGTCCCGGTGGGGATGTCCCTCGTCGCGCAGTCGGCGGGGCGAGAGCGCATGGGCCGCGCGATGAGCGCTGTCAGCATCCCGATGATGCTCGGGCCCGTCCTGGGGCCCGTGGTCGGCGGCATCCTCGTCTCTGCCGCGGACTGGCGCTGGATATTCCTCATCAACATCCCTATCGGGCTCGTGGTCCTCGCCTTCTCGCCGCGTGTCATGCCGGCGGGGGAGCCTCGGCCAGGCCATCGGCTCGACGTTCCGGGCCTCGTGCTGCTCTCGCCCGGGCTCGCCGCGCTCGTCTACGGGCTCAGCGTCGTCACCGAGTCGCCGGGCGCGGCAGGCGTGTGGGCCGGGGTGGGCGCCGTGCTCGTGGCGGCGTTTGCGTGGCGCGCGTTCCGGGCGTCCGAGCCGCTTCTCGAGCTGCGGCACTTCGGCCTGCGCACTTTCACAGCGGCCGCGGTCATTCAGTTCCTCCTGGGCGGCGTCCTCATCGGCTCGATGCTCCTGCTGCCGCTCTACTACCAGCAGGCCAGAGGGCTCACGCCGGGCCTCACCGGGCTGATGCTCATCCCGCAGGGAGTCGGCGCGGCGATCGCGCTCTACGCCAGCGGGCCGCTCGTCGATCGAGGGCGTGGCCGCGCCGTGGTCTCTGCGGGCGCCGTGCTCATGGCCGCCGGACTCGCGGCGTACACGTTCGCACCGGCCGACCCACCGCTTGCGGTGCTCATCGGAGCCCTCTTCGTGGCCGGCCTCGGCGCGGGCTGCACCATCACACCCCTCAACACCGCGGCCTACTCCGCCCTCGATCGCGCGGCGATTCCGCGCGCGACGGCCACGCTCAATATCCTCCAGCGCATCGGTGGCGCGCTCGGGACGGCGACGTTCGCCGTCGTCCTCGGAAGACTGCTCGCCGACGCCCATTCCGCGGCCCAGATGACCGCCGCGTTCGGTGCGGTCTTCTGGCTGCCGGTGGCCGCCGTCGTCCTGGCCCTGCCGCTCGCCGCGCTGCTTCCGCCCCCAACTCCAACCCCTACCAACTGAAATCCGCACGAAAGGAGCACCACCATGGAAACCAACACCACCACAGAGGTCCTCGACCTCGTACAGGCCTGGGCCGCGGCCGAGCTCGCGGGGGACGTCGATGCGTACGGACCCTTGTTCGCCGACGACTTCCAAGGCATCGGCCCCGTCGGCTTCGTCCTCGACAAGGACCGCTGGGCACAGCGGCACCTCGGCGACGTGGTCAACGAGGAGTTCGAGATCCTCGAACCGCACGTGCGCTATTACGGGGACACGGCGCTTGTCGAGGCCATCCAGCGGCAGAAGACCATGGCCCGCGGGAAGGACGCGAGCGCCTCGTTCCGCGTGCTCGTCGTCCTGGTGCGCCAAGGCGAGGGCTGGGTCATCGCGAATGTCCAGCTGAGCGGGCCGCTCATTGGGCCCGGCGAGTCGGCACCGTGGCTCAAGGAGAAGCGCGGGGAGTAGTCCCGACCGGGTCAGCGCCCCTCGTCGTGGAGCCTGCGGAGGTAGGTCTCGACGTCGTAGGGGTCGCCCCCGGTGGGCGGCGCGCTGGGTGAGGCTGGCAGCGCTGGGCGCTTGGCGGCGCCTTGCGCTGCGGCACGCCCGGCGCGCCGCGCTTCCCGCTCCGCGGCACGCGAAGGCCGCGGCTCGCCGTCGCGCCGGCGGTAGTAGCGCTCCTCGAAGAACTGGCGGCGCTGCCTCCGCGCGGCGGAGAGGCCGAGGCCGAGCAGGATGAGCAGCACGAAGGGGGCCCCGTCGGCCCGGCCCAGCCCCAGGATGAGCATGAACAGGACTGCGAACGCGATCCACTTGCCGCTCATCGCGAGGACCGTCATGGCCCAGCTGTTGCGGCCGCTGTGCCACAGCGGCTTCGGGTCCACGTTGATCGCTCTGAGGATCCGGACGGCCTGGCCGATAGTGAGGCCGCGCAGGCTCGGCCGCAGGCCAGTCTGCTGCCACACGGCGCTGCGCACGAAGTCCACCTGGAACGGAAGCGCGAGCGGCGACCCGTCCGGCGCGAGGAGGTCTCGCCACGCGTCGGTGGTCTGCTGTGAGACGACGCCGAGCCCCGTTCGACGGGTGCGGCGGCGCGGCGCGCTGGCGCGGGGCCGCGGGGTCTGCGGCCCGGGTGCCGCGTGCGGCGCCGGTGCTTGCCGGGCCGGCAGGTGGGGGCCCGGGATCGGCTCGTGTGGGGCGTGGTGCTGCGCAGCGGCGGACGACGGCGGCGCCGGCGCCTCCGCGTGTGGCTGGTCCGGGGAGCTCACCGGAAAGCGCCCGGAACTCTGATGATTGCGATAGCGGAACCGTGCCACGACAGGCCTCCTCTCGCTATCCCCATTCTAGGCTCGTGGGTATCCGGCACGCCGGGAGCCCGCGGTTCGCTCGATTCGAAAGGACCCATCATGGATGTCTTCGCTCCCGGCTTGGCCGGGCTTCGCACGCCGCTCCGGGCAGAAGGGGGTGTCCGGTGAGCGGGCTCGACGGCCAGGTCGCCCTCGTCACCGGAAGCTCGCGCGGCATCGGTGCCGCGATCGCCGTCGAACTTGCCAGCCGGGGTGCCGCCGTGGCTGTGCACGGGAGGGATCGCGGCGCCGTCGACTCCGTGGTGGCAGCGATCGCGCGCGGCGGCGGGAAGGCCCTCGGGGTGCTCGGCGACGTGACGAGCTTCGACGACCTCGAGGCGGTGCGGCGCGACGTCGAGCGGGGCCTCGGCCCGGTGGACGTGCTGGTGGCCAACGCCGGCGGGAACTTCACGCCGCCCGCGGCACTCGAGGACATCCCCGAAGCCGGCTGGCGCGCGACGGTGGACGGGAACCTCACCGCGACGTTCCTCACGCTCAAGAGCTTCCTCCCTGGGATGAAGGCGCGCGGTCGAGGCTCGATCGTCACGATCGCGTCCACCGCCGCGAGGAGGCCGGACGCACGGTCGCCCATCGCCTACGGCGCCGCGAAGGCCGGGATCGTGCTGCTCACCCAGGACGTTGCGGCCCAGGCCGGTCCGTTCGGCGTCCGGGTGAACTGCCTCGCGCCGGAGACGATCCTCACGGAGCGGAACCACGAGCGGATCCCCGTCGAGCAGCAGGCGGCACTGGCCGAGTACCACCCGCTGCGCCGCCTCGGCACGCCGCAGGACGTTGCTGACGCCGTGGCGTTCCTGGCCTCCGAGGACGCCGGCTGGATCACCGGAGTGGTGCTCGACGTGGCTGGCGGCTCCGTCCTGAGGTGAGCCGCGGAAGCGGCCGCTACTCGAAGCGGGACGCGTCGCCCGAGCCGTGCCGGGCCACCTCCGCGTAGCCGTCGGAGAAGTCGATCACGGTGGTCGGTTCCGTGCCGCAGTCGCCGGCGTCCACCACGGCGTCGAGCACGTGGTCGAGCCGCTCCTTGATGTCCCAGCCATCGATGAGCGGATCCTCGTCGCCGGGCAGCAGCAGCGTCGAGGAGAGAATCGGCTCGCCGAGCTCGCCCAGGAGCGAGCGGACCACGTTGCTGTCCGGGATGCGCACGCCCACCGTCTTCTTCTTGGGGTGGAGCATCCGCCGGGGGACCTCGCGCGTCGCGGGGAGGATGAACGTGTACGGTCCGGGTGTCACGCCCTTGATTGCCCTGAAGACGTCGTTGTCCACGTTGACGAGCTGGCCGAGCTGCGCGAAGTCGCGGCACACGAGCGTGAAGTGGTGCTTGCCGTCGAGGCGCCGGATCTGCCGGATGCGGTCCAGCGCGTCGCGGTTGCCCATCTGGGCGCCGAGCGCGTAGCACGAGTCCGTGGGGTAGGCGATGAGTCCGCCGTCCCGCAGGATCTGGACGATCTGCCCGATGAGCCGCGGCTGGGGGTCCACGGGGTGGACGTCGAAGTAGCGCGCCATTCCCCGAGCCTACGCCTCAGGGCTTGGCGATCGGCGGTTGAGCCTCGGTGTTGGCTTGCCCGGCTACTTCACGCAAGGGATCCCGCCGCCCTGAAGGGAGCCTGTCCAGTCGGCGTACGTGTTGGCTGTGGGCGAGGGGGTCGCCATGGTGGCCTGGGCCGGGGCCCCGGGTTCCGCCGGGGCTTGGGCGGCGGGCGCGCCCGTCGCGGCGGGAGCCGGAGCGTTCGACGGCGATGCCTGGCTCGTCGGGGCGGCCGCCGTGGAGCTCGGGGAAGGCGGGGCGAGGAGCGTCTTGACCGTCGCCTGGACCTGCGCCACGTCCACGGTGTTGATCGACGCTCCCTCCGGCGACCAGCCGAAGCCTGTGATCGGAAGCGTCGAGAAGGAGATGTTGCCGCCGGTGAGGGACGTGGCCTGCTGGGCGAGCTGGATGAGGTCCAGGCCGGAGTCGACCGCGATGTTCTTGCTCACGGCGTCGAATACGCCCTGCATCTTCGGGATGTCGGTGAGGGTGCCGGCCTGCTTGAGCTGGTGGAGCACCGAGGCGATGAACGCCTGCTGGCGCCGCTCGCGGTCCAGATCGGTGAAGAAGTACGTCGAGTCGCTCGTGTCCCGGCGCTGCCGGACGAACGCCACGGCCTGCTTGGCGTCGATCTGCTGGGTGCCGGCCTTGAAGTCGGCGCCGGAGAACGTGTCCTTCGTCGCACGGTTGATGCACACGGTGATGGGCGCGATGACCTGTGCGACCTGGTAGAACGCGGCCATCGTGACCTCGACGAAGTGGTCGATGTGCACGCTGCCGAGGAACTTCGAGACTGTCGCGATCTCAGCCTTGCGGCCGGCGTCCCGCGCCGCCTGGTAGGTCGCGTCGTCGTTCGCCTTGCCCTCGTTCAGCAGGGCCGTCTGCTCCGCTGCGAGCGCGTAGCCGTAGGCCTCCTTGATCTTGGCCTTGAACCCTGCCCCGGGGAAGCCTGCCGTCTGGACATAGTCGTCACGGGGGATCGAGAGCGCGGTGGCCTTGGACCCGTCGGCGGGGATGTGGAGGAGCATGAGGACGTTGGCGTTGTAGCCGCCCACGTCGTCTCCGCCGGCGTGCAGGGCGTCGTAGACGTCCGCGGGGAGCGGCTTGCCATCCTCGCCGAGCCGGGAGTCCATGCCCATGACGAGGATGTTGGTGTCCGCCGTGAGCTTGGGCACGGACTGGACCGTCTGGGAGGGGTCCGCGAGGAGGATGTCCGAGCGGTGGATATTGGAGTTGATCTGGGCGGCCGTCGCGCCAGCATAGGCGAGGCCTCCCGCGACAACGACGGCGGTCGTCGTGCCGACCGCGAGGAGGATCCGGGGCCACAGCGGGCGGACACGGAAGCGGCGGGCCACCTGGACCGGCGTGGGCGCGGTCTGTGCGCGCGGAGGGAGACTCTGAGCTCTCATCCCGTGTTCCTTCGTACCTCAGTGCGCACCAGGATGCAGGCCGCCCTCATCAGAGTATGAGGGATCCGGTATCCGGCGTCACTTCGCCTGCCCGGCGAGGCGTCATGAAAGGACGACGGCGCCGCGGCGACTTGCGCGGATTCCCGCCGCGCCGGGCCAGCATCGCTATTTTGTCGGTGGCCGATCCTAGCCTCGAAACATGAGCGCACTTGCTATCGACGAACTCGTCTTCCGGGGGGCCGCCCGCCCCTCCATGGTGCCCGTCCTGGCCGAGGACGCGTGTGCCGGCTGCGGCCGCGGCCTTGCCCTGTTCGAGGAAGTCCACTGCGCGGACTGCGCAGACCTCGCCCTGCACGCCGAGTGCGGGGACTGCGGGCGCGTGCTCCGCGACGCCGACCTCGTGGCCGGAGTCTGCACCGACTGCCTCTCGTAGCGCACAGGCGGTAGGTCTCGGCCCGGTAAGGTAGGTCTGCCCCGGGTCGATGGGGCTACGCGTTCGGCGTATCCGCAGGTCAGAGGAGGATTGGCCGAATGATGGGCCCCCATCACGCTGCGTGTGGCGCTGCCGCCTGGGTGGCAGTGACAACCCGGCTGCATCTGGACTTGGCACTCGTCACGGTGCCCCTCGGATGGGGTCCCCACAGCGTGGACCTCGGCTGGCCCGTCTTGCACGCCACTCCGCTGGGTGTCATCGCCGGCGCGCTCGTGACGGCTGGGGCGGCGCTCCTTCCCGATGCCGACCATCGCAGCGCGACGATCGCACACTCGCTTCCGCCGGTATCGCGGTGGGTGTGCGAAGGGATTGGGGCTGTTTCGGGCGGTCATCGCAACGGAACGCATTCCCTCCTCGGCATTGCCGTGTTCACGGCCATCGCCTGGGTGGCGGGCCTCTGGACCATGGACGTGCCCCACTTCGGGTCCGTCCACGTCGGCGCGGGGATCGTCTCGCTTCTGCTCGTTGCGTTCGCGGCCAAGGTGCTCGGGATCCTGCCCGACGGCGTCCGGAAGCTGCCATGGGTCCTTTCCGTCCCGCTCGCCGCGTTCATCGCCCTCTACGCCCCGCACGAACAGAATTGGTTCCCCTTCGCCGTCGCCCTCGGCTCCGCCGTCCACGTCGCCGGCGACATGCTCACGGACGGCGGGTGCAATCCGCTCTGGCCGATCGCGATCCGGCGGCCGCGGCGCCTGTCTCGCGTGCCGCTCGTCGCCTGGGTGTGGCATCGCGGCGGGCGCGTCGCGTTCCCGATCCTGGGGGACGCGGGCTCGTGGCGCGAATGGCTCATGCTCGTCCCCGTGAGCCTCTATGCGATTGCCGGGGTCGCGGGCGCGCTGCTGGCTTTGGGCCGCACAGGCCTCTCGGCCCTCGCGGGGGCATGGGGCGTTGGCTGAGCGGCGGTTCCGGAGCGTTGACGGAGGTTGGCGGAGACTCGCCCAGGGGCGCCGGTGGCCCCGAGGCGTCGGCGGGTCTGCAATGTCGGCCGGATAGGGCAAAGTAGTTCCGTGACTCACCCCGCAGTGCCCTCGCCCTCGAAGACCGCCTCGAACACCGCTCCGTCCACACCCTCGGCGCGACCGGCCGGCCAGGCCGCACGCCCTGGCAACGGTGCCGCGGCCCAGAAGATTGCCGCGACGATCGCGGCCGAGCTCGGCGTCAAGCCGTGGCAGGTCGAGGCAGCGATCGCTCTCCTCGACGGCGGGGCGACGGTGCCGTTCATCGCGCGCTACCGCAAGGAAGCCACGGGAACGCTCGACGATGCCCAGCTCCGCGACCTCGAGGAGCGGCTCCGCTACCTCCGCGAGCTCGAGGACCGCCGGGGTGCCGTGCTCAAGGCGATCGAGGAGCAGGGCGCGCTGACGGAGCAGCTGCAGGACGCGATCGTCCGCGCCGAGACCAAGGCCGAGCTCGAAGACCTCTACCTGCCGTACAAGTCGAAGCGGCGCACGAAGGCGCAGATCGCCCGCGAAGCAGGCCTCGAGCCGCTCGCGGACGCGCTCATCGCGGACCCCACACGGGTCCCGGACGAGGCCGCTGCGGCGTACGTCGACGACGCGCGGGGTGTCGCCTCGGCGGCGGACGCGCTCGCCGGGGCGCGGGCGATCCTCACGGACCGCGTGGGCCAGGACACCGTTCTCGTGGCCGAGCTGCGCGAGCGGCTGTGGAGCCGGGGCCGCGTGCGCGCGGAAGCGGCGGAGGGCGTCTCTGCCGAGCTGGCCGGCAAATACGCCGACTACGCGGACTACGTGCAGCCGATCGAGTCCCTGCCCGGCCACCGCGTCCTCGCACTCCTGCGCGGCGAGCGTGAGGGTGCGCTCACGGTGGGGCTCGTCGAGTCTGATCCGCGCGACGAAGCCGGTCTCGAGGAGGCCCGTTCCGGCTACGAGTCCGCCGTGGCCCGCTCGCTCGGGATCCGCGCCGCGGGCGAGGCCCCGGCGGGCAAGTGGCTCGCGCAGACCGTCCGGATTGCGTGGCGCGGACGGCTCCAGCCCCGCCTCGAGACGGACCTGCGCGGGCGGCTGTTCGAGGCCGCGGAGGAAGAGGCCGTGCGCGTGTTCGCGGCGAATCTGCGCGACGTGCTGCTCGCGGCGCCGGCAGGGAACCGGGCAGTGCTGGGCCTCGACCCGGGGCTCCGCACGGGTGTGAAGGTCGCCGTCGTCGATGGCACCGGCAAGGTCGTGGACACGGCCACGATCTACCCGCACGCGCCGGCGAACAAGTGGAAGGAAGCCTTGGGGACGCTCGAGGCGCTCGCAGCGAAGCACGGGATCGAACTCGTAGCCGTGGGCAACGGCACGGCAAGCCGCGAGACGGATCGGCTCGCGGGCGAGCTGCTGGCTCGGCTGGCGCAGAGCGGCTCAGGCGAGCGCGGCTCTGGCGAGCCGGCCCGCAAGATCGCGAAGGTCATCGTGTCGGAGGCTGGCGCGTCCGTGTACTCGGCGTCGGCGCTCGCCTCAGCCGAGCTGCCAGAGCTCGACGTCTCGCTCCGCGGGGCGGTCTCGATCGCCCGGCGCCTCCAGGACCCGCTCGCGGAGCTCGTGAAGATCGAGCCCAAGTCGATCGGCGTGGGCCAGTATCAGCACGACCTCACTCCCGCAAAGCTGGATCGCTCGCTCGACGCCGTGGTCGAGGACTGCGTCACGGCGGTCGGCGTGGACGTCAACACCGCCTCGCCGTCGCTCCTCGCCCGCGTGGCCGGCGTCGGTCCGCTCCTGAGCCGCAGCATCGTGGACTACCGCGACGCCAACGGCCCGTTCGCGAGCAGGGCCGAGCTCAAGAAGGTCCCGCGGCTTGGCGCGAAGGCGTTCGAGCAGTGCGCCGGCTTCCTCCGCATCACGGGTGGATCCGAACCGCTCGACGCGTCGGCGGTGCACCCGGAGGCCTACGGGCTCGCGCACCGGATCCTCGCCGCTGCCGGCGCGAGCGCCCCTGGCCGTGCGGGTGCCGCGAGCGCCGCCTCCTCGGTGGGCACGCTCGACCCCGCGGGCTTCGTGGACGAGCGCTTTGGCCTGCCGACGGTCAAGGACGTCGTGGCCGAGCTTGTGCGGCCGGGACGCGACCCCCGCCCTGAATTCGTCACCGCTGCCCTCAAGGAGGGAGTCGAGACGATCGGCGACCTCAAGCCCGGCATGGTCCTCGAGGGCACGGTCTCCAACGTCGCGGCGTTCGGCGCGTTCGTAGACATCGGTGTTCATCAGGACGGCCTCGTGCACGTTTCCGCGATGAGCTCGAAATTTGTCTCCGATCCGCGCGAGGTCGTGAAGTCCGGCCAAGTGGTCCGGGTCAAGGTGCTCGACGTCGACGTGCCCCGCAAGCGCATCTCGCTCACGCTCCGGCTCGACGACGAGGCCTCCAGCGGCCGCGGGGGTGGTCCCCGCGGGGCCGGTCAGGGTCGCGGCGAGGGCCCGCGTGGAGCGGACCAGAGGCGTGACGGCGACGGCCCGCGCCCGGGTCAGAACCGCGGCGGCGCCCAGGATCGCGGCGGCCGCGGCGACGGCCCGCGCGGAGGCGAGGGCCGCCGTCGTCCGCGGACTGGCGCGGGAGAAGCGGACGGCAGGCAGCAGTCCGCGGGGCCAGATACGGCCCTCGCCGACGCCCTCAGGAGGGCAGGACTGACGGGCTGAAGCCCGCCTGGCGAGGCCCTCGATTGGCGGCGGGCCAGTGAAACATGGAAGCATTTGAACGGTGACGTTTCCTACCCGTCCCCGAAAGGACGCCGCCGAAACGCCCACAGGGGGGCTCAGGCGGCGTCGCCGACAAGTGAACCTACGGGGCCGCCTGCCCCTCTGGACAGCGGGCCTCGTGGCGGCAGCGCTTGCCGTCATGGCCCTCATCTACTTCCCCCTGGAGCTGCTCATCACGTGTGGCCTCCTGCTGATCGTCGCCCTCGTCTGGCGCTCGCGGTCGTCGCGCGCGCTCGGTTCAGGCCTCATGCCCATCGCGGTCGTGTGGAGCGCAGTCGGGGCGCTCGTCCTCTCTGTCGGCGCCGTCGCGGCGCGGACGGTGATCCCCGGGCTCGAGCTGCCTTCCGCGGCATCGGCCTCGCCGGGCGCCTTCGGTTCAGACGATCCTTCGGCGAGCCAGCCGCAGCCTGCGAGCAGCCCCGCGGCATCGCCGTCCTCGACGATCTCGGTGCAGTCGGCCGAGCCCGCGCAGCACCTGACTCAGGCCTCGGTTCCCCAGGCGACCGTTCCCGCGGCGCCGGCCCAGGGCGGAGCGGCGGCTCAGCCAGCGGCACCGGTGGTTCCTTTGGCTCCGCCGCCGGCCGCCACCGTCGCGCCGCAGCCCGCCTCGAGCGCTCCTGCGGCCGCGCCGGCGCCCCCACCGGCCGCCGCCCAGCGCCCCTCGAGCCCGGCCCCCACCAGCGCACCCGCGAGCACGCCGGCGGCTTCGCCGACGCCGACGGCTCCCAAGCAGGACTGTGTTGCCCCGCTCAGCGGGCTCGTGAGCGTCAAGGTCTGCGGCTAACGCCCGTTCGCGCCGCCTGAAGCCCCGCAGGCAGAGCCCCCGCAGCCTGAGCCCCGCGGGCAGATGCCAAGGGTCAGATGCCAAGGGCGGCTTCCCCCGCCGAGGGGGATGCGGTCCTTGTGCGTCCTGTGTGGCCCGCAGATGAAACAGGCGCCGGGCCCGACGGGTTGTCCGTCGGACCCGGCGCCTGCCGGCCTTCAGCGACCGGCGGTCAACCGCCTGTCAGGAGCGATCAGCCGTCCTCGTGGTTCGTCGAGCCAGCGGGGATGCCCGGCACCTCGTTCGGGCCGTAGATCTTTGCGTCACCCGGGTACGGGCTCTGCCAGTTGTGGGTCTGGTACCAGGTCCAGCGGTTGAACAGGTACGGGTTCGCGAAGTCCTCCTTCGCGCCGTTGCCGGTCAGGTGCTGCTGCTCGGACCAGCTGTCCCAGTCCTCGGCGATCTCCTGCATCGAGTCGGGGACGGCCGTGGCCTGAGCGGCGGCGGAGTTGACCACGGCGGCCGCTGCGCCGGTCTGGCCCAGCGTGTCGTTCCCACAGGCCGGGGCGGTCTTGACGCCCTCGGTCAGCGGAACCTGGTTCGGGACCGCGTTGTACGGCGTCAGGTCCGCCTTGTTGGTGAAGGCGTCGAACATCGGAGTGGCCGCGGCGACCTTCTGGTTCAGCGGCTGGGCACCGAGGATCTGCTCGATGGTCCGGACCATGCTGATCTGCGAGTAGAACGTGCTGACGGTCTGGCCGTGCACGGCGTACGGGCTGATGACCTGGACCGGGGCTCGGTGGCCGTCAATGTGGTCGGCGCCGTCCTGGCTGTCGTCCTCGGCGATGAAGATCGCGGAGTCCTTCCAGTACTGCGAGTGCGAGATCTCGTCGACGATCTTGCCCACAGCAAGGTCGTTGTCCGCGACCTGGGCCTCAGGGTCGGCCGTGCCGCCGGTGTGGTCACTCGAGAGCCACATCATCTGGAAGTTCTTCGGACCGTTCTTCTCGAAGTCCTGCTTCCAGGTCGCGTAGCGGTAGATGTCCGGCACCGAGGTGTCGAACGGCGCGGCGTTGGTGTCCGCGATCGCGTTGAGCGAGGGGATCGCCGAGCTGGCATGCATCTGGATCGACGGGTCGAAGAGCTGCTTCGGGTCGCCGCCGGCCATCGTGCTCGTGGCCGCGCAGTAGTACTGCTGCCACGTCGCGCCGGCCGGCTTGCCCTCGCCGTACTCGAACTCGCCATAGTTCCGGGCGGTGTTGCCCGCCGACTGGATCGCAGTCCAGAGGAAACCGGAGCGCTGGTGGCCGAGGACGTCCTCTTCGGTGTCGTACGAGCGGGTGTACTCGCCGGCGCTCGTCTCGGTGTACGCCGGGTTGTCGCCCTGCATCATCCAGTTGTGGCCCTCGGCCGAGTTCGTGCCGATGTCATACGTGTTGTCGTAGAGGCCGAACTGGGCTGCCAGCGCGTGCTGGTTCGGAGTGACCTTCGCGCCGAACTGCGCGAGCGAGGGGTCGCCGTTGCCCTGCTTCATGTCGCCGTAGACCTGGTCGTACGTGCGGTTCTCCTTGACGATCAGGAAGACGTGCTTGATCGTCGACGGGTCGCCGACCTGCTTTGGGACCGCGACGGCCTCGCCCTGGTTGCCCTGGCTGTCCTGGCTGTCCTGGTTGTCCTTGGCGGAGTGGTCATCCCAGCCGTTCTGCTTGAAGACCGTGTCCGTGTACTGCTGGATCTGGTCGTCGCTCGGCAGGGTGAACTTGGTGAGCGAGGCGGTGGTGGAGTGCGTGCCGTGACCGGTTGCAACCGTTGTGCCCGGGCCCTTGTTGTAGCTCAGCGCCGGCCCGCGGGCGTCGATGCCGCGGGTGTTGGTGACCACGATCTGGCCGTTCACGGCCGTCACGTTCTCGGGGAAGTAGTCCGTCGGCAGGAGGCCGACGTAGCTGGCCGGGTCCTTTGCCTCCTTCTTGTTCACCTTGAACACTGCAATCGCGTTCGCGCGGCCCAAGGAGACCAGAAGACGGTCGCCCTGCATGGTGATGGCGGTCGGCTGGTAGCCCACCTTCGACGGGGCCCACGGCTGGGTCGCGATGGTCTGGACCACCTTGTTGCTCGCCGTGTCGACGACCGAGA
The DNA here is from genome assembly GCF_004919045.1 of Sinomonas albida. Classification (GTDB taxonomy): domain Bacteria; phylum Actinomycetota; class Actinomycetes; order Actinomycetales; family Micrococcaceae; genus Sinomonas; species Sinomonas albida. The sequence continues at coordinate 69,164 of NZ_SWDW01000001.1, forward strand.
GCGTGTCGCTGTTGGTGTTCGCCACGTAGAGCGTGGAGCCGTCGAGGAACATCGCGGTCGGGTGCAGTTGGACGTCGATCGACGAAACGGCGGCGGCGGGGTTGGCGGTGTCGACGACGCTGACCGTACCAGTCGTGGAGGTGCCGAGGTTCGTGTCCGCGGGAACCTGCGTGTGGTACGAGTCCATAGTCGCGTCACCAGCGACGGCCTGGCGGCCACCCTCATTGGAGACGTACAGCTTGGCGCCCACGAACTTCAACTGGCGCGGGGCAATGCCAACGTTGAACGTCTGCTTGACCGTGCCGGCTGCCGGATCGATGGCGACGACGGTGTTCTGGCCGTTCACAGCGGCGTACAGCGTCGAGCCGTCGGGAGAGAACGTCATCCCGGCGGTCAGCGCCTGCTTGCCGGACGCGGTCGGGATGCTGATCTTCGTGCCGGCACCGAGCGAACCGTCCGCGTTGAAGGCGTAGCGCACGATCCCCGTGGACACCGGCTCGTACAGGAACTTGCCGTCGGGGGAGAAGACCGGCCCTTCCTGCCCTACCGAGCCGTCGGTGATGTGCTGGTAGGCCATGTTCAGGTAGCCGGCGTTGCTCGCCGCCGCGGCGAACGACGCGGCCGCGAGCGTCCCGGCCGCCGCCACCGGCTTGTAGGTCTTGAGGTCGAACACCTGCAGGTCGACTGAGCGATCGGCGCTCGTCCCCACGAGGTAGCGGCCATCTGGGCTGACCGTCGAGCCCATGATCTTGCCGAACGGCGTCATGACGCGGTCGCCAATGGGCTTGATGACCTGGTTCGACGAGATCTGCTCGCCGTCGTCGTACTGGGTGCCGACCTGCTGCTGCCCGAACGCGATCGTCGACGCGGCGGCGATGCCACCGCCCAGGAGGACGAGTGTGCAGCTCGCGGCCATGATCGTGAGCGGCTTGCGGCCACCCATGATCTCCTTCAGCCGGCGCAGGCCGAGGGGTCTGCGCGGGCGCTCGTTGAGATTTCTCTGGGGGATTTCTGACAGTTTTGTCATGCGTGTGAACTTATGAGCCGCAGTTTAAATCCATCGCCGAGTTTGGTGACGTTTTTGGTGCACCTCGGCAACCACTTGACACCTCGGGCGTGGCGCAGATACTTAAGTACATGGTTAAGTATTCGGAGGGCGGCAATGAGGAGGCCATCTTTGATGCGATCTTCCACGCGCTCTCCGATCCGCGCCGCAGGGCGATCATCACGCGCCTCTGCGAAGGGCCCGCTACGGTGAGCGCCCTCGCCGCCCCGCTTGGGGTGAGCCTCCCCGCCGTCGTCCAGCACCTCGCCGTGCTCGAGGAAGCCGGCCTCATCACCACGCTCAAGTCCGGTCGCGTCCGGACGTGCACGCTTGCCCCTGATGCGCTCCGGCGCGCCGAGGCATGGATTTCAACACGCCGGCTTCCGCAAGAGCGTGCCCTCGATCGGCTGGGAGCTTTCCTTTCCAGCCAGAGCTCCCCACCCGACCCATCGAAGCCGTCCAAGCCGCCCACCCCGCCCGCCAAGGCCCAACCCGAGGAGTAACCATGAGCCAGCAGATCCAATCCACGTTCACCGTCGAGCGCGTCATCGCGGCGCCGCCGTCGCGCGTGTTCCAGGCCTTCGCCGACCTTGAGCAGAAGAAGCAGTGGTTCGCCGGTCCCGACGGCTGGACCCAGGTCGAGGCCACGTTCGACTTCCGGCCCGGCGGATCGGAGGTCAACGTCGGGGAGACTCCGGACGGCGATCGGAGTGAGTTCTACGCCCACTACTACGACATCGTCCCCAGCGAGCGGATCGTCTACACCTACGAGATGCACCACAAGGGCGTGAAGCTCTCCGTCTCCCTCGCTACGTTCGAGTTCGAGCCTGAGGATGAGGCCACGCGCCTCACGCTCACGGAGCACGGCGTGTTCCTCGACGGGCACGAGGACCCGGCTCTCCGCGAGGAGGGCACGCGGTTGCTCTTCGACGGCCTTGCGGCGTACGTCGAGCGCGTACCCGCCTAACGGATGTTCCTGCGTGCCCACCCTCAGTGGGCACGAGAGGAGAGCCCTAGGCGAAGAGTCCCTCGCCAAGGAAGCCACCGTCCTTCTGGACGCCCGGGACCACGAAGAAGTACCCGCCGCCGAACGGCTCGATGTAGTCGGTCATGGGCTCGTTCGCGAGGCGGGTCTGCGTGGCCTCGAACTGCTCTTGGATGTTCTGCTGGAAGCTCGTGAAGATGAGCCCGGCCTGCATGTTGCCGTTGAGGTCCACTCCGAGTTCGTAGTTGTAGCCGCGGCGCAGCATGCGCGAACCGGAGGTCTCCTGCGTGCGCGGGTTCGCGAGCCGGATGTGGGCGTTGAGGGGGACCGTCTCGCCGTGGGGGTCGGACGCGTAGTCCGGCGTATCCGTCTCCTTGCTCTTCCCCAAGGGCGCCCCGCTCGCGCGATGGCGGCCGATCATGTTGTCCTGCTCGCCGAGGCCCACCCGGTCCCAGAATTCGACGAGCATGCGGATGATCCGCACCACCATGAACGTGCCGCCCTCGGCCCACGACGGCTGCCCCGAGCCGCCGCGGATCCACACGAGTTGCTCGTCCTGGGCCGGGTTGACGATCCCGTCCTTGTAGCCGAACAGGTTGCGGGGAGCGCCGTCCGGCCGCGGGCGGTTGTGGAAGCCGTTGATCTTCCACTGCAGCTGGAGCTGGCCGCGCGTCGCCTTCATGATGTCGCGCAGCGCGTAGTGGACCATGTCGGTCGAGTCCGCGCACAGCTGGAGGATGAGGTCGCCGCCGGTCCACTCCTCCTCGATCTGGTCCTTCGGGAACACCTTCATGTCCGTGAGGCCCTTCGGCTTCTTCGCGGCGAGCCCGAACACCGGGCTGTCGAAGAGGCTCGCGGCGAGCCCGAGCGTGAGCGTGAAGTTCGCCGCCGCGATGTCCTCGCCCATGACGCCTGAGTTCACCGGCGGCGCACCGTCCACGCCGCTCAGCTCGCTCGACGGCAAGGCATCGCCGGCCCCGTGGCCGCCGCCGAGGATCGTTGCCTTGACCGTGAGCTTCTGCAGGAGCGCCTTGAGCTCCGCGGTGTCGCGGCTCAGCACCTTGAACGCCGCGAAGCACGCCGATTGCTGCTGGGAGGCGGGGCGGTAAACGCCCGCTTGGTTCTCGCCGAGGAAACCGACGACGTCGGAGCTCGCCTCGGGTGCGTCATCCGCCCGGACCGCGGTGGCGGAGAGGAGCCCGCTGGCCGCGGCGCCGCCTGCGCCGATGAGGAAGGAACGTCGTTGGAGCTGCATGATGGCTGCTTTCTGGTCAGTCGGTCGAGAAGAGCGGCGGGACGAGCGAGAGGGATTCGAGGGCGCGCCCGAGCGCCGCGTTGACTGCCTGGCGCTCGGCGAGCGCGACCTTGGCGTAGTCGGTCCACGCGCCGTCCTTCTGGGTGGCGTCGATGGCGGCCCTGAGCGCGGCGAGCTCGCCGTCGAGCCTGGCGGGGAAGCCGGACTTGAGGTTGTCGAGCAGCCCACGGAGCATGTCGAGCACCTCTTGGGTGGCGTCGACGTCCGCTCGGGCCAGCGCGAGCGCGAGCCCCGAGCCCTGGTCTCCCCGGCCGGAGAGGTGGTCGCGCTGCGTGTCCTCGAGGATCTCGTGGAGCCGCAGCGGCATGTCGGAGGGCGCGACGGCTGTCTCGGGGAGCTTGGCCTCGAGCGCGTCGACGTCCGTGAGGAGCTTGTCGATGACGGGGATCAGTTCGCCCGCGCCCTGGCCATGCCAGAGGCCGTACTCGATCCGGCGGAGTCCCGTGAAGTCGGGGTTCGCGGCACCGTCCTCGAGGCCGCGTGAGCCGGGAGCGATCGCGCTGCCCAGGTCGCCGAAGCTGCCGTACGCGGCCCCCACGCTCTGCCAGGCCTGCTGCGCGTCAAGCCACGCCTGCATCGCCGAGTCGACGTCCCCGTTCCCGACGTTCGCGCGCAAGGCGAGCACGTGCTGGCGAAGCTCCGTCAGACGCTCGGCGACGTACTCGTGGTAGGCGGCAACGGCGTCGTCCATCGTTGCCGGGGGACCGGCCTGGGTGGGCTGGGGTCGGGTTGGCGCGCCCTGGGCGGGGCGTGCTGGAGAGACAGCGGGCGCGGTCATAGGAACCTCGGGTGTCCGGGCGGGGCGCCCGAGGGGCCTCAGGCAAGGTGAGCCTAAGCTAACTTGAATTAGGATGCAAAAGTGTTGCGTATTCACACTCGGAGCGCGGTGGAACTCCCGTTTGCCCTGTGACCCCCGGCATAGCAGAATTGGCCTGTGCGGCACCACACCGTGCCCACAACAACTGAACAAGCCTCTGATCTGCGGCGGGAGAGTCCTGCGAGCATGAGCAAGCAGGCGCCGTAGGAGCAACACCTCCCCAGGAATCTCTCAGGCACCTGTACCGCTGCGGCAAGGCGCCTCTGGAAAGCAGCCCTCACGGGCTCACCGACGGTGCAAGCCGGCCCCTGACGGGCCGGCGGAATCTCTCAGGTTCGATACAGAGCGGGGAGGAACGAGTCCATGCCGCTCCCGCGCGGCCTGAGTGATGGAGTTCCCCCGTGACGGACCACGCAGTTCCCGCAGCCTTCGTTGATCGGCACATCGGTGCCCGTCGCGACGAAGACATCAAGCACATGCTGAACGCGATTGGCTACGACAGCGCCGACGCCCTCGCCGCGAGCGCGGTGCCGGACAGCATCAAGCAGGACGCGCCGCTCACCCTCTCCGCCGCCCTGAGCGAGACGGAGGCCCTCTCGGCCCTGCGCGTCCTCGCGGCCAAGAACAAGCCTCGCGTCCAAATGATCGGCCAGGGCTACTACGACACCGTGACCCCCGCCGTCATCCGGCGCAACATCGTCGAGAACCCGGCCTGGTACACGGCCTACACGCCGTACCAGCCGGAGATCTCGCAGGGCCGCCTCGAGGCGCTCCTGAACTTCCAGACGGCGGTCGAAGACCTCACGGGCCTGGCGATCGCGAACGCGTCGCTCCTCGACGAGGCGACGGCCGTCATGGAGGCCGTGCTCCTCATGCGCCGGGCGAACAAGGACAAGAACGCGGGTCCCGGGAAGACGGTTCTGGACTCCGAGCTGTTCCCGCAGTCCATCGCGATCGTGGTGGGCCGGGCCCGCGCGCTCGGCTTCGAGGTCGAGGTCGCGGACCTGTCCAAGGGCCTGCCGGAGGGGCCGATCAACGGCGTCGTCATCCAGCAGCCCGGCGTATCGGGCCTCGTCGCGGACGCGAGCGGGCTCATCGCCGCGGCGAAGGAGCGCGGTGCGATGGTCACGGTCGCCGCGGACCTCCTCGCGCTCACCCTCATCAAGTCCCCCGGGGAGCAGGGCGCGGACATCGCGGTCGGCAGCGCCCAGCGCTTCGGCGTCCCCCTCTTCTACGGCGGCCCGCACGCGGCCTTCATGTCCGTGCACAAGGGCCTCGAACGCCAGCTCCCGGGGCGCCTCGTGGGCGTCTCCAAGGACGACGCCGGCCGCCCCGCCTACCGCTTGGCGCTCCAGACCCGCGAGCAGCACATCCGGCGCGAGAAGGCGACCTCGAACATCTGCACGGCCCAGGCGCTCCTCGCGATCGTCGCGTCGATGTACGCCGTCTACCACGGCCCGGAAGGCCTCAAGGCCATCGCCGAGCGCGCTCACGGCCACGCTCGCACGCTCGCCGCGGCGCTCGAGTCGGCGGGAATCGAGGTGGCGCACCGCAGCTTCTTCGACACCGTCACCGCCCGCGTCCCGCGCCGCGCGGCGTCGCTCGTGGCCGCGGCGGAGGCCAAGGGCATCAACCTCCGCCTCGTTGACGCGGACACGGTGGGGATCTCCTGCGACGAGACGACGACGGCGGACGTCGTCGCCACGATCGCCGGCGTCTTCGGCGCGGGCCCCGCGGGCGACGCAGCGGACGTCCCGACAGGCGAGCGCTTTGGGCTCGAGCCTGCCGTCCACCGGACGAGCCTCTACCTCCAGCACCCCGTCTTCCACGCGCACCGCTCCGAGACCCAGATGATGCGCTACCTGCGCCGCCTCTCGGACCGCGACCTCGCGCTGGACCGCACCATGATCCCGCTTGGCTCGTGCACCATGAAGCTCAACGCCGCCGTCGAGATGGAGGCCATCACGTGGCCCGAGTTCGCTGGCATCCACCCGTTCGCGCCGGACACGCAGACCGAGGGCTGGCGCGAGCTCATCGCCGACCTCGAGCAGGATCTGGCGACCATCACGGGCTACGACCAGGTCTCGATCCAGCCGAACGCGGGCTCGCAGGGCGAACTCGCGGGCCTCCTCGCGATCCGCGGCTACCACCACTCGCGCGGCGAGAGCCAGCGCGACGTGTGCCTCATCCCTGCCTCGGCCCACGGCACGAACGCGGCCTCGGCGGTCCTCGCCGGCATGAAGGTGGTGGTCGTTGCGACCGCTTCGGACGGCACGATCGACCACGCCGACCTCGCCGCCAAGATCGAGGCGAACGCCGGCCGCATCGCGGCGATCATGATCACCTACCCGTCCACGCACGGCGTGTACGACGCCGACGTCCGCGAGGTCTGCGACGCGGTTCACGCCGCGGGCGGGCAGGTGTACATCGACGGCGCGAACATGAACGCGCTCGTGGGCCTCGCCCAGCCGGGCAAGTTCGGCGGCGACGTCTCCCACCTCAACCTGCACAAGACGTTCTGCATCCCGCACGGCGGCGGCGGCCCGGGCGTGGGCCCGGTCGCGGCCCGCGCGCACCTCGCGCCCTTCATGCCGGGCGACGCGGCGACGTGGACGGGCCACACGGACGACGGCGGCGAGGACCCCGCGCTGCCAGTGTCCGCCTCCCGCTTCGGTTCCGCGGGCGTCCTGCCGATCTCGTGGGCGTACGTGAAGCTCATGGGCGGGGACGGCCTCACCGAGGCCACGAAGTCGGCGCTCCTCGCGGCGAACTACATCGCGAAGCGCCTCGACCCCCACTTCCCGGTCCTCTACACGGGCGAGGGCGGCCTCGTGGCGCACGAGTGCATCCTCGACCTGCGCGAGCTCACGGCCAAGACCGGCGTCACGGCCGAGGACGTCGCGAAGCGCCTCATCGACTTCGGCTTCCACGCGCCGACGCTCGCGTTCCCGGTTGCGGGCACGCTCATGGTCGAACCCACCGAGTCGGAGGACCTCGGCGAGATCGAGCGGTTCATCGACGCGATGATCGCCATCCGCGCCGAGATCGACCAGGTGGCCCACGGCGACTTCGCGGTCGCCGACTCGCCCCTGCGCCGCGCCCCGCACACCGCGGCCGCGCTCGTCAGCAGCAAGTGGGAGCGCCCGTACACGCGCGAGCAGGGAGCGTTCCCAGGGAAGACCGCGAGCCAGGACAAGTACTTCGCCCCGGTGGGTCGCATCGACGGGGCTGCGGGCGACCGCAACCTCGTGTGCGCGTGCCCTCCCCTCGAAGCCTTCGAGGAAAGCACAGCGGCAATCGAGGACGCGCACTGAGCGCGGCGACGACAGAAACGGAGACTGGGATGACCACTGACACCACAGCCGCGCCCGACACCGCGCCCAACTCGGAGAAGCGCACCGCGCTCTACGCCCAGCACCAGGCGCTCGGTGCGACCTTCACCGACTTCGGCGGCTGGCAGATGCCGCTCAAGTACGGCTCGGAGCTCGCCGAGCACCGCGCGGTCCGCGAGGCCGCGGGCCTCTTCGACCTTTCGCATATGGGCGAGATCTGGGTCGCCGGCCCCGGCGCGGGGGCGTTCCTCGACTACGCGCTCGTGGGCAAGCTCTCGGCGATCGCGGTCGGCAAGGCCAAGTACTCGCTCATCTGCGCCGAGGACGGCGGCATCATCGACGATCTGATCGTCTACCGCGTCGCCGAGGAGGACTACCTCGTGGTCCCCAACGCGGGCAACGCGCCGACAGTCGCGGCCGAGTTCGAGGCGCGGCTCGCCGCGTTCGCCGCAGCCCGCGGAGCCGAGGCGGGCGTGACGCTCCGCGACGCGAGCGCCGAGACGTCGCTCATCGCGGTGCAGGGCCCGAACGCGCAGGACATCCTGCTCGCGATCGTCCCCGCTGAGCATGCCGACGCCGTGACCGGCCTCAAGTACTACTCCGCGATCGAGCTCGAGGCTGCCGGGGTTCCGGTGCTTCTAGCACGCACGGGCTACACGGGCGAGGACGGCTTCGAGCTGTTCGTCGCGAACGGCCGAGCCGCCGAACTCTGGGCCGCCGTGCGCGCCGCGGGGGAGGGCCGCGGGCTAGTGCCGTGCGGCCTCGCCTCCCGCGACAGCCTTCGCCTCGAGGCCGGCATGCCGCTCTACGGCAACGAGCTCTCGCGGGACGTCACGCCGTTCGAGGCGGGCCTGGGTGGCGTCGTCGCCCTCAAGACCAAGGAGGGCGACTTCGTGGGCCGCTCTGCGCTGCAGGCAAAGAAGGACGACGGCGCCGGCACCACGAGCGGCAGGCGCCTCGTGGGCCTTCGCGGCCTCGGGCGGCGAGCGGCTCGCTCGCACTATCAGGTGCTCAAGGACGGCCAGGCCATCGGCGAGGTGACCTCGGGCCAGCCGAGCCCGACGCTCGGCTATCCGGTCGCGCTCGCCTACGTCGCCGTCGAACTTTCGGAAGTCGGCACGCAGCTCGATGTCGACCTCCGCGGCAAGACCGAGCCGTTCGAGGTAGTAGCACTCCCGTTCTACAAGCGCGAGAAGTAGTCAACTTCTTACCCGCCCCGCCACCCACACCCCGCCACCCATACCCCGCCATCCACACCCCGCCACCCACACCCGAGCCCGCGGCGCCGATGCCGCGGGAGCCGTTGAGCCTAGGAGAAGAACCACATGAGCAGAGTCCAGACCGGCCTTCGCTATTCGGAGGAGCACGAGTGGCTCGACGTCGAGCAGAGCCCCGCGAAGGTCGGGGTCTCCGCCGTCGCCGCTGACGCGCTCGGCGACGTCGTCTACCTCGACCTCCCGGAGGTCGGCAGCGAGGTGACCGCCGGAACGACGTGCGGCGAGATCGAGTCCACGAAGAGCGTCTCCGACCTGTACTCGCCCGTGACCGGGACGATCGTCGAGGTCAACCAGGAGGCGATCGACAACCCCGCGCTCGTCAACGAGGACCCGTACGGAGCCGGCTGGCTCTTCGCGGTCGAGGTCTCGGCCGAGGGCCCGCTGCTCTCGGCCGAGGAGTACGCGTCGAAGAACGGCGGCGAACTGTGAGCACGGCCCAGCAGGAATCGCAGGTCCAGCAGAGCCAGTTCGAGCAGATCAAGTCGGCGTCCCTCGACGCGGACATCGCCGAGCTCGACCCCGAGATCGCCGCGTCGATCGACGCCGAGCTCGCGCGCCAGCGCGGCGGCCTCGAGATGATCGCGTCTGAGAACCACACGGCGTTCGCGGTCATGCAGGCCCAGGGCTCCGTGCTGACGAACAAGTACGCCGAGGGCTACCCGGGCCGCCGGTACTACGGCGGCTGCGAGCACGTGGACGTCATCGAGCGGCTCGCGATCGAGCGCGTCAAGGCCCTCTTCGGCGCCGAGTTCGCGAACGTGCAGCCCCACTCGGGCGCGCAGGCGAACGCCTCCGTGATGCACGCCCTGCTCAAGCCGGGCGAGACGATCATGGGCCTCAACCTCGCCCACGGCGGCCACCTCACGCACGGCATGAAGATCAACTTCTCCGGCAAGCTCTACAACGTCATCCCGTACCAGGTCCGCGAGGACGACCACCGGATCGACATGGCCGAGGTCGAGCGGCTCGCCCTCGAGCACCGGCCGCAGCTCATCGTCGCGGGCTGGTCCGCGTACGCCCGCGAGCTCGACTTCGCCGAGTTCCGCCGGATCGCCGACGAGGTCGGCGCGTATCTCATGGTGGACATGGCCCACTTCGCGGGCCTCGTCGCCGCTGGTCTGCACGCGAGCCCGGTCCCGCACGCCCACGTCACGACGTCGACCACGCACAAGACCCTCGCGGGCCCGCGCGGCGGCATCATCCTGACCAATGACGCTGACATCGCCAAGAAGATCAACTCCGCGGTGTTCCCGGGCCAGCAGGGCGGGCCGCTCGAGCACGTCATCGCGGGCAAGGCCGTCGCGTTCAAGGTCGCGGCCTCGGCCGAGTTCCGCGAGCGGATGGAGCGCGTCCTCGCGGGCGCGAAGATCATCGCGGAGCGACTCACCGCAGAGGACGTCAAGGCCAAGGGCATCGGCGTGGTCTCAGGCGGCACGGACGTGCACCTTGTGCTCGTGGACCTTCGCGACGCCGAGCTCGACGGGCAGCAGGCCGAGGATCGGCTCGCCGCGATCGACATCACGGTGAACCGCAACGCCGTCCCGTTCGACCCGCGCCCGCCGATGGTCACCTCGGGCCTGCGGATCGGCACGCCCGCGCTCGCGACGCGCGGCTTCGGCGAGGCGGCGTTCCGCGAGGTCGCGGACGTCATTGCCTCGGCACTCATCGCGGGTCCGGACGAGGACGTGGCTCCGCTCAAGGCCCGCGTCGACGCCCTCGCCGCGGCCCACCCGCTGTACCCCGGCGTCGCGAACCTCGCCTGACCGGCGCGGGTTGCGGGGTCCCGTCCGGCGGGTTGCGGGGTCCCGTCCGGCCGGTTGCGGGGTCCCGTCCGGCCGGTTGCGGGGTCCCGTCCGGCGGGTTGCGGGGTCCCGTCCTCACTTGGACCCCGCATCCCCGCAAGGTCCGCGCAGCGGAACGATAATTGACTCAGGAAGGAATCCCGGCATGGCCGTCGGCGTCTTCGAGCTGTTCTCAGTGGGCATCGGCCCCTCGAGCTCCCACACCGTGGGCCCCATGCGGGCCGGCGCGGTGTTCGCCCGCGAGCTGCACGAGCGCGGCCTTCTCGAGGAGGTCGCGAGCCTTCGCGTGGACCTCTACGGCTCGCTCGCCGCGACGGGCCGAGGGCACGGGACGTTCACAGCCGTGCTCCTTGGCCTCGAGGGCTTCGAGCCGGAGGAGATCCTGCCCGAGCAGGTCGAGGAGCGCCTCGGGGCCATCGCCGAGACCGGCCAGCTCAACCTCGCGGGAGGCCGAGAGCTCGAGTACGGCGTGGAGGACATGGTCCTTCACCCCCTCACCGTCCTGCCGCGGCACACGAACGGGATGCGGTTCCGCGTCTACGGCGCGAGCGCGCCGGAGGGCGAGACGGCCGACGGCGGCGGCCCAGTCCTGCACGACGCCACCTTCTTCTCGGTGGGAGGCGGCTTCATTGTCCGGGAGGGCGAGGAGGCGGCGGCCCAGAAGGAGCTCGACGAGTCCAAGAAGGAGCTTCCGCTCCCGTTCCGCACGGCCGCCGAGCTGTTGGGCCGCTGCGCCTCGAAGGGCCTCTCGATCAGCGACATCATGCTCGTCAACGAGAGGGCCTCGCGCACGGAGGAGGAGATCCGCGAGGGGCTCCTCCACATCTGGCGGGTCATGGAGGCGTGCGTCGAATCCAGCCTGAAGCGGGAGGGGCTCCTGCCCGGGGGACTCAAGGTCCGCCGTCGTGCGCCCGACTGGCACGAGCGGCTCCTCAAGGAGGACAAGGACCGCGACCCGATCTACTGGCAGGAATGGGTCAACCTCATCGCGCTCGCCGTCAACGAGGAGAACGCGTCGGGCGGCCGCGTCGTCACCGCGCCGACGAACGGCGCCGCCGGGATCATTCCCGCGGTCCTCTACTACGCGCTCAACTACGCCCCCGGGATGGACAACGCGACTCAAGCCGACAAGGACGACGTTGTGGTCCGCTTCCTCCTCGCCGCAGGCGCCGTGGGCGTGCTCTACAAGGAGCAGGCCTCGATTTCCGGCGCGGAGGTGGGCTGCCAGGGCGAGGTGGGGTCGGCGTCGTCCATGGCCGCCGCGGGGCTCGCCGAGGTCATGGGCGGCACCCCGGCCCAGGTCGAGAACGCCGCCGAGATCGCGATGGAGCACAACCTCGGCCTCACGTGCGATCCGATCGGCGGCCTCGTGCAGGTGCCGTGCATCGAGCGCAATGCGATCGCCGCGGCGAAGGCCATCAACGCCGCGAAGATGGCGCTCTGGGGGGACGGCACCCACCGGGTCTCGCTCGACGAGGTCATCGTGACCATGCGCGAAACCGGCAAGGACATGAGCAGCAAGTACAAGGAGACCGCGATGGGCGGCCTCGCCGTCAACGTCGTGGAGTGCTAGGCGAGCACGGACGACGGCGCGCGGCCGCCGCCTGCCACGGCGTCACCGCCGCGCATGGATGCCCTCGGAGATCTCCTCGAGCATCTTCTCGCAGAACGCCGGGAGGTCATCGGGGTTGCGCGACGTGGTGAGGCCACGGTCGGTGACGACCTCGCGGTCCACCCAGTCGGCGCCCGCATTCCGGAGGTCGGTCGAAAGCGACGGGTAGGAGGTCATCTCGCGGCCCGCCACGATCCCCGCCTCGATGAGGATCCACGGCCCGTGGCAGATAGCCGCGATGGGCTTCCGGGCGTCCGCGAAGGACCGAACCAAGGCCACCGCGAGCGATTCGAGCCGCATCCGGTCCGCGTTCACGGTCCCGCCCGGCAGCACGAGCGCGTCGAAGTCCTCGGCCCTCGCCTCGGAGAGCGGGAGGTCGACGGGGAAGGAATCCCCGTGCTCCCAGTCGTGCTGCATCGCGGTGATTCGGTCGTCCGTGGGGGAGACGAGGACGGGGTGCCCGCCAGCCTCCTGGACCGCCCGCCAAGGCTCCGTCAGCTCCACCTGCTCGACTCCGCTGGTCAGGAGGAACGCCACTCTCTTTCCGCTGATGTCATTAGCCATACCCGGTCCCTACCCAGCTGGGAGGTCGTAAACCGTCCGCCGTGCGGCGATTAGACTGTTTTTCGGCCCCGAGACCTCGACGAAGGGATGCAGCCCCCTTGAGCAGCTTTACCGCGCGTTTCGCGACCCCGGATGAGATCGAGAGCTGGGACGAGCACGTCACGGCCAATCCGAACGGCGGAAATCTGCTCCAGTCGGCGGCGTTCGCCGCCGTCAAGCAGAACTTCGGCTGGGACGTCCGCTACCTCGTCCTCGAGAGTGGCGGGACTTCGAGCTACAACCTCGTGCTCGAGAAGTCGTTCCCCGTGCTCGGCCGCCTGTGGTACCTCATCAAGGGCCCGGATGTCGCGTCGGTCCAGGACGTTCCGCCTGCGCTCGAGGCCATCAAGGAGTTCGCGGCGAGCGAGCGCCTGCGGGTCTTCGCGATCAAGATCGAGCCGGACATCGTGGACTCCGAGGAAGCCCGTGCGGTCCTTGCCGGTGCGGGCCTCGTGAAGTCGTTCAACCTTCAGCCGAACGATTCGACGGCACTGCTCGACATCAGCCCTGAGCCGAATCAGCTCCTGCGCAACCTCCATTCGCGGGGCCGCAACGCCGTGCGCCGCGCGGAGCGCGAGGGCGTCCGCGTCGAGGTGGCCGAGCCGACGCTCGAGAACTACCGGACCATGCACGCGCTCATGACCGGCACGCTCACCACGAAGTCCCGCAACGGCGCCCAGGTCCGCAGCTTCGAGTACTACCGGCAGTTCTGGACCGAGTTCACGTCGCGGGGGCAGGGCCGCCTGTACTTCGTCTACGAGAACGGGCGCCCCTCAGTCGGCGCGTTCGTGATCAACTACGGCCGCAAGGGCACGTACAAGGACGGCGGCTCCCTCCAGAAGCGGACGCAGTACGGAGATTCGCATCTGGTCCAGTGGACCGCGATCCAGGACGTCAAGGCACTCGGGTGCACCGAATACGATTTCTGCGGTACCCCGCCCGCGGCCCAGCTCAAGGACTCCTCGCACCCCTTCCACGGGCTCGGCCTCTTCAAGACCTCCTTCTCGAAGACGGTCACCGACTTCGTGGGCGTGTGGGACTACGTGATTGACTCGACCCGTTACAGGGCGTGGAACACGGCGGGCGAGCGTGTAGCGCGTCAGCTCTACACGCGCCGCACGGGCCAGCAGTTTTACTGAGTTGTTGTTTTACTGACCCGCGAGGCGGGGGAAAGTAGTCAGGCGTGGGAGTCGACAGGCGCGCCGGAAACATGGCCGACGAACGTAAGCCGGACGGGGCGGTGACACCGCCGAGCGTCCAAGAACAGACGACGCCGGGCGGGGCACCCAGCTTCCCCGGGCCGATCACGCCGGGCGGGCGCGCGCCGTCGGACGCTGCGGAGCTGACGACGGCGGATGGGTCGCCCAGCCTGCCGGACCAACCCGCAGCGTCCGGGCCCCTCCACACGCTGCCGCTTCCCGTGGGGCAGTTCGGCGAGACGCCGCTCACGAAGCCCATCCCGCCCGCCCAGGTGCGGACCAACGCCGCGGCCGTGCGCGTGCTGCGGCGGCTCATCTCGGGCGAGAACCCTCCGACGGCGCCGCTCACCATCGTGGACCGGCTGGCCGGCAGCCCGTACGCAAACCCGCGGATCCAAGTGAGCCAAGTCGACGAGTCGGCCCGCCGCACGCTCGACTTCACGCTCCTCCTTGCCGAGACGATGTTCCGGTACGGCGCGGGCGCCCTCGAGGTCGAGGCCTCGATGATCGCGGTGACGGCAGCCCTCGGGCTCCAGCACGTCGAGGTGGACATCACGAACCAGTCGATCGCCATCAACTACTCGCCGCGAGATCAGACGCCCATCACCCTCCTGCGCGTGGTGCGTTCGTGGACGAGCAACTACGCCGGGCTCTCGCTCGTGCACCAGCTCGTGAGCGAGATCGCCGCGGGAGGCGTTGGACGCGACGAGGCGATGCGGCGTCTCCAGGCCATCACGCGCCGCGCGAAGCCGTTCCCCAAGTGGGCCGTGACGGCCGCGTACTCGCTGTTCGCCGCGCTGTTCGTCGGCGTGCTCGGGGGCGGTCCCATGGCGTCGCTCGTGGCCTTCGTAAGCAACCTCGGCGTCTCGCTCGTGAGCCGCGCGATGGGCCGGATGCGCGTCCCGGACTTCTTCGCCACGCTCGCAAGTGCCTTCCTCGTGACCCTTTTCGCGCTGCTCATGTTCTGGGCCAAGGTCACGATCTCCCCGGCGATCGTCGTGGTGGGCGGGATCCTGCTGCTCCTGCCGACGTCACGGCTCGTCTCCGCGACGCAGGACGCCATCAACGGCTTTCCGGTGACCGCCGCGGGCCGGTATCTCTCAGCGTTCCTGACGTTCGCGGCGCTCGTCGCGGGCATCGCGGTCGCGTTCCTCGTCGGGCAGCTGTTGGGCGTGTCCCGGATCGACGTCACGGAGACGTTCCCGCCCGCCTATCCGTATTGGGTCCAGGTGCTGCTCATCGCGACGTCGGTCATGGCCATCGCGGTGACGGAGCAGACGTCCAGGCGCCTCGTGCTGCCCACGGCCTTCGTGGGCCTCGTCGGCTACCTCGCGCTCACGGGCGCCCAGGCCCTCGGCGTCGGCGACCGCATCGCGCCGGCCGCGAGCGCCGTCGTCATCGGTTTCCTCGCGCGGATCATTGCGCTGCGGATGGGGGCACCGCAGCTCGTGGTCGCGGTGCCCGCGGCGCTCATCCTGCTGCCCGGTCTCACGATCTTCCGGTCGATGTACGTCGCGACGCTCGATTCGACGCAGACGGCCGCCGGCGCGGGCGGGATGCTCGCGGCCATGGCGATCATCCTCGGGGCGGCCGCCGGCGTGGTGCTCGGGGATCACCTCGCGCGGCCGTTCACGCGCAGCGCGGGCGGGGTGGAGCGCCGCCGCCGGACGGTCCGCCGCTAGCCACCCCAGCCGGTTGCTGGCGGGGACAGGCCCGAACGAGGGTCAGATCTGGCCGACCGGGAGCTTCTTCTCGGCCTGGAACTGGTCCTCGGCGCGTCCGTGGGCCCAGTAGCCCGAGAGCGAGAGCTGCTTGCGCGGCAGGTCCCGCTGCTTGAAGACCGCGCGGAGCTCCTTCATCGCGCCCCGCTCGCCGTGTGCAAAGACGCTCGGGCTGCCGGCGGGCCACTCCGCCTCGGCGATGGCCTCGGCCAGAACGAGCGTCTCGCCGGCGCGCTCGCCGTCCCGCGAGAGCCACCGGATGTCGATTCCCTCGGGCGCCGTGAGCTCGGGCGCGTCAGCGGCCGAGCCGATCTCAAGGAACGCGACCCCCTTCGCGTCCTCTGGCAGCGCCTCGAGGGCGGCCGCGATCGCGGGCAGCGCCGACTCGTCGCCGGCAAAGAGGTGCCACTTGGCCTTCGGATCGGGGGAGTAGCCTCCACCGGGACCCGTCGCCACGAGACGGTCGCCCTGCTTGGCCGCCGCGGCCCACGGCCCGGCGATGCCCTCGTCGCCGTGCACCACGAAGTCGATCGCGAGCTCGCGCGCCGCGGCGTCGAATGAGCGAACCGTATACGTGCGGCTCACGGGCCACTGCTCGCGCGGGAGCGACTCCTTGAGCGCGCCCAGATCCACGGGACCCTCGGGCCACGCCCCGCCCGGCAGGGCGTTGGGGAAGGCGATCTTGACGTACTTGTCGGTGAATCCGTTGTCCTCGAACGCGTCGAAACCCGGACCGCCGGCCACGACGCGCACGAGGTGCGGCGTGAGCCATTCAGTCCGCGAGACGACGAGATCAAGCGTCGGGCGGGGCCTTTTGGCAGGTGCCGCGGTCGTGGTGGCTGAAGTCATGCGGTCCAGCCTAACCGTTCACGCCCACGCGATCGGGGACGCACCTTGCTCTGCGAGCAGCGAGTTGGCGGTGCTGAACGGCCGTGAGCCGAAGAACCCCCGGGACGCGCTCAGCGGCGAGGGGTGGGCCGTCGCGATGACGGACGTCGCGCCGAGAAGGGGGCGCAGCGACTGGGCATCCCTGCCCCACAGGATCGCCACGAGCGGGAGTCCACGGCCGACGACGGCGCGCACCGCCGCGTCCGTCACAGCCTCCCAGCCCGCTCGCCGGTGCGCCGCCGATTCGCCGGCCCGCACGGTGAGCACTCGGTTGAGCAGGAGCACGCCCTGGACGGCCCACGCGGTGAGGTCGCCGTCGGCCGGCGCGCACCCGACGTCGTCCGTGAGCTCGCGGAAGATGTTCGCGAGACTGCGCGGCAGCGGCCGCACGCCCGCGGCGACGGAGAAGCTCAGGCCCATGGCGTGTCCCGGCGTCGGATACGGGTCCTGGCCGACAATGAGCACCTTGACGGCGGAGAGCGGCTCGCGGAAGGCTCGGAGGACGGCGTCCGGGGGAGGGAGGACGTTGGCGCCGCCCTCCGCGTCGGCGGCCGCGGTGCGCAGGGCGTGGCGGAGCTCGCCCTCGACCGGGGCGAGTGCGTGGGCCCACTCGGGGTGGACGAGGGCCGCGAGGGGAGCCTCGGCCATCTCGGCGAGACGCGCGGCGGTCTCCTCGGGCCCGGGGGCCGCCCCGGCCCCAGCCTCGGCCCGCGCGGCTGCGCCGCCGGACCCGCGGGGGCCAGAGGGTGGAGTTGGGAGCTCGAACAGGGGCTCGGTCACGCGCCTCAGTCTTCCAGAGCCTCGCGGGGACGACGAATGACAAGCGTGTAGTTCGCTCCTACACTGGTTTGAGCCGGTACGCGGTGAAGCCGACACGGAGGAATCCAGTCGAAGGGAGTGGCGCATGGGCGCAGCCGAGGCACTCGAGCCAGAGCACGGCGGGGAAAGCCGGCCGGCAGACGCGGGGCTCACCGAGCGAGAGGTCGAGATCCTGGCCCTCGAGCGCAACTGGTGGAAGTACGCGGGCGCCAAGGAACAGGCCATCCGCGAGCTCTTCGATCTCTCTGCGACGCACTACTATCAGCTGCTCAATGGACTGATCGACACTGAGGCCGCGCTGGCCCACGATCCAATGCTGGTCAAGAGGTTGCGTAGACTAAGGACGTCGCGTCAGCGCGCACGGACGGCTCGTCGCCTGGGCGGCAGTGCCTGAGCCTGCCGCGGTCCCCCCTAGCTGAGCATTCGACGAGGACTCTTCACGCCATGAGCCACTACCCCCGCGACGAATTCGATGATGTGCCCGAGGCCCCGCGCCGCCAGGGCGTGCATCGCACGAAGGGCGCCGTCGAGAGCGGCCGCCGGGGCATTGGCGGTGTGATCATTGCTGCGGCCATTGTCGTGATCCTCGTCGCAGCCGCCCTCTTCATCGTCCCCAAGCTCCTCGGCTCGTCCGCGACGACGGGGCCGACGGCGGGCGGGTCGTCCTCGGCCCCTGCCCCGGCCGCGCCCTCGGCGACGCCGACCCCCACGACGGCGCCGTCGTCCACCCCCACCCCCACGCAGTCGGCGCCCGTGCAGGCTGACAAGACCCTCGCGGTCGGCATCTACAACGCGACAAGCACCGCGGGCCTCGGCAACCGCGCCGCGACCGCGGCGCGCAACGCGGGCTGGACCGTGGGCGGCGTGGGCAACTGGACCGGATCGCCGGTCTCCTCATCGGTCGTGTTCTACAAGGACGCGAGCCAGAAGGCGTCCGCCCAGGCCCTCGCGGCGGATCTCGGCATCGCGACAGTGCTGCAGGCGCAGCAGCTCGGCTACCCCCTCGCGGCCGTCGTCGGGCCGGGGTACACGGGCTAGTGACGTCCCGTTCCCGGCTCGCCCGTCCCGCGCCTCGGCGCGGGACACTTGCCGCGGTCGCGGCGGGGCTGGCCGTGGGGCTCGCGGCGTGCGGCGCCGGGGCCGGGAACGCCCGGCTCGCGCACACCGAGGCGTCGGGCGACGGCGTGCTGCGCGTCGGCCTGCTCCTCGACAACTCGGGGAGTCAGGTCTATCTCAACGACGCCCAGCGGGCGGCGGTCGAGCTCGCGGTCCAGCAGGCCAACCTCGCCGGCGGCCACAAGGGCCGGCCGATCGAGCTCATCCCTCCCGCGCCGTCGACGGACACCGCGGAAGCCGCGCGGCAGCTCGTCGCGGCGAAGGCGGACGTGGTCATCGGCCCCACCGACTCGAGCCACGCCGCGGGCGCGATCGACGTGCTCGACAAGGCCAAGACGGTCCTCATCTCGCCCGCCAACTTCGACGACGAGCTCTCCAACTACCCGAGCGGCGGGTACTACTTCCGGACCTCGCCGACCGAGTCGTCGGAAGGCGCGGCCCTCGCGGCGGTCGCGAAGTCCGGGAACGCGAAGCGCGTCGCGGTGCTGCGGCAGAAGGGCTCGTACGGTCAAGTGGTGGGAGGCGTCGCGTCGTCGTCCGCGACGGCCTCCGGCATGGCGGAAGCCGGCAGCGGCGAATTCACCGGGCACGACGCGCGGGCGGCAGCCTCCGCGGCGCTCGCCGCGGGGGCCGACGCCGTCATCGTCGTCGCGCGGGACGATCCCCAGGCGGTCCTCGCCCAGGTGCACGACGCCGGGGTCCCCGGCTCGAAGCTCGTGCTCTCTGACGGGCTCATCGCAAAGTACGCCTCTGGCCTCGCGAGCGGCGCTCTCGATGGGGCGCGCGGCCTCGTGCCCGGGCTCTACCCGAGCGCGGCCTTCCAGACGGACATGCTCAAGCAGGCGCCCAGCCTCATCGACATGACGTTCGCCCCCGAGGCGTACGATGCGGCGGCCCTCGCGATCCTCGCCGCGGGAGCCGCGCAGGACGACGGCGGCCCCTCCATCGCGTCGCACCTCATCGCCGTTTCGGGCGGCACGCCCGGTGTCACGGATCCAGGCAAGCGCCAGAAGTGCACTGTCCTGGCAGACTGCCTCGCCCTCGAGTCGAAGGGCACGCCCATCGACTACGACGGCCAGTCAGGGCTCATCGCGTTCGACCAGGATGGGGGCGTCACGACCGCGAACTTCACCGTCTTCCGGTACAGCGCGGACAACACCGCGCGGCAGGCGGGCACCCAAGCCGTGGCGCGCTGAGTTCTGGGCTTCGCAACCGGCAGAACCCGAGCTGCGCGCTTGCACTCGACGGTGCCGAGTGCTAATTATTGACCTAGCACTCCCACGGGAAGACTGCTAAGCCGGCGGGGCCGCACGGCCCGGCAGGCCGTCGTCGTCCGCGGGGGGAAGGGAACACCTCGCTGGGGTGAGGCGTCAGCCGACCGGGAATGGACGGGAAGCGGGCGCCGGCCGTCGCGGGCGCTGCAGCGGGTGCGCTCACCACACACCGTCCCGAAAGGACAGATAGCCGTCATGGCCAAGATCATTGCATTCGACGAAGAGGCCCGTCGCGGCCTCGAGCGCGGCCTGAACACGCTGGCCGATGCTGTCAAGGTCACCCTCGGCCCGCGCGGCCGCAACGTCGTCCTCGAGAAGAAGTGGGGCGCCCCCACGATCACGAACGACGGCGTCTCGATCGCCAAGGAGATCGAGCTCGACGACCCGTACGAGAAGATCGGCGCGGAGCTCGTCAAGGAGGTCGCCAAGAAGACGGACGACGTCGCTGGCGACGGCACCACGACCGCCACCGTCCTCGCCCAGGCCCTCGTCAAGGAAGGCCTCCGCAACGTCGCCGCCGGCGCCGACCCGCTGTCGCTCAAGCGCGGCATCGAGAAGGCCGTCGACGCCGTCACGTCCGAGCTGCTCGAGTCCGCCAAGGAGATCGAGACCAAGGAGGAGATCGCCGCTACCGCGTCCATCTCCGCCGGCGACACCCAGATCGGCGAGCTCATCTCCGAGGCCCTCGACAAGGTGGGCAAGGAGGGTGTCATCACCGTCGAGGAGTCGAACACGTTCGGCCTCGAGCTCGAGCTCACTGAGGGCATGCGCTTCGACAAGGGCTACCTCTCGGCGTACTTCGTCACCGACGCGGAGCGCCAGGAGACGGTCCTCGAGGACCCGTACATCCTCATCGTGAACTCGAAGATCAGCTCGGTGAAGGACCTCGTCGCCGTTCTCGAGCGCGTCATGCAGGCCAACAAGCCGCTCCTCATCATCGCCGAGGACGTCGAGGGCGAGGCCCTCGCGACGCTCATCGTCAACAAGCTCAAGGGCACGTTCAAGTCCGTGGCCGTCAAGGCTCCGGGCTTCGGCGACCGCCGCAAGGCCATGCTCACCGACATCGCGATCCTCACCGGCGGTCAGGTCATCGCCGAGGAGGTCGGCCTCAAGCTCGAGAACGCCACGCTCGACCTCCTGGGCAAGGCCCGCAAGGTCGTCGTGACGAAGGACGAGACCACGATCGTCGAGGGTGCGGGCGACGCCGAGCAGATCGCCGGCCGCGTCTCGCAGATCCGTGCCGAGATCGAGAACTCCGACTCGGACTACGACCGCGAGAAGCTCCAGGAGCGCCTCGCCAAGCTCGCCGGCGGCGTGGCCGTCATCAAGGCGGGCGCGGCCACCGAGGTCGAGCTCAAGGAGCGCAAGCACCGCATTGAGGACGCCGTCCGCAACGCGAAGGCTGCCGTCGAGGAGGGCATCGTCGCCGGTGGTGGCGTGGCCCTCATCCAGGCCGGTGCCAAGGCGTTCGCGAACCTCACGCTCGAGGGCGACGAGGCGACCGGTGCCAACATCGTGAAGATCGCGATCGAGGCTCCGCTCAAGCAGATCGCGTTCAACGCTGGCCTCGAGCCGGGCGTCGTCGCGGACAAGGTCCGCGGCCTGCCTGCTGGCCACGGCCTCAACGCCGCGACCGGCGTCTACGAGGACCTCCTCGCCGCTGGCGTCAACGACCCGGTCAAGGTCACCCGCTCTGCCCTGCAGAACGCTGCCTCGATCGCCGGCCTCTTCCTCACCACGGAGGCCGTCGTGGCCGACAAGCCGGAGAAGAACGCGCCGGCCATGCCGGGCGGCGACGACATGGGCGGCATGGGCGGCTTCTAGCCCACACCCACCCACCCACCCACCCCCACACACCGTTTCGGGTACAGATAATCCGGCCCAGGAGCGTTTCGGGTACAGATAATCCGGCCCAGGAGCGTTTCGGGTACAGATAATCCGGCTCAGTAGTGTTTCGGGTACGCGAGACGGGTTGTGAAGCACGACGGCGGGGTCCCCACTTAGGTGGGGGCCCCGCCGCTTTTCGTTTCGGGTACAGATACTCGACCCCACAGCAGACTCGGGTACAGGCGCTCTGCAGAGAGGGCCGGGGTGGGGGAGTTGGTGTACCCGAGACGGGTTCGGGCGGGGAGTTGGTGTACCCGAGACGGGTTGGGGCGGGGAGTTGGTGTACCCGAGATGGGTTGGGGCGGGGAGTTGGTGTACCCGAGACGGGTTGGGGCGGGGAGTTGGTGTACCCGAGACGGGTTGGGGCGGGGAGTTGGTGTACCCGAGATGGGTTGGGGCGGGGAGTTGGTGTACCCGAGATGGGTTGGGTGGGGAGTTGGTGTACCCGAGACGTCAGGCCTCCGGCGTCCCCTGATGGAAGCGGAGGCGCCAGCGGCCGTCCACGCGCTGCCACAGAGAGCTGCGGAGGCAGGAACCTTCGGCACTCTGGGTCCGGTAGACAAGCTGGATGAGGTCGGGACCGAGCGGTGTGGCGTCGAGGAGCTCGAACGAGACGCTCAGATCCGGGTTCTGGACCAGGGCGTCCACGATCTCGTCGCGGTTCCAGAGGCGGCCCGACTGCCCGATTTCGCGATACTCGGGGTGGAGAAGGTACGCGAGCTGCCCGAAGTCCGCGCGGGTCTCCGGGTCGAGGAGTTCCTGCTCGAGCTCGATGGCCGCGTCCAGATCTAAATGACCCGGGAACGTCCCCTCGACGGGCCCGTCACTCACCGGAAGATCCCCGAACAGTTCCTCCTGGACCGGCTCAATCTCGTGCTCGGGCTGCGGCGCAGCCGTTCGGTCCTGGACTCGCGTGGCGACCGCTCTGGAACCAGCGGGTGCAACAGCCGTGGCTGCGGCCGGCCCTTGGACGCTCCTGGCCCCTGACGGCGCGGCGGGGGCTCGGACTTCGGCAGGATCGGCCGAAGGACCGCCCTCGAAGCCGGGGCCCTCCACGGGCGCGACCCCGGCCTGATACGCCGTAGCGCACGCCCGTGCCCGCTGGTCTGCGGCCTCGTTGAGAGAGTGCCCGGCGTGGCCCTTGACCCATTCGAAGGTGTAGGAGCGGCCCGCGAGCTCCTGATCGATCTGCCGGAGGAGCTCGACGTTGAGCACGGGCTTGCCGTCGGCCTTCTTCCATCCGCGACGCTTCCAGCCGGGCATCCACTTCGTCACGCAGTTGATCACGTACTGGCTGTCGCACAGGATCCGCAGAGGCTCTTCGGGCACATGTGCGGTTTCACGGAATAGGTCGAGCACCGCCATGAGCTCGCCCTGGTTGTTCGTGCCGTGAGGCCATCCTCCAGCGTGCCAGGTGTCCTCATCCACGTACCAGGCCCATCCGGCAGGGCCGGGATTGCCGAGGGCGGAGCCGTCTGCGGCGGCGGTGATCGTCATGCCGACCATCCTGCCAGACACCGCCGACACGCCAGCGCAGCGTCCGCTTCACAGCCCGGCCCCGCCCTCGGGCCGAGGCTACTGGAACAGCCGGGCATTGCTCCCCTCGACCTCGGAGTAGGCCAAGCTCGCGTGCCGGAGCGCGGCCGCAATCGCGTCGAGCGTCGTGTGCACCTGGGTCTCCGCAACTCCCCACTGCGCCACGACGGCCTGGAAGTTGGTCGCGGCCTGCCCTTGCCAGCTGCCCTGGAGATCCTCGAGGGCTCCCCGCATGCCCAGGACTTCGGCCCTCAGGCTCTCAATCGTCGCGGCGACCCTCTGGGCGCTCGCGTCCATGTGTTCGGTGTCGGCCCTCAGCACAGCCATGATGCATCCCCCTCATGCGGGCGGGCCCCCTGCCCGACGTCACCACGAGCCTAGGGACGCCCGCGCGCCCACGGCAGCCGGCCGCCGTCGTATGTGAAGAACTCAGCGGGGTGCAGACCGGTCGGGGTGAATTGAAGACGCTGCCTCGGGCCCCGCAAGCGGGACGCGGCCGACCTTGGGCGGCTCCGCGGGAGGTTCGGGAATGGGCTTGAACGGCAGCTCGATCACGAACGTCGCCCCGCCGCCCGGCGTGGCGCGATGGCGCACGTGCCCGCCATGCGCCCCGACGATTGCCGCGACGATGGCGAGCCCGAGCCCCGTGCCGCCGGTCTCGCGCGTGCGCGACGTGTCCGCGCGGTAGAAGCGCTCGAAGATCTTGGGGGAGTCCTTCTCGGAGATGCCCGCCCCGTGGTCCCGCAGCTCCAGCACGGAGAGGCGCCGATCGCCGTCGTGCCTCGTGCCCACGGCGATCTCGAGCGGGGTCCCGGCCGGCGTGTAGGCGAGGGCATTGCCCACGAGGTTCCCGACGACCTGCCGCAGCCGCCCCTCGTCGCCGAGCGCCGGCGCGGCGGCCGGTCCGTGCCCGTCAGAGAGGCCCACGAGCCGCACGCTCCGGTCCGGGGCGGACGCCTGCGTATCCACGACGGCGTCGTGCCCGATGGGCAGCAGGTCCACCGGTCGGAGGACCACGGGGCGCTGCTCGTCGATGCGTGCGAGCGTCAGCAGGTCCTCGACCATGGTGCCCATGCGCTTCGCCTCGCTCTCGATCCGGCCCATGGCCGTCCCGACGTCGTCCGCCGTCGCGAGCGCCCCGTGCCGGTACAGCTCGGAGAACCCGCGGATCGTCACGAGCGGCGTCCGGAGCTCGTGCGAGGCATCGGACACGAAGCGGCGCATGCGCGCCTCGGATTCGGTCCGGTCCTGGAACGCCCGCTCGATGTGCGCGAGCATCGCGTTGAGCGACGAGGAGAGCCGCCCGAGCTCGGTGCCGGGGGCCTCCTCGTCGACGCGCTGCGACAGGTCGCCGGCCGCGATCGCGGCCGCGGTCTTCTCGACCCGGCGGAGCGGACGGAACGCCCGCGTCACGGTCCACGAGGCCACGAAGAACACGACAGCAAGCGCGAGCACGCCCACCACGATCTCGAGCAGGAGCGTGTGGTTCATCGCGTCGTCGACGCTCGTGAGCGGGAGCGCGATGAGCATCGCGGCGCGTTCGCCGGTGCTCGTGATCCGCACGGGGATCGCGATGTACCGCCAGTCCGAGTCGTGGTCGGTGCCGTTGGCCTGCCGGATGGTCTGGCTCGCCTGCATCTCCTGGGCCTGGTCCGCTGTGAGGGCGGGGACGTCGGGCCGCACCTCGTTGGTGTTCGGAACCGGGTAGATCCGCGGGGGCGCCCCGGCCGTGTAGAGCACGAGCGTGTAGTCGGACGGCAGGATCGGGTTGGGCGTGGTGAGGAGGTCGATGTCCTGGTTCTGCCGCGCATAGTCGGAGGCGTCTAGGAGCTTCGCGTCGACCTGGCTCACCAGGAAGGTGTGCAGCTGGGTGAGGGTGCCCGCGCTCGTGAAGACGATCGCCGCGGTAAGGAGCACCATCATGATGGCGACGAGCTGCGAGCGCAGCGACGCCTTCTTCCAGCGGGTTAGCACGTCAGCGCTTCTCGGCCGTCCTGAGCACGTAGCCCACGCCGCGCTTGGTCTGGATGAGGCTCGGCCCGTTCGCGTCGACCTTCCGGCGCAGGTACGAGATGTAGGACTCCACGATCGAGGCGTCGCCGTTGAAGTCGTACTCCCAGACATGGTCGAGGATCTGCGACTTCGAGAGCACGCGGTTCGGGTTGAGCATCATGTAGCGCAGGAGCTTGAACTCCGTGGGGGAGAGGTCGATCGTGAGGCCGCCTCGCCGCACCTCGTGCGCGTCGTCGTCGAGCTCGAGGTCATCGACGCGGATCACGGCGTCGTCGTCGAGGATGGGCTGCGTGCGCCGCAGCACGGCGCGGATGCGCGCCACGACCTCGTCGAGGCTGAACGGCTTCGTGACGTAGTCGTCGCCGCCCACCGTGAGGCCCTGGACCTTGTCCTCGGTCTCGTCCTTCGCAGTGAGGAACAGGACGGGCACGTAGCGGCCAGACGCGCGCAGCTTGCGGGTCACGGTGAATCCGTCCATGTCCGGGAGCATCACATCGAGCACCATGAGGTCCGGCGCGTGCTCCTCTGCAGCCGCGAGGGCCTCGCGGCCGTTGCTCGCCGCGACGACCTCGAATCCCGCGAAGCGCAGGGACGTCGAGAGGAGCTCGCGGATGTTCGGCTCGTCGTCGACGACGAGGAGCTTGGCTTCGGGTCCGGTCTTCTTCACGTTCCCATCGTGCGCTCAGTTTCTGAGAATCGGCTGGATGGTTTCTGTGAGCGGATGGCGGCGCGGCTGGGTGGCGGCTCGGCGGATCCGGGGCGGTTCCGAGGCGTGCGCACGACGGCGCGCGCTCGCCCAGGCAGCGGACCGCGCCGCCCGCACGACTGCGCACGCGGCTTCAGCCGGCGAGGTCCCCAGCGTCGACAATCCGGTACGCATAGCCCTGCTCCGCAAGGAACCGCTGCCGCTTCGCGGCGAACTCCTGGTCGAGCGTGTCGCGGGCCACGAGCGCGTAGAAGCGGGCCGAGCGGCCGTCCGCCTTGGGCCGCAGGAGCCGCCCGAGGCGCTGGGCCTCCTCCTGCCGCGAGCCGAACGAGCCCGAAACCTGCACGGCGACGGACGCCTCGGGCAGGTCGATGGAGAAGTTCGCGACCTTCGAGACGACGAGCCGACTGATCTCGCCCGAGCGGAACGCGTCGAAGAGCCGCTGCCGCTCCTTCACACTCGTTGAGCCCTTGATCACGGGCGCGTCGATCCGCTCGCCGATCTCGTCGAGCTGGTCGATGTACTGCCCGATCACGAGGAGCTGCTCGCCAGCGTGCCGGCGCACGATCTGCTCGACGACGGCCGTCTTCGTCTCGCTCGAAGCGCACAGGCGGTACTTGTCGGCATCCTCGGCCATCGCGTACGCCATGCGCTCGTCACGGGGGAGGTCCACGCGGACCTCGACGCAGTCTGCGGGGGCGATGTACCCCTGAGCCTCGATGTCCTTCCATGGTGCGTCGTAGCGCTTCGGACCGATGAGCGAGAACACCTCGCCCTCGCGCCCGTCCTCGCGCACGAGCGTCGCGGTGAGCCCCAGACGACGGCGGGCCTGCAGGTCCGCCGTCATGCGGAAGATGGGCGCGGGGAGCAGATGCACCTCGTCGTACACGATGAGGCCCCAGTCGTTCTTGTCGACGAGCTCGAGGTGGGGGTAGAGGCCGCCGCGCTTGACCGTGAGCACCTGGTAGGTCGCGATCGTGACCGGCCGCACCTCCTTGACGGAGCCCGAGTACTCGCCGATCTCCTCCTCGGTGAGGCTCGTGCGCTTGAGCAGCTCGTCCTTCCACTGCCGCGCCGCAACCGTGTTCGTCACGAGGATGAGCGTCGTGGTGGACGACTGCGCCATCGCCGCGGCGCCCACGAGCGTCTTCCCCGCACCGCACGGAAGGACGACGACGCCGCTGCCGCCGGCCCAGAAGTTCTCCGCGGCGAGCTGCTGGTAGGGGCGAAGGGACCAGCCCTTCTGTTCGAGCGCGATGGGGTGTGGGGTCCCGTCGACGTAGCCGGCGCGGTCGTCGGCCGGCCAGCCGATCTTGAGCAGCGCCTGCTTGAGTTGGCCGCGCTGGGACGAGTGCACGACAACCGTCTCGCCGTCGATGCGCGGACCCAGAAGGGGTTCGATCTTCTTGGCCCGGAGGACCTCCTCGAGCACGGGGTAGTCGTCCGTGCGCATCACGAGCCCGTGCTGCGGATCCTTCTCGAGCCGCAGCCGCCCGTAGCGCGACATGGTCTCCTCGATGTCGACGAGGAGGGCGTGCGGCACCGGGTACCGCGAGTAGGTGAGGAGCGTGTCGAGGACGCGCTCGGCGTCGATCCCGGCCGCGCGGGCGTTCCAGAGGCCCAGCGGCGTGACGCGGTAGGTGTGCACGTGCTCGGGCGCGCGCTCGAGCTCGGCGAACGCAGCGATCGCGTGGCGCGCCTCGGTGGACTGCTCATGGTCGACCTCGAGCAGGATCGTCTTGTCGCTCTGGACGATGAGCGGACCGTCAGTCACCGGGGCCTCCTTGCAAGGTTCGGGCCTCCCGGCGGGCGACCCCGCCGATCAGGCCAGCTCGGCGCCGTCCGGCTGATTACGCGAGTTCAACGTCGATAATACGGTGCACGCTCAGCACGCGCTCGGTCTCGCGTTCAGGGTCGAAGACGCGCACGCGGCCCGCCGAAATGGAGACGGGGCGCAGCTCCTCGACGGTCGAATTCCCGAGGGCATCGACGATATTCAGGCGAACGGCCCGCTTGAGCCGGATGGCCTTCTGGAGCGTCTCGATGCCGAGCATCGGCGCCGCCTCCTCGCCATTGCCGCCCACCGCCGACTGGTTCCGCAGAATGCCAAGCTGGGCTTCGACGTCGTCCGGGTGGGGGATCACGGGCTGCGGCGTCGGCACGAGCAGTCCCGGCGCCGCCGGGCCGCGGAGCCGCTGGAGGCGCACGGCGGGATCGAGCGAGGTGTCGACGGCGGGGGCGAGCCCCAGCTCGCGGAGCACGGTCGCCGCCTCCTGGGGCGAGGCGTTGCTCACGACGACGGTGGGCGCGATCTGCGTCAGGCCCAGCTGGGCGGCGGACGGCTCGCGCAGAAGTCCCGCGATCGAGGCCTCGTCGTCGCTCACGATGAATGAGCCGGCGCGCCCCACCCGGATGCGCCCGTAGCGTGCCGCGGTGTCCTCGACGAGATACGCGAGAGGCTGCGGGACGTCCGTCTCGGCGTGCTCCTTGAGGAACGCCATGATGGATCCGGCGTCCTCCCCCGCATCAAGGGCGCGGCGCAGGCTCGCGGCGGAGAAGCGGTAGATCGTGGCGGGGCCGCGGCCCTCGGCGTCCGCGAGCAGCGAGAGGCGCCGGGAGAGTCCCGGCTCAAGGTACCCGGGAGCCACCGCGGTGAGGTCGGCCTGGAGCAGGATCCTGTCCACGCTCTGCGGCAGGATCTCGTCCAGGAGCGATCGCAGGCCCTCGAAGTCGCCGCGCAGCACGGCGGCCCCGGCGCGGGTCACGGCACCCGATCCGGTGAAGCCGATCATCGCTGCCTCCGTGAGCACCCCTTCTAGGAGGCCGCGGAGACGGCGCGCGAGGCGGGGCTGGGCCCATTCGAGCCGACGCCGGATGTCGTCTGCCGTGACCACGCTCGCGCGGCCTTCGGGTGAGTTGGCCTCCGCGCCGAGGTCAGCGGCGACCTCGAGGATGCGCCGGCGGACGCTCGCGGCGTCGGGGCGCTGCCCCTCGCCCGCGAGCGGCGCAAGCTGCCCGCCGCCCTCGGGGGACATCGCGAGCGATGGCAGGCGGGTCGAGTCGAGCCACGCCGTGGCGAGGAGGAGCCATTGGTCGGGGCGGGCCATGCCGAGCCACGGCTCGGCGGACGTCGCGCGCCACGTCGAGGTATCGACGTCGAGCGTGATGATGCCCGCGGCGGCGGCGAGTTCAAGGCTGAGGACCGTCTGGTCGGCCTCGCAGCGCAGGACGGACGTGAGGCGCCGCAGTTCACGCGTGCCGACGCCGCCCGCGCGGAGCGTCTCGATGGGCCGCTCGGCGGCCTCGACGGCGAGCGCACTCACGAGGCGGAGGAGCTCGCCGATCGCGCCGAGCGCCGCGTTGCGCCTCAGCGCCGTGCTCGTCGTCGCCCTGGGAGCCGGCGGCGGGTCGAGCGATAGCTCGGGCACGATCCGGCCGCCGCGCAGCGCGAGGCCTACCGGCCGGGGCAGCTCGACGTGCTCATCGTCGAGCGGCACGAGGAAGCCGTGGGAGAGGAGCCAGTCGACGGGGTTGTCTGTGCGGCGCCCCGGCCGCACGCGCCCCTCCGCATGGGGAACGGCGCCCACCGGCCAGTTGGTGAACTTGGCCAGCACCTCGCGCGTGCGGTCCGGGGCGCCGTCGAGCGCCTCGGGCAGCCCTGCCCAGCGTTCGAGCGCGTAGGCGGCCGCGATATGGTGCTCGACGGGCTGCTGCTGCACGGCCGCCGGGATCGCGTTGACGATGCTTGCGGCCCGCTCGGCGAAGAACTGCGACGCGGATGTGAGCTCGGTGTAGCAGCGGCCGAGCCCCGCGGGATAGCTCCCGAGGACCTCGCGGACCCGGGCGACCGGTTGGTAGTACCGGCGGCGGCTCCCCGAGGCGGAGTGGATCGAGTCCGGGGGATCGGCGCGGTAGATGAGCGCGAGCTGGGAGAGCTCGGCGAGGATTGCGTCGAGTGTCCCGAGGGTCGCGTTGCCCACGGCGTGGCGCAGCTCGACGGCGCTGCCGCTGCGGCCCTCGTCCTCGTCGGTCGTCAGGACGAGGGCCTCGAGGACCTCGAGCTGCGGCTTGGAGAGCGTCTCGAGCGCGCGCTGGAGGCTTACCCTCGCGCAGGCCCGGGCGGCGAGGGCAGCGAAGTCGGGGACGCCGGGCATCATGAGGTCCGGCCTGGCGATGAAGAGCCTGCGCAGGGAGTCATTGCCCCGAGCGGTGAGTTCCTCGGCGAGAGCGCGGATAGACGACATGCCTTTAGCGCTTCCTCCGATCGATGAACCCCGCGACGAGCGCGGCGCCGAGCAGGGCGAACGCGACGGGGAGTCCATACAGCGTGACGCTGGCCATCCAGCCTGGCGGTGTCTGACCCGACGAGGCGAGACCGATGGCAAGGGCCACCATGGCGAGGGAGAAGACCGCGACGGCGGCGCCGCCCCACGAGGCGGCGCGGCGGAATGTAGGCGCCATGACACCAAACCTAACAGCCGGACGCGACTCTGCGCTGGGTGCCTTAGTCATGTGAGTCGCGGTGTGCTTCGGGCGAACCGCGGCGTCGGCGTGCCGGGGCAGCCAGTAATCTAGGACATAGCGGCGCCGCGTTCGGCGCGCGCATCTCCTGTGAGCGGCCTTCGGGTCGCTTGCATCGACAGATTGGGGTCAGGGCAGTGCCCACAGGCAAGGTCAAGTTCTTCGACAAGGCGAAAGGCTTCGGGTTCATCGCCGGCGACGACGGCCACGAGGTCTTCCTGCCGGGCAGCGCGGTGCCCGCCGATGCCGGGGAGATCAGGACCGGAACCCGGCTCGAGTACGGCGTCGCCGAGGGCAAGCGCGGCCCGCAGGCCCTGAGCGTCCGGGTGCTCGAGAAGATCCCGTCCGTCGCCCGCGCCAAGCGCATGCCCGCGCGCGAGCTCGCCCCGATTGTGCAGGACCTCGTGAGCGTCCTGGACAACCTGTCGGGCCAGCTCTCGAAGGGCACCTACCCCGAGAAGGGCTCCGTGGTCGCGGCCGCCCTCCGCCGCGTCGCGGATCAGCTCGACGCCTGACATGGCTGACGACGTGACTCCCGCACCCTCCGCGAAGCCCGAGCGGGCAAGGCCCGAGCGCCGAGCCGGCGTGCCCGCGTGGCGCGTCGGCAAGCCGGACGCGTTCCTCGCCGGCTCCGTCGACTTCGCCCGGGCGGCGCTCGTCGACGCCGTCGACCCGGTCCAGGTCGGCCGGCACCTTGCCGCCAAGAGCGAGGGCGAACGGCTCGTCACGCACCTCTTCGAGAGCCTCCGCCCCGGGTACCGGGGCTGGCGGTGGTACGTCACGCTCGCGCGCGTTTCCCGCTCGAAGTCGCCGACCGTGAGCGAGCTGGGCATCCTGCCGAGCGAGGACTCTGTCCTCGCTCCCGAGTGGGTGCCGTGGTCCGAGCGCATCCGCCCCGAGGACAGCGACGCGTCCGCAGCCACGCCGGAACGCGAGACGGACGACGACGCCGCTGCCGCCGGCGAGGCGGCTGACGGCGACGCTGCCGCGGACGAGGCGGGGGACGATGTCGACGTCGAGGCCGAGGCCGCAGGCGTCACGGACATCGACGACGAGCTCGACTGACGGACCATTCGACAGACGGTCCACGCGACAGACCGGACCAGTACCGGCTCTGCCGGTCGCCTTCCCTTAAACGTTCGGGGCCGGCTCCCGCGGGTTGTGACCCGAGGGAGCCGGCCCCGAACGTATCAGGTGTCGGCGCGGGCTCAACCCCGCAGCTTGCCCACCACGTAGTCGATGCACTGCGTGAGCTTCGTGACGTCGTCCGGCTCGATCGCGACAAACGTCGCGACGCGCAGCTGATTCCGGCCGAGCTTGCGGTACGGCTCGGTGTCCACGATTCCGTTGGCCCGCAGGATCTTCGCGACCTGTGCCGCGTCGATGGAGTCGTCGAAGTCGATCGTCGCGATGACGTTCGAGCGGTCGGCGGGGTCGGCCACGAACGGCGTCGCGTACTCCGAGGCCTCCGCCCACGAGTAGACGCGGCTCGCGGAGTCTGCCGTGCGCTTCGCGGCCCACGCGAGGCCGCCCTGGCCGTTGAGCCATTCGACCTGCGTGTTGAGGCCCACCAGCGTCGTGAGGCTCGGCGTGTTGTAGGTCTGGTTGAGCTTCGAGTTGTCGACCGCCGTCTTGAGGTCCAGGAAGTCGGGGATCCACCGGCCGGAAGCCTTGATCTCTTCGACGCGCTCCAGGGCAGCGGGAGAGAACAGCGCGAGCCACAGGCCGCCGTCGGACGCGAAGTTCTTCTGGGGCGCGAAGTAGTAGACGTCGCTCTGCGCAACGTCGACGTCGAGGCCGCCCGCGGCGCTCGTCGCGTCGACCACCACAAGCGAGCCCTCGTCGGCTCCCTCGATGCGGCGCACGGGCGCAGCGACCCCAGTGGAGGTTTCGTTCTGCGGCCACGCGTAGACGTCCACGCCGGCCTCGGCCACGGGCTCGGGGCGCGTGCCCGGCTCGGCCGTGAGGATGCTCGAGGCGTCGAGGAAGGGCGCCTTGTCCGTGGCCTTGGCGAATTTGGAGCCGAATTCGCCGAAGGAGAGGTGCTGCGCCTTGGAGCGCACCAGGCCGAACGAGGCAGCGTCCCAGAACGCGGTGGAGCCGCCCACGCCGAGGATCACCTCGTAGCCCTCGGGAGCCTGGAAGAACGCAGACAGGCCTTCGCGGACCGAGCCGACGAGGTTCTTGACCGGGGCCTGGCGGTGGGACGTGCCGAGGAGTGTCGAGCCCGCGGCCGCGATCGCGTCGACCTGTTCCTTCCGGACCTTCGACGGGCCCGCGCCAAAGCGGCCGTCGGCCGGGAGGAGGTCGGCGGGAATGTCCAATGGGGTCGTTGCGCTCATAGATGGCTCCTTGCGACGATTCCGGGCAGGAGGCTCCCTCCCGCCCCGAAACAGTGTGCCGCAACGGTTCTGCACGGTGCGAATTCGAGAAGCGCCGGCGACGCCCGCCGCTAATCTGAGCAGTTCAAAATAAGCTAGACTGTCAGTGCGCGCCGTGTACTGTGCCCAGTGCCTGCACCGCCTCCGGCTGCGCCGCAGCCATTCGTCCCGAGGAGCCGCTGACCGCATGACCGATCTCATCGACACCACCGAGATGTACCTCCGCACCATCCTCGAGCTCGAGGAGGAGGGGATTGTTCCCCTGCGGGCGCGCATCGCGGAGCGGCTGCGGCACTCGGGGCCGACCGTTTCGCAGACGGTGGCGCGCATGGAGCGCGACGGCCTGGTGGTCGTCTCGGGGGACCGCCACCTCGAGCTCACCGAGGCTGGCCGCAAGAGGGCTACGGAGGTCATGCGCAAGCACCGGCTCGCGGAGCGGCTCCTCTCGGACGTGATCGGGCTCGACTGGGCCTATGTGCACGACGAGGCGTGCCGGTGGGAGCACGTGATGAGCGAGCGGGTCGAGCGTCGCCTCTACGACCTCCTCGGCAAGCCGAGCGAGTCGCCCTACGGCAACCCGATCCCGGGCCTTGAGGCGCTCGGGGGAGAGCCGTCCGAGGGTTTCGGCCAGGGCGTCGTGACCCTCGTTGACGCGATGCGCGACTACGCTCCCGGTTGCCGAGTGGTCGTGTGCCGGCTCGCCGAGCCCATCCAAGTGGACCCCGAGCTGCTCTCGCAGCTCGACGAGGGCGGCATCCGGCCCGGCGCCAAGATCTCCCTCGAGCGCGTGGGCGACTACATCTCCGTCCGGACGCCAAAGGTCGACGGCGCGCTCGAACTGCCGGTCGAGGTGGCGGCACACGTCTTCGTGTCGATCAGCTGAAGCCTGCGGCGCCCACCGCCTTCCCGGCAGCAAGCACCCCGGCAACAAGCACCCCGGCGACAAGCACACAGGAACGAACATCGCGTTCGCACAAATATCCACTCCATGGATAAACCGAGAGCGCAGTCAGGTGTGACGGACCTCTCAATAATGGTCACGAGATGGTCACGGCCTGGTTTCTGGTGACGCGGCAATGCAACCCGTGGCAACCGATACCTTCGGGCTCGGATTGGGCCACAAGACCCCAAAGTCGGCGGAATCCCGGTGATTCAGGCCCCCTTCGGGAATCCGCTGTGTCCCGCCCGTGACTGTCTGAGATCTCCCTGTGATCCGAATGTGACTTTTGCTGCGGGGTCGGGTACGCTCGTTCCTGTTCCAACTCCAACCAAGTTGAAACATTCGGACGGATTGCCTAGCTCTGCCGCCGTCCGGAATCCGTTCGCACAACCGTCTGGCAGGGGCGGGGGAACCACTTTTGGCCGGCCCTCACCAGGGAAGGCCTTGGGGTAAAGCAGCCCGGTGCTTGCACCGGGAGGCCGGATACTTCCAGTCCGAACCCGACAGCTCACCTCGCAGGCATTGGGAGAGGCTAACTCTGTGTCGTCACGCAATGTCATTGCGCGTCACCGGGCCGCGCCGGTCCGCAGCATTCCCGTCAGGGGTGCTGTGAAGGCCGCGTCGGGTAACGCGGACAGCGCCAGTCGTCAGGCTGGCGTCATTGCTGCTGGTATGCATCTGACCGTCATGTCGGGCTCGCCCGTCGTGATCGACGATGCACAGCGCAAGGCCGCGATCCTCTCCGACGCACTCCGCGCCCCGCGCGCGGACGCGTCAAAGAAGGCGTACTCGCCCCACAAGGCAAGCTCCGCCTTCTGTACGCTCCGCTGACCCCCTGATCGAGAGGATCACGGCTTCCCCCAGTGGCCGTGCCCTCATCCGCGTGCCGAGACCCATGGCGCGCGGGAGACGAAAGAGAGATACGCCCCAGATGTCCACTCGCGCTGGAATCGCTCGGCACCGCGCCGAGAACACTTCCTCCATCGCCGTGATCGCGAAGGCGGTGACGGAGAACGCCGGCGGCATGGGTCGCCAGGCTGCCGTCATCGCAGCAGCGTCCGGCCTTGTCCTCACCAGCGGTGTTGCTGCCAACGCCGCTGAAGCTCCTACGCAGCGTGAGGCTT
Organism: Sinomonas albida; assembly: GCF_004919045.1. GTDB lineage: Bacteria > Actinomycetota > Actinomycetes > Actinomycetales > Micrococcaceae > Sinomonas > Sinomonas albida. The sequence goes on from NZ_SWDW01000001.1 coordinate 104,077, forward strand.
CCGCTCCGACCGCCCTTGAGGTCCAGACGGCTGTCGACGCCAACGTCGCCGCCGATGCCGGTGCCCAGGTGAGCTTCGAGCGTCCCGCCGTCGGCTCCACCGCTGCTCCGGCGCCTGTCGCCGCACCGGCTCCGGTTGCGCAGACGGTTCAGACCGCCGCCACCACGACGAACGCCGTCGCGCAGACCGCTACCGCCGCCACGAAGCCTGTCGCTTCGTCGGGCATGGGTGCCGCGATCGCCGCCGCCGCGTACGCACAGCTCGGTGTCCACCAGGACTGCACGGCCCTCGTGACCAACGCCCTCGCCGCGGTCGGCATCTACTACCACGGCTGGCCGGCCGGCTACCTCTCGCTCGGCCGCACGGTGAGCGCCGCCGAGGCTCAGCCCGGTGACCTCGCCTACTACCAGAACGGTGGCATGGGCATGGCCCACATCGCTGTCTACGTCGGCAACGGCATGGCCGTGCACGGCGGCTGGAACGGCAACTCGACGTCGCTCTACAGCGTGAACGTCGGCTCCGGCCCGGTCTTCATCCGCGTCGGCGGCTGATCACCACAGCTCAGACAGGACGCCCCTCCCGCTTGCGGGAGGGGCGTCCTGTCGTTTTGGGGCTGGTGAGCGTGCGGAGGTGGAGCGCAGCCCGAACCGGCCACGAGCGCCCGGCTCGGGCGGGAACGGCCCGCGCCGGAGGTGTCTGCGGCGTGAACAATCGCCTACACGTTGCGCCGTGGCGCGGCGTCCGTTCGGTTAACTGCAAATTCGTTCAGTACTCTAGGAGAGTCGATCAGCCCGGCCAAGCACAGGGCAGCCGGCCCTGCGCCCCTGACCGGGTACGGCCGAAGAGGAACGCGCATGCGCACACTCGTCTTGAATGCCGGATACGAACCACTGGCGGTAGTCAGCTTCCGCCGGGCGCTCGTCCTTGTCCTCGCCGGGAAGGCGAGCATCGTGGCCGAAGACGGCGATCCAGTCGTCGGTCCCCGCGATGTCCTGGGGCGCCCGTCCGTCATCCTGCTCAACCGGTACATCAGACCCCGCCGTACGCACGCGGCGACCGTCAGCAGACGGGGCGTGCTGCGGAGGGACGGGCATCAGTGCGCGTACTGCGGCAAGACCGCGCACACGATCGACCACGTCCTCCCCAAGTCCCGCGGTGGTGCGGACAGCTGGGAGAATCTGGTCGCGTGCTGCCTCCGGTGCAACAATGTCAAGGGCGATCAGACTCCTGGGGAGATGGGGTGGAAGCTCCGTTTCACTCCGCAGGCCCCGGTCGGGACCGTGTGGCAGATCAAGGAGCTTGAGAAGCCCGTGGACCAGTGGAGCCCGTTCCTCGCGCCGGAGTCGGCCGCCTGAAACGCGACACGCCCGAGTTCGGGGGTGCCGGGCTCGCCTTCGATGCAGTCGTGCTCTCCGGCGGACGGTCGAGCCGCCTTGGCGGCTATCCCAAGCCCAGTCTCGTGTTCGAAGGTGCCACCCTCCTCGAGCGCGCCCTCGGTGCGGCGCACGCGGCACGGCGCGCCGTCGTCGTCGGCCCTGAGGTCGAGGCGGCGGCGAGCGGGCCGCGCCAAGTGGTATTCACGCTTGAGGAACCGCGCTTCTCGGGTCCGCTTGCGGCGCTCGGCGCCGGTCTGGCGGCGCTCGGGGAGCCCCATGGTGCGCCGCACTGGGTAGCCGTGCTCGCCGCCGATCTTCCGCGCGCGGACGCGGCGCTCGGCCCGCTGCTCTCGGCGGCCGCCGCGGGCGCGGACGCCGACGCCGTGCTCGCTGAGGATGAGGGTGGACGCTGGCAGCCTCTCCTCGGGCTCTACCGGAGGGGCCCGCTCGAGCGCGCCGTCGCCGCCTTGGCAGACGATGGCGGCCTCGCCGACCGCCCGCTCAAGCACCTCGTTGCTAGGCTGGCTGTGCAGCCCTTGCGCCTGCCTCCCGGCCTGACGGACGACGTCGACACGTGGCCGGCGGCCGAGCGCTGGGGCATTCGCCGCCCGGATGGCCCGGGTGCGCCGAGCGAAGCGGAGGAGCCAACGATGTCTGATACAGCGCCCGGCGCGGATCGAGGCACTCCGCCGGCCGGCGACGACAAGGACGAGATCCTTCGCGCGTGGTGCGCCGAACTCATCGAGGCTCTCGAGCTCGACGGGCTCGAGGTGGACATCGACGCCGTCCTGGGGCTCGCAGGGGTCGCGGCGCACGCCGTCGTCCGTCCGGCCGCCCCGCTCACGACGTTCCTCGCCGCCTACGCCGCGGGCGTTGCCGCTGGCAGCGGGCAGGCGGGGGAGAAGGCCGCCATGGACTCCGCGATTGGCGCGGCCCGCCGGCTTGCGAAGGCGCGCGCCGAGCAGGCCGGGACCGAGGAATGACCGAAGGCGCCGCGAGCGCGCCGCACTCCCTGCACCTTTCCTGGTCGGAGGCCCGAGCTGCGGCGGCCGCTGCAGGCGGGCACATCCCTCCGGCCCAGGTCCCGCTCGCGCGCTGCGGGGGCCGGACGCTCTCAGAGGACCTCGGGGCGCTCACCGCAATGCCGCACTATTCCTCGTCCGCGATGGACGGCTGGGCCGTGTCCGGGAGCGGTCCATGGATTCTCGTCGACGCGGGGGAGCCGCTCTCGGCCCACCAGGCCAGTCCGATCGTCACGGGCGGCGCCCTGCCCCGAGGGGCGCGCTCGGTGCTGCGGCGTGAGCACGGCGAGATCGCTCCGGACGAGGACGGGCTGCCGCACCTTCGGCTGAGCGCCGCCGCACCGCCCGGCGCGCCGTCCGGCGGGGCCGACATCCGTCCCGCGGGGGAGGAGGCCCAGCCCGGCGATGTCCTCCTCGCGGCGGGGACCGAGCTCGGGCCCGCGCAGCTCGCTCTCGCGGCGCTCGCTGGCTACGACGAGCTCCCCGTGGAGGGGCGGCCCCTGGTCCGGGTGGTTCGGACGGGAGGCGAGGTCGTCGAGTCCGGCGCGCCCGCGCCCGGGCAGGTGCGCGACGTGTTCAGCTTCCTCGTCCCCCCGCTTGTGGCGGCCTTCGGAGGCATCCTCGTGGGGCAGCGCAAGATCGGCGACGACGGCACGGAGTGGCGTGCAGCGCTCGCCGACGACGCGACAGCGGACGACGGCGCCGCTTCCGTGAGCGCCGAGGGACCTGCGGACGTCGTGATCACCACGGGCGGCACCGGCCGCGGGGAGTCCGACCACCTGCGCACAATCGTCGAAGAGCTCGGCGGGCGTTTCGTGGTGGATGGCGTGTCGATGCGGCCCGGGCATCCCACCGTGCTCGCCGAGCTGCCCGACGGGCGGTTCTTCGTCGGGCTGCCCGGCAATCCGCTCGCCGCCATCATGGGGTTCCTCGCGGTGGGCGAGCCCCTGCTCGCGGCGATGTCTGGGCGCGAGCCGCTTACCGCCGTCGAGCTTCCCTCGGGTGCGGTGTTCGAGCCGGAGCTCAAGCGCACGCGGCTCGTGCCGTTCCGGCGCGTCTACGGGATGGCGTCCCCCGCGGGCGCGAGCGGCTCGGGGATGCTCCGTGGCCTCGCGCGGGCGGACGGGATCATGGTCGTGCCGCCGCACGGGGTTCAGCTCGGGGACCCGATCGAGGCATTCCCCCTGCCGTGGGGCCGGCCGCTCAGCGAGCCGACCAAGACCAAGCCGGGGTCGAAGCCCAAGCGCCGCTCCGTAGGCTCGAAGGAGCCCGTGGACTGGAGCGGCCTCGACGCGTAGGGCGGCTAGGTCCGCTTACCCCGCCGCGGGAATTCTTGGGTCATGAGGACCACCAAGACGCCGGCCAACCCGGCCAGGAAACCTTCCACGAACCCAACGGTGCGCCACAGAAGGCTGAACAGTCCGAACCCCACGACGAAGACGGCCCAGTTGAATCTCCGCTTGCCGGTCATGAAGGCCATGGTAGGGGCCCGGTTGGACACTGAGGCCAGCGGCATCGCTCGCCCTCGGTGGTGGCCCGAGACCGAAAGTGCTCCTGACCGGCTCAGCATGCCTTGAAGGGAATCGGGCGGCGGTGTCGGATTGGGGCAGACGCGTTCGTTGCATGGGTGAGCGGCCGACCGAAAGTGGGCGTCCCCCAAACCGAAGGAGATGATCTCGATGCAGTACCTGGTTTCCGTGATCAACAACAGTACCGACCTCGCCACCGACGCCGAGCAGGCGGCCATCGACGTCTTCAACGACCGGCTCATTGCGGACGGCTACTGGGTCTTCGCCGGCGGACTCGGCGGCCCGGACTCGTCCACGGTCCTCGACAACAGAGGCGAGACTCCCGTGGTCACCGATGGGCCGTTCGTGGAGACGAAGGAGTACATCGTCGGCTTCTGGATCCTCGAGGCGCCCGACCTCGACGTGGCCCTCAAGTTGGCCGCCGAAGGCTCCAAGGCGTGCAACCGCAAGGTCGAGGTGCGTCCGTTCCTGTGAACGCCGGAGGTCCCGTGAAGGCGGGAGACGTTGCGGACGCGATCACCCGGGCCCACCAAGGAGAGTGGGCCCGGGTGGTCGCCTCACTGACGAGGCGCTTCGGCGACCTCGACATCGCCGAAGAGGCAGCGGCCGAGGCGTTCGCGGCCGCCGTCGAGCGGTGGCCTGCCGACGGCGTGCCGCCCAGCCCCGGCGCGTGGCTGACGACGACGGCCAATCGCAAGGCCATCGACCGAATCCGCCGGGAGGGGAAGCGCGACGGCAAGCAGAGAGAGGCCCTGATGTTGTACGACGACGACCCTCCTGAGCCGCGGGGTGCGATCGAGGACGAGCGGCTCCGGCTGATCTTCACATGCTGCCACCCGGCCCTCTCGATGGAGGCTCGCGTGGCGCTGACGCTGCGGATGGTGGGCGGTCTGACAGTGCCCGAGATCGCCCGAGCCTTCCTCGTGGGGGAGGACGCCTTGGCGCGCCGGATCACCCGCGCGAAGGCGAAGATCAAGACCGCAGGCATCCCCTACAGGGTGCCCTCGGCAGGGGACCTGCGTCCCCGCGTGGCCGGGGTACTCGAGGTGCTCTTCCTCGTCTTCAACGAGGGCTATCTCGCGACTGGCCCGGGCACCGACCCAGTGCGCCGCGACCTCGCCGCGGAGGCGATCCGGCTGACGCGCCTCATCCGCGGCCTGATGCCGGACGACGGGGAGGTGGCAGGGCTCTTGGCCCTCATGCTGCTGATTGAGGCACGCCAAGCCGCTCGCGTGACGGCTGGCGGCGATCTGGTCCCGCTCGGCGAGCAGGACCGCGGCGCGTGGGACACGGCGCTGATCGCCGAGGGCCATCGCCTGGTGCGCGAGCGGCTGACGTCCGGAGTGGGTCCGGGCCGGTACCAGCTCCTCGCCGCGATCAATGCCGTGCACACGTCCGCAGCGGACGTCCGGGACACCGACTGGTCGCAGATCGTGGCCCTCTACGATCAGCTCGTCCGTCTCGACCCCTCGCCCGTCGTCGCGCTCAACCGGGCCGTCGCGGTCGCCGAGCTCGACGGCCCGGAGGTGGGGCTCGCCGTCGTCGACCGCCTCGGCGACGCGCTGGCCGGTTATCGCGAGTATCACGCGACCCGCGCCGACCTCCTGCGCCGGCTCGGCAGGATCGGGGAGGCGCGGGCCGCCTACGGCAGAGCCATCGAGGTGCCCGGCAACGCGGCGGAAACCGCCTACCTGACGCAACGTCGAGACCAGCTCGCGTCACCCACCTGACGAGAAGTCCGATCAGAGCGGCCCGGCGATCTCGGTGAGCGCGGAGTATGCCGTTGTGGCGCCGCTGTGGTCAGTCGAGGTGCATTCACCGCCGCAACAGGGGCAGGATGGAGCCATGAGCTCCCAGTCGCGCGTAAAGGACATCGACGAGGATTCCCTGCACGTCGGACCACCCGAGACCTCGGCGGCCGGCCTCAAGGCCGTCGCGGTCGCGCTCCAACGAGGACTCGAGCAGGCCGGGCCGGTCCGCACCGCACGCTCGCTCCTTCGCATCAACCAGCGGGGCGGCTTCGACTGCCCCGGCTGCGCGTGGCCCGAGCCGGACGGGCACCGGAAGGCCGCGGAATTCTGCGAGAACGGCGCGAAGGCCGTCGCGGAGGAGGCCACCGTGAGCGCGGTGACGCCCGAGTGGTGGGACGGGCACCCGGTCGCAACCCTCAGGGACAAGACGGACTACTGGCTCAGCAAGCAGGGCCGGATCACCGAGCCCGTGGTGCTGCGTCCCGGCGACGACCGTTACCGCCGCATCTCCTGGACGGACGCGTTCGCCCTCGTCGCTGAGCACCTTCGCGCCACGACCCCCGAACGCTGCGTCTTCTACACATCGGGCCGAACGGCCAACGAGACGGCCTTCATGTACCAGCTGTTCGCCCGAAGCCTCGGCACCAACAACCTCCCGGACTGCTCGAACATGTGCCACGAGTCCTCGGGTTCCGCGCTCAACCCCACGATCGGGATCGGCAAGGGAACCGTCTCGCTCGAGGACATCCACGAGGCGAAGCTCGTGTTCGTGGTCGGCCAGAATCCCGGGACGAATCACCCGCGCATGCTCTCGGCCCTCAAGGAATGCCGTGACCGAGGCGGGAAGATCGTGGCCGTGAACCCGCTGCCCGAGGCCGGGCTGCTCCACTTCAAGGATCCCCAGCGCGTGGACGGCTACGTGGGGGAGGGCGCGACGATCGCGGACGAGTTCCTCCAGATCAAGGTCGGGGGAGACCTCGCGCTGTTCCAGGCGCTGGGGCACCTGCTCCTCGAGGCGGAGCGGAAGGCGCCCGGCGCCGTCGTCGACCGTTCTTTCGTCGACGCGCAGACTGAGGGCTTCGAAGCCTACGCCGCCGCCCGCGCGTCGCTCGATTGGGAGGAGACGGAGCGGGCCACGGGGCTCACGCGCGCCGAGATCGAGGCGACCGCAAGGCTGCTCGCCGAGTCGAAGGCCACGATCGTGTGCTGGGCGCTCGGCCTCACGCAGCAGCCGCACTCGGTCGACACGATCCGAGAGATCGTGAACCTCCTGCTGCTCCAGGGCAACTTCGGAAAGCCGGGCGCGGGCGCGTGCCCCGTGCGCGGCCACTCGAACGTCCAAGGCGACCGCACCATGGGCATCTGGGAGAAGCCGAAGGAGGGGCTGCTCGCGGCCCTCGATGCCGAGTTCGGCATCGCGTCGCCGCGCGAGCACGGCTTCGACTCGACGCAGACGCTCGCGGCGTTCGAGCGCGACGAGGTGGACGTGTTCGTCTCCCTCGGCGGCAACTTCGCCCAGGCCAACTCTGACACCGCGGCGCTCGAAGCCGGGATGCAGCGTGCGGGGCTCACGGTCCACATCTCGACGAAGCCGAACCGCTCGCACGTGGTGCACGGCCGCACGTCGCTCATCCTGCCGACGCTCGGCCGCACGGACCGGGACGACAAACACCCTTCCGGCCGCCAATTCCTCTCCGTCGAAGACTCGATGTCGATGGTGCACTCGACCCAAGGGCGGCTTGAGCCGATCTCGGAACACCTGCTCGCGGAGCCGGTCATCGTCGCGCGGCTCGCCGCCGCGACGCTCGGCGAGGGCCACCCCGTGGACTGGCGCGCGATGGCGGAGGACTACGACGTGATCCGAGACCACATCTCCCGCGTGATCCCGGGCTTCGAGGACTTCAACCGGCGCGTCCGGCAGCGGAACGGCTTCCAGCTCCCGAACCCGCCCCGCGACACGCGATCGTTCGCCACGGAGGCGGGCCGCGCACGGTTCACGGTGAGCCCGCTCGAGTACCTCGAGCCTCCCGCGGGGCACCTCATCCTCCAGACCGTGCGAAGCCACGACCAGTACAACACGACGTTCTACGGCCAGGACGACCGCTACCGCGGCATCTCCGACGGCCGCCGCGTGATCCTGGTCCACCCCGAGGACCTCGCGGGGCTCGGCTTCGAGGACCGCGAGCTCGTCGACGTGGTGAGCGTGTTCCGGGGCGAGGAGCGTCGCGCCGACCGGTTCCGGCTCGTCGCGTACCCGACCGCGCGGGGCTGCGCGGCGGCGTACTTCCCCGAGGCGAACGCGCTCGTGCACCGCGACCTCGTGGCGCGCGAATCCAACACCCCGGGGTTCAAGGCCCTCACCGTCCGTTTCGAGCGCCATGGGACGCGCGACGGCGCGGGCGCGGCCAGCGTGGAAGGAGGGCGCCATGGGTCGACTCAGCCAGCGCCGTAAGGTCCGCAAGTTCGTCCTCGAGAGCGAGCACCCCGTCCGGGACAAGGAGGACGTGCTTGCCGTCGAGGAGCCCCTCGAGATCCGGCTCGGCAACCTCTCGTACAGCGTCACGATGCGGACGCCGGGCGACGATTTCGACCTCGTCGCGGGCTTCCTCGTGTCCGAGGGCGTGGTCTGGGAGGCCGGCCAGATCGTCGCGGAGCGGTTCTGCGGGGGCGAGGATGCCGAAGGGCGCCAGACGTTCAACGTGGTCCAGGCCCAGCTGCGCCCGGACGTCGTGATGCCCGAGACCGGGCGCAATGTGTACACGTCCAGCTCATGCGGCATCTGCGGCACCGACTCGATCGAGTCGGTGCGGCGCTCGGGCCACCACAGCCCCGCGGACGACGGCGTGCGCCTCCTCCCGGAGCTCGTCGCCGGCCTGCCCGCCCGCCTCCGCGAGGCCCAAGCGCTCTTCGAGAAGACCGGGGGCGTCCACGCGGCCGGGCTCTTCCGCGTGGACGATGGCGGGACCTCGGCCGAGCTCCTGTGCCTCCGCGAGGACGTGGGCCGCCACAACGCCGTCGACAAGGTGGTGGGCTGGGCTCTCCGGTCCGAGCTGCTGCCGTTGCGAGGGACTGTCCTGCAGGTTTCCGGTCGCGCGTCCTTCGAGCTCGTGCAGAAGGCGGCGATGGCTGGAATTCCCGCCTTGGCGGCCGTGAGCGCGCCGTCCTCGCTCGCCGTGGAACTGGCCGAGGAGGCGGGCGTGACGCTCGTGGGCTTCAGCCGGGGCACGGGCTTCAACGTGTACGCGGGGCACGAGCGCCTCCTTGCCTAGCCGCCTCGGGTTGCGGGGTCTCTGGCGCCGGGTTGCGGGGTCTCTGGCGGGTGGGACGGGACCCCGCAACGGCATGGGCAACGGACGGCAACCGCTTCCACTCTGGGTTACGGGCGGGTAGCGTTGGATTAGCGCATATTAGTCAAACGATTTGATTGATCGGAGTGTCTGTGCACGACGACAGGCTCATCACCGAAGCCCGCATCGACAGGTTCGTCCGCGACCGCCTCGAAGCCAACATCTACCGCCGCACTGTGCCCCTCCGGGCCGAGCGCTGGGACGCCCCCGGCGAACCTGTTCCGGCGCGGGAGGCGATCGCCCAGGACTACGTCCCCATGGCCCAGGGGGAGGCGTGGGGCCCGGCCTGGCGCACCACGTGGCTGCGGCTCACGGGGGAGATCCCCGAGGATTGGGGCGGCGAGGGCTTCGCGGTCGAGGCCCTCGTGGATCTCGGCTTCACGTCGAACCAGCCCGGCTTCCAATGCGAGGGCCAGGCCTGGCGGCCCGACGGCGCGCCGATCAAGGCGCTCAACCCGCTGAACGCGTACATCCCGCTCGCGGCCCTCGGAGGAGGCCGCGCCGTCGAGTTCTATGTCGAGGCAGCGGCGAATCCGGATGTCACCCAGGGGTGGCAGTTCATCCCCACGGCCCAAGGCGACCGCGAGACCGCGAGCCCCGAGCCGCTCTACCGCTTCGGCACGATGGCCCTCGCCGAGCGCGACGTCGAGGTGTGGGAGCTTCTCCAGGACGTCCGGAGCCTTCGTGGGCTCATGCACGAGCTCCCCATGGACCGGCCGCGGCGGTACGAAATCCTCCGAGCGCTCGAGCTCGTGTGCGATCTCGTGGACCCCGACGATGTCCCCGGGACGGCTCACGCGGCCCGCGAGGCACTGGTCCCCGTCCTCTCGGCCCCGGCCGCGAACAGCTCGCTCCGCCTCGTCGCCACAGGGCACGCGCACATCGACTCGGCGTGGCTCTGGCCCGTCCGCGAGACCGTCCGCAAATGCGCCCGCACGTTCTCCAACGTGGTAACCCTCATGGACGAGGACCCCGAGCTGACGTTTTCGTGCTCGTCCGCACAGCAGCTCCTCTGGATCAAGGAGGGCTACCCGGAGCTCTTCGAGCGCATCAAGGAGAAGGTCGCCGAGGGACGGTTCATGCCGGTGGGCGGCATGTGGGTCGAATCGGACGCGAACATGCCCGGCAGCGAGGCGATGGCGCGCCAGTTCGTCGAGGGCAAGCGATTCTTCCTCGAGGAGTTCGGCGTCGAGTGCGAGGAGGCCTGGCTTCCGGACTCGTTCGGCTACTCGGCGTCGCTCCCGCAGATCGTCCGCGCGGCGGGGGAGCGCTACTTCCTCACCCAGAAGACGTCGTGGAATCAGGTGAACCGCATCCCGCATCACAGCTTCCTGTGGGAGGGAATCGACGGAAGCCGCGTGTTCACGCACTTCCCGCCGACGGACAACTACAACTCCGATCTCGCGGCCTCCGAGCTCGCCCACGCAGAGCGGAACTTCCGCGAGAAGGGCCGCGCGACGCTGGGCCTCGTCCCGTTCGGCTACGGCGACGGCGGCGGCGGCCCCACGCGGGAGATGCTCGCGGCCGCGCGCCGCTCCCGCGACACGGAGGGATCGCCGCGCGTCGAGCTCGGCGTCCCGCGCGACTTCTTCGCCGCGGCGGAGGCCGAATACAGCGATCCGCCCGTGTGGGCGGGAGAGATGTACCTCGAGAAGCACCGCGGCACGTACACGTCCCAGGCCCGCACGAAGCGGGGGAACCGGCGGTGCGAGCACCTGCTCCGCGAGGCCGAGCTGTGGTGTGCCACGGCCGCCGTGCGCGTCGGGGCGCCCTACCCGGCCGAGGCGTTGCGCCGCCTGTGGCGAACGGTCCTCCTCCAGCAGTTCCACGACATCCTGCCCGGAAGCTCGATCGCGTGGGTCTACCGGGACGCCGAACGCAACTACGAGGATGCCGCGCGCGAGCTCGAGGGCCTCATCGCGGAAGCTGGGCGCGCACTCGTGGGCGAGGGCGGAACCGAGTTCCTGCTCAACTCCGCGCCCCACGCGCGGGGCGGCGTGCCCGCTCTGGGCGCGGCCGCCGTCGTGCGTTCGGAGGGTGCCGCGACGCTCGCCGAGCGGACCGCGGACGACGGCGGGCGGCGCTGGGTCCTCGACAACGGCGCGATGCGCGCCGAGGTCGACGCGCGCGGCCTGCTCGTCTCGCTGCGGGACGCCGTGACCGGACGCGAGGCCATCGCCCCCGGCGCCGCCGGCAACCTGCTCGAGCTGCACCGCGACACTCCCAACGAGTGGGACGCGTGGGACATCGATCCGTTCTACCGCCGCACCGTCGCGGCGCTCACCGACGCCGTGTCGGTCGAAGCGTCGACGGGCGCCTCGGGCGAGGCCGTCCTCGAGGTTCGCCGCGAGTTCCGCGCCTCGGCCGTGACGCAGCGGATCGTGCTCGCCCCGGGCGCCGCGTCGCTGCGCATCGAGACGGCAATCGACTGGCACGAGCAGGAGAAGCTCCTCAAGCTGGGCTTCCCGTTTGACGTCCGTGCGGAGCGCTCGGCCTCGGAGATCCAGTTCGGGCACGTGTTCCGGGACGTTCCGACGAACACGTCCTGGGACTGGGCGCGCTTCGAGACGTGCGCCCACCGCTGGACTCACGTGGCGGAGGGCTCCTACGGCGTCGCCGTGACGAACTCGTCCACCTACGGGCACGACGTCACCCGAGCCGTCCGCCCGGACGGAGGCACCACGACGACGCTCCGACTCTCGCTGCTCAAGGCGCCCACGTATCCGGATCCTCAGGCCGACCAGGGCCGCCACGAGTTCACGGTCACGGTGCGCCCGGGGGCCTCGATCGCGGACGCGGTCGAGGAGGGCTACCGGACCAATCTCGAGCCGCGGACCGTGCGCGGAGGGCATGAGGTCGAGCCACTCGTGACGGTGGACAACCCCGGCGTGGTCGTCGAAGCGGTCAAGCTCGCCGAGGACGGATCGGGCGACGTCGTGGTTCGGCTCTACGAGGCGCTCGGGGAACGCGCAGCGGTCACGGTGGCGCCGGGCTTCGAGGCGTCATGCGCCGAATCCGTGGACCTGCTCGAGCGGCCGTTCTCATCGCGGGACGCCTCCGTGGGTGTCGCCGTGACGCCGGTCGACGGCGGGGGAGCGGCGATGGTCCTGCGGCCGTTCCAGCTCGTCACGCTGCGATTCCGACGCGGATTCTAGGCAATCGCGGCGCCGGTGTTAGGCGCTGGCGCCCGGCGCGCGTCTCCGGAAAAGTGCCGGGAAAAGGCTGAGGGGTGGCGGTCCGTAGACCGCCGCCCCTCATCCCCCCAATGCAGAACAGCCCATCCCCCTGACAGGTCGTGTTCACACATTCATGATTCTGGCACACGGTAATGATTTTGTGAACCCGTTACTCAAGACTGTGGATTTTTTACGTCAATTCGCCGCTCGGCTTGCTTCGCCCTCCGCCGCGCCGCGAGCGAGGAGAGCCAGATGAGGGCCAGCCCGGCGCACACGAGCAGGATCGTCCCGTAGTTGATGGCCTGCGAGAGCGCGACCGCCGAGGCCGGCAGCACCGTGATGACGTTGGAGACCACGAGGAGCACGTAACCCGCCCACATGAGCGCCGCGGCGACGCGGAGGGAGGCGCGGCCCGGGCGCTTCACGGCACCCCATAGGGCAGGGAGGACGGCAAGCGCCGTGAGCGAGGGGTACAACCGGCCGAGCGTCCCGTACGCCGCTGGCCATGGCCAGAAGTCGTGGCTCGCGAAGCCTGCCTGGGAGGGTCCCGGGCCCGAGAGGACGAACGTCACGACAAGGAGTGCCGAGCACGCGCCCAGCGCCCCGAGACCCCACGGCCCCGTCAGCAGCTGTGACGCGCGGCGGGCCGCGAACGCCGCGGCGACCCGCAGCGCGAGCAGGAGCGCGACGCCATAGATGATGAAGCGCAGGAGCAGGTTCGCAAAGTTCTGTCCCCCGAGCAGCGCATCGACGGCGACGTACGGCCCCTGAAGGCTCAGGAGGATCGCGAAGGACATGAGCGCGAAGAACGCGCACAGGGAGCGGTTGCGACCGCGGACCGCGTCCGGGATCCGTGCGAGCGCGAGCACGGCAGTGAGCCCGAAGATCGCCCAGGCGAAGATCGTCATCCGAGGTGCTCCCAGGCCCGGCGGTCGGCGCGTTCGTCGTGTTCCTGGCGCTTGAGCGAGCGGCCCAGCATCGCGAGGCGCTCGGAGGCGAGCAGCGTGAGTTCGGCGTCGCTCAGGCGGGAGAGCGCGTCCTCGACGGCCGACGGCGGCCACCCGGCTTCGGCGGCCGTCACGAGGCCCGTGACCACGAGCCCGTTGCGCAGGCCGACCCCGGCCTCCCGTGCGGTGCGGACCGCGAGCTCGGGGGCGAGGCGGTTCGCGCTGAGCTGAGCCGAGAAGTTCTGGGGTGCGATGCCCGCCGCAGCGCTCACGCGCTGGCGGAGTTCGCCGTCGTCGATCGCCTCGACCCACTGGCGCACGCCGGCCGCCTCGCCCGAGGGCCCGTTCGCGTCGGCCGGGGTCAGGCCGCCCACCCGCACGAGGATCTCGTGGAGCAGCCGGGCGGTGGGCGTCTGGCTGAGGACCTCGGCGTCGGTGGGTGGCGCAAGGCTTGCCGCGAGCTCGGTGTACGGCTCGAACTCCGCGAGCCCGAGGACGGGGTTGCGGCCGTAGGCGCGGGCGACGGCGACGACGGTCGTCTCGGCGACTTTGCCGCGCACGAGCTGCTGGGCGAGCGTGCTCCGCTTGACTCCCGACTGCCGGCAGACGTCCGCGGTGCTCGAACCGGGGGCCAATTGGCTCACCCAGTTTTGGAACGCGATCGCGGAAACTGACATTCAGGACCTTTTGTCGGGCGGCCGGGGTGCATCCCCGGTTCGGGCGGTGTGTCGTCGGCTTTGATTTTACGATGCGCTGGGGGTGGTCTATGCTGAATTCAAGCCCGCCGGCTCGCGCACCCCCCAATCGCGAGCCGGCGGGCGTCTCACTTTCCCCGGCCAGCCGCTTCCCGGCTCGGCCGCGCGCTCCGCCTTCGGTGAACCGCGCACAGGATTGTCGGGCTCGAGCCCTATCCTTACTTGCACGGAAAGGCGGTGTGCTGCGCATGAGCATGGACCGGGCCGCGTGGGGCTACATGCACGCGATGGGCAAGGCAAACGAGGGGCCCACCCCGTTCAACAAGGCGACGTTCAAGCGCGTGCTGCGCTTCGCGAAGCCGTACCGGTGGCGCCTCCTGGTGTTCCTTGTCGTGTCGATCCTCGGCGCAACGGTCTCGGTTGCGACGCCGCTTCTGGCCGGGCAGGTCATCGACGCGATCGTGGCCCGGAGCGGGCTCGGGCCGGTCGCGTTCCTGGCCGGTCTCATCGCACTCCTCGCGGTCGCGGACGCCGCGCTGAGCCTCGTGGCCCGCTGGCTCTCCGCAGTGATCGGCGAAGGGGTCATCCTCGACCTCCGCCGCGCCGTGTTCGACCACGTGCAGAAGATGCCCATCGCGTTCTTCATGCGCACGCGCACGGGCGCGCTCGTGAGCCGCCTCAACAACGATGTCATCGGGGCACAGTCCGCCTTCGCGGGAACCCTCAGCGGGGTGGTGAGCAACAGCGTCTCGCTCATCCTCACCGTCGCGGTCATGGTCCAGAAATCGTGGCTCGTGACGCTCCTCTCCCTCCTGCTCCTCCCGCTCTTCCTCCTGCCCGCCCGGCGCATGGGCGCGAAGATCGCCGACATGCGCCGCGAGGCCGCCAAGTACAACGCCGAGATGGGCAACCAGATGACCGAGCGCTTCTCCGCGCCCGGCGCCACGCTCATCAAGCTCTTCGGCCGGCCGGAGGACGAGGCCTCCGAGTTCGCGCGCAAGGCCACGGCCGTGCGGGACATCGGCGTGCGGTCCGCTGTCCTCGCGTTCGCGTTCGTGACGTCCCTCGCGCTCGTGTCCTCGCTCGCGCTCGCCCTCGTGTACGGCGTGGGCGGGTGGCTCGCCGTCAACGGGACCATGGCTGCCGGCGACGTCGTGGTCCTCGCGCTCCTCCTGACCAAGCTCTACGCCCCCATCACGTCCCTTTCGAACGCTCGGGTGGACGTCATGAGCGCCCTCGTGAGCTTCGAGCGGGTGTACGAGGTGCTCGACCTCGTCCCGATCATCCGCGAGAAGGACGACGCGCGGCCCCTCCCCGCCGGGCCGGTCTCCGTGGAGTTCGACGACGTGCGCTTCGCCTATCCGTCCGCGGACAAGGTCTCCCTCGCATCCCTCGAAGAGGTGGCAGTCCTCGACTCGCGCGGCGGCGAGGAAGTGCTCCACGGGCTCTCGTTCCGCGTCGATCCGGGGCAGACAGTCGCGCTCGTCGGATCCTCCGGGGCCGGGAAGTCCACGACCGCCCAGCTCATCGCACGCCTCTACGATGTCGACGAAGGCGCGGTGCGCATCGGCGGCGTCGACGTGCGCGACACGACGTTCGAGTCGCTCCGCGGAACGGTAGGAATGGTGACGCAGGACGGCCACCTGTTCCACGAGTCGATCGGCTCGAACCTCAGGCTCGCCCAGCCCGGGGCGTCCGACGACGAGCTGTGGGATGCGCTGCGGCGCGCCCGGCTCGACTCGATGGTCAGGGCCCTCCCCGACGGGCTCGAGACGGTCGTCGGCGAGCGTGGCTACCGGCTCTCCGGCGGCGAGCGCCAGCGGCTCACCATCGCGCGGCTCCTGCTGGCCCAGCCGCGCGTCGTCATCCTCGACGAGGCAACGGCGTCGCTCGACTCGACGAACGAGGCGGCCGTCCAGGCCGCCCTCACGGAGGCGCTCGAGGGCCGCACGGCGCTCGTCATCGCGCACCGCCTCTCGACCATCCGCGCCGCCGACCAGATCCTCGTCGTCGAGGACGGCCGGATCGTGGAGCGCGGCAACCACGGCGAGCTGCTCGCTGCCGACGGCCGGTACGCCGAGCTCTACAACACGCAGTTTGCCCATGCGGCAGCGATCGCGGAGGACGCTGGGGTGGACCTCGCGAGCTAGGCGGCCCTGCCGCGCGGTCGGTGCGGCAGGCTGCTGCTGGGAGGCTACCCTCGAGGGGTGACCTCCCGGATTGTCGTGTCAGCAGTGTGCGTCTTCTCTCGGGACGGCCGGCTCCTGACCGTGCGCAAGCGCGGCACCGAGCGGTTCATGCACCCGGGCGGCAAGCCCGAGCCGGGAGAGACCGCCGCCGAGGCGGCGAGCCGTGAGCTGGCCGAAGAAGTCGGAATCGATGTGGCCCCGCAGGAGCTTGACTACGTGGGCTTCTGGATCGCGCGCGCTGCCAACGAGGCGGGCACGGAGATCGAGGCCACCGTGTTCACCGCGCCCGGTGTCCATGACCCGGCCGGGATCCGCGCGTCCGCGGAGATCGCGGAGCTCCGCTGGCTCGATCCCGAGGCGGAGCTTCCCCAAGACCTCGCACCGCTTCTCACGGACCACGTGCTCCCCGCACTCGCCGCGGCCCGCCACGCGACCCCGTGACCGGCGTCGCTCAGGGAATTCCCAGATTTGGACCCTTGTCTGGGAGTTGCGTGGGAAAACCGCTAACCCCCAATGAACGCTCGGTGACACCGGCTCCGAACGGCTCTACTGACCGGTAACTTGGAGGGCCGTGAGCATCTCTCGCCGCAACTTCCTGTCAGCCGCTGCCGTGACCGCAGTCGGCGCCACCGCCGTTCCGGCCGCCGCCCAGAGCCAGGCCGGGCGCCCGGCCGCCGGGATCGCAGCCTCGGCCCTGCCCGCCCCCGCTGCCTCCGGGATCGACCACATCGTCGTCGTGATGATGGAGAACCGATCGTTCGACCACTTCCTCGGCTGGCTTCCGCGAGCCAACGGACGGCAGTCGGGGTTCACCTACGTGGACCGCTACGGCGTCCCGCACGGGACCCACCACCTCACCGACTACCAGGGCTGCAGCCACCCGGATCCGGACCATTCGTACGAGGGCGGCCGGATCGAGTTCAACAACGGCAAGTGCGACGGCTGGCTCCGCGCCGGCGAGAACGACGACTTCGCCATCGGCTACTACACCTCGGACGATCTCGCGTTCTGGGCCCAGGCCGCCCCCGCGTGGACGGTGTGCGACAACTACTACGCCGCAGTCATGGCCGAGACCTACCCGAACCGCTTCTACCAGCACTCGGCCCAGACCGACCGGATCCACAACTCGACCGCCACCGCGACGATCCCCACGATCTGGGACAGCCTGGCCGCCGCGGGCGTCTCGGGGAGGTACTACTTCTCCGACGTGCCGTTCCTCGCCCTGTGGGGCACCAAGTACCTTCCCATCTCGTCCCCGTACTCCCAGTTCCTGAGCGACTGCGCGGCGGGCACGCTGCCGTCGGTGAGTTTCGTCGACCCGCGGTTCATGGACGAGGGCTCCGGCACCTCTGGCGACGACCACCCGCACGCCGATGTCCGCTCGGGCGAGCTGTTCCTCAACGAGGTCTACCACGCGATCACGACGTCGCCAGCCTGGTCACGGACGCTCCTGGTGGTCAACTTCGACGAGTGGGGCGGCTTCTTCGACCACGTCGCCCCGGGCTCGGCCCCCGACACGAGCCCGACGACGGCGCTGCGCGGCTTCCGCGTCCCGGCCCTCGTCGTCTCCCCGTACGCCCGGCGGGCGAACGTCGCCTCGGGGCTCTACGACCACACGTCGGTGCTCAAGGCGATCGAGTGGCGCTGGGGCCTCCCCGCGCTCACGCCGCGTGATGCCAACGCCAACAACCTCGCCGAAGTCCTCGACTTCTCGAGCGCGCCGAATCTCTCCGCGCCGCAGTACCTCGTACCGCCATTCGTTGCCGGTGCCGCGTGTACGCCGCTGCCCGGGGGAGACCCGGAGGACGAGTGGCACCCCCTCAAGGAGAAGGCCATCGCGGAAGGATGGAAGCTCTCATGACCCGGTTCACCGTTGGAGGCATCGCCCACCGTCGGCCGCTCGCCGTCGTCCTCGCGGCCGTCGCCGTGTTGGCGCTCGCCGCCGTCGCGCTCGTGCGGGCTGGGTTCGGGCAGGCATCAGCCGCCGACCAGACGCCGCAGTACCTCCCGAAGAGCTCGCATGTGTTCGTCATCAACCTCGAGAACAAGGGCTACGACGAGACGTGGGGCCCGGCGTCGCAGGCGCCGTACCTCTCGCAGACGCTGCGCTCGCAGGGAGCCCTGCTCAACACGTACTACGGGACCGGCCACAACTCGCTCGACAACTATGTCTCGCAGATCTCCGGCCAGGGCCCCAACCCGCAGACCCAGGGCGACTGCCAGGTCTACACGCCGTTCGCTCAGACGGGCACCGCGCCGCAAGGCCAGGCGGTCGGGGATGGCTGCGTGTACCCGAAGGGCGTCACGACGGTCGCCGACCAGCTCACCGCGGCGGGCAAGACGTGGAAGGGCTACATGGAGGACATGGGCACGCCATGCCGCCACCCGCAGCTCGGCGCCGCGGACGATACCCAGAAGGCCCGCGTGGGCGACCAGTACGCCGCGCGCCACAACCCGTTCGTGTACTTCCAGAGCATCACGGGCTCGCCGGCGTGCGCGGCGAACGACGTCGACCTCTCCGCCTTGAGGGGCGACCTCGCCTCAGCCTCGACGACCCCGAGCCTCTCCTACATCACCCCGAACCTGTGCCACGACGGGCACGACTCGCCGTGCGTCGACGGTGAGCCCGGCGGCCTCGCGTCCGCCGACGCGTGGCTGAAGACGTGGGTCCCGACCATCACGAACTCGCCGGCGTTCAAGCAGGACGGCGTCCTGGTCATCACGTTCGACGAATCGGACGGGCCCCAGCAGGACGCGAGCGCGTGCTGCGGCGAGGGGCCTGGCCCCAACTCGCCACTGCCGGGGATCACGGGACTGGGCGGCGGCCGAGTCGGAGCGCTCGTGCTCTCGCCGTTCACGGCGGGCGGCACGTGGTCCACGACGCCGTACAACCACTACAGCCTGCTGGCGAGCATCGAGGACCTGTTCGGCCTCCCGTATCTCGGCTACGCCGGAACCCCGGGGCTCAACCGGTTTGGCCTCGACGTCTACAACAAGGGCGTCTGAGTGAGCTGACCCTTCGTCGGGTGGGAGGCGGCCCCTCGTCAGGGGGAGGAGCCGCCCCGGCGTGGGGTCATCGTGGGCGGGCCCGGCGGAGGATGCTCGTGAGGAGCAGATCCTTTGCCGGGCCCGTGACGTCCCATTCGTAGCGAAGCTCGTCCGGGCCCGTCGCGGCATAGGTGACGCGGTAGTCGTCCGGGTCGCACCAATGCTCCGCCCGCCATTCCGCGGGCTGGGACTCGCCGCGCGTGGCCGTGCCGCCAAGTTCGGCGGCACTGGATCCCGCGGGGCGGGGAGCCGGTCCGCCCAGCCGGACGGAGTGGAAGAAGCGGCCGTCGGGGAAGAAGACGTCCATCGCGCCTGGAGGGCCGCCGGGCCGCCACACGTACTCGCGGCTTGCGGGCCCCTCGTGGTCGCCCCAGCGGACGGTGCCGTGCTCGCGCTGAAGGAGGGCGGCGCCGTCGTCCGCGTCCCCGAAGGTCACGGTCCCGGAGAAGCTTCCGCGCGCGCCGCTGGAACGGTCCAGCATGGTGCGCTCGACCGCCCAGCTGCCGCGCAGGAATGCGCGAAGATCTGGCACCAGATACACCAAGTGCCCCCGACCGGAATCGAACCGATGGCCTGCCCTTTAGGAGAGGGCCGCTCTATCCTACTGAGCTACGGGGGCCCGCCCGGAGCGCCCGGGCACGCTCTCAAGCATATCGGTTCGCGGCACCCCGTTGCTGCCAAGGTCCCGCCGTGGTCGCGGCTATCGTTGGCTCATGCGCTCGAGGCAAGCCTTTCCGGCCCCCGCGGACGTCCGCCATTATCTGGGCGCGTGGTCCGCGGTGAGCGTGGTCCAGTTCTTCGTCGCGGAGGCCGCCACGGCCCTCGCGTGGGCGGGGGAGCAGGCGTACAACTACGCGACGAACGTCATCAGCGACCTCGGCGCCGCCCACTGCGGGATCCACAACGGGCGCTACGTGTGCTCGCCCCTCAACTGGCTCATGGACGGTTCGTTCGTGCTCCAGGGCGTGGGGCTCATCGTCGCGGCCCTGCTCATCTCCACCCGCGTGCTGCGCGTCGCGGCGCACGGCCCCTCCGTGCGCGCCCATGCGCGGCTCACCGCGGCCGTCGCGGCGGCCGGACCGGCACGCGTCGCGCGGGACCACCCCGCCGTCCGCCGTGGCCACCTCGTGGCGCTCGCGGTCCGCATCCTCTTCGGCGTCGGAGGGGTGGGGCTCATCCTCGTGGGTCTCGTCCAGGAGGACGTCGTCAACTGGATCCACGGCGCGGCCGCCCTCGTGTACTTCGCGAGCGCTTCGCTCGCCGCCATGGTCCTCGGCGCGCAGTGGCGCACCCGGACGCGCGCGGGCTGGGCGCTCATGGCCTTCGGCGCGGTGGCCGCGGCGGCGACCGTGCTCCTTGTGCTGACCCATCTTCAGGTCCCGTATCCCGGAGCGCTCGAGCGCGCCATCGTCTACCCGGTGACGGTCGGGATCGTGGTCATGGGCGGCGTCATCGCGTCCGGGGCGCAGCGCACCCGGGCCGAGGTCAGGCGGCTTGGCCCGCGGCAGCCTGCTTCCGGCGCCAGCTGATCAGCGCGTTCGCGCCCCAGAGCAGCAGGACGAGGGCGAACAGCGCCCAGCCCGCGATCACGAGCCCGGCGGCGAGCGCCGCGAGCCCGGAGTTGAAGGGCTGCGAGCCGAGCGCCGTGTCGATCACGATATTGCCCGCGATGCGGACGATGACGAAGGCCCCCACGAGCGCGAACCCCGCCCGGCGTGCGGCCAGCCCGCGCACCCACGCGCCGAAGACGAGCGCGAACGCGAGCCCGAATACGAGGGGGAAGATGGTGCCCGCGGTCTTGTGGACGTAGCTCAGCTGCCCGAGCGCATCCGCGTTCATCGCGCCGCGAACCTGCTCCAGGTAGGACGGCGCGAATCCGGCAACCATCGAGTCCGGCATCGCCAGGCCGCTGCTGAGCTGGGTCATCTGCGCGAGCGCGAGCAGGTGCAGGTACCAGAACATGAACACCGTGGCTCCGAGGGCCGCGATGATGATGAGCTTCGGGTTGCCCTCCGCCTGCGGGGCCCTGGGGGTGGCCTGTGGGGCGGGGACGCGGGCGCCGGGACGCGCGGAAGGGGCCACGGCGGCCCGCTCGCCGTGCTTGCGGGCGCGCTGGGCGGGGGTCTTGGACATGCTCCCATTATCGTAGGCTGGTTACCGTGCCTGAGCTGACCGACGACCTGGCCCTCGATCCCTCACTAGACGACGCCGCGCTCGCGGGCGCTCTCGTGCGCAACGCAGGCGGCCTAGCCCTGCGCATGCGCCGCGAGGGTCTCTCCGCCGAGCGGAAGACCTCCGTCTCCGACATTGTCACGGCGGCCGACAAGGCCGCCGAGGCGTACGTGGTCGAGCAGCTCCGTGTCTGCCGGCCGCAGGACGGCGTATTCGGCGAGGAAGGGGCGTCGGTGCCGTCGACCTCCGGACGCACGTGGGTCATCGACCCCGTGGACGGCACGTACAACTTCTTCTCGGGCTCGCGCTACTGGTGCTCGGCCATCGCGCTGCGCGGCGAGGCCAACCCGAGCGAGCCGGATCCGGACGTCCAGCTCGGCGCGATCTTCCAGCCGCAGGAGGACAAGCTGTGGCTCGGAGGCGACAGCGCCCCGGCCACGCTCAACGGCGAGCCGCTCGAGGGGCCCACCAACGCGCGCCTCGGCCTCCTGGGGGCGGCGACCTCGATCCAGCCGAAGTGGCTCGCGCAGCCGCTCTCGGCGATGCCGTGGCACAACGCCGCGGTCAAGGCCGCCTCGATCCGCATCCTCGGCTCGGGCTCGTGCGATCTGGCGCGCGTGTCCGAGGGCGAGATCGGTGCCTGGTTCCAGCACTCATGCCCCCAGTGGGACTGGCTGCCCGGAAAGGCGATCGTCCGAGCGGCCGGCGGAACGACCGGAACCGTCGAGGTCAACGGCCTCACGTGGTTCGCAGCGGGCGGAGAAACGGCAGTCGGGGAGATCCTCGAGGCCCTCTCCGAGGTCCACTTCGGCTGACTCCGAGAGGCCTTGACCTGCACTTCCCGCGGTGCTGTGCTGGAGAGATCCGGAAGCGAAGGCCAAGGAGGGAGCACAATGGTCAGCGTTGAGGGCCAGGACCCGGTCCGTACCCTGAGCGAGGAAGAGGACCCGTCGCTGGACTACTCGGTGGAGCCCGATGTCCCCCTGTGGGACGAGGAGGACGGCCTCATCGACAGCGAGGACGTCGTGGTCGAAGCAGAGGCTGATGAGGCCGACCTCGTGGAACAGCATCGGAGCGCGGACGAGTAGCACGCCCCGGCCGGAATCGGCCCCGCGGCGCCGGGCATTGCCCCGTCCAAGCCGTTCGCGGGAAAATTGACGCAGGCAATGCCCGGCACGAAGGCATTGGACAGGGCTCAGCGGCCCTGGTGCTCGCGCCCGTGGCTGTGCCGCGGAAAGCGAGGTCGCTGTGTTCGAGTACTTCACTGAAGCCCATGAGCTCTTCGTCTATCGGCTGGGGATCGCCCGCGGAACGAGCCGCCGCAACATCGTGACGCTCGGCACGCTCGAACAGCGCGCGCAGCGCCGCGAGGTCAACGCGCTCATGCGGGACCTCCAGGAGGCGGCCCGCGCCCATGCGGCCGTCCTCGAGGACATCTTCGCCGATTTGGAACGGAACGTCGCCGTGCCCGCGGGCCATACCGCCGACGGCCTCGACCACGAGGCGCACGTGATCCTGCGCAAGACCGACAACTCCATCATGGATCTCGCCGTCCTGCCGCTCGCGCTCGAGGTCGTGTACGGGGCGCTCGCGGCGTACGAGCCCCTCGCGTACTACGCGCGGGACTGGCTCGACGAGGGCATCGCCTCCCGGCTCGAGAAGATCCTCGTGGACCTTCTCACCGCACGGAATCACGTGCTCGAGCTGACCCGGGAGGTCTTCGCGAGCAGCGAGACCGTCGAGTCGACGACCGACTGACGTGGTGGCGGTCGAGAGGAGGAAACCATGAGTGAATCGACGACCGACGGCGAGCCACTCCTCGAGAACCCGGAGGATGAGCCAGAGCCCAACCACCCGACGGACGGCTCGCCCGAGCACGGCGGCCGCCAGGAGCCGGGGGCGCCGCACTCGAAGCTGGGTCACTTCATGCGGACCATGGGACATCTGCGCAGCGTCTACGGACCGGCGGCGCACCGCGATCCGCTGGAGGCGGAGGCCCACGGGCAGAACCCCGAGGACGTCAAGGAGATCCAGGAACTGGAAGGGATCGACGTCAAGACGGATTCGGAGGGCCACCACTACGGCGTGCGCAAGGAGCCTCCAGAGGAAGCGTCCGAGGCCCCCGCAGAGTAGCGCCGTATGGCGCGCTTGGGGCTGCGCGGGGCGGCGCGGGCAGGAGTGTCGGGGTGAGGTCTTAAAATGGATCTCATCATGGAGATGCTCTTCGACCCGTATGCTGACCTGCCCAAGCCCGGTACGCCCGGGGGCGCGGAAGAGCCGGAAGGTGGCGATCGCGTGAGCCAGGCCGGCCCCGCGGACCGCGGGGGCATGCTGCCGCCCGAGTGGGCCACGAGCGATCCGGAGGCCGCGGCGCGGACGTTCGTGCCGCCGTCGGCCATTCAGCCTTCGGCGGCCGCTGAGCGGCTCCTCGACGGGCTCAACCCGCAGCAGCACGAGGCCGTGATCCACGCCGGGAGCCCGCTGCTCATCGTCGCGGGGGCGGGCTCGGGCAAGACTCGCGTGCTCTCCCACCGCATTGCCTATCTCATCGCGACCGGGCGGGCCCACCACGGCGAGATCCTCGCGATCACGTTCACGAACAAGGCAGCCGCGGAGATGCGGGAGCGCATCGAGTCGCTCGTGGGCGAACGGGCCAAGCGCATGTGGATCTCGACGTTCCACTCCTCGTGCGTGCGGATCCTGCGGCGCGAGGCCTCCTCGGTGGGGCTCAACTCGAACTTCTCGATCTACGACTCGGCCGATTCGCTGCGGCTCATCACGCTCGTCCACAAGGGGCTCGAACTCGATCCGAAGCGTGTGGCGCCCAAGGCCGTGCAGCACAAGATCTCGGCGCTCAAGAACGAGCTCATCGACGCGGACGACTTCGCGGCGCGCGCCAACCTTAGCGATCCGTTCGAGGCCGGCGTCGCCGAGGTCTACAAGGGCTACGCCGACCGGCTGCGGCAGTCGAACGCGATGGACTTCGACGACCTCATCGCGCAGACCGTGTACATGTTCCGGGCGTTCCCCGCCATCGCGGAGGGGTATCGGCGGCGCTTCCGGCACGTGCTCGTCGACGAGTACCAGGACACGAACCATGCCCAGTACGCGCTCGTGCGCGAACTCGTGGGTCCGGACAACGGCACGGCGCCTGGGCCCGCCGAGCTCACCGTGGTCGGGGACTCGGACCAGTCGATCTATGCGTTCCGCGGCGCGGACATCCGCAACATCGTGGAGTTCGAGAAGGACTACCCGAACGCCCGCACCATCAAGCTCGAGCAAAACTACCGTTCGACGCAGACCATCCTCTCCGCCGCCAACGCCGTCATCTCGCGCAACCCCAACCGGCCCGAGAAGACGCTCTGGACGGCCGAGGGCAACGGCGAGAAGATCATCGGCTACGCGGCGGAGAACGAGCACGAAGAGGCCCGTTTCATCGCGGGCGAGATCGATCGTCTCGTCGACTCGGGCGACTACCGCCCGGGCGACGTCGCGGTCTTCTACCGCACGAACGCGCAGTCCCGCAGCCTCGAGGAAATCCTCATGCGCGTCGGGCTCCCGTACAAGGTGGTGGGCGGCACGCGCTTCTACGAGCGCAAGGAGATCAAGGACGCGCTCGCCTACCTGCGCGTCCTCGTGAACCCGGAC
Organism: Sinomonas albida; assembly: GCF_004919045.1. Taxonomy (GTDB): domain Bacteria; phylum Actinomycetota; class Actinomycetes; order Actinomycetales; family Micrococcaceae; genus Sinomonas; species Sinomonas albida. Next base: position 128,977 of record NZ_SWDW01000001.1, read on the forward strand.
GACGACGTCAACCTCCGGCGCGTGCTCAACGAACCCAAGCGGGGGATCGGGGACCGCGCCGAGGGCGCGCTCGCAGCGCTCGCCGAGCGGGACCGCATCTCCTTCATGGCCGCGATGCGGAGGGCGGACGAGGCTCCCGCGATGGCGACCCGATCGGTCAACGCGGTCAATGGCTTCGTGAAGCTCCTCGACGACCTGGCCGTGGTCGCGGCGGGTTCGGGCGCGGTGGCCGCGCTCGAGGCCGTCCTCGAGCAGACCGGCTACCTCGCCGGGCTGCGGAGCTCGACCGATCCCCAGGACGAGTCGCGCGTTGAGAACCTCGCCGAGCTCGTCGCCGTCGTGCGCGAATACGAGCGCGACAATCCTGATGGGAGCCTCGCCGAATTCCTCGAGCAGGTCTCGCTCGTCGCGGACGCGGACCAGATCCCCGACGCGCCCGGCGCGACGGCAGCCGAGGTCGAGGCGGCCGTCGCGGAGGCCAGACGGCAGGGCGTCGTGACGCTCATGACGCTGCACACCGCCAAGGGGCTCGAGTTCCCGGTCGTGTTCCTGACGGGCATGGAGCACGGCGTGTTCCCGCACCGGCGGTCCGCGACGGATCCCGAGGAGCTCGCCGAGGAGCGCCGGCTCGCGTACGTGGGCCTCACGCGGGCCCGTGAACGGCTGTACCTGACCCGCTCGGAGGTCCGGAGCCTCTGGGGCCAGAGCGAGTACTACCCCGCAAGCCAGTTCATTGGCGAGGTCCCGGCGGAGCTCATCGACTGGAAGCGCGAGGGCTCGGCGCGGCCGCCCGCGGTCGGGACTGCCGGGGACCGCTTCTCGTCGCGGTTCTCGGGGTCGTCATGGGGTGCTGGCGCGAGCCGGAACGCCCAGTTCGACGCCATCTCCACGCCCCCCGCCTCGGTTCGGGCCAATCGCGTGCAGCCGCAGAAGGAGATCATCTCCGTCTCGGTCGGGGACAAGGTCAACCACACAGCATTCGGCAACGGCACGGTGATCGGTGTCGAGGGCTCAGGGGACAAGACCGTCGCGAAGGTCACGTTCCCGATCGGCGAGAAGCGGCTCCTGCTCCGCTACGCGCCGCTCACGAAGGTGAGCTGAACGCCGCGGCCCGAAACGGACGGCGGCGGCAGGGTGACCCTGCCGCCGTCGTCCGTTTCGTCCTCGCTCAGGTGCGCTGAAATCCCCGGATTCTACGGCCTGTAGAGCTGTGCGGTTGGTCACGAAACCTTCCCGCGGGGGACGGTGCCCCGAGCGAGGGACTAGAGTTTCCCCTTGGAGCACTGGGCCCGCCGACGGGGGAGCTCCCGCTGGCGAACCACGGTGATCCGATGTCAGAACTACTTCGACGTAGAGGACACTGAACCGTGGACCTGTTTGAATATCAGGCGCGCGATCTGTTCGAGGCACACGGCGTGCCCGTGCTGGCCGGAATCGTTGCGCACACCCCTGAGGAAGCCAAGGCTGCTGCCGAGAAGATCGGCGGAGTGACCGTCGTCAAGGCGCAGGTCAAGGTTGGAGGCCGCGGCAAGGCCGGCGGTGTCAAGGTCGCCAAGACGCCCGAGGAGGCGTTCGCCCACGCGCAGAACATCCTCGGCATGGACATCAAGGGCCACACGGTCAAGAAGGTCATGATCGCGGCCGGTGCGGACATCGCGGAGGAGTACTACTTCTCCGTGCTCCTGGACCGTTCGAACCGCAACTACCTCGCCATGTGCTCGGTCGAGGGCGGCATGGAGATCGAGCAGCTCGCCGTCGAGCGCCCCGAGGCGCTGGCCCGGATCGCGGTTGACCCGGGCACGGGCATCGACCAGGCCAAGGCCGCCGAGATCGCCGAGGCCGCGGGCTTCGCCCCCGAGCTGCGCGAGAAGGTCGCGAACGTCATCCTCAAGCTGTGGGACGTCTTCAAGGGGGAGGACGCCACGCTCGTCGAGGTCAACCCGCTCGTCAAGACCGGCTCCGGTGACCTGATCGCGCTCGACGGCAAGGTCTCGCTCGACGAGAACGCCGCGATCCGCCACAAGGAGCACGAGGAGCTCGCCGACAAGGACTCCGAGGACCCGCTCGAGGCCAAGGCGAAGGCCCTCGACCTGAACTACGTCAAGCTCGACGGCGAGGTCGGCATCATCGGCAACGGCGCGGGGCTCGTCATGTCCACGCTCGACGTCGTCGCGTACGCCGGCGAGGCGCACGGCAGCGTCAAGCCGGCCAACTTCCTCGACATCGGCGGCGGCGCCTCGGCAGAGGTCATGGCCAACGGCCTCTCGATCATCCTCGGCGACCCGCAGGTCAAGAGCGTGTTCGTCAACGTCTTCGGCGGCATCACGGCGTGCGACGCCGTGGCCAACGGCATCGTCGGCGCCCTCAGCAAGCTCGGTGACTCGGCGAACAAGCCGCTCGTGGTCCGTCTCGACGGTAACAACGTCGACGAGGGCCGCCGCATCCTCCACGAGGCCAACCACCCGCTGGTCACCCTCGCGGAGAACATGGACCAGGGCGCCGACAAGGCCGCCGAGCTCGCTTACGCTGCGAAGTAAGGGACGAAGAATCATGTCGATCTTCCTCAACAAGAACAACAAGGTCATCGTCCAGGGCATCACGGGCAGCGAGGGCTCCAAGCACACCGCTCGCATGCTCGCGGCCGGCACGAACGTGGTCGGCGGCGTGAACGCCCGCAAGGCGGGCACGACCGTCAAGCACGCCGACCAGCACGGGACCGAGGTCGAGCTCCCCGTGTTCGCCTCGGTCAAGGAGGCCATGGCCGAGACCGGCGCGGACACGTCGATCGTGTTCGTCCCGCCGGCCTTCACGAAGGACGCTGTGGTCGAGGCCATCGAGGCCGAGATCGGCCTCGTCGTGGTCATCACCGAGGGCGTCCCGGTCCAGGACTCGGCCGAGTTCTGGGCGCTCGCGCAGTCCAAGAAGGACGCCGAGGGCCAGCAGATCACGCGCATCATCGGCCCGAACTGCCCCGGCATCATCACCCCGGGCGAGGCGCTCGTGGGCATCACGCCGGCGAACATCACGGGCAAGGGCGGCGTGGGCCTGGTCTCGAAGTCCGGCACGCTGACGTACCAGATGATGTACGAGCTGCGTGACCTCGGCTTCTCGACCGCGATCGGCATCGGCGGCGACCCGGTCATCGGCACGACGCACATCGACGCCCTCGCGGCGTTCGAGGCCGACCCCGAGACCAAGGCCATCGTGATGATCGGCGAGATCGGCGGCGACGCCGAGGAGCGCGCGGCCGAGTTCATCAAGAACAACGTCACGAAGCCCGTGGTCGGCTACGTGGCCGGCTTCACCGCGCCCGAGGGCAAGACGATGGGCCACGCCGGCGCCATCGTCTCCGGTTCCTCCGGCACGGCCCAGGCCAAGAAGGAGGCCCTCGAGGCCGCGGGCGTCAAGGTCGGCAAGACCCCGTCCGAGACCGCCCACCTCCTCCGCACGGTGTACCCGGCCCACGAGGCTCAGTCGAGCCTCTGAGCCGGTCTGCGCGATCCGCGGGGTGCGAACCCTGCGGACGCGACCGCGTCATCGAGTACGACGGCGGCCGGGGGGGGTGGGCGCGGGGGGGGGGACCCGCCCGGGGGGGGGGTGGTGTGGGGGGGGGCTTCCGCCCCCCCCCCGGCGGCCGCCCCCCTCCCCGCGCCCCCCCCCCCCGCCGCCGTCGTTCTTGTGATGCCGTCGCGGTTATGGCATCGCGATTATGGCGTTGCGGTTATGGCGTCGCGGGACGGGCGGCGGTGCGCTCGGCGGCGCGCTCGGCGATGCGGTCCGCGACGAACCTCGCGTCGCGGCCCACGCCGCCCACGAGGTGCGAGTAGAAGCCGCGCTGGAACAGGAGCCCCACGTAGAACAGGCCAGGCACGCCATCGGCGAGGCCGAGCGTCTCCGCGGGGAAGCCGTCGGCGCCGACCGTTGCGGGACGGACATACGAATAGTCCGGCCGGTACCCCGTGCACCACAGGACGTTCGCAACGTCGAGGACGGTGCCGTCGTCCAGCTGGGGGAGGCCACCGCTTGAGCCGACCGTCCGGGACTGCGTCCGCCGTACCCCCGCGGCGTCGAGGTCCGCGCGCTTGGTCCGGATGAGCGGCGAGCCGCCATGGCGGATCACAGGCCGCATCTTCCGGCCGATCGGGGTCTTGAGCGTGAGGACATAGTTCTGCGCGATCCAGAAGATCGGGCCCACGATCCGTTCGTCCACGGGAATCTCGCCGTGATGGCGGCCCGAGAGCCAGGTCTCGTGGCCGGCCTGCGCCGCCTCGAGCGCCAAATCGGCGCCGGACTGGCTCGCCCCCACCACGAGGACCGGCCCCGGCAGAAGCTGCGCGGGGTTCCGATAGCCGCTCGAATGGAGCTGACGGATCCCGGGGTCGAGCTCCGCGGCGAACTCGGGCACCTTCGGGGCGGCGTCGCTTCCGGCGGCGAGGACAACGTTGTCGGCCCGCAGCTCGCCGGCCGTGGTCTCGAGGACGAAGCCGCCGTCGGCGTCGCGGTCCACTGAGGTGACCCGCACGCCTCTGTGGATCGGAACGTCGAGACTGCCGGCGTAGGCCTCGAGGTAGTCGGCGAGTTGGCGGCCGGTGGGGCACGCCGATCCCGGGCCGGGGAACGGCGTGCCGGGCAGCCCGTCGGTGCGGGCCGGGGTGAAGAGCCGCAGCGAGTCGTAGCGTGCCCGCCACTGGTCGCCGATCCGGGCACGCGCCTCGAGCACCACGCACTCGCGCCCGGCGCGGGCCAGCCAGTAGGCCGTCGCGAGGCCGGCCTGCCCGCCGCCGACGATCGCGGTCTCGACGCGCCCGCCGCCCTGATGGGTGCTCCGCGCCGTGCCTGGGACGAGGGGCTCGATGCTCGCCATGATGCCCTCCTGGAGATTTCGGCCCGTGGTTCGGTCCGTTGCCTCGACGGTACGGCGCGGGCGGCGGCGCCCGCGTCGGGCGGATTGCGCATCTTGCCGCGCGGTGGCATGGGTAGATTTGTGCACCCCGGAGCCGACGGCGCAGCGCGTCAGGGGTGAGCGAGGAGCCCGTGGTCGTACGCGTAGGCGGTCGCGGCGGCGCGGGACGCGATCCCCAGCTTCGCGTAGATGTTGGCCAGGTGCCGGGCCACGGTCTTTTCGCTCAGCACGAGCCGATCGGCCACCGCGCGGTTGGTCAGGCCCTTCGCGACGAGCCGGATCACCTCGACTTCGCGGGCCGTGAGGGGACCGGCGGACGACGGCGCGTGGCCAGGGAGCGCCGCGAGGTCCGGCCCCGCGCCGAGCCGCTCGAACGCGGCGCGGGCGGCCTCGACCTCGAGGGCGGCAGCGTCGTCATCTCCGAGCGCGGCATAGCAGCGGCCCAGCGCTGCGCGCGCCCGCGCCTCGGGGTAGGGCATACCGAGCTCGTGCCACGCGAGCGAAGCCTCGCGGAGCTTCGCTACGGCCAGGGTCTCCTCCCCGGACGCGCACAGGGCCGTTCCGGCGGCGGCGAGGGCGAGGGCCCTCGGCAGCCCCGAACCGCGCGAGTCCGCGAGGCGCGCCAGTTCCTCGCCCCCGGCCGAGGCGGCCTCCGGATCGCCCGCAGCGGCCATGACCTCGACATACGCGGGGAGGAACTCGGCGCGCTCTCCGGGCAGGCTCAGTTCGGAGTTGAGACGCCGCGCCGAGACGGCGGCCGCGTCGATGCGTCCCTGCGCGAGGCGCAGGAGCATGAGCCCCGGCTCGGGGCGGCGGCCAGCCGCGTTGGCAAGCCGGTAGGCGTTCTCGGCCTCGGTGAACCGTCCCGCGAGCCGATGGAGTTCGCCGAGCTGATAGCGCGCGTGGCCGGTGTCCATCGGCAGGAGCCGCTTGCTCGCCGTGACGGCCTCCTCCAGCGCGCCCGGCCAGTCGCCGTCGAACATTCTCACCACGGAGCGGTGCACGAGGCACAGGCCGCGGAACGGCACGAGGTCGGGGTGCCGCGCGCACCAATCGGTCGCGGCGGTGGTCCAGTCGCGCGCGCGGGCGACGTCGGACGCGCTCAGCGACGCCGAGATCACCGAGCAGTAGGCGATCCCGTTGACGAGCGGGGTCTGCACCTCGCCGGAGGTGACGGTGGCCATGGCCTCGTCCAGCTCCGCGAGGCCCTCCGACGTGCTCCCGAGACGCAGAAGCGCCCAGCCCGCGTTGAGCCGTGACAGCACCTCGGTATCTGTGTCCTTCGCCGGGCGGGCGATCACGATCGCCTGGCGGGAGAGGTCGAGGGCGCGTCGCACATCGGTCGGACTCGAGGATTCGAGCGCGACGCGGCCAAGCCCCGCGGCGACGAGCGCACGCTCGGCGTCGAGCCCCTCAGCGGCGACGATCCCGGCCATTCGTCGGCCCCACGCCTCGGCGCGGGCCGCATCGCGGCGGGTGGAGTGCGTCACGGCGAGCCAGAACGCGGTGCGGGCGGCAGCGGCGCCGTCGTTCGCGTCGAGGAAGCCGCGGAAGGCGCGCCCCAGGAGGTCGATGCACTGCTGCTCGCGGCCCACCAGGAATGCGCTGAAGGCGTAACGCCTGAGGTCGCCCGCGGGGAGCGGCGCAGCGTCGTCGGCGCGCTCGAACGCCGTGAGCGCGTCGGTCCAGGCCTGGGCGTCGTAGAGACGCCGGCCGTCGGTGAGCTGCGGCTGGAGCATGGGGACCACCTCGCTGACGAGCATAGACCGCAGTAGGTTGGGAGCTGAACACCCGGGCCTGACGGTCCAGAATTCGCCACTGAGGAGGCCGAATGCGAGCCACGATCATCCATGCGCCCCGCGACATCCGCGTCGAGGACCGGCCGGATCCCGTGCTGGCGCTGCCGGGGGACGCCGTTGTGCGCGTCACGGCTGCGTGCGTGTGCGGCTCGGACCTGTGGCCGTATCGCGGCGTCCGCGCCGTCGAGCAGCCGCACCCAATCGGCCACGAGTTCGTGGGCGTCGTCGAGGAGGTCGGCCAGGCCGTGACGACGGTGGCGGTGGGCGATCTCGTCGTGGCGCCGTGGGCGGTTTCGTGCGGCGAGTGCCCCTCATGCCGGAACGGGGTCCAGGTCGCGTGCGAACACCGCGCCTCGTGGGGCGGAGCCGACGAACAGGGCTTCGCCGTGGACGCTGGGCAGGGCGAGCGCGTGCGTGTCCCGATGGCGGATGGCACCCTCGTGCCGGTGCCCGGTGTGACCGATCCCGACGAGGCGCTGCTCAAGAGCCTCCTCACCCTCTCCGATGTCATGGGCACCGGCCACCACGCGGCGCTCGCCGCCAACGTGGGCCCTGGCCGGAGCGTCGTGGTAGTGGGCGACGGCGCCGTGGGACTCTGCGGGGTGCTCGCCGCGAAGCGTCTGGGCGCCGAGCGGATCATCGCGATGTCGCGGCACGAGGACCGGGCCGAGATCGCCCGGCGGTTCGGCGCGACCGACGTCGTTGCGGAGCGCGGCCGGGCGGCGGCGGACGCCGTGAGGGAGCTGCTCGGCGGCGTGCTGGCAGATTCCGTGCTCGAATGCGTCGGCACGTCCGAGTCCATGGATCAGGCGCTGCGCTGCACGCGGCCCGGGGGGGAGCCTCGGGTTCGTCGGGGTGCCGGCCGGCGGGGCAGAACTCCCCATCGGGCTGCTGTTCTCGAAGAACATCTCGGTGGGAGGCGGCGCGGCCTCGACCCGCGCGTATCTGCCCGAGCTGCTCGCGGACGTCCTGTCCGGGGCGATCGAGCCGGGGCTCGTGTTCGATTCCGTCATGCCGCTTGAGGACGCAGCCGAGGCGTATGCCGCGATGGACGAGCGGCGCGCGATCAAGGTCATGCTGCGGCCGGCAGGGGCTGCCTGATGTCGGGCGCGGGGGAGCCGGCGGGCGCGGGCGAGCCGGGGGAGCCGGCCATCGTCACCGGGCTCAGTTCTAGGCCGGACCCCGGGTTCGAGGCGGCACTCGAGGCCGCACGCGAGGGGTTCCGGGAGGGTGGAATCCCGATCGGGGCGGCCCTCGTCCGCGGAGGCGAGGTGGTCGCCGTCGGCCATAATGAGCGCGTCCAGCACGGCGACCCGATCGCGCACGGCGAGATGTCCGCGCTGCGCGCGGCGGGCCGTCAGCGGACCTATCGCGACACCGTCCTCTACACGACGCTCGCGCCGTGCGCCATGTGCGCCGGGACCATCATCCAGTTCAAGATCCCGCGCGTCGTGGTCGGCGAGGCCCGGACTTTTCCGGGCGAGCTCGAGCTTTTGAGATCACGTGGAGTCCAGGTGGCGGTGCTCGACGACGAGCGCTGCGTGGCGCTCATGGCCGCCTTCCAGCGGGATTCTCCGGAGCTTTGGGCTGAAGACATCGCCGACACATAACTTGCGGATCCGTCCTGCGTGCTGGTTAGCCTGTGAAAGGCACGTTGCATACCGACCGCACTGGGGACGGAAGTAGTTGCTCGTGCCGCGCGTCGTGCAGCGGCCGTCCAGGCCTTGCCGCACCCGCGCAGGCGCGCCTGGCTCGCCACACGGTTTGGGCCGGGCGCGCCGCCTCGGTGAGCGCCGCCGTCGTCCTTACCCGCGGTACTCCGGATTCGGGTGGTCCTGGCTGCTGAGGTCCCAGTTGAACGTGACGTTGCCGTACACGGGGATGCCGCCCGCGTCCTTGATGCGGCGCGCCGTGTGGAGCATGTTCCACGCCGCGAAGACCGTGTTGCGCGTGGTCCAGTGGTTCTGCGCGCCGCGGTTGTCGTCGAGGTAGGAGGGCCCGGGGCCAGCCTCGCCGTTCCAGTACGAGTCGGCCTGGGGCGGGATCGTGAAGCCGATGTGGCTCAGCGCGTACAGGAGCTGCGCGGCGCAGTGCTTCCCGCCGTCCTCGTTGCCGGTCACGATCACGCCGCCGACCTTCCCGTAGTACGACCACTGGCCGGCGGCGTTGAGCTCGCCGGACCAGCCATAGAGCCGCTCGACGAGCTTGCGCGTCACGGAGGACTGGTCACCGAGCCAGATCGGTGTGGCCATGACGACGATGTCGGCGGGCTCGATGAGGCTGCGGTAGATGTCGGGGAAGTCGTCGGTGTCCCACCCATGGTCGCGCATGTCTGGGTATACGCCGGGCGGAATGTCATGGTCGATGCCCCGCACCACGTCCACTCGCGCTCCCACGCCCTCGAGCACGTGCTTGCTCACAGCGAGCAGCCCGTCCGTGTGGCTGGGCTCCGGGCTCCGCTTGAGGGTGCCGTTGAGGTAGACGGCCCGCAGGTCGCTGAAGTCGGTGGGATTGGCGGCGATCTCGGCATCGATGAATTTCTGGACTGACTCCGGCAGCATGCCGGCTCCTTCCGTCGTGGCCCCGTGGTTCCCCGATGCTAGGCGGCGCACGCCACCGAGGGCGAGGGACGACGGCGAGAACTCCGTGGGAGGGCAGCGGTCCTAGGTTTGGGGCTACCCAGCAGTAGGCCTTGTCACCGCTCTGCTCGGCGTGGCCCTGTTCTGCTTGGCCCTCAGATCGCCTTCCCCGGATTCAGGATCCCGCCGGGGTCGAACGCGGCCTTGATCGCGTGCTGCAGCTCGATTGAGGTCTCGCCCAGCTCCTCCGCGACCCACTCCCGCTTGAGCAGTCCCACACCGTGCTCGCCGGTGAGTGTCCCGCCGAGCCGCTTGGCGAGGTGGAACATCTCGCCGAGCGCAGCCTTCGCCGGCCCCTCGGTGATCGACTCGTCCGGCCCGACGACAACGATCGGGTGCAGGTTCCCGTCCGCGGCGTGCGCGACGCTGAAGATCCGCACCCCCGTCCGGGCAGCGATCTCCTCGAGCCCCGCGAACGCGTCCGCGAGCCGGTTCCGCGGCATGGCGATGTCCCCGATCGAGACGCGGCCCAGGCGTTCGAGCGCGGGGATCGCGTCGCGGCGCGCCTTGACGAGCGCCGCGGCCTCGCCCTCGTCCGCGGCCCGCCGGATCGAGGTCGCGAACGGTTCGACGGCCCGCACGATCTCGTCGAGCTCGAGGTGCGCGCCGAACCCGTCCGTCTGCGCGAGGAGGAACGCCCCGCCGAGCTCGCGGTGCCGCGTCCCCTCGGCGCGGTCCACGGCGTCGAGCGTCGGCCCGTCCATGAGCTCGAGGATCGAGGGCTGGATGCGGGCGGCCGTGATCGCGGACGCCGCACGCCCCGCGGTCTCGACGTCCGGGAAGTACGCGGCGAGTGTCTCGGTCCGCACGGGCCGGGGTCGCAGCCGCAGGGTAGCCTCGACGACGATCCCGAGCGTGCCCTCCGATCCGATGAGCAGCGCCGTGAGGTCGTAGCCCGTGACGCCCTTGATCGTGCCGCGGCCCGTGCGCAGCACGCGCCCGTCCGCGAGCACCACACGCAGCCCGAGTACGGACTCCCGCGTGACGCCGTACTTGGCGCACCACATCCCGCCGGCGTTGGTGGCGATGTTTCCCCCGATCGAGCAGATCGCGGTGCTCGCGGGGTCGGGTGCGTAGAACAGCCCGTACTCGGCGGCGGCCGCGTTGACCTCGGCGTTGAGGACCCCCGGCTCCACCACGGCGACCATCTCCACGGGGTCGATGCTCAGGATCCGGTTCATCCCGCGCACGTCCACCACGACCTGCCCCGCGTGCGCGCTCGCCCCGGCCGCGAGCCCGGTCCCCGCCCCGCGTGGAACCACGGGAACGCCGCGGGCATGGGCAAGGCGGAGCGCCTCGACGACGTCGTCCACGGACTCACAACGGACGACGGCGTCCGGCAGTGATGCGGGCACGTAGCCCGAGCGGTCGGTCGCCGCGGCTTCCCGCGCCGCAAGATCCGCGGTGGCGCCGGGGTGCGCCGCGAAGGCGGCGCCCGCCGACACCGAGCTGTCGGATTCCGTGCTGCGCTCGGGCATATGAACCTGCTTCCCTAGGAGGCCTTTCTGCGACCCTAGGCGCCGCACGCGTCACGTTTCAATGGCGCCCGCCCAGAGGAGGCGACCCGTGAGAGGGTGGAGAGCGAACCCTCCCGAAAGGATCCCCGTGAACCGCCGCATGAGCCGCGCCGCTGCGCTGGCCCTCATCGCCGTCGGCCTCATGTCGCTCAACGCGCGCGTTCCGCTCGTGGCGCTCGGCCCCGTCCTCGGCGGGATCCAGCACGACACGGGCCTGAGTGCGGCGCTCGCGGGTCTGCTCACCGCCATCCCGGTGCTGTGCTTCGGCCTGGTCACCCCGGCGGCCGCGTGGTTCATCGGGCGGATCGGCATCAATCACGCTGTCCTCTACTTCTTCGGAGGGCTCGCCGCGGGGATCGTGCTCCGCTCATTCGGCGGGGCACCGGGCGCGCTCATCGGCACGGTGGTGCTCGGTGTCGCGATGACGATCGTCAACGTCACCACCCCGCTGCTCGTGGGGCGCGACTTCCCGCACCGCGCCGCGCTCATGACCGGACTGACGACGGCGGCCGTCAACGTCGGCACGACCCTCGCCTCCGCGCTCACGGCACCGCTCGCCGGAGCGGTGGGCTGGCAGTGGTCGCTCGTCTCGTGGCTCGGCATCACGGCCATCGCCGCCGGCACCTGGCTGTTCGTGTTCCCGCCGTCGAAGGACGGCCCCCGCTGGTCCGACGCCGAGTTCCCGGGGCCCCTCGCGAAGGCGGCCGCGCGCCGTCGTGCGGAACTCCGCGCCGCCCAAGGGCAGCCGGGAACGCACACCGGCCCGCTGCCCACCATCCCCGCGACCACGCTGAGCCCCGCCAACCGGCGCATGATGCGCTTCTTCACCGTTGCGTTCGCCCTGCACAACCTCGGCTACTACGCGATCACGCTGTGGCTGCCCACGTTCCTCGTCCAGACCCGTGGGATGACCCCGTCCGAGGCGGGCCTCGCGGCGAGCCTCTTCCAGCTCTTCGCGATCGTGGGACCGCTGCTCATCCCGGCGCTCGCGCGCGTTCTGGGCTGGGGCGCGCAGCCGCTGTTCCTCGTCGTGGCCAGCTGCTGGGTGGTGCTGCCGGCGGGGCTCCTCATCGCCCCGGACCTGTGGCCCCTGTGGGCCGTGCTCGGCGGTGTGGCCCAGGGCGGCACGTTCACGGTCGTCTTCACGGTCGTGATCCAGCGCGCCCGCTCACTCGACGAGAACCGGCGCATGACGGCGTTCATCCAGTCGGTCGGCTACGGCTTCGCCTCGACCGGGCCGATCCTCATGGGGCTCCTGCGCGACGCCGCGGGCGGCTGGACGGCGCCGTTCCTGCTCGTCCTCGGCGCCGTCGTGGTCATGGGGGTGTGCGGCGTTGCGGCGATCCGCACGCACGACGGCGGGCCGGGCCCCCGCACGGGAGCCTCGCCCGACGTCGGCGCACGGGCAGGCCGGAAGCCCTGACGGCGCCTCAGACCGGCCCCGTTGACTGCCGGACGACGAGGCGCGGATCGAGGCGGCGGTCGACGATCGGCGCGTCAGGGGTCGCGAGGCGCTCGAGTGCGGCAGCCCCTGCGATGCGCCCGAGCTCGAGGGCCTTCAGGTCCACGGACGTGAGGTCGATGCCGTGCAGGTGCGCGATGCGCGAATCGTCGTAGCCCACGAGGGAGAGGTCACCGGGAACCGACAGGCCCTGCTTGTAGGCGGCCTCGCGGATGCCGAGCGCGATCTCGTCGTTGTGCGCGAAGACGGCCGTCGGGCGGCTGGGTCCGGCAAGGAGCGCCACGGCGGCGCGCTCGGCTGCCTCCTGCGTGTAGTCGTCGGCAAAGACGGTGCGCGGGGTGAGTCCGGCCTTGAGCATGACCGCCTCGTAGGCGCGCCACCGCCCCACGTGCCCTTCGTGCCGCGGCCCCGAGACGTGGGCCACGCGCGTGTGGCCGAGGGAGAGCAGATGCTCGGTCGCGACGCGGGCGCCGGCCCGATCGTCCGAGTACACGCTGTCGACGCCCTCCACGTAACGGGCCACGTTCACGAGGGGCACAGTGCGCGCGAGCTCCTGAATCCGCTCGTCCTTGTCGACGAGCGTCGCGGCGATGATGATCCCGACGCGAGCCTCGATGAGGGACCCGACGGAGGCGACGTCGACGCCGCTCGTCGAGGGGGCCACGCTCAGGATGAGCCGGTTCCGGGCCTGCCCGAGCGCCTCGCGTACGCCCGTGAAGATGTCGGCGTACACCTCGTTGCGCAGGTCGAGCAGGTAAAGGCCGACGGCGGAGGCCTGCTTTCGCGCGAGATCGGCGGCCACCGCGTTGGGCCGGTAGCCTAGACGCTTCGCAGCATCGAGGATGGCCTGCTTGGTCTCCTCGCTCACCCCAGGAGCGCCCCTGAACGCGAACGACACGAGGGTCCGGGACACGCCGACGGCGCGTGCCACGTCTTCCTGCGTGACGGCTCGGGGCCGGCCGGGCGCGGCGGGCGGATTCACGCCAACATCCTCCCACGCCATGCCCTGAGGAAATTTTGTCCGTTTGACCTTACATTTAAATCTTTCGCGCGTTAGTGTTGGGTGAGACGCGGGTCACTAAGGGGCCCGCCAGCATGACAAAGGAGTCCTGAATGGCCACCGCCTCTGCGCACAGCGGAACGTCGAGTTCGTCACCGCTCCCGCCCCTCACCAACGGCCCCCATCGGAAGCGCCTCGGCCTCGTGGCCCTCGTCGCGACGTTCGGCGGTCTCCTCTTCGGCTACGACACGGGCGTCATCAACGGCGCGCTGAGCCCGATGTCGGCGGAGCTCGGACTGACCCCGATCACCGAGGGCGTGGTCACCGCCTCGCTCGTCTTCGCGGCCGCGATCGGCGCCATCTTCGGCGGGCGCCTCTCGGACGCCTGGGGCCGGCGGAGGACCATCATCCTCCTCGCCGTCCTGTTCTTCGCCGGAACCGTCGCGGTCGTGGCGACGCCGAACTTCGAAGTCCTCGTCTTCGGCCGCATCCTCCTGGGCCTCGCCGTCGGCGGCGCCTCGACCGTGGTGCCGGTGTTCCTCGCGGAGCTCGCGCCCTACGAGATCCGCGGCTCGATCGCGGGCCGCAACGAGCTCGCGATCGTCGTGGGCCAGCTCGCGGCGTTCGTGGTCAACGCCATCATCGGGAGCGTGTTCGGCAATATCGGCGGCGTGTGGCGCATCATGTTCACGATCTGCGCTCTGCCTGCCCTCGCGCTGTTCTTCGGCATGCTGCGCATGCCTGAGTCGCCGCGCTGGCTCGTCGAGAAGGGCCGCCGCCAGGAGGCCCTCGCCGTTCTCCAGACCGTGCGCTCGGGCGAGAGGGCGGCCGCCGAGCTCGCCGACGTCGAGCAGATCGCGAAGGAGGAGCGTGAGAGCCACCAGCTCGGCTGGCGCGCGATCTTCTCGAACAAGAACCTGTTGCGCATCCTGCTCGTGGCGATCGGCCTCGGCGTGGCGCAGCAGCTCACCGGCATCAACTCGATCATGTACTACGGCCAGACTGTGCTCACGGAGTCGGGCTTCAGCAAGGACGGCGCGCTCATCGCCAACATCGCCCCCGGCGTGATCGCCGTGGTCGGCGGCATCATCGCGCTGCGGATGATGGATCGGCTGGACCGCCGCAAGACGTTCATCACCGGCCTCTCGCTGACCACGGCATGCCACGTCCTCATCGGCGTCGCCTCGATGGCCCTGCCGGTCGGCAATCCGCTCCGTCCCTTCGTGATCCTCTTCCTCGTCGTCGCGTTCGTCGGCTCGATGCAGACGTTCCTCAACGTCGCCGTCTGGGTCTACCTCTCGGAGATCTTCCCCCTGCACATGCGCGGCTTCGGCATCGGGGTGGCCGTGTTCGCACTCTGGGTGGTCAACGGCTTCCTGTCGCTGTACTTCCCGTCGATGGTCGCGGCGATGGGGATCACCGGGACGTTCTTCCTCTTCGCCGTCGTGGGTGCTCTGGCCCTGATCTTCGTGATCACCCAGGTTCCGGAGAGCCGCGGCCGTACCCTCGAGGCGCTCGAGGAGGACGTGACGACCGGCGCGATCTACCTCGTCCACAAGAAGCAGGCGGCTGTTTCCTCCTGAGCCCTCGGTGCGGGAGCTTTCCCGGACGAGCCTCTGGGCTGGCGACGTCGGCACGCAGGGTGCGTGCCGACGTCGTGCGCAACTTTGTTAGGACAAAGTCTGGCATCTTGATTCAGATGGCGATATGGTGGATTTGTTAGCACAAAGTCCTCGCAAGGAGTCCCAGATGCCCCTCGTTCGCATCGATGTCAACACCGGCCGCACGCCCGATGAGATCACGCGGCTGAGCCGCGCGATCCACGACGCCATCCTCGCGGAGTACCGCATCCCGGAGCGCGACTACTTCCATGTGGTCACCGAGCACCCACAGGGCCAGATCGTGGCGCAGGATGCGGGCTTGGGCTTCGAGCGCACGGCCGGCGTGGTCATGATCCAGATCTTCACCCAGGCGGGGCGCACGCAGGAGGCGAAGGCGGGCCTCTTCGCGGCGATCTCGCGCAATCTCGCGGAGGTCGGAGTGCCTGGCGAGGATGTGTTCATCGGCTACGTCGAGAATGGCGCGGGGGACTGGTCCTTCGGATTCGGGCGGGCGCAGTACGTCACGGGAGAGCTCGCGGTCCCGGCTGGCTGAGGCTTCCTTGGAACCCAAATGTAAGTACAAACTTTTGACAGGACATTGGTTCTGTAGGAGAGTGGGTCTGTGGCCGCCGCCACAGGCAGCGGAACCGGCCCCGGATCCCGGGGGACATCAGCACGAAAGGCACAGCGATCGTGACCTACGACGTTCTCACGATGGGACGCATCAGCGTCGACATCTACCCCAATGACATCGGCGTCGGCATTGCGGACGTCACGAGCTTCGGAAAGTACCTCGGCGGCTCGCCCTCCAACGTGGCGGTCGCGGCCTCGCGGCACGGGCGCCGCACCGCCGTCGTCACCCGCACGGGGGACGACCCGTTCGGCGAGTACCTCCACCGGGAGCTGGCCAAGTTCGGCGTCGATGATCGCTTCGTGACCCCGGTCGTTGGGCTCCAGACGCCGGCGACATTCTGCGCGATCATGCCCGAGACCCACGAGTTCCCGCTCTACTTCTACGGCCGCTTCCCGACCGCCCCCGACCTGCAGATCAAGGCCGAGGAGCTCGACGTCGAGGCCATCCGGGCCGCGCGGATCTTCTGGTCGACCGTCACGGGCCTGTGCCAGGAGCCGAGCCGGTCCGCCCACATCGCGGCGCACGAAGCCCGCCCCCGCGCGGGCCTCACGGACGGCCAGTTCACGGTCCTGGACCTCGACTACCGGCCAATGTTCTGGGACTCCGAGGATGCCGCCCGCGAGCAGGTCGCAAACGTCCTGCCGCACGTCACGGTCGCGATCGGCAACGAGGAGGAGTGCGCGGTCGCGGTCGGCCACGGCACGCCGGACGAGCAGGCGGACCGCCTCCTGGCCGCGGGCGTCGAGATCGCGGTCGTGAAGCTTGGCCCCGAGGGTGTCATGGCCAAGACCCGCACCGAACGTGTGGTCTCCGCGCCGGTCCCGGTCGAGACGCTCAACGGCCTCGGCGCGGGCGATTCGTTCGGCGGCGCGTTCTGCCACGGACTGCTCTCGGGCTGGCCGCTCGCCCAGGTCCTGGACTACGCGAACGCCGCCGGCGCGATCGTCGCCTCGCGCCTCTCCTGCGCGGACGCGATGCCGACGCCAGCCGAGGTCACCTCGCTCCTCGCGGAGCGCGGCCGCCTCGTCCCCGAGGCGGTGGCCCAGTGACCACGACGATGCCTGCGTCTACTGCCAGCGGGTCAACGGCCAGCGGGTCTGCTGTCAGCGGCCTGCCCCAGGGCGCGTTCGACGACGACCCCCGCCGCTACGAGCACCTGACCAAGATCCGGCTCGAGGATCCCGAGGCGATCGCCAGGGCTGCGCGCGAGCGGAAGCCGCATCCCGGCGTCGTCCTCGGCAAGCAGAACTTCATCGTCGCCGCGGATCATCCGGCGCGCGGTGCCCTCGCCGCGCAGGGCCGCCCGGAGGCTATGGCGGACCGACGCGAGCTGCTGGACCGCCTCCAGATCGCGCTCGCGAACCCCGCAGTGGACGGCGTCCTTGCGAGCCCGGACATCATGGATGATCTGCTGCTCCTCGGGGCGCTCGACGGGAAGCTGCTGTTCGGCTCGATGAACCGCGGCGGACTCGCCGGGTTCGTCAACGAGTTCGACGACCGCTTCACAGGACACACCGCCGCCGCGCTCGAGGCGATCGGCGCGACCGGCGGGAAGATGCTCACCCGCATCTGCCTCGGCGACCCCGCGACCGCGTCCATCCTCGAGGCCACGGCGAAGGCGATCGATGCCCTCGCCGAGCGGAGGCTCGTTGCGATGGTCGAGCCGTTCCTCTCCTCGTGGGTGGACGGCAAGGTCACGAACGACCTCTCCGCGGACGCCGTCATCAAGTCGGTCGCGATCGCCTCGGGCCTCGGTTCGACGAGCGCGTACACGTGGATGAAGCTGCCAGTGGTGGCGGAGATGGAACGTGTCATGGCCTCGACGACCATGCCGACCGTGCTGCTGGGCGGGGACCCCGCGGGCCACCAGGACGAGGTGTTCGCCGAGTGGGGCAAAGCCCTCGCGCTCCCGGGCGTGCAGGGCCTCACGGTCGGACGCACCATGCTGTACCCGGCGGACGGCGACGTCGCCGGCGCAGTCGCCGCGGCCGCGTCGCTGCTGCGCACCGAAGAAATCCCGGCCGGAGACTACGCCAAGGAGGCCCAGAAGTGAGCACCCGCAGGATGACCGTCGCCCAGGCGCTCGTCGAGTTCCTGGGCCGGCAGTACACGGTTGATTCGGTCGGCGGACCCGGGCCCGGCGGGGAATACCGCGAACGGCTCATCCCGGGCATGTTCGGCATCTTCGGCCACGGCAACGTCGCGGGCGTGGGCCAGGCCCTCAAGCAGTGGCAGGTCGCGGACCCGTCGCTCATGCCGTACTACCAGGGGCGGAACGAGCAGGCCCAGGTGCACCAGGCCGTGGGCTACGCCCGCCACACCCGCCGCCGGCAGACATTCGCGGTCTCGACCTCGATCGGGCCCGGCTCCTCGAACCTGCTCACAGGCGCCGCGCTGGCCACGGCGAACCGGCTCCCCGCGCTCCTGCTGCCCTCGGACACGTTCGCCACTCGCGCCGCCGACCCGGTGCTCCAGCAGCTCGAGCAGCCGCACGGCTACGACATCACGGTCAACGACGCGTTCCGGCCCCTGTCGAAGTACTTCGACCGCGTGAACCGGCCCGAGCAGCTGTTCTCGGCGCTCCTGCACGGCCTCCGCGTGCTCACCGACCCGGCCGAGACCGGCGCCGTCACGATCGCGCTCCCGCAGGACGTCCAGGCCGAGGTCTTCGACGTCCCCGAGGAGTTCCTCGCCGAGCGCGAGTGGCGCATCCGCCGTCCCGAGCCCGAGGCCGAGGACATCGCCCGCGCCGCGGAAGCGATCCGAGCCGCCAAGCGCCCGCTCATCGTGGCCGGCGGCGGCGTCCTGTACGCGTTCGCCCAGGATGCGCTCCGCGAGTTCGCCGAGGCGACCGGCATTCCGGTGGGCTGGACGCAGGCCGGCGTCGGCGTCCTGCCGTGGGACCACGCCCAGGCCCTCGGCGCGATCGGCTCGACGGGCACGACGGCGTCCAACGCCCTGGCCCGCGAGGCGGACCTCGTCATCGGCATCGGCACGCGCTACGAGGACTTCACGACCGCCTCCCGCACGGCGTTCCAGAACCCGCGCGTGCGGTTCCTGAACATCAACGTCGCCGCGATCGACGCCTACAAGCACGGAACCTCGCTTCCGATCGTCGCCGACGCGCGCAAGGCGCTCGTGCAGCTGACGACGGCGCTGGGCGGCTACCGCGTGGGCGCCGACCTCGAGACGGTGGTCGCCACGGAGAAGACGCGCTGGGACGCGACCGTCGACGCGGCGTTCGCCGAGCGGTTCTCGCCGCTCGTGTCCCAGAACGCCATCATTGGCGCGGTCAACCGCGCGATGGACCCGCGCGACGTCGTCATCTGCGCCGCCGGATCGCTCCCGGGCGACCTGCACAAGATGTGGCGCGTCCGCGATCCGTTCGGGTACCACGTCGAGTACGCGTTCTCCTGCATGGGGTACGAGATCCCGGGCGGCCTCGGCGTCAAGCGCGCCGCGCTCGACGCGTCCTCGCGAGGCAACGCGGGAGGCAGCGCGGACGAGCGCGAGGCGAGCCGCGACGTCGTCGTCATGGTCGGGGACGGTTCGTACCTCATGATGCACACCGAGCTCGTCACGGCGGTCGCGGAGGGCATCAAGCTCATCGTGGTACTCATCCAGAACCACGGCTACGCGTCGATCGGCGCGCTTTCCGAGTCGCTCGGCTCGCAGCGCTTCGGCACGAAGTACCGCACCCTGGACCGCGAGCAGCACACGTTCGACGACGGCGACAAGCTCCCGATCGACCTCGCCACGAACGCCGAGAGCCTGGGCGTCACGGTGTACCGGATCGAGCCGGGCCCGGAGGCAATCGCCGACCTCGAGGCCGCGGTGGCCAAGGCCAAGGCCGCCCCAGAGGGCTCGGGCCCGATCGTGATCCACATCGAGTCCGACCCGCTCATCGACGCCCCGAGCTCCGAGTCCTGGTGGGACGTCCCCGTCTCCGGCGCCTCCGAGCTCGAGTCCACGAAGCAGGCGTTCGCCGCCTACACCGAGCACAAGTCCAGCCAGCGGCCCTTGCTCGGGTGAGCAACGCCGTCGTTCGAGCCAATCCAGAAGGAATCACCATGACCGTCAAGACCATTCCGCATTTCCTCAACGGCGAAGAGACCAACGGCGTCGGCTCGCGGACGCAGCCCGTGTTCAACCCGGCCACGGGCGAGCAGTCCGGCGAGCTGCGCCTCGCGGACTCCTCGGACCTGGAGACCGCCGTCGCGAACGCGCGCAAGGCCGCCGAGTCCTGGGGCGACATCTCGCTCGCGAAGCGCACCGCCGTCCTGTTCTCGTTCCGTGAGCTCGTCGCCGCGCACATCGACGAGCTCGCCGCGCTGATCACGGCCGAGCACGGCAAGGTCCTCTCGGACGCGAAGGGCGAGATCGCGCGCGGCCTGGAGGTCGTGGAGTTCGCGTGCGGCATCCCGCAGCTCCTCAAGGGCGCGTACTCGGACCAGGCGTCCACGGGCATCGACGTGTTCTCGTACCGCCAGCCGCTCGGCGTCGTCGCCGGCATCACGCCGTTCAACTTCCCCGTCATGGTCCCGCTGTGGATGGCCCCGGTCGCGATCGCGACCGGCAACACGTTCATCCTCAAGCCGTCCGAGCGCGACCCCTCGGCCTCGCTGCTGCTGGCCAAGCTGTGGAAGGCCGCGGGCCTGCCCGACGGGGTGTTCCAGGTCCTGCACGGCGGCAAGGAGACGGTCGACGGGCTCCTGACCCACCCCGACGTGGACGCGATCTCCTTCGTGGGCTCGACCCCGATCGCGAAGTACGTCCACGAGACGGCCACGGCGCACGGCAAGCGCGTCCAGGCCCTCGGCGGGGCGAAGAACCACGCGATCATCCTTCCCGACGCGGACCTGGACAACGCCGCCGATCACCTCGCCGCGGCCGCGTTCGGCTCCGCGGGCGAGCGCTGCATGGCGATCTCCGTCGCGGTCGCCGTCGGCGAGGTCGCCGACGCGCTCGTGGGCAAGGTCGCCGAGCGCGCCGAGGCCGTCAAGGTCGCCGAGGGAACCGACCCCGGCGCCGAGATGGGCCCGGTCATCACCGCGGCGTCGAAGGACCGCATGAAGGGCATCGTCACCGCCGCGGCCGACGCCGGAGCGGACCTGGTCGTGGACGGTCGCGAGTTCACCGTCCCCGGCAAGGAGAACGGCTTCTGGTTCGGGCCGACCGTGATCGACCGGGTCGGGACCGACATGACCGCGTACACCGAGGAGATCTTCGGCCCGGTCCTGGGCGTCGTGCGCGTCGAGACGGTCGAGGAAGCCATCGAGCTCATCAACTCGAACCCGTACGGCAACGGCACGGCGATCTTCACCTCGTCGGGGTCGAACGCCCGGAAGTTCCACCGCGGCGTGCACGTGGGCATGATCGGGGTCAACGTCCCGATCCCGGTCCCGGTCGCGTACCACTCGTTCGGCGGCTGGAAGAGCTCGCTCTTCGGCGACAAGCACATCTACGGGGAAGAGGGCGTCTCCTTCTACACCCGCGGCAAGGTCATCACCCAGCGGTGGCCCGAGCCCACCCACGCCTCCGGCGCCTCCTACAACTTCCCCTCCAACTGAGCACCGCGCTCGACGAAAGGCCTCCGATGACGGATATCGAGAACAAGCTCATCATCGGGACCGCGCCCGATTCGTGGGGCGTCTGGTTCGCCGACGATCCGAAGCAGACTCCGTGGGAGCGCTTCCTCGACGAGGTGGCCGAGGCCGGCTACAAGTGGATCGAGCTGGGCCCTTACGGCTACCTGCCGTCGGAGCCCTCGCGCCTCGCGGACGAGCTCAAGGCCCGCGATCTCCAGGTCTCGGCGGGGACCGTCTTCACGGCGTTCCACCGGGGTGGGCATCCGGGGGATGCAGCATTCGAAGAGGCGTGGGAGCCGGCACGTCGCGTCGCGGAGCTCACGGCCGCGATGGGCGGCGAGCACATCGTGGTCATCCCCGCGATGTGGCGCGACGACGTCACGGGCGAGGCCGTCGAGAACGAGGTCCTCACCGCTGAGCAGTGGGATTCGCTGTTCAAGGGCCACGATGAGCTGGGCCGCCGCCTCGGCGACCAGTTCGGGCTCAAGCAGCAGTTCCACTCGCACGCGGATTCGCACGTGCTCACGCAGGCGGATATCGTCCGGCTTCTCGAGAACACCGACCAGGACCTCGTCAACCTGTGCCTCGACACGGGCCACGCCGAATACGGCGGAGCGAGCAGCGTGGACCTGATCCGCAAGTTCCCCGAGCGCATCGGCTACCTCCACCTCAAGCAGGTGGACCCGGACGTGCTCGCCAAGGTCCGCGCCGAGAACCTCACGTTCGCGGCCGCGAACGCGGCGGGCGTCATGACCGAGCCGCCCGCCGGCCTCCCGGACCTCCGCGAGGTCATCGAGGCGGTCGAGGCCCTCGACCGCCCGATCTTCGGCATCGTCGAGCAGGACATGTACCCCGTCGCGTTCGACGTCCCGCTCCCGATCGCGAAGCGCACCCGCAACTACCTCCTCTCGTGCGGCTCGCGCACGCGGGTCTCCTGACCGTCCGGCATACGCCGAACTCTGTCTCCTCTCCGGCGCATGCCGGGCCTTATGCGAAAGGTTCACAACATGGCTGACATCCTGCGCGTCGCCGTCATCGGCGCCGGCCGTATGGGCGCGGACCACATCCAGCGCCTGCACACGCGCATCCACGGCGCCGAAGTGGCCACCGTCGTCGATATCGACGTCGATCGGGCGAAGGCCGCGGTCGCGGGCATCCCCGGCGCGCGAGCCTTCGCGACGCCGGCCGAGGCGTACGAGTCGGGCGACGTCAACGCCGTCCTCATCGCCACGCCCGGGTTCCTCCACGAGCAGGCCCTGCTCGAGGCGCTTCCGCTCGACATCCCCATCCTGTGCGAGAAGCCGCTCACGCCGGACGCGGCTTCGGCGTGGAAGGTCGTCGAGGCGGAGGTCGCGACCGGCCGCAAGCGCATCCAGGTGGGCTTCATGCGCCGCTTCGACGAGGGGTACCAGCAGCTCGGTGGGCTCGTCCGCTCGCGCGAGCTCGGCGAGCTGCTCATGCTGCACTGCCGCCACCGCAACCCGGACACCCCTCCCGGCTTTACGAACGAGATGCTCATCCACGACTCCGTGGTGCACGAGTTCGACGTGATCCGCTACCTCACGGGCGAGGAGATCACCTCCGTGCAGGTGCGGCTGGGCAAGGCGACGTCGAAGGCGCCGAACGGGCAGCACGATCCGCAGCACGTGCTCCTCGAGACCGCGTCCGGCGTGCTCGCCGACGTCGAGATCTTCGTCAATGCCCAGTTCGGGTACCAGGTGGCGACCGAGGCGGCCTTCGAGGACGGCATCGTGGACATCGGCGGCGACGGCGGCCCGTACGTGCGCAGCGCCGGCCGGTGGGGCGGCAGCGTGACGCCCGGCTTCGAGGCGCGCTTCGGCGCGGCGTACGACGCCGAAATCCAGTCCTGGGTCGACGCCGCCGTTCGCGGGGAGATCGGCGGGCCCTCGGCCTGGGACGGCTACGCGACCGCAGCGTGCTGCGAGGCGGGCGTCGAGGCGCAGAAGAGCGGCGACAAGGTCGCCGTGGTGCTCAACGACAAGCCCGCGCTGTACGGCGAGGTGGGATCGTGAAGATCGCGCTCGATCCCACCCCGTTCCACCACTCGCACTCGCTCCTCGAGTTCCCCGCCCTCGCGGCCGAGCTCGGGTACCAATACCTCCAGCTCACGCCGCACCGCGACATGATCCCGTTCTTCACGCACCCGAAGGCGGACGACGAGCTGGTCCGTCAGTTCCGCAAGGCGTGCGCGGACGCGGGCGTCGAGGTCGCGTCGGTCCTGCCCGTGCTGCGCTGGTCCGGCCCCGACGAGCAGCTGCGCGAGGCCGCGGTGCGGTACTGGAAGCGGGCCATCCAGATCGCCGTGGACCTGGGCGCGAACCAGATGAACACCGAGTTCTCCGGACGGCCCGAGAAGCCCGAGGAGTCCGAGGCCTGCTTCTACAAGTCCATGGAGGAGCTCGTGCCGATCTTCGAGCGCGAGGGTGTTCACGTGGCGATCGACCCGCATCCGGACGATTTCGTCGAGGAGGGTCTCGCGGCGCTGCGCGTCATCCGCGGGATCAACTCGCCGAACGTCGGCATGGTCTACGTCGCCTCGCACACCTTCCACATGAAGGACGAGCCCCTCGAGATCATGCGGGCCGCTGGGGACCGGCTCCGCGTGGTCCACGTCTCCGACACGATGAACCACCATGCCTCGCACGGCCTGCGGTACATCACGAACCCGCCCGGCAACGCGGTCCGCGTGCACCAGCACCTCAAGATCGGCGACGGCGACGTGAACTGGGAGGAGTTCTTCGGCGGCCTCGGCGAGATCGGGTTCCTCGACCGCGACGACACCGTCATGGTCTCGAGCGTCTTCGCCGAGAACGAGAACGCGCACGAGGTCTCGCGCTACCAGCTCCGCACGATGCAGGAGCGCGTCTCGAACGCGGCGAAGTCATCGGCAGGCCCCCGCCCCTAACCGTTTCGGGTACGCCAACTCCCTCCCTGGGGCGTTTCGGGTACGCCAACTCCCTCCCTGGGGCGTTTCGGGTACGCCAACTCCAGCTCGCACCTACCGCTCAGGGGTCAGGCCCCGTGGATTGAGAGTCCGCGGACCTGACCCCTGAGCGTTTCGCCGTTAGAACGCCGGACGATGAGCAGCCCCCGACTATCGCCGGGAAGATCACCCCTGGGTAGGTTGGTAACCGCCTACTCACAACGGAGGGACAGCAATGAAGCTCACGGTGTTCGGCGCGACCGGCGGAACGGGGCGCGAGGTCGTCCGCCAGGCGAGTGCAGCGGGTCATGAGGTTACCGCCGTCGTTCGCGATCCGGCGCGCCTCGCCGCGGTGCCGGGCGTCGCCGTCGTCCGTGCGGACGTCATGGATCCGGCGGGCATCGCGTCCGCGCTCGCCGGCGCGGACGCCGTCGTGTCCGCGCTCGGCAATCGGGAGATCCGCCGCCCGACGACGGTTTGCTCGGCTGGCGTCTCGAGCATCATCGCGGCCATGAAGGGCGCGGGCGTGCGCCGGCTCGCGGTCGTGAGCGCGAGCGGCATGGTGACCGACGACGCCGACGACCTCCTCACGCGCTACGTCGCCAAGCCGATTCTGCAGCGGATCCTCGCGCACAACTTCGCCGACTTGAAGCGGATGGAGCAGATCGTGCGGGAGTCGGGCCTCGACTGGACGATCGTGCGCCCGTCGCGGCTGCTCGACGGTCCGCAGGGCGAGTACCGCGTTCAGATCGGCAGAAACCTCCGCGGCGGGAGGGCGACGCGACGCGCCGACCTCGCCGACTACATCCTGAGGAGCCTGGACGACGCGACGTCGTTCCATGAGGCAATCTCCGTCGCGAAGTAGCGCCCAGTCTCCTCCCCTCCACCGCCTAATTTCGGGGACGTTTGGGGAGGCGATTATCTGTACCCGAGATGCTTTGGGAGGGGAGTATCTGTACCCGAGACGGCTGGGGAGGGGAGTATCTGTACCCGAGACGGATTAGGCGGTGAAGGGGAGGCGCGGGTCGATCTCCTGGTTCTCCCACGTGCTGCGGATCCATCCGTGGTGCGGGTCGTCGCTGATGAGCCAGTCGCGCACCCGGCCGGGGCCGGCCATGACGTTGAGGTAGTACAGGTCGTAACCCGGGGCGGCCATCGCGGGGCCGTGCCAGCCGTAGGGGACCAGCACGACGTCGCCGGTTCGCACCTCCGCGTTGACGTCGATGGGCCGCGAATCCGAGGCGTAGACGCGGGCGTAGCCCACCGGATCCTGGCCGGCGGCGTCCGGACCAGCACCGGCCGGGGAGCCGGGCGCGAGGCGCGTCTCGAAGTAGTAGATCTCCTCGAGCGAAGTCTCGCCGTCCTTCTCCTCGTCGTGCTTGTGCGGAGGGTAGGAGGACCAGTTGCCCGCGGGCGTGATGACCTCGCACACGATGAAGCGGTCCGCCTCGAGCGCGGCGGGCGTCCCGAAGTTGTGCACCTGACGCGAGCAGTTGCCCGCGCCGCGCAGCTCGACGGGCGTCTCTTCGGCGCTGATGAGGCGGGTGGGATACTCCACCTTGGCCGGGGCGAGGGCGACGGCGACGCGGCCGCCGCTTGCGCTCGAAAGCTCCACGGCCTTGCCGATGCCCGTGTACAGCACATCGCTCGGTCCGGCGAAGACCGAGGCGCGCCCGCGCAGGGCGTAGGCTGCGCCGTCGACCGTCGCCTCGAAGGCGCCCTCGAGGGGAACGATGATGCGCTCCTCGTCGGCGGCCTCGAGGCCCAGGCTCTGACCCGGCGCGAGCTCGGCGACCTTGAGCCCCGTGTGCTCCCACCCGCGCACTTGGGTGGTGCTGTCGTGGGCGCCGAGCGACACCTGCCAGGCGCCGTCTTCCGCGCTGCCGAGGGGGTAGACCCACTCTGCCATCTGAATTTCCTTTCGGGTCGGTCCCGGCCCGCCTAGCGTTGGACCAGGGTCATCTCGAAGCTGTAGGAGTCGGCGCGGTACACGTGCCGCCCGGTCTCGACGTTTCGGCCCGTATCGTCCACCGCGGTCCGCTCCATCGTGACGAGCGCAGAGCCCGCCGAGGTCTGGAGCAGGTCAGCCTGGTACGCATCCGCGACGGTCGCCCCGATGCGCTGATTGGCGAGCCGGAAGTTCACCCCGGCCTCGCGAAGGATCTGGTACATGCCGTGCTGGCTGAGGCCCTCCTCGGTGAGCTGGGCGACGTCGTCCCGCACCCAGTTCTCCATGAGGGCGAGCGGCTTGTCGCCCACGGAGCGGAGGCGCGAGAAGTGGTAGACGCCCACACCCGACGGGAGCTGCAGCCTGTCCGCGATCTCGGGCTCGGCCGGGCCGTGTCGGAACGAGAGCACCTTCGTGGTGGGCTCTTGGCCGCCGCGGGAGAGGTCGTCGTAGAGGCTCGAGAGCTCGAGGTGGCGCCGCACCTGGTTCGACACGACCTGGGTTCCCACGCCGCGCTTGCGGACAAGCAGCCCGGCCCGGACGAGTTCGTCCATGGCCTTGCGCATCGTGGGCCGCGAGAGGTTCAGCTGGGCCGCGAGCTCGATCTCATTCTCGAGCTTGGATCCCGGCTCGAGGGCACCGTTGCGGATCATCGCCTCGATGCCTTGGACCACCTGGTGGTACAGCGGAATGGGGGACGAGCGGTCGATGGGGATGTTGAGGCTGGTGGCCATTACCCCTCCTTGGGCTGGCGGCGGGCCTTCGCCCTAGCTTCGTATGTTTATTTGATAGGACAAAATTCCTGATTCGATCCTAACACCATAATCCGCGTCATGTCTGGGATCCTGACGCCCTGCGGTGGGCGTGGCATAGGTATGCCCAAGGTGACAAATGGGCCGTGGGGTTACCCTGAAACTCTTGACAGGACAAAGAAGCTCGCGCCTAAAGTGCGACCCGGGCAACCCGTGGAACGTTGCCAGAGAGCTGAGGCAATCTACGGCCCGGGCGCCGGATTGCCGACCGCGTCGGGGCGCCTTCGCCGCGCGTAGGCTGGATGCTGTAGGTTCCTTTGTGATTTGCGACGGGGCGGACCATCCAGCCCCTCGGGAGCCGGAGGCTAGGAACATGGCAGAGAAAACCGTCCTCGAGGCCGTGACGATTGCCGTCGCGGCCGCGGACCTCCTGGGGGAGAAGCTCGCCAAGGCGAGCACGCAGGAGCTGCTTGAGATGGAGGACCGCGCGCCGCTCGAGCTCGCAGAGCTCTACGAGAACTTCGAATCGAGCGCGGCCGAGGCCGTAGCGGAGCTCCGCGACGTCCACAGCCACGCCTGGTGGGCCAAGGCTGACGCCCACGCCATTGGCCACGCCTACATGACGGCGCGCGCGTGGAAGGAATTCGAGCCCGCCGCCGCCGAGGCCGAGGCCACTATGCGGACGGAGCTGCGGAGGCGCTACGGGATCGACGTCGAGTCGACGTACGGCAGGGCGCAGGAGATCCAGGACCAGTACGAGAAGCTCGAGCTCGGCCGCCTCATGGCGAAGCTCAAGCACAAGAAGGTCGAGCCGGAGCCGGACGCTTCGGGCGGGGGCGACACCCCTCAGCCCTGAGCCGTGGCGCCGCGCGTCGATGCGCGGACCACGAGCGAGGGCTCGACAAGGTATCGCCTCGGTTCCGCGTCCGTGTTGCGGAGCCGGGCGAGGAGCGTTCGGGCGGCCTCTGCGCCGATCTCCCGGTTGTGGGGATCGACGCTCGTGAGCGCGAGATGGCGATACGCCGCGAGCGGCGAGTTGTCATAGCCGACGACGGCGGTGCCCCCTGATGCGGTGAGCCCCCTTTCGTCGAGGGCGGCGAGCGCGCCCACGGCCATGACGTCATTGGCGACGACCAGGCCCGTGAGCCCCGGATGCCCCGCGAGAAGCTCGGTCGCGGCGGTGTAGCCGTTCTCCTCCGACGTCTCGCCGCCGGCACCCGCGACGAGCGGCTCAAGCCCGGCGTGCCGCATGGCCCGCTCGTAGCCGCGCCGCCGGTGGGCCGCCGGACCGCCGCGGCCGCTCACGTGCCCCACGGCCGTGTGACCCACGTCGAGCAGGTGGCGCGTGGCGAGCTCGCCGCCGCGGTCGTCGTCGCCCGCCACGACGTCCGCGGTGGGAAGCGCCTGCGCACCCAGCTCGCGCGTGCCCGCCACGACCACGGGGACCGGCACGTTCTCGAGGAGCTCTGCGGGAGGCTCCGCCGCGAGGACGAGCGCGTCCGCGTGCTGGGCGAGGAAGCCGTCCACGGGGTTGCGGCCCGAGGCCGTGTCGAGCTGGAAGTCCGCGACGCTTACCGTGTAGCCCGCGGGGTCGAGGACCGAGCGGAGCCCTGCGAGGAGCTCGACGAACCAGGGGTTGCGGAAGTCGTCGATGAGGACGCCCACGGCCCGGGTCTGCTGGCTCGCGAGCGCGCTCGCGGCGCTGCTCGGACGGTAGCCGAGTTCGGCGATCGCCTCGAGCACGGCCTGCCGCCGCGCGGGGCTCACGTGCGGGGCGTCGCGGAGCACCAGCGAGACGAGGGATTTCGAGACGCCGGCGCGCTGCGCGACGTCGTAGATCGTTGGCCGGGTCGGGCCTTCTCTCGTCACCACGCGACCATCATGGCACTCTCCGGACGCCGCGCCGTCGTCGGCGCGCGACTATTGACAGGACAAAGTTGCGTTTGTATCTTCGAGATGTGGAGCGCTCCAAACACAGAGCCCACGACGACTTGGCTCCCTCAGCCAGACCAGCCCAGAACAGCTCCTCAACCACACCAACCCCTCAAAGGAGAGATCATGCCCGAGTCCCTCGGCGTCGCCGTCATCGGCGCAGGCATGGCCGGAAAGGCCCACGCGGCCGCGTATCGCACGGCGAGCGCCCTGTACCAGCCCACCCTCCCGGACGTCCGGCTCGTCTCGATCGGCGATGTCAACGCGGAGTTCGGCAGGGCCGCCGCGCGACGCTTCGGCTACGAGCGCCACGACGCGTCGTGGGAGGCCATCGCGGAGGCGGACGACATCGACGTGGTGAGCGTCGTGATCGCGAACTCGCTGCACCGCGAGGTCGTCGAGGGCCTGCTCGCGGCGGGCAAGCACGTCCTGTGCGAGAAGCCGCTTTCCGACTCCCTCGAGGACGCCCGGGCCATGGCGGAGGCCGCGCGCGCCGCCGAGTCCCGAGGCAATCTCGCGCGCATCGGCTTCACCTACCGCCGCACGCCCGGCATCGCGGCGATCCGCGAGCTCATCCAGGACGGCACGCTCGGCCGGCCGCTGCACTTCAGCGGCCGGTACTGGACTGACTACGGCTGCCGCCCCGACGCGCCGATGAGCTGGCGGTACAAGGGTGCGCCCGGCTCCGGCGCGCTCGCCGACGTCGGAAGCCACCTCGCCTACGTCGGCGAGTTCCTGTGCGGGGACATCCAGTCGGTCTCGGGCGGCCAGCTCTCGACCGCGATTGCCAAGCGCCCGCTCCCGCTCGGCGCCGTCATGGGCCACGACCACGCGGCCGTGAGCGATCAGTTCGAGGCGGTGGAGAACGACGACGTCGCCTCCTTCTCCGCCGAGTTCGCCCAGTGCATCGGGTCGCTTTCCGTCTCCCGAGTGGCCGCCGGGCACGCCAACTCGCTCATGTTCGAGGTCTTCTGCGAGAACGGCGCCGCGCTCTTCGACCAGCGCCGCCCGTCCGAGATCGGGTTGTTCCTTTCGGAGGGCGGGTCCGCGCAGAATGGCTATCGCCAGGTGATCCTCGGGCCCGAGCACCCGTACCTCGCGGGCGGCCTTCCCATGGATGCGCCGAGCGTGGGCTTCGGCCAGAACGAGGCGTTCGCGTACCAGGCGCGCGCGTTCCTCGAGGAGGTCGCGGGCCTTCCCGAGGCCGAGTCCCTCCCGCGCTGCGCGACGCTCGACGAGGGCGTGCGCAACATGGAGGTCCTCGCGGCCGTGGCCGAGTCCGCCCAGAGCAACGGAAAGAAGGTCTCGCTGTGAGGCTCGGCGTCTACAACGCGATCCTGCACGACCGGTCCCTGCCGGAGGCGCTCGAGGTCATCGGGGGCCTCGGCCTGACCGGGATCGAGATCAACACCGGTGGATTCCTGCCGGCCGTGCACGTGCCGACCTTCGACGACATCCTCGTCTCCGACGCCGCCCGGGACGACTACCTCGGGCTCTTCGAGGGCACGGGCGTCTCGATCGCGGGACTGAACTGCAACGGCAATCCGCTGCATCCCAAGCCCGAGATCGGCCAGAAGCACGCCGAGGACATCCGCCGCTCGATCCGCCTCGCCGAGCGGCTCGGCCAGAACCGGGTCGTGACGATGTCCGGCCTGCCCGGCGGCGAGCCCGGCGCGACCGTGACGAACTGGATCGTCAACGCGTGGAACTCCGCGGCGCTCGACGTCCTGGACTACCAGTGGGACATCGCCGCGAAGTTCTGGCGCGAGACCGACCGCCTCGCCGCGGACCACGGAATCAAGGTCGCGCTCGAGCTGCACCCGCAGAACCTCGTGTTCAACACGGCGGACGTCTACAAGCTCGTGGAGCTCACGGGCGCCATGCACGTGGGGGTCGAGCTCGACGCGTCGCACCTGTTCTGGCAGCAGATGGACCCCGTGGCGGTGGTGCGCGAGCTCGGTCCGCTCGTGTTCCACGCGGCCGCGAAGGACGTCCGGGTCAACACCGAGAACGCTCGCCTCTACGGCGTTCTGGACAACCGCTTCCGCCGCCTCTCGCCCGACGAGCCGCGCACGAACCTCGGCGGCGACGAATGGGCCAACGAGTGGCCGAAGGACTCCGCGTGGGACTTCGTGGCCTTGGGCCGCGGGCACGACGCCGCGTACTGGGCGGAGTTCCTCCGCGCCCTGTACGAGGTGGACGCGGAGATGATGGTCAACATCGAGCACGAGGACGTCTCCTTCGGACGCATCGAGGGCCTCGAGGTCGCCGCGGGCGTGCTGCTCGAGGCCGCGCGTTCCGTCGGGGTCTAACCGGGGTGCTCTGGGAGGATGGAGCGGCCTCTCGCCACGAGTGGCAGCGAGAGGAGAACCATGGGTTACACGCACATCGTGATCGGGGCCGGCGCGATCGGCTCCGCTGCGGCGTACTGGCTTTCGCGGCGGCCCGGGGCGAGCGTGCTCGTCGTCGAGCAGTTCGACCTCGTGAACACCCTGAACTCCTCCGGAGACGTCTCCCGGATCATCCGCCACGCCTACCACAGCACGGACTACACGAAGCTCACGCCCGCCATGTTCGAGGCGTGGGCAGAGGTCGAGGAGCGTTCGGGGCTTCAGCTGTACGTGAAGACCGGCGGCCTCGATCTCGCGACCTCGGCGGAGAGCAGCCTCGCCGAGCTCGCCGCCTACCGCAGCGCCCTCGCGGCCGAGCGCATCCCCTACGAGGACCTCGCCGCGGCCGAGATCCGCTCCCGTTACCCCCAGTGGCGCATCGACGATGACGTCACGGGCATGTACCAGGAGGCCGGCGGGCTCATCGACATCCGCAAATCCGTCGCCGCGCATACGTCGCTCGCCCTGGCCAACGGCGTCGAGTTCCTGCCGCACACGAAGGTGAGCGGCGTCGTCGTCCGCCCCGACAGCGTGACGGTGCGAACCGAGCGCGGCGACTTCGACGCCGACAACCTCGTGGTCGCCGCGGGATCGTGGCTGGGACACCTCATGCCGGACCTCGGGCTGGACTACCGTCTCACGCTCTCGCAGGAGCAGGTCAGCTACTTCACGTCGCAGCGCCTCGCCGACTTCACGCCGCAGAAGTTCCCCAGCTGGATCTTCCACGGCGAGACGGCGTTCTACGGTTTCCCGGTGTACGGCGAGCCGGCCGTGAAGCTCGCGCGGGACATGCGTGGCCGGTTCATCGCGAGCGATGAGCGGGTCTTCGAGGGCGACGACGCCGAGGCTGGCCTCCTGCGCGGCTTTCTCGAGCAGTACCTGCCGGGCGCCGTCGGGCCGGTGTACGCGAACCGGACCTGCGTGTACGACATGGCCCCCGACCGCGACTTCGTCCTCGACACCGTGCCCGGCAGCCCCCACGTGGCCGTCTTCAACGGGGCGGGCCACGCGGGCAAGTTCGCGAGCCTCGTGGGGAAGATCCTCGCCGAACTGCTCACGGACGGGGCCACGGCTCACCCGATCGAGCCGTTCTCGTTGCGCCGCCCGGCGATCACGGATCCGAGCTTCGAGCCGGTCTTCCACCTGTGAGGCCGACGGGCGGCTAGCGGACGACGGCGGGCGGCGCGGCCTCTCAAAATGCGGGGTCTCTGGCGGGGCGTTGTGGGGTCAATGGTCAGACAATGACCCCGCAACGGGCCGCACGGGACCCCGCAACGGGCCGCACGGGACCCCGCAACGGGCCGCACGGGACCCCGCAACGGGCCGCACGGGACCCCGCAACGGGCCGCACGGGACCCCGCAACGGGCCGCACGGGACCCCGCAATGGGCCGCACGGGACCCCGCAACGGGTTCAGCGGACGACGGCGGGCGGCGGCGCCGTGCTGCTGCGCGCCTTGAGCTCGGGGGGCAGCAGGACGGTCTCGGCGGTGGCGCGCGGAGCACCGGGAAGCGGGCCGCCGCCGATCAGCTCGGCGAGCAGCCGCGCCGCGACCTGTCCGGCCTCGCGGCTCGCGTTGTCCACGCTCGTGAGGCCGACGGCGCGGAGCCGCGCCACGGGCGTATCGTCGTAGCCCGCGAGCGAGAGGTCCCGAGGCACGGCGAGGCCGAGGTCCTCGGCCGCAGACAAGGCACCCAGCGCGGCCATGTCGTTGACGGCGAACAGGGCCGTGGGTCGATGGGCCGCCGCGAGGACCTCCTTCCCCGCCCGGTACCCCGCCTCCTCCGTGAGCCCGGCGTCCACGCTCCGGAAAGCGACGCGGAGCCGGCGGGCCTCGTCCTCGAACCCAGTCCGCCGCGCGTCGCCCACCGGGGTGCCTGGCGCGCCGAGGTGCGCGATGTCGCGATGGCCCAACGCCGCGAGGTGACGGACCACGCGGCGGGCGCCCTCGGCGTCGTCGTTCGTCACGACCGCCGCCCCCGCCGCCTGCGCCCGCGGCGAGCCCACCTGGACGGCGGGCAAGGGCGCGATGCCCGCGAGAGCCGACTCGGCGCCGTCGAGCGTCCCGACCAGCACGATCCCCTCGACGCGCAGTTCCAGGAAGCGGTCGACAAGGGGCGAGCCCTCAAGCCGCCAGTCGCCCAGGAGGGGCCGCAGCCCCGCGTCGTGGAGGGCCGCAGACAGGCCCTCGACGGCGGGGACAAACCACGGGTTGCGGAGGTCGTCGAGGATGAGGCCCACGATCCCGCTGCGGCGGGACCCCATGGCGCGCGCGGCGGCGTTCGGGCGGTAGCCGAGCTCGGCCGCGGCCTCGAGCACCGCGCGCCGCTTCGCGTCGCTCACGTAGCCCGTGCCGCGGAGCGCGAGGGAAGCGGCCGACTTGGAGACGCCCGCGCGCGCCGCAACGTCGAGAATCGTGACGGACCTCGCCATCCTGCTCCTCCCGCAAAGGACCATTGTCAGCACAAACCTTGACCGCGGCTCCGGTCACAGGGATACTCTAAGGGAAACCTTGGAACGTTCCCATATATCTTTCCTAGCCGTCTCGCACTGGAAGCCGACGCTTCGGAAGTCACAAAGGAGTGCCCGGATGAATCAAGTGACCCTCGGACTCGTGGGCGTCGGACGCATCGGCGTCATGCACGCGCGCAACATCGCCGCGCTCCGCGAGCCGTTCGCCGCGCGCGGGGTCGACCTCCGGCTCAAGCTCACGGACGTCGCGGAGCAGCATGCAGGCAACGTTGCCGCGGAGGTTGGCGCCGACTTCGTGTCCGGCGGGGCGGCCGGGCTCATCGCCTCCGGAGTGGACGCGCTCGTCGTCGCGACGGGCACGCCCACCCACCCAGAGCTCATCCGCGTGGGCGTCGACGCCGGTATTCCGGTGTTCTGCGAGAAGCCGGTGGCCGGCTCGATTGCCGACTCGCTGCCGGTCCTCGACTACATCGCCGAGCGCGGCGGAGTCGTACAGATCGGGCACCAGCGCCGGTTCGACGAGGGTTACCTCGAGGCCAAGCGCCGGTTCGACGCCGGGGGGATCGGCTGGATCCACTCGCTCCGCGCCATGACGGGGGACATGTTCCCGCCGTCGGACGACTTCATCGCGACGTCCGGCGGGCTGTTCCGCGACTGCTCGGTGCACGATTTCGACATCCTCCGCTGGCTCACGGGCCGCGAGATCGTCGAGGTCTACGCGAAGGGCTCGAACAACGGCGACCCCGCGATCGGGGCGGTCGGCGACGTGGACACCGCGCTCGCGGTCGTGACGTTCGACGACGGCACCGTCGGCACCGTCTCCGCGACGCGCTACAACGGGGCCGGGCACGACGTGCGGCTCGAGGTCCAGGGCTCCAAGTCCTCCGTCATGGTGGGCCTCGACGACAAGACGGCCCTCCGCTCGACCGAGGCTGGCGTCACCTTCCCGGCCGGGGAGACGCACAAGACGTTTGCCGAGCGGTTCGACGCCGCGTATCGGGCGGAGCTCGCGGCGTTCATCGAGCTCGTGCTCGGCGAGCGGGACAATCTGTGCACGCCCGCGGACGCCGTCGCGGCCTCGCGTGTGGCGGATGCCGCGCAGGAGTCCCTCGAGACCGGCCGGCCGGTGCGCGTCGAGGTGCCAGCGCGCGCCTGAGCGAGGGCGGGGGGCCGACCTCCCCAGTTTCTGATCCGGTCTCCCCAGCTTCTAGGGATGTTTCGGCTGAACCCCCGGGCGGGAACCGGTTACTGGGGCACGACAGTCTCAGAAGTTGGGGAACTCGGCGGAAGAGTTGGGGAACTCGGCCGAAGAGTTGGGGATCCCGGCGGCCGCTCCCGCGAGGCGAGGACGACGGCGGTGGGTCACCGCGCGGGGCTTGGATTCAAGTGGTCGTTGCAACGCCGGTTGGCTAATTGGGGACTAGTAGATCACGCAGGCGCTCGGCTGGGGTATTCCAGCCGAGCGTCTTTCGTGGTCGGGCGTTGAGCTGCTGGGCGACGTGCTCGAGGTCCTCGGGTCCGTAGGCAGACAGGTCAGCACCTTTGGGGAAGTACTGGCGCAGCAGTCCGTTCGTGTTCTCATTCGAACCTCGTTGCCAAGGGCTGGCTGGGTCGCAGAAGTAGACGGGCACGCCGGTGGCGACGGTGAATGACTTGTGCGCGGCCATCTCGCTGCCCTGGTCCCAGGTCAGCGATCCGCGCAGGTGCTCTGGCAGTGCGGCCACGGCCTCGACAAGGGCACCGCGGACCTGCTCGGCCGTGTGCCCCTCGGGCAGGTGCAGGAGCATCACGTAGCGAGTGGAACGCTCGACCAGCGTGCCGATGGCCGACTGGTTGTATGCGCCGGTGATGAGATCCCCTTCCCAATGCCCCGGTACAGCCCGGTCCTCGGCCTCGGGAGGACGTTCGGAGATCATCACCATCGGGTCGGAGAAGCGGGGGCGCCGCTCCTGCCCGGTGTTGCGCGGCCGGCGCCGGGCCCTGCCCGTGCGCAGGGCCGCGGCGACCTCCCGCCGCAGGCCGCCGCGGGCCTGGACGTAGAGGGCCTGGTAGATGGTCTCGGGGCTCACGCGCATCTCCGGATCCTCGGGGAAGTCCTTGATCAGAGCATGGCAGATCTGCTCCGGTGACCACCTCAGGGTCAGCCTGTCCTGGACGTACTCGCGCAGCGGGCCGGGAACGGAGAGCTTGGGCTCGCGGATGCGGACTCGCCGCGCCACCGCGGCCCGTTGGGCCGCATAGGGCAGGTACTGCCCGTCCGGGGTCCTGTTGCGCCTGAGCTCGCGGGAGACCGTCGAAGCGGACCGCCCCAACGCGGTCCCGATCGCCCGCAGCGAGGCTCCCGAGGCGTGCAGGTCACGGATCCTCTCCCGTTCGGCCAGAGACAGATAGCGGGGATCGATCGGATGCTCGAGAGCAGCGAGCGAAGGGCGGGCACCTTGAACCGTCACAGTCTCCACGCCTGAGTCATAGTCGATGACCCGGCCGTCGGGGTAGATCCGTCCGTTCTTCCGGCGGCGGACCCCGGCGTCCCACTCCTTTGCCGTTGTCGGGTGGATGCCCAGACGGGTGCCGGCTTCCCGACGGCTCAGCCCCTCATCCCGCAGCCGCAGGAAATGCCATCTGCTGGGCATCTCCGAACGCCGTTTGGCGAAACCCAGCTCCCGCGCCCATCGGTAGCAGGTGTTCCGGTTCAGCCTCATTCGCGCGCAAACGAGCGTCACACTGCCCAACTCCGCCATCAGCTTCCGGAACTCGGCCTTCACCTCAGGCCCGAATACCGCCTTGCCCGGCCTGCTATCACTGGAAAACGCCACGGTCGTTGCAACTCCTCAAATCTTGAGGCGTTGCAACGACCGTTAGAACCCAAGGGGCGACCCACCGCCGTCGTCCGCTCTGTGGGCTACTTCCCGAGGAAGATCGGGTTGGTGAGCGCCGCCATGGGCCCGAGCGGGAGGTTCGGGCCCATCTCAGTGCCGCTGCCCGAGGTGCCGTCCGCCTTGGGGTGCCGGACCTCGACGCGGATGTAGGCGGCGAGCCGCGGCGTGGTGACCCACGTGCTCGTGCCCTGGCCGGACGCGGGGAGCGTGATCTGCTGCGTCTGGCCCTCGTCGGTGATGAACCGCACCACGCCGTTCGGCACGCCGGCGACCGCCGCCGTGACGGTGACCGGCGCGTCGTCGGCCACGCGGAGCCGCTCGCCGATCCCGGCGACCTGCCCACCGGACTTCACCGTGAAGTCGACGGTCACGTCAGCCGATTCGGCGATCCACGACCGGCCGTTGCGGATGCCCTCGAGGATCGCGTCGTGCGAAAGCGCCGCCGCGTTGACCACGTTGTGCGGCAGGCCGATGACCTGCGGGGCGCTGTGGGCGTCGCTGTTGCCCATGGCGGGGAGCCAGCGGTCCTTCTTGCGTGCGGAGTCGGCGAGCATCGAGTCCCACGTGTTGACCGAGGATTCGTCGTCGACCGTCCAAGGCCCAGTCCAGACCTCGACCGCGTCCGCCTGCTCGTAGCCGAACTTCCACCGGCACGCCACGTACGGGCAGTACGGGTGGGCCGGCACCACGATGCCGCCCGACTCGTGGATGAGGTCCGCTGCTTCCTCGAAGCCGTTGTCGCGGGCGCGGTAGCGCCAGTCGATCCATTCGCCCGGCTTGAGCCCGAGCGCGAGGTAGTGGCCGTTGCGGGTCGTGACCTCCTCGCCCGTGAGGATGAGCAGATCATTGCCCGCGAGCGGACCCCACACGGCGTGGGACGCCGGTGTGTTGTGATCGGTCGAGATCATGAAGTCCATGCGTGCCGCTCGGGCGCCCGCGGCGACTTCCTCGGGCGTGCGCTTGCCGTCGGAGTAGACGGTGTGGAGGTGGCCGTCGCCGCGGTACCAGCCTGCGCCGCGGCCGGAGATCTCCTGCGGCGGGAACTTCTTCTGGTACGGCGCGCCGTCCGGCCCGAAGTCGAGCGTGACGTTGACCGTGTAGTCGAGGCCGTGCTCGGACACCTGGTACGGGCCGAGGATCACGTTCCACGTGCCCTTGCTCACGGGCCCGGGGAGGTATCCCGGCGTCGCGTCGGACGCGCTGATGAAGAACTCCGTGCGGAAGCCGCCGGACCAGCCGCGGAAGCCCTTCCCCTGGAGCTCGACGCCCTTCTCATCGAAGACGCCGATGTCGCAGGAGTTGGAAAGCAGGCCGGCCGGGACGCCGGGCCGGCTGTAGCTGTAGGACACGCTGATCTTGTTGACGCCCGCCGGGATCTCCACGGGGAGGTACACGAAGTCTGCGGCGCCCGGCTCGAGGTGGCCGGTCAGGGTTTGGGTCTTGCTGGTCCCGGAGTCCGCGGTGGCGAACGTCATGGGAGTCAGCGTCAGGGCAGCGCCGGTGAGCGCTGCGGTCAGGAATCCCCGTCGGGACGGGGTGAGGGCTGAGGTGTCGCCGCTGTGGGACTGGCAGGGTGAAGTCACGTCCGACAGGTTCTCCACTGACACTTAACTCTCGGTAACGGGCGAACCAAGTCCGGTCAAACTCGTCCGGGGAAACGTATGGAAGCGCGGCTAACCTGTCCCCATGAATGCGACGCCCGCGCTGAACCCCATGCCGCGGACGCTCGAGGTCGAATCGCTCGAGCGCTTCGACGAGCTTGCCGCCGCGGGCGCGCACCGCATGGCCGGCTGGCAGCTGCAGTCCATCGACTTCCGCGGCCGGTCGGCGGAGCTCAAGGCCATGGACCCTGCCGGAGCGATGTTCCTCGGTTGCACGCTCGGGCCCGGGATGGAGCAGTCGCTGCGCTCGCGCGGCGCGCTCGTGTTCCCCGCGCTCCCGGGCCTCCCGTTCGACCCCTACCGCCCCGCGCTCTACAGCGGCCCCGAGCTCTACCGAGGCGTCGAAGTCGAGCCGTACGAGGCGACGCCCGATGCCCGCATCTACGCCTGGACGCGGCGTCAGGGCCGGGCCGGCGTCGAGGTGGCGCTCTCCGCCGCGCTCCACGACCACCACATCGGCGAGTCGCTGCAGGACGCGCTCGAGGGTCCGTTCGCGGGGCGGCGGATCGTGGGGGTCATGGGCGGGCACGCGGGTCCGCGAGGGAGCTCGACGTACGACGACGCCGCCCGCCTCGGGCGCGGCCTGGCTGCGGCTGGGTTCCTGGTCGCCACGGGCGGTGGGCCGGGCGCCATGGAGGCCGCGAACCTCGGGGCCTATCTCTCGGCGAGCCCCGCGGCCGCGCTCGACGACGCCCTGGGGCGCCTCGCCGTCGTCCCCGGCTTTCGGCCGTCGGTGAGCGCGTGGGCGCGCGCCGCGCTCGCCGTCCTCGATGCCAATCCAGGCGGGGCGCCGAGCCTCGGCATCCCCACGTGGTTCTACGGGCACGAGCCTCCGAACCTGTTCGCGACGCACATCGCCAAGTACTTCGCGAATGCCGTGCGCGAGGCCGTGCTGCTCGAGAAGTGCACCGGGGGAGTCGTGTTCCTGCCGGGCGCGGCCGGGACCGTGCAGGAGGTCTTTCAGGACGCGTGCGAGAACTACTACGGCACGCCGGAGACCATCACGCCCATGGTGCTCGTGGGCCGGCGGCACTGGACCGAGGAGCTGCCCGCGTGGCCGCTGCTTTCGAGCCTGGCCCGCGACCGCGGGATGGCGGGACGCGTCCACCTCGTCGACTCAGTCGAGGACGCAGTCGCCGCCCTCACCTAAGTTGCGGGGTCCCTGGCGGGGCGTTGTGGGGTCTCTGGCGGGGCGTTGCGGGGTCTCGGGCGGGGCGGGACCCCACAAGGGGCGGGACGGGACCCCACAAGGGCGGGACGGGACCCCACAAGAGGCGGCCCGGGACCTCGCAACCCGGGGGACGGGACCCCGCAACGGGGTGGCCCCGGAAGGCCGCAGGGGAACCTAGCCGACTGCCGCGCCGAAGATCCAGCCCAGCACGTACGTGACCGCCGCCGCGCCGAAGCCGATGAGCAGCTGCCGCGTGGCGCGCCAGAGCGGCGACGCCCCGGCCAGCAGGCCCACGATCGCGCCCGTCCCCAGCAGCACGAGCCCCACGAGCACCGCGGCCACGGCCAGCGCGGGGATGCCGACCATCCCGAAGATGAAGGGAAGGATGGGCACGACCGCGCCGGAGGCGAAGAAGCAGAAGCTGCTCACGGCCGCCTGCCAAGCCGAGCCGATCGCCTCGTGCTCGTCCTGCTCGTTCGACCTCTCCGGATCGAGCGACAGGCTCGGATCGCAGTCGCACGTGAACTGGCCGAGGCGCTCGGCGGCGCGGTGCTCGGCCGCCGCCTGGCTCATGCCGCGTGCCTTGTACACGAGCACGAGTTCGTTCTGGTCGAGGTCCAAGGCCGGGGCGGCGGTCAGCGTGATCTGCGTGGGCCGCGAGGCGGAGAGCAGCTCGCGCTGGGAGCGTACGGAGATGTACTCGCCCGCGCCCATGGAGAGCGCCCCAGCGAGGAGCCCCGCGACGCCGGAGAGCAGCACGACGTGGCTGGAGACCCCGGAGGCGGCCATGCCCATCACGAGCGAGAGGTTGCTCACGAGGCCGTCGTTGGCGCCGAACACGGCCGCGCGGAACGAGCCGGAGAGGCGCGTACGGCCGCGGATCGCGAGGCCTCGGACCACTTCCTCGTGGATTCGCTCGTCGGCGGCCATGGCGGGGGTCGCGAACGGATCAGTCGCGTAGGGTGAACGGCTCTCCGCGCGCTGGGCCATCGCGAGCACGAACACGGAGCCCAAGTGCCGGGCGAAGAAGCCGAGCAGCTGGCTGCGCACCGACGCCGGCCGCGGCCTGCCGAGCTGGTCCCCGAGGAGGGCCTTCCAGTGCGCCTCGTGACGCCCCTCCGCGTCCGCGAGTCCGAGCAGGATCTCCCGCTCCTCGCCCTCGCGACGCTCCGCGAGGGCCCGATAGATCCCGGCCTCCGCCTTCTCGTCGGCGAGGTACTGGCGCCACCGCCGATAGTCGGCGGGCGTGGGTTCGCGGCGCTCGCGCGGGGGCGGCGCGGATTCGTCGGGAATGCGGGTCGGCATGATGCTCCTGGGCAGGCGTGATCTTCGTCGGGCGCCTTTGCCCACAGCACTCTAGCCCGTATTTCCGCGGACTTTCGGCCGGTCCACCCCAGCTTCCGAGTTCGGCTCGCCGTAATTTCCTCAGCGAACGACGACGCTTTCCTCAGCGAACGACGACGGCGGCGAGCCTCCCGCTGAGGCCGCTCGCCGCCGTCGTCCGTTGCCTTTTTGTGCGTCAGGCGGTGGTGACTGCTTCCCGCTCTTCCACCTTTCCGGCGACCCGGCGCTCCCAGGCCAGCATGACGGCGTCGTCCGTTCGGGGCGTCCGGAGGGACACCACGATGTAGGAGACTGCCGAGGCGATAAGACCGTAGTAGATCGGCTCGTTCGCGTAGATGCCGTCCAGCGGAACCGCGGCATGGATCTCGAGCCAGGTCATGGTGCCCAGGGTGACCACCGTGCCCACGCCCATCGAGACCGCCGCACCGAGGCCGGTGCCGCGCTTCCAGACGAGGCCGCCGAGGATGGCGACGAGGAGGCCGCCGACCAGGATGTCGTACGCAATGGTCAGGGCCGCGACCACGTCCTTGACCAGGATGGCGATGATGATGGCTGCGACGCCGAGGCCAAGGACCCACCAGCGGTTCTCGCGCACATCTTCTTCCGGGTTGCGGTCGTGCTCGACCGCGACCTTGCGGCCGAACCAGCTCGCGACAAACGGGACCACGTCAGTGCGCGCTACGGTCGCGGCGGCGATGAGGGCGCCCGAGGCGGTGGACATCATGGCTGCGACGGCTGCGGCGAGGACGAGGCCGCCGATGACGAGCGGCAGGACATGCGTGGCGACCTCCGCGTAGACGACGTCCTTGCCGAGGGTCTTGACGTCGATGTCGGGCAGCGCGACGCGGGCAGCCATGCCGATGACCGCGCCCGCCAGGCCGTAGAGCACACAGTAGACGCCCGCCGTTGTGCCGCCCCAGCGGGCAACGCCCGGCGTCCTGGCCGTGAACACGCGCTGCCAGATGTCCTGACCGATGAGGAGGCCGAGGGTGTAGACCACGAAATACGTGATGATCGTCTGGACGCCAATGCCGTCCCACTGGAAGAACGAGGCGTCCACGCGCTGGCGGATCCCGTCGAAGCCGCCCGCGGCGTTGAGGACGAACGGGAGCATGAGCAGGAACACGCCCACGGTCTTGATGACGAACTGGACCTGGTCGGCGAGGGTGATGGACCACATGCCGCCGATGGTCGAGTAGACGAGCACAATGGCGCCGCCCACGGCGATCGCGACCCAGCGCTCCCAGCCGAACAGGACCACGAAGATCGTCGCGTAGGCGCTCGTGGACGTCGCGCAGAGCATGAGGGTGTAGGCCAGCATGACGATGCCCGACGTCTGCGTCGAGCGCGTGCCGTAGCGAAGGGTGAGCATCTGGGCGACCGTGTAGATCTTGAGGCGCTGGATCATCCCAGCGAACAGGAGGCTCAGGAGGAGCACGCCGGAGCCGATCGCGACCACGAGCCACATGCCCGAGATCCCGAACTTGTAGCCGAGGCCCACGCCGCCGACGGTGGAAGCACCGCCGAGGACGACGGCGGCCATGGTGCCTGTGTAGAGGAGCGGCCCGAGGCGGCGGCCCGCCACAAGGTAGTCGCTGTTGTTCTTGGTGCGGCTCTTGCCCCACCATCCGAAGGCCAGCATCGCTGCGAGATAGGCGATGACGATGGCCGAGTTGATCGCGCTAGCGTCCATGGTAGCTCTCTCGGTCGGGGGATTTTCCTGTGGTGCAACAGGTGTTGCCCAGCAGACTAAATGTGATGGACGTGACAGTCAATCTGTGACGATGCCGGCATGGGAGTCGCCCGTGGGGCCTTCAGCGGCGTCGCCGTCCTCTGCGCCGATTCCTAATAGGAATCGACCGTTGTCGTAAACTCGATCCATGAAAGCCCTGCCGGTAGAGCCCAGCAACGTGTCCGTGGCCATCGGCTCGAGAATCCGTGCGGCGCGCGAGTCGCAGCGCATGACCATCGAGCAGGTGGCCGAAGCGGCTGGCCTCTCGAAGGGCTTTCTCAGCAGGGTTGAACGCGATGAATCGTCCCCTAGCGTGGCCTCGCTTGTGTCCCTCTGCCAAGTGCTCTCGCTTCCGATCGGCGACCTCTTCGCAACTCCCGAGACGCACCTCACTCGCGCGACGGAGGCCCCTCGCATCTCGCTCGGCGGCGAGGGGATCGTCGAGCGGTTGCTCACTGCGCGGTCTGAGCGGCGGCTGCAGATCATCCAGGCCGAGATCGAGCCGCGGGGAACCGGCGAGTCCGAGCTGTACGCCGTGGATTGCGACGTGGACGTACTTCACGTGGTCCGCGGACGGGTCGAGCTCATCATGACTAATGACCGCTACGAGCTGTCGGCGGGGGACACCCTCACCTTCCCGGGGCGCGAGCCGCACACGTGGGTCAATCCCACGGACGATCCGGCCACCCTGTTGTGGGTCCTCGTGCCCGCTGCGAGTCGGTAGGGTCGGCGACCGCGCGCTCCTGTCCGGTTCTTGGCCCGCGACACGGCCAGATGTCGCGGCACGCCGCCCGGTTGACTGGTTGGGAAGTAACAACCGGACAGGACCGCGGAGCTCAGAGGACGCGGCCCGTCAGGATCGCCTCCACCTCGGCCACAACACGCTCAGGCTCGTTCCAGATCTCCTCCGGCAGGTAGCGCAGCTTGATGTAGCCCATGAGGGTGGAGGCGTTGTCGCGACGTCGGTCCCTCCGCACGGACGCGCGATCGGAGTGGTAGGCAACGCCGTCAATTTCAATGATGAGAAATCCTCCTATGAGGAAATCGACGCGGCCTATCCCAGGAATGAAGACCTGAGGCTGGATTTGCAGCCCGAGGGCGGCCGCAAGAGGAGCGAGCAGCAACAGGGCTTCCGCCTCAGGGAGCGACTCGACCCGGCTATCGACCCTCCGAAGTTTGCCCAACACCGGCCCGCACTTCCGGGCGATCAGGTCCTCCTCGAGGAGTTCCGGCCGAAGGCCGTGACCACGCACCGCGGACGCGACGAGTGGGATCGAGGCGTTCTCGGGAAGGCACCCGAGTGCATGGAATAT
This sequence comes from Sinomonas albida, assembly GCF_004919045.1. Lineage (GTDB taxonomy): Bacteria > Actinomycetota > Actinomycetes > Actinomycetales > Micrococcaceae > Sinomonas > Sinomonas albida. Next base: position 172,657 of record NZ_SWDW01000001.1, read on the forward strand.
CACGTCTTCGATCGCGGCGAGCGGAAGGGTGTGGTGCTTGGGGTAGCGGAGCCCCCGATGGAACGTTCTCGCCACTTTCGCCAAGCGGCTCGTGCCCCTCGAATAGCCGTGGTCGCAGCCGAGATGAACCGTGGCGGGGACGTTCCTCAGCCACAGGCCGTAGTCTTGCGCGGCCGATGCGCACGTGAGGACGGCGTTATTCAAGATGGCTGTCAGGAAGTCCCGCCGGCAATCCCTCAGCGCAAGAACCCCACGCTTCGGTCGATCAACCTTTTGTGCGAGCAGGGAGACCTCATGCCGGGTGAGCCCTGCGTCGAGAAGCGTGGCCGTCCGGGCGACGCCACCGAGCGAGCGGAGGACGTGAACTGGATCCATCCCTTCAGCAGGCCATGGAATGCCGCGAGAAGCTGGCCCACGTCAGGCTATGTGGACAACGCGCCGCAACCGTGGCTGTGGAGGGCTATCGCGGCCCGCGGCACGTCTGCGCTCCTGTCCGGTTCATCTGCTCGGATTGGGCGTGGCGCCGCGACGCGCGGGGGCTCCAACCGATTGAGGAGCGACAACCGGACAGGAGCGCAGCCGGGCGCCGGAGGACCGGGCGCCGGAGGACCGGGCGCCGGAGGACCGGGCGCCGGAGGACCGGGCGCTGGAGGACCGGGCGCCGGCGGACCGGCAGGGCTCAGCCCACGTGCACCCAGGGGCGCTCGGTCACGCGGGGCTCGGCCTCGCGCAGCACCTCGCGCGTGACCGGAGCGATCTCGCCCTCGCCGAAGAACAGGAACTTCGTGAGGTTCGTGACCGGGTTGCCCTCGGTCCAGCGGAAGTAGATGTGCGGCATGAGTCCGGTCACGTTCCGCAGGTGCAGGAGGATCGCCGCGAGCGTGTTGGGGACGTTGTTCGAGTGGACCTCGAGCACCTTGAAGCCGTGGCGCTTCACACCGTGCACATCGAGCTCCTGCTCGAACTCCGAGCTGTCGCCCACCACGACCTCGATGAACAGGATGTCCGCGTCCTCGGGCAGGTGGTTCGCCGCACGGGCGTGTTCGAGCTTGCTGCGGTACCGCTCGGAGTCGAGGCGCTGGGGCTCGTGCGCGATGAGGCGGATCGGGCCTTGCTCCACCTCGGCGAGGAACTCGAGCGCCTGCTCGTCGAGCCGCACGAGGGTGGCGCGGAGCTCGAAGGACCGCCGCACGCGGGACGCGAAGCTCACCACGATGATGCCGAGGATGAAGAGAGCCGCGATCCGGATGCCATCGGGGCGCTCGAGCGAGTTGGCCACGGTCGTGTAGAGGAACACGGCGCTGATGACGCCGAACGCCCACGTGAGCCCGCGTTGCCTCTTGCGCCACGCCGAGAGCGTCACGGCGATGGCCGCCGAGGTCATGAGCACCAGGACGCCGGTCGCGTACGCGCCGCCCTGGGCGTCCACGTTCGCGTCGAAGACCAGCGTGATGAGGAACCCGATCGCCGTGAAGACGAGGGTGAGCGGGCGGACGGCGCGCGCCCATCCGGGCGCCATGCCGTAGCGCGGGAGGTAGCGGGGCACGAGGTTCAGCAGGCCGGCCAGGGCGGACGCCCCGGCGAACCACAGGATGGCGATCGTGGAGATGTCGTACACGGTGCCGAAGCCATCGCCCAGGAACTGGTGCGCGAGGTACGCGAGGGCACGGCCGTCGGCCTTTCCGCCGCTCTGGAACTCCGCTTGGGGGATGAGCACCACGGTCATGAAGCTCGTCGTGATGAGGAACGCGGACATGATCGACGCGGCGGTGGTGAGCAGGCGGTGCGCCCCCCGGATGCGCCCGGCCGGGTATTCCTCGGTGTCGCTCGGATCGCCCTTGATCTGCGGCATGACCGCGACGCCCGTCTCGAAGCCGGAGAGGCCCAGTGCGAGCTTCGGGAACACGAGGAGGGAGATCCCGATCATCATCCACGGGTCGCTGTGCTCGGCGGTGAGGGCCTTCCACCAGTCGACCACCGCGAAGCCCTCGCCGAACAGGTGCCCGAAGCCGACCACCACGACAACCGCGTTGAGCACGAGGTACACGCCCACGAGCACCACCGCGACGTTGATCGCCTCGCGGAACCCGCGGAGGAACACGATGCCGAGCGCCGAGAGGAGCACGAGGGTGATGATCACCTGCTGGCCGTGGAGGGCCTCCGGCACGAACGGGTTCTCGATGAGGTGGGCGCTCGCGTCGGCGGCGGAGAGCGTCATGGTGATCATGAAGTCGGTCGCCGCGAAGCCCAGGAGTGCGAGGACGAAGAGCTTGCCCGTCCACCGCGGCATGAGCCGCTCGAGCATGGCGATCGAGCCCTCGCCGCGGTGGCTCTCCTTCGCCACGCGCCGGTACACCGGTAGCGCGCCGACGAGCGTCACGGCGACGAGGATGATCGTCGCCATCGGCGAGAGCAGGCCCGCGGCGACGGCGGCGATGGCGGGCTGGTAGCCGAGGGTCGAGAAGTAGTCGACACCCGTGAGGCACATGACCTTCCACCACGACTGTGCCTTGTGGTGCTCCTGCGGAACGCCGTGCGGCCCCTGCCGCTGCCCCGAGACCTCGGGTAGGCCCTCGAGGAGCCAACGGCGGAAGCCGTGGTTGGTGCGCTTGTTGCGGTCCGACGGTTCAGCCGGCGGCCGAGTGAGAGTAGTCATTGTTCCCTGATCTGTGCGAAGTCCTGCAGGGAGAGTAGTCGCGGAGTCTCGGAAGGCCCTGATTCTTGATGCATCCTTAACAGCCCGTGTCGGCCTCCTCACACCACGATCACACCACGATCACACCACACCGAGCGCGCTCAGGCGAGCGCCGCCGTCGTCGTCCTCGCCTCTCTTCTCGGAAACTTTAGGTGCATGACAGGAAACTTTGCGGTAGCCTGAATCACAACAGAACCAGCCTACGGAGGTCAGCCCCTTGAAAGAGCTCCGGATCGAGGACAACGGCCGGCTCGGCCCCATCGATTCCTCCCGCATTCCGCGCTTCGCGGGCGCCGCGACGTTCGCCCGCCTCCCGCGGCTCGACCAGGTCGCGCACGCCGATGTCGCGATCGTGGGCGTCCCGTTCGATTCGGGCGTCTCCTACCGTCCCGGCGCGCGCTTCGGCGCGAACCACCTGCGCGAGGCGAGCCGACTGCTCCGCCCGTACAACCCCGCGCTCGACCTCTCGCCGTTCGCCGAGGCGCAGGTCGCCGACGCGGGGGACATGGCCGTGAACCCGTTCAACATCCACGAGGCCATCGAGGCGATCCAGCAGGACGCGCTTGACCTGACCGCAGGCGGCACGCGCCTCCTCACGCTCGGCGGCGACCACACGATCGCGCTCCCGCTGCTCCGCGCGGCCGCCGAGCGCGCGGGCGGCCCGGTCGCACTCCTCCACTTCGACGCCCATCTCGACACCTGGGACACGTACTTCGGCGCCGAATACACCCACGGCACCCCGTTCCGGCGGGCCGTCGAGGAGGGCATCCTGGACACCGACGCGCTGAGCCACGTCGGCACGCGAGGCCCGCTGTACGGCAAGAAGGACCTCGAGGACGACAGGCGCTTCGGCTTCGGGATCGTCACGTCCTCCGACGTGTACTACCAGGGCGTCCGCGAGGTCGTGGCGAAGCTGCGCGACCGCATCGGCGGGCGTCCCCTCTATATCTCTGTGGATATCGACGTCCTCGACCCCGCGCACGCCCCGGGCACGGGCACGCCGGAAGCCGGCGGCATCACGAGCCGCGAGCTCCTCGAGATCATCCGCGGCCTCCGCGGGCTCAACCTCGTGGGCGCGGACGTCGTCGAGGTCTCCCCGGCGTACGACCACGCCGAGCTCACGGGCATCGCCGCGAGCCACGTAGCGTACGACCTCGTCTCGCTCCTGAGCGAGCAGCCCCGCCGCGGCGGCGCACCCGAGGAAAGCCGGACGACGGCGCGCGGCGGCTCCGAGGACCAGCGGACGACGGCGGGTGGCGGTCCCTCTGGGGGCGACCAGACGACGGCAGTGGAGGCCGCCCGATGAACACAGCGGCGGCGGCAACGGCCGCGGATCACCAGCGCAACGGCGGCGACCTCGTGGTCGAGACGCTCGAGGCGCTCGGCGCGAAGACCGTTTTCGGCATCCCGGGGCAGCACGCGCTCGGCCTGTTCGACGCCATGGGCCGCGGACACCTCAAGTTCGTCTCGAGCCGCGTCGAGAACAACTCCGCGTTCGAGGCGGACGGCTACTCCCGCGCGACGGGCGAGGTCGGTGTCCTCTTCCTTTCCACCGGTCCCGGCGCGCTGACCTCGCTCGCGGGGCTTCAGGAGGCCTATGCGACCGGCGTCCCGATGGTCGTGATCGCGAGCCAGATCCCGCTCGAGGGCCTCGGCGCGCGGCGCAAGGGCATGCTGCACCAGCTTGACGACCAGAAGGCGTCGGCGGCCAACGTCACGAAGAGCCAGCGGCTCATCCAGCATGCGTCCGGCATCCCGTCGGCGATCCAGGACGCGTGGACGGACGCGATCTCGTCCCCGCAGGGACCCGTGTGGGTCGAGATCCCGCAGAACGTCCTGCTCGACCCGATTGTGGTTCCGCCGGTCGAGGACGCGCTCGCGGTCGCCGCGGACAACCCGCCGCGCGTCGAGCTCGTCCGCGAGGCCGTCAAGTGGCTCGCCGGCGCCCAGCGCCCCGCCATCATCGCGGGAGGCGGAACGCGCCGAGGCCACGCAGAGAAGCAGCTTCTGGCGATCGCGGAGCTGCTCCGCGCCCCCGTGATCTGCACCCCGGGCGGCAATGGCGCGTTCCCCTGGACGCACCCGCTGTCGCTCCAGTCGTGGGTCGAGGACCGGCACATGACGGACGTGCTCGAAGACGCGGACGTGCTCGTGGTCGTTGGCTCCTCGCTCGGCGAGGTGACGTCGAACTACTTCACGTTCGAGCCGCGCGGCCGGATCCTCCAGATCGATGCCGAGCCGCGCGTCCTCGAGTCGAACCGGCCCGGCCTCGGGATCCGCGCCGACGCGGGGCAGGCGCTCACGGCGCTCGAGGAATCCCTCGAGACCGCCATGGGCGGCAAGCCGCTCTCGCCGGACTGGCACGGCAGGACGCCCGAGGCCCTCGTCGCGGATTCCCTCGCTGCGGTCCGCGAGCGCCTCGAGGCGCAGGACCTGGGCAAGGAGCTCCGCTTCATGGCGGACATCCGCGCCGCCGTTCCGGACGCGATGCAGACGTTCTGGGACATGACCATCGCCGCGTACTGGGGCTGGAGCTGCTGGGATTCGCGCGCGGGCCAGTTCCACTCGGCGCAGGGCGCCGGCGGGCTCGGCTTCGGCTTCCCGTCCGCCATCGGCGGGGCCGTGGGGCTCGAGACGATCGGGAAGCCCTCGCGGGTCCTCGCCGTCTCCGGCGACGGCTCGGCGATGTATTCGATCAGCGAGCTCGCCACCGCGAAGCAGCACAACGTGCCGGTCACGTGGCTCATTGTCGACGACGGCGGCTACGGGATCCTGCGCGAATACATGGTCGGCGCGTTCGGCCAGGCCACCGCGACCGAGCTCGCCCGTCCGGACTTCGTCAAGCTCGCGGAATCGTTCGGAGTTCCCGCTCGCAGGGTCGCGCCGGAGCAGGTGCGGGAGGCGCTCGAGGCGGGCTTCGCCGCGGACGGCCCCAACGTCGTCGTAGTCGAGACGCTTCTGAAGATGTTCGCGCCGACCCATCTGGCGGTGCAGTAGCAGCCTGCACTCAGAAGCCTCGCGCTCCGAGGCTGGGCGCTCAGAGGCTGGGCGGTTAGAGGCCCGGCACTCAGAAGCCTCGCACTCAGAGGCGACACACCAAGGGCCGCGTTCCCGGGTCACCACCCGCGGGACGCGGCCCTTTCGTGTGTCGCGGCCAGCCGCTGTCGCATCCCTCACATTAGTTTGCCTAAGCAACTGTTTTGGATATATAGTTGCGGTAAGCAATCAATCAAGGGAAGTAGCCATGGCCGTCGAGCCGCAGCAAGTCCGGGCGCTGATCCACGGGGTGTTTGACCTCCAGCGGGTTCTTCGATGCGTCGCCCAAGAGCACAAGTCCTCTGAGGTCGGATCGGCGGAAGCCGGCGTGCTCCGCATGATCAGCGAGTTCGGCGGGCGCGCGGTGGACATCGCGGAGAAGCTCAGCGTGAGTGCCCCCGTGCTGAGCCGGCACATCGCCGAGCTCCATGATCGGGGCCTCGTGACGCGACGCCCCGATCCGGAGGACCGCCGGGCGCAGCTCCTCGAGCTCACGGAGACGGGGAAGGCCCGGCTCGCGGAGATCGAGGAGGCCCGCATCTCGCTCATCCTCGAGCTCCTCGAGGGCTGGGACGAGGCCGAGGTCGAGTCCTGCGCGGCCTCGATCCGCCGCCTCACGGACACCATGCGCGCCAAGAGCCACACGCTCAAGGGCGGTTCCCTTGACCACACCGAAACCACGAAGGAGGAAGAGCTTGCTGCCCGCTGATGCACCGGCTCCCGAAATGAGCCACCGTCAGATCCTCGAGGCCCTCTCGGGCCTCCTCGCCGCGTTCTTCACGGCGATCCTCTCGAGCACGATCGTCTCGAACGCGCTCCCCACGATCATGGCGGACCTCAAAGGCAACCAGACCGACTTCGCATGGATCATCACGGCCTCGCTGCTCGCGAGCGCCGTCACGGTTCCGATCTGGGGCAAGCTCGCCGACCTCTTTGACAAGAAGGTCCTGACCCAGCTCAACATCGTCATCTTCGTGATCGGCTCCGTCGGGGCCGGCATCTCGCAGACCATCCCAGAGATGATCGGCGCCCGCGTGATCCAGGGCATCGGCATGGGCGGCCTCATGGCCCTCGCCCAGGCCATCCTCGGCACGCTCATCCCGCCGCGCAACCGTGGCCGCTATTCGGGCTACATGGGTGCGGTCATGGCCGTCGGAACGGCGGGCGGCCCGCTCCTGGGTGGCTTCATCGTGGACTCGCCGCTCGGCTGGCGCTGGACGTTCTTCGTCTGTGTCCCGCTCGCGGTCGTCTCGCTCATCATCATTCAGGCCACTCTCAAGCTCAAGCATGTGCGCCGCCCGGCGAAGATCGACTGGCTCGGCACGATCCTGCTCACGGCCTCCGTGAGCACCCTCCTCATCTGGGTCTCCTTCGCTGGCCAGCCGGACTACTACGACTGGTGGTCGTGGCAGACCGCGGTCATGGTGGGAGGCTCGCTTGTGGGCATCATCCTGCTCGTCATCGTCGAGTCGCTCGTCTCGCAGCCGATCATCCCGCTCAAGATCATTGCCAACCGCACGACGGCGCTCAGCATCATCGCCTCGTCGGCGGTGGGTGTCTCGATGTACGCGTCGACGTCCTTCATCGGCCAGTACTTCCAGGTGGCCCGCGGCGCGACTCCCACCGAGGCCGGTCTGCTCACGCTCCCGATGATCGCGGGCAACTTCCTGGGCTCGGTCGTGACGGGTCAGCTCATCACGCGCTTCGGCCGCTGGAAGGCCTACCTCGTCACCGGCACCGTGTTCATCGCAGGCGGCATGGGCCTGCTCGGCACGATCGACCACTCGACCGACCTCACTGTGACCGGCATCTACTCGTTCGTGCTCGGCCTCGGCCTCGGCATGACGATGCAGAACCTCGTCCTCGCGGTCCAGAACACCGTCTCCGTCTCGATCATCGGAGCGGCCAGCTCCACCGTGGCCTTCTTCCGCTCCGTCTTCGGCGCGATCGGCGTCCTGGTCCTCGGAACGGTGCTGAATAATCGCTCGAGCGACCTCATCACGCAGGGCCTCGCCGCGAAGGGGATCCACGCCCCGGCCGGCAGTGGGGGCGCGAGCCTCGATCTCAACGACATGCCGGCACCCATCGCGAACATCGTGCGCGCCGCGTTCGGCGACGCGTCGGCCCAGGCCTTCCTCATCGCGGGCATCGTCGCCGTGGTGGCCTTCCTCGCGGTCATCTTCATCAAGGAGGTCCCGCTGCGGCGCACCGTGGACATGGCGAAGCCGGCCGACGGCGTGGCCACGCCGGAGGGGGTCGCGGCACCTGTCGCGAAGCTCGCCCTGGTTCCCGCGCCCGACGGCGGCCGCTCGCCCGAGGCGCCCAGCGCGCCGTCGTCCGTTGACGGCGAAGCGGGGGAGCGCGAGCTGAGCCAGACGCGCCGTGCGGCGGCTCGGGCAGCGCTCGCCGCGCGGTCAGGCGAGGACTCGGAGCTCGACAATGAGCTGCAGCTCCTGCTCGCCGAGGTGGACGGGCGCTCGCTCGATCTGGTCCAGCCGAGCACTGTGCAGGCGATCGAGGCGCTGCAGGAGACGCAGCGGCTCCTCGCGACCCAGCAGTCGCAGCTCACGGGGCTCATGTCCCGCCTCGCTGACCAGCTCTCCGAGCAGCAGGAGCTCGCCTCGAAGCAGCAGGCCCTGGCCGAGCGGCAGGAGGCCACCGCGGCCCAGCTCGCCGAGATCCGGCGCGAGCTCGACGCGGAGCGGCAGCTCCAGAAGGAAGCCGCGCTCTACCTCGCAACCCGCGGCCGGCACAGCGCAAGCGGCAACTGACCGGTCCTCGGGTTGCGGGGTCCCGGTCCTCGGGTTGCGGGGTCCCGTCCCGTGGGTTGCGGGGTCCCGTCCCTCGGGTTGCGGGGTCCCGTCCCTCGGGTTGCGGGGTCCCGTCCCGTGGGTTGTGGGGTCCCGTCCCGTGGGTTGTGGGGTCTATGTTCTTACATCGACCCCGCAACGGCTTGGACGGGACCCCGCAACCCGAGCCGCCGGGAGGCCAGCGGACACGCGCTGTCCGCAGCCTGCCGGATTACTCCCTAGGGAGGATCCCCCACAGGGGTTCCGGGTCTACTCTGAATCGTGCTCTACGGAGTCCGATCCACCGAGCCGGCTTCGATGAGTGCTGCCCCGAAACGGGCCTGACCGAAGGAACCCGATGCTCGTCACCCTCCTCAGGCGCTACGGCGCCCGCTACTGGCCGTGGATTCTCGCCGTAGCGGTCTTCCAGCTCGCGACCACCATCGCGACCCTCTATCTTCCGAGCCTCAACGCGCAGATCATCGACCAGGGCGTCGCCAAGGGCGACACCGGCTACATCTGGCAGCAGGGCGGCGTCATGCTCGCCGTGGCGTTCGCGCAGGTCATCACGGCGATCCTCGCCGTGTACTTCGGCTCGCGGACGTCGATGGCGTTCGGCCGGGACCTGAGGCGCGGTGTGTTCCGGCGCGTCGCCTCGTACTCCTCCCAGGACGTCCAGCGCTTCGGCGCCCCGACCCTCATCACGCGCGGCACGAACGACGTGCAGCAGGTGCAGATGGTCCTGCTCATGGGACTCAACTTCATGGTGTCCACGCCGATCATGTGCGTGGGCGGCATCATCATGGCGCTGCGCGAGGACGCCGGGCTCTCGTGGCTCGTGTGGGTCTCCGTCGGCGTGCTGTTCGCGGTCGTCGGCTTCCTCGTGTACCTGCTCATGCCGCTGTTCCGCACCATGCAGGGCAAGATCGACGCGATCAACGGCGTGCTGCGCGAGCAGATCATCGGCATTCGCGTGGTCCGCGCGTTCGTCCGCGAGGTCTACGAGGAGGGTCGCTTCGCCACCGCGAACAAGGCGCTCACGGACGTCTCGCTCAAGGTCGGGCAGATCTTCGTGCTGATGTTCCCGATCATCATGCTGCTCCTACAAGCGGCCACCGCGGCGGTCCTGTACTTCGGCGGCCAACGCGTGGACTCGGGGGACATGCAGATTGGCTCGCTCACCGCCTTCATGCAGTACCTCCTGCAGATCCTCATGGCGGTCATGATGGGCACATTCATGGCGATGATGATCCCGCGCGCGAGCGTGTGCGCCGACCGCATCGGCGAGGTCCTCGACGTCGAGCCCTCGATGGCCGAGCCCGCGCAGCCGGTGACCCCGGCCCGCAACGAGGGGGTCGTCGAGTTCCGGAACGTCTCCTTCGCGTACCCCGGCGCCGAGGCGCCCGTGCTGAACAACGTCTCCTTCACGGCGCGTCCCGGGCAGACGGTCGCGATCATCGGGTCTACCGGCTCGGGCAAGTCGACGCTCCTGAGCCTCGTGCCGCGGCTCTACGACTCTGCCGACGGCGAGGTGCTGATCGACGGCGTCCCCGTGGACAAGCTGCCGCGCCACGAGATTACCTCCCGCGTCGCGATGGTTCCTCAGCGTCCCTACCTGTTCTCCGGAACGATCGGCCACAACCTCCGCTTCGGCAAGCAGACTGCGACGGACGAGGAGCTGTGGGACGCCCTGACGGTCGCGCAGGGCGCAGACTTCGTGCGGGCGAAGCCCCATGGCCTCGAGGCCGGGATCTCCCAGGGCGGCACGAACGTCTCGGGCGGGCAGCGCCAGCGGCTCTGCATCGCGAGGGCGCTCGTCGCCCAGCCGAAGGTGTACCTGTTCGACGACTCGTTCTCCGCGCTCGACGTCACGACGGACGCCCGGCTGCGCCGTGCACTCAAGGCGCGGACGCATGACGCGACCGTCATCATCGTCGCGCAGCGCGTCTCGACGATCGTGGACGCGGACCAGATCCTCGTGCTCGACAACGGGAAGATCGTGGACCGCGGCACGCACGAGGAGCTCCTCGAGACGTCGCCGACGTATCAGGAGATCGTCCAGTCGCAGATCACGGCGGAAGAAGCCGAGAGCGTCGCGGGCGCGGGCGCCGGCACGGGAATCGCGGGGGAGCAGGCATGAGCCAGAACGACGCAAGCAAGCACAAGACGTCGGCCGCCGTGAATCCACCGGTCGAGGAGGACGACGACGTCGAGGCGGGGCGCTCGCAAAGTGGAGGCGGCGGCTTCGGGCAGCAGGTCCCCGCGAAGAAGGCGAAGAATTTCCGGGGGAGCGCCAAGCGGCTGCTCGGCCTGATCCGGCCGGAGTCCGGCTGGATGGCCGTCGTCATCGTGTTCATCGTGATTTCGGTCGTGCTCTCGGTCATTGCGCCGAAGATCCTCGGCAACGCGATGGACGTCATTTTCGCGGGGGTCATCGGCAAGCAGATGCCGGCTGGCGTCTCGAAGGATCAGGTCATCTCGGGCCTCCGGTCTCAGGGCCAGGGCAACCTCGCGGACATGCTCTCCGCCATCAATCTGGTGCCAGGTCAGGGCATCGACTTCAACCAGCTCACGTACCTGATCTCCGTGATCCTCGTCATGTACTTCGTGGCGAGCCTGTTCATGTGGCTCCAGGGCTTCATCCTCAACCGCGTCGTGATGCGCGTCGTCTACCGGCTGCGGCGCGATGTCGAGGCGAAGCTCAACCGGCTGCCGCTCGGCTACTTCGACACGCGCCAGCGCGGCGACCTCCTGTCCCGCGTGACGAACGACGTCGACAACGTCCAGCAGGCGCTCCAGCAGGCGTTCTCCCAGCTGCTCTCGTCGATCCTGCAGGTGCTGGGCATCGTGGTGATGATGTTCATCGTGTCGTGGGAGCTCGCGCTCATCGCCCTCATCGCCCTCCCGCTCTCGGCGGTGGTGACGGGCGTGATCGGATCGCGGAGCCAGAAGCTCTTCCAAGCGCAGTGGAAGAACACGGGCGTCCTCAACGGCCACATCGAGGAATCCTTCTCGGGGCACGAGCTCGCGATCCTGTTCGGCCGCAGCGACGACCTCGTGAAGGGCTTCGACGGCAAGAACGAGGACCTCTACAAGGCGTCGTTCGGGGCCCAGTTCGTCTCGGGCATGATGTTCCCGATCATGAACTGGATCAGCTACCTCGCGTACGTCGGCATCGCGGTCGTGGGCGGGCTGCGGGTCGCGGCGGGACTCATGACGCTCGGCGACGCGACCGCGTTCATCCAGTACTCCCGTCAGTTCACCCAGCCGCTCGGGCAGATCGCGGGCATGGCGAACATGCTCCAGTCCGGCGTCGCCTCGGCCGAGCGGGTGTTCGAGCTGCTCGACGCGGAGGAGCAGGAGCCCGAGACGGCCACGAACCATCTGCCCGGAGTGACGGACGGGCACGTGGACTTCGAGAACGTCACGTTCTCCTACTCGGAGGACAAGCCGCTCATCGAGGACCTCTCGCTGACCGCCGAGCCCGGACACACGGTCGCGATCGTCGGGCCCACCGGTGCTGGCAAGACGACCCTCGTGAACCTTGTCATGCGGTTCTACGAGATCCAGGGCGGCCGGATCATGCTCGACGGCGTCGACATCCGCGAGCTCTCCCGCTCCGAGCTGCGGTCCAAGATCGGCATGGTGCTCCAGGACGCGTGGCTGTTCGGTGGGACGATCTACGACAACATCCGCTACGGCAACCTCGACGCGACGGACGAGCAGGTCATGGCCGCCGCGAAGGCGACGTACGTGGACCGCTTCGTGCGCCTGCTCCCCGATGGCTACGACACCGTGATCGACGAGGAAGGCACGAACATCGCGGCGGGCGAGAAGCAGCTCGTCACGATCGCCCGCGCGTTCGTCGCGAACCCGTCGCTGCTGATCCTCGACGAGGCGACGTCTTCGGTGGACACCCGGACCGAGCTGCTTGTCCAGAAGGCGATGCGGGCCCTCCGCACGGACCGGACCTCGTTCGTCATCGCCCACCGCCTCTCGACGATCCGCGACGCGGACACGATCCTCGTCATGGAGGACGGCAAGATCGTCGAGCAGGGCAGCCACGAGGAGCTCCTCGATCGCGGCGGGCCGTATCACCGGCTCTACATGAGCCAGTTCGCGGGCGGCCTCGACCTCGATGCCGAGGCCGCAGCGGCCACGGCAGGCGGGACCGCAAGCGTGGGGACGCCGGCCACGTAGCGGGACACCCGCTGTATAGGGGCGCTCCCGCTGTATGGCGGGAGCGCCACATAGCGGGTCCCGCCGTATGGCGGGAGCGCCACATAGCGGGACTCCCGCTGGACAGCGGGACTCGCGCGTCACAGCACCGATCAAGTCGGCCCGTCCAGGCAATTCCTGGGCGGGCCGCCCCATTCCGTCTCGGGTACAGATATTCCCCGGCTGTTGCGTCTCGGGTACAGATACTGCCCGGCTTGTGCGTCTCGGGTACAGCTACTTCCCGGCTTTTCCGCCTCGGGTACAGATACTCCACGGCCGCCCCGTCTCGGGTACAGATACTGCCCGGCCACCTCTTGTCGATTCAGGGGTCCGGTGTGCGACGTAAGGGGTGCAGGCCGGCGACCGCCGCTGGCCGTTTCCCAAAGGAGCGTCACCATGAGCAAGTACGTCGTAGCCTTCCGTGGACAGCCCAGCCGCACCACGTCTGCCGAGGGAGAGCAGGCTTGGGGCGCCTGGTTCGGCCAGCTTGGGCCGGCGATCACGGACAGGGGCAACCGAGTAGGGGCGACTCGCACTCTGACGGCCGAGCACCCCGGCGATCCCCGCACTGCGGTCCTCAGCGGCTATTTCGTCATCGAAGCCGACGATCTCGACGCCGCGGCCGGGCTCGCGGCAGGCTGCCCTGGGCTAGCCGACGGAGTTGACGTCGAGGTGGCCGAGGTCGTTCCCAGCTGACCGCGGCCGTGCCATCATGACATCGGATCGGCGAGGGAGGTCGCGGTGATGGCCGAGTACATGGTGTTCATCTGGAGTGACGAGCAGGCCGTGGAACGATCCGACCCGGGCACGATGGACCGAACCATGGCCGCACACCGGGAGTTCGTGAGCCGCCACGCCTCTGCCCTCCGGGGCGGCAATCGGCTTCACCCGAGCGGTGCGTCGACCTCGATCCGGCACACGCCGGACGGCGGCGTCGCCATCAGCGACGGCGCGTTCTCAGAGACCAAGGAAGTGATCGGCGGGTTCTACCTGATCGAAGCTGCCGACATCGATGAGGCCCTGAGTATCGCGGCGGACGTCCCGGCTCCGTTCGGCGGCGTGGAACTGCGCCCGGTGCTGCCGACGAGCTGAACCAGCAGGCCCGGCAATGGATCCGGTCGTCGCGGCGGCGGTGGCTGACGCGCACCGCACCGAATGGGGACGCATTCTCGCCGCCGCTGCCCGGCTGACGGGCGATCTGGACACGGCGGAGGAATGCGCCCAGGAAGCCTTCGCAGAGGCACTTGGCTCGTGGACCGGGACGGGGGTGCCGGACCGTCCCGGCGCGTGGCTGACCACGGTGGCCAGGAGGCGGGCCATGGACATCATCCGGCGTCGTGACCTGCTTCGCGGCAAGCTCCCGCTGCTGGCCGGCCGCGACGCCGGCGACGGCCCCGACGCGGCCGGCACGGAGGAGACATTTCCCGACGACCGGCTGCGTCTGATCTTCACCTGTTGCCACCCGGCCCTCGCTCCCGAGGCGCGAGTCGCACTGACCCTACGGCTCCTGTGCGGGCTGAGCACTGCCGAAGTGGCGAACGCGTTCCTGACCAGCGAGCCGACCATGGCGGCGCGGCTTACACGGGCCAAGAAGAAGATCGCTGCCGCCCGGATCCCCTACCGGGTGCCCGGGCCCAACGAGTTGCCGCACCGTCTGGCGACGGTGCTCGACGTGGTGCACTTGGTTTTCGCCACCGGGCACACCGCGCCGTCGGGCGGCACCTTGCAGCGCCGCGATCTGGCCGAGCGCGCCTTGGATCTAGCGCGCATGCTCCGCCTCCTGCTGCCGGACGAGCCCGCCGTGGCCGGGCTGCTTGCGCTAATCCTCCTCACCGACGCCCGCCGCCACGCCCGCACGGACGCGAACGGGCAGCTCGTGCGACTCGCCGAGCAGGACCGTTCGCGCTGGGACGAGAGCGAGATCCATGAGGGTCTGGAATTGGTCCGCGAGTCCCTTCTCCGCCGTCCCTACTCTCGCTATCCGCTCATGGCCGCCATCGCCGCCACCCATGCCACCGCTCTGACACCTGGCACCCCGGACTGGGCCCAGATCCTCTCCCTGTACGACGAGCTGATCGCGGTGTGGCCGTCTCCGATCGTCGCCCTCAACCGCGCCGTCGCCGTGGGTGAGGCCAACGGTCCGGCCGCGGGCCTAGCCGCTCTGGACGCGATCGCCGGCGAACCGGAGCTGGCGGGCTACCACTATCTCGCGGCGGCGCGAGCCGAATACCTCCGCCGCCTGGACCGCCATGACGAGGCCCGGCTCGCGTACGACGAGGCACTCCTCCTGTCCGCCAACGATACGGAGCGCCACTTCCTCGCCGCCCGCCGCGATGAGCTCCCGCCCTCCGACGCCCCGGAGAGGCCCAGACGTCCCTAAAGCGCCGCCGGTCCGGTCCCGCAACCCGGAGCCCGCCGAGGCGCTACTTGACGACGACGGCGACCGCACGCACCGATCGGATCGGCCGGATCACAAGATTTCCCTTCATCGGAAGGACGTTGCGGCCGTCCGCGTGGCAAGGACGAAGGTCTGGATGTACAGGCCCACGCCGGCCAGCCAGCCGAGCGCCATGAGGAACGACAGCCACCCGCTGCCGGTGATCAGGGTGCCGACGCCGATCAGGAACGTCGCCGAGAGGATCACGAGGGCCCAGACTGCCCCCCGCACGCCGAGTTGCTGCTGCCGTGCCGCGAGGAGCAGGCGGATGGCCACGACGATCACGCCGATGCCGACGAGGATGTGCAGCCCCAGCACGATTCCATCGGTGATCATCGCCGCGCTGTCCTGGGAGCCGCCCAAGAGATTGGTCCCCATGCCGAGCAGGAATTGGAGGCCGAGCACGGACAATGCCTCGCGTGAGCGGCGCAGGAGTTTGGACGGAGTGGCCGGAATGGACGTGTTCATCGAATCTCCTTGGAGTCGCGACGTGCCACTCACAATTGTTCTCTCCATAGCGGCTCACGTCTGCGCCCGAGTGGAGTAGGTTTCCGTACTCCCACGGAAGCAGGCGCCCTGACGTAACAGCCCTGACGTAACAGCCATGACGTAACATGAGCCGCCTAGCGTCCCAGACTAGGTCCCTCCGCCCATCTTGAGGAGAACCATGAGGCTCAGCCCGCGTGAACAGGACAAGCTCATGATCGTCGTGGCCGCTGATCTCGCGCGGCGGCGGCAGGCGCGTGGGCTCAAGCTCAACTATCCCGAGGCGGTCGCGATCATTAGCTACGAGCTCATCGAGGGCGCCCGTGACGGGAGGACGGTAGCCGAGCTCATGAGCTGGGGCACCACGATCCTCGCGCGCGAGGACGTCATGGTGGGCGTGCCGGAGATGATCCACGACGTCCAGATCGAGGCCACGTTCCCGGACGGCACGAAGCTCGTGACCGTCCACGAGCCGATCCGCTAGGAGACCGACATGGACGCACTGAATCCGGCGGAGGGCTTCGTCCCGGGCGAGACCGTCACGGCCCTCGGCGAGATCATCCTCAACGCGGGCCGTCCCGTCACCGAGCTCGCGGTGACCAACACGGGCGACAGGCCCATCCAGGTCGGCTCCCACTTCCACTTCGCCGAGACGAACCGAGCCCTCGACTTCGACCGCGAAGCCGCGCGCGGTCGCCGCCTCGACATCCCGGCGGGCACCGCCGTCCGCTTCGAGCCAGGGGACCGCAAGAGCGTGCGCCTCGTGCCGCTCGGGGGCGCGCGCGAGGTCTACGGCCTGCGGAACCTCACCAATGGCCCGCTCGGCGAGGACGACGACGGCGCCGCCGCCTCAGGCGCGCGGGCCGCGGGAGGCGCGGGGCCGGCGTCGTTCGTTCTGCCCGCCGAAGCCTCCCGGCTGATTCCGAATCGCGCGATCCCGCGCGCACAGTACGCGCAGCTGTACGGCCCCACCACCGGCGACCGCGTGCGCCTCGGCGACACCGGCCTGTTCGCCGAGATCGAGCGCGACCTCACGACGTATGGCGAGGAGGTCGTGTTCGGGGGCGGCAAGGTGCTCCGCGACGGGATGGGGCAGAACGGGCGCGTGACGCGCTCGGGTGCCTCGGACGCGGGGGCCGAGGGCGGCGCCGGCGGCCCCGAGGTCCCGGACACCGTCATCACGAACGCGCTCATCCTCGACTACACGGGGATCTACAAGGCGGACGTCGCGCTGAGGGACGGGCACATCCAGGCCATCGGCAAGGCGGGCAACCCGCTCGTGCAGGACGGCGTGGACATCGTGGTCGGTGCCTCGACGGAGATCATCGCGGGGGAGCGGAAGATCCTCACCGCGGGCGGCATCGACACGCACATCCACTTCATCTCGCCCGAGCAGGTGCCCACGGCGCTCGCGTCCGGTATCACCACGATGATCGGCGGCGGCACCGGACCCGCCGAGGGCACGAAGGCGACCACGGTCACGCCCGGGGCGTGGCACCTCGCCCGCATGCTCGAGGCCGCCGAGGGCCTGCCGATGAACTTCGGCTTCCTCGGCAAGGGCCACGCGAGCCGCGCCGAGCCGCTCACCGAGCAGATCGAGGCGGGCGCGATCGGCCTGAAGATCCACGAGGACTGGGGCGCGACGCACGCGGCGATCGACGCGTCGCTCCGCGTCGCCGACGAATACGACGTCCAGATCGCGATACATACCGACACGCTCAACGAGTGCGGCTTCCTCGAGGACACGATTGAGGCGATCGGCGGCCGCGTGATCCACACCTTCCACACGGAGGGCGCGGGCGGCGGGCACGCCCCGGACATCATCGCGATCGCGGGGCAGCCGAACGTCCTCCCGGCCTCGACGAATCCCACGGTCCCGTTCACGCGCAACACCGCGGAGGAGCACCTCGACATGCTCATGGTGTGCCACCACCTGAGCCCGCGGATCCCCGAGGACGTCGCCTTCGCCGATTCGCGCATCCGGCCCGAGACGATCGCCGCGGAGGACGTGCTCCACGACCTCGGCGTCTTCTCGATCATGTCGAGCGATTCCCAGGCCATGGGCCGCGTGGGCGAGGTCATCACGCGCACGTGGCAGCTCGCCGACAAGATGAAGGCCCAGCGCGGGGTGCTTGCACCCAGCAACGGCCCAGCCGACGGCGCGGTCGGCTGGGACGACAGCCCAGACGACAGCCGCGCCGACAACTTCCGGATCAAGCGCTACGTCGCGAAGTACACCATCAACCCCGCGATCGCGCAGGGCATCGCGGACTCCGTAGGGTCCGTCGAGGTGGGCAAGTTCGCTGACCTGGTCCTGTGGGACCCCGCGTTCTTCGGGGTCAAGCCGGACCTCGTTGTCAAGGGCGGGACCATCGCGAATTCGGTCATGGGCGATCCGAACGCGTCGATCCCGACCCCGCAGCCCCAGACACTCCGGATGGCGTGGGCCGCGTACGGGCGCAGCGTCGAGAGCTCGTCGATCACGTTCCTTTCGAGGGCAGCGATCGAGGCCGGCGTGCCCCAGAAACTCGGGCTGCGGAAGCACATCCGCGCCGTGGGCGGCATCCGTTCGCTCCGCAAAGCGGACCTCCCGTTCAACGGCGAGACCCCTCGGCTCGAGGTCGATCCGCAGACGTACGAGGTGAGGGTCGACGGCGAGCTCGCCACGTGCGATCCTGCAGACACCCTGCCGCTCGCGCAGCGCTATTTCTTGTTCTGACGCGCGCTTTTCTGTTCTGATCCAGTTCCGGGGGGAGCATGATCGTCACCGAGATTCTCGGCAACGTGTACGACGGCGGAGCCTCCGCCGCGTATGACGGTTGCCATCGCGAACGGGTCGTCCTGCCGAGCGCGGCCCTGGCCAAGCGGATCCAGCGCGTCCGCTCCGACCACGGGACCGAGCTCGGGATCCGGCTCCCGCCCGGTGCACCAGACCTCCGCGACGGCGACATCCTCGCCGTGCACCAAGGCGGCGGCTCTGCAGCCGGCGCGCTGGGAAGCATCGTCGTCGTGTCCGTCGAGGCGACCGACGTGCTCGTCATCGCGCCGCGCACCATCGGCGAGGCGCTCTTTGCGGCGCACTCGCTCGGCAACCGGCACCTCCAGGCGCAGTTCTTCAGCGTGGACAGCGGCGAGGGCGGGCAGTCGGGCCAGGACGTCATGGTCTGCCAGTACGACCACACCGTGCAGGATTTCCTCGACCGCCACGGCATCCCGTATTCGCGCGAGGAACGGGTCATGGCCGTCCCGTTCCGCCACGCAGAGCACACGCACTGATGTCCGGGTTGACGCTTCTCCAGCTCACGGACTCCGCGCTCCCCACGGGCGCGTTCAGCCACTCGTTCGGGCTCGAGGCCTACCTGGAGTCCGGCGAGGTCCACGACGAGCCGACGCTGCTCGCGTGGCTCGAGGGCTTCCTCGCGACCCAGCTCGAGCGCATCGACGCGGTCGCGGTGCGGCGGACGGTCCGCGCGTCTGGCGGGTCGTCGGCTGGCCTCGCAGCCATCGAGGCCCTCGACGCCGAACTCACGGCACTCCTCGTCCCGGCCCAGCTCCGCTCGGCGAGCCTCAAGATGGGCCGCCGCATGCTCGAGATCGCCCGTGAGGCCTTCCCCTCCGAGGGTGTGGCCCAGTACTCGCAGGCGGTCGCTGACGGCCGCTGCGGGGGCCACTACGCAATCGCGTTCGCGCTCGCCGGAGCCGGGCCGGACCACACCGGTCACCGCCTCGACGAGGAGACGCTCGTCGAGGCGTACCTGTACTCGACTCTCACGTCCCTCACCTACAACGCCGTCCGTGCCATTCCGCTCGGGCAGCTGGCCGGCCAGCGGGTCCTGGCGAGCCTGCGCGCCCAGGTGCCGGCCGCCGTCGTCCGTTCAGGCGCTGCGGATCCGAGGCACTTCGGCGCCGCGGCACCCGCCCTCGAAATCCACCAGATGCGGCACGAGCACCAACGCGCCCGCATGTTCATGAGTTAGGAGCCCCGATGACTGCCGAAGAGAACACGCCTGACGCGGGCAATGGTCCGTGCGATCCCATCATCGTCGGTATCGGTGGGCCGGTCGGGGCCGGCAAGACGCAGCTCGTGGAGCGCGTGACCCGGGCGCTCGCAGGCGAGCTGTCCATGGCCGCCATCACCAACGACATCTACACGATCGAGGACGCCAAGATCCTCGCGCGCAATGGCGTGCTGCCCGAGGATCGGATCATCGGCGTCGAGACGGGCGGCTGCCCCCACACGGCGATCCGCGAGGATACGTCGATGAACACGGCCGCGATCGAAGAGCTCAAGGAGCGGCACCCCGACGTCGAGCTCATCTTCGTCGAATCCGGCGGCGACAACCTCTCCGCGACGTTCAGCCCGGAGCTCGTGGACTTTTCCATCTACATCATCGACGTCGCCCAAGGGGAGAAGATCCCGCGGAAGGCGGGGCAGGGCATGATCAAGTCGGACCTGCTCGTGATCAACAAGACCGACCTCGCGCCGTTCGTGGGCGCCGACCTCGACGTCATGGAGCGGGACTCGCGGTCGTTCCGGGGCGACAAGCCGTTCTGCTTCACCAACCTCAAGACGGACGAAGGGCTCGACTACGTCCTCGACTGGATCCGCCGCGACGTGCTCATGACGGATCTCGCGTGACGGCGGAGGCCTCCGAGTCTCTCCCGCCGCCGGCCGAGCCGTCCGATGCCTGCGCGGTCTCCCCGGCGGGTCAGGGCCCGGCGGGCGGGGCGGCGGACCCCGGCGAACGGACGACGGCGGGGCCTCGCCTCACGGGCGAGCTGCGGCTCTGCGTCGCTCGCCGAGGGGCGGGGAGCGTGGCCGTCGAGCAGTTCCACACGGGGTCGCTGCGCGTGCTGCGGGCGCACTACCCGGACGCGGGCCACCCAGCGTTCACGGTGGTCAACCCCGGCGGCGGGTACCTTGGCGGGGACGCCTACTCGACGCGCGTGACTGTCTTGGCCGGCGCGTCCGCGCTCCTCACGACCCAGTCCGCCACCAAGGTGTACCGGACCCCGCAGGGGCCCGCACGGGCCGAGCTCCTGATAGAGCTGGGGCCCGGATCCCGGCTCGAGTCGGTGCCGGACGCCCTCATCGCGTATCGCGACGCGACGTATCACCAGGACACGCTCGCGGACCTGGCCCCGGACGCGTCCCTCGCGCTCGCCGAGGTCGTCACGCATGGCTGGTCGCCCGACGGGGAGCCGTTCCGCTTCGAGGAGGTCTCCCTCAGGACGCGGGTGCAGGTCGGGGGCCGGCTCGCCGTTGTCGACAATCTGCTCATCCGCCCCGGCGAGGGCGGGGTCGGGCCGCTCATGCTCGGCGGCCGCTCGCATCTGGGCTCGCTGCTCGTGGTGGACCCGCGCGCGGACGATGCCGCCGTCGTCGCCCTTCGTACGCTCATCGCGGACCGCTTCCCGGCACCGCTGGACGGTCGGGCGGGCCGCTCCGGCGCGGAGCAGGCTGGCTCCCGCGCCGCGCCCCTCGTCGGGGTGACGCGGCTCGCGGTGCCCGGTTTTGCGCTCCGCGCGATCGCGGACTCGACCGAAGACGCGGAAGCCGTGATCCGCGCAGCGCTCGACTGGATGCGCGCCGCGTGGCACGGGGAGGGGCCCGTTTCGCTCAGGAAGCTGTGACCCGGCTGCCTGCGTAACGGCGATTAAACACCGGCGACACTGCTCTGCAAGCTGATCCTCCTAAGCTGGAACCAACGAACCGGCCGGGGCGGCCGAGCGGCGAGCTCGGGTCCCGGCGCCGGGTCTGCAGGACTCCCCGCAGGGGCCGTGCCGGCGGAGCACTCAGCGCTCCGGGTGCGGCCCCGCCGGTCGGGGACATCGGCTGGCCAGGCTTGTGATAGACCGGACACCATGACGACAGCGGAGCCCCTCGGCGCCTCGCCCGCGGCACCAGCGGCGGACGCCGGACACCGTCTCCGGGTACGGGTCCCCATGCGCTGGGGCGACATGGACGCTTACGGGCACATCAACAACGTGCAGATCGTGCGCATGCTCGAGGAGGCTCGCATCGCGGCCTTCGGCCCTCCTGGGGGTACCGGCGCTTCGGGCGTCGACCCCGTCATCCCGCTCTTCTCAGACGTTCCCGCCGGAACCCTCGCCCTCGTCGTCGAACATCGCGTGCGCTACGTCAAGCCCCTTGACTACCGCAACGTCGCGGCCGAGGTGGACGTGTGGGTCAGCGGGCTCAAGGCGGCCTCCCTCACGCTCGACTACGTGGTCCACGACCCCGTCGACGGGCACGAATGCGTGCGGGCGACGACGGCGCTCGCCTTCGTCGATGAGCCGTCCGGTCGCTTGCTGCGGCTCACGGAGATCCAGCGCGAACGGCTCGCTCCCTACGTGGGCAGGGGCGTGTTCGAGCGCTGAGGGGCGCCCCCCACGTAGTGGACACGCAGTTGTCGTCCTCGAGACCTTCTCCGTGGCGCCCGTGCCTGCAAGGATGCGATGGGCGCGCGCGACCGCCGGACTGGAGCCGGTGGCCCCGCCTTCGATTCGTAAGGGGATTCCATGACTACCGCACCACAGCCTTCCGGGGAACCTCAGATGCCGGCCGCTCCGATGTACAGCGGCGCCGAAGGAGCCCTGCCGGGGGCGCAGAGCCAGAGCAAGACTCTCGGGGTCGTCGCCGTCGTGCTTGGCGGCGTCGCGCTGCTCCTGAGCATCATCCCTCTCCTCTCGATCCTCCTGGCCCTGGCCGCCGTGACGTGCGGGATCATCGCCCTCGTGCGGCGTCGTGCAGGCCGGGTGCTCCCGATCGTCGGGATCAGCCTCAGTGTCGTGGCGCTCGCCCTCTCGATCACGCTCATGGTGATCGCGATCAGCATCGTGCAGCAGCGCGGCGGAGCGTAGGACCGCGCAGCTCGACGTTGGGCTGGGTCGAGCGTGAGCGCGGCCCGGCCGGTCGAGGCGCTCGCTTTGCGGCGTCATCCGCCGCAGAGGCAGATGGAGGCTCCGAGTTCTTCGAGAGCTTCCGGCTTCGGCGGGAGGTAGGACGTCAGGTGCCGGGAGCGGATGATGACCGCGCGCCACTTCGCGCGTGACACCGCCACGTTGATGCGGTTCCGGTTGAGCAGGAACTCCATGCCGCGAGGGGCCTCGCCCGGGTCGGAGCACGCGAGCGACACGATCGCGATCACCGCCTCCTGGCCCTGGAACCGGTCGACTGTGCCGACCGGAGTCGCCTTGAGGTCCGCGGCATCGAGCGTCTCCCGGATGAGATTGACCTGCGCGTTGTAGGGGGCCACGACGATGACGTCCTTCGGCTCGACGGGCCGCGAACCGGCCTCGTCGGTCCAGATACGGCCCACATGGTCCTTCACCTGACGGACAACCTCGTCGGCCTCCTCGGGGGACGCAGTCGCGTTGCCGGAGTGCTCGACGAACACCGTGTGGACTCCCGCCGCAACGCCAGAGAGGGTCCGGGACTGGGTCGCGGCGGCTGCCGAGAGGCGGCCCGCGTAGGAGAGCCGGGAAACAGCGCGGGTGAGCTGAGCCGACATCCTCCAAGATTGCGGAAGGAAGTAGCCGTACTCGGATGGTAGGACCGCTGCGCCGTGCGCGAGCCACCCGAGAGCCGAGTCGTCTACCGGCTCCGGGTGCTGGCCCTGGCTGACTTGGGGGAGCTGCTGTGGGTCACCGAGGAGGAGCAGGCGTGCGGCTGCTCGGCTCACCGCGATCGTGTTCGCGAGCGAGAACTGGCCGGCCTCGTCGATGACGAGGAGGTCGAGCGAGTCAGGCGGCACCGACGCGCCCGTCATGGTCCACGTGGTCCCGCCGATGAGGCATCCGCCCGGCTTTCCGAGAAGCGTCTCGATGGCCTCGTTGCCCTGGTTGGCGAGCGGCCAGGGCAGCGGGTCGGAGCCAAAGTCCGAGCCCTCCTTCGGCTTCTTCGCGACCGCCCCGGCGGGAACGCCGGCCTCGATCCCTCGGCGCAGCACGTTCTCGACGACCGCGTGCGAATTGCCGACGACCCCGACCTTCCAGCCTGAGGCCACGAGCCGCGCGATGACTCGGCTCGCCACGAACGTCTTCCCGCTCCCGGGCGGCCCTTGGACGGCGAGATACGAGCGGTCCAGCAGCCGGACGGCTGCCTCGATCGTCTCGGGGAGTCGCGCGACGTCAGTCGGGGCCGGGAGCGGCTCGCCCGCGATGGTCCGCGGGGCGATACGGCGAAGGAGATCGACGGCGGGATGCTCGAGCATGTCCGGGAGGGCGTCGGCGGCCCTGGCAGCGAGATGGGCCTGCGCGGCCTCAATGCTCTTCGTCCCGAGCGGTTGTTCCTCCGTGAGTGCCACGGGAAGCTGGGGGTACGGACGCACGTTCCGCTTCGTCTTCTCCGACACGATGAGTACGTCATCGCCGTCCTCGGAGCTCATCTCGAGCAATTTCGTCCCGTCCCACCCGTTCCGGCCGAGCCCCTGCGAATCGGTCGGCTCGAGCGGCTCGGGGAGTGGCTGCTCGAACTCCCGGAACCACGTGCTGCCTTCGCGGAAGTCCGAGCCAGGCGTGATCTGGCCCTTCAACCGCAGCGTCCGGCCGAACGTCTGCTTGTCTGGGGCCCAGTCGGATACAACTTCCGCGGACCGCACGACGAACGCGTTTCGCGCGCCTTCGAGGTCCGCCACGGGATGCTCAAGCCGGTCGAAGTGGGCCCACCAGTAGGACTTCTTCTCGCGCGGCCAGTACCGCACAGCAGCCGCGAGGAGGGCCAGGGCGGTGTCGTTGGCAGTGGCCCTGCCGTCGCCGGCCTCGGTCCCGTCCTCGCCGCGCTTCGCGAGGTGGGCCAGAAGCCGCGCCTCCGCGGGATCGGATGCGATCTCGGGCGGGGGCTCGGCGCGCCGCGGTGCGGAGGGCCGCGCGCCCGGCCTCACGGACGCGAGCCCGCGGAGCCATGCGTCGAGGCGCAACGTCGAGACGCAGTCGTCCTCGTTGTACTCGAGGATGAGCCCGAGAAGCCGGTCAGCCTCTGCCGCATCCCCGAGTTCGCGCGCCGTGCAGAACCCCGCGTACATGTCGACGGAGCCCGCCGCGGTTTGGAGTTCGGCTGTCCGCAGGTCGGCGCCCATATACAGGGGTTCGAGCTTCTTGATCGAGTACGAACGCTCCGAGATGCGGATGCTGTGCCGTACTGTCTCGTAGAGGTCGACGAGGACGCCCTCGCGCAGCCAGGCATCGATCTCTGCCTCGGCGACGGCGTGCCGCTGGGACAGCCGCCTGAGGGCAGACTTCTCGTAGGCGGCGTAGTGGTAGACGTGCAGATCGGGGTGCCGCGCTCGGCGCTCTTCGATGTACGCGACGAAGTCGAGGAGGGCCTGCTTTTCCTCGGCGAGGGAGTGGGCGAGGAAAGACCGGAACTGCGGGCGCCCGCCTGCCTCGGCGGGCTCGACAATGCCGAAGAGGTACTCGAGCCCCCACAGCCCGGTCGTGGTGTCCTGCCACAGGGGGTCACCCTCGAAGTCGAAGTACACGTCGCCCGGGCTCGACGGCGGCAGGGCCGCAATCGTGTGGTCCGGCAGCACCGCGAACCGCATCTCGTGTTCCGGGACTTCTCCGTGCGCGGGGACGGTCGCGCCGCCGTCGCCCCTCTCAAGACCCGCCTGGAACCGCGCCTGCTCGCGCAGCCGTGCGAGCGTCGGATCCGCGGACGGCGGGGCGGACGCCGCGAGCTCCTCGACCGTCCGGATTCCGGCGTCGCGCAGTTTCTTGCGCCGAGAGAGGCTCATGCCCGCCACGAGCAGCACGTCGCGGCGCTCGGCGGCCTGGACCGAACAGTATTCGCACCGCCCGCACGCCGCGACGCCCGGGGCCTCCCAGTCCGCGGGGACGGCCTGCGCGAGGTGCGCTGCCGTCAGCTCGGCGACCCGGCGCCGTCGTTCGCGGTAGGCAGGAAGGAGGTCCGGGAGGCTGAAGGACGCCCAGTCTCCGGTGCCGAGGATGAGCGTCACCTGGTCCGCGGGCTCGAAGCCGGCGAGCTCGAGCTGTTCGCCGTACGCCGCAAGCTGGAGGAGGGCCTCGACCTTGGCGTGCCGCGCGAGCTTCGTGTCGAACACTTCGTATCGGCCGCTCGGCTGGCGCACCAGGAAGTCCGAGCGACCGTGGAACACGCCGTCGAAGAATCCCGCCTGATAGACCACGTCCGCCCCGGAATGCAGGGCGCTGAGGGATTCGGCGTGCTTCGCCAGAAGGACCGAGCGCTCCATGGTTTCCGCCGGCTCGATCTCCGCGACCCCTCCCGGCTGCCCTGGACGCCATGGCCCGTATTGCGCGCGGAACCGCTCAAGCACCGCAATCTCGTGCCTGTCACCGAGCCTGGCCGCCCGTTCGCGCATCGGATCCCCGACAGTGAGCTTCGGCGCGCGGCCCAGCTTCTCGTCGAGCTGCCGCAGCAGCGCGAACTCGCACTTCGCCGCCGTCACAATGTCCGACGCCGAGATCACCAACTCGGTCTGGTCGCCGAGGAAGAACACGAGACCCCCTGGTGTTTCGATCGCTCCCCGAAAAACTGCCCGAGACCATCTCACCACTGGGGTCCGACAATTTTGCCGGCGAAGCGCGCCCAAGTGTTGCGCCAGCTTAACGTTCCGGAAACCCGCATGTCAGACTCTTGAATGGCTGGCCGATGACGCTCGTCACAGTCAGTCACCTGCCTCCCGGACTCGCGAGTAACCCGCGAGCATGGGTGGGCAAGGACGATCCATGCAATGAGAGGGGATGGGATGCCGAAGAACGCATCCGACAAGCTGGAAGCTCGACTCAAGGCGGTGCTTGACGGTCTGGCTGAGGCGCGCTGGGCGGGGGAGACCCCGAACGCCGGCGCGGTTCTGGCAGCGGCCGTGGAGCTGGTGCCGTTCGATGAGCACGAGGCGTTCCTGCTATCGGGCGGGATCCCGCGGGGGCACAAGAACCTCACGACCGCGACCGCGAAGCTCGCCAAGGCGGGTTGGATGGTCAAGGGGCGGTCGGGCTGGTCGATTACGGACGAGGGCCTTCGGGCGCTCGTCGCGTTCCCGACCGTCGAGTCGCTGACCCAGGCGCTGGCCGAGGGCACGCCGATCCCCGAGAGCGTGGCCGTGCCAGCCGAGGCGCCTGCTTCGAGGAAGCCGGCCAGGAAGACGGCCAAGGCGACCGCGATGCGCGCCGCTGCGAAGGCGGCTCCGTCCGCGGTCGACGCCGAGGCCGCTGAGGTCGTGGCGCAGGCCGCCGAGGATGCTGCGGAGGAGGCTGCGGAGGAGGCCATCGTGGCTGACGTCGCGCAGCCGCACGCTGTGGCGATCGCTGGCGACTTCGGCGCCCACCTGGGCGCCGAGGCCGACTGGGAGCCGGATCTGGACGCCGTCCAGATGGAGCTCGACGCCAGTGCGGGCCGCTGGCGCCGCACGGTCGAACTCCCGGCCGGCACGTACGCGTTCAAGATCGCGATCGACCGCTCCTGGGACGAGAACTATGGTGCGTTCGGATTCCCGGGCGGGGCGAACCACGAGCTCAAGCACGGCGGCGGCACCGTCACCATCGAGTACGACCACGCCACGAAGGACGTCGCCTTCTCCTGACGCGTAGGCCGGGCCCCGCAGGACTGCTTCCTGCGGGGCCCGGCACCTTTTGAGGCGTTTGTCCTCCACAGCTATTCCCCACCGGTTATCGTCCACATCGCCCCAGAGACCGACGACGGCGGCCTCCCTCGCCTGCCTAGGGTGAAACGACCACACAATCGGTCTTCGGGGGGATCAATGCTGGGGACGTCGCCCGCTCTGCGTCGACAACGGCCTGCCTTGAAGGCTGTCGGCTTCGCCCTCGCCGCTGTCCTTCTGGTGGTTGCGGCGTGGCTTGCCGGCATCGTGGATCCGCCGGGCCTCGCCTCGCCCGCGCCGTGGGCGGCGTCGCAGATCGGGTCGGTTCCCACCGCGCGGCTCGACGCGGCCAGGGTGGCCTTCGCCTCGCTGGCCGTCGAGCCGAGGCCCTCGAAGGCAGGCTATGCCCGCGAGCGTTTCGGCACTGCCTGGGAGGACGTCGACAGGAACGGCTGCGACACGCGCAACGACGTTCTGGCGCGCGATCTCCGGGGGCTCGTATTCGTGAAGGGGACGGCCGACTGCCTCGTGGCCTCGGGCTCGCTGAGCGATCCCTATACCGGGCGCCTCATCGCCTTCGCGCGGGGCGAGCGCTCGGCGGAGGTCCAGATCGACCACGTCGTGCCCCTCTCCGACGCCTGGCAGAAGGGCGCCCAGCGGTGGACCGCCGAGCAGCGCCTCGCCTTCGCGAATGACCCGGCGAACCTGCTGGCGGTCGACGGCGGCGCGAACCAGCAGAAAGGCGACGCCGACCTCTCGGTGTGGCTTCCTCCCGCCCGATCGTTCCGGTGCGAGTACACCGTCCGGATCGTCGAGATCAAGGCGAAGTACGGGCTCGGGATGACGGACGCGGAGCGGCGGAAGGCCGGAGAGCTTCTCGGCCAGTGCAGGGTCGGCTGAGCGTGCTAGCCGAGATAGGGCTTCACAGCCGCGATGAGTTGATCGCGAACCTCGACCGAGGAGAGCGAGAGGTCCACGGTCGCGGCCCCGAGACGATGGCCCGCCGTGACAAACGACTCGGTCAGCGAACCGTTGACGGCCGGATACAGGAGCAGACCGCCGGCTTCCGCCCCGAGCGGATCCGACGGGGATTCCTGAGCGCGCACCAACGCGTAGAGCTCAAGGAGATGGCCGCTGCGCAGGGTCTCGCGCGCGAACCGGCTCTTCGAGATCGCAGCGGTGAACTTCGTGTCGACGATGAGGCGGCGTCCCTCGGCCCTGTCGTCGATGCAGACGTCGGTCACTGTGTGGGGGAGGACGGCAGCGAGCCCCACGGTCACCTCCGAGGCCTTCCAGTCGACCTTGCGTCCGCGCTGGACCGTCCAGCGGCGGCTCCGGCCGTGGGCCGTGTAGAAGCCCGCCACCGCCCGCTCGAACAGATGCCGGAACTGGCGCTCCGAAAGGGTCCCGCGGCCGTGCCCGGGGGTCATGTAGCCCGAAGGAAGTGCGAGCTGAAGCGCGAGCTTCGCCGCGAGGAGCACGGACCGGTCGCGGGCGTCGTTCCGGGTGAGTCGCAGCTCAGGATCGCGTTCGCCCGCGCGAAGGTTGAGGAGACCCACGCCGAGGCGCCCGAGTCGCAGCGACTGTGCGCGGCAGCGGCGCGAGAGCTCCTCAGGCGCGCACAGGGGAGCAACCGATTCGAGGGCGGTCCGGATCATCCGGTTGCGCGACGTGTCAACCGTGAGCTCCTCGAACCGGCACGCGACGAGCCCACGCGAGAGCAGCTGATGCGACTCGGTGCGCAGGGTGTCGATGGCTCCACGGACGCGGCTGAGGTCTCGGGATGTCGGTGCGAACGCCGGGGTCAGCGGTCGCTTGAGTCGGTCCTCGGTGCTCGCGACCAGAAGCTCGGCCAGCAGTTCGGGCAGCTTCTCCGGGTATTCCTCGATGCCGTCGAATGCCTCAGGACCAGACTGGTAGAACTCGGACGCGTACAGGAGTAGGAGCCACACGTTGCGGAGCGGGATCTCTACCCCGCCCGCAATGACTACGCCCGGGCCGCCATCCTCCGCCGTCGTCCATGCCGACGAAGAGGTCACTCGAAGCCTTCCAGGAGCGCCTCGGTCGCGGCGCTAGCCTTGGCGGCGTCGTCGAACCAGTACTCCTCGAGCGTCGGCACGATCTCGGTGTCCACGACCCCGCGGAACCAGTCGTGGAAGGACGGAACGTGCTCCTCGGCCGGAGGCGTCACGAAGCTGTGGCCCAGGCGGAACTCGCCGCCGAGCGACGGGTCCTCGGCGATGCGGTCGTTGAGCGCCTCGAAGCGCGTTCGCACCAGCTCGAGGTCGTCGGAGCCGACGTTGTGCCGCTTCGCCATCCAGTCTTCCCACGCGTCGTTGACGTTCGGCTCCAGCGAGACGAACGCGAAGCGGCGGCGGAACGCGAGGTCCATGATCGCGAGGGAACGGTCGGCGAGGTTCATGGTGCCGATGATGTACAGGTTGCTCGGCACATGAACGGACTCCGAGCCGGACCGCGGGTACGCGAGCTGAAGGGACTCGCGGGGGGAGCGTTTGCCCGCCTCGATGAGCGTCAGGAGTTCACCGAAGACCTGCACGGGGTTGCCGCGGTTGATCTCCTCGATGAGGACTACGTGAGGCACGTCCGGGTGCGCGTTGGCACGCTCGACCATTTCCAGGAACGGTCCGTCAACGAGGGTCAGCTTGCCGTCGGAGCCGGGGCGCCAGCCGCGGACGAAGTCCTCGTAGCTCGAGTTCGGGTGGAACTGCGTGGCGCGGAGCGCGGACTTGTTGTCCCGGGTGCCGATGAGCGCGTACGCGAGGCGGCGGGCCAGCCAGGTCTTGCCGGTGCCGGGAGGGCCCTGGAGGATGAGGTTCTTCTTCGAACGCCACCGGGCCAGGTAGCCGTGGAGGGCGGGTTCGGGGATGAAGCAGCCGTCCGTGACGATGTCGCGGACCGTGTAGCTCGCCTGAGGCGAGACGGGCGTCGGATCGTCGTCGTCTTCGATCTCGGTCGTCTCGGCCTTCTCGGTGTGGGCTCCGCGGCCGTCCCGCTCGAGGTACGCGGTCCACGAGAGCTCGGGGAACGAGTGCACGGCGAACTGCGGGTCCTCGAACTTGTACACGAGCGTGTCGAGGAGCTGCACGTACGCGATGCCGTCCGCGGCGAAGAAGTCCTGGTCGAGCATGAGCTCGGTCTTGAGGTACTGGCGCGAACGGCCGTCAAGCGGCACGAAGTTCCACGGTCGGATCCAGAACAGCCCCATGGTGAGCTTCGTGCCCACGCGGTAGATGTCGCGAGCGCGGCTGTAGGCCTCGGCAAAGCGCAAGCGGTTGTGGTCCTCGCTCGAGTCCGCAGCGGCGAGGGCCGCCTCGAACACGTCCCACAGGTTGTCGACGTCGTGCTTGTGGCGCGTGGCCGCGGTCGGGAAGAACCAGGAGTTCTGGTTGTTCAGGAGCGGGATGCCGTCGAAGCTCGTCGGCGCGGGGGTCTGGATTCCCAGCAGCTCGGCCCAGCCCGCGGCGATCTCCGTGCGCTTGGTCGGGGTGGCGCCCCGGTTGAACGTGCCCATGACCGTGAAGGGGCAGATGTCCTTGAGCGGCATCGGGTTGTCTCGCCGGTCGCGGTCCACGAGGAAGCTGAGCTCCTCGTGACGCTCCTGGAGGACGGCGAGATGGGCCAGGAGTTCGTCGCGGCGGTCGCGGTAGGCGACGAGGGCCGTGGCCATCTCCTCGTAGAACGCAGTCCACTCGAAGTGCTGCTCGGGCTTCGGATCGAGGTCGGCGAAGCGCTTGGCCCATGCAGGATCGTTGCGGAATCGATCCGTGTCCTGATCCCCATCCCAGAACGCGAAGCGGATGAGCGCCTCACGCATCCAATTGCTCGGCGTCACCTTCCAGATCGTGTGGCGGCCCGTGTGGAGGAACCATTCGCGCGGCTCGGGGAGGAGCGTCCAGTCGACCGCGACGCGGCGTCCGTCCCCTGGATTGGCCACGATCGTTCCGGTGGCGCGGATCGCCATGACGGGAACGGCGTGGCCCCGAGCGTCAAACGGAAGATCGCTGTCTTTGCGGACGTAGGAGGACTTGATCGCGATGCGGTCGCCGATTTTCATCGACTTCACCGTGTCGAAATACCGGTCCTCGAAGCCGTTTTCCCAGATCCCCTCGGCGATGAATCTCGCCATCTGGTCTTGAGGCTCCCGGTCCGAGTAGTACGACCCGACGAACCAATACTGACCCTCGGGAACGCTCGCGTCCGCCATGTTTCCTGCTCTCTGCGCATCGTGCTGGGGGGTGGGCACCCGAGAATTAGATCACGTCAAAATGACCTAGCGGCTAACAGGTGTTGAGTCCAGCTGGGGAGAGCGGAATCTCAGATTCGGCGGAGCTTCGCCTCGATCTCGGCGAGGCGAAGCTGGATGATCTTGCGAATCACGCTGTCCGGGACGGGGTGTTCTGCAGAGAACCGCAGGGTGCCCGCCGCCCAGTCGAATCCTTCTAGCTCGTCCGCGAGCTGCGGCAGGACCTGCCCGCTGAACGGGTAGATAGCGAGGTGCTTCTTCGTCTGCAGTGCGCTCAGAAGTCCCTTGCCCTCTATAAGGAGGGCGGGCATCGCGTAGCTGGTGCCTTCGATGGCCTCGGGGGCCGTCTCCCTGGCGACGGCGACGATCCGTTCGAGCGTCTCGCGGTTCGGTCCGGAGAGCGTGCTGAGGTAGTCCGTGACGGTACCCATGCGAACATCATCCCACTGCACGTCGGCCCAAGGCCCTTGCCGGCGAGGTCGCAAGGCCCGTTGCCGGCAGTCACCCGTTGGCCGGTCGCTGCGGCCGGTCGCGTTCTGCGCACAAGCCGACGCCCATGGTGGGCGCGCGCCGTGATCCGTGGTGCCGATGCGCGATTTCAGTGGAACCCGGCTCCGGGTCTCCGTGCCGAGTCGCCGTGCTGAGCCTCCGCGCTGAGCGCAGTGCCGCGGCGGTCACCGCACGCGGTAGTGGAGGTGGGCGAAGCCGCTCGCGAAGCGTCGGAGCCCGACGAGCTCGAGGTCTACCCGGAAGCTGGGCATCGCGGCGGTGCCGCCACCCACCGAGACCGGGGCCGGGAAGAGATGGACTTCGTCGACGAGCCCCGCAGTGAAAGCTTCGGCCGCGAGACCTGCGCCGCCGATCGCGAGGTCGGCGTGTGCGGTCTCCTTGAGCTCGCGCACGGCGTCGGCGTCGAAGTGGCGCTCGAGTCGGGTCCGCCCGGTGTAGGCGGCCTCGAGCGTGCTCGAGTAGACGATCTTGTCCGCCGCGCGCCACAGGCGTGAGAAGTCGGCGATGACTGCCGGGGCGCCTTCCGCGAAGGAAGGGTCGTCCCACGCTCGCATGACCTCGAAGATGCGGCGTCCGTAGAGATACGTTCCCGCCGGCCGGAGGAGATCGTTGACGGCGGCGTGCACTTCGGCGTCGGGCCGTGCCCAGTCGAACTGGCCGTCGCGGTCGGCGATGTAGCCGTCGGCCGATGTGATCGCAGAGTAGATGAGCTTGGCCATGTCAGAGCGACGCGAGCGCGTCGGGGATAGGGGTGGTGCCCTGGATGAACCCGATGAACTTGCCAACCGTGGCCGGCCGCTTGAGGACCTCCGCGATGACCGCGGCAACGTCCGCACGGCTCACCGTTCCTGGGGTTGTGTGGTCCACGAGCGCGATCTCCCCGGTCCCGGGCTCGAGCGTGAGGGTGCTCGGCGCGGCGATAGTCCAGTCGAGGTCCGTGCCCCGCAGGTAGTCGTCCGCCGCAGCCTTGGACTCCGCGTACGGGAAGAACGAATTCTCGGGGGGCACCCCGTGATCGCGGCGGGCCCCTAGATAGGAGACCATGACGTAACGCTTGACCCCGGCCGTCGCCGCGGCGTCCATGGAGCGGATCGCCGCGTCGCGGTCTACCGCGTAGGTCCGCGAAGGATTCCCGCCGCCAGCGCCGGCGGACCAGACGACCGCGTCGTAGCCCCCGAGGAGGTCCGCAATCTCTTCGGTGCCGAGTTGCTCGATGTCGGCGACGATCGGGTGGGCCCCTGCCGCGACAACGTCCGTCGTGTGGTCCCTGTTGCGGATCACGGCGGTGACGAAGTCGCCGCGCGCCGCGAGAAGCGGCGCCAGCAGCAGCGCGATCTTCCCGTGCCCTCCGATGATGGCTATCCGTGCCATGCGCTGCTCCCTTCGTTGTGCGTCAAACCTGCCGGCGCGTGCTCGCCCCTCCCAGCCGTCCGGCCAGCCGCACCGGGAGGCCCGCGCAGCCCGCCACACAAGCAGACCCGTTCGGGCCTGCCTCACCAAGCCGGCCCCCGGTTCCGGGGCTAGGAGTCACGCTAGCGAGCGCTCGGGTCCACTTCTAGGGCTCGGAACCGCGTGTTGGACGGAACGCGCCGCGCTCCCGTCCGATTGGGAAACATCAACCGGACAGGAGCGCGGCGACAAGGGCGGCGCAGCCGCGGCGAAGGGTCCGGACCTACCGGCCTAGCTGCGGGTCGCTCGTGAGCGGGCGGCCGTTGTCAAGGCGCCCGGCAAGGACGCGCAGGAGCTTCGGATCCGCCGCAGAGGTGACCTTGAGGTCGTACCAGCCGCCCTGCGTCGGGATCACCACGGTCTTGGCCTGGCCCGCGTTGAGCGCGAGGGCCTGCGACCCTGAGCCGTACGCGTCGGTGAGAGTGAGCGCTGCCGCAGCCGAACCGGCGTTCTCGATCCGGAACTGCGCGTGGCCGGCGGCCCCGTCACGGGTCACCGAAACGCGGATGTCCGCAGCCGCCGTCGTCCCTGCGAAGCGGCGGTACCAGCTCGCCGGGCCGTGCATCTGCACGTCGTACTCCGCTCCGAGGGCCCACGAGGCGTCGAGCCCCGAGCCCGCTCCGATCGTGTACGAGTAGGGGCCAGCCGGCAGCAGGTTCGAGCGCACCTGGACGTGTGCGCCGAGTGCACCGCCGTTGGACCAGCGCGCGGCGAGCTTCCCGCCGGAAACCGTGGCCGCGACGTCGAGCGCGTAGCCGAGCGGGCGGGACGGACGCGTGCCCTTCTCCTGGGTCGGCATCGAGTTGACCGCGGGAGGCGTCGGCACGTAGCTCGGGTGCCGGTTGTGGTCCGCGGGCTTGAACGCCGACGTGTCCGGGAGCGCGGGAGCGGTGCCACCGGAGGCCGCGAAGTCGAACGCGCTCGTGAGATCGCCGCACACCGCGCGCCGCCACGCAGAGATGTTCGGCGACTTCACGCCGAAGCGTGACTCGAGGAACTGCACGATCGAGGTGTGGTCGAACGTCTCCGAGCACACCCACCCGCCCATGCTCCAGGGCGAGACGACGATCATCGGCACACGCACGCCGAGGCCGTAGTGGCCCGGGACGTCGGCCTTGCCCGAGAACGTCATGCGGCCGTCGTACCACTCGCCCTCGGTCGAGACGGTCGAGGCGCCCGGGATCTGCGGGGTGTTGGGGTGCGGCGGGACGACGTGGTCGTAGAAGCCGTCGTTCTCGTCGTACATGAAGAACACGGCGGTCTTGCTCCACACATCCGGGTTGGACGTGAGGATGTCCAGGATGTTCGCCGTGTACCAGGCGCCGAAGTTCGGCGGCCAGTTCGAGTGCTCGGTGTACGCCTCAGGGCTCACGATGTAGGAGACCTGCGGCAGCTTCCCGCTCGCCACGTCCTCGCGGAAGATCCGGAACAGGTCGTCGCCGGCCTTCGCGTTGGTGCCCGTCAGAGCCTTCTCGTAGAGCGGGCTCCCCGGCTTCGCGTTCTGGTACTGCGTGAGGTAGAGGAGCGAGTTGTCGCCGTAGTTGCCGATGAACGCGTCGCCGGTCCAGCCCCAATAGCCCGCGGCGGTGAGGCCGTCGCCGGCATCCTGGTACACCTTCCAGCTCACGCCGGCCTTCTCGAGCTCCTCCGGGTACGAGCTCCACGAGTACCCGACCTCGGCGTTCCACAGGTCGGGGCCGCCGGCCTTGTAGTCGTTGCCGTCCCAGCCCGTGAACATGTAGTAGCGGTTCGGGTCCGTGGGGCCGAGGATCGAGCAGTGGTACTGGTCGCAGATGGTGAACGCGTCAGCGAGGGCGAAGTGGAACGGGACGTCGCCGCGCTCGTAGAACGCCATCGTGGCCTCGGACTTGGCGGGGAGCCACTTGTCGTACTTGCCCGCGTTGAAGGCCTCGTGCGTGAGCTTCCACGAGTGGTCGAGGTCTTCCATGTACTGCATGCCGAGGTTCGGCGCGGTCGGGTGGTACGGGAGGATGTCCCGCGTGCCGTTGTTCTGGGCGAACGCATCCTTCCCACTCGGAAGGATGGCCGGGTGCGGGTCCCCGAACCCGCGGACGCCCTTGAGCGTGCCGAAGTAGTGGTCGAAGGCGCGGTTCTCCTGCATGAAGACGACCACGTGCTCGACGTCCTTGATCGAGCCGGTGGCCCTGTTGGCCGGGATCGTGGCGGCGCGCGCGATGCTCTCGCCGAGCATCTCGGCGATCGCCGTCGTGGCGGCCCCCGCGGCAGAGAGCTGGAGGAAATGACGGCGGTTCAGGCTGGGCATGGATGGTCCTCCCTGTGGGCTTCAGTTTTCCTGTAGTCCCCCGCGGGGAGCCTTACACCTCCAGATGACGTGCGGGTTGCGCTGGGTTGAAACCTGAGGCGCAACGGACGACGGCGGGTGGCCCCCCCATGGCAAGCCACCCGCCGCAGATCCGTGGTCCCGTCCGCTTCTAGCGCCGGATTCCCGTGTCGCGCCGCGACACGACGCGCTCCCGACCGGTTGGGAAAGTTCAACCGGACGGGAGCGCGCAGGTTCCTAGACCTCGAGCCGCGCGTGCTCCCATTCGTCGAGGAGCGCCGGCAGCCGCTCCATGAGGAACCTGTAGAACTGGCCCATCTCCTCGACGCGCGTCCGCGCCGCGGACCCGTCGGGGAGCTGAAGTGCCGTGGCGTCCGCGAGGTCGGCGAGCCGTTCGTAGACCGGGTTCTGCCGGAGCGACGCGACGTACCAGGCGTTGTCCGGCAGCGCGTAGCGGTCGCGGCGGCTTCCGGGCTGGGAGACGCGGTGCACGAAGCCGACCGTCTGCAGGTACCGGACGGCCCCGGACACCGCGGCCGGGCTCGCGGCGAGGATCTCGGCGAGCTCGGCCGCGGTCAGCGACCCCTCCGGGGAGACGACAAGCGCCATGAGCGTCCGCGCCGGCATCTTGGGGAAGCCGGCTGCGGTGAGCACGGCCGCGGACGTCTCGGCGCCGTCCGGCATTCGGTTCGCTTCTGGTTCGGTCACGCTGTTCCTACCTCCCTGCGACGCACGGCCACGAGTGCGATGAGCGCGAGGACCACGGCGATGCCGAGCATCCAGAAGCCGCCGCTCCAGTCGGTTCCCGCGCCGGTCGTGACTGGCGTGTGGGTGAACGGCGAGATGTCGCGGACCTTCTGGTCGAAGCCGAGCATCCCGCCGTAGATGCCGAGCACCACGCCCACCCCGAGCAGCGCCCACCCGGCGGCGATCGTGGCGCGCGGCCACACGACGAACACGGCCGCGGGCAGCGAGAGGTAGATGAGGGCGGCGGGCAGCTGGTCGATGGCGGTCTGCCACACGTCGCCGACGGCGCTCGACGTGTCACCCGACGCGACGAGCGAGATCCAGGCCCCGAGGGCGGTGAACAGCATCACGAGCACCATCGAGACGGCGCCGAGCCCGAGGAAGCTCCCGAGCCAGCGCGCGCGCCCGAGCGGGCGGGATAGCACGAGCTCTGCCGTGCCCGCGGCCTCCTCCTGGCGCAGCCGGATGACGGCCTGCAGCCCGCAGGCTGCGGCGAGGATGCCGGCAATCTCGAACAGGGCCGCGACGAGGAGCTGGGTCATCGAGGTGCCCTGCGCTTCGACCATGGCCCGCAGGATCGACGTGACCTGCGGGCTCGAGGTGATCGACGCCTGGATCGCCGAGCCGAGCGAGCCCGTGAGAATACCCGTCGCGAGGCCGCCGACGCACCAGCCGATGATCGACCCCTGCTGCAGACGGAACGCGAGCGAGAACGGCCCGCGGAGCGTGGGCCCCGCGTCCGGGCGTCCGGCCCGCCCGGCGAGGACGCTGGCGCCGACGTCGCGGCGCTCCATGAGACCGACGACGGCGGCGATGCACACCGCCGCGAGCGCGAGCGGAAGGAGCAGCGGCCAGAGCCGGTTGCCGGTGTAGGCGAACGTCTGTTGGCCCCAGCCGATCGGGGAGATCCAGCTCGGCCAGGCCGCGGTCACGGTCATCCCGTCCGTCGAGACCTGCCCGGTCGCGTCCCCGAAGCCCCGGAGCAGGTACGCGATCATGACCACCGCGGAGGAGATGCCGTTCGCGCCTCGCGACGTGCTGAAGAACTCGCCCGCCAGGAGCCCCACCCCGAGGAACGCGAACCCGACCGCACCCGTGGCGAGGCCGGCAACGATCGAGCCAGCCGGATCGAGCCCGCCGCCCATGAATCCGAGCGCGGTCGCCACCGCGACGAGAACGTCCGCGACGAGCCCGTGGACGATCGTCGTGACGAGCGGCGTCCACCGTCCGGCCGAGGTCGAGGAAACGAGCTCGGAGCGCCCCGACTCCTCTTCGGCCCGAGTGTGCCGGACGGCCATGAACGTGTTCATGAGGGCGGCCAGCAGAGCGATGAACGAGAAGATCTCGAAGAACGTGAAGGCGTCCAGCTGGGGCCCGCGGGCCAGGCCGCGCAGCACGAGGATCGCGGGCGTGGCCGTGGCCAGCTGCAGCACCTGGGCGCGCGAGGCCTCGTCCCCGAACGTCTTCCCAATCGCCTCGACGGCGAACCACGCGAGCACGCCGATCGAGAGGATCCAGCTGATGAGCTGCCACCGATCACGGCGGAGCCGCTGCCGGTACAGGACCCAGATCATCTCAGGCTCCCGTCTGCGCTGCGGCGCGGTGGCGCCGGTGGTGAGAGTCGCCGTCGTCGGCCGCTTCGGCGGCCGGCGCGACCGTGTCGCCGTAGTGGCGGAGGAACAGCTCCTCGAGCGACGGCGGCGAGACGAGCAGGCCCTTGACGCCCAGATTGCCGAGGAGGGGGAGGACCTCGTGGACGCGGTCGGAGTCGGCGCCGAACTTGACGCGCCCGTCCGTGACGGTGAGGTCGTGGACCTGGGAGAGGGTCGCGAGGGCGTGGGTGTCCACGCTGTCCTGCGCGAAGGAGATCTCCGTGCGCGTCAGGTGTCGCAGGGCGTCGAGCGTGCCGCCGTCCACGATCTTGCCCGAGCGGATGATGCTCACGCGGTCGGCGAGCTGTTCGACCTCGGAGAGGATGTGGCTTGAGAGCAGCACGGTAGCGCCGTTCTCGCGGGTCACGCGGCGGACCTCGCGCGTGAAGACGGCCTCCATGAGCGGGTCGAGGCCGCTCGTGGGCTCGTCGAAGAGGTACAGCTCGGCGTCGGTTACGAGGGCGGCGATGAGCGCGACTTTCTGGCGATTGCCCTTCGAGTACGCGCGGCCCCGCTTCGAGGGATCGAAATCGAAGATCTCGCTGAGGTGCCGCTTGCGCTCCTTGTAGGCGCGGTCCAAGGTGCTGCCGCGCAGGCGGGACAGGAGGTCGATCGTCTCGCCGCCGGTGAGATTGGGCCAGATGTTCACGTCGCCCGGCACGCTGGCAACCCGGCGATGCAGTTCCACAGCGTCCGTCCACGGGTTGCGTCCCAGCACCGTCGCGCTACCGGACGACGCGCGGGCCAGCCCCAGGAGGATGCGGAGGGTTGTGGACTTCCCGGCGCCGTTCGGGCCCAGGAAGCCGTGAATCTCGCCGGAGCGGACCTCGAGGTCGAGGCCGTCGAGCGCTCTGACGCGGCCGAAGTTCTTGTGAAGGTCGACAGTCTGAATGACGGTGTCCATGACTTTGAGTGTACGGAGTTTTCACAACCTTCTGAATATTCAGAACGCGTTCTTAACACCGGACCGTGGGCGGACGACGGCGGGTCCGGCCGCCGTCGTCCGCTCATGCTTACTTCGGCGGGAGCGAGCCCGCGTAGGCGACGCCAACGTCCACCCAGCGCTCGAGCTCTTCGTCCGAGGCGATCGCCGTATCCGCGACGCGGAGCCAGCCGTCCATGGCCCGGCCCTGCATGATGGCGCGTTCGACGCCGGGATTCGAGCACAGTTCGTCGCTCGCCGAGGGGTCTGCGCGGAGGAGCATCCCGCCTTGCCCGCTCGCGCTCACGGCCATGTTGCCGCCGATGAGGAAGGCGAGACCACCGAACATCTTCTTCTCGGTGAAGTCGGCCTTGCCGACGAGGACATCGCGGATGCGGTCGGCAAGTTCAGTGTCGTAGGCCACGCGATCATCGTCCCAGCGCCCGCCCGTCGCCGCAATCGGCTGGTCCCGTTCTGGTTGAGGCGCGTCCGGCTGGGGGACTAGCGTGGCGGTGATGGAGACCGACGGGGCGGCTCCCGCGGGAGCGCGCTCGGTCCAAATTGGTATGGGAGGCGCCATGGCGAAGACCGTAGCTGTGTTGGGAACCGGAATCATGGGCAGTGGGATGGCCCGCAACCTCGTTGAAGCGGGGTTCGATGTCACGGTCTGGAACCGGAGCCCCGAGAAGGCCAAGCCCCTAGGGGATGTCGGCGCGAAGGTCGCCGAGAATCCAGAGGCGGCGGTCGTCGAGGCCGATTTCGTGATCACGATGCTCTTCGACGAAGACGCCGTCTCTGAGGTCATGCAGCGCGCGCTGTCGGCGATGCGCACTGAAGCCGTGTGGATCCAGAGCGCCACGGTGGGGGTCGACGCCGTCGTCCGTTTGGCCGCGAAGGCGAACCAGGCCGGGATCGCCTACGTTGACGCGCCCGTCCTCGGGACGCGCCAGCCCGCGGAAGAGGGGACGCTCACGGTGCTGGCGGGATGCCCCACTGAGCTGCGCCCGGCCGTCGAGCCTGTCTTCGACGCCGTGGGAGCGCGGACGGTCTGGGTCGGCGAGAAGCCGGGGGACGGGCAGCGGCTCAAGCTCGTGGTCAATTCGTGGGTGCTTTCGATCGTGGGTGCGACGGCGCAGGCCGTCGACTTCGCGCGGAGCCAGGGGCTCGATCCCGCAGTGTTCTTCGAGACGATCGCGGGAGGCGGGACGGACTGCGCGTACGCCCAGCTCAAGGGGAAGGCGATGATCGCCGGCGAGTTCCCGCCCGCGTTCCCGCTCGAGGGCGCGGCGAAGGACGCGTCGCTCATCTCGGACGCGATGCAGGCCGTCGGCACAAGCCCGGTTCTCATGGAGGCGCTGCGCGTGAGCTTCGAGGCAGCGGCCGACGCCGGGCACGCCGAGGAGGACATGGCGGCCGTGGTGACGGCCTTCCATGTGTAGGCGGCCCGCGCGTCGCTTCTGAGGCGACCCGCGCCGTCGACGGACGCCAAACGGACGACGGCGCCACTGAGCTTGCGCTTGATCGGCACCTAGATTCACAGCGTCACCACGGAGACGGGGTGGGCGTGTCATTGACTTGTTGGTGGAGTCCCGGGCTGCGCATGCTGCCTTGGCCAAGTCGGTGAACGTCAAGGGGGAACGCGTGAATTGGGTTGACATCTTTCAGGTGCTGGGAAGCCTCGCGACGGCCTTGGCCCTCATCTATGTTGCAAAATCGACCGCCCACGCCAAGAAGGCCGCCGAGGCGGCAGAGCAGCAGCTGAGCGTTGAGCGGGCGCGGGACGATGTCCGGCGCCAAGAACGGGCCCGGGCGCAAGCGCATCAGATCAGCATCTGGCCGGCGATTCTGCATCGAGGTGGTGTGGATCGCTGGGGAGTGGCGGTGGCGAACTCGTCGGGTGACCCGATCTACGATCTCGACATCCAGCGGCCGCTGTCCCATTCGCGGAACAACAAGGTCCCGATCCCCCGACTTGACCTCATTATGACCATACTCCCGCCCGGCATCTATTTCTGCGAGCCTGAGACGATTCCCGTGCCTGCGGGGCCGGAGCAGCTCGAACCGATCTTCAAGAACTCCGACTACTGCGCCGAACTGACGTTCCGAGACAGTTCGTCGGCATTGTGGCATCGGGCGCGGGACGGTCAGTTGACCGTCGTTCGCGCCACGCCTGTTCAGTCGGAGAGCTGAGCCCCCAAAGGGTTTCCGTATGACCAACGCCGGCAGCGCCTATTTGGGCCTTGTCATGCGCTATGACGCGCATTACAGTGACTCTGTTGTTGGTGCCAGACGGGGATTATCGGGGGTTCTGGGGCCATCGCTCGCACCTGTGGGGGATTGAATGCGGCTTCTGCTCGCGTGATTTTCTCTTCCCGCTTTCGGGACGTTTGCGATTCCGCTGTGCCCTGTTTTCGGGCGGCGGGATGCTGGTCCCGATACTCAGGGCGACGATTTGACGTCATTCTGAGAAGGGGGATGTGGCGTGAGCAATGAATCGGTATCGGGGTCCAGCGACCCTGCGAATCCTGGGCGGGAAATCCCGCCCGCCGAATACGCTTCAATGATTCATCCGAGCCTGCGTATGCCGGATGAAGGTCCGCTAAAGAACCAGAGTTCTGCCGCGCCGCGGCTGGATCTCAGCCTGCCGAGTCCGGGGCGCGGGGCGTTGCTCGCCCTCCTCGCCATACCGGTGGGAGTTGCCCTCTCGATGGCGCTTTGGAGCGCTGGCTGGATGAGCTCACTCTCGGCGTTCGTCGCGGCCGCCCTGGCTGCCAAGCTCTATGCGCTCGGCGCGGGTCGCGTCACGATCGTTGGTGCGGTGGTCGTCTCCGTGGTGTGCGCCGTGACGGTAGTGTTCGGGTTTGTTGGAGCAATCTGGCTCGAGGCCGCTCAGGCTCTGGGTGGGAACGCGATGGGATGGGCACTCAAGGCCGATCCATGGCGGCTCATGGCGTACACGTACACTCACGATTCGGGCTTCTACGATTCAGTCTTCAAAGCCTTCTGGATGTCGCTCCTCTTCGGGGCGTTGGGGTGCTTCTTCACCCTGCGTCGCTTGTTCCAGGTGGCCAGAGGGATGCGGTAGGTCGAATGATCAGGTGGTTCGGGGTGTGGTCGGTGACCGCACCCCGAACCACTGTTCTGCGCCGTACTCCTCGAACCGTTCCACTTCAGTGAACCCGAGCTTCGCGGCAACCCGCAGCGAGGGGTCATTGGCAGTCTGTGCGCAGAGCACGACCGGCTCGCCAGGGAGCACGCTGGCGAACCAGCGCATCGCCGCCGCGCAGGCTTCGGTGGCATAGCCGCATCCCCAGGCGTGAGGCAGGAACATATATCCGAGCTGGGCTTCATCGGCATCCGGGCGAACGTGACCGGGGTGCTGTGCATCGCGTCGGTCGAACGTCACCATGCCGATCATCGCGCCGCCCAGTTCGACGACGAAGAAGCCCTCGCGCTGACCGGGCGTCGACGGCATTGCACGGTCCAGTTGCTCGCGGGGCTGAGCGCCGCCGATATAGGTACCCACCTCTGGCGAGCTGAAGAGGTCGATCATTCCCGGGCGGTCCTGTGGTTCGGACGCGCGGATCACAAGGCGCTCAGTCTGGATAGGGTTCGGTGGCCACTCGACGGGCCCCAGCGGTTTCATGCGCTCATGCTAGCTGCGTGCATCAACTTTTACCGATGGTCGGGGCGGTGCTGGGTCGCGCATTTGGTCGCACGTGACCAAATGCATTCCTTTCCAGCGGATTTCAGGAAGGCGTCGGCCGCCACGTCGGGGGAATTGGCAGCGAGCCGCTTGGTTCGGTACCCACGGCCCAGGCTATTCCAAATTCGTCGCGACGAATTTGGTTAGTTAGGCTGCCAAGCGGTTCGATGAGGCCGAGGGCCCACGCTTCGCCCGTGGAGCTTGGATCCCCATCGACCGCGTACGGAGGGAAGACGACTCGGTACCCGATGGGTCCAAAATCCCCATTGGTATGTTCGAACACGACGCAGGCGCTGGACGGGGAGTCGGCCCACACTTCGTGGACCAGAACGTCATGACCCTCCCATCCTGCCAGCGTCCGCAGCAGGGCTGTTATGACTTTTGTTGCATCATCCATGGTCTGGCTCCGCTGTTGACGGTCCAAGAATGCTGATACTCGCATTCGGCCATCCGCAGCGGGTACACGGAGGGCCTGTGGCTGTTGAAGGACAAGATCACTGAGATGGCATCTGTTCGGACACTGAATTTCAGATCGTTCCACGGATATAACGCCGCCGAGGAACGACCGCGTGCATGTTCCAGAAAGGAGCGCGCGAACCACGGCGCCAAATCGATTGGTCACGATAGTCAGCTATGGTATCCGCTGGACGGTGGCCCTGGGTTGATGTGGCGATCATTTGTCAGGGAAGACCTACTGGAGGTTTAGCATGCGGATCCTTCACATCTTCAGGGAATACGCAGAGGCTCGCAGTGCGACTTTGCGGCGGCTGCTGTACGGGTACGGCGCGGCGTTGGTCGTCGTCGCGGTGTT
Organism: Sinomonas albida; assembly: GCF_004919045.1. Taxonomy (GTDB): domain Bacteria; phylum Actinomycetota; class Actinomycetes; order Actinomycetales; family Micrococcaceae; genus Sinomonas; species Sinomonas albida. Next base: position 216,263 of record NZ_SWDW01000001.1, read on the forward strand.
GACCGCCTCGATCTTTGCGGCGTGGCCGCTCTGGGTCTTCTGGACTGTCGTTGCGATCGAGGCGGTGGTGGACACGATCCTTGTGCGCAGATGGGTCATTCGCGACGCGTCGGCTCGCGCGGCCAGTCATCAGAGCGAACCGAGGCCGGGCAGCGTCGGGGCGAACCGGTCCGACACCGCATAGGGCCCTCCGCCGCTAGCGAATCCCCGTGTCGCACGAGATATCCGCGCGAACGGCAGTTCCCGATGGCACGGTCACATGAGTCTCTGGGCAGCGCGGCCATCCGTTTGGCGTGACGACGACGAGGACATAGCTCCCGGGGGAGAGAGCCAAGGCGTAGCGCCCGAAGGAATCGCTCGGGGTCGATGCCACTGTGGCGCCGCCCAGATCACGAGCGTCGATGGTTGCCGTAACCGGTCGCGGTGGGCAGGGCTGGTCGGGCCGCTCGACCGGACACGTCGGCCCTGCGGTGACGTAGCCGTAGGCGCCCGCGCCCGGCGGCGGCTCGAGGGGTGGCGTGGTCGCCGGGGTGGGGCTCGGCGTCGTCGTCCGTGATGGCTGCGGAGGGGGCGAGGTGGAGCCGGGTCCAATTGTCCCCGCGCTGACGGTTGCCGTCGCCGTCGCAGACCTCGCCGTCGCGCTGCCGCCGCCCGACGCCCCACTGCCGCCTGCGTCTGTGGAGCCGCCGGCGCACGACGCCAGCAACAGTGCCGCCGCGGTGATCGCTGCACCGAGTGCCGTCCCCGGTCTCATGGCATCAGATGGTTCCACCGCGCGGCACGAGCGTCGAGAGGAGAAAGTCCGACGACGGCGGGGCTCACCGCCCGTGGGCGCCGGCACCATAGCGCTACGCGTGGATGTTCCAGTGCCCCGGCAGCCTGATGTCAGTGGCGGAACGCGTCAACCGATCTGTTCCGCCAGGGCGACGATGATGCCAGCAGGGCCGCGGAGGTAGCAGAGCCGGTAAATGCTCTCGTACTGCGCCACCTCGCCGAGCAGTTCGGCGCCGTGGGCGCGCAGCCGGGAGACGGTGTCGTCGATGTCGTCGACGGCGAACATGACGCGATGCAGGCCCAGCGTGTTGGGCGGCGGGTTCTGCGGCTCGGGGGCGATGGCCAAAGGAGCGTGGTACTTCGACAACTCCAGCCGGCCACGGCCGTCCGGGGTCCGCATCATGGCAATCTCGCTCCGGATCCCGTCGAGCCCAACCGTACGGTCCGCCCAAAGGCCCTCAATCTCGGCCCGCCCCTCCAACTCCATGCCGAGCTCAGTGAAGAACGCAACGGCGGCATCCAGGTCCTCGACGACGATTCCTACGTTGTCCATGCGCTGAATGGTCATGGTTCCGAGCATAGGACGGTGGTGAGCTGGCGGTTCGAATGTTGCCGGAGGAGTGATCCCGCGGATTGTATCTCTGCAGTACCACGGATTTTCAAGATCTGATTGCACGGAACTTTCGAATGCTACTACTGAATTTCAGGGCGTTTCGGTCGCTTTGTCCACTCAGTGTTGACTCGCTCTCGACCGCTCCGATTAGTATGACGCAAAGAGAATGCGATGACGGACTCCAAATGCTTCGCCGCATGACCCTAATCGAAGAACAGAACCGGAATTCAAGGGATCACTTCGGTAACTCATGGCACAGATGACCTACGCACGAGCCCGCCGGATCCGGCGGTGGACAAGCCTCGTCTTCAGCGCCCTCTTGATCACGGTGCTGGTCGCATCGGCGGTCGCTACCGGAAAGGACTTGCCGGTCGGGGCCATCGGTTTAGTCGCCGTCGTCGTCTGGATCGTTGGCTGGGTGGTGTACCTGTACATCATCGCCCGGCGCGAGAAGTCCGACCACCCGATCAGGGATGCGCTGGAGCTCTGAACCGGTCCCAGAGCTCGAGGGCCCGCGAACGCGTTGGTTCCGGAGCGTTTGGGTTCTTTTGATCGGCGCGATCGCCTACATTGCAATGCGCGGCCGACGGCATGCGAGCCACGACGCTCCAACCGCCACCGGCAGAGTCATTCCCTGCCCAAGCCCCCGCGAGTAGCCTGAACAGAGGGCGAACAGACTTCTCGCTGTTTGGAGGTCGAGGCCATGTCAGCCGCTTTCGACGCTGCCGTTCCCGCGCCGCGAACCTACCGCGAGGTCCTCACGGCCATGTCGGGACTCATGCTCGGGATGCTCCTCGCCGCAATGGATCAGACCATCGTGGCCACAGCCCTGCCGACCATTGTCGGCGAGCTCAACGGCCTCCAGGAACTCTCATGGGTCGTGACGGCGTACTTCCTCGCGTCGTCAGTCGTGATGCCGCTGTACGGCAAGCTCGGCGACCTCTACGGCCGCAAGCCGCTGTTCCTCATCGCGATCGTCATCTTCCTCATCGGCTCGGTGGCCGCGGGCCTCTCGCAGAGCATGGCGCAGCTCATCGCGTTCCGGGCCCTGCAGGGCGTGGGCGGCGGCGGGCTCATGGTCGGCGCTCAGGCGACGATCGCGGACATCGTCACGCCCCGCGAACGCGGCCGATACCAGGGCTACATGGGTGCCGTGTTCGGCCTCGCGTCGGTTGCAGGCCCGCTCATTGGCGGCTACCTCACCGACTCCGTCTCGTGGCGATGGATCTTCTACATCAACCTGCCCATCGGCGCCGTCGCCCTCGCCGTCGTCAGTAAAGTGCTCAAGGTGCCACGCCGCGAAGGGGAGCGGCGGATCGACTTTCTGGGCGCCGTCCTGCTCGGCGCGGCCCTGACCTGCATTGTGCTCCTGACTACGTGGGGCGGCACGACCGTCGCCTGGGACTCGCCCACCATCTACGGCCTCGGCGCCGCGGGAGCGGTGCTCCTGGTCGGGTTCGTGTTCGCCGAGCGGGCCGCGACCGTGCCGATCATCCCGCTGCGGTTGTTCCGGTTGCCTGCGTTCGACATCTCCGCAGCCGTCACTTTCATCGTCGGCTTCACGATGTTCGGCGGCATCACGTTCCTGCCCCTGTTCCTGCAGATCGTCTCCGGGGCGAGCGCCACGAATTCGGGGCTGCTGCTCCTCCCGATGATGGCCGGGCTCATCGTGGCGGCCGTGGTTTCGGGTCAGATCATCAGCCGGACCGGGCATTACAAGTGGTCGCCGATTGTCGGTTCGCTCGTGGTGGGGACGGCGTTCTATCTGCTCTCGACCATGGGCGTGGACACGGACCGGCTGACCTCAGGCGTGTACATGGTGATTCTGGGACTGGGAGTCGGGCTGACGATGCAGGTGATGGTCGTCATCGCCCAGAACGCGGCGGCGATCCCGGATGTGGGCACAGCGACGTCGACCGTGACTGTGGCCCGGCTCGTGGGCGGCTCCCTCGGGGTGTCGATATTCGGCTCGATCTTCACGAGCCGGCTCACCGACCAGCTCGCCCAGCACCTCCCGGCGGCGGCCGCGTCCCACCTGCCGAGCACGGACTCGATCACCCCGGCGCTCATCTCGAGGCTGCCGGCGGCGCTGCGGCAGGGATTCGAGCTTGCGTTTTCGAACGCGCTCACTGGAATGTTCGTCTACGCCATCCCGGCGATCGCGCTCGCCTTCGTCCTCGTACTGACGCTGCGCGAGGTCCCCTTGCGCGGATCCGAGGACAAAGAGCGGACGACGGCGGAGGCCGGCCGAGGGGGCGAGCACGGCCGGCATGTGCGAACCGGAGGCGGCCGGAACGGGCGGCGTTCGCGTGAGGATGGGGCGGTTCCCTAAGTCAATCGAAGGGGGCCGCAGCCCGGCGGCATCACGACGATGGCGACGCCGATCCTTGGTCGTCTCGTGAGCCCGAGTAAAACCGGCCGAACCGGTTCAAGAAGAAGAACATGGCAACGAATCCCGCGACACTCAGTAGGGGACCGGCCCAATAGGCTGCCTGCGATCCGCGAAGCAATATGGCAATCGCGCCGCCGGTCATGGCAAGCAGGCCAACCCCAGGTGTGGCCGTCGCAAACGTCCCCTGAATTTTCCGACCGATCTGCCCGTAGTAGGCCGCTTGAACGATGAGGAAGAGGAGGGCCGCCATCACGAAAACGAGCGGCCACGAATCAGGGGCGAGCGTAAAGACGCTCAACGACACTGCGTACACCAGGGAGAGACCCAGCCAATACTGACGTGACGATTTCCTTGATTCCGTCATTGGTCCTTTCCCTCCTCGATCAGCAGCTCATGTTGAAATCGATGACCATGCCTCCTAGCGCAAGCGCTAGGTAGCACCCGGCGGCAGTCCACGGACCAAAGAACCCGAGCGCTTCACACACCAGCGTAGTGTTCGCGTACCACGCCCAGAAGGCCGCCCACGCAGATGGGCACTGCGGCAGCGAGTCTAGCCCCGCAGGCCTGATGGATGTCGTACCAAGACCGCCGCCGATCAGTGGCCGAGGATGGCCCTTGGAGACCTTCGCTGCCGGCTGCCCGTTCGAGTTTTTCACGAACTCGAATTTCAGCATGCCAGCGTAAGTCATTTCGATGAGCCCTTGTAGCGCATCTGTTGGCATAGATGCAGCCACGAATTCTTGCTGCTGTCTGCCGTCGAACCGGGCGTCTGCAAATAGAAAGCGGTTCAGCGCATCTGCATTCTGGAGCATTCTCATCCGCTGGCCGAACCCCACTGGGTCGGTACTCTTGGCGGCCCCAAGTTTCGCGAGGGCCGCTTCGCGCTGTTGCGGGGTTGGCTGCGTGATAGCGATGCCGGAGGCCTGGTCAGCGGTGTGCGGCGGAGCCGCGGATGCTGGCGTCAGTGAAGCCATAAAAAGTGCCAAGGTCGATATTGCCGCAATAATCATGTTCAGAATCGTTTGTCGTAACGTTGTTGAAACCATCGATTACGCACCCCCAGTTACGCCCGGAATGCAAATTCCGGGATTGTGTGGATGGTCCGCCCCGCAATATTACAGGTCGGCTGACGGTTGGATCCTATTTCGTGATGAGGTGCGGCCTGGTATCCGCAGCACGATTCGGTGGCTCTCCTGCCGAATTTAAGTGGTAGTTCTTCCCAATCTGCGTGTTCCGAGATCTGAACCCTCAGTGGTCCGGATGTCGGAACGGCGGCCCCTACGTTTGACCATGACCCCACTGGTGGGGTTGGCTCGGAGCCTCGATTTTCACGAGCCTTGGTTTTGCGAAGATCGATGGCCGTGGCCCGGCAAGGCAACAAAGAGTGGGCACGGCCGCGGTCGATCGCAGTCTCCGGCGTCGCGCGAATGACCGCGCTGCTCGGCCTACGCTCATCGGATCGTCGCCAAGCCGAGGCTCTAGTCGGCGCCGCGTCTCGCGGAGCCCGGGCGAGATCCTCGGCGCGACCGCCTGAGCATCACAATTGCTAGCGTGCTCGCCAACAGCACCAGACTACCGGCGAGCGGATTTGGGCCGATCGACAGAGTTCCGGCGATGAAGAAGCCGATGGCAACGACGAGGCGGAGAACAGTCATGACCTCAGACTCCCCTGCGCGCGTGCCACCGACCGACCACAGCGCACAGGTGCGGGCGTCAGGGTTGCGCTTGCTCGATGTCCTGATCAGCCGAGGCAGGCGCATTCGGTAGGTAATCTCGGAGCCAATGCAGTGCGATACCGATTGCAATCAGAATGGCGCCGAGGGGTGCGAGGCCCAACCTGACCGTACCGAGGATGGACTCCGTCACACCCACGATGGGCACTCCATTTTGAGTCAGTGTTACCGCGATCGCACGCAGAATGGCAGAGCTCGCCGTATCAAGCACGATGCTGGCAACCCACACGAGGATTCCGACGTAGATGAATCGCCTTTTGATCGCCCCCATTGGGCTACTCCGTCCCCTCATTTGTCGATTCAACTGGCCGCTGGAAGGTGCCAAAGCGGTTCAAGAGCGCGAGCATCACGGCGAATCCCAGCACGCTGAGCCCGGTGCCAATCCAGCCCGCAGCCTCGTTTCCGTGGAGTTGGAACGCGGCTAGGCCGAACATGAAGGTGAGCGCGCTGAGCCATCCGGGCATTGAGCGTCCACGGACCCAGGCATCTACTTGTCCGAAGTGCCTCGCCAGCCAGTAGAGCGCGAGTGCGAATACGGGCACGAAGAGCCAAAACCACGCGGGTTCTGCGAAGACTGCCACCTCGAGAGCGAGGCCGAAGATCGCGCTCAAGGCAAGCCAGTATCGGGAGGCTCTTGATGCTCCCCGACTCGGTGGGAAACTCGTCTCGGAATTACTCATTTCAGCTCCTTGGGAATCCCTGTCGCAGCATAGTCGCGTCGCCGCGAATTGGGAACGCCGAAATGCGCCGCCTGGCCAAGGGCAAGAAGATCTCATCTGCGATTTGGAGGCGAAAATATCGATTCCAGTCGACCTCAGTCGTCGGCAGACAAGAATGAAGCGATCGCTCATGCTTCTCGACGGACGATGGAGGCCCGCCAGACCGGCGAGAGCTGTAGGCCTAGCCGGAGGCGGAGGGATCAGGAACATACGCGGGAAGGTGGCGTAACCCTCAGCCGCACCATGCGAGACTCTGGGCCATGGAGCCCCTTCTCTCTGAACGTCGCGTGATCGACGCGGCGGAGGCCATGGCGCGAACACTCGGTGAAGACCCCAACCACACCGTCGCGGCTGCGGCGATGGACACGAGCGGGCGGATCCACACCGCCGTCAACGTCCATCACTTCACCGGCGGCCCGTGCGCCGAACTGGTCGTGCTCGGTGCCGCCGCCGCTGTCAACGCTGGTCCTCTTGTGGCGATCGCCGCAGCGGGTGATGACGGGCGCGGTCTCATCCCGCCCTGCGGCCGATGTCGACAGGTGATCCTCGACCTGCACCCGGACGCGATTGTGGCGGTGCCGACGGCGACGGGCCCCGAGATGCGCCAGATCGTTGAACTTCTACCTGACACTTATTTCTTCCCGGATTCTCGCGCTACCCGCGTGCTGCGCTTCAACAAGCGTTACTACGATGCCGTTGCCAACGGTGAGAAGACCTCGACCGTCCGCTGGGGCGAGCGAGTCGCGGTTGGCCAGGCGATCTTCTACTTCGAGGACGATGAGGAGCACGCCTCGCTGAACGGAGAGATTCGCGCGGTGAACCGCTTCCGCCTCGATGAGCTCACTGCAGAACGCCTTCGGCTCCCGGATGGCGGCTCGACGGAGGGATACCTTGATGCACTCCGTCAGCACTACCCACAGATGCCTCACGACGCCGCGGTGGATGTCGTCGACTTCAGCCTGCTGAGCTCTTGAACCCGTAGTCCGACGAAGTCCAGCATTTATCGGACGGTTAGGCGCCTCCACTATCGTTGGCGGTGTTCACCGGCGGCTAGCGGGAGCTGGTCGCGTTCCAATTTCACGCAGACGCGGTGGGGGTTGATGGCAACGCTTCATCTGATGGTGGGACTGCCCGGCAGCGGCAAGACCACCTTGGCTCGGGAGCTCGAAGTCGAGCTCTCCGCCCTACGCCTCACCGTTGATGAATGGCACATCCGGTTGTTCGGAGCTGACGTGCATGATGAAAGCGACGAGGCGGATTGGTTAGCACATAACACTCGGCACTCCACGATCGAGCGTCTCCTATGGGAAACGACGTCAAGGGTTCTCTCCCTCGGTGTGGACGTGATCCTGGACTTCGGGTTCTGGGCCAGGAGCGAGCGGAACGAGTTTCGAGCCAAGGCTCAGAACCTCGGTGCGGGATTCAAGGTTCACTTCGCCGACGTCTCCGAAGAATGCCTCCGCGAACGCATCAGAGCCAGGAATGCCCAGCTTCCGGCGGGCACCTTTCATATCCCGGAGGCCAAACTCGAGGAGTGGATAATCCAGTTCGAACCACCGTCGCCAGACGAGCTATGAAGAAGATGAGGCTCCGGTACGCCGGGACGTGCCGGGTGTGCGCTAAGTCGCTTCCGGCTCGGGCGGAAGCGATCTACGACAGCGAGACGAGGACCGTTATCTGCCTGGAGTGCGCCAATGAGGTCGGTGAGCCTCCCGCTGCGGATCTAGAGTCTCTTTCCGACGTGACCTCGCTTGCAGAGTCTGGTGTTGCCGGCTTATCGGCCCGGCGTGAATACGACCGCCGCAAGGCGAAAGACGAGCAGAGGCTCCGTGAGAAATGGGGCCGCTTCGGAGGCATCGCCGTCGCCCTTTCTGAGGAGCGACAGAGCACCAAAGCCTGGGAACGGGGTGCGATTGGCGAGGAACGCCTCGGGGCTCGCCTTGACTCCTTGGCTGACCATGGAATCGCAGTCCTCCACGATCGGCGAATCCCCGGCTCGCAAGCCAACATCGACCACATCGTGATAACTCCCAGCGCAATATGGGTGATCGACGCAAAGCGCTACAAGGGGCGGCCCGAGTTGAAGATCGAGGGCGGGATCCTCCGGCCGCGCGCCGAGAAGCTTCTCGTCGGTCGGCGTGACTGCACAAAGCTCGTCGATGGGGTGCTCAAGCAAGTCGACGTGCTGCGCAGACTCGTCCCTGGCCCTCGCGTCGTTGGGGCTCTCTGTTTTGTGGAGGCGGATTGGCCTCTGATCGGGGGCATGTTCACGACTCGCGAGATACCCGTGCTGTCTCCGCGAAGGCTGGTCAAACAGCTTCTGCAGGAAGCCGCTGGTGATGTTGACGTCGCCGCGATCCGCGGGGCGGTGGCCTCACGATTCAAGCCCGCCTGAGTCAGTCCCGGCGACCGATCGGCTTGGTCATCGCAAGCTCACGCCGCGCGTCGTTTGATCGGAGCCGTTGTGCGTCCGCGTCGAATGCGAAACCCAGCTTTTCGTAGAATCCGATCGCCGAGGTGTTGTCGGACATCACCGAAAGTCGGACGGAGCTTGCGCCGCCATTCCCGGCCCATGACTCCACTGCGGCGATCAGCTTGCGGGCAATACCTTTGCCTCTAGCCTCGGGGGCGACCCACATCGCGACGATGGTTATCGACGAGGGGCTGTCGCCGGGTATGCCACTTGCCGTGCCCACAGGTCGTCCGTCAAGCATGGCAATCAGATTGAGCACATTCTGTTTCTCAAGCAGCGACCGCCACCGTTGTTCCGTGTCGCCCTTGCCTGACCATTGGGCGAGCGTGGAGGTGAATGCTTGGGGATCTTCGCCCAGGGCGCGCCTGCGCACGAGGCGATACAGCTGCCAGTCATCAGGGGACACATGCCGGAGTTCCACATCTCCAGTCTGGCCTCTGGCCGGACGGACGTTGGCACTAGAGTCCGTTCCATGATCGTTTGGCTCAACGGCACCCATGGAGCGGGAAAGACGACGACGAGCGAGCTGGTGCAGCGATTGCTGCCCGACTCGCGCGTCCTCGACGCTGAGAAGGTCGGCGAGGTGCTCATGGACATCAAGCCGGGGCTTCCAGCGACGGACAACTTCCAGCACTGGGAGCCGTGGCGACCGCTTGTTGTCGAAACCGCCCGGCGCGTGATCGAGTACACCGGCGGTACGCTGGTGATGCCAATGACTGTCTTGGTCGAGAGCTACTGGCGCGAGATCAGCGAAGGTCTCGCCGAGCACGGCATCCCGATTCAGCATTTCGTGCTGCACGCAGACCAGGCCACGCTCCGTGACCGCATCCAGAACGACAAGGTCCTCGGTCCCTCAACGTTCCGCTTCGCGTACCTGGAGCCATACGCCGAGGCGGCTCGCACCTGGCTGCACGATGAGGCAGAGGTCGTCGACACCACGCACATCACAGCGGACCAGGCGGCAAGGCAGATCGCAGATTCGGTGCTTGGTCGCTAGGAGGGCGGGTGTCGCGGGGCTCAGGCGCTCCGAAGACGCGCCGCGAGTGCCCAACTTTCAACGGACGAGAAGCCCGTGATTCCGCCGAAGTCGGGGCGACACGCCTATGAAGTGCCTAACTTTGCTTCTTGCCCCATAAATCTTCACTTGACATCCGCCGATCTCGCGGATTGGATGAGAGGGCGGACTGCAGCCGGCAGGGTTTGAGGGCCTGTCCGCGCGCTTCAAGCAGACTGACGCTGAAGTTTCCCGTTTGTCGCGACCAGCCCGATCGGCTACCAAACCTCTAGGGAATTCTCCGTGAATCGCAATTCGACGATCTGGCTTCTGATCGCACTTATCCTTGGCTCCTACTCCATCTACGTTTTTTCCTCTGGTCACGGCGATTCTCCGTGGTCGGTCGTTTCCGGAGTTGTCCTCGTAGTTGGCTCACTCGTGTCGTTGGCGATGTCCGTGCGGTCGAAGAGCTCATCAGGAAGCTGAGAACTGTAACGGGAACCGCCCGAGCGAGGCTGAGATTCCCCATAGCGGCTGGGAGAGTCGATGCCTGCCGGGGACGTATAGGGCACACTGGTGTCGTGACCGGAACCCGGTGGGTGCTGCACGTAGATCTCGACCAGTTCATTGCGGCCGTCGAAATACTGCGGCGGCCGGAGATTGCGGGTAAGCCGGTCATTGTCGGCGGTCGGGGCGACCCTACGGAACGGGCCGTGGTCTCTACCGCGTCCTACGAAGCCCGGGCGTTCGGCGTCGGCTCCGGAATGCCGTTGCGTATCGCGGCTCGAAAAGTGCCCGACGCCGTGATTCTGCCCGTCGATCACCAGGCTTACCTAGAGGCGTCCGAATCGGTAATGGCTACCCTGCGCGCGCAGCCCGGCGCGACCGTGCAGGTGCTGGGCTGGGACGAAGCCTTCGTGGGCATCGAGACGGGGATCCGGAGGCCTACGCCCGCCAGATCCAGACGGCTGTCCTCGAGCAAACGCGGCTGCATTGCAGCGTGGGCATCGGCGACACTTTAGTCAGGGCCAAGGTCGCCACCGGCTTCGGCAAGCCGGCCGGCATCTTCCGCCTCACCGCCGCGAACTGGCTCGACGTCATGGGCCCCCGGCCCACCAAGGACCTGTGGGGCGTCGGGGCCAAGGTTTCGGCCCGGCTAGCCAAGCTCGGTATCACCACGGTTGCCGAGCTCGCCGCGTCCGACCCCCAGTACCTGATCCCCGAGTTCGGCCCCAGGATGGGCCCGTGGTACGCAGAGCTCGGACGTGGCGACGGAGCCAGCGTCGTGGACGACACCCCGTGGGTTGCCCGCGGGCACAGCCGTGAGACCACGTTCCAGCGCGACCTGACCGATTCTGCCCAAGTGGAGGACGCTGTCAGGGAGCTGGCTGCGCATGTCCTGCAGGATGTCGCGGCCGAAGGTAGGCCCGTGATCGGGTTGACCCTGAAGGTTCGGTACGCACCCTTCATCACCAAGACTTACGCCCACAAAATCGCCGAGACCTTCGACCGGTCCGAAGTCCTCGCCCGGGCCCTAGACCTCGCGGCCGGAATCGAACCGGACCGTCCCATCCGACTTCTGGGCTTGCGGGCCGAAATGCCAATGCCCGACGACAGCCGGAAAGGGCACACGCCAACCCGCGGCGGCTGGTGACGCCGTCCGCTCGGGTCGGCGACGCAGGAGTGCCCTTCGCACGAGCTGATCATCAGCGCGGCGAGTGGTGCGTCACCGCCACTTCGCGTGCCCCCGAAAGGACCAGACTGCCGAACCTGTGCCTAACTTCGAGGGGGGCTCGCCGCGCGTGTTCGTGCGGAAGTTGAGACCGAGGTGCCTAGCCTGCCCCTAATTGTCGGCCGAAGCGTTACCAATAAGTTGGCAGATCTGATTGTTCCTTGTTGAACGAGCGTCTTGAACAAGCTCGCTGAGGGCCTTCAATGTGTGGCCGGTTCGATCAGCAGTCATGTGTTGCACGGTATGAACCGCCTCCTACATCCTCAGATAGCCGCCAGGGAGGATTGGGTCCGAACTTCGGTCCCAGGCAAGGTGAGTAGCTTCTCATCCTTCGCAGCTGAATGTCCCCTCGGTTCTCCCAATTCTCATATCTCCCAGCGGTATATCCCCTCCGCTGAGGTTCGATCGTTCCGTCGTGGTCCACCGAGCTTGCCAGCTCGGAGGCTCCAGAGACATGTCAGTGCCCGCCTCCCGCCCCTGGACTGAACGTCGGCCTCCGAGATGTCAGCGCTCAATCGAGGGAGTCAAACCAGAGAGATCCGATGCGAAGGCGTCGAACAGCCCTTGGTCGCGGCTGCCGGGGGTTCCGAAGAGGAGCCCTCGGTCCAGCCCACCGTTGAACCCTTCGCAGCTGGTCTCCGGCAGGTAGACGCAGTTGTGACAAGCTGCGAGATTGCGTCCGTCGGTGCCCGCGCCAGTGGATTCGATGCAGACCGGGTCGGCAGAGCACCAGGAAAGGCGCTGGAGACCTTCGCGGAAGACGTTGGCCAGAGTGCTGGTGTCCGCCTGCGCAGCCAGGCCGCCGAGGCTTCCTGCCGAATCGGCTGAGGCTGTGAAGAGGAGGACTCCGGCGGAGTCGTCGTCGACGTACAGTCGCTCTCGGATCGATGATGTGGGATAGCCGGCATCCATGGAGAGCTGGTCAATCAGAACGTGGGCTAGGGTGTGCACCGCGACCTTGATGATGTCGACTGGGGCTGGCTGCTGCTTTCGCTGGGCGGCCGCCGCCTTCGCGTTTGCTGTGAGCTGCTCGAGGCGTCCCTGGACGAATTCTTGGCGGGACCATTCCTCCAGGCGGTCGCGGTCGAGTGCGATGAAGATTCCCTCTCCGATGTTCTCAATGGCAGGAAGCCAGGGAACTTTGTGATCCTCGGGGCTGAGGGGAGACGTCTTGACCTCAGGGTTGTCCTCTGAGGGGGCGGTCAGCCGACTGAAGCCGAATAGCGCCCTGACCTCCCGGAGGCGGGTGACTCGTCGGACGCCGGTCACCAGCGGGTAGAGGCTGGGATCGACGTCGACCGGTAGGCAGACGAAGTCACGGCCGGGGCCGTCTTCACGCCCTTCTACCAGTGCAGCGAACTCCTGCTTCTTGAGTTGTGCGGTGTTGGCCGTCCCCGAGTCGTCGTTGTGGAAGAGGCGTTTGATCTCGGCGATGATCTCCTCCTCCGAGTACTTGCCGCCGTACTTCTTGGCTGCTGTCGTGATGAGGACTCGCCCTTCAGGGGTGAGGGCCTCCGGATCGGCTAGAAAGCCAGCATCGGCAGCAACGGCCTTGGACAGCGCCTCTGAATAGGGAGGAATGGAGATGACCGAGGCGATTGAAGGGAACCATACGTTGGAAGCACCGCGTTGTGTGGCGCGCGGCTTCTTGTCGCAGTTCTTCTCGGTGAACTTCGCCCCACCGAGCCAGGGCCGCCGGCCGTTGCAGCGCATTGGGCCGAAGGCGTTGGGGAAGAAGGCATCCGCGAGACTGCGTTTCCGTCCGCAGGAGCAGGAGACAACCATGTCACCGAGTGAGGAGGTGCGACCCTGGGCTTTGAGCTCCAGAAGGTGAGCTCCGGGATCGGGGGAGTAGTACTCCGCATGAACCCAGTAATGATAGGGAAAGTCATCGATGTGTCCGTCTTGGCAGATGACGATCAGGCGGGAGGGAGTGAGTGTAGGGGACTTGCAGAACCCGCACTTCGGGTCGTTCCACGCCGATTTGAGTCGCGCGAGGTCTCCGAGACGTCCGCATTTGCTGCATGACTGGATGAAGGGGAAACGGATGACGGATACAGACCCGGTCTTTTTGCTGGCGGACGGAAGGTAGAGCGCTGCGACGTTCAGGGCCCGGGCCAGTCGGGGCTCCGGGACGGGGGTCAGGTGTCCCTGGTCCCACTGGTCGAGACTGGCGACCATGAAGCTGGCGTTCTCGTCCGGCAGCAGGCCGCCCACTCCGTACGTTGAGAGCAGCTGGGACCTGCGGACCTTCAGTTCTGCCATGTCAGGCGTCCTTCCGTAAGAAGATCTGTTTAAGGGGCGTCTCCGCATCGACGTCGCGCATGCTCTCCGGGGTTGCCCAGGGCGCGTGGTCGAGAGAGAACACGAAGTCCTCCTTTTCTAAAGCCTGGCTGTACCGGATCAGGAGGGCATTGGCCGCGTTCTTCTCGTCCTTGTACTGCAAGGATGACTTTCCTGCCGCTTCGGTGGCCCATACCGACAGCAGCGCCTCGAGCTGGGCGTATGTAGCCTCGGCCTCAGGAGGGGCGACGCGGGACACGCGTTCCACCAGGTGACTCTTGATTTCCTCAACGATTGCCGCGTGGTCCTCGACTGTTGCTGCCGCGCCGTCCACGGCCATTGCGGGTGAGAGCATTCGCACGGCGGAGACGAGGGCTCCGTGCAGGGCGCGATCCCGGGAACGGGCGGCAAAGGGGGTGGCGCTTGTGGCTTCGACGGCGCGGTACATGGCCTGATGGAACGGGACGAAGCCTTCGAAGTGCGAGCGGTCCCTGGATTTGGCCGCGTTGAAGATGGTAACCACGAGCCCCGGCCACCGGCGCCCCACGCGGCTGGTGGCCTGGATGTATTCGGCGCTGGACTGGGGCTGGCCCATGACTGCCATGAGCCCGAGACGGTCGACGTCGAGCCCGACGGAGATCATGTTGGTGGCCAGGACCACGCTGTCGACTCCAGGTTCTCCGAACCGGCTCTCGAGATTCTTCAGACGGACGGGGATCAGGTTGTTGGCGACGCGGCTTGTTAGCTCGCTCGGGTTCACGTCGCGCACCTGGTCGCGCTGGCCGTCGCGGGCAGCGAGGAGCCCAAGCCGGACTCGGACATCGTCGCTGACCTGTAGGTACGCGCTGCCGAGCACGCGGAGGCTGTTGAAGTAGCCCATAAGCGTCCAGTAGGGATCGCGGTCCTCGTCGCGGCCCTCAATCCGCAGGCTGGAATTCAGCAAGGAGGCGTAGACGCGGACCATGAGGGTGGCGTGGCTTGTGCCGGAGGCCATGACGCCCACGTACTCGCGCGTGCCGAATTCTTCGCGCGGGGCCTTTTCGGCGAAGAACGAATCGTCGGGGAGCAGCCCGGGGGGCGGGAAGAGGCGCGATTTGCGGTCGAAGACTGCGGAGATTTGTGCCTCAGCGCGCCGGATTGTCGCGGTCGAGGCGATGACCTTGGGCTTTCGGGCTCCTTCCTCCGGGGACCGGAAAGCGTCGCTGGCTGCCAGGTCGAATGCGGATTCGTATAGTCCGACGGTCGACCCGAGTGGTCCGGAGATGAGATGCAATTCGTCCTGGATGATTAGATCGGGGCCGTGGTCGCCAGAATTGGCGCGTCCGAAGATGTTGGCGATTGCGCCGTTCCACGCCATTTGGGCGAATTTATCGACTGTCGCGATGACGAGCTCGGGGCGCTCCCGGTAGATGTCGGAGTCGACCAGATGGACCGGCAAGCCTGAACGATAGTCGCAGGACGTGCTCGGGCACTCGATGACCATCCGTTCGTAGGGCAGTCTGCGGACGTCGTAGTCGGCCTCGCTGAGGACACGTCCGCACCAGGGGCAGGCTTTGAGCTGCACCGGATTGCCTTCCATCACGTCCTCGCCCCGAGCGAGTCTGCTGAGGTTCCTCCTTGCGGTCTTGGCATCGTTCGGCGTGGCTCCGGCCCCCACCCATAAGCCGATGCCGAAGGCCTCCTCTCCCAGTTCGGCATCTGCCCTCCGAAGGTGCTCGAGGGAGCAGATGAGCATGGCGGCGCGCTCGAACTGCTGGATCGTCAGGAGGCGGAGGGTATATCGCATGATCACGGCAACGCCCTTCGCGCTGTTGTCCCGGAGCCTGCGCAGAAGGATGGTGTAGGCGATCAGCCCGAGATACGCCTCCGTCTTGCCGCCACCGGTCGGGAACCAGAGAAGGTCCGCGATGCCGCGGTCGGAGTGGCCTGGCTGGGTCAACGAAGGGAGATTGAGCAGGATGAAGGCGATCTGGAAAGGCCGCCACCGTTGGTCCTGGTCGAGGGTGAAGGCGGCGGTTGACTTCGAACGCACCCAATCCTGACGCGATCTCTGAAGGTGCATCGCGCGGTTGGCCAGCTGGAAGGCTTTGAACGCCTCGGGGTCTGCGGCGATCAGGTCGATGCCCGCTTGGATGCGGTCGGCGGCCGCGGATGCGGATTCGAGATGGCGTTCTGCGGTTGCTCGCAGGTGCTCTGGGATGTCCCCGCCGGAGTTCCCTGCGATGAGGCTGTCGCGTTTGTTGGCTATCCAGCTCCGGTATTCGTTGACCAGGAGGGCGAGTTCTTCGGCGATTCGTGTGGCGTCTGCCTGACTGAGGAAGCCGAGGCGGAGGTCTGCCGACACTTCACCGGCCATGGCTCTGGGAACTTCCTGGCGGGGGACAAACGTCGTGGAGACGCGCTGGCAGAGAGCGCCGTGGACATCGCCGTCCCCCCACGTGGTGGCACAGCCGTGTCCGGCCGCGAACATGCGGGCGTTCCTGTAGAGGAGCTGAGCGCTGGCCATGTCTTGTTCCGCCGGGGCTTCTGTATGGAGGGACTGGCGGTCCACGAGAGCGGGCCGCGGTGTTTCCACGGCCAGTCCCACTTGGAACCAGCAGTTGAGGTCCTTATCACCTTCGGCTGGCTTGGGCAGACGGTTCCGCAGAGCAACCGTGACAGTGACGAGGTCGGCCTGAGGCGGGCGTGCAAGGACGTACAGCTCCAGTTCGCCGTAGATGGGATGCGTGACTTCGCCAGCGGGGTTCGAGACGTCGACCGTCAAGGGCGGCAGGTCCTGGGCATGACGTGCCCAACGTCCGGATAGCGACCCATTCTGGGTCTGGCCGTCAGAGGCAGCCGGGACGTACCGTGCCGCCTGTGGGCGGACAGTGAAGAGACGGGTGACGCGGGTGTCGATCGTGAATGTCATACCGATGCTCGAGGGGTAGGTCATGCGGGAAGCCGCGACTGGGCTGTCTTGGACCTCGTCGTCTGAGGGGGTTCCCGCGTCGGGGTCGTCGGCGACTGCGTCGAGGGATTCGCCGGACATCGGCCAGAGGACGCCTGTCAGATAGCGGTCGAGGGGCCGTTCGTCGAGGACCTCGTCGATTTCGCCGGGACCGTAGAGGTCCGTGACGAGACGGTCCACCATTTCGGATCGGAACGCATATTTCGGTGCAAGACTCATGGCTAACGTCAACTCACTTCCAACTCGCGCGGGCCAGGCCTGAGAACCTCGGGACGAGCCAGAGCCCTGATCTCCCGAGTCCAACTTCGTCTGTATGCTCCGGACTCCCTGCTGCACTTTCGACCGAGGAGAGACGCAGACCTGTAAAGCTCACGGGCCATCGGAAGTCTCCCCCTCTGTAGAAGACCCTTCGGACATCGCGGCCGAATTTTTCGGTTGAAATGCCGAGTGCTCTGCCATCCAGGGTCTGGAACTCGTAGAAGGCCGGATGGGCCTCATCAGCGTCGATGATCCGGATGGCCTGCGCCTGGGTGCCGATCGACGAGTCGAGTATCGCCGACTGGACCGGCAGGGCATCGTGCGATCGGCTGGCGTAGGGGGACGTCGAGCGGACATCCGAGGATTCAATCGCCACTCTGGATGCGTAGTCCCCGTGCTTCCCAAACCGGCGTTCGGTCCACCGTCCTGTGGCCGCGTGCTTCTGGGCGAAGGTTCCTCGGGGCCGTTCGAGGCGAGCTGAGAAGATGGATTCGCGCGCGCGGCTGAGTGCCACATAGGTGCGGCGGACGAGGCTGGCGAAGTCGGGCTGGGAGTCGCTGCGCTCGTCCGGCTCGATGTAGAGCACATGGTCGTACTCGAGTCCCTTAGCCCTGTGAATGGTCGAGACTGTCAGCGGGAGCGAGTCGCTGGCTGTCAGCGGCAGGGGCAGGGAGCCTCGCGCGATCTTTCGGGCGAGTTCGGCCAGATCGAGGGACCAGGGATCGCGCCAGTTGGCTTCGGATTGCTTCAGCAGGGCCCAGTCCCCGGCTGGGTCCTGCCGCCCTGCAGAGTTGAGCCCTTCAAGCACGGTCGCTTCTGGGTGCTTTGTGGGGGCCAGCTCGTGGAGCGCTTGCCATATCCACCTCGCGGCGCCCATGTCCTGAGCTCTTCGACGTACGCCGTGTTCTATTCTCTGCTGGTCGAGTGCCTCGCTGATCAACAGCACCTCGTAGTTCGTCGCACAGAGGATCGCGGCAGTTTCAGGGTCGGGCCGTAGAACCGCGCCCACGTCGAGGAACGAGGTGCTTGTCGCGTCTTCGGTTCGGTAAGCCTCGAGGGCCTTGTACGCGCCAGCGGCGGCCCGCGGATCCCCGAGCTCGGTGTCGCGGAGGGCCTTCCCGACCTCGATCAGCTGCCTTACGCGCTCGCTCTGGGCCCTGTAGTTGTGCTCGAGGCCTCGGGGTTCGGCGCCATAGGCGCTGACGAGAGTGTCGAAGAGCTGCTGCGCAGTCGTCTCTGCGGCGGATGCCTGGAGCTGGAAGTCGTAAACGCCTTGGAGCGGGTCGCCGAGGAACGTGAACCCGAGATCCTCTGGCGCGTTCTCGAGGATGACCGTCGCCAGCCGGGCGCGGTCGCCGACCAGGTCCTGGGCTTCGTCGACGCACAGGTGCCGCAGACCCAAGAGGAAGCTCGGCAGCCCGTGCTCCTCGACCAAGGCCGTGGCCTGGCGTATCCGCTGTTCGAAGGATCCGCATTCGGCGCCGCCGTCCGGCCCGAGGAGATCGAGGATGATCGCGCTGGCCAGCGAGTCGAAGGTTCGGATCATGACTTGATCGACATCAGCGGAGAGAGCCCGTTTCCGCGCGGTTTCGACGGCAGCGCGAGAGAAGCTGAGCACAAGGATCTCATCGGCCGGGTTCAGGCCTTCCGCCTCTGCGAGGTGGAGGATCCGTGATACGAGCACCTCGGTCTTGCCCTGGCCCGCGCCAGCAGTCACGTACTGCCGGTCCTCGGCAGGGGCCGTGGCAACTTCGGTTTGGCTGCGGTCGAGTTCGAAAGCGTTCACGGTTCGCGGTTCCAGAGGTACTCGAAGTGATTGAACGCGAGCCGCTGTCCGAATTGGTCGATGTTGTCCTTGACGTTGACGATAAGGACTTCCTCACTGCCGCCGTTCTTCGGACCTCGAAGCCCGCGCCCGATCATCTGCAGGTACTTGTTTGGGGTGAATGTCGGCCTGCAGACGTAGACAGCACCGACCTTCGGTGCATCGAAACCCTGCGAGAGCACATCGAAGTTGGTCAGGACCCGGATCTTGCCCGAACGGAAGTCCTCGATCTCGCGCCTCCTATCGGACGGGTTGGTCTTCGACGAGATCGCGGCTGCTCGGATGCCCTCCGCGGTGAGCGTCGCGGCCAGCGCCTCTGCGTGGTCGACTGATGCCGCGAAGACCAGCGCCGTCTCTTTGGGCGCAACAGAATGGAGATGGTCCAGGATGGTGTCGTTCCGCGTCTTGCTCTTGGCCACGATATCCAGATCGATCCGGGTTTCCAGCATGGCGCTGTCTCCACGGTCCGGGCGCTGGACGCCCTTGGTCAGTTGGAGCTCGATCCCGTCCAGCGCCTCGTGCCGCACGCGGGCAAGCACTCCCATCGACTGAAGATATGCATGGGCGTTGTCGGTGGTGAAAAGCGATGGCATCAGGAGATGCCCGTCGAAGCGCCTCACAAGACGTGTTGTCTCGGCTTCGTTGGTTCCCTTGTACGGAGTTGCTGAGAGGCCGATGAGAGGTTTGCCCCTCTGCGAGCTGCCTCTGCCGAAGGCCCGGAACACCTCTGTGTAGGTGGGGGCGATGGCTCCGTGCGCCTCATCGACGATGAGGATGTCGGCGCCGAAGAGCCACGCGTATTCTTCGCGCTCACCCGTGTCATGCACGATACTGCTCAGGGTTTGGATGGTGGCAACGACGACGTGCAGCCGAGTCTCTTCGGGCTTGGGTCGTCTTCCGTCCCAGAGGCGGCCTACAGCCATCCGCTTCCCCGGAACCCCGGCCCCTTGCCACACGTAGAGCCATGCTTCCACCGCCTGTTCGCAGAGCTCTTCGGTCTGGGCCAACCAAACGACAAGCTTCTGACCCTCTGAACGGGCGACGTGCTGAATGACCGATTCGACAGCGACTCGGGTCTTGCCTGCCCCTGTCGGAAGCTGGACGATAGCCCGGTTTTCAGTTTGGCGTTCGAGGACGGCCAGAATCTGCTTGCTGACATCCACCTGGTAGTCGTGCATCGCACTGAGACGTACCGGACCCATCACTTCTTCGCGAACAGGCTTGCGGATTTCGCTGGAACCCGCAAAGTCCTCCGAGATCCCCAGCTTTCGCACGAAGCTGCGGGCGGCAGCGCTGCCCTTGAACTGGCTGGGGGTCTCGATCCCCTGTTCTTCCAAGAATGGTCGAATCTTCTGGAGAAGGCTTGCCCCATGGAGTGTGCTTGCGAGCTGCACGAGAGCTGTGCCGGAGATCTCCTCGTCGCTTCTGCTGTTGAGCAGGGCAAAGACGTGGTCGGGAATCAGCGACCGTATGGTGGATTCTCCTACCAGCTCCAGCAGCTTCTCCTCATCAGTCTGCTTTGCCTGGATCTTGCGCAGCCTTTCGGCCTGATCGTGCTCCTTCTTGGCCTGTTGGGCGTTGTCGAGGGCCGTTCTTGAGTCAACCTTCTTGCCCGTGCTGTCCAGCAGCGCCTGCAGCCAAATCCGGGGAGTCATCGTTTCGAGGTAGTAGAAAGTGTCTGCCTCGCGATATGTCTGTCTAACTACGACGGCGGGCGGGTCGCCGGCATCGTTCGTGGTTTCGATTCGAATGTTCTGGCACGGAACAGTGATGAGTTTCGAAATCCCCGATACGGCCTTGTTGATGAACGGAATCCGCTTCATCAAGGGCAGGGGGTCTCCCTGCCCTTCGGCCACGAGCTTGGATTCGAACCTGACTTCCAGCGCTGGGAGGTTCCATTGATCCACAAGGGCCAGGCGGAGCTCGTCTGATTCGACGAACAGTACTGCGGCTTCGCGGTTCTGGGCGAAGTGCTCGTATGTTCGGCGGTCGGTCGCCACCTGTGCCTCTTCGAAAGGAAGCTCGGCACGTCCATGCTTCGTCATCACCGATACATGCTGTGGCTTCCGGAACCCGTGCAGTGCGGCGATGCCGTAGAGCTGGTGGAGTTCTGAAAGACCCAGTGACCGATTGGCCAAGGCGTAGATGTAGGGCCAGCTGTACGTCGTGGGATCGGCGGGAAGCCCGAGGAGATCGGCGGCGCGCTGATCCAGGGCGACGGGCAAGAAGCCGTCGGGGATGTCGGGAGATCCAGCGACGGCGTTGCGTGTTTCAACGACACCGAGGGGCGTATTGAGGGTTCCGTGATTCCGGGCCCACCAGACGTCGGGGTCGAAAACCTTGCGGTCGCTCACGTATTGGTTGTTGATCTTGACTCGCACTTCATAGTGCGACTGCTCGAGGATGCGCTCGGTCGCGCGCCGTCTGACATCGGCGCTCGCGTCCGACAGCAGTTCGAGTCCCGGGGTGGCGAAGGGCTGCCCGAAAGCGAGATGGATTCCCGATACGGGCGTTGGACTGTTTCGGAAGTCCGCTTCGATGGTCTCCGAGATGGCATTCTTCCATCGCTGGTGCAATCGTCCCGAGCTGATCTGCACGGGGTCGCCGAGATCGGAGCGCACCTTGAGCGCTTTGAGGACGCGCATGTCTTGAGCATGGAACGAACCGTCGACGACAAGGGATGCATCGTCCATGCTTCCCTGGGGGAACAGGGGGCCGCGAAGCCAGACTTCGCCGATGGGCCGCCACTGGCCGTCCTCGCAGCGGACAGGCAGCCAAGTGTTGGTGAGCCCTTGGAGGAGCTGCAGGACGGAGGGGAGATCGACTGACCGCGACAGGGCCCAGAACGCCTCCAGCGATGCCCAGTCTCCGGGGTTCGATCTGATTGCGGCAATCACCTTCTTGAGGCGGCCCTGCGCGTCGAGGAGTCCGATGTCGAGCTTCCGGAGAAGCTCGCGCGCATTCCGGTACCGGACGAATTCGAGTGACACGAGGTTCGGGCCGTTATCGTCGTCGTCGATGGGCACGAACAGCGCGCTGCCGATGGGTGCTTGGAGGGATCCGTCGCCCGCTGGAACGATCCGGGCGGAGCGCATTTCGCCTGCAAGTTCTGAGAAGCGCTGGTTGATCTCCACCGCGATCTCTAGTGCGGCAAGGAAGCCCTCGGCCGTCCGCGGATGCACCACTTCTTCAAGCCACGCTCTGACCCCGGCCCGATCTTGGTTGGCCATCGAAAGAAGTCGATTGAGGGTGTGATTCCGGGCTGCGTTGCTGGTCAGGCTTCGATGCGCCCAAGGCCTTTCACGTCCGACGGCGGCATCCCACATGGATTCGAGTCGCTCGGCCTGGTCGAGTTCGGGTTCGATCTGCAGCTCGTTCGCCCTGCGCAGGACTCCCATCCGGTCGGGGAGGAAAGTCATGGCCGCGACTGTCGCCATGACAGGCTTGTTGAGGACCTCGTCTGCCCAGGATCGGGCTTCACGGCCACGGGCAGGGAGGATGTCCAGGATGCTGCCGGGATCCTGAGGGTCGACCAGGTCGGGCAGGGCGAATGCGACAACCCGGGGCAGGCTCTTGGTGAGGATCTCCTCGTTGTACGGGCCGGCCAGCATGTTCTCGCGGTCTTCGTTGAGCTTGAACGCAGCATTGATGATGCCGCTGAGGGTCGTGTACGACTGCGTCGGGAAGTAATTCCAGACCCTGCCTAGGCCGCGGCCACGGCTCTTGAGCGGAACGGCCCAAGTGAGCGTCAGCTCGGAGCGGGCCGCAACGCTGCCGGCATCCTTGGCGGCTTCTGGGGAGGGCTGGTGGGGCACCCGGAAGACGTCCCAAAACTCCGCTTGGCCATCGGCCTGCAGCACGACGCGTTCCCCCAGCCCATGGGGATAGGGCCTGCGATCTGCCGTCCACGTCTTGCGCTTGCCGGTCCGGCGATTGTCGAGATCGAGGGTGTCGATATGGTCGGCGAACAGGATGAATTCGTGAGGGAACCGCTCGAGCTCTTCATCAAGCCATGGCGTTCGATCCTTGAGGGGAATTCGGACGATGGTAGTAGCCCAGTCCATGAGTTCGGAGAGCGCCGGGTCTGCGGCGGCCGCGCTGACCGGATCGAAAGGCTCAGCGAGCCGCAGGGCCGGGTACCGTTCTCTGCCCCCGACGATTCCGGAGATTGCTGCAGCCGAGCGAGCCCGATCCCATTTGACGGAGACAGTGCGACTGATGATCTGCGGGGTGTCCGTCAACTGCAACACTGATTTGAAGCCGAGTCCGAATCGGCCGATCTCGTCGTCACGCTTCTGGGACGAGTGGGACATGAGCAGAGCTTCAAGGCCTCCCTGTGTCAGCGGATCGCCCTCATTAGCACAATAGAGCGAGCTTTCCGTCAGCACGAAAGCCAGCCTGCCGGACGTGCCCCTCATCGCGTCGGCAGCATTCTGGGCCAGCTCGTTGAGCTGCTTTCGCCCGTAGCCGCTCTCCACGGTGCTGCGCTCCAGAGCGTCGTGCTCCTTGACGAGTTCCGGCCTAACCCTGTACGCCTCCAACGCGGCCCGTCCGTCTGCGACGAGCCATCGGCCCAGGCTTCCCTCTGGTCCTTGCCATTCCGCCGCGTTCAACATTGAAGCTCCCCTCACGGCCTCGGCAATAATGCTCGACGTGGCCAACTTTCATCGTTTATTCGGTTGTATCAGTCGTCCTCGTCGTCTTGGACCGAGGATCAGGTTGGTCGGACTAAGCGAGTTTGCTTGCCAGAAGCCGTCCGATAGCCGCGCCGAGTTCGACAGGCACCGCGTTTCCAATTTGACGGGCGATGGATGTTTTAGAGCCAAGCCACAGCCGGTCCAATGGAAAACCTTGTAGGAGCGCCGCCTCGAGGTGGGTGATCGCCCGATGCTCTTCCGGGTGTAGGTACCGTCCCTTCTCCGGCTTGAAGAATTCGGTGCGTATCGTGACAGACGGGCTATCCCAGCGAAGACGCCCCATCACGTCTCCCGATCCGGACCTATGGCTGACCCAACAAGGAGCCAGAAGATCCTCGGGAAGATCAAATCGGTTGCCACCCGGCGGAATAGCTTGAAAGCGTTGCAGAGAGATCTCGCGGTACTCACGGTCGACATGCAATTCGGCAGTGGTGTACGGGCCCCGCAACCTCGTCCCGTTGAATTCCGTCATGCGGTCTGCGAGGTCGGTCCCCGCCGGATCTTTTGAGACCGCGGCGAGCGCCCTTCTTACTGAAACGTGTCTACCTACATGAGTAGGAGCGGGGAACCCAGGGGAGGGGACCGAGCGATGATGGCCAATCAAGATCGCACGCTTGCGAGCCTGTGGAGCACCATAATCGGCTGCATTGAGCACGTGCCAGTCGAAGGCATAGTCGCTCAACATTCCATAGCGTCCAGTGGCCGCTTTGAAATCGGCAAGCTGTTCGGACTTGCTGAAGGCTGGGACGTTCTCCACTACGAAGTAGGTGGGCTTTGCCTGGACAATTGTCTCGGCGTACGCCTGCCACAGCTGGTTCCGCAGGTCGTTGGGGTCTCGTTTTCCCAGCAGAGAGAAGCCCTGACAGGGTGGGCCTCCGACTACGACGTCGGCTTTCGGCACCGCTCCTAGCTCAAGCCACTGCTCGATAGAGCCTGCGAAGATCTTCTTCCGGCCGAAAGTAGCAGCGAAGCTGGCAGCGGCCGCCAGATCGATCTCAACTGCTTGTTCGGTCACGAAATGCGGCGATGCTGCGTAGAGTCCCTGCGTTAGCCCGCCGGCTCCCGCAAAGAGGTCAAGGACGCGTATCGAATCCGAGACGGGCATGCGTTCATACGGGGCTCGAAGCCCTGGGGCGGTGCTCATGGTGCCTCAACCATAAGGGGTCTCCGTCTCGAGCACGCGCTGCGGCTCGAAATCTAGCATGAAATAGTTTGATTAGGAGTGCTGTCGCCCTCTACGACGAAGGAGGCGAGTAATCTTCCCGGCTGGCCGGGCTGGCGGTTTTGCCGAAGGCGAGGGCGCTCTGCGCAGCTTAGGTGGGGAACCCGCCAACGGGGCCGGAGGCGAAGGCGTTCTGCCTCCATTGCCCCCAAGTCCGCCAACCAGGATCCTTGTCGCTCAACAACTCGGGCCTCGTCCTCGACACGGAAGCCTCCGTCGTCGCAAATCGCCGACGACCGCTCGCCAAGTGGGAGCGGAGAGCGCTGACCACCATCGGCTTCGAGCCCGACGAAGTCCCTCCACGGAATCGTCAAGAGGGATCCCCTCGCGCTTGACTGAGGCGTGCCGCTTGGAAGGCTGGCCTGGCGAACGCCTGTATATTTCCTGTGAGCGGCGACGGTGGAGTGACTGTCCTCGCCGATAGTTTCAGCCGTTCTGCTGCCCACGCTTAAGAGGCGGTGCTTGTATGGGGGTTAATTCTTGAATAAGCCACTTGCGTTGGTTGTCCTTGCCGCGCTGCTGCTAACAGGATGCTCGAGCAAGGCCGCGGCCGAAGCTGGAGCCACAAAATCGGCGAGCCCATCCGCCACGGCCTCGGCTGAAAGCGTCGCTGTTCCTAATGAGGTTGGAAAGACCCTCGATAAGGCGCAGAAGGAACTCGAGGGACTGGGTTTCAAGGTGACGGCCTCCGATTCGGTCGAAGGCAAGACGATCATCGTCAAGGCGAACTGGGATGTCATCTCCCAAAACCCAACCGCAGGCAGTCCGGCGCCGAAGTCCTCGACCATCACCCTCGGGGTGAAGCACAACACTGACAGCCCGCCTCCCACACCTACGCCTACTTCCACTCCGACACTTACGCCAGCAGCACCCGTTGGCGCTGGCGTAGGCGCAGACGCCGAAGCGGGCGCCGGGGTTGGCACTGGATCGGGCGGTGGAGGTACTTCCGTGAACCTGCCGCCGGTTCCGCAGGCGCCGAACGTGGGGAGCGGAATTATTTGCAAGGACGGATATCTCTGGCCCGGGACGACCCGGCAGGGTGCTTGCCACGGTCACGGGGGTATCCGCTAGCGGATGGACGAGTTCCGCCCTGCGGGCGACGTGCAGGAAACGGCCCGGATGGTGTCTGCCGGGCCGTTTCCTGTTCCTGCGAAAAAAGCTGTCAGAGCGGATGACCCGACTCCATCGGATGTCCTTGGCCGGTCCGGCGAGGCGATCGAACGCTAAGCAAAAATCGGCGATCGGCTCGCTCTTGGTTGTGTCCCCACGATCGGTCGCTTTGGCTCGGCGGGAGCGGCCGTTTACGACTTCGGGGGACCGGCCGCTGGTCGGGTTCCATGGCACATCAGGAATTGTGTGCTGCGCCACGTTCGGCAGCTCCGTCGCGCGCTATTCATCGCTGGAGACACATTCATGACAATCCGTTTCTTCGACAGGCCGCGGCAGCCGTTGCGCTGAGGAACGGCGAAGGCCCGCGGAGCGTCGTCTATCTGTCGCGGATCGGATTCGTGCTCAAGCTCCGCGTGGAGTTCGTTCCGCCCGACGCACCGGATGACGCCATCTGGCCTTGTTGGGTCTTTCGATGACAATCCCGCTGGACCAGCAGGTCACCGTCGGCTGACCGGGCAGCCCTTGCCCCCGCCGTGTGACCCATGCCATACTCATCCTCGATACGCATCGACGATGCGGATCGACGACCACGAGGAGGTGACCCGCGATGCCCACCAGCAAGGACGTAGCCCGCCTGGCAGGAGTCTCGCAGAGCACCGTCTCGTACGTCATGAGCGGCCGGCGGCCCATCTCCGAGGAGACTCGCAAGCGTGTCGAGGACGCCATGGCGCAGCTCGCGTTCCAGCCGAACGCCGGCGCCCGCGCCCTAGCGAGCCGCCGCAGCCAGGTCATCGGCCTCGCGATCCCGTTCGTCCCGGACCTACACATGGGCTCGATCATGGAGTTCATCTCCGTCATCGCGGCCACCGCCCGACAGAGCGACTACGACATCCTGCTCATCACCGACGACGAGGGGCCCGAGGGCCTCGAGCGCGTCGTGGGCCAGCAGCTCGTCGACGGGCTCATCATCATGCAGGTCGCCGGAGACGACGCCCGCGTGCCGGTCATCCGCAAGCTCCCGGTCCCAAGCGTCCTCATCGGCGTCCCCGAGAAACGCGCGGGCCTCGAGTGCATTGATGCCGACTTCGAGCTCGCCGGCACCATGTGCGTCGAGGAACTGGCACGGCTGGGCCACGAAAACGTGATCCTCGTCGATTGGCAGGACACCGTGGTCACCCGCCACGTGAACTACGTCAAAAGGTTCCACCGCGGAGTCGACAAGGCGGCCGCCGCGGCGGGCGTCAAGGTCATCCGCACTCCAGGCCGCGTCACCATCGCCGGCATGGAGAAGGCCATCACCAAGGCCCTCAAGGAAAACACGGGAATCCCAGCCTTCATCGCCCCCGAAGGCGCCAACCAGGATCTCCTCGTCGAAGCCCTCACCAACCTGGGCCTCGTCCTCGGGAAGGACGTCTCCGTCGTCGTCAATTGCCCCGACCGGCTCGCCGAGCGCCAGCGCATCCCGCTGACCACCATCTGGATGGAGCCCGACGAAGTCTCCCGTCGCGCGGTCCGCATGATCGTCCGCGACCTCACCGACCCACAGTCCAGGCCCCACGAGGACCTGGAGCTCATCAAACCGGTGCTCAAGCGCCGGAAGAGCACCATCCGTCCGCGCTCCCAGCGCTGACGGTCCCCGAATCCGCACCCACGGAAACAGCACCACCGCACTAATCGATGCGCATCGTCGATGCGCATCGACAAATCGAACCAGGAGAACCCAATGAAGCGAACCTCCCTCACCGTCCGCACCGGGCTGGCCCTCGCGGCCCTCGCGGTGCCCGCCGTCCTCACGGGCTGCGGCTCCAACAGCGCCGCGTCGGCCAACGCCGACGTGAAGAGCATCTCCGTCCTCGACTACTACAACAACGAACCGGACAAGTCGTTCATCGGCGACGCCCTCAACAAGTGCGCCGAGAAGGCCGGCGTCACGCTCGACCGCCAGACCATCACCGGCGCGTCCCTCATCCAGAAGGTCCTCCAGCAGGCGTCGTCGAAGACGCTCCCGGACGTCCTCATGCTGGACAACCCCGACCTCCAGCAGATCGCCGCGACCGGCGCGCTCGCCCCGCTGAGCGACTTCAACGTCAGCACGGACGGCTTCGCGCAGGGCGTGCTCCAGGCCGGCACGTACAACGGCAAGGTCTACGGCCTGGCCCCGACAGTCAACACGATCGCCCTCTTCTACAACAAGGACCTCCTCGCCAAGGCCAGCGTCCAGCCGCCCAAGACATGGGACGAGCTCAAGGCCGCGGCCGCGAAGCTCACAAGCGGCAGCCAATACGGCATCGCGTTCGACGCCAACGCGACCTACGAGGGCACGTGGCAGTTCCTCCCGTTCATGTGGAGCAACGGCGGCGACGAGAAGGACATCGCCACCCCGCAGACGGCCGAGGCCCTCCAGCTCTGGACGGACCTCGTGAAGTCCGGCTCGGCGTCGTCGGGCGTTCTGAACTGGAAGCAGGCGGACGTCAAGGACCAGTTCGTGGCCGGCAAGGCCGCGATGATGGTGAACGGCCCGTGGCAGCTCCCCACGCTGGACAAGGCCCAGGGCCTCAACTACGGCATCGTCCAGCTCCCCGTGAAGTCCGCCTCGGACACCGAGGTCGCCCCGCTGGGCGGCGAGACGTGGACGGTCCCGCAGACCGGCAACAAGGCGAAGCAGGCCAAGGCCGCGCAGGTCGTGGCGTGCATGAACAGCGATGAGATGCAGACGTCGATGGCGAAGCAGCGCAACACGGTCCCGTCCAAGACCACGCTCGCGTCCCAGTTCGCGGCCGACAACCCCAAGCTCGCCGTCTTCACCGACCTCATCAAGTCCGCCAGGGCCCGCACCGGTGAGCTCGGCGCCGACTGGCCCAAGGCCGCGACCAAGATCTACACCGCGATCCAGACCGCGCTCACGGGCAAGGCCTCGCCGAGCGACGCGCTCCAGCAGGCGCAAAACAGCAACGGCTGACGCATGACGACGACGACGACCACCACCCGAGCGCCCGTCCGCCGCGCCGCGTCGGTTGGGTCAGGGCGACCTCACGGAGGCCCGCCGAGCGCGCGGCGGCGCCGGGAACGCCTGTACCAATGGCTCTTCCTGGTCCCCGCGTCCGTGTACCTCGTGCTGTTCTTCGGCTACCCCGTAGTCAAAAACCTCATCATGAGCTTCCAGGACTACGGCACGGCGACCTTCTACACGGGCGAGGCCCCGTGGGTCGGCTTCGACAACTACGCGAAGGTCCTCGGCTCCACGATATTTACGACGGCGGCGCTCAACACCGCGCTGTTCACGGCGGGTTCGATCGTGGGCCAGTTCGTGATCGGCCTCGGGCTCGCGGTGTTCTTCCGGAAGAAGTTCCCGCTGAGCGGGGTGCTCCGCTCGCTGCTCCTGCTGCCGTGGCTCATCCCGCTCATCGCGAGCGGCGCGGTGTGGAAGTGGATCCTCGACAAGGACTCGGGCGCGCTCAATCAGTTCCTCGAGGCGCTGCACCTCGTGCCGAACGGGGTCCCGTGGCTCACGAGCACGCAGCTCGCGCTCGTGGCCGTGGTCGGCGTGAACGTCTGGATCGGCATCCCGTTCAACGTCACGATCCTGTACGGCGGGCTCCAGGACATCCCGGACGAGCTCTACGAGGCCGCGGCGCTCGACGGCGCGACAGGCTGGCGCTCGTTCTGGAACATCACGTGGCCCATGCTTCGGCCCGTGGTGAACGTGGTCCTGGTGCTCGGGGTGGTCTACACGCTCAAGGTCCTGGACATCATCCTCGCCTTGACCGGGGGAGGGCCCGCCAACGCGAGCCAGACCATCGCGACGGAATCCTACGCGCTGTCCTTCGAGCAGTTCCGCTTCGGCGAGGGATCTGCGCTCGGCAACATCCTCGTGCTCATTTCGCTCGTGTTCGCGCTCTTCTACCTGCGGGCCAGCCGGCGCGGCGTCGAAGACTGAAAGGAGGAATCATGTCCGCTATTTCGACCACTTCGTCCGGCACCATGCCGGCCAGGGCCTCGGCCCGCGCCGCGAAGCGCACCGGCCTGCCGTACACGGCCCTCGGGATTCTGTTCCTCGCGATCATGCTGTTCCCCGTCTACTGGATGGTGAACGCCTCGCTCCAGCCCAACGGCACCACGATCCAGGCCACGTGGTTCCCGATCCACCCCGACTTCTCGGGCTACGGCACGGCTCTGGCACAGCAGGGCCAGAACCTCGGCACGAGCCTGATCGTGGCGCTCGGGAGCGTGGTGCTGAGCCTCGCCATCGCGGCCCCCGCGGCCTACGCGCTGAGCCACTTCACGGTCCGGGGCACGAATATCGTGCTGTTCGCAATCCTCATCAGCCAGATGATCCCGGGGATCGTGGTCGCGAACGCGCTCTATACGGCGTACAACGACCTGGGGCTGCTCAACACGATCGGCGGCCTCATCCTCGCGGACTCCTCGCACGGGGTTCCGTTCGCGATCCTCATCATCCGCGCGTTCATGGGCTCGCTGCCGTCCTCGATCATCGAGGCCGGGCGCGTGGACGGGGCGGGGCACGTGCGCGTGTTCTGGTCGATCGTGCTGCCCGTGAGCCGGAACGCGCTCATCACGGCGGGGCTCTTCACGTTCCTGTTCGCGTGGAGCGACTTCCTGTTCGCCCTCACGCTCACCACCACGGACGCGGTCCGGCCTGTGACGCTCGGCCTGTACCAGTACATCGGTTCGTACGTCACCGACTGGAGTTCCGTCATGGCGACGGCCGTGCTCGCCTCGCTCCCCGCCGTCGTCCTTCTGCTCGTCGCCCAGAAGTTCGTCGCCGCCGGCACCTCGACCGGCGCCGTGAAGTAGCTGTACCCGAAAGGGCTGAATCGCCCTAGTAGCTGTACCCGAAACGACTGAACAGCGGTAGTAGCTGTACCCGAAAGGAAAGACAGACTCATGACTCAACCACCCGTACGCGCTACTCGCGTCACCGTGTGGGGCGAATACCGGCACGAGCTCCGCGAGGAGCACGTGGCGGCGATCTACCCCGACGGCATGCACACCACGATCGCGGAGGGCATCCGCGAGAACCTCGGCGACCGGGCCGCGGTCCGCACCGCGACGCTCGACGAGCCCGAGCACGGCCTCACCGAGGACGTCCTCGCCGAGACCGACGTCCTGACCTGGTGGGGCCACATGGCCCACGGCGAGGTGAGCGACGAGGTCGTCGAGCGCGTGCACCGTCACGTGCTCTCCGGCATGGGCCTCGTGGTGCTGCACTCGGGCCACTGGTCCAAGATCTTCCAGAAGCTCATGGGCACCACGTGCACCCTGCGCTGGCGCAGCGAGCAGGACCGCGAGCTCGTGTGGACCGTCAACCCGACGCACCCGATCGCCCAGGGCGTCCCGCACCCCATCGACATCCCCGCCCAGGAGATGTACGGCGAGTTCTTCGACATCCCCGCGCCGGACGAGCTCGTGTTCGTGAGCTCGTTCAGCGGGGGAGAGGTCTTCCGCTCGGGCTGCACGTTCCGCCGTGGCCACGGCAAGATCTTCTTCTTCAGCCCCGGCGACCAGGACTACCCCGTCTACCACCACCCCCACGTGCGGCGGGTCATCGCGAACGGCGTCGAGTGGGCGCGTCCCGACCGCCCCGAGCGCGGCCTCCCGACGCTCCTGCGCTACGAGACCGGCGAATTCTTCCAGGGCACGGACTACTCCCACGCCGCGCCGGAGATCGCCGGGGCGCGCGAGGCCGCGGAGGCGACCCCGGAAGAAGCCCGCGCATGAGCGCTCGGCAGGGCTTCGCGACCGTACCGCACGACGGCGGGCCGCTGCGCATCGTCGTGGTCGGCGCCGGATCGATGGGCAAGGCGTGGCTGCGCACGGTCTCCGCGAACAGCGACGTCGAGCTCGTGGGCATCGCCGACCTTGACCTCGCGGCCGCCGAGGCGGCCGCCGCCGAGCTGGGCACGCCGGGCCTCCCCGTGGGGCGCGACGCCGTCGAGCTGGCTCGGCGATCAGGCGCACAGGCGATCATCAACGTCACCATCCCGGCCGCGCACCACCCGGTGACGACGGCGGCGCTCCTCGCCGGCTTCCCCGTGCTGGGGGAGAAGCCGGTCGCCTCGACCGTGGTCGAGGGGCTCTCGCTCGCTGCCGCGGCCGAGCACACGGGCCAGCTGTTCATGGTGAGCCAGTCGCGCCGGTACAACCGGCACCTGTTCGCCGCGAAGGCCCAGGCCGAGGAGCTGGGCCGCCTGGGCATCGTGTCCGTGGACTTCTTCAAGGCCCCGCGGTTCGGCGGCTTCCGCGAGGTCATGGCGAGCCCGCTCCTGCTCGACATGGCGATCCACCAGTTCGACATGGCCCGCTTCCTCCTCGATGCAGACCCCGTCTCCGTGCTGTGCGACGAATACAACCCCGCGTGGAGCTGGTACGCCGGCAACGCGGCGGCGACGGCGACCTTCGAGTTCGACGGCGGTGCGCGCTTCGTCTTCAACGGCAGCTGGTGCAGCCCCGGGTCGGAGACGTCGTGGAACGGCTCGTGGCGGGTCTCGGGGGAGCGCGGCACGGTCCTGTGGGACGGCGACCACGAGCCGACCGTTGGCCCGGCCCCGGCCGGGTCTGCAGCACCGGCGGGGAGCGTCGCTGAGGTGGGATCGGCCGTCGAGGCGAGCGGCGCCGTCGTCCGCTCCGTGCACGACCCCGGTGCCGACATCGCGGGCTCGCTCCGCGAATTCGTCGCCGCGGTGCGCACGGGAGTCGAACCCATGGGGCGCGTGCACGCCAACGTCGTGAGTCTCGCCATGGTCGAAGCGGCCGTGAAAAGCACGACGGCGGGGCGTCGCGTCGCGCTCGAAGAGATCCTCGGCGACTCGTACGAGGCCGCCCTCGCGGCCGAGACCAACGAGGAGGTGCTGCGGGTCCTCAAGTCGTGGCCGTCGGTGCGGGCAGGTCTGGCCGGCTGACGCCCGGCGCTGTCCGCGCTCGGGCGCTGCCTGCGGATTGAACCTGCGCTGCACCGGCGTCGTCCTCTAGGCACGGTGCCCGACTGTCCGTCGTCGGGCACCTCCGGAGGGCATCATGAAGCTTCCACGCACCGCTGCGGCCGCCGCTGCTCTCGGCGCAACTCTCGTCCTATCCGGGTGCCCGGGGTCGCCACAATACGCGCCGCAGCCGAGTCCCGCGGTCTCGACGCCGTCACCCAGCGTGACGCCGACCCCAACGGTGACGCCGGCGGACGCTCCGCCGTCGGACACCCCACCAACGGCGCCGACTGACACCGCGACGCCGTTGCCCGCGGCCCCGCCTCCACCACCTCCGCCTGCCCCGGTGGCGCCTGCCCCGGCGGCACCTGTGCCGGCTCCGCCGCCGGCCGTCGTCCCGCCTCCCGCTCCGGCTCCGCCGCCTGTGGTCCCGCCGCCGCTGCATCCCGGCGGAGGCGACCACGACGCCGATGATCGCGGCGGTCCCGACGATGGCGACGGCAACAAGTAAGGCGCGCGCAGCGGCTGCGGTGGCGGCGTTGATCGTGACGCTCACCTCCGGCTGCGGTGCGCCGCACGGCCGCGGCCAGGAGCCCGACGCGGCCGTGTCGAAGGGGCCCGCCTTCGCGTGGTTCCGGGCTGGCGCGGCTCCCGTCGGCTGGAAGATGTTCGGGCTTCCCGACGGGACAGCGGCCTTGTCCGTCTCGCCGGAAGCAGAGCCTGCTCAGAGTGACCCGGGGAGCGTGACCGCCGAGGTCCATTCGCCGAGCGGAGAGCTTCTGCTGTACTTCAACGCGACGCCCAAACAGGGCGACGAGACGGTGGCCGCGTGGCCCGAGTTCCGCCTCGACCACCTCGCGGACGAGAACGGCGGCCCTGCCAAGAAGCTCTCGAGCCGCGTCGGAATGGCGTTCCTCGGGGGAACGGGCTCGTGCGTCGAGGACACCTACACGGCCCGCGTGGGCCATGACTACCACGAGCTCGCGTGCTTCGTGGAGGGTGCGAGCGGCGGAAGCGTCCTGGTGGTCGCTGCGCCGCCCCAAGATTGGGACCGCTACAGCCCTCTGGTGCAGCAGGCCGTCGATGCGTACGCGGTGCGCTGAGCCGATGCGGCGCCGGGCCGGTGCGGCGCCGGGCTAGCGTGGCGGCGAAGCGGCAGACCTAGACTTGGGGCCATGTGTGCAGAGCTGTCCGAGTCCGAGTCCGTGATCGACGCCGAGGCATCGCAACCCTGGTTCCGCAGCGCGGTCGTCTATCAGGTGTACCCGCGCAGCTTCGCTGACTCCAACGGCGACGGCATCGGAGACATCCCGGGGATTATCGGCAAGCTCGACTACCTCAAGCGCCTCGGCGTCGACGTCGTGTGGCTCTCTCCCGTGTACCGCTCGCCGCACGACGACAACGGCTACGACATCAGCGACTACCGGGACGTCGACCCCGTGTTCGGCTCCCTCACGGACCTCGACGAGCTCATTGCCGGCCTGCACGAGCGCGGCATGAAGCTGGTCATGGACCTCGTGGTCAACCACACCTCCGACGAGCACCCGTGGTTCGAGGAGTCCCGCTCCTCGAAGCTCTCCCCGAAGCGGGACTGGTACTGGTGGCGGCCAGCGCGGCCCGGCCACGAGCCCGGCACGCGCGGGGCCGAGCCCACCAACTGGGGATCGTTCTTCTCCGGGCCCGCGTGGGAGTACGACGAGGCGACGGGGGAGTACTACCTCCACCTCTTCTCGAGGAAGCAGCCGGACCTCAACTGGGAGAACCCCGAGGTCCGCGAGGCCGTCTACGCAATGATGAACTGGTGGCTCGACCGCGGGGTCGACGGCTTCCGCATGGACGTCATCAACTTCATCTCGAAGGATCTCGCCCTGCCGGATGGACCCGTGGCCGCGGGGCGGCTGTACGGAGACGGCGCTGCCTCGTTTATGTGCGGCCCGCGCATCCACGAGTTCCTCCACGAGATGAACCAGGCCGTCTTCGCGGGCCGCGACGGCGCTCTGCTCACGGTGGGGGAGATGCCCGGCGTCACGGTCCACGACGCCGCCCTCTTCACCGACCCGGCGCGCGCCGAGGTGGACATGGTGTTCCAGTTCGAGCACGTGGGACTCGACCATGCGGGAAGCAAGTGGGCGCCGAAGCCGCTGCGGCTCACGGACCTCAAAGCCTCGCTCGGGCGCTGGCAGGAGGGCCTGGCCGAGCACGGCTGGAACAGCCTCTACTGGGGCAACCACGACCAGCCCCGCATCGTCTCCCGCTTCGGGGACGACGGCGACTACCGCGAGCTGTCCGCGAAGATGCTCGGCGGAGTCCTGCACTTCCACCGCGGAACGCCCTACATCTACCAGGGCGAGGAACTCGGCATGACCAATATGAGCTTCGCCGCGATCGACGAGTACCGGGACATCGAGGTGCTCAACCACTACCGCGAGGCCATCGGCGCGCGGGGTGAGGACCCCGCCGTCGTCCTTTCCGCCATGGCCCTGCTTAATCGCGACAACGCCCGCACCCCGGTCCAATGGACGGCGGGGGAGCAGGCCGGCTTCACGACCGGCACACCGTGGATCGCGGTCAATCCCAATGCCGCGGAGATCAACGCCGAGGAGCAGCTGGACCGCGAGGATTCCGTCTTCAACTTCTACCGCCGGCTCGTCGAGCTCAGGCACGGTCTCCCGGTCATCGCCCACGGCGACTTCAGGATGCTCCTGCCCGACGACGAAGCCGTCTACGCCTATACCCGCACCTATGCGGGCACCGAGCTGCTGGTCCTCGGCAACTTCACGGCGGACGAGCGCCGCGCCGACGTCGGCGACCCATCGTGGGGGTCGGCCGAACGCATCCTTGGGAACTACCGCGACCCCCGCGGCCTGACGCTCAGGCCCTGGGAATTCGCCGCCTTCATCCGGACCCCCTAACCCGCCCACCCTGGTCAGTCGACGCGAAGGATCTGCCAAGGGTTGGGCGAGGATTCCGGCGGACGGCCCTGCACCAGGGTGGTGTGGAAGGAGACTAATCAGGGGGTGGCCCACCCTCGCAATCCCGCACCGGAAGGGGACGTCTGGATGGTCCGCCAGCAGATCTGGAGCACTGGGCAGTGAGAAGACTGCATTCACTGACGAGCCTTCGGTTCGTGGCCGCTGCAGCCGTCGCGCTCATGCATGGCTTTGGCAAATACAGGCTTCCCGTCGTGGACCTCGGATTCGTGGGCGTGAGCTTCTTCTTCGTCCTTTCAGGCTTCGTACTGACCTGGGCGGACACGACGCAGGCGGGCACCGGCGTGTTCCTGCGAAACCGCTTTGCGAAATTGTTTCCCCTGAGTGCCGCCACTCTGGCCATCGCGGCACTCGTCACCGTAGCCCCGAATACCAACTCCATCTATTTCTTGCAGAGTCTCACCCTCACCCAGGCGTGGGGACCGATGTCGTCGTCGTCCTTCAATCCTGTGACCTGGTCGCTGTCCGCGGAAGCCTTCTTCTATCTCTTGCTGCCGGTGCTCGTGAAGGTGATGCGTCGTTTCACCGTCCGGGAGCTCGTGGGCACGGTGGTGTTCCTCGCGATCCTTCAGCCCGTTATGGGACTGATGATTCAGCTCACGCTGGGCGTCGAGGTCGATGCAGGGGCCGCCCACTTCGTCACCTACGACTTCCCGCCGTACCGGCTCGCAGAATTCGTCATCGGCGTTGCCCTGGCGCTCCTCCTCAAGTCCGGACACACGCCCTCGCGCACGATCCAGTTCGCCGCCGCCGCAGCGACCACGGCAGGACTCATGCTCGCCCTCATCGCCGACCTCCTCCACGTCACGCCATGGTGGGCGATGGAGGCTCTCATGCTGCCCGCCGTCGTCGTACTCATCTGGACGTCCGCGCGGCGGGAGCTTTCCGGAACCAATAGTCTCTTGACTCACCCCCGCATGGTTGCGCTCGGGGACCGGTCGTTCTCGTACTACATGGTTCACTACCTCGTGCTGGGCTCGGTGGCCCTGGCGATTGGTGCCGGGCCCCAAAGCCTCCCGTGGTGGCTCGTGCCGCCAGCCCTTATCGCGGCCGCGGCCGTCGCAGAGCTCGCTTATCGATACGTGGAAAAGCCATGCGAACGGGCGATCCGAGACCTGTTTGCGCGTCAACGCGCCCGCCCTCTCGCCGACTCACCGACGAGTCTCGCGCAGACGCCGTGACGTCGAGGAAAGACTGTCCCCTCCGCGCTCAGCTGCCCACCGTTGGGTCGTGGCGCAGGTATTCGCGGCGGAAGCGGCCGGTGCCGGCCGTGAGGGCGCGGAGCTCGATCGCGTAGCGCAGCAGTTCCGCGTCGGGGACCTCCGCGGTGATCTCCGTGGCGTCCTCGCCCGACGTCGTCCCGGTCAGACGCCCGCGTCGGGCCGAGAGGTCGCTCATGACGGAGCCCACGTACTCGTCCGGGACGCTGAGAGTCACCGAGGAGACGGGCTCGAGGAGCCGGATGCGGGAGGTCGCCGCGGCCTCGCGCAGCGCGAGGGCCCCCGCGGCCTGGAACGCGGCGTCGGACGAGTCCACGCTGTGGGTCTTGCCGCCCACGAGCGTCACCCGGATGTCCACCACCGGGAAGCCCTGCGCGAGGCCTCGCTCCATCTGCGCCCGCACGCCCTTCTCGACCGACTGGATGTACGCCGCAGGGATCACGCCGCCCACGATCTTGTCGACGAACTCAAAGCCGCCGCCGCGCGGGAGCGGCTCGACCTCGATGTCGCAGATCGCGTACTGCCCGTGCCCGCCTGACTGCTTGACGTAGCGGCCGTGGCCCGAAGCGGGAGCGGCGAAGGTCTCGCGAAGGGGAGTGACGACGTCGACCGTTTGAAGCTTGACGCCCTGCTCGCGCAGCCGGTCCAGCACCACCTCGGCGTGGGCCTCGCCCATGCACCACAGCACGAGCTGATGCGTCTCGGGGTTGCGCTCGACGCGGAGCGTCGGATCGCCCGCGGCGACCTTCGCGAGGCTCTTCGCGAGTGCGTCCTCGTCGCCGTGGGACGCAGCCTCGACGGCTACCGGCATGAGCGGCTCGGGCATGTCCCATGGGTCCACGAGCAGAGGGAAGTCGCGCGCGGAGACGGTGTCGCCGGTCTCGGCGGACAGCCGCGCGACCGCGCACAGGTCGCCGGCGACGGCATACGGCGCAGCCCGGAGTGTCGCCCCGAAGGGCGAATAGAGGTGGCCGAGGCGCTCGTCGCTGTCGTGGTCGGGGTGGCCGCGCTCGGCGAGACCGTGCCCCGCCACGTGCACGGGCGTGTCCTCGCGCAGGGTGCCCGAGAAGAGCCGCACGAGGCATACCCGGCCGAGGAACGGATCCACCGTGGTGCGCACGACCTCGCCCGCGAGGGGGCCGTCCGGATCGCACTTGAGCGGGCCGACGCGCTTCCCGTCGAGGTCCGTCACGGCCGGAACCGCGTGCTCGACCGGCGAAGGGAAGCCGCCGGTGAGCACCTCGAGGAGCTCCGCCGTGCCGAGGCCGTTCGTCGCCGACGTCGGGATCACCGGGAAGAACGAGCCCCGCGCCACGGCCGTCTCGAGGTCGTCGACAAGCACGTCGAGCCCGATCTCCTCGCCGCCGAGGTACCGGTCCATGAGGGTCTCGTCCTCGCTCTCGGCGATGATCCCCTCGATGAGCTCTCCCCGCGCTTCGTCCCACCCGCCGCGCTCGCCGGGTTCGGCGGGACGCACCTCGGGCTGGAGGTCGTCGCCCGAGTAGTCGGAGACGTTGCCCGAGAGGAGCCCGAGCAGCCCGGTCACGGCGCCGTCGGTGCGCAGCGGCAGGTAGAGGGGAAGCACCGATTCGCCGAACGACGCGCGGCACGCGGCGAGGACGCCGTCGTAGTCCGCGCGCGGGTGGTCGAGCCTGCTGATGACGACGGCGCGCGGCATGCCCACGCGTTCACACTCGGCCCACAGCGCGGTCGTGGCGGCGTCGATGCCGTCGACCGCGGAGACGACGAACAGCGCGCCGTCGGCCGCGCGAAGCCCGGCCCGCAGCTCGCCGATGAAGTCCGCGTATCCCGGCGTGTCGAGCAGGTTCACCTTGACGTCGTCCACGAGGACCGGGGCGACCGAGAGCGTCACGGAGCGCTGCTGGTGCACGGCCGAGGCGTCGGAATCGCCCACGGTGGTGCCGTCCGCGACCGAGCCCATCCGCGTGATCGCACCGGTCGAGGCGAGCACGGCCTCGAGCAGTGTCGTCTTGCCGGCGCCCGAATGGCCCACGAGCGCGACGTTGCGGATGAGCTCCGACCTGTCCACGGCAGGGGAGGCGCCGGCATCGGAGCCTGCCCGGCCCGCGGCCTTCGCTGTGCCGTTCGTGCTCTTCACGGACATGAGCGCCTCCTGATCCCCGACGATCTGGGCCCCGTGACGGTCCGGCCTGCTCACAGTCTGACCTGCTCAGAGTCCGGCCTGCTCACATTCTGGCCCGTCACGAACCTGGCCTTAATGGTGTGCCCTACACCCTTCTCGCGGCGAGATGACACGTCAAGGGGATATTGGCCGTCAGCGCTTCGGCGCGGACCATGTCGGCGGCACGCGCAGCGGAAGGCGGAGCGTGAAGACGCTTCCCACGCCGACCTCGCTCGTGCACTCGAGTTCGCCGTCGTGCCGTTCGGCCACTTCCTTCGCGAGCGCGAGACCCAGGCCCGTGCCTGGGACGCCCGAGCGGACGGCCGCATCACTGCGCTGGAAGCGCGTGAAGACGCGCTTGAGATCTTCGGCAGCGATGCCGAAGCCCTGGTCGCGGACGGTGCAGACCGCCCACCGTCCCTCCGCTGCAGCAGTGAGTGTCACGGTGGTCCCGGACGCGGAGTACTTGAGCGCGTTCGAGACGAGATTGTCGAGGACCCTCACGAGGCCCGTG
The DNA here is from genome assembly GCF_004919045.1 of Sinomonas albida. Classification (GTDB taxonomy): domain Bacteria; phylum Actinomycetota; class Actinomycetes; order Actinomycetales; family Micrococcaceae; genus Sinomonas; species Sinomonas albida. Next base: position 255,843 of record NZ_SWDW01000001.1, read on the forward strand.
CGGTCCCCGAGGACGGGCAGGGGACCGTCGGTCGACACGTTGAGCATGATCGCGCGGCCGGCCGCCTCGGGTCCCGAGGAGTCCCCGGCCTGCCGGACGAGCTCGGAGAGGTCGAGGGGAAGGCGGATGGCCGCGGCCTCGTCGCCTGTGAGCGCGGCGGCGAGGATGCCGTCGACCATGTGGTTGAGGTGTCTCGCGTTGCGCGTCATGATCTGCAGGTCGGACCTCGCTGCGGGGCTCAGCGTCTCCTCGTCCTGGAGGAGCTCCGCGTAGCCGAGGATGTTCGTCAGCGGTGTGCGGAATTCGTGGGACATCGCGGCGAGGAACTTGTCTCGCGCGTGGACGGCGGCCACGACGTCGGTGACGTCCGCGGAGGCGAGCACGGTCCCCGCGCGCTGGCCGGCGGCGTCGTCGAAGGGCCGGGCGGAGATGGAGACGGTCCGCGCCTCGGCGCCCCGGCCGAGCCGGAAGACCTCGTGCTCGACCGTCTCGCCGGCCTTGGCCCGTCGGAGCACGCGCTCGTCGGGAGGCACCGGGTCTTCGGACCCTTCGCGGAAGACGAGCAGCGCCTCCTCCCGGTCCGTCGGGACGCCCTCCGGGAGGGCAGCGACGTAGAGCTGGCGCTGCTTCGCGTTCATGAACGCGCTCTGGCCCTCCTCGTCGAGGACCAAAACCCCGACGTCGACCGTCTCGAGCACCGTGTCGAGCAGCCGCTCGCGGGTCTCACTGCGCCGCAGCAGCTCCTCGACGCGCTCCTGCTGCGCCATCGCGCTGAGGGTCATGACGGACGTGCCGATCCCGATCGAGAACAGCATGAACGGGATCAGGACCTCTGCCGCGAGGGTGCGGGGTGTCGCGGTGCCGTCGATGAAATGCGGCACCCAGACGATGAGCAGCGACGCGAGGCCACCGATCGGGACCATGATGCGCGGCCGGAAGCCCGATCCCGCGAGCCACATGATCGGGAGGACGGCCAGAAGGTTCAGCCCCCTGAGCGAGTCCGCGTTCGAGTAGTGGAGGATCCCGATCGGCACGAAGTCGAGGATGGGGAGGACGAGGAAGAGCCCGTATGGGAGGCGATCCCAGGGGAGCGCGAAGCTGAGGATCAGGATGACGAGCGCGATGCCCTGCCCAATGAGGAAGCCCGGATCCGTGAACACACTGGCATCCGCGATGGCGGCGATGGCGCACACGAGCAGGAGCATGACGTTGAACGGGAGCTGGCTCAGCACCACGCGCCCCCGCATGCTCAGCTCATGGAATCGGACCTGTCCCAACATCATCACGTCGAGAACCTTCTCCACGGAGCCCTCCCGACTGACCAGTGGCAGAAAGGTCAATTCTGTGACGAGGAACGTCACAGGGACAGTGCCAACGTGGACCGGGGTTTCCGATGCCGGAGTTACAGGTAGCTGCAGATCTCCTCGGATCCGTCACGCCCCGTGGGGATCCGCCCGTGGGGATCCCTCACGCCGGGCGGGCGGTGGCCGCTTGGCCCGTCAGTCCGCCCCGGTGAGCCACGTCCGGACCGCCCACGAGGACACGACGCCCTCGGTGACGAACGGGTCGCTCGCGGCGAAGACTTCGGCGGCCTCCCGGGTCGCGAAGATGTTCATGGCACCGGGCTGGCCGGGGGCCGGTTCGGCGAAGGGGCCGGTGAAAAGCAGCTCGCCGGGCTGCTCGGCCCGGAAGGAATTGGTGTATTCGTGGTGCGCTGGGAAGACCTCGGGCACTCGCGTGCGGCCCTCCTCACCGGAGAAATAGAACAGGACGAATCGTTCGGTCCACTGCGGGGCTTCAAGCATGGCTCGATTCTCCGTGATCGCGGCCGGGTTGCCCAATCATGGAGTGCTCCGCGGCCCGCTTCGCCGCGAAACGGTGCGAGGCCGCCGCGAGACGGTGCTCGAGGACCTCGGCGCTCGGGGTCCCGGCGGTCAGCTGACGGCCGGCGAGGGCTCGAGCCGCCTGCGCAGGAGGCAGAATTCGTTGCCCTCGGGGTCGGCCAGAACGTGCCAGTTCTCATTCCCGGTCTGGCCCACGTCGGCGGGGCGGGCGCCGAGCGCGAGCAGACGCTCGAGCTCGGCGTCCTGGTCCCGGTCCACGGGATTGACGTCGATGTGCAAGGGGAGCTTCCCGGTCCGCGGATCGCTGCTGGGGCTCAGGATGATGGTGGGCTGCAGGCCGCCGAACCCAGCCTCGGGTGGGCCGATCTCGATCGCACCATCCTCCTCGCGGCCGAGTTCGGCATAGCCGAGCACCTCGCTCCAGAACCGCGCAAGCAGTTCGGGGTCGGCGCAGCTGAGGACCAGTTCGCTGATGCGGCATGCCATGCGCCCAGTCTACGAATACCGTGATGCGCGCCACATTCGTCGCGGAGAAGGCGACCGGGCGGCTTCTGGGGTTCGTATCGTAAGGGTTCGCATCGCGAACCCTCAGCTTGCGGTCCGAGACCGGAGGTTAAACCCTCCGGTCTCGGCGCAAACCTCCGGTCTCGTGCGGCAGGAGCCCTCACGCCTTCACGGGGAGCCGGCCCGCCGCGTGCCCTCGCGCTCCTCCTGGGCGGCCTCAAGCGCCGCGGCGAGCCGCGCGACCTGCTCGGTCAGCGCCTCGACCTTGGACTCGAGCGTCTCCTCGATCTCCTCGACCTCCGCCTCGACCTCCTCGACCTCGGCCTCCATCTCCGCCTCGACTTCCGCCACAGTCCGCTGCGAAACGCTCTCCACGAGCCAAGCGGCGATCGAAGCCGTCACGACACCGAGCACGGCGATGCCCGCGATCATGAGCCCCGCAGCCACGAACCGCCCGACGATCGTCACTGGGTAGTGGTCGCCGTAGCCCACGGTCGTGATGGTCTCGAGCGCCCACCAGATCGCGTCTCCGAACGAACGGATGTTGGAGCCCGGCTCGTTCTGCTCGACGTCCTCCACGGCGAGCGCCGCGCAGTAGACGATCATCCCCGCCGAGCCCACCACATAGAGGAGCAACCGCCCACGCAGGGCGGCGCCTGCCTTGTTGTGCACCACGCGCAGGAACGTCACGAGCCGCAGGAGCCGCAGCGGCCGGAGCGCGGGGAGGGCCAGGATCGCGAGCTCGTGGAGGTTCCGCACGAACCAGCGCCCGCGATCGGGGGCTAGGATGAGCTGCCCTGCGTAGTCGACCACGAACATCGCCCACGCCACCCACACGAGGACTTCTGCCCAAATGCCCTCGGATTCGGGCAGATTCGCGATCACCTGGATGGAATACGCCGCGAGGAACACGACCGCGGCCGCGAGTGTAGGCCACTCCGTGAGTCTCCGCCACCGCTCGATGGTCATGGCCGAAGGGTACCGCCGCGCGGGCCCCCTGTGGACACCCCCGCGAACGTGACGGCGCACGGCTGCGGCGCGCTATCGTGTGCGCGTGACCCAGAGCGATACCGCCGCCCTCCCGCCCGACTTCGCTTCCGCCGTCGGCCGCCTCGACGAGCTGACGGCACAGTTCGCCGCCGGAGCGGGGCGCATCGGGTGCTGGGACGCGCCCGTGCCGACGTGCCCGGGCTGGAGCGTGCGCGACCTCGTGCTGCACCTCGGCACGATCCACGGTTGGGCCGCCGCCGCGATCGGCGCGGAGCACGCGCCGGCCGACCCGCCGTTCGACGGCGAGGGCATACCGCTCCCGAAGTGGTACCGGTCCCGGAGTGCGTCGCTCGTCGAGGCCCTGCGCGAGGCCGGGCCCGAGGCCCCCGCCTGGACCCTCTGGGGCGACCGCGTCGCGGCGTTCTGGGCGCGACGCCAGCTCCACGAGACGGCGGTCCACGCCTACGACCTCTCCGTGGCCCTCGCCGCCGGCGCCGGCGAACCCGCACCCTGGTCGGTCCCGGACGCTGTCGCGCTCGACGGGCTGCGCGAGGTCATCGCTGGCTTCTATCCGCGCCAGGTGCGGCTTGGGCGCACGGCGGGGCTGCCCGGCGTCGTGCGTTTCGAGGTGCGCACGGACCGGGGCGAGCCGCTCGCCTCGCTCGAGGCGCCGGCGTGGGGCGCGGACAGCAGCACGAACGACGGCGGGGCCGCGCCCGAGCTGGGCGCGGTCGCCGGGACGGCCGCCGAGCTGTACCTCGCGGTGTGGGGCCGCGGGCCCTATCCGGGGGCGTCGGAGGAACTCGCGGCGGCGATCAGGGCCGCGTGCCTCACGCCCTAGAGCGCGCGCCGGCCAGCCGGGCTACGATGAGCCCGCACGCTCCGCCCACCGAAGCCCTGCCCGGCACACGTCAGGAGAAGCCATGCCGAACCGACCCCAGGTCATCGTCTTCGACGTCAACGAGACCCTCTCCAACATGGGCCCCATGGGCCAGCGGTTCGCAGACATCGGGGCGCCCGCGGGTCTCGCGAAGCTCTGGTTCGCCATCCTCCTGCGGGACGGTTTCGCCCTGACGGCGGCGGGCGACAACCCCGCGTTCGCCGAGGTCGGCGCCGAGGTCCTGCGCAGCGTGCTGCGGGGCGTGGACCTGAACCGCCGCCTCGACGAGGCCGTCCCCTACGTCATGTCCGGCATGCTCGAGCTCGGAGTCCACCCCGATGTGCCCCACGGCGTGCGGGCCCTCCGCGACGACGGCTACCGGCTCGTCACGCTCACGAACGGCGCGACCGCCGTCGCGGAGCGGCTGTTCGAGGGCGCGGGGATCCGTGACTGCTTCGAGGCGCTCCTGTCCGTCGAGGACGCGCCCGCGTGGAAGCCCGCCGCCTCGGCCTATCGGTACGCCGCGGACGCCTGCGGTGTGACCGCTGAGGACATGCTGCTCGTCGCCGTCCATCCATGGGACATCCACGGTGCCGCGCGGGCCGGCCTCCAGACTGCCTGGGTCGAGAGGGGCGGTGCCGCCTATCCCTCGTACTTCGAGGTCCCGGACATCACGGCGGCAGGGGTCGACGGCGTCGCGACGGCGCTGCGCGAGAGGTGACCGCCTTCGCGTACCACGTGACCACGCGCTGACTGCGCGTGTCGAGCTCTTGACAGGCTCATAGCGGGATTAATAAAATCGAAAGACAAATTCGTTTCGTCCGGCCTGAAACCCCCAGCATTCAGGCCGGAGGCACCAGCCGGGCGCCGGGCATCACGCCTCCCGCCCGGCTGGAGGCGCCGATCCCCGCCTCCCGCGGTCTCGCATCAGCTCGGGCGGCTGCGGCCGCCATGCGAAAGGTCTTCCCCCATGACCACCGAATCTGTCGCGCGCACCAACCACTCTTACGGTTGGGTGCCGGACGTCCCCGACCAGCGCGACCACCTCTTCGCGGCGCCGCCCGCCGTCCTCGGCGCGCTCCCGCCGTCGACGGACCTCACGGCGCACTGCCCGCCCGTGTATGACCAGGGCCACCTCGGCTCGTGCACCGCCAACGCGATCGCGGGCGCCCTCGAGTTCGACGCGGACAAGCAGGGCATCACGGGATACACCACGCCGTCGAGGCTCTTCATCTACTACAACGAGCGCTCCATGGAGGGCACGGTCGCGAGCGACTCCGGTGCCCAGATCCGTGACGGCATCAAGTCGGTCGGAGCGCAGGGCGCGTGCCCTGAGACTGAGTGGCCCTACGACATCTCGCAGTTCGCCGTTCAGCCAGGCCAGCAGTGCTACGTCGACGCGAAGCAGCACCGCGCCGTCGCGTACCAGCGTGTGGTGCGGAGCCTCCAGCAGATGCAGGGCTGCCTCGCCGCCGGCTATCCGTTCGTGTTCGGCTTCACGGTCTACGAGTCCTTCGAGAGCCAACAGGTCGCGCAGACCGGCGTCGCCCCGATGCCCGCCCCGAGCGAACAGGTGCTCGGCGGGCACGCGGTCGTGGCCGTGGGCTACGACAATGCGAGCCAGCGCTTCCGCGTGCGGAACTCGTGGGGGCCGGGCTGGGGACAGGCCGGGTACTTCACGATGCCGTACCAGTATCTGCTCTCGTCCGGGCTCTCGAGCGACTTCTGGACAGTCCGGACCATCAGCTGACGAGTTCCCCGAGCTGCCCGCCCCCGTACCTGTACCCGAGATGGGTGTGGGGGCGGGTAGCTGTACCCGAGATGGGTGTGGGGGCGGGTAGCTGTACCCGAGATGGGTGTGGGGGTGGGTAGCTGTACCCGAGATGGGTGAGGCTAGCTGCCGAAAGCCAGACCGGGCGTCCAGTGCAGGCGCAAGTCTGGTGCTTCGGAGCGCTCCCTGGACGGGAGCTCCGTGGACGGGAGCTCCGTCGACGGGCGGTCCTCGCCGGGGCCGATGGGATACTCCCAGTCGGCCTCGGCCTCGGCCTGCCCCTGGAGGTCCGCGTAGTAGATCAGCGTTCCGGCGGGCGGGGCCACGGTGGCCAACCCGATCGAGTGCTTGAGGAACGCGGGGTCGAGGCACAGCGCTTTGCCTGCGCCCGTGGTCCGGAACGGCGCGGGGGCGATCGAGCGCGCCGGCGCGGCGGCGGTCCCGTAGAGGATGGCGAAGCCCGCGCGGCTGTACGTGTCGGCGGCCGCGTGCAGCAGGGCCGCGCCCAGCTCCGAGGATTCCGGCGCCGTGATCGCTGTGATCTCGGCGGCGAAGACGAGCGTGAGCCGCTCGAGCTGGAGGGGGCCCGAGAATGAGCCGGGCTCGCTGAATGGCTCGACTGCGGGCTGTGCGACGAGCACGGCCTGGCGGCCCTTGAGGTCCGTGGCGATTAGAACGGACGAGACAGCGTTGACGGCGGCCGTGTACCCGCGGGCGTGAGCGGTGGCGAGCACCTCGTGGAAGCACTGCGTGCCCTGTTCCGCGGCGTCGAGAGCCGCCGAGGCGGTCCCGTTCGCGATGGCCTGCGCCAAGGCAGGAGGGACAAGGGCCGAGAGCCCGTGGATGCGGGCGAAGTCGTCGGGGCTGGCCTTCCGGATACGCACGGAAAGTGGACTGGGGAAGGGGGCACTGGGCCCCGGGACTGGAACCATCGTCGGTTTCTTCTTTCGAAAAGAGTGGTGCGCCCTCTGGTTCGGGCGGAGGGTTGAGGTCAGCTGAGGGGACGGGAGCTTGCCCGGACCACGAGCTGGGGTACGAGGAGCCGACTGGTGCCCGAGGTGCTGTGGGCTCCGTCGATCTGGGCGAGGACGCTGCCGAGGGCCCAGCCTGCGGCCTCTTCGAGGGGCTGGCGCACCGAGCTCAGTCCGAGCGCGGCAGCGGTGGGGCTGTCGTCGAAGCCGACGACGGCGGCCTCCGGGCCCGCGGCGCTGAGCGCGCCGACTGCGAGCGAATCGGAGGCACACACGAAGGCGGTGGCGCCGGCGTCGAGCAGTCGACGCGCGGCATCGGCCCCTTCGAGGATTCCGTCGCGTTGAGAGGAATCCAAGGCACGGCGCTGGCGCGGGGGGACGCCAGCGCCGGCCATGGACGCCTCCCACCCGCGGCGGCGATCGTCTCCGGTCGCGCCGTCGTGCAGGTAGCCGATAAAGCCGATGTTGCGGTGGCCGAGCTCGAGGAGATGAGCCGTGGCCGCCGCGGTCCCGGCCGAGCCGTCGATGTCGATCCACGCGTGCGCGCCGTCGTCATCGGTTTCCTCGTCGCCGGGCCAGGGGCGTCCGAAGACGGCGTAGGGGACGCCGTTCTCGGACAGCCAGCGGTAGCGCTGATCGTCCCGGTGGGTGTCGACCAGGACGAAGGCGTCCACGGCCCGGGTCTGAGTGAGGGCTGCGAACTGACGAAGCTCGGCCTCGTCGGAATCGGCCGTGTAGAGCATGACGCGGTAGCCCTGCCCCTCGGCCTGGGCAGACAGGGTGTGCAGGAAGGTATCGAGCACGATGCCGCCGATCCCGTCCCGGATGGGATCGAGCCGGTAGGCGAGCACGCTCGATCGTGCCGTGCGCATCTGCCGCGCCGCGGCGCTGCGCACGTAGCCGGAGTCGTCGATAGCCGCGAGCACCCGCTTGAGGGTCTCGGGCTGAAGGCGCTCGGGGTTGTTGAGTGCGTTGGAGACGGTCTGTCGGGACACCCCGGCCATGGCGGCGACGCTGGAGACTGTGGGCCGGTGGCCAGGCACAGCGCTGTGTGTGGTGTCCTGATCCATGGTCGCTCCTCTCCGTCGTGAAGCTCTTTCGCGTCTTTGATCGATCAACTACGGTGATCGGTAGGTTTTTGATTGATCAAATTCGGGGATGTCTCCAGAATTGACTACACGGTCCGGCATGTCAAGCAACTCACAGGAAGCGATGCGATTCCAATGCCCGAGAAGCTCCAGCCATTCCTCCATGAACTCGAGATCGTGTTCCGCGCGCCGACGCAGGCGTGGTCTGATCGGGACGGGCAGATCCGGGCCGGCGTGCCGGGGCATCCCACAGTCCAGGGCGTCATGCACTCCGACGTCCGCGTGCTGAGCGAGGCCGTCCTCGAGGTGGCTGGCCAAGAACCCGAGCCGGCCGGCTCGTGGCGCGAGGGCGGCGCCTTGACGGTCGTCGCGCTCCCGCGGATCGTCGACGGACCGGGCGGGGACCCGACAGCCCGGGTCACGCGCACCCGCCGCGTCGAGCCTAGCTCCATGACGGAAGATCTCGAGTTCGCGTGCGCCACGGACCAGCCCCTCACCGCCGAGTTCACGCTGCACCTCGCGGCGGACATGGTCCCCATGCAGATTGTCCGCTCGGGCGGCTCGACGGATGCCGTCCCCGCCAGGCTGACCGAAAGAGGGCTCACGTGGACCGCGGAGGAGGTGACCGCCGTCGTCGAGGCGCCGGACGCCGCCGTCGACCTCTCGGATCCCGCCCACCCCGTGCTGTCGTGGACGCTCACGGCGGCTCCCGGGAAGCCGGCCCGCGCCTCGTGGCGACTCGCTGCGGAGGACGCGATCGCCGCCGTCGTCGGTGCACCCGGTGAGGCGCCGCTCGCGTGGCGCGACCGCGCGGGGACGCGCCAGCCTGCGGACGTGCGCCTTGGCCGCTTCCTCGAGCAGTCGCTGCTCGACCTCGACGGACTGCGGATGTCGCTGCCCAAGCTGCCAGGGTGCGAGTTCCTCGGTGCGGGGGCCCCGTGGTACTTCACGCTGTTCGGGCGCGACGCGCTGTGGGCGGCGCGTTTCCTCCTGCCGCTCGGCACCGAGATGGCCGAGGGCACGCTCACGGTGCTTGCCTCGTACCAGGGGACGAAGGCCAACGCCGAGGCGGAGGAGGAGCCGGGCAAGATCATGCACGAGCTGCGTCGCACCGGGCTCACTCTCCACGACGAGAAGATCAGCCTCCCGCCCATCTACTACGGCACGGTGGACGCGACGCCGCTCTGGCTCTGCCTCCTCTACGACGCGTGGCGTGCCGGCATGCCCGTCGACGCGGTCGAGCGCCTCCTCCCGAGCGCCGAGCGCGCCCTCGCGTGGGTGGCCGCCGGCGTCCGCGAGGGCTACCTCAAGTACCTCGACACGACCGGCCACGGGCTCGCGAACCAGGGCTGGAAGGACTCCGCGGATTCGGTCCAGTTCCGCGACGGCGAGCTCGCGAAGGGGTCCATCTCGCTGTGCGAGGTCCAGGCCTACGCCCACGAGGCGCTCGTGCACGGCGCGGAGCTGCTCGAGGCGTTCGGCAGCGCGGGGACCGCCTCGGACGGCACGTCGCCGGTCCAGCTCCGCGACGCCGCGGCCGGCTTGGCCGCGCGGTTCCGGGCGGATTTCTGGCTACGGGACGAGTTGGGCCCGTACGTGGCGATCGCGCTCGACGGAGACGGCACGCCCGTGGACACCGCGACCTCGAACATGGGGCACCTGCTCGGGACGGGGCTCCTGAGCGCCGAGGAGGAGGCGATCGTCGCGCGGCGGCTTGTGGACCCCGAGCTCGACTCGGGCTACGGGCTCCGGACACTCGCGACGTCGAGCGCGGGGTACTGGCCACTCAAGTACCACGGCGGCTCGGTCTGGGCCCACGACACCGCGATTGCGATTCGCGGCCTCGCCGCGTCCGGCCATCGGGCCGAGGCCGCCCAGCTCGCGGAGGGGCTGCTCAAGGCCGCGGAGTCGTTCGGGTACCGGATGCCGGAGCTCCACTCCGGCGACCCCGCCGCGGGGGAGGGCCGCGCCGCCCGGGCCGTCCCGTACCCCACGGCCTGCCGGCCGCAGGCGTGGTCGGCGGCCTCCGCCGTCGTGATCGCGGATGTGCTCGGCGAGCTCGGCTGAGCTTGCGCCGCTGGCGTCGGCGGCTCCCTCGGGGCCTCGGCGCGGATTTCGACCTTTGTTGAGACGCCATGACGGCGTGTCGCGGTGCGACACGCCGTTCTGGGCTGAATCAGGTGGCCAATCAAGGTCGGGAACCGAGGGGTGGGGCCGCGGCGCCCCGGGAGGGCCGCTGGACGACGGCGCGGCGCGCCTTGGAGGGCAGCCCGACGACGGCGCGGCGCGCCTTGGAGGACAGGCCGACGACGGCGGAGGGGGCCGCCGCCGTCGTCGTCGGCTTCCTCGCCGCATCGGCGCGGATTTCGACCTTTGATCAGACGCCGGGACGGCGTGTCGTCGTGCGACACGCCGTTCTTGGCTGAGTCTGCTGGCCAATCAAGGTCGGGAACCGCGGGGGTGCCGGCGCGGCGACCCCAGGAGGGCAGCCCGCCTACGCCGCCGCGGCGACCCGGGAGGGCTGCCGACGACGGCGACGCGGCGCCCCGGGACGCGGACGACGGCGGGTGGCCGCCGTCGTCGTCGGCTCCCTCGGGGCCTCGGTGCGGATTTCGACCTTTGTTGAGGCGCCAGGACGGTGTGTCGCCGTGCGACACGCCGTTCTGGGCCGGATCAGCTGGCCAATGAAGGTCAGGAACCGAGGGGTGGCGGCGCGGCGCCCCGGGAGGGCAGCCCGACGACGGCGCGGCGCGCCTTGGAGGGCAGCCGGACGACGGCGACGCGGCGCCCCGGGACGCGGACGACGGCGGAGGGGGCCGCCGCCGTCGTCGTCGGCTTCCTCGCCGCATCGGCGCGGATTTCGACCTTTGTTGAGGCGCCAGAACGGTGTGTCGCCGTGCGACACGCCGTTCTTGGCTGAGTCTGCTGGCCAATCAAGGTCGCGAACCGAGGGGTGGCGGCGCGCTTTGGAGGGCAACCGGGACGACCGCGGCGCGGCGGCCCGGGAGGGCAGCCCGCCGACGACGGCGCGGCGCGCCTTGGAGGACAGGCCGACGACGGCGGGTGACCGCCGCCGACGGCGGAGCGGCGCGCCCTGGTGGCCGCGGACGACGGCGGCGCGGCGCCCCGGCGGCCCGCCGACGACGGCGGTGGCTCAGTACCGCTGCCAGGCCGGCTTCTGCGCGTGGGTGTATTGGTAGTACTCAGTGTGCTCGAGGCGGGAGGCCGCCGCGGCGTCGACCAGCACGGTGGTGTGCGGGTGGAGCTGGAGCGCCGAGGCGGGGCAGTTGGCCGCGATCGGGCCCTCGACCGCCGCGGCGATCGCGAGCGCCTTCGGCTCCCCGAGGCCCAGGAGGAGCAGGTGCCGCGCCTCGCGAATGGTCCCGAGACCCTGCGTGATGACGTGATGCGGCACCTCGTCGATACTCGGGAAGAACCGCGCGTTGTCCCGACGGGTCTGCTCCGTGAGGGTCTTGATCCGGGTGCGCGACGCGAGCGAGGACATCGGCTCGTTGAAGCCGATGTGCCCATCAGTGCCGATCCCGAGCAGCTGCACGTCGACGCCGCCGGCGGCCGCGATCTCGGCGTCGTACCGCAACGCCTCCTGCTCGGGGTCCTCGGCCTGACCGTCGATGCTGCGCACCGCGCCGTCGGCAAAGTCGACGCTGTCCGTGAACTCGCGCCGGATCACCGAGCGGTAGGACTCCGGGTGGTCTGCGGGGAGGCCGAGGTACTCGTCGAGGGTGAAGGCCTGCGCGTCGGCGAAGGAGAGCCCCTCCTCGCGGTGGCGCCGGATGAGTTCCCGGTACGTGCCGAGCGGGGTCGAGCCGGTTGCGAGCCCGAGGACCGCCGGACCCCTCTCGACGCGGGCTTGGATGATGCCCGCGGCCGCGTTGGCCACGGCGTCGGCGTCGGGCAGGACGATGATCTCCATGCGTGGTCTCCTGGTGTGGGCGGGTCTGGGGCTGGTCTAGCGCTGGTCTGCTGGCGGCTCCGGGCACGACGCCGGGCCCGCGGTCGGCGGGCCCGGCTCAGCCTGGCTGGGGCTACTTCGCGGGCTCGGTCTCGACCGAGACCTCGTCGTCCTCGCGCCCGGGCGTCTTGAGGTTCCAGCGCTTGATGACGAACGAGAACAGGAAGTAGTAGATCGCCCCGTAAACCACGCCGATCGGGATGAGCAGCCACGCGTTCTGCGCCTTGCCGAAGTTCAGGATGTAGTCGATGAGGCCCGCGGAGAACGTGAAGCCGTCGTGGATGCCCAAGAGGTTGACGAGGGCCAGGGACGTGCCCGTGAGGACGGCGTGGATGATGTAGAGCGGGAACGCGACGAACATGAACGAGTACTCGATGGGCTCGGTGATGCCCGTGAGGAACGCGGTCAGCGCGGTCGAGAGCATGATGCCGCCCACGATCTTCTTCTGCGAGGGCTTCGCGTGGCGCCAGATCGCGAAGGCGGCGGCCGGGAGGCCGAACATCATGATGGGGAAGAATCCGGTCATGAACGTTCCCGCGCTGGGGTCGCCGGCGAAGAAGCGGTTGAGGTCGCCTCGGACCAGGGTTCCGGACGCGTCCGTGTAACCCCCGATGAGGAACCAGACCACCGAGTTGAGGATGTGGTGGAGGCCCGCGGGGATGAGCATGCGGTTCGCGAAGCCGTAGATGCCGCCGCCGATCACGGTGTTCGAGGCCACGGCCTGGCCGACCCAGGAGAGGGCCGCGTTGAAGAGCGGGTACAGGAACGAGAGGACGACGCCGATCACGAGGCTCGTCACGGACGTCAGGATCGGCACGAGGCGGCGGCCGGAGAAGAAGCCGAGGAAGTCGGGGAGCTTGGTCCGGTAGAACCGCTGCCAGAGGCCGGCTGAGATCAGGCCCACGATGATGCCGGCGAGGACGCCGTAGTTGATGACCGCGGGCTTGCCGGCGGGATCGGTCTGGCCCGCGAGGACCACGGGGCTCATGGCCTTGAAGACCCCGTCGATGACCATGTACCCGACCACCGCGGCGAGCGCCGTGGAGCCGTCCGACTTCTTGGCCCAGCCGATCGCGATGCCCACCGCGAAGATGAGCGGGAGCCACGTGAAGACCGCGTTGCCGGCGGCGGAGATCACCGACGCGCCGGCAGCGAAGCCCGGGATCGCGCCGAGCAGATCAGCCTGGCCGAGGCGCAGGAGGATGCCGGCGGCGGGGAGGACCGCAATCGGCAGCATGAGAGTGCGGCCCAGCCGCTGGAGGGTGGCGAAGACCGCGTTCGGCTTCTTCTCGCCGGCCAGGACGGCCGCATCAGAGGTAGACATCGCATGCACCTTTGCGTGGATCGAGGGAGCTAGGAAACCCGACCAAAACGTCAGGTAATGTCTGGTTATGACCAGTTCAGTGTGATGTGTGCCGCGGCCTCGTGTCAAGGGGTGTCCCGACAGGCCGTCCAGCGCGCTCCGGACCCTGCGGCCCGGGCAGGATCAGAGCCGGACTTCCATGCTCAGGGCGTAGCGGTCCGAGCGGTACCACGAGCGTGCGTGCTCGATCGCGATCTCCCCGGAGAACGAGGTCCGGTCGAAGAACAGCACAGGCGTGCCCTCGTCGGTGCCCAGCAGCACCGCGACGTCCGCCGGCGCCGCCTCGGCCCGCACGGTCTGCCGGGCGCGGTCTATCTGGTGCCCGAGGTCCGCCGAGAGCGCGCGATAGATCGACCCGGTGAGATCGATCTCGAGCAGGCCCGCGGCATAGGTGGCGCCGTACCACGCGTCGTCCACGCTCACCGGGCGCCCGTCCGCGAGGCGCAGGCGGCGCACGTGGATCGCCTCGGTGCCCCGCGCGAGGCCGAGCGCGGCCGCGGTGTCCGGCGGCGCCGTCGTCCGTTCGGCGGCGAGGACCACCGTGCTGGGGGTGAGGCCTTGGGCCTCGATTTCCTGCGTGAAGGAGGCGAGGTGGAGGGTGGACTGTACGGGGGCGTCGGCCACGAACGTGCCCTTGCCGGGCACGCGGACCAAATGGCCTTCCGTGACAAGCCGCCCGATCGCGGCCCGGACCGTGATCCGGCTGACTCCGTACGCGTCCATGAGTGCCCGCTCGCTGGGGAGCAGCGCGCCCGGCGCGAGTTCATCCGTGGCGAGCCGGAGGACGATGGTCCGGAGCTGCTCGTGCTTGGGCACGGGGCTGTCGCTCAGTACGGACGACGGCGGCAACGCCTCATGCGATCCGCTCACCCGAGCCTCCGCTCCCTTGTGCGTACCAGCGGACGAACCCGTGGTCGGGATCTGTCCCGCGTGGTTCGATCCAGTCAGTACCATCGTAGGGCACGCTACCCTAGGCGGAGGCACGATCCCCAAGGAGGCCGCGTGAGCGCGACGACCCTGACCGCGCGTGCGGTCCTGCTCGACATGGACGGGACCCTCGTGAACTCGGACGCCGTGGTGGAACGCGTGTGGCGGCGCTGGGCCGCGCGCCACTCGCTGGACCCCACGAACGTCCTCTCCGTGGTCCACGGCCGGCAGGGCCACCTGAGCATGGCGATGCTCCTCCCGGAGCGGCCCGTCGAGGAGAACCTCGCGGAGAACGCGACGATGCTCGCCGAGGAGAGCTCCGACGTCGACGGTGTCGTCGCCGTCCCGGGCGCGCCCGCCCTCCTCGAGGCGCTCGTCGGCGCGCCGCACGCGCTCGTGACGTCCGCCGACGACACGCTGGCCCGCGTGCGCATGGGGGCCGCAGGGCTCCCGCTCCCGCCCCTTCTCATCACGGCCGAGCTCGTTGCGGCGAGCAAGCCCGACCCCGAGGGCTTCCTCATGGCCGCCTCGCAGCTCGGCGTGGATCCCGCCGAGTGCCTCGTGCTCGAGGACTCCGAGGCGGGGATCATCGCGGGCCTCGCCGCCGGCATGCGCGTGCTCGGAGTGGGGCCGCGCGCCGCGGCCTTCGGCCCCACGCACCACGCGCCGGACCTCACGGGCATCACCGTCGAGTACGTCCCGGGCGGCGGGATCAGCCTCACGGTGCCGCACCCGGCCGTCCCGTAGCGCCCTAGGAGCGCGCGGCGAGCACCTGCTCCCGAAGGATGTCCGCGTGGCCGCAGTGCTGGGCGAGTTCGCGCAGCATGTGCAGGTACACCCATCGCAGGGGGAGCGGCCCGCGGCGGTTGCCGAGCACCTCTTCGTCGAGCGTGTAGCCGGCGGCAGCGCTCCGCGAGGCCTCGCAGGCCGCTTCGTGGGCCGCCTGGACGGAGGCGATCGTGTCCTCGCTGTCGAGGGCGAACGATTCGTCGGGGGTTGCGGGAATGCCGATCTCCCGGCGCGAGCGGAGCGTGATCGCCTCGTCGAACCACACCTTCTCGACGAACGTCGCGTGCTTCACGAGACCCAGGAGCGTGGTCCGCGACGGCACGAGCCGCGCGCGTGCCTCGTCCTCGGTGAGCCCGTCGAGGCACGCGCGCAGGGCGGCCCGATGCTCGTCGAGGAACGTCTCGAACTGGGTCCGGAGGTCGGCGTGGAAGGACTCGCGGTCCATGCTCGGCATCGTGGTCATGGCCCGGAGTCTAGCGGCGCGCCCAGCGGGGCGCGTGCTCGGGGAGCGGCCCCACGCCGATGAAGCGAGCGGGGACAGCCTGAAGCGCCGGGAACCGCTCGAGGAGGCGGAGCGGGAGCGGCAGCTCGTCGTCAGCCGGCCCGGCGGGGCCGGCGAAGGCGTCCTCGTCCAGAATCCGGCCGACCACCCCACGGTGTGCGCCCTGCTGGAATCCCTGCACGAGCACCGTGGGCCACCATCGCCGTCGCTGCACGCTCTGCAGGGCCGACTCGGGCACGGGTCCGCCGCGCTGGAGCGCCGGTTCGAGGATGCGCGCCGCGGCGACCGCGTCCTGGATCGCGAGGTTGATCCCCACGCCGCCCACGGGGCTCATCGCGTGCGCCGCGTCCCCGATCACGAGGAGCCCGGGAAGGTGCCAGCGCTCGAGCCGGTCGAGCCTCACCTCGAGCAGCTTTACGTCGTCGAACGACGGCGGGACGTCGCCCAAGCGGTCCGCGAGCCACGGCTCGAGGGCGGCGAGGCGTGCCCGGAACGCTTCGAGCCCCTCCGCGCGCAGCTTCGCGTCGGCGCCCTTGCGGATGATGTATCCGCACTGCCAGTACTCTCCGCGGTCGACCATGATGAGGAACTGTCCGCGGGACGCGCGGCCGAAGCCGCCGTCTGGATCGCCCTCGTGGCGCGGGATGCGGAACCACCAGACGTCCATCGGCACGCCGAACGCACGCGGCGTGAGGCCCGCGGCGTCGCGGACGGTGGACCAGCGCCCGTCGCACGCGACCACGAGATCGGCCCCGAGCGTGTGCTCGGCTCCGGTTCGGGCGCCGTCGGCGCGATCCCGCCAGACGACACCGGTGACGCGGCCGCCGCCGGGGGAGTCGCCGTCGTCCGCGGTGGTCGACGCGCCGTCGCGCAGGAGCCCAGTGACCTCCGCGTTGCGCAGGAGCCGGAAGCCTGGCTCGCGCGCCGCCGCGTCGGCGAGGAGCTCGAGGAGGTCCCACTGAGGCACGAGCGCGATGTGCGGGTGTGGGCCGTGGAGCCGCGAGAGGTCGCCGATGCGTGCGGTCCCGGAGTCTAGCTGGGCGGCGACCTGGGTGATGCGCCGCTGCGGGATGGCCGCGAACGCCGGGCCGAGGCCTAGCTCGTCGAGCAGCGTGAGGGTCGAGGAGTGGACGGTGTCGCCGCGGAAGTCGCGCAGGAAGTCCGCATGCTTCTCGAGGACGGTGACGGCGATGCCGGCCCTTGCGAGGAGGAGCCCCAGAAACATCCCGGCAGGCCCGCCGCCGGCGATGGCGACGCGCGTGCGATCGTCCATGGCATCAGCGTACGCGGGACTCCCCGATGGGATGCAGGTCCCGCGCAGCCGCTTCAGCGGGCGCTTCGCCCGGCGTCTCACCGGGCGCCTCGGGCGCCGTACCGAGCGCCTCGGAGGCCCTACCGGGTGCCGTCGCGGGCGCCGTCGCGGGTGTCGTGTCGATGGGCCAGCCGAGCACCCGCTTGGTGCGCGGCGTCGCGAACGTGCGGACCTTCGAGGTGGTGAGCCCGAGTCGCACGAGGGACTCCGCGGCGGCGACGGCCGCCGCGACGCCGTCCACCACTGGAACGCCGCAGCGCTCGCGGACGCGCATCTCGAGCTCCGCCATCCCGCCGCAGCCCAGCACGATCACCTCGGCCTTGTCCTCGCGGACGGCCCATTCGGCCTCCGCGACGATGGCCTGGATCGCGGCCTCGGGGTTGGCCTCGAGCTCGAGCACCGGGAGACCGGAGGCGCGGACGGAGGCGCAGCGCGCGTCGAGGCCCGCGAGCTTGAGGCGGTCTTCGATGAGCGGGACGGTGCGGTCCAGCGTCGTGACCACGGAGTACTTGTGGCCCAGGTACATCGCGGTCGCGGCCGCCGCCTCGGTGATGTCCACGACCGGGACGTCGAGGAGCTCCTGGAGCCCCTCGCGCCCGTGCTCGCCGTAGCCGGCCTGGACCACGGCGTCGAACTCGCCCTCGTACCGCGTCACTGCGTCCATGACCGCGATCGCCGCGAGGTAGCTCTCGAAGTTGCCCTCGCACGAATCCGCGCCGAACCGCGGCGTGATGCCCACGATCTCGGTGCCGGGCAACGCCGCGCGACGGGCCTGGGCGGCGATGGCGTCCGTCATGGACTGGGTGGTGTTGACGTTGGCAACGAGGATGCGCATCGCGGGTCCTTCTTCGGCTCGGGCGGGCTTCGGCTTGAGCGGGGTTTCGGCTCGGGCGGGTTTCGGCTCGGGGCAGGCAGGGTGGGTGGGTGAGCTGGGAGGACGGACGACGACGGCGGGTGAGCGCCGTCGTCGTCCGTCCTCAGGCGGTGGGCGCGTCGACCGGCCCAGGCGATCCGGCGGTTAGGCCGCGGTGGCGGGCTCGGGCTCGCCGGCCTGGATCCGCGGGCGGGAGCGTTCGAGCGCGGTGAAGGCGACGAAGCCGAGGCCGCAGCCGATGAACCACGAGTAGTCGCTGATCCACTGCGCCTGGCCGAGGATGGTCGGAAGGATCACCGAGGCGATCGCGGGGAGGCCCGAGATCAGCGTGGCCGCGACGGCGTTCGGGTTGACGCCGTTGACGAACCAGTACCGGCCCTTCGGGCTCATGGTGTACATGTCCTCGACCCAGATCCGCTGCTTGCTCACCACGAAGTAGCCGGCGATGAGGATGCCGAAGAGCGGGCCGATGAGCGCGCCGAGGATCCCGAGGGACCACTGGATCGCGGTCGCGTTCGAGTACCAGTTCCACGGCGTGAGGATCACTGAGCCCACGGCGGCGATCATGCCGCCCATGCGCCACGAGATCTTCTGCGGGTTGACGTGGGAGAAATCGAACGCAGGGGAGATGAAGTTGGCCACGATGTTGATGCCGACCGTCGCGATGACGAACGTGAGGCCGCCGAGGATCGTCGCGAACGGCGCGTCGATGCGGGAGACGGTCTCGATCGGGTCGGTGATGAGCTCGCCGAACACCGGAACCGTCGCGGAGGCCGTGAGCACGGTCAGCAGCGAGAAGAACAGGAAGTTGACCGGGAGCCCGAGCAGGTTGCCCTTCTTGACCGCCTTGAACGACTTCGCGTAGCGGGAGAAGTCGCCGAAGTTGAGCATGGGGCCCGAGAAGTAGCTGACCACGAGGGCCACGGCGGAGATCATGACCGGGATCGAGGCGCCGAAGTCGAGCGGCTTGCCGGCCGAGAGGTTGAGGGAGACGTGATCCCAGCCGGCCTTGCTCACGAGGTAGACGGCCAGGAGGATCATGACCACGTAGACGGCCGGACCGGCCCAGTCGACGAAGCGCTTGATGGCCTCCATGCCGCGCCAGAAGACGAGGCCCTGGGCGACCCAGAGGAGCGCGTACGCGACGTAGCCGAGCGGGGAGAGGCCCAGGAAGCCGTGCTCGTTCACGGCAAGCGGGGCGAGCTGCGGCCAGAACTTGAGCATGACGATCACGAGGGACTGCGAGGCCAGATACGTCTGGACCCCGTACCACGCAATCGCGATGAGGCCGCGGATCACGGCCGGGATGTTCGCCCCGCGGACGCCGAAGATCGCGCGGTTGACCACGGGATAGGGGACGCCCGTGACTTGGCTCGGCTTCGCGACGAGGTTGCAGAAGAACTGGACGATGAGGATCCCGACGATGAGGGAGACGAGGACCTGCCACGAGGCCAGGCCTAGCGCGAAGAGGCTGCCTGCGGTCACGTAGCCGCCGACGCTGTGAACGTCCGACATCCAGAACGCGAAGATGTTGTACGAGCCCCACTTCTGGTGCTTGAGCGGGTCGAGGTCCTTGTTGGAGAGGCGGGGGTCGCGGTCGGGCTGGCGGGCCGCGGCGTCGTCGGACGACGGCGCGGCGGTGCCTTCTGCGGCGAGGGTGACGGGGGAATTCAGCGGGGACTTCAGCGGCTGGACGACGGTGTCCGGGGTGCTGTTCATGGTTCTCTTTCGGATCGGTGGTTGCGGTTGGGGGAACCGCGGGGATCCGCTGGCCTGTTTGCGCTGTGAGGCTCAGCATCCGGCGCCGGCGCCGGGGCGGTGAGTCTCAGTTGGGTGTGACTGGCGTCTCATCGCTTGGTATACAAGATAGCTCTGGGATACCAAGCTGGCAAGAGCATGTTGGAAAAATGTTTCCGACATGTGAGAGCCCAATCCGTCTCGGGTACAGATACTGCGCGTTTTGACCGTCTCGGGTACAGATAACTGCGGGTTTGGACTGTCTCGGGTACAGATAACTGCGGGTTTGGACTGTCTCGGGTACAGATAACTGCGGGTTTGGACTGTCTCGGGTACAGATAACTGCGGGTTTGGACTGTCTCGGGTACAGATCATCTGTACCCGAGACGGGCTGGCGGGCGTGTATCTGTACCCGAGATGGGCTGGGGGCGGGTGTATCTGTACCCGAGACGGACGCAAGATGCCCCCGACCTGTTGGTCGGGGGCATCTTGGCTCGCCGGACGGGCCGGCTTGCTGGGTGTGAGGGGTTAGGCCGGAAGCTGCAGGACCTGACCCGGGAAGATGAGGTTCGGGTTCGCGATGATCTTGGAGTTCACGTCGGCAAGCTTCTCCCAGCCGCCTGAGACGCCGAGCTGCTGAGCGATCGCGCTGAGCGTGTCGCCAGCCTTGACCGTGTAGGTCTGGCCCGAGACCGGAGCCTCGGCGACGTGGCGAGGAGCAGCCTGAACGGGGGCCGGAGCCTGCTGCACCGGAGCCTGCTGGACGGGAGCGGCCTGGGCCGGCGAGACCTGGACGGGGGTCGGGTTCGCGCCCGCCTTGCCGGACAGGCCGAGCTTGGCCGAGCATGCGGGCCATGCGCCCCAGCCCTGGCTGGCGAGCACGCGCTCGGCCACCGAAATCTGCTGGGCGGCCGATGCCTGGTTCGGCATGCCCGTCCCACCGTTGGCCTGCCACGTGCTGAGCGTGAACTGGAGGCCTCCGTAGAAGCCGTTGCCGGTGTTGGCGGCCCAGTTTCCGCTGGACTCGCACTGGGCGAGAGCATTCCACGTGGACGTGCTGGCTGCGTTGGCGGCAGGGGCGGCCAGAGCGGCGCCACCGAGGGCGACGCCGGAAATGGCGGCTGCTGCGAGGGAACGACGTGCGGCTGTGCTGAAGGTGATTTTCTTCATGGGAATCTCAGATGCACGGGGCTCCACCGGCACTCGTTCCGTCCCCGGAAGTCCGCGTGCGCCGCCGGCCCCTGACGGTTCGAGGTCAGGACGATGGTGACTGCGCAGACGGCGGCGTGCGGTGGACGGCAGTACCCGGCATATATGGCCGGCAAACGCTGGGGAATCGCCGACTTTGTACCCGCATCAGGGGAGGCTCGTTACCGAACCTTGATCTACCGTAGAGTATGAATTCGCCGTTGCAAAATCGTGACCAAACTGGCGTGACCAAAGCTAGGTGAGGAGCGCCCGCACATCCTCCGCCGTGAGGGCCGAGGCGAAGAGCGCGTCGTCGTCCATGACGGACGTGAAGAGCGCCGCCTTCTTCTCCTTGAGCTCCATGACTTTCTCCTCGATGGTGCCGCGTGCCACGAGCCGATACGTCATGACGGTCCGCGTCTGGCCGATCCGGTGCGTGCGGTCCACGGCCTGAGCCTCCGCCGCCGGATTCCACCACGGATCGAGGAGGAAGCAGTAGTCCGCCTCGGTGAGATTGAGCCCGACGCCGCCGGCCTTGAGCGAGATCAGGAAGACCGGAGCGTCGCCCTCCTTGAAGCCCTGCACCACGGCCCCTCGCCGCTTCGTGGATCCGTCGAGGTAGGCGTAGCTGATGCCCTCGGCCTCGAGCCGCTTGCCTGCCATCTTGAGGAACGAGGTGAACTGGCTGAACACGAGCGCGCGGTGGCCCTCCGCGATGACGTCGCCGAGCTGCTCGAGGAGCGCTTCGAGCTTCGCCGACGGCGGGCCTGCGAGCTCGGGGTCCACGAGCGAAGGGTCCAGGGCCATGAGCCGCAGGAGCGTGAGCGAGCGGAACACGATGAAACGGTTTCGGTCCAGATCCTCGACGAGCCCCAGGACCTTCTCCCGCTCGCGCTGGAGGTACTGCTCGTACAGGCGCCGGTGCGTGGGGGCGAGATCCACATCGAGCCGCTGCTCGACCTTCTCCGGCAGCTCGGAGGCAACCGCCTCCTTGGTTCTCCGGAGCATGAGCGGACGCACCCGGCGGCGGAGCCTCGCGAGCCGCCTCGCGTCGCCGCCCTTCTCGATGGGGCGGGCGAACTCCTGGGCGAAGTGGTTGGCGCCGGGGAAGAGACCGGGCGCGACGATCGCGAAGAGCGACCACAGCTCCATGAGGCTGTTCTCGAGCGGCGTGCCGGTGAGCGCGAGCTTGAACGGCGCGTCGAAGTCCCGCGCGAACTGGTGCGCCTTCGTGGCGCGGTTCTTGAGGAACTGAGCCTCGTCCATGACGAACCCGTCCCACTCGATGGCCGAGTAGGCGTCCACATCGAGCCGGAACAGCGCGTAGCTCGTCACGACGAGGTCCGCCCCCTCGACGCTGGCCGAGAGCGGGACGCCCGCGGCCTGCTCGGTGTCGCCGATCGCGACGGTCCGCAGGGACGGCGCGAACCGGGCGGCCTCCGCGGCCCAATTGGGCACCACGGAGGTGGGCGCGACAATGAGGAACGGACGACGGCGGCCCTCGCCTTCGGCGGCGGGGGCCGCCGCGCGCGTGTGCTCGCGTGCGTGGAGGAGCAAGGCGAGAGTCTGGAGCGTCTTGCCGAGGCCCATGTCGTCCGCGAGCACACCCCCGAGGCCGTGCCGCCAGAGGAACGCGAGCCACTGGAACCCTTCGAGCTGGTACGGCCGCAGCTCCGCGACGAGCCCTGCGGGAACCGGCACGGGCTCGAGGGCCGCCGGCTCGAGGAGCCCGCGGACCGTCTCGCGCCAGCGGGGCGGCTCATCCGTCTGCCCTGCGATCTCGGCGATCTCGTCCCACAGGCCGGCCTGATAGAGGCTCAGACGCGGCGGCTGCGGCGCACCGCCCTCGACGCGCCATTCGCGCAGCTCATGGGATTCGTCGATGAGGTCCTTGAGACGCAGGATCTCCGGGGTATCGATCCGGAACCACGATTTGTCCGGGAGCATGACCTTGGTGCGGCCCTTCGCGAGCGCCACGAAAATGTCCTGGAACGCGATCTGCCGCCCGTCGATCGAGACCATGAGCCCGAGGTCGAACCAGTCGCGCTTCTCGCTCTCGACCGCGCTCAGGACGAGCTCCGGCGCGCCGTCGAGGCGGCGGTAGGCAGGCTGCTCGCCCCGCAGCACCACCTCGATTCCGGGAACGGCCCGGAGCTCGGGGAGCGTCCGCTCGGCGAAGTCAGCGGTGTCGAGGTCGGTGAGCGTCACGTCGCCGAGGGCCCTCCGGCCGAGCGCGCTGTCCTCGAGCGCCGCCGCGGCGCGCTCGATCGCGTCCGCCTCCGCTGCCGCGTCCCTGACGTGCCGCTCGCCCGCCGCCGAGTACAGCGGAAGCTGCCGGACGTCGTCGCCCGTCCTGTACTCCCAGTGCCACACGAGGCGCAGGCGGTCGCGCGGCTCGAAGGTGCCCGTCAGCACGAGGACCGGGGGCTCGATGCGCGGCAGCTCCACGCTCTGGTCCGCGCTCGCGACCGCGAGGCCGCGCGCCAAGTCCGGGTAGAGGTCGGCGAAGAACGCATTGCGATCGCCCGCGGGAACGGCGATCGCGTCGTCCCGCCGCAGGAGCGCCTGCTCGCGGTTGGTCAGGCGGCGGGACGTCGGGGCCAGGACGATGAGCTCGTCGCTGCCGTTGCGCAGAGCGGCATAGGCGCCATGGTCGCCGATTGTCCCCGCGGATGACGCCGGAACTTCCTCGCCGTCGAAGGCGAGGGACGGCGCGAGGGCCAGCCCGCCGTCGTCCGCCGCCCGCACATCGAGGCCGACTTCGGCGAGGCCCGCGACGTGGACCCGGCCGTTCTTGCGCGGCGCGACGAGCGCTACGCCCGCCGCCGCGGCGTCGGCGAGGACTGCCCACAGGAGGGGGCTCGCGAAGTCGTCGAGGTAGATCCACGAGTCCGGGCCGCGCCAGTGGTCGCCGCCGTCGGAGAGCTGGAGCGGCTGGAACTGCTGGAGCACACGGAACTGGGCCGGCTTGTACTCGGCGTGGTGGTCGCGCCGCGAGAACGTCTGCCAGCTCAGCGCGCCCCGGCCCCAACGGCCCGTCCCCGGGTTGAAGCTCACGGGCCGGATCCCGAGCTTCGTGCCTTCGCGGCGGTGGCGCGCGTACGCTCCGCCGAAGCGCTTGCGGGCCTCGCGGTCGAGGTCCCGGAGCTCGAATTGCAGGCCGAGCGCCGTCTCGCGTGAGGGGCGGACCGCTGTGCTCGGGGCGAGGATCTCGGCGAGGGCCGCGCGCCACGCGGGCTGAGTGGGGGCCGAGGGAGGGAGAGCCGGCTCTTGGACGGCGATGCCCATGCGGGCCCGCACGGTCTGCTCGTTGGCCATGAGGAGGGCTGCGAGCACGTGCTTGCAGTCGTTTCCGACGGGGCACGTGCACCGCCCGCCTGCGTACACGTCCCGTCCCGAGACGCGGCGGATTCGGGCGACGCACTCGTAGGGTTCGTCTTCGCTGCCCTGGACCTGTGCCGCGAGCTCGCCCGCCTCGGCGTCCCAGTCGAGGCTCAGGACGTGGCCGCCGCGCGCGTAGGTCGTGGCGCGCGCGATCGTGGCCGGGCCGACCGCGCGGATGAGGCCCGGAACGTCGACCATTGGAAGGTCGGCGGGGCTCGTCCCGGGCGCCGGCTCGCGGTCCGGCTCGCGAGCGGGCGTGGGGAAGGGCGACACGGTGCAATCCTCCCACGCACGTCCGACAACCAGCGGCCGGGCCCCAAAGCGCACCTTTCATGCGAGGGCGGACGTTGCAGCGTCGGGAAACCTGCGCCGCCGAAGGAAGAGTCCGCTCTCGGGCGGAGCGTGCCGCAGGTGGAGCGCGCCCTACGGCGCCGTCGTGGTCTCCCGCGCGGCCGGCGCGACGTCGCCGGTTCCGAGTCCCAGCATCGTCCAGCCAGCGGCGGCCCACGCCTCGCGGTCGAGGACGTTCCGCGCGTCGACCATGATGGGGCGGGCCACGGTCTCGGCGAGCTCGAACGGGTTGAGCCCGCGGTACTCGGCCCACTCCGTGAGCAGCAGCACGACCTCGGCGCCCTCGCACGCCTCCGCGGCGGACTGCTCGAACTGGAGCTGCGGGTAGCGCATCCACGCGTTGTTGATGGCCTTCGGATCCGTGACCACGACGTTGGCGCCGGCCTCCGCGAGCTGCAGTGCGACGTCGAGCGCGGGGGAGTCGCGGATGTCGTCGGTGTCGGGCTTGAACGCCGCGCCGAGCACCGCGACACGGCGCCCGGCCACTGAGCCGCCGCACAGCTGGGCGGCCATGGCGGCGACCCGGCCGCGCTGGTTGACGTTGATCTGGTCCACGAGGCCCATCCACGCGTCGACCGAGTCGACCTCGAGCTCACGCGCCTGCGCGCGGAACGAGCGGATGTCCTTCGGCAGGCAGCCGCCGCCGAAGCCGAGCCCCGCAGCGAGGTAGCGCTGGCCGATGCGGGGGTCGAGGCCCATCGCGGCGGAGAGCTGCGTGACGTCGGCCCCGGCCGCGTCGCACAGTTCGGCCATCGCGTTGATGTACGAGAGCTTCGTGGCGAGGTACGCGTTCGCCGCCGACTTGATGAGCTCCGCGGTCGCGAAGTTGCACACGATCCGGGGAACGCCCGCGTGCAGGAGCGGGGCGTAGACCTCGTCGAGCACGCGAATCGTGTTGGCGGCCACGGCGCTGCCCGCCGAGGGCTCGGCGCCGTCGACGCCGTACACGAGACGGTCAGGAATGAGCGAGTCCTTCACGGCCGTGCCCTGGCGGAGGAACTCCGGGTTCCACGCGAGCTCGACGTCCGCCTGCGCGAGCCACTCGCGCACGCGGTGGACCGTCCCCACCGGGACCGTGGACTTGCCGACGACGGCGGAGCCCGCCCGGGCGCGCTCGGCGAGCGAGCGCGTGGCCGCCTCGAGGTACGTCAGGTCGGCGAGCTCGCTCGTCTTCGACTGCGGAGTGCCGACGCACAGGAAGTGCACGTCGCAGTCCGCGACGAGGTCCATGTCCGTCGTGAAGACGAGGCGTCCGGTCTTGCGCCCGTCCGCGAGGAGGTCCTCGAGCCCGGGCTCGTAGAACGGCGCGAAGCCGCGCGAGAGGTGGCCCACCTTCTCGGCATCAGTGTCGACTCCCACCACGTCGTGGCCCATCGACGCAAGCGTCGCGGCGTGGACTGCTCCGAGGTAGCCGCATCCGATGACCGAGATCTTCATGTGGGTCCTTTCAGGTCTGGAGGGTCAGGCGAGGGCGAGTGGCGCGCGCGCCGCGATGACGTCTTCGTAGTGGTGTACGAGCTGGTCGCAGATCGAGGACCACGTGCGGCCCTGGACGCTGTTCAGGGCCGCCTCGGCGAACGCGGCCCGCTTCGCGTCGTCGCCGATGAGGTCCTGGACGTAGGAGCGCAGCTCGTCGAGGTGGCCGGGGGTGTAGAGCCAGCCGGTCTTCGAGTTGTCGACGAGGTCGAGGGGCCCACCGCGGCCGGTCGCGACGACCGGCACTCCGGAGGCCATGGCCTCCTGGATGGTCTGGCAGAACGTCTCGAACTCGCCCGGGTGGACGAACAGGTCGAAGCTCGCCATGATCCGAGCCAGGTCTTCGCCGCCCTGGAAGCCCGCGAAGTGCGCGGTCGGGAGCTGGGCCTCGAGGGTCGGGCGGAGCGGCCCGTCGCCGACGATGACGAGCTGCGTGTTGGGAAGGTTGGCGAGCACGCGCAGGTCTTCGACCTGCTTCTCTGCGGCGAGCCGGCCCACGTACCCGATGATCTTGCGCGGCGTCCCGGCTGAGCCCAGGCCCTGGGCACCGCCCGCTACGGAGGCCCGCCACGCGCCGTCGCGCTTCGACGGATGGAAGCGCTGGGTGTCGACTCCGCGGCGCCACATCGCGACGTCGAAGATGCCCCGCCCGCGCAGTTGGTTGAGGGCGAACGACGACGGCGCAAGCGTGCGGTCCGCGAGGAGGTGGATCTTCTCGACGCGCTGCCACGCCCAGTTCTCGAGGAACGGGAAGCCGTAGCGCGCCGCGTAGCTCGGCACCTCGGTCTGGTAGATCGCGACGGTGGGGATTCCGAGGCTGTGGGCCGCGCGCACCGCACGCCAGCCGAGCTCGAACGGGGAGGCGAGGTGGACGACGTCGGGCGCGAACTTCCTGAGGATGCGCCGCACCTTCGGGACCGCCCCGAACGCGACGCGGACCTTGGAGTAGCCGGCCATGGGCATCGCGGGAAGGCGGCGCACGAGCGCGCCGGAGACGTACTCGGGGCCGGCAGCGCCGTCACCCGCGGGCGCGATCACGAGGACGTCGTCGCCGCGCTCTTGGAGATGGTCAAGGACCCGCAGGACTGAGTGGGTCACGCCGTTCATCTGCGGAAGGAACGATTCGGCAACTATCGCTATCCTCACGCTTCCACGGTCGGGGCGGTTGCTGACGGGATGGCGGAAACGGCGTGACGGCGAGGGGAAGCCTTGGTTAACGAGAGGTTTGCGACGGTTGCTGGAAGGGGTCCATTTCGGGTACAGCTACCCCCCCGCCCTACCCGTCTCGGGTACAGATATCCCCCGGTTATCCCGTCTCGGGTACAGATATCTGCTGCTTTTTCCGTCTCGGGTACAGATATCCGCCGGTTTTCCCGTCTCGGGTACAGATCATCTGTACCCGAGATGGTTCTGGGGCGGGTTATCTGTACCCGAGATGGATAAGGGGCGGGGGCGGGGATAAGGCGGTGGATAGGGCGGGCGGGGACTCCGTCAGGCGCGCGTGCGCAGGCCCGGGGCGAGCGCCGCAATGCCGCCGACGACGACGGCGAGCGCCCCGAGCCCCCAGCCGATCCCCACGCCCGTGGCGACGGCGCCGACGAGGAGCGGGCCGCCGGCGTCGCCCAGTTCGCGCCCGAGTTCGGCCGTGCCCATCGTCCGGCCCATGCGCTCCTGCGGCGTCGCGTCCGCGAGGTGCGCGAACGCGATGGGCGTCGCGACGCCGATCCCCGCGCCCACGAGGAGCGCCGCCGCGTACACGGGCACCGCGGCCCAGCCCCCGGGCGCGAGTGGCGTCAGCGTCGCGACGAGGGCTCCCGCGGCAATGACGAGCAGCCCGCCGGCCATCCCGACGCCGTCGCGCACCCGCCCCGCGTCGCGGAGGCGGCCTACGCGCGGCTGGATGATCGAGGAGCCGAGGGCGAGGACAGTGACGGCGCCGATCGCCTCGACCGTTCCGAGGCCCGAACGCGCCGCGAGTGCGGGGAGGAAGCCGACGGCGGCCCCGAGCGAGCCGGTAGCGGCCGCGAGCACGAGGGTCGTCCCGAGGAACGAGCGTTCCGTGAGCTGGCGTGCGAGGTCCGCGACGGTGTAGCGCGGTCGCGGGAGCGGGTCGAGGCGGGGGACAGCGGCGGCGACCCAGGCGGCGACGCCCAGCGCGAGCACGGCGAGCGCCCCGAACAGGAGCGGGAAGCCGCCCGCGAGGAGCGCCGCGGCGCCGAGGAGCGGCCCGAAAGCGTAGCCGAGGCCCTTCCACACGCCGTACCGGCCGAAGTAGCGGCCCGTGTGCTGGCCCGCGATCCGCGCGACGCTGGCCGACGAGGCGGGGGAGAACGCGGACGCCGCGGCGCCCTGCCCGAGACGCGCGGCGGCGAGAAGCAGCGGCTGGCCGGACCACAGCCCCACGAGCGAGGCGACCGCGAAGCCGAGCAGCCCTCCCACGATGACGGGCTTGGGCCCGATCCTGTCCGCGAGCGTGCCGAAGACCGGCTTGAGGAAGACCTCAGCGACGTCGTACAGCGCGAGGAGAACGCCGAGCACGAGGAGGTTGAGCCCGATGTCCTGGCTCTCCGCGCCGAGACCGGCCGCAATGCTGTGGGCACCGAACGCCGTCGTGAACCCCGCGGCGTAGAGGGGGACGACGACGGCGCGCGGCGGCGAGGGCTGTCGTTGGGGGAGGCTCACGCGTGAAGTCTACGAAGTGCCGGCGGGCTGGCCGTGAGGGCGGGGGTGTGCCGAACATCACATCTCTGACGGTCCGCTTCGGAAATGCGACGGGGCCGGTCGCGGTTGCCGCCAGCATGACGCTTGAGTACACGGAAGAGAACAAGGACGCGACCGGAGAGAACAAGGACGCGACCGGGCAGGGTGCGGCCGCCCTCGAGGACCTGTTCGCGCCTGTCAGCCTCGGATCGCTCCGAGTCCCCAACCGCTTCGCGATGGCCCCGATGACGCGCGAGTTCTCGCCGGATGGCACCGTGACGGACGACGTCGCGGGCTACTACGCGCGCCGCGCCGCGGCGGGCGTGGGCCTCCTCATCACGGAGGGCGTCTACGTCTCGGAGGACTCAGGCCCGAGCACCCGCGTGCCGCGCCTGTTCGGGGAGCCTCAGCTCGCCGCGTGGAAGCGCCTCGTCGACGCCGTGCACGCGGAGGGCGGCCTCATCGCGCCGCAGCTGTGGCACCTCGGCGCCGAGCGCGGCGACCACGCGACGTTCAATCCGGAGCTTCCCACCCTGAGCCCGTCGGGCCTCTCGTCCTCGGGCAAGGCACGTGGCCGGGCCGCGACGGTCGCGGAGCTCGAGCGCATCCGCGACGACTTCGCCCGCGCCGCGCTCGCGGCGAAGGAAGCGGGCTTCGACGCGGTCGAACTCCACGGCGCCCACGGATATCTCCTGGACCAGTTCCTCTGGGACGGCACGAACCGCCGCGAGGATCAGTACGGCGGTTCCCTTGAGGCCCGGACGCGCTTCCCGGCCGAGGTCGCCGCGGCAGTGCGCGAGGCCGTTGGCCCGGAGCTGCCGGTCATCTTCCGCTTCTCGCAGTGGAAGTCGGGCGACTACGCGGCACGGATCGCGAAGACACCGGCCGAGCTCGAGGCTCTCCTCGGCACCCTCGCGGACGCCGGCGTCTCGGTGTTCCACGCCTCGACCCGCCGCCACTGGGAGCCTGCGTTCCCCGAGGTCGAGGGGCCCGACGGGCAGCTCGGGCTTGCCGGCTGGGCCAAGAAGGCCACGGGGCTGCCCTCGATCGCGGTCGGGTCGGTGGGGCTCAGCAACACGTTCGAAGTCACGTGGACCGAGGGCGGGCGCTCCGACGTCCGCGGGCTCGACGCCCTGCTCGAGCAGCTCGGCCGGGGCGAGTTCGACCTCATCGCCCTGGGCCGCGTCCTCCTGAGCGATCCGGCCTGGGTTGAGAAGGTGCGCGAGGGCCGTCACGCCGAGATCCTCCCGTTCCGCGCCGAGGACCGCTCGACGCTCAGCTGAAGGTTCTCGCCGCGTTCCCGCCCGCGTGACTGTCCCCATCGGGTGGGAACGCGGCGAGTCACATGGCCCGCTGAGTCCCGGGCCGAAGAAGTCGGCCGGAAGGCGCAGCACGGGCGGTCCGGTGCGCCTGAGCCGCACTCACGGCGCTCCATGGCAGAGTGGATCGCGATGAAATTGCGCGCCGACCAGCAAGGGCTCCGTGGCCTTCCGATGCCCCTGTGGCTCCAAGGCGCCGTCGAGTCCCTGCAGGCCGTGCTGCTTTCGGCCGTGATCGCGATCGTGCCGATCGCGGCGGTCTGGCTCACGGGCGGCTTCGGCTCGCTCCCGGTCGACCAGGGCGCCCGGCTGGCCGGGCAGGCGTGGCTTCTGGCCCACGGCGTCCCGCTCCACCTGAGCGGGGCGGGACTTTCCCCGGCAGGGGGAGCGGCCCCGTCGTCGAGCGTCCTGAGCCTCATCCCGCTCGGCTTCACGCTCGTCCCATTCCTCCTCTCGTGGCGCGCAGGCCGCCGCCTCGCCCGCGCGTCGTACGCTGACACGCTCTGGCAGGCCATCCTCGGCGCGGCCGGGATGTACGCGCTCGCGGGCTTCGCCACGGCGTTCGTGTGCAGCACCCCGGAGGTGAGCGCGAGTTCAGGCCTCGGCGCCTCGGTGCCGCTCATCCCCGTGGTCCTCGGCCTCGTGATCGGGGCGCGGCGTGAGGCCGGCTCCTGGACGCGGCTCATCGGAGTGGACGCGGTGGACTGGATCGCGCGCACCGGCCAGTACTCGCGCTGGACGGGCAGCTACTTCTGGGCCGTGATCCGCGCGGGCTTCGTGGCCGCCGTCGCCGCGTTCGGCCTCGCCTGCGCCCTCCTCGCGCTCGACCTCGCGATCCGCTGGGCGGACGTCGTCACGGTGTACGAGGCGCTCGGCGCCGGCGGCGTCGGAGGCGGAGCGCTCACGCTCGCCCAGCTCGGCTATATGCCGAATCTCGCCGTGTGGGCTCTCGGGTGGTCCTCGGAGGCGGGCGTCGTCCTCGGCAGCGGCTCGACGGCGGGCGCGCTGACGACGGCGGCCGGACCCCTCCCGCCGATCCCGGTCCTGGCAGCGATCCCGACCTCGTCCGTGCCGCTCGCGTCCGCGGCCGTGGTCCTTGCGGTCCTCGCGGGCGTCCTCGGCGGCTGGTGGTTCCAGCGCGCGGGCGAGGACCACCTCGACGAGTGGCTCGCCATCAAGATTCCGGCCCGTTGGTTCACGGCGACCGTCTCCGCGCTGGTCCTCGGGCTCCTCGTGGGCGCCGTGGCCGGGGCGATGTGCGCGGGCGCCGCGTGGCTCGCGGGCGGCTCGGCCGGGGTAGGCCGCTTCACGGTGCTCGGGCCGAATCCGCTCCTGATGCTCATCTGGGTTGGGGCGGAGGTCGCCGTGGGGGCGGTGATCGGCTACGCGCTCGGCCCGTGGCTCGAGCGTGGGCAGCTAGCCCGCACCGGCGCCGAAAGCGTGTCCTAGCGCCCGGGAAGCCCGGCTCGCGTCGAATATCGTTGACCCATGCGCATCGTGGTCCTCGTCTCCGGCACCGGCTCCAACCTCCAGGCGGTGATCGACGCCGTGAGGTCCGGCGAGCTCGATGTCGAGATCGCCGCGGTGGGCGCGGACCGCGAGGGGACCTACGGGATCGAGCGCTCCGAGGAGGCCGGGCTCGAGACGTTCGTGGTCAACTTCAACTCGTTCCCCACGCGGGCCGAGTGGGACGCCGCGCTCTCAGACCGCGTGGCCTCGTACTCTCCGGATGTCGTGGTCTCCTCGGGCTTCATGAGGATCGTGAGCGCGGAGTTCATCGAGCGCTTCGGCGGCCGCTACGTCAACACGCATCCAGCCCTCCTCCCGGCGTTTCCGGGCGCCCACGGCGTCCGCGATGCGCTCGCGTACGGCGTCAAGGTCACCGGCTGCACGGTGCACTGGGCCGACGCCGGCGTCGACACGGGCCCGATCATCGCCCAGGAGGCGCTCGCCATCGCGGAGGACGACGACGAGGAGTCGCTCCACGAGCGGATCAAGGTCGTCGAGCGGCGCCTGCTCGTCGACGTCCTGCGCCGCCTCTCGAGCGGCGAGCTCACGGCACCCTGACCCCTACCGCCGCCGGAAGCGCCCTGCGATCCCCGGCCGGCATCGCTGCGCGTGCATCCGCGTGCATCCCCCGATCGGGGGATGCGCACATCGGCCTCCCGATGGCTGCGCGGCGGGCCAAACCGCGTCATGCTCATGACATGAGTACGAATCCTGCCGATCTTGCGGTCCGCGTGCGCGGGCTGCGCAAGGAATACGGTGACCTCACCGCCGTCGCCGGTATTGACCTGGACATTGCGCGGGGCGAGACCTTCGCGCTGCTCGGCCCGAACGGCGCCGGCAAGTCCACTACCGTCGAGATCCTCGAGGGCTACCGCCACCGCACGGCGGGCGAGGTGAGCGTCCTCGGCTCCGACCCCGCGCACGCGCGGCTCGGCTGGAAGGCCCGCCTCGGAATCGTCCTCCAGACCACAGGGGAAAGCGGCCAGTACACGGTCCGGGAGCAGCTCGCGCACTTCGCGCGCTTCTACCCGAACCCGCGCAACGTCGAGGACGTCATCGCGGCCGTCGGCCTCGAGAAGCAGGCCAAGACCCGCATCGGCAAGCTGTCCGGTGGGCAGCAGCGCCGCGTCGACGTGGCCCTCGCGATCGTCGGGCGTCCCGAGCTGCTGTTCCTCGACGAGCCGACCACGGGCTTCGACCCCGAGGCGCGGCGCGAATTCTGGAAGCTCATCGAGGAGCTCACGGCCGAGGGGACCACGATCCTCCTCACCACCCACTACCTCGACGAGGCGGCCCGCCTCGGCGACCGGGGCGGCGTGATCGTGGGGGGCCGCCTCGTCGCCGTGGGCCATATCGGGGAGCTCGGCGGGGCGGACGCGCGCGTCCCCGTGGTGCGCTGGCGCGACGAGTCGGGGGCCCTGCGCGAGGAGCGCACGCAGCGCCCGGCTGAGCTGGTCGTTGACCTTGGCCGCCGGTTCGGGGGCGAGCCACGCGAGCTCGAAGTCATCCGCCCGAGCCTCGAAGACGTCTATCTCGGATTGGTGCATGCCGCAGGCTCGCAGGCCTCCGCGGCTGAACTTGTTGAGGAAGGAGAGCCGGCATGAGCGTCATATCGCACGGAATGGCCCGCACGAGCTACGAGACGAAGGGGTACTTCCGCTCGCCGGACACGGTCTTCTTCACGTTCCTGTTCCCGATGCTCATGCTCGGGATCTTCGCCGCGGCCTTCAGCTCCCGTGGGGACATCAGCCTCGCGCCCGCGTCCCCGGACCACGTCTCCGTTGCGGCGTATTACCTGCCCGGCATGCTTGCGGCGGGGATCCTGCTCTCCGGGGTGCAGAACCTCGCCGTGGACATCGCGGGGGAGAAGGGCGACGGGACACTCAAGCGGCTCGGCGGCACTCCGCTCTCTCCCGTGTCCTACTTCCTCGGGAAGCTCGGCCGCGTGTTCGTGACCGCCGTCCTCCAGGCGGCCATGCTCATTGTCGTCTCGAAGTTCGCGTTCGGCGTGGCCCTCCCCACCTCATGGGATGCGTGGGCCACGTTCGCGTGGGTCTTCGTCCTCGGCACGGTGACGTCCGCGCTGCTCGGCATCGCCCTCTCCGCCCTGCCGAGGAGCAGCCGGAGCGCCACGGCCGTCGTCGTGCCCATCGTGCTTGTCCTTCAGTTCATCTCCGGCGTGTACCTGCAGTTCTCGGGGCTCCCGGAATGGATGCAGAACCTCGCGAGCGTCTTCCCGCTCAAATGGATCGCGCAAGGCATGCGCTCCGTCTTCCTCCCGGACGGGTTCAAGATGCTCGAGCAGCACGGGAGCTGGGACCTCGGCTGGGTCGGCGTGTGGCTTGCCGTATGGCTCGTCGTGGGGCTCGTGGTGAGCCGGCTGACCTTCCGGTGGATCCGCAGGGACGCCTGACATGCGTGTGGGGCGGCAGCCCGCCGCCCCACACGCCTCTACGCCGTCAGTCGGTCAGATGACCGGTCCGGTCTCGGTGGTTCCGCCGCCAGCGCCGGTCGTCCCACCGGCCCCGCCGAGCCCGGTCCCGGTTCCCGGACCGGTGCCCGTGGTGCCGCCGAGGCCGGTGGTTCCTTCCGGGCCCGACTCGAAGACCTCGCCGGACTGCGGAGTGGAGCCGACGTCGCCGCGCCACGCGCCGGTCTCAGTGCCGCGCGATTCGATGAAGTCCTTGAACTTCTTCAGATCGGAGCGGACCTGCATGTCGTCTGCCCCGAAGAAGGCGCCGATCTTCTCGACCGCCGAGTCCGGGTCCCACTGGAACTGAACGTTCACGCGGGTGGTGGTCGGCCCGAGCGCCTCGAACGCGACGACTCCGGCGTGCTCGGTTCCCTCCTCCGTGCGCCACGCGACGCGCGAGTCGGGCTCCTGCTCTGTGATCAAGGTATCGAATTCACGTGTCTGGCCCGCCACCTTGGTGGTCCAGTGGAGGTGCGTGCTGTCCCGCTGAACCACGGACTCCACGCCCCCCATGAACTCGGGGAATGATTCGAACTGGGTCCACTGGTTGTAGGCGGTGGACACGGGGACATTGACGTCGATGGACTGCTGAACGGTAGCCATGGAATTCTCCTTCTGCTCCGTGGGCGGCCTTGTGCTCGATCCGCGCCGGTGGGCGCCCGTCCACCGTACGCAGGGCCTGAAAGGGGGTTAACGCTTGGTGGCGCGACCTCCCCTCACAACCTTGCGCTTGCGGTCGAGTAGGAGGGCGAGGCCGATCGCGGCGAGCCACGAATCCTTGGCCATCGCGACGCCCGCTGGCGTGGGCCGGATGCCGTCGGCCTGAGTGAGGCCCGGCGTCTTCGCGTACACGGCGAGGAGACCAACGCCGAAGCCCGTGAGGCCCAGTGCCGCGAGCTTGGTGGGGAAGATTGGCAGGACGAGGGCGGAGCCGAGGGCGATCTCGCTTGCGGCGAGGGCCTTGCCGAACGTTGCCGCGGGCAGCTGCCTGACCTGCGGCACGGCATTGGCCGCCATGCCTTGGACTGCCCTGGCGCTCTCCTCGTCGAGGGAGAGCTTGGAGATCCCGGAATTGAGGAGGTACGCCCCGGTCGCCAGACGCAGAACCGCGTGGCTCAGCGAGAATGCCATGATGTCTCCTTCGGATTTTGCTTGGTTAGGTGCGGTTGCGCCTCGCGACGCGCTCGACGACGACGGCTGGCCTCTCCCTTAAACGGCTTGGCCCTCCCTAGATGGCCCTCGACACACCATTGCTCGCACGTCGTACTTATTCCCCGGGCCGCCGTCCGCCAACCAAAGGGCTCGCCAGGCGCGCGGCGATAGAATGGCCGCGACCCCAGACTCAGCACGATAGAGACGAGCGCCCTGTGATCCAGCTTGACCGTGTCCCCATCCGACGTGCCCTCATCTCCGTCTATGACAAGACCGGTCTCGAGGACCTCGCGAAGGGGCTGCACGCGGCCGGGGTGCGCATCGTCTCGACGGGCTCGACGGCGAAGCGGATCGCCGCCGCCGGCGTGCCCGTGCAGGAGGTCGAGGAGGTCACCGGCTCGCCCGAGATGCTCGACGGCCGCGTCAAGACCCTCCACCCGCGCGTGCACGGCGGCATCCTCGCGGACCGCCGCGTTCCCGAGCACATGAAGACGCTCGAGGATTTCGAGATCGAGCCGTTCGACCTCGTCGTCGTCAACCTGTACCCGTTCGTCCAGACGGTGCGCTCGGGCGCCGCGATGGACGACGTCGTCGAGCAGATCGACATCGGGGGCCCCGCGATGGTGCGCTCGGCTGCGAAGAACCACGCCGCCGTCGCCGTCGTCGTCGACCCCGCCTTCTACGGTGAGGTCGTCAACGCTGCCGCGGCCGGCGGCTTCGACCTCAAGACCCGCCAGCGCCTCGCGGCGAAGGCGTTCGCGCACACGGCGTCCTACGACACGGCCGTCGCGACGTGGACGGCGAGCCAGTTCCTCGACGAGGACGGCGACGGCGTGATCGACTGGCCCGCGTACGCGGGCCTCGCGCTCGAGCGCTCCGAGGTGCTCCGCTACGGCGAGAACCCCCACCAGCAGGCGGCCCTGTACGTCGACCGGGCGGCCCCCGCAGGCATCGCCCAAGCGGACCAGCTCCACGGCAAGGCCATGAGCTACAACAACTTCGTCGACGCCGACGCGGCACTGCGCGCAGCGTTCGACTTCGACGAGCCGGCGGTGGCGATCATCAAGCACGCGAACCCGTGCGGCATCGCGGTCGCGACGCCCGGCGCCGAGGACCCCATCGCCGACGCCCACCGCAAGGCACACGCGTGCGATCCGGTCAGCGCGTACGGCGGCGTGGTTGCGGCCAACCGCACGGTCTCCAAGGGGATGGCGGAGACGCTTTCGGGCATCTTCACCGAGGTGGTCGTCGCGCCCGACTTCGAGCCCGAGGCCGTGGAGATCCTCTCCAAGAAGAAGAACATCCGCCTCCTCGCCCTGCCGGAGGGCTACGGCCGCTACCCGACGGAGCTGCGCCAGATCTCGGGCGGCGTGCTCGTCCAGGTCTCGGACCGCCTCAACGCGGCGGGCGACGACCCCGCGAACTGGACCCTCGCGGCGGGCGAGCCGGCCGACGAGGCCACGCTCGCCGACCTCGCGTTCGCGTGGAAGGCGTCCCGTGCCGCCAAGTCGAACGCGATCCTCATCGCGAACCGCGGCGCTTCCGTCGGCGTGGGCATGGGCCAGGTCAACCGTGTGGACTCGTGCCGCCTGGCGGTGGAGCGCGCGAACACGCTGGGCGTTGCGGTGGAGTCCGACGTCGACGCAGCCGGCGGCGCGTCCGGCGCCGGCGCGGGCAGCGCGCCCGAGCGGACCCGCGGCGCGGTCGCGGCCTCCGACGCGTTCTTCCCGTTCGCCGACGGCCTCGAGATCCTCATCGCGTCCGGCGTGCGGGCCGTGGTCCAGCCGGGCGGATCGATCCGCGACGAGGACGTGGTGGCCGCCGCGAAGGCCGCCGGGATCACGATGTACCTCACGGGATCGCGGCACTTCTTCCACTGACCGCGTCTTCCCTGATCGCCCTTGCGGGCGCTCGCCCTGCGCTCGCCCTGCGCTCGCCCTGCGCTCGCTGGCGCTCGCGCGTGCGGCGCGCGCGTGCGGCGCCCGCCGGACGCCAGCACCCGCCACCGCACAACACAAAACACAAGCGAAGAGGGAGGCCCGGAGCGACCGAGCCTCCCTTTCGTTCTCCCGCGCCGAGCTGGGGGAGGAGCGGCGCCGGAGCTAGGGGAATCAGTACTGCGTGACGGAGATGCCCTGGACTGCCACGCTGTTCGCGGCCGAGAGGACCGTCGCGGCGTTGACGGCGTACGAGGCGTTCTGCGCCGCGATGAGGGCGGCGTTGAAGTCCCAGAGAAGGGTCTCGCGGCCGGGCAGCAGCTCGACGGTCTCGGCGGACAGTTCGGTGAGGGTGAGCTTGGTCATGATGGTTCAACTCCTTGGTGGCGGCTCCGCGGGCGCGGCGCCGGATGGTGGGTTTGGGGTACTGGACTTTCAGGTGCTGCGACTTACAGGTGCTGCAAGTGATGGGACCGGTCCGGGCGCAGAGCGGGGGACAGCCCGCCGCGGGGCGCCGGATCCCGGTCCGACGACGGCTAGTGCTGGAGCACGCCGACGATCTGGAGCGCGGTGGCGTTGGCGGTCGATCCGATCGTCGCGGCGTTGACCGCGATGGCCAGGTTGACTGCGATGACCGGTGCCACGTTGATGTCGAAGAGCAAGGTGTCGCGCTGGGGAAGCAGCTCGGCGTGCTCTGCGGCGACGTCTGCGGCAAGCGATGCCTGCATGATGTCCTCCTAGGGGTGGGCACCCGGCGCATGTGCGAACTTGCCGGGCACACTTTCACGATCAGAACTGGGTGACGGAGATGCCCTGGAGCGCGGTGCTGTGCGCGGCCGAAAGGATGGTCGCGGCGTTCACTGCGTACGAGGCGTTCGAGGCCAGGATGCCGGCAAGGTTGACGTCGAAGAGCAGGGTGTCGCGGCCCGGGAGCAGCTCCACTTCCTCGACGGCCAGTTCGGCCTTGGTGAGCTTCTGCATGATTTTCACCTCCTTTCAGGGCTGGTCGTGACTCTCAACCAGTGAGAGCTGGCGGCCGGTTCAGCTGTGGCGGCCGATCCGGAGTCGGGTGGTCGGGATGAGGTGCCGCGGAAGCGGCCGCGGCACGCGGGGCGTAAGGCGCTGCACCGCGGCGTGGGTGATCTTGGCGAGCGCCTGGGCCAGGATCAGCGCCGATCCGATGGCCGGCAAGGCGATGAGCGTGACCGCGAGGAGCGAGAGGGCCGCCTCGACGGGCTGCCCGGTGGTCACCGCGAGGGAGAGGTTCCGAAGGTGGACCTCGGTCGCGGCGGCGGCGCTCGTGAGGATGTAGGGGAGGCTCACGGCGAGCCACACCACGACGCCCGCCAGGAAGGGCACGACGATGAGCACCCACGAGGTGACGATCCAGCGCGAGACGGGCCTCAGCTCGCTCACCCGCGGGTCGACGCCGCGTCCGGGGACAAGGCTTCTGAGTACGGGCCCCACGCGGGCGAACAGGTCGGGCACCCCGGCGAGGTCGGCCAGGACGAAGTATCCGTCGAGCCGGATTGCGGGCGGGAGCTGCTGTGCCATCTGGAGCTGGGTCATGATGACGAGCAGGAGCAGCACGGGGCTGTCCGTCGCGAGGTAGCCGAGCCCCGCGCCGAGGACCCACCACAGGTGGAAGTACAGGCCGCCGAGGTCGGTCCGGATGCGGCCGGCGCGGCTCAGGCGGTACGAGTCCGTGACGTCCGTGTAGAACGCCGGGAAGATCAGGTAGAGGCCCACCCCGATGACGCCGGGCTTCGCGCCGCCGTAGCGGCACGCGGTCGCATGGCCCACCTCGTGGACGAGCGCGCCGACGCTCATGAGGGCGAAGAGGCTCAGCAGCATTCCGGGCGTCAGCAGGACGTCGTTCAGCGCGGCGCCGGCGTTGGACCTCGTGAAGAGGAGGACGTCGAGCCCCACGAGCGCGAGGCACGCGAGGACGACGACGGGCGTCGCGTAGAGCGGCCTGAGGAGCCTTGAGAGGCGGGCGACGGCGGCGCGCGGCACGAGCGTGGCCTTGGCCGTGAGCGCGAGGAGCGGAGTGGCTGTGGGCGGCGGGGCGGCGGGTGCCGCGTCGGGGTGCTCGAGGAGGCCGAGGGGCTCGAGCTTGCTTTCAGCGAGGAGCGTGAGCCCCTCGACGTCGAGCTCCTTGCCGAAGCCGGCGCTCACGCGGCGGGCGAGCTCGTCGGAGGGCAGGGGCCGGGCCGCCTCTGCGACGATGTGGTGCAGGAGCTCGCTGAGCTGGACCACCTGGCCGTCGGCCCGCCTCACGAGGTAGGTCGAGTGGTTGAGGCCCGAACCGGACACGAGGCCCAGAAGCTCTGTGCCGGCCGCGCGCTGCCAGCGCTGCGGTGGTGCGGCAATCTCCTGCGTCATGGTCCAGGCTCCTCGGCGTCTCTGGTGGGCTCGGCGTGTTGGCTTCTGTGGTTCGGCGTCGCCGTCGGTGCGGCGGGCCGTGGGGGCCCGGGGCGGCCGTGCTGGGAGATCGGCCGCCCCGGATCGCCCGGAGACGGGTGTCTCAGTGCTGCGTGACCGTGATGAACTGGCCGGCGGCGCTGTTCGCGACCGAGCCGAGCGTCACGGCGTTGAGCGCGACCGAGCTGTTCGAGGCGAGGATGCCCGTCCAGTTGAGGTCGAACACGAGGGTCTCGCGGCCCGGGAGCAGCTCAACGGTCTCAGCGGCAAGGTCGGTGATGGTCAGCTTCGTCATGGGACTCAACTCCTTGGTGGTTGGGGTGGTGATCTGGATCTGTTTTTTGGCGATTGGAGCCAATCGCTGGATTAATTCCACCGAATGGATTGTTACCCTCGTGTTATTGCTGCGTTACCGGCCTGACGTGGGAAGACTCCGGCTCGAGAGGCCCCCTGAGAGGCACGAAAATGGCCCCTGCCGGCAGCCCCTCAGGGGCTGCCGGCAGGGGCCTTGGTGGCCGTCCGCCCGAGCGGTCAGTCGCCGGCGTCGACCTCGACCCGCGCGGCGACGCTGGCCGCGTGGGTGTCAGCCGCAATGGCCGCCTTGGCGCGGCTTGCGGCGTCGTCCGCGTCCTTCGACGCCTCGTCGCGCCACGAGTCCCCGGGGTGCGCCGCTCGAGTCGTGGAGAGCTTGAGGCCGAGCTCCTTCTCGATCTGCTGGATGAGTGACTTCGTCTCGGCCGAGAGCTCGCGCTGCGAACCGCCGATGATCACGAATTGGAGCGCGACGGCGGTTGTCGTGCAGCCCGAGCACGTCACGTTGACCGCGAGCGAGCGGTTGTTGACCACCACGGAGGAGGCCCGAGGACCTGTGATGATCTGGACTGCGACCGCCGTCGAGGAGCAGCCGGCGCAGCTCGACCACGCCGCCGCGACGTTGTCGGCGACGGCGGCGCCGCCGCCCACGACTCGAACCGTCTGGAGCGTCGTGGCCGTTCCCGAGCAGCCGTTGCACCCGCTCGTCGCGGTGGCGGTCGAGACGGCCTTGCCGCCCGAGGGCTGCAGCGAGGGCTCCGAGCGCGCGGCATCCGTGACGAGCGGCCGGCCGACGGTCGGGATGGCCGTTGAGGCCGCCTCGAGCGACGACGAGACGCGGGAGTCGTCGTCGGGCCCGCGCCCGTCCGCGGACGCCGCGCCGGGGCCCGAGGCTCCGAGCGCCGCGACGACGATGAGTGAGAGGGCTACTGCCGGGATCTTCCACCTCAGACGACGTGCCATACCTCACAGCTCCTTCCAGGGTTAGTGATGTGCTGCAAGCCGTGGCGCGCGGCTCGTGGCCGCGGCAGGATGCGGGAGCCCCGAGCCGTTCGGGGAGGTGCCGCCGATGGCCGCCTCGAGGCGGCGCGAGGGCTCGAGGCCGAGCTCGTCGTGCAGGCGGCGGCGGAAGTCGGCGAGGGTCCGGTGGGCGCCTGCCGCGTTGCCTGAGTCGATCTGGCCACGGATCATGAGCGCCTGGGCCGACTCGCGGAGCGGCTCGATGGCGACGGCATGCATGGCCGCGGCGACGGCGGCGTCGGGCCGGCCCGCGCTGAGGTGGTGGCGCGCGATCGCCTCGAGGGCCGCGATGCGCAGCTCGCGCAGCCGCTCCTGCTCGAAGATGACCCAATCGTCGTACCAGCCGGGCAGGAGCTCGGCGGAGTAGAGCCGCTCGGCGATCCCAGGCCCGATTCCGGCCCCCGCGCGGGCCTCCTCGGCGCTGCGGCGCAGCGCGAGGAGATCGACGGCGACCGACGAGGCGAGGCCTACGGGGTCGAGGCTGTCGCTCAGGAGCCCGGGCAATTGGTGCCGGACCTTGAAGACCGTGGCCCGCAGGCTGCCCGAGGCCTGATGCTCGGTGCTGTCCGGCCACAGGAGGCCGGCAAGGTAGGAGCGGGATCGCTGGCCCATGAGGGCCAGCGCGGTGATGAGGCGCTGTTGGCGGGCTCCGACCGCGACCACGTGCCCGTCGCACAGGAGCTGCCAGCAGCCCAAGAGGCGTAGTTCCCATCCCATGGGCAAGACCCTCCGTCGTGGTGCGAGAGCCCGCGGAGGAGGTTCGTCCTGAGGGCGATTCTCCCCGCGATGCACGCCTGATGAACGACACAAGCATGACGATGGGAAGATAATCCAGTCAATAGATTTATTCGCCTTGACTGGAATTTTTGCGAAAGATCTAGCGCACTACCGGGAGCGTGAAGTCGCGTGTCACACGAGTGGGTCGGTGCCCTCGCGTGCCTCGCCGCCGCCGGTCCGAGACTCAAGCCAGTCTCGCACGCTCTTGACAGCCGCCTCGGAGTCGGCGGTCACAGTCAGCTCGCCAGGCTCCCACGCGCCGTCGGACGCCAGGATGCGGATCCGCAGGCCTTCCTCGGACTCAGGCTCCCGCCAGACGCGAAGAACGAGCGTTCCGAGCTCCTCGAGCCCGGGCTCGCTCGGTTCGCTCTCCTCGGCGGACGCGGAATGCTGTGCCATCTTCCCCCCAATTGCCACGTGGGCGTGTCGGCCCGCGATGCGGGTCGGGTGCCATCTGTCTGTCTCTAGAAACGCAGTCTAGGCATGAAGGTGACTCGAGTTCCCGCAGGTGAGTGCGAGTGTTTCGGTTCGCCGAAGGCTTTCGTGCCCGTTCACCTGCGCGAAACCTCTTCTTTGACAGTTGGTCAGGACAAACGCTTTCTATGAAATGTCGGCGCCGTACGTTCGGGGGGCGAGGCGCCGCCGCACGACGCCACCATGACGTCCCCGGCCGGGAGAACCCCAGGCCGCGTACCAGGAGAGATCCATGAAGCTCACCAATGCCCTTGGGGTCACCGCGGCCATCGCCGCAACCGCCCTCGCTCTGACCGGCTGCGCCCAAAGCAGCACGTCCCCCGCCAGCACGGGGGATGCCGCCACGAAGACCGTCCGCGTCTTCATCAGCGGCGATACCAACATCCAGAACCTGTGGGAGAAGGATCTGGGCCCCGCGTTCGAGAAGGCCAACCCGGGCTACAAGGTCCAGGTCACGATCGACCTGCACGGCGAGCATGATGCCCAGACCCTTGCGAAGCTCACGAGCTCGGTCGAGCAGAAGAAGTCCCCGGACTTCGACCTCGTCGACGCGGGCTTCGTCCCGAAGGCCTCGACGGCGAACCTCCTCACGCCCGTCGATTCGACCAAGATCTCGGCGATCTCGAGCGTCTCGGCGGACGTCGTCAAGGCCGGCGGCACGGGCGGGATCCCCTACCGCGGCTCGTCGGTGCTCCTCGCGTACGACAGCAAGAGCATCCCGACGCCGCCGAAGACGCTCGACGACCTCCTCGCGTGGATCAAGGCCAACCCGGGCAAGTTCACGTACAACTCGCCGAAGTCGGGCGGCTCCGGCTCCTCCTTCGTCGCGACCGTCCTCGACAAGTACGTCCCCGCCGACGCACGCCAGAAGATGACGACGAGCTACGCGAAGGACCTCGAGTCCAACTGGGACCAGGGCTTCGCCGAGCTCAAGGGCCTCAACCAGTACGTGTACCAGAAGGGCGTCTACCCGAACGGCAACCAGCAGACGCTCGACCTCCTCTCGAAGGGCCAGATCACCATGGCTCCGGTCTGGTCCGACCAGTTCACGACCGGCGTCACGAACGGCTCTATCCCGTCCACGATCAAGTCCGTGCAGATCTCGAACCCGTCCTTCACGGGTGGCGCCGCCTACCTCGGCATCCCGGCGAACACCCCGAACATGGACGCCGCGGTCAAGCTCGCGAACTTCGTGCTCCAGCCCGAGCAGCAGGCCATGATCGTCAAGGACATCTCGGGCTACCCGGCCATCCCGCTCAACCAGCTCCCGGCCGACCTCCAGACCAAGTTCGCGAGCGCGGATCCGAACAACCTCCGCCTCCCGTACTTCGACCAGGTCGGCAAGGACCTCAACAACCAGTGGGATCAGAAGGTCCCCGGCCAGTGACCTCTGCAGTCCGGTCGCGTCGCGTGCCCGGCCCTGCTGGCGCCTCTCCTTCCCGGAGGGCGTCCGCAGGGCAGGCACGCGGCCTGTTCATGGCGCTCCCGCCGATCGTCCTCATCGCGCTCTTCATCGGCTTTCCGATCCTGCTCGCGCTCGGCTTCAGCCTGGGGTTCACGGGCGGCCTCAACCACACGATCTCGGTCATCGGCCAGAACGTGCACGAGGCGCAGGGAGCCAGCCCGACGTTCGGCGCCTATGGTGACCTCTTCGTGGACCGCCGCTTCCTCGGCGACCTCGGCGTCACGGTGATCGTGACGCTCGTGAGCACCACCGCCGTCGTCGTCCTCGCGACGGGCATCGGCCTCTACCTCAAGTTCCGCGGGGGCGTGCTCGGCAAGATCCTCTCGGGTCTGGCCGTGGTTCCGCTGTTCATCCCCGTGGTCATCGCCTCGTGGGCCATCCTCGGCTTCTACTCGGCGGACGGGTTCCTGCGCAGCGTGTTCGCGCTGGCCGGGCTCGAGTTCCCGGTGTGGTCGTTCTCGATGGTCACCGTCATCATCGGCTCGGTGTGGACGTCGCTCCCGTTCGCGACGCTCCTCGTCACGTCCGGGCTGCAGGCGGTGCCGCAGGCCATGATCGATGCCGCGCGCGACGCCGGTGCCTCCTTCTGGCGCGTCGTCACCTCGGTGGTGGTCCCCATGGCGGGCGTCCCGATCATCATCGCGACGACGTTCACGGCGATCGGGATCCTCGGCTCCTTCACCGTCCCGTACTTCACGGGCCCGAACTC
Organism: Sinomonas albida; assembly: GCF_004919045.1. Taxonomy (GTDB): domain Bacteria; phylum Actinomycetota; class Actinomycetes; order Actinomycetales; family Micrococcaceae; genus Sinomonas; species Sinomonas albida. The sequence continues at coordinate 300,038 of NZ_SWDW01000001.1, forward strand.
GCCGAACATGCTCGGGGTCGACATGTCGAACTACTTCTCGGCGTTCAACCAGCCGCAGCAGGCGGTCGTCATGGCCTTCGTCGTGTTCATCATCGCTTCTGGGATCGCCGCCGTGTACGTGTGGGCGAACTTCCGCTCCGCCAAGGAAAGTGGGGCCGTCTGATGGCTCAGGCAACCCTCGAGTCCGCCGCCGCGCCGCGCGAATCCGCGCCCGCCCCGGCGGAGGCGAAGCCGCGCCGCTCGGGCAAGGCGGCCACGGGCCTCCTCACGACCGTGCTCGCGCTGCTGCTCGCGCTCTTCATCATCGGACCGCTCGTGTGGCTCGGTGTCCGCGCGTTCGCGGACACCTGGACGTATCCGCACCTGTGGCCGGACAGCTGGACCACGCACTGGTGGCAGGTCGTCTTCGGCGACAAGGCCCTGGGGGTCGCGGTCCAGAACTCGCTGTTCTTCGCGCCCCTCACGGTCCTCGTCTCCGCGGTCATCTGCCTGCCGGCGGCCTACGCGTTCGCGCGCTTCGAGTTCCCGGGGCGGCGCTTCTTCCTCATCGGGCTCTTCGCCGCCAACGCGTTCCCGAAGATGGGGCTCTTCGTCTCGCTCGCCGCGCTGTTCTACGCGCTCAACCTCATGAACTCGATCCTCGGGATCCTGATCGTGCACGTGCTCGGGACGATCGTCTTCATGACGTGGATCCCGTCTGCGGCGTTCGCTGCGGTGCCGCGGAGCCTCGAGGAGGCGGCGCGGGACGCCGGGGCGTCGAAGCTGCGGGTCTTCTTCAGCGTGACGCTCCCCATGGCGCTCCCGGGCATCCTCGTGGCCGCGATCATGAGCTTCCTCGCCTCGTTCGACGAGGCGCAGGGCACGTACCTCGTGGGCGCGCCGGACTACATGACGATGCCCACGCAGATGTACAGCCTCGTGCTCAACTACCCGACCCAGGTGGCCGCCGTGTTCTCGATCCTCCTGGCCATTCCCTCCGTCGCGCTGCTCCTCGCCGCGCACAAGCACATCATCGGCGGCCAGCTCGCCGAGGGCTTCCAGATCAAGTAGAGGCACTATGACCACGAACCAGACCCTGTCCTCCTCGGCCCCGGGGGCCGTGGCGGCCGAGGCTGCGGCCTCGACGCCCACGAGGCGCTCCGGCGGCCTCGACGTCCGCGGACTGCACAAGGTCCTTGGCGGACGCACCATCATCGACAGCCTCGACATGACGGTCCAGCCCGGCGAGCTTGTCTCGCTGCTCGGGCCGTCCGGCTGCGGGAAGACCACCACGCTGCGCATGATCGCGGGCTTCCTCGCGCCGGACGCCGGCTCGATCAAGGTGGGCGACCGCGAGGTCGTGCATCTTGGCCCCGAGCAGCGCCCCAGCGCGATGGTCTTCCAGAACTACGCGCTCTGGCCGCACATGACCGTCGCGAAGAACGTCGGCTTCCCGCTCAAGCTGCGCAAGGCCCCGAAGCTGTCCAAGTCAGTGATTGCCGAGCGCGTCGAGGCGGCGCTCGCGCTCGTCAACCTCGTGCACCACAAGGACTCGCGGCCCGCCCGGATCTCCGGCGGCGAGCAGCAGCGCACCGCTCTGGCCCGCGCTCTCGTCCAGGAGCCCGAGCTGCTCCTGCTCGACGAGCCCCTCAGCAACCTCGACGCCAAGCTGCGCGTCAAGGTCCGCGAGGACATCCGCGAGATCCAGCAGCGGCTCGGCATCACGACCCTCATCGTCACGCACGATCAGGAGGAGGCCATGTCGATGTCGGACCGGATCGCGGTCATGAACCAGGGCCGCATCGAGCAGTTCAGCACCCCCTCTGAGCTCTACAGCGCCCCCGCCACCGAGTTCGTCGCGACGTTCATCGGGAGCCTCAACCGGCTCGAGGGGCGTGTCGAGGACGGCCGCGTGGTGGGCGGCGAGGGAGTGGTCGGCATCCGGCCCGAAGACGTCGTGTTCGTGGAGGATACGGACGGCGGCGTGAACGGCGCGCGGCACAGCGCCGTCGACGGGCTCGCCGCGACGGTCGAGCGGGTGGTGCCCCGCGGGCACTTCGCCGAGCTCTACCTGCGCCGCGAGGACGCCGAGCTGCGCGCCTTCGTCACGGGCGCGCTGCCGTCCGTGGGCGCGCGGGGCTACGCGCGCATCGAGAAGTGGCTCGACTTCGCGGACGGCAAGCTCGTGCGTCAGGAGGTGGCCCAGTGAGCGCGGCGGCCCCCCAGGCGGCGCAGCCGAGCGCACTCCGGCGCACGGCGCCTCAGCTGACGGCGCACCGCGGCGACGTCGAGCGCCACCGCGAGAACACGCTCGCCGCCGTCCGCTCGGCGATCGAGGCGGGTGCGGACATCGTCGAGATCGACGTCCGCGTCACGCGCGATGGGCGCGTCGTGCTCCTGCACGATCCGACGCTCGCGCGGCTCTGGGGCGTGGACCGCTACGCGTCCGAGCTCGACTGGGCCGACATCGCGGCGCTCGGCGACGGCGACCATCGGATCCCGCTCCTCGCCGACGCGCTCGCGCTCGTCGCGGGCACGCCGTCGACCCTCCTCATCGACATGGACGATCCGGACTGCGCAGCCCCCGCCGTCGCGGTCGTCCACGAGGCCGCCCACGGCGCGAGCGTCGCGTGGTGCGGCCACCTCGACGCGATGAAGACCGTCCGCAGCCTCGATGCGGACGCGAGCGTGTGGCTCCCCTGGAACCGCCGCGACCTCCCGCCGTCGGACCTCCTCGCGTCGCTGCGCCCCGACGTCGTCAACTCGGAGTACCCCGTGCTGAGCCGCGCGCTCGTCGACGCCGCGCACGCCGCGGGGGCACGCGTGGCCTGTTGGACGGTCGACGACGAGGACGCCATGCGCTGGGTCCTCGCCATGGGTGCGGACGCCGTGACGACCAACCGCCTCAGCGTCCTGCGGCGCATCGTGGGGGAGGGGCCCGCCTCCTGGCAGGCCGCGCCCCGGCCGCCGCGGCTCACGGGCGACGAGCTCACCGCGGCGATCGTCGTGGCGCACGAGCTCGCGAGCTGGGCCGTCGACTTCACGCAGCGCGCCGACCTCGGCGACGTCACGTCGAAGGCGCACGCCGCGGACCACGTCACGGCCGTGGACGTAGCGGTCGAACAGCGGGTCCGCGAGGTCATCGCCGAGCGCCTCCCGGGCCACCTCGTGGTGGGAGAGGAGCTCGGCGGAACGGCCGAGCCGGGCGTCCCGTGCTGGTACGTGGACCCCGTGGACGGCACCGCGAACCTCGCCAACGGTGTGCCGTGGACGGCGTTCTCGCTCGCGCTCGCGGTCGACCGAGAGCCGCTCGTCGCTGTGGTCGGGGACGTGTGGCGCGGCCAGGTGTTCGCCGCTGTCGCGGGCCTCGGCGCGGAGCTCGACGGCGAGAGGCTCGACCTCCGCGCGGAGGCGCCGGCCGGAGGGAGGACGCTCGCAGGCACGATCGTGCAAACGGAGCTCCTAGGCCACAAGCCGTGGCCCGGCATGGGCGAGTTCCTCGACGCGCTCGGTGAGCGGTTCAGCACGATGCGGGTGATGGGCTCGGGCACGCTGACGCTCGCGGGCGTCGCGAGCGGCCGCGGCGCGGGCAGCGTGATCGAGCGCTTCAGCCCGATCGATCACCTCGCCGCCGCGCTCATCGTCCGCGAAGCGGGCGGGGTGCTGCTCGACGACGCGGGCGACGAGACCGTGTGGCCCGCCGAGGGCGGGATCCTTGCGGCGCGGCCCGAGCACGCGTCCGAGCTCTACTCCGTGTGGACGGTGGCCCGCCGCGCGGAGCCGAAGGCAACACGTGTGGGCTGAGCCCCCACGCGACGGCAGCCTCTCCGACGAGGTCGCCGCGTGGACGCGGCGGACGCGCTTCGAGCTCGTCCGCCGCGTCCCGCTCCTGTTCGCCACGCACCACCCGCAGGGCCTCGCGTTCGCCGGCGGCCGCATCTTCCTCTCGACGGTCGAGCTCACCGAGCGCCCCGAGCCGCTCGCAGGGCACGACGGCGACCCGGCTCGCCGCACGCCCGGGGCAGGCCGCGGCCACGTCCTCGTGCTCGGGCCGGACGGGACGCTCGAGGCGGACATCGTCCTGGGGGAGGGCGATGCCTACCACCCCGGCGGGATCGACGTGGCCGATGGTCAGGTGTGGATTCCCGTGGCCGAGTACCGGGCAGACAGCCGGAGCATCGTGTACACGATCGATGCGCGCACGCTCGCGCCCAAGGTCCGCTTCACCGTCGACGACCACGTCTCGTGGCTCGCGGCCGACCCCAGCACCGGCGCACTGTACGGCGCCAGCTGGGGCTCCCGCCGGTTCTTCCTCTGGTCGCGTGAGGGTGGCGAGCCCGTCGCGTGGGACAACCCGAGCGCGTACGTCGACTTCCAAGACGCCCAGTACGACGGCGGAGGGCAGCTTCTGTGCGGCGGTATCGCCGAGCTGCGCGGGGCCTCAGGCGAGGTATTCGAGCTAGGAGGCATCGGCGTCGTCCGCCCGTCGGAGCGCCGCATCGTGGCCGAGGTGCCGATCCCGGCCTTCAGCCCCGCGGGGCACACGATCATGCGCAACCCGTTCGTGCTCACGCGCGACGCCGAGGGGACGCTCCTGCACGTCGCCCCCGACGACGGCGACGAGGCGCACGGCACCGAGCTGCTCACGTACCGCGTCGTCACCTAGGCGGGGCGCCTCCTGCGGCCGCATGTCCGTCACGATGCTCGGCACGCCGCACGCTCCGGTAAGTTAAGGACGTTGACATAGCAGCATCCACGCAAACTGCGGCGAGCGCTGAACCGCGCACACCGGCGCCGCGGCCTGCATCAGCTCCAGGGAGGCGCCACCCATGGCCACCATCATCTATACGCACACGGACGAGGCGCCGATGCTGGCGACCCACTCGTTCCTCCCGATCATCCAGGCGTTCGCGTCGACCGCGGGCGTGGACGTGCAGACGCGCGACATCTCCCTCTCGGGCCGCATCATCGCCACGTTCGGCGACTACCTCGCGGAGGACCAGCGCATCTCGGACGCGCTCGCAGAGCTCGGTGAGCTCGCGAAGAAGCCCGAGGCGAACATCATCAAGCTTCCCAACATCAGCGCGTCGATCCCGCAGCTCAAGGCCGCGATCGCCGAGCTCCAGTCCCAGGGCTTCGCCGTTCCGGACTATCCGGACAACCCCGCCTCCGACGAGGAGACGGACATCCGTTCGCGCTACGACAAGATCAAGGGCTCGGCCGTCAACCCCGTGCTGCGCGAGGGCAACTCCGACCGCCGCGCGCCGCTCTCGGTCAAGAACTACGCCCGCAAGAACCCGCACTCGATGGGCGCGTGGTCCCCGGCCTCGAAGACGAACGTCGCGACCATGGCTGCGAATGATTTCCGCCACAACGAGAAGTCCGTGGTCCTCCCGGCCGACGACACGCTCACGATCCAGCTCGTACTCGAGGACGGCAGCGTCAAGGACCTCAAGAAGGGCCTCAAGGTCCTCGCGGGCGAGGTCGTGGACGCCACGTTCATGAGCGCCGCGGCCCTCGACGAGTTCCTCGCCGCGCAGGTCGCGCGGGCCAAGGCGGAGGGCGTGCTGTTCTCGGCCCACCTCAAGGCGACGATGATGAAGGTCTCGGACCCGATCGTCTTCGGCCACGTGGTCAAGGCTTACTTCTCCGAGCTCTTCGGCACCTACGGCAAGCAGCTCGCCGCCGCGGGCCTGAGCCCGAACAACGGCCTCGCCTCGATCCTCAACGGGCTCGACGAGCTTCCTGAGGACGTCCGCGAGGGCGTCAAGGCCGCCGTCGCGAAGGGCCTCGCCGACGGCCCCGACATCGCGATGGTGAACTCGGACAAGGGCATCACGAACCTCCACGTCCCGTCGGACATCATCGTGGATGCCTCGATGCCCGCGATGATCCGCCTCGGCGGCCACATGTGGGGCCCGGACGGCCAGGAGCACGACACCCTCGCGGTCCTCCCGGACTCCTCCTACGCGGGCGTCTACCAGGTCGTCATCGACGACTGCCGCGCGAACGGCGCTTTCGACCCGACGACGATGGGCACCGTGCCGAACGTGGGCCTCATGGCGCAGGCCGCCGAGGAGTACGGCAGCCACGACAAGACGTTCGAGATCCCCGCGGCGGGCCGCGTGCAGGTGGTCGACAGCGCCGGCAACGTGCTCATCGAGCACGAGGTCCAGCAGGGCGACATCTGGCGCGCCTGCCAGACCAAGGACGTGCCGATCCGCGACTGGGTCAAGCTGGCCGTGACGCGCGCCCGCGCCTCGAAGACCCCGGCCGTGTTCTGGCTCGACGAGACTCGCGCGCACGACCGCAACCTCATCGCCCTGGTCCGCGAATACCTCAAGGACCATGACACCGAGGGCCTCCAGATCGAGATCATGGCTCCGGCCGAGGCCACGGCCTTCTCGCTCGAGCGCATCCGCCGCGGCGAGGACACGATCTCGGTGACGGGCAACGTGCTCCGCGACTACCTCACGGACCTGTTCCCGATCCTCGAGCTCGGCACGAGCGCCAAGATGCTCTCCGTGGTGCCGCTCATCAACGGCGGCGGCCTCTTCGAGACCGGTGCCGGCGGCTCCGCGCCGAAGCACGTCCAGCAGCTTCTCGAGGAGGACTACCTCCGCTGGGACAGCCTCGGCGAATTCCTCGCCCTCGCGGTGAGCTTCGAGCACTTGGCGACCACGACGGGCAACTCGCGCGCACAGGTCCTCGCGGACACGCTTGACCGCGCCACGGGCACCTTCCTGCTCGAGAACAAGTCCCCGGGCCGCCGGCTCGGCACGATCGACAACCGCGGCAGCCACTACTTCCTGACCCAGTACTGGGCCAAGGAGCTCGCCGAGCAGACCGACGACGCCGATCTGGCCGCTGCGTTCGCGTCCGTTGCCGAGGAGCTGGCCTCCCAAGAGGAGACGATCGTGGGTGAGCTCCTGGGTGTCCAGGGCCACTCCGTGGAGATCGGGGGCTACTACCACCCCGACGAGGCAAAGACCTATGCGGTGATGCGTCCCTCGGCGACGCTCAACGGCATCGTCGACGCGCTCCGCAAGTAGTCGCTGCGCCGCAAGCAGTCACAGCGCCGCCGGCGTGATCGCCGCGCCGGTGGCCGCGTCCTGCGGGCCCCACCGCCACCGCAGGCTCCTGCTGCGCACGTTTGGCGTCTCGCCGGGAGGCAATCGGCGCGTTGCGCCGTCGTGCGCATCGGAGCAGGGAGTTGGTGGGCCGCAGCCCGCGGCCGACCGGGCGACCCGCACCGCGGAGGTGCGGTACCGGGCGGTCGGCCCTCCTGGGGCCGAGCGCCCGGTTCCCGTCTGAGATGCCCGGCCGAGACCAGTCAGCTCTGCCCTGGGGAGCTGACCTCACCGGGCGTCTCTGCGGGAGCCGTGGGGGACGTCGCGAGGGCTCGCGGACGGTTTCCGCATGGTCTGGCGCGGCCCCCAGCGCCGCGCCAGACCAGCGGCCCCCACTTTTCAGGGGGTTCTCTATACGGGGTCGGGCCAGTTGCCGATGCTGCTCATGTCGGTGTCCTTGTCTGGTCTCATCGACGATGGTCGGCCTCAGGCCGTCGCTACGGCCGGAAGACGCCGGGAGGCGACGGCGAACGCCGCCAGCCCGAGCCCGATGCCGAGAAGCAGTGCGGACAGGGCCAGGAGCAGCGCGGCCTCAACCGTGATGCCCGAGGCGTTGCTCACGAACGAGCTCAGCCCCGCGCACAGCTGCGGAAAGGACCCGGTTCCCGCCGCCCCGTTGGCGCCCGACGTTCCCGTCGAGCCGCTCGCGGCGGCTGCTCCGTTCGCGGCGCTGGTCGTACCAGTGCCGCCTGAATTGCCGCTGGCAGTCCCGGTTTCGCCGGTTGCGCCGAGCGTGGTGCTGCCCGGCAGGCCGATCGAGGCACTGACCGCGGGAGCCGCGGAGACGCCGGTACCGCTACCGAACGAGTTTCCCGTCGACTGCTCGCCGGTCCCGGTCGACGCCGCGACCGTGCCGGTGCCCGAGGTCGTGCCGGTGGCGCCGGTCGAGCCGGTGCCCACGGTGGTGCCGGTGCCCGTGGTCGTGCCGGTGGTGCCTGTCGAGCCGGTCGAGCCGGTCGAGCCGGTGCCCACGGTGGAGCCGGTGCCCGCCGTCGTGCCGGTCGTGCCGGTTGAACTCGTGCCCGCGCCGAAGCCGCCTAGCGCGAACTGGAGGCCAATGCCGGGCGTGACATCAAGGACGCCCGGTGCGGGGGTCGCCGCAGAAGGCGTGAGCGAGAGGGCGCCGGAGCTGCCGCTCTGGCTCGATCCCGTTCCTGTGCCGGTACCCGCCGGGTTGAGCAGGGCCGTCGCTCCGGTGGCCGGGGCAGAGCCCGCGCCCGGGAGACCGAGCGTTGCGACCGCGGAAGCCGGCACGGGAGCCGTCGCCGAGGCGACCGTCCCGCTCTGCGGGTTGCCCGAGGACGACCCGAGCGAGAGCGTCACGGGGACGTTGGGAGCGCCCGGGAGCAGCGAGGTCGTGCCCGATGTGCCCGGGAGCAGCGAGGTCGTGCCCGATGTGCCCGGGAGCAGCGAGGTCGTGCCCGATGTGCCCGGGAGCAGCGAGGTCGTGCCCGATGTGCCCGGGAGCAGCGAGGTCGTGCCCGATGTGCCCGGGAGCAGCGAGGTCGTGCCCGATGTGCCCGTCGTGGGGGCGCCGAGGATCAGCGCGGGAGAGGCCGTCACAGACGGGCTCGGAGTGCTGCCGGATCCTGTCGACACCGTGGCCGGAGCCTCGACGACTGCGGCCGGGTTGGTCGAGCCGACGAGGGTGCCAGTCGTCATGGTCGGTGCGGCAAGAGTGGCCGACGGCGACGTGCTGACCGTGAGCGGCGCGAGGCCGGTGCTCGGGGTCCCGACTGCCGGGACGGCTGGCTCGGGAACGGCGAGCTCGGGTACGGCGACCGTGGCCGCAGGGGTCGTGGCCGAGGATGTTGTCGCCGCGGGCGTCGACTCGTCCGGATCGACCACATTCGGCACGGACACCGCGGGTACCGTCGCGGACGGAACCGCCACCGCCTGCTGCGAGGCCGGGGAGTCACTGTCCTCGAGGACCGGAAGCGCCAGGCTCGGAAGAGACGCGGCCGACCCAGACGGGATGCCGGCCGTGGTCGCGGGCGCGGCGGTGGACGAAGTCGTCGACGTGCTCAACACGGGCGCTGCGACAACAGGCGTTGCAGCAGCAGGCGCTGCAACAACAGGCGCCGCGACCACGGGCACTCCCACTGCAGGGGCGGCGACGGCGGGTGCCGAGGCCGTTGGTGCCGACGCGGGGGCCGGCGCCGCCTGCACAGCGGGCATGACGACCGGGGCCGACGGCGCGGGGCTTCCCCCGAGGGCGCCGGACACGGGCGCGAACAGCGACGTGCTCGAGAGCAGCGCCGTCGATCCTGAGGAGGATTGGACGGTCGCCGGGACGGTGACGTTCGCCACCGGGGTAGTCGTGATGGTTGAACTGTCGGCCAAGGCGGCCGCTTCGCCGAGGCCCATGAGGCCTCCGGCGACTACTGCGCCGAGCAAGACTCGGCGTGCAAGGGTATGCATGAGAAATCTCCTGACTGGACAGTGGGCGCGCTAAAGCGCGCAGGGACCCGTGTCCGCCCGAGGGCAGACTCGTCCGCTGTTCAGTCGGGAGTGGAGCCGGGATCGAAGGCCGGGGATGAAGGCGCGCGGTCGCTCAAAACCCCGGCCCGGCGCGAGACCGGGAGCAGGGGAGCGAGGAAGAAGCCGAGGAAGAGTGCCGCGGGACCGCCGGAGCCACCCGCGAGGCCCGATGACCCGCCGCTTCCCGCACCGCCATCCCAAGGGGTCGGCGGGGGCGTGGCTGACGGGTCCCCGGTCGGCGCAAGGGGCGCGCGGGGCGAGCCCGCTCCGCGTGCACCCCAGCCCGTTGCCGCCAGCGTCGCGAGATCAGGCCAGCGCTGTGCCAGGCCCACGACCCCGGGCGTGGCAGGGCTAACACCGTCCGCAGACGGGGCCCCGTCGAGGGCTGAGGCAGGCGCGTCGACCGCCGGAATGCCGGGGGCGCTGAGGTCGCCGGCCGCGGGCGGGGCAGCGCCCGGCGGGGGATCTGCGATGCCTGCGGGAACCTGGGCGACCGTGGTGGGAAGCTGAGCCACCGTGGTGGGAAGCTGCGCGACCGTCTCGGGGACCGGGGCGGCCACGGCCGTGCCCACGGTGTCCCCAATGCCTTGAACGGTCTGGCCCGTTCCCGCAGCCGTCGAGCCGACGACCGGCACGAGGGGCGAAAGGGGGCCTGTCAGAACGGGGTCCGCGACCGCCGGGGCGGCCTCGACCGCCTGGGCGAGCGCCGCCGTCGTCTGCTGGACCGCTGCGCCTGCGGTGCGCTGCACTTCGGGCAGGACCGGGAGTGCGCTCGCGGCTGGTCCGGCGACGGCGGCCAGAGGCGCTGCCGCCGCGGCGCTCACGGCGCCCGCGCGGTTCGTGACCGGGGCGGTGACCGCCGTGACCGGCGCGGCCACTGCCGCGACCGGCGCCGTGACCGGCGCGGCCACTGCCGAGACCGGGGCAGGGACCGGGGCTCCGAGAAGATTGTCCGAGGCGGACGCGGCGCCGCCCGAGAGCAGGAGCCACCCGATTCCGAGGCCAGCCGCACCGACCGCACAGCGCACGGCGGTGAGGGCCTGCAATCGCGTCACAAGTGCCAACCGCATGTCCCCACCTCCCCAGATTGAAGGGATCGGTAGCACGCAACGCCCTCATCGTAGGACTGGGCGAACGGCTTCGCTAGACCACGGAGAGAAAAAAGGCCATCGAATTTACAAGGATCAGCGCGAGATCCGCTCGTCGTTCGGGTAGCGGATCCCGAGCTGCCGGCGCACGCCGTCGAAGAGCCGCATGGTGTTGAGCGAGTGCTCCCACGGCATCGTGGGGCTCTCCACGACGCCCTGCTGCACGCACCGGACCACCTCGCGGAGTTCGTACACATACCCCCGGCCCACGGGCTCGAAGCGTTCCGTCCGGGGCGGGTCCCAGCCGCGACGCACCACGATCTCCTTCGGGTTGTTGATGCTCCCCGTCGTCGTGAGGACACCCTCCGAGCCTGCGACCGTCGCCGCCCGCGGCCCGTGGGCCACGAGGGATGACGTGAGCGTGGCCAGCTGGCCGCCGCTGTAGCCGAGCGCGAGGACGTTCTGTTCGTCCACGCCCTCTCCGTTGAGCGAGCCGAGGGCCGTGAGCGAATCGGGGAACCCGAGCGTCCCGAGCGCCCATAGGAGCGGGTACACGGTGAGGTCGAGGAGCGCGCCGCCGCCCGCCCCGACGGCCCAGATGCGCTGGGTCAGATCCTTCGGCGCAGGGAATCCGAGGTCGGCGGAGACCCACTGGACGGTGCCGAGCTCGCCCGATTCGGCGATCTCGAACGCGCGCTGCATCGACGGCAGGAAGCGCGACCACACGGCCTCCATGAGGAACACGCCCTGCGCCTTCGCAAGGTCCACGAGTTCCTGGGCCTCGTGCGCGTTGATCGTGATGGCCTTCTCGACGAGAACGTGCTTGCCGGCCTGGAGGAGGGCTTTCGTGACCTCGTAGTGCTGGGCATGGGGCGTCGCGACGTACACGACGTCCACGTCGGGATCCTGCCCCAGCCTCACGAAGCCGGGGACCCCGCCGTCGTCCGCGTAGTGGCGCGCGAACCCGAACTCGCGCGCGAAGTCCGCGGCCCGCTCGGCGCTGCGGGAGCTCACGGCGTGGAGCGCGGCGTCGGGCAGCATCGCGAGGTCCCGCACCACCGTCCGGGCGATGCTGCCCGGCGCGACGACGCCCCAGCGCACGGTCTGGCCGGTCGGGGCTAGGGGGTCGGCGTTGTCCTGGAGCGAGAGCCACGAGTGCTGGATGTGACGGGTCATACACCCATCCTTCCATGCAGGTCGGACGAGAAGCGGAGCGGAGCGCGCCACGAACGACGGCGGCCGCCCCCTGCGAGGGGACGGCCGCCGTGCTATGGGTCGCCGAGGCGACGCCTGCTGTGCTACTGCGTGAGCTTGCTCAGCGTCGGGTCGTTGGCGTAAGCGTCCTTGGCGTTGGCCTTCGTGACGATGACCGGCGGCAGGAGGTAGGCGGGGACCACCTTGTTGCCGTTGTTGTACGACTTGTCATCGTTGACGTCGGGCTTCTGGCCAGCCTGGAGCTTCTTGACCATGTCGATCGCCTGGGACACGAGGTTGCGGGTGTCCTTGTTGATCGTGGAGTACTGCTCACCCGCCATGATCGACTTCACAGACTCGACCTCGGAGTCCTGGCCGGTGACGACCGGGACCGGCTTGCCAGCGCCCTTGACGGACGTGATGATCGCACGGGCGAGCGTGTCGTTCGGCGAGAGGACGCCGTCGAGCGTCGTGCTGTTGTAGCTCGCAGCGAGGAGCGTGTCCATGCGCTTCTGGGCGTTCTCAGCCTTCCAGCCCTGGGTCACGGCCTGGTCGAACGACTTCTGGCCCGAGACGACCTTGAGCGTGCCGTCGTCGATCTTCGGCTGGAGGATGCTCATCGCGCCGTCCCAGAAGACCTTCGCGTTGGCATCGTCGGGGGAGCCGGCGAACAGCTCGACGTTGTACGGGCCGGTCGGCTTCTTGGCCTTCATGCCGTCCAGGAGCGCCTGGCCCTGGAGGACACCGACCTTGAAGTTGTCGTACGCCACGTAGTAGTCCACGGCGTCCGTGTTCTTGACGAGGCGGTCGTACGCGATGACGGTCGCGCCGGCATCCTTGGCCTGCTTGAGCTGGGTGCCGAGCTGGGAGCCGTCGATGGCGCCCACCACGATGACCTTGGCGCCCTTGGTGACCATGGACGAGATCTGGTTCTGCTGATCGGAGACGCCGCCATTGGCGAACTCGACATCCGCCTTGAAGCCCGCGTTCTTGAGGCCGTCGTTGAACAGGCCCTCGGCGAGGACCCAGTTCTCCGAAGTCTTCTGCGGGAGCGCGACGCCGATCAGCGAGTTCTGGGCGAACCCGCTCGTGCCGCCGCTCGCGCTGCTGGAGCTATCCGAGCGACCACAGGCGGACAGCGCCAGCGCTGCGATGGCAGCGACGGCAGCCACCTTTCCTGCTTTTCCAATCATTCGCATGGTGTTTCGCTTTCTTTTGGGTTTTTCCGGGTGGGGAAATCAGGGGGGCGGAGATCAGGACTCCCGCGCGAGGACCTCGGTCGTCTTGGTCGTTTCGTCGGGCTGGGCGGGCACGCCACGGTTGCCGTTGCCGCCGTTCCCTCCGATCCCGCGCATGAGGAGGCCGACGATTGACGGGCGGCCCTGGATCTTGCTGTAGACGTCGAACGCGACGGCGAGCAGGAGCACGATGCCCTTGATCATCTGGGTGAGGTCGGCGCCGACGCCCAGGAGCTGCAGGCCGTTGTTGAGGACGGCCATGACGAGACCACCGACGATCGAGCCGATCACCGTGCCGACGCCGCCCGTGACGGCCGCGCCGCCGATGAACACGGCCGCGATGGCGTCGAGCTCCCAGCCTGTGCCGTCGAACGGGCCGGACGCGGTCGAGCGGCCCACGAAGACCATGCCTGCGAGCGCCGCGAGGACGGCCATGTTCATCATGACCAGGAAGTTGACCTTCTTGGACTGGACGCCGGAGAGCTCGGCTGCGTGGCGGTTGCCGCCCACGGCGTAGATGTGGCGGCCGATGATCGTCTTGGAGGAGACGAAGCCGTAGATGAGCACGAGGACGCCGAGGATGATGCCCGGGATCGGGAACGAGGTGCCCGGGCGGCCCGTGGCGAAGAGGTACGTCGCGTACAGGATCGCGGCGACGATGAGCACGAGCCGCGTGACGGTGACCCACTGGTCGGGGACCTCGGCGCCGAGGGCCTTCGCCTCGCGGCGCGCCCGAAGCTGGAAGTACACGACGGCGGCCGCGCCGATGAGGCCCAGCAGGAGCGTGAGGTTGTTGTAGCCCGTGTCAGGGCCGATCTCGGGGAGGTAGCCCGCGCCGATGTACGTGAAGTCCTTGGGGACCGGGACGGTGTTCGACTGGCCGATGAACTGGTTGAGGCCGCGGAACAGGAGCATGCCGGCGAGCGTCACGATGAACGCGGGGATCCCCACGTACGCGACCCAGAAGCCCTGCCACACGCCGATGACCGCGCCGATGATGAGGCCCAGCAGGATCCCGACCCCGGACGGCAGGTGCCAGTCGCGCATCGTGATCGCCACGATGATGCCCACCGAGGCGGCGACCGAGCCGACCGAGAGGTCGATGTGGCCCGCGATGATCACGAGGACCATGCCGATGGCGAGGATCAGGATGTAGGAGTTGCCGTTGAACAGGTTGATGACGTTGTCCGGGGTGAGCGTGAGCCCCCCGGTCAGGATCTGGAACAGGACGATCAGGGCCACGAGGGCGAAGATCATGCCGAATTGGCGGGTGTTTCCGCCGAATAGCTTCTTGAGGGCGTCCATGGTTATTCCTTGGCTCTCCTGCGGCTTCAGGCCGCGGCGTTCTTGCGGGCTTGGGTCATGAGCTTCATGAGGTTCTCCTGGGTGGCTTCGTCCTTGTCGAGGACGCCCGTGATCGCACCTTCGAAGATCGTGTAGATGCGATCGGAGAGGCCCAGGAGCTCCGGGAGTTCGGAGGAGATCACGATCACGCCCTTGCCCTGGCTGGCCAGGCGCTGGATGATGCCGTAGATCTCGTACTTCGCGCCGACGTCGATGCCGCGCGTCGGCTCGTCGAGGATGAGGAGTTCGGGGTCCGTGAACATCCACTTGGCCAGCACGACCTTCTGCTGGTTTCCGCCGGAGAGCTTCGAGACGCCTTCGTCGACGTTCGGGGCCTTCGTGCGGAGCGAGCGGCGGTACTCCTCGGCGACCTGGTACTCGCGGTTCATGTCGACCACGAGGCCCTTCGTGATCTTCTTGAGCGCGGCCGCGACGGTGGTCGACTTGATGTCGTCGAGGAGGTTGAGGCCCAGCGTCTTGCGGTCCTCGGTCACGTAGCCGAGGCCGGCATCGATCGCCTGCGGGACCGTGTGCATCTTGACCTCGCGGCCGTGCATGAACGTCTGGCCTTCGAGGAACTTGCCGTACGAGTGGCCGAAGATCGATCGCGCGAGCTCGGTGCGCCCCGCGCCCATGAGGCCCGCGAAGCCGACGATCTCGCCCTTGCGGACGAAGAAGTCGGAGTGCTTGCAGACCAGGCGGTCAGGGACCGTGGGGTGCTGCACGGTCCAGTTCCTCGCCTCGAAGAGCACCT
This sequence comes from Sinomonas albida, assembly GCF_004919045.1. Lineage (GTDB taxonomy): Bacteria > Actinomycetota > Actinomycetes > Actinomycetales > Micrococcaceae > Sinomonas > Sinomonas albida. The sequence continues at coordinate 315,246 of NZ_SWDW01000001.1, forward strand.
CGCCGATCTTCGGCGTGTGGTCCGGGAAGCGGGACTCGAGCGCGCGGCCGACCATGCCCTTGATGATCCGGTCCTCGTCCACGCCGTCGGCCTTGACGTCGAGCGTCTCGATCGACTTGCCGTCGCGGATGATCGTGATCGAGTCGGCGATCTGCTCGATCTCGTTGAGCTTGTGGGAAATGATGATCGACGTGATCCCGCGGCCCTTGAGCCCACGGATGAGGTCTAGGAGGTGCTGCGAGTCCGACTCGTTGAGCGCGGCCGTGGGCTCGTCCAGGATGAGCAGGCGGACCGACTTGTTGAGGGCCTTGGCGATCTCGACGAGCTGCTGCTTGCCCACGCCGATGTCCTTGACGGGGGTGTCGGGGTCCTCGGAGAGGCCCACGCGCGCCATGAGGTCGATGGACCTGCGCCGGGCCTCCTTCCAGTCGATGACCCCGCGCTTGGCGGGCTCATTGCCGAGGAAGATGTTCTCCATGATGGAGAGCTCGGGGATGAGTGCGAGCTCCTGATGGATGATCACGATGCCCGCGTGCTCGCTCGCGCGGATGTCCTTGAACTCCTGGATCTCGCCCTGGTAGACGATGTCGCCAGAGTAGCTGCCGTGGGGGTAGACGCCGGAGAGCACCTTCATGAGCGTCGACTTGCCAGCGCCGTTCTCGCCGCAGATCGCATGGATCTCCCCGGCCTTGACGCTGAGGCTCACGTTCGAGAGCGCCTTGACGCCCGGGAACTCCTTGGTGATGGATTGCATCTGCAGGATCACAGGCTGGTCTGCCATGTGCCTTCGCCTCCTGGTCGAACTTCGTTGTCCGGCCCTCCGCTAGGCGGGGCCGTCTGCCAGATGAGTAAACAGTCAGCGAGCTGTTGCCGTCAAGGCTTTAACGCAATCGTTGTGATTGCTCACTCACGGATGGTGGGAGATGTCCGCGTGCTGGAACACGAGCGCGGCCGCTCCGAGGACCTCGGCGCGGGCGCCGAGCGCGGACATCCTGAGCGTCGTCGTCTGTCCGATGAGCGGCACCGCGTGGCGCACGAGCCCCCTCCGCACGGGCTCCAGAAGCAGGTCGCCCACCTCGGTGAGCGGACCGCCGAGCACGATCACTTCGGGGTTGATGAGGTTGGCGACGTTGCCTAGGGCACGGCCGACGGCGACGCCCGCGTCGTCGATGACCCTCAAGGTCGCAGGGTCGCGGGCGAGCGCCATCCGAACGATGTCGTCCGGGGTGATGGGCTCCTTGCCGCGGCTCAGGAGCTCGACCATCGTGGTCGTCGAGGCGACGGTTTCGAGGCACCCGCGATTGCCGCACCGGCACACCTGGCCGTGCTCGACGATCGTCGCGTGGCCGATCTCGCCCGTCACACCGACGTGCCCGTAGAACGGCTGCCCGTTGAGGATCAGGCCCGCACCGATGCCAGAACCGATCTTGACGAAGACGAGGTTCGAGACGCCGCCGTGCGGACCCCACGTGACCTCGCTGAGGGCGCCGAGATTCGCGTCGTTGTCCACGAAGACGGGGAGCTGAAGTGCCTCTTCGAGGTGGCTGAGAAGGTTGAAGCCGACCCATTCCGGCAGGATGGCCCCCTGCGCCACGAGGCCCGTGCGGTGGTCGATCGGACCGGGGATTCCCGCCCCGGCGCCCACGATGTCCCGCCGGTCGATTCCCGTGTCCTCGATGAGCGAGTCGAGGACGTCGACCGCGGCCGCGATGCCGACGTCGGCCCCGTGCCCGAGCGGCAGGGAGACCGTGTCCTCGGCGAGCACGTCGTACGCGAGGTTGGACAGGACCACCCTCAGATGGCGTCGCCCGAAGTCGATCCCCACGGCGATGGCGCTGTTGCTGTTGAGCCTCACGCTCAGGGCGCGGCGGCCGGAGCTCGTGGTCGGTTCAGTCGCGACGATGGACGCCTCGTGCAGGACTTTGACGATGTTCGAGACCGTCGCGGGGGAGAGCCCCGTGCTCCGTGACAGTTCGGCCTGCGTTGCGGGCCCGGTCATGAGGGTCTCGACGATGCGCTGCTCGTTCAGCCGACGGAGGGCGGATTGAGAGCCGGGGTTGTCGGGGGAGCCCGTCGGCGATCGCAGGGTGGAGGCCATGCGACAAAGCATGGCGGCGGGCACGCTTGTCGTCAAGAAGTAAACGCAATCTTCCAATTTATTCTGCACTGTTTGCATGAATATTCGGGCTCGAGCGGGGCACTAGTCTGGGCGCATGGCACCAGTCATCGGCTTTGGGGGCAAGAGCCCCGACATCCATCCGAGCGCGTTCGTCGCGCCGACCGCGAGCATCATCGGGGACGCGCACCTGGCCGAGAGGTCGAGCGCGTTCTATGGCGTGTCAGTCCGCGCGGACACGGCCACGATCACGGTCGGGGCGGGCACGAATCTGCAGGACAACGTGGTCCTCCACGCCGACGAGGGGTTCCCCTGCACGGTCGGTTCAGGGGTTTCCATCGGGCACAACGCCGTGGTGCACGGCTGCACGGTCGAGGACAACGTGCTCGTGGGCATGAGCGCCACCATCATGAACGGCGCCGTGATCGGGTCGGGCTCGCTCGTGGCCGCGGGCGCCGTCGTGCTCGAAGGCACGGTCGTGCCGCCGCGCTCGCTCGTGGCCGGGGTGCCCGCGAAGGTCCGCCGTGAACTCACCGACGAGGAGGTCCAGGGCGTCCACCGCAACGCGACCCACTACGTCGACCTCGCGCGGGCCCACCGCAAGGCGGTCGCCGCCCTCTAGGGCCGCCGCCGCAGGGGACTGAGGTTCAGGTCAGCCGAAGACCACCGTCCGGGTCCCGTCGAGCAGCACCCGGTGCTCGGCATGCCACTGCACGGCGCGGCACAGGGTCCGGCCCTCGACGTCGCGGCCCAGCTGCACGAACTGCTCGGGGGTCTTCGAGTGGTCCACCCTGATGACCTCCTGCTCGATGATGGGGCCCTCGTCGAGATCGGCCGTGACGTAGTGTGCCGTGGCCCCGATGATCTTGACGCCGCGCGCATGCGCCTGGTGGTAGGGCTTGGCACCCTTGAACGAGGGCAGGAACGAGTGGTGGATGTTGATCGCGCGCCCCTCGAGGGCACGGCAGAGATCGTCGGAGAGGATCTGCATGTAGCGGGCCAGGACCACGAGCTCGATGTCGTGCTCCTCGACGAGCGCGAGCAGCTTCGCCTCGGCCTCCTCTTTGGTCGCCTTCGTCACGGGCAGGTGCACGAAGGGCACGCCGTAGAACTCGGCCATCGGCGCGAGCTCGGTGTGGTTCGACACCACGACCGGCACCTGGATGGGGAGGGTGCCTGTGCGCTGCTGGAACAGGAGGTCGTTGAGGGTGCGGCCGTCCTTCGAGCACATGATGAGCGTGCGGACCGGCTCTCCGTTGGTGTAGAGGCCCAGTTTCATGTCGAACGCCAGCCCCACGGGCCCGAGCGAGGCCTCGAGCTCGGCGCGCGACGCGGCAGTCTCGACGGTCACGCGCATGAAGAACGTGCCGGTCTCCGGGCTCTCGTACTGGCGTGACTCGGCGATATTGCAGCCGGCCTCGAGCAGGGCGCCGGAGACGGCGTGCACGATCCCCGGGCGGTCCGGGCAGGAGAGCGTCACGATGAAGGAGTTGCGTACCACGCCCTCTAGGCTAAGCGCTCTGCGCCTCCGGCACCGCAGCGAGGGCTCGCGTCGCCGCGACGGCGGCGGCCCGGCCCGCCCGCGTGGCCCCGATGGTGGACGCGGACGCCCCGTACCCCACGAGGAAGAGGCGCGGCTCGCGCACCACGCTGACGCCGTCTTCGGCCATGAGCACCCCGCCGCCCGGCTCCCGCAGCCGGAGCGGCGCGAGGTGCCCCAGCGACGCCCGGAAGCCCGTGGCCCACAGGATCGCGTCGAGTTCGAGTTCGGTCCCGTTCGCGAGGAGGGCGCCGTGCGCGGTGATGCGCTCGAGGGGCCCCTGCGACACGAGCACGCCCGCATCGATCCCGGCCCGATACTGCTCGGTGAGCGGCAGTCCCGTCGCGCCGACGACGCTGAGCGGCGGCAGCCCCGCCCGCGTGCGCTCGTTCACACGGCGTTCGACGTCGATGCCCCAGTCCGCGTCGAACGGCGCCTTGCGGAACTCGGGCGGGCGGCGCGTGGACCAGTGCGTCGTCGCGCCGGCGGCGTCGAGCTGGAGGAGGAACTGGAGCGCGGACGTCCCGCCGCCCACTACAAGCACGCGCTGGCCGCGGAACTCCTCCGCGCTCACGAAGTCGTGGGTGTGGAGCTGACGTCCGCGGAACAGCTCCTGGCCGGGATAGTGCGGCCAGTGCGGCCGGTCCCAGGTGCCGGTGGCGCTGATGACTGTTTGCGCCAGCCACTCGCGGCCGTCGTCCGCGCGCACGAGGAGCGGGCCGGCTCCGGCGGTCGAACCAGCCAGCCACGACCTGCCGTCGTCCGCGCGCACGAGGAGGGCGGCGCCGTCGTCCGTCCCTGCCACCGCCGCGACGCGCGCCGGCCGAACCACCGGGAGCGCGAACTCGCGCTCGTACGTGCCGTAGTAGCGGCCGACGACGGCGGAGCTCGGCTCGCGGGGATCCGGCGCCTCGAGCGGGAGGCCGGGGAGCGGGTGGAGTCCGTGCGCGGCGTCGAACGTCAGGGACGCCCACCGGTGCCGCCATGCCCCGCCGGGCCCGTCGTTTGCGTCGAGCACCACGAAGTCCGCCCACGCGCGCAGCCCCCTGCGCTGGAGCCAGTACGCCGCGCTGAGCCCCGCCTGGCCGGCCCCGACGACCACCGTCTTGAGCGTCTCCACTCTGCCCTCCCGCCACTACGCTGACACGTCAACCATCGGCGTAACCATGCGAAACGGCCGGGTGTTCCCGGCGCAGCCGGGATAGACTGTCGGCGTCGCGACTGGCGTTGGGTGGGTCACCACCGGGGAGCGGCGCGCGCGGCGGCGCCAAGCTTCGGCTGGGCGGCGCGGCGCACCGGGACACCGTGGGTCGTACGCCTGGGCCAGGGGTCGAGCACCATCGCGCCGTCACGCCTCGGAAGCAAGTTCCAGCCCGGGCAGGGCGGCCGGTAGCCTGACCAGTAGCACGCCGAGCCCAATCCAGGAGATCCCGTGACCACCACGAATCCCACCGTGTCCTCCGTCAGCAACCTTCCGCTTGCCGACGTCGACCCCGAGATCGCCGCAGTCCTCGAGCAGGAGCTGGGCCGCCAGCGCGACACGCTCGAGATGATCGCCTCCGAGAACTTCGCGCCGCGCGCCGTCATGGAGGCGCAGGGCTCGGTTCTCACGAACAAGTACGCCGAGGGCTATCCCGGCCGCCGCTACTACGGCGGTTGCGAGTACGTGGACGTCGCCGAGAATCTCGCGATCAGCCGCGTCAAGGAGCTCTTCGGGGCCGAATTCGCGAACGTCCAGCCCCACTCGGGTGCGCAGGCCAACGCCGCCGCGCTCGCCGCGATGATCAACCCGGGGGACAAGATCCTGGGCCTCTCGCTCGCGCACGGCGGCCACCTCACCCACGGCATGAAGCTCAACTTCTCCGGCAAGCTCTACCAGGTCGCCGCCTACCAGGTCGAAGAGGACACTTTCCGCATCGACATGGACAAGCTCCGCGAGCAGGCCCTTGCCGAGCGCCCGAACGTCATCATCGCGGGCTGGTCCGCGTACCCCCGCCACCTCGACTTCGCCGCGTTCCGCTCGATCGCGGACGAGGTCGGCGCGCTGTTGTGGACGGACATGGCGCACTTCGCCGGCCTCGTGGCCGCGGGGCTCCACCCGAGCCCGGTCCCGGACTCGCACGTCGTGACCTCGACCGTGCACAAGACCCTCGCGGGCCCGCGCTCCGGCGTGATCCTCGCGAAGCAGGATTTCGCCAAGAAGATCAACTCGAACGTCTTCCCCGGCCAGCAGGGCGGCCCGCTCATGCACGTGATCGCCGCGAAGGCCGTCGCGTTCAAGATTGCGGGCTCCGACGAGTTCAAGGAGCGCCAGGAGCGCGTCCTCGAGGGTGCCCGCATCATCGCGGACCGCCTCAACCAGAAGGACGTCGCGGACGCGGGCGTCTCGGTCCTCACGGGCGGAACCGACGTTCACCTCGTGCTCGTGGACCTGCGCAACTCCCAGCTCGACGGCCAGCAGGCCGAGGACCTCCTCCACGAGGTCGGCATCACGGTCAACCGCAACGCCGTCCCGTTCGATCCGCGCCCGCCGATGGTCACGTCCGGCCTCCGCATCGGCACGCCGGCCCTCGCGACGCGCGGCTTCGGCGCCGCGGAGTTCACCGAGGTCGCGGACATCATCGCGTCCGCCCTCAAGGGCGGCGCCGATCTCGCGTCTCTCCAGGCCCGCGTCGACAAGCTCACCGCGGACTTCCCGCTGTACCCGGGCCACGAGGAGTGGTGAGTACACCGATGACGACTAGCTCATCGGGAAAGAACGCAGTCGTCCTCGACGGGCGGGCCGCCTCCGCGGCCATCAAGGCTGAGCTCGCCGAGCGGGTCGAGGCCCTCAAGGGCAAGGGCATCACGCCCGGGATCGCGACCGTCCTCGTCGGTGCGGATCCGGCCTCCCAGCTGTACGTCGGCATGAAGCACAAGCAGTCCGTCGCGATCGGGATGAACTCGATCCAGAAGGAGCTGCCGGCCGACGCGACGCAGGAGCAGGTCGAAGCCCTCATCGACGAGCTCAACGCCGACCCGACGTGCCACGGGTACATCGTGCAGCTCCCGCTGCCGAAGCACCTCGACACGGACGCGATCCTCGAGCGGATCGATCCTGCGAAGGATGCCGACGGGCTCCACCCGACCAACCTCGGGCGGCTCGTGCTCAACGTCAACGGCCGGATCGACACGCCGCTGCCGTGCACCCCTCGCGGCGTGATCGAGCTGCTGGTGCGTAACGGCTATGACCTGAAGGGCAAGCACGTCGTCGTCGTGGGCCGCGGGGTGACGATCGGCCGCTCGATCCCGCTCCTGCTCACGCGCCGTGAGATCAACGCGACGGTCACGCTCACCCACACGGGCACCCAGGACCTCTCGTCCCACCTCCGCCAGGCGGACGTCATCGTCGCCGCGGCCGGCGTCAAGCACATCGTGAGGCCGGAGGACGTCAACCCGGGCGCTGCCGTGCTGGACGTCGGCGTGACGCGCGAGGAGGACCCCGACGGCGGCAAGCCGAAGGTGTTCGGCGACGTCGACCCGCGGGTGGCGGACGTGGCGGGCTTCATCTCGCCAAACCCCGGCGGCGTGGGCCCCATGACCGTCGCGCTGCTCATGACCAACGTGGTCGAGGCTGCGGAGCGCGAGGCCGCGCGCGCCTGAGCCGCCGCGGCGGACTCAGCATGCTCCCGGTGGAGTAGCCCCGTGTGCGCCCCGCGGCCGACGACGGCGCCCACCCGGGGCGCGTAGGCTCGACCCATGCGGGCGCGGGACGGTGATCAGGCGGGCCCCGGCAGCCCTTGGCCGGGGAACCCTTGGTCTGGCAACCCATGGTCGGGCAACCCTTGGTCTGGCCGGTCGCGGCCCCGCCGCGCCCCGTGGCCGGTGCTCGTGGTCGCGGCGGGAATCCTCGCCGTCGTCCAGGTCGTGGGCACCCACGTCTCGTCGTTCCGTCAGCCGACCGCCCACCCGCTGGACCTCCTCGCTGCCGTGCTACTCGTGGCGGGCCCTGCCTTGCTGATCGGACTCCGGCGCCGTCCGGGGCCCGTGGTCGCTGCGGTCGCGGCCGTGACGATCGCGTACTTCGCGCTCGGCTACGCGTGGGGCCCGGTGCTCATCTCTCCGGTCCTGGCCCTGATCCTCGCGACGGCGGCGGGGGCACGCCGCTGGTCGTGGTCGTCCGGCGCCGCGCTCGTGGTCGCGGGTGCGGTCGACGCGTTCCAGGCCGGCGACTGGCTGCGCGCCGCAGCGGTGGCGGCGTGGACCGCCGTCGTGCTCTTCCTCGGCGAGGCCCTGCGCGTGCGCCGAGAGCGCTTCGCGGCACGCCGCCGGGAGTGGGAGGCCCACCGGAGGGAGGCCCGGGACCAGGAGCGGCTCGAGCTCGCGCGTGACATCCATGACGTTGTGGCCCACTCGCTCTCGCTCATCAACGTCCGCGCAAGCGTGGCGCTCCACCTCGCGGACCGCCGCCCGGAGGAGCTCCGGCCCGCGCTCGAGGCCATCAAGCTGGCCAGCCACGAGGCGCTCGGCGAGGTCCGGGAGCTGCTCGGGGTCCTCCGCCAGGACGCGCCCGTGACGCCGGGTGAGCCACTCGAGCGGGTGCCGTCGCTCATCGACGACGCCCGGGGCACTGGCCTCGAGGTGACCCTGTCCTCGGGACTCGTGCCGCCGCCGTCGCCCGCTCTCCAGCGCGTGGCCTACCGGGTGGTCCAGGAGGCGCTCACCAACGCCGTGCGCCACTCCGGCGCCCACCGCGTGACGGTGCGGCTCGCACGCGAGCGTGGGCTCGTGGTGGTCGAGGTGCACGACGACGGCGCGGGACTCCGCGGCGCAGCGCCCGGCTCGGGGCTGCGCGGCATGCGCGAGCGCGTCGAGGCCGTGGGCGGGGCCCTGACCCTCGCGGACGACGGCGGCCTGCGGGTCCGCGCCGAGCTCCCCGAGGCGCGGGTCGGAGAGGGCACCCGGTGATCAGGATCCTCATCGCGGACGACCAGGCCCTTATCCGTGCAGGCTTCAGGGCCCTTCTCGACGCCGAGCCGGACATGGAGGTCGTGGGGGAGGCGGGGACCGGAACGGAGGCGGTCGCCGCGGTGGCGCGCCTCGCCCCAGACGTCGTGCTCATGGACATCCGCATGCCGGGCGGCGATGGGCTCGAGGCCACGCGAACCATCCTCGCCGCCGCGCCTGCGCCGGGGCGCGTCGCGTCGAATCCGGGCACGGACGGAGGGTCCGGGGCCGGGACGGCTTCCCACGGCCCGCGCGTCGTCATCCTCACGACGTTCGAGCTCGACGAGTACGTCACCGGCGCCATCCGGGCCGGTGCGAGCGGCTTCCTCGTCAAGGACACGGAGCCCGAGGACCTCGTCCGCGCGGTACGGGCCGTCCACGAGGGCGACGCGATGCTGTCGCCCTCGGTGACGAGGAGGCTCCTCGAGCGGCTCGCGGCGGAGCGGCCGTCCGCGCCGGCGGCCCAGCCGGCCGACGTGCGGCTGCTGACCGAACGTGAGCGCGAGGTGGTCGCGCTCGTGGGGCAGGGGCTCAACAACGCCGAGATCGGCGAGCGGCTCTACATCACGCCGCTCACGGCGAAGACGCACGTCTCGCGGGCCATGACGAAGCTCGGCCTCCGGGACCGCGCGCAGCTCGTGGTCCTCGCCTACGAATCGGGTCTCGTCCGGCCGGGCTGGCTCGGCTGACGCGGATCGCCGCCGGCGTGGTCCCTTACGGCCGGCGGGTTCCCTCTCGCTGGCGTTTTCCCTGGGGCCGGCAGGTTCCCTCTGACGGAGCATCGGCGGCTGCTCCGCGCGGAGTAGCGGTGCGCGGCCAAGTCACTCCGGCCGGCGGACGCGCGCGAGCGGCCGTCGCCGAAGACTTGAATCAGCGGCTGAAGGCCAGCCGACAGACAATCAAGGGGCTCACAATGACCGCTCTTTCAGTGATGGCGGACACCGCCGCGTGGCACGGCGCCTGGTTCGGGCCGTGGTTCCTGCTCATCCCGCTCGCCTGGATCCTCGTCTTCGTGCTCATCTTCACGTTCGGGCGCCGCTTCTGGTGGCGCCGCCACTGGGGTGAGTTCCAGGGCTACGCCGGTCCGGGGTATGCCGGTCCCGGGTACGGCGTACGGGGTTACGGAGGTCGGGGAATGGGTGGCCAAGGATATGGAGACCAGGGGACTGACGTTCAGGATCCAGACGTCCAGGGGAACAGCGCCGAGGGCGTCCTGCGCGAGCGTTTCGCGCGGGGCGAGATCGACGAGACCGAATACCGGCAGCGGCTCGAGGTGCTGCGCGCCGAACAGGGTAGCTGACTGGGCTCGCGCCGGCAGACCGAGCTGACCGGCCGGGCTGGCCGGGCCTCGCGGAGCTGACGAAGCAATGAGCCCGTCCCTTCGAGTCCACGTACTGGAAGGGACGGGCTCACTCCCCGCCGCGCGGCCTAAACCTCGGCCCGCTCCACTGCGAGGCCCGGCTTGGAGCCGAACATCGTGGCTCCCGTGGCCTGCTCCGCTTCGTGGTCAGGGCCGAGCGGGATGCCCCGGCGGTCCCGGAGGCATGCGACGGCGCCGATCGACACGAGCGTAACGATGAGCAGGTAGAGCGAGATCGAGGCCGTGGTGCCCGTCGCCTGGAGCAGGGCCTGGGCGATGGTTGGGGCGAACGCACCGCCCAGGATTGCGCCGATTGCATACGAGATCGAGACCCCCGAGAAGCGCACGGACGCGGGGAAGATCTCCGCGTACCAGGCGGCCTGCGGGCCGTACGAGAGTCCGAGTCCTATCGAGAACAGCAGCAGACCCGCGTAGAGACCGCCGAGGGTGCCGGTGTTCACGAACCAGAACAGCGGGAAGACCATGAGCACCTGGAGGCCGAAGCCGATGAAGTAGGTCTTCTTCCGCCCGATCGCGTCGGCAAGGATCCCGGCGACGGCCGTCGAGACGAACCAGAGACCGGCGCCGACGGTCGTCGCAACGAGCACGGCCGTGGCGTCCATCTTGAGCTTCCCCGTTGCGTAGCCCTGGATGAAGCCGCCCGTCGTCATGTACCCCGCGGCGTTGTTGCCAACGAACACGAGCGCCGCGAGGATCACGAGGTGCCAGTGCTTGCGGAACAGCACCACGATCGGCACCTTGGCCTGCCGGCCGCGCTCCGCCAGCTCGGCGAAGACGGGGCTCTCCTCGACTGTGCGCCGGACGAAGAAGCCCACGACGATGAGCACGACGCTGAGCAGGAAAGGCACGCGCCATCCCCACTCGAGGAACGCCTTGCCGGGGGAGATCACGCCGGTCATGAGCGCCATCACTCCCGACGCGATGAGCATGCCGAGCGGCACGCCGAGCTGCGGGAATGAGCCGGCGCGGCCGCGTCGGCCCGCCGAGGCGTGCTCGACTGCCATGAGCACCGCGCCGCCCCATTCGCCGCCGGCCGAGATGCCCTGGATGATGCGCAAGACGAGCAGGAGGATCGGCGCGCCCAGTCCGAGCTGCGCGTACGTGGGCAGCAGGCCGATGAGCGTCGTGGAGCCACCCATGAGAAAAAGCGTGAGCACAAGCATCGCGCGCCGGCCGATCAGGTCACCGAAGTGACCCGCGAGGAACGCTCCTAGCGGCCGGAACAGGAAACTGATGCCCACCGTGGCGAACGAAAGCAGCAGCGCGATGTTCTCTCCGGCGGGTTTGAAGAAGAGTTCGGCGAAGACGAGGGCAGCGCCGGTGGCGTAGATGAAGTAGTCGTACCACTCGATCGTGGTGCCGATGATGGTGGCCAGCGCGACGCGGCGCTGGGTCGAGCTGGCGGATGCGGCGCCTTGAGTGTTCATCTGTGTCCTTGGGTTCGGCATCAGCGCTGATGCCTGCTGAGAGGCGGCTCGTGGCCGCAGGGGCGAGAGCGGCGCGGGTGGGCGCCGGGCGTTGCGAACGGTGACACCATGGTGGCCGCCACCTTCTTGCATGTAAACTTCAGAAAATCGGCAAAGAACTTCGTTTCAACTTATTTTTTCCTCCCTTGAGGCGGTGGACCATGGCTGAGCTCACACTTCGTCAACTCGAGCTGTTCTCGGCGCTGCCCGACTTCCCCACACTCAGCGCCGCCGCCGAGCGGCTGCACATCTCGGAGTCCGCGCTCTCCCAGGCCATCACGGGCCTCGAGAAGGCTGTGGGTGTGCAGCTGTGCGTGCGTCGGAAGGCTCGAGGCCTCCAGCTCACTCCTGCGGGGCAGCATTTCGCGGCGCGCGCCCGGGGAATCCTCAAGGATTCCCACGAGCTCTCGCTCGAGCTCCGAGGTGGCGGGCTCCGCGGCCCGGTCAAGGTCGGGTGCTTCGCGAGCTTTGCCACGAGCGTCATCCCGGAGATCCTCGACGGCTTTCCGCGCCGCTACCCCAACGTGTCCGTGGACGTGACCGTGGGCACCCACGACGACCTTCTGCCCGCGCTGCAGTCCGGGCGGCTCGACGTCGCGATCGTCTACGACATGCTCCTCCCGATGGGGTACGCACAACGCGAGATCTATGCGACCGAGCTCGAGGCCGTCCTTCACCCCGAGCATCCGCTCGCGGCCCGCAGCGCCGTGGATCTGGCGGAGCTCGCGATGGAGCCGCTCATCATGTACGAATCGAGCCCCAGCGCCACGAACACGCACCAGGCATTCGCGGCGCGGGGCCTTCGGCCCACGGTCCTCACGAGTGTCCCGCAGGTGATTCTCGTGCAGGCGCTGGTGGGCCGCGGCGTGGGCTACGGGCTCCTCATGTCGCGCCCCAACAGTGCGCCGATGAGCGTCGAGGGCCGTCCGCTCGCGGTGCGCCCACTCCGCCCGCGAGCGTCGCGTACCCACGTGGTGGCGATCTGGCCTGAGGACATGTCCCTCTCGCCGCGCGCCGCGGCGCTCGTCGACTACGCGATCGAGGCGCTGAGCGGCTTTGATGAGGCCCTCGTGGAAGCCGACGACGGCGAAGCGGCCGCGGCCGGGACGGGCGGCGATCACGCTCACACCGCCTCCGGGATGGCCCGCGAGTAGGCCTTGAGGTCGAAGCCCGGGTCTGCAGCCTCCGTCGGGTCCACTGAACGGCCGGCGGCGAGGAGGCGGCGGGCCGCGAGGTGGTCGGCAGGGCTGTTGACCGACTCGACGCACACGAGGTCGCCGCCGTCGTAGCTGAACACCGAGAACCGCCCCGCACCGACGTCTCCGCGTACCACCCGGATCGCGTCTGCCCTTCCAAGCCCGGCGAGCTGAACCTTCGTCGCACCCTGATGGCTCCAGAACCACGGGAGCTCGCCATACGGAGCGGGATCGGCGCCGAGGAGGGCCGAGGCCAGGTACCTCGCCTGGTCTGTCGCGTTCTGCACCGATTCGAGCCGCACCCGTCCGCCCGCGTGGACGCTAAGGAAGCTTGAGCAGTCGCCGATCGCGAAGATCGCGGGATCCGAGCTGCGCAGGCTCGCGTCCACCGCCACGCCGCCGTCGGGCGCGAGCTCGAGCCCAGCAGCCGATGCTAGTCCCGACGCGGGTTTCGCGCCCACGCCCACGAGCACGAGGTCGGCCGGAAACTCGCGCCCCGACGCCGTCACCACCGCCCCGACACGGCGCCGCCCGGCGCCGCCGTCCGATTCCCGGAGCCGGGCGACGCGCTCGCCGAGCTCGAGCCGTACGCCGTCGAGCGTGTGCCGTTTGGCTAGGTAGGCGGACACAGCGGGGGAGACCACACGCCTGAGCGGCCGCTCTGTCGGGGAGACGAGCGTGACCTCCACGCCCCGTGCGCGCGCCCCGGCCGCGAACTCGAGGCCAATGAACCCCGCGCCGACCACGACCGCTCTGCGGGCGCCGTCGAGAGCGGCGGAGGCAGCCCGCGCGTCGTCCAGCGTCCTGAGCGAGAAGACCCCCGCGAGGTCCTCGCCCGGCACGTCGAGCCGGCGACTGTCCGCGCCCGTCGCGAGGATGAGGGTCGTGTAGCCGAGCCGCTCGCCGGTGCTGGTGATGACCTCTCGTACGTCGCGCGCGATGCGCTCGGCGTCGACGCCCCACCTGACGTCGACGCGGGCATCGTCGAAGAAGCCCGCGCCGCGAAGCAGGAGCGGCGCTGCGGAGGGACCGCCCGCGATGACGTCTTTGGACAGCGGAGGCCGCTGGTACGGCGGCCCGGCCTCGCGCGAGAGGAGGGTGAGCCGCCCGTCGTAGCCGCCGGCGCGGAGCGAGTCGATGAGCTGGACGCCCGCGTGCCCCGCGCCGACCACCAGGATGTGGTCCGCACTGCTCGCGCCCAAGTCGCACCTGCTCACTTCACACCTGGTCCGTGGGGACGTCGACGGCGAGGGCGTCGGCCTCCCCGCAAGCGATCTGGCAGCCGAGCCGGCTGCGTGCGGGATGGCGCGGGGCCGCCGTGCAGTCGAGCATCTCCTCCTCGTCCTCGCTCGGCTCCGGGAGCCCTGAGAGCGATTCGGGGCGGACGTAGACGTGGCACGTCGCGCACATCGCCTGGCCGCCGCATTCGCCGATGATTCCGGGAACACCGGCGTTGACGGCCGCCCGCATGACCGAGGTCGCGGGGTCGACGTCGAGTGTCGTGTGGGTGCCGTCGGGCTGGAAATACGTGATGCTGGGCATGGTCTCCTCCTCAGTTCCACGCCACAGGGAGCTCGAGCATGCCGCGGAAGACCCAGCCGCCTTCGCGCGCTGGCCGATCGGCGAGCCGGAGCTGGGGAAACCGCTCGAAGAGCCGCGGAAGCGCGACGTTTGCCACAGATGTCCGTGCCACCCACGTGCCGGCGCAGAAGTGCGCTCCGCCGCCGAATGCGAGGTGCGGCTTCTTCTCGCGGTTGATGTTGTACGTCTCCGGGTCGTCGAACTGTTCCGGGTCGCGGTTCGCCGCGCCGAGGACCACGCCGATCCGCGCACCGCGAGGCAGCGTCGCGCCCCCGAGTGCAACCTCGCGAGTGGTCTGGCGGGGATACATGCCGATGGGCGCGACCCAGCGCACCGCCTCCTCGAACGCCGTGGCCCACAGTGCGGGGTCGGCGAGAACCTGGGCGAGCTGGCCGGGGCTGCTCAGCAGAGCCCACGCGGCGGTGCCGAGCACGTCGCGCGGCTCGTTGAGGCCACCGCCGATGGTCATCTTCATGTTCGCCCGAATCGCTTCGAGTGGCAGACCGGCGCCGACGACGGCGGAGAGCAGCGTGGCGTCTGGGTCGGCCCGGAGCACTGGGACCAGTTCGTCGATTGCTGCGTCCACCTCGGCGCTCGACGCTGCGGACTTCGCCCACACCTCGGGATCATCGGCGTAATTGCCCGTACCGTCGATCATGGTCTGCGACCAGCGCTGCATGTCGTCCTTCGTTGCGTTGCGGAAGCCCATGATCTCGCGCAGATTCTCCGCCGCGAACGGCGCCGCGAAGCCGAGGTGCAGGTCTGCGCCGGAGCCTTGCGCCTCGAACGCGTCGAGGTACTTCTCGGCGTTCTTCTCGAAGATCGCTGTCCACGTCTCCTTGATGGCCTTGGGACGGAGCACGGGGCCGTATGCTGCGCGGTCCACTTGGTGTTCGGGGTCGTCCTTGCGGAGCATCGAGTGGCCCATGGCTCGTTTCATAAGTGAGCCGTCTTCGTTCGCCGAGAAGGTCTCGGCGTCCTGCTCGATCCAGTGGCAGTCGGCGTAGCGGGTCACGAGGTAACGGCCCACGGACGGCACCCACGCGACAGGAGCCTCCTCGCGCAGCCTGCGGTAGATCGGGTACGGGTTCGTGTAGAGGTCCTCGATCCGGACCCAGTCGGCCACCGGGGCGGCGTGTTCGCCTGCGTGGACCGGTGGGGATGCTGAAAGCGGTGTCATGTCTTTCCTTCGTCGTGGATCGTGCGGTTGTTCCGAGTGTGGGGTGCGCCACAAACGTAGGTAAAGTTCAAATAAGCTGCACGCAAAGCAAGAAAATCTGATGAATGGATGACGTGGTGGGATGAACGAGGCTAAGGGTGCGCGCGGGGCCGCGAATGACGTTGTGCGCGCGCCCAGCCGGTTCACGCTCCGCCAGCTGGGCTACTTGATTGCCGTCGGCGAGACGGGCTCGATCAGCGCCGCGGCGGACCGGCTGCACGTGACTCAGACTGCGGTGGGTGCCTCACTCAACGACCTCGAGCGGGCACTCGGGACGCAGCTTCTGGTGCGCCGCCGCGCCCACGGCGCGCTGCTGACCCCGGCGGGGCAATACGTGTGTGACCGCGCCCGCTCGCTGCTTGCCGAGGCTGCTGACCTCGAGCTTTCTGCGCGCGACACCGGAACGGCCTTGCGCGGGCCACTCGCGCTCGGCTGCTATTCGACGCTCGCCGTGACGCTCGTCCCTCCGATCCTCCAAGGGTTCTCCGAGCTGCACCCCGGCGTCGAACTCGACTTCGTCGCCGATCAGCAGGTTCCGCTCGAGCGCCGGCTGCTGGCGGGCGAGCTCGACGCCGCGCTCATGTACGACATGAACCTCCCGATGGGGCTTGCGGCCCGGACGCTGTACGAGGCTCGCGTCTACGTGCTGCTCGCTGCGGACCATCCGCTCGCGACGGGCGGCCCCGTGGAGCTCGCCGCGCTCGAAGCCGATCCGCTCGTGTTCCTTGACCTGCACCCGAGCGGTGAGCACACCATGGCCGTCTTCCGTGCCGCCGGCGTCGAGCCCCGAATCCGTTACCGCACCACGGACTTCGAGCTCACGCGCTCGCTCGTGGGCCGGGGGCTCGGGTACGCACTGCTTGTGCAGCGTCCGTGGCGCGACGAGACGTACGAGGGACTGCCGGTCGTCGCGGCGGAAATCACCCCGGCGCCCGCGCCTGTGCGGATTCTCCTCGCGTGGTCCGCCGCCGTGCGCCCCACTCGGCGGGCGCAGGCGCTCATGGCCTTCGCCGCGAGCCTCTTCGCCGGTGGGGCGACGGGAAAAACGAATGCACCCCCCTCTTTCTGAAACACGTGTTGCAGAAACCGTCGGAATCCCTTCCGACCGCCCAGCTTGTCGACTAGTGTGCGGTGAGTGTCACATCAATCACCAGGCATAGCTGGGGGGACGGCGGTGGCGGGAGACGCGGAGCTGCGCCGAACGGTGATCAGCGCCCGCGATCTCGTCAAGACGTACGGCGATTTCAATGCAGTGGACGGGATCAGCTTCGACGTCCCCGCGGGGGAGTCGTTCGGCCTTCTGGGTCCCAACGGCGCCGGAAAATCCACGACGATGCGGATGATCGGCGGCGTCACTCAGCGCACCTCGGGGCGGCTCGACATCATGGGGCTCGACCCCGAGTCGCAGGGCCCGGAGGTCCGCGCCCACCTTGGCGTCGTGCCGCAGCAGGACAACCTCGACGAAGAACTCCGCGTCCGCGACAACCTCATCGTCTATGGACGCTACTTCGGCCTCCCGCGGGCGTACCTGATGCGTCGCGCCGATGAGCTCCTCGCGTTCGCGCAGCTCGAGGACAAGGCGAAGGCGAGGGTGGATTCGCTCTCGGGCGGCATGAAGCGGCGCCTCACGATCGCCCGGTCCCTCATCAACGATCCCAAGATCCTCCTTCTCGACGAGCCGACCACGGGCCTCGACCCGCAGGCCCGGCACGTCCTCTGGGACCGCCTGTTCCGGCTCAAGGAACAGGGCGTCACGCTCGTTCTCACGACGCACTACATGGACGAGGCCGAGCAGCTGTGCGACCGCCTGATCGTGGTGGACAAGGGCAAGATCATGGCCGAGGGCTCGCCCGCAGCGCTCATCCGCGAGCATTCGAGCCGGGAGGTGCTCGAGGTGCGCTTCGGCACGGACCGGAACGCCGCCGTCGCCCCTCGCCTCGACGGCGCCGGGGACCGCATCGAGGTCCTCCCGGACCGCGTCCTCGTCTACACGGAGGACGGCGAGGGCTCGCTCGAGCAGATCCGCGCGCGCGGGCTGCACCCGATCACCTCGCTCGTGCGGCGTGCGTCGCTCGAGGACGTGTTCCTTCGGCTGACGGGGCGGTCGCTCGTTGAGTGAGGACCGACATACGGAGCTCCTCGTCGCGCACGCGCCGGAGGTCTCTGCCGCGAAGGCGCGACGTTGGGGAGCGTTCTACTTCACGGAGCACATGCTCCGCGGTATGCGCGCGTATCTCGTCACGATCGTCGTCACGAGCGTCGGCAACCCGCTCCTCTACCTCTTCTCGATGGGCGTGGGTCTCGCCTCGATCGTGGACCGCAATCCGTCCGCGCACTTCGGCGGCGTCGGCTATCTCGCCTACGCCGCCCCGGCGCTGCTCGTCTCGAGCGCCGTCATGACGTGCGCGAACGAGATGATGTTCCCCGTCATGGACGGCTTCAAGTGGCGCCGGATCTACTATGGGCCCCACGTCACGCCGCTCGTTCCGGGACAGCTCGCGGCCGGCCACGTCATGGCGGTCGGCGTGAGACTCGTGGTCCAGTGCACCGTCTTCTTCCTCATCGTGCTCGCGTTCGGGGCCGCTATGAGCCCCGCCGCGTGGCTGCTCATCCCGGCCGGTGTTCTCTCGGGCCTGGCGGTCGGGACGCCCCTCATGGCGTACGCCGCGAGCATCCAGAAGGAGAACTTCCAGTTCTCGATGATCCAGCGGTTCATCATCATGCCGCTGTTCCTGTTCTCCGGGACGTTCTACCCGCTCGAGACCATGCCTTCGGCCATGCAGTGGATCGGCTGGATCTCTCCGCTGTGGCACGGCAACGAGCTCGGGCGGTTCGTGGCGATCGGCCTCACGGAGCCGGCCTGGCTCGTGGCGGTCCACGTCCTCTACCTCGCTGCGCTCTGCGTGTTCGGAATCCTGTGGGCGCGGCGCAACTACACGAAGCGGATGGGCGCATGAGCTTCCTGACCGACGAAGACTACGTCCTCGCCGCGGACCGGCGGCCGCTCAGCGCGCTCTACGCGCGGAACGCGAAGGCCGTCATCGAGCGCGGCTTCCAGGTGATCCGGAGCCAGAACTGGATCATCCTCGTCTCGGGCTTCTTCGAGCCGGTGTTCTACCTCCTGTCGATGGGCATCGGGCTCGGGAACCTCGTGGGCGCGGTCGAGGGCCCCGGCGGTGCCACGATCAGCTACGCCGCCTACATTGCACCTGCGCTCCTCGCCGTCTCCGCGATGAACGGGGCGATCTACGACTCGACGTGGAACATCTTCTTCAAGATGCACTTCGGCAAGCTCTACCAGAGCATGCTGTACACGTCGCTCGGTCCGTTCGACATCGCGCTCGGCGAGATCTTCATGGCCCTGTTCCGAGGCTTCCTGTACGCCCTCGGCTTCACGGGCGTCATGGCGGTCATGGGACTCATCACGACGCCGTGGGCGCTGCTCCTCGTCCCGACCTCGGTCATGGTCGCGTTCGGCTTCGCGAGCTTCGGCATGGCGATCACGAGCTATATGAAGACGTTCCAGCAGATGGACATCATCACGTTCGTGATGCTGCCCATGTTCCTGTTCTCCGCGACCTTCTACCCGCTGAGCGTGTACCCGCTCCCGATCCAGTGGATGGTGGAGGTCTTCCCGCTCTGGCACGGCGTGGAGCTCATGCGCGAGATCAGCATCGGCTCGTTCAGCTCCGCGACGTGGGTCCACCTCGCGTACTACGTCGTGATGATCCTGGTCGGGATGCTCTTCACCACGCGGCGGCTCCGGGCGCTCTTCCTCCGCTGACCGTCCCTGGCCGACCATCCCACGCTGTCCGTCCCTCGCTGCCGGCGCCCGGCCCGGCGCCCAGCCCGGCGGCCAGAGACCCCGGGGCGGTCTGGGAGAATGGGGTCCATGCAGTCACTCGGCTCCCAGAACCCCACCCCGGCGCGATCGGGCTTCCGCATCGGCGCGCTCGGACTCTCCGTCCTGGTCCTCGCGTTCCTCGTCGCAGTCATCTTCGCGGCGAACCGGAATGAGCTCATCGGGTGGATCGTCGCGGTGGTCTCCCTCGCGTGGCTCGTGTTCGCCGTCTTCGTCTTCGTGACGGTCCGGGGCGCCGGGCGGCGTGCCCGCGAGCGGTTCGAGGAGGCGGCGCGCCAGTTCGGCCGTGCGCCGTCCATGGCCGGGGGGACCGTCGGAGAGGCCCAGAGCGTGGACGAGGTCCGCGACCTCAAGCTCGACCACTCGTTCAAGATCATCCAGGTCCAGGAGCGGGTGGTCCGCGACAACCTCGGCAAGGACGCAGAGCAGGTCGCGAGGGCCCTTGAGACCATCCAGATCACGGCCGCGAACGCTCGGGACATGCTGCGCCCGGACGGCGGGGAACCCGTCACCGGAACGGTCATCGACGAAGGGTAGAGTGGCTGGGTGACTCTCGAAGCTGCTAGCACCGCACCGGCGTACGCTCCGAAGAATGGGGCGCTGCGCGTTGCCACGGTGAACGTCAACGGACTGCGCGCCGCGTGGCGCAAGGGGATGCCCGAGTGGCTCGAGTCGCGCGATGTCGACGTCCTGTGCATGCAGGAGGTGCGGGCACCTGACGAGGTCGTCGCTTCGCTCTTCGACGGCTGGCACATCCTCCACGCCGAGGCGGACGCGAAGGGCCGGGCGGGCGTCGCGATAGTCTCGCGCCTGGCGCCGGCGGCCACGCGCGTGGGCATCGGCCACGCCTACTTCGAGACGGCAGGCCGCTGGGTCGAGGCGGATTTCGCGGTCGACGGCGGGAAGCAGCTCACGGTCGTGAGCGCCTACGTGCATTCGGGCGAGGTCGACACCCCCAAGCAGGTCGACAAGTACCGCTTCCTCGACGAGATGGTCTTGCGCCTTCCGCAGCTGGCACAGCTGAGCGACTACGCGCTCGTTGTCGGCGACCTCAACGTGGGCCACACGCCGCTCGACATCCGCAACTGGAAAGCGAACCAGAAACGGGCCGGCTTCCTCCCCGAGGAGCGCGCCTACTTCGATCGCTTCTTCGGCGAGGAGATCGGCTGGAAGGACGTGCACCGCGAGCTGTCCGGCCAGATCGACGGGCCGTACACATGGTGGTCGCAGCGCGGCCGCGCCTTCGACAACGACGCGGGGTGGCGCATCGACTACCAGATCGCCACGCCCGGGCTCGCCGCGGTGGCGACCAACGCCGTCGTCGACCGCGCCACGGCGTGGGACACGCGCTTCTCGGACCATGCGCCGCTCGTGATCGACTACAAGCTCTAGACCCCGGAAGAACCCCACACCATGACGGACACCACCTCGACCCTGGCCACGACCGGGCGGCAGCGGCTCGTTTCGGGCATGCAGCCCTCGGGTGATTCGCTCCACCTCGGCAACTACCTTGGCGCGCTCGTGAACTGGGTCAGGCTCCAGGATCAGTACGAGTGCTTCTACTTCATCCCGGACCTGCACGCGATCACGGTCGATTCCAAGCCTGAGGACCTTCTCCAGCGCACCAGGCTCACGGCGGCCCAATACCTCGCGGGCGGTATCGACCTCGACAAGTCGACGCTCTTCGTCCAGTCCCACGTCCCGGAGCACGCCCAGCTCGCCTGGGTCCTCACGTGCCTCACGGGCTTCGGCGAGGCGTCCCGCATGACGCAGTTCAAGGACAAGATGGCCCGGCACGGCCAGGACGCCGCGAGCGCGGGGCTCTTCACCTACCCCACGCTCATGGCCGCGGACATCCTCCTGTACAAGCCGTACGGCGTGCCCGTCGGCGAGGACCAGCGCCAGCACCTCGAACTGACGCGCACGCTCGCGAACCGCTTCAACACGCGGTACGCCGAGACGTTCCCGGTGCCGGAGGCGCTCATCCCGCCGACGTCGGCGAAGATCTACGACCTGCAGAACCCCACGGCGAAGATGTCCAAGTCCGCGGAGTCGGCGCACGGGCTCATCAACCTGCTGGACGATCCGAAGGTCACGGCGAAGAAGATCAAGCAGGCCGTGACGGACACCGAGACGGTGATCCGCTTCGACCGCGAGTCGAAGCCGGGAGTCTCGAACCTCCTCACGATCATCTCGACCATCACGGGCCAAGGCATCGACGAGCTCGTCGCGTCCTACGAGGGCAAGATGTACGGTCACCTCAAGGCAGATGTGGCGCAGATCGTCGGTGACACCGTGGCGCCCATCAAGGCGCGTACCGAGGAACTGCTGCGGGACCCCGCGGAGCTCGACCGGCTGCTCGCGGTGGGGGCCGCGAAGGCCCGCGAGGTGGCCGCGGAGACGCTCGCGGAGGTCTACCGCAAGGTCGGCTTCCTGCCCGCCATGAGCCCGGCCTCGGCGTCCGTCTGAGGCAATGACGGGTCAGGTCGAGGCGCAGGCTGCGCTGGACGGACACGGGCCGCTGGTCGGCGTCATCCTGGGCTTCCCGGAGGACGTCGCGGCGGAGCTGCGCGCGTGGCGCGCGTCGTTCGGCGATCCCATGGCCCACGTGATCCCTGCCCACATCACGCTCGTGACCACTACCGAGAGCGAGGACTGGGACGCGACGCTGAGCCACGTCCGGCACGTCGCATCCCGGCAGGCTCCCTTCCGCGTGACCGTCTCCGGCACGGGCTCCTTCCGTCCTGTGTCCGAGGTGGTGTACCTGAACGTCTCGGAGGGCTTCGACGAATGCGTGCGGCTCCATGGTGAGCTGCAGCGCGGGCCGCTCGAACGCGAGCTCCCGTTCCCCTACCACCCGCACGTGACGGTGGCCCACGACGTCGAGCCGCGTCGGCTCGACGCGGCCGAGCAGGCGCTGCGTGACTACAGCACCACTTTCACGGTGGATAGCATGGGCCTCTACGAGCACGATGCCGACGGCCTTTGGCAACTACGGGAAGAGCTGGACTTTGGCGGAAACGCGACGAACCGGGACGACGACGAGGAACACCAAGCCTGAGCAGCCGCTTCCGACGGAGCTGGCCAAGCTACGGGCGAACGTGTTCAAGGCTCGGCAGAACTACGGCAGGGCGAGGCTCGAGGGAGCGGGGCGGGTCAAGCTGGCCCTCGCGTTTGTTCAGGAGCTCCTCGCACGGCTCAACGCGTTCCGCCCCTTGCGCGCGTTCCAGCACTATTCGCTCCGGCACGGGCCCCTCCTGAGCGCGGGGATCGGCTTCAACATGTTCTTCTCGATCTTGGGCCTGCTCGCGACGGGCTTCTCGATCGCCGGTCTCGTGCTCGCCGGGCAGCCTGAACTCGTGGACCGTGTGGTGCGGAGCATCGCGCAGTCGGCGCCCGGGCTGCTCAAGGTCGACGGCCAGGAAGGACTCGCGGATCCGAAGGCCCTCCTCAATCCGTCCGGGCTCGGGATCACCGCGATCGTCGCGGCGGTCGTCACGGTCCTGACCTCGCTCGGCTGGATCACGAGCCTCCGGGACGGGCTTCGCGGCATCGTCGACGCCCCGCGGCTGACGACGAATCCGCTCGTGCAGCGGCTCCGCGACGCAGGCACGCTCCTGCTCCTCGGCGTAGCGCTCGTGCTGACTTCGGGCATCAGCATCCTGTTCACCGCGGCGCTCGGCTTCATCGAGTCCGCCCTCCAGCTCGATCCGGCCGTGGTCGCGCCGATCGGCTGGCTCATCGGCATCATCGTCCCGTTCCTGCTCAATTGGCTCACGGCCGTCATCATGTTCCGGCTCGCGGGCCGCCTGCACCTCACCCGGCGGGCCCTCGTCGAGGGGACGCTCATCGCTGGGATCGGGACCTCGATCTTGCAGCTGTTCAGCAGCCAGCTCCTCGCACGCGCCGGCGCGAACCCGCTCCTCGCCTCGTTCGCCATCATTGTGGGCCTGCTCATCTGGTTCAATCTCGTGAGCCAGGTCTATCTCGTCTCCGCCGCGTGGGCGGCGATCCGGGAGGCGGACACCGTGCCGCCGGGGCGCCGCCGTGGGGCGCCATTCGGCGCGGCCCGGCCTACGCCGCACGCGTCCCGCGCGCTTGCGCGCGCCCGGTCCCAGGCCGGCCCCGCCGGTCGCGCGTCCTCCGCCTCCGCCCGGGCGGAAGCTCCGCGGCCCGTCCACGCTGCGGCGTCGGTCCGGCCCCCGGCCCCTGTCCAGGCCCCCGAGGCGGGGGAGCCCGCGCGGGCACGGCATCAGGAGGACGACGACGGCGCGGCGCCACCCGCCGTCGTCCGCTCACCGCTGGCGGACCCCGCCACCGCGGCCGAGGGCACGCTCAAGCGGCCGCGGAACCGTCGCCAGCGCGGGCCTTGGCCGCTCGAGATGCTGCGCGGCTTCGGCCCGCGGGGGGACCGGCAGAACGACTGAGGGCGTCGCTGCGGTTCGCAGCGACGCCCTCGGCGGGAACTCAGCCGGTCAGAACTGGGCCGGTCAGAACTGGGCCGGTCAGAACTGGCGGGCCAGGATGGCCTGCTTGACCTCGGAGATCGCCTTCGTCACCTGGATGCCGCGCGGGCAGGCCTCGGTGCAGTTGAAGACCGTGCGGCAGCGCCACACGCCCTCCTTGTCGTTGAGGATCTCGAGGCGCATGTCCCCGGCGTCGTCACGCGAGTCGAAGATGAAGCGGTGCGCGTTCACGATCGCCGCGGGGCCGAAGTACTGCCCGTCGGTCCAGAAGACTGGGCACGAGGACGTGCACGCGGCGCACAGGATGCACTTCGTGGTGTCGTCGAACCGCTCGCGGTCCTCGGCCGACTGGAGGCGCTCCTTCGTCGGCGCGTGGCCCTTCGAGATGAGGAACGGCATGATCTCGCGGTAGGACTGGAAGAACGGCTCCATGTCCACGATCAGGTCCTTCTCCACCGGAAGGCCCTTGATGGGCTCGACCGTGATGGGCTTGGACGTGTCGAGGTCCTTGAGGAGCGTCTTGCAGGCGAGGCGGTTGCGGCCGTTGATGCGCATGGCATCGGAGCCGCACACGCCGTGCGCGCACGAACGGCGGAACGAGAGCGAGCCGTCGAGTTCCCACTTCACCTTGTGGAGCGCGTCGAGGACACGGTCCGTGCCGTACATCGTGAGCTGGTACTCGTCCCAGTGCGACTCCTCCGAGACCTCCGGGTTGTACCGGCGGACGCGGAGCGTGATGTCGAACGTGGGGATTTCGCCCCCGCCGCCAACGCTCGCGGGCAGCTCGACCTTGGATGCGGGCTCTACAGTTGACGCGCTCATCAGTACTTACGCTCCATCGGCTCGTAGCGGGTGAAGGCGACCGGCTTCGTCCCGAAGCGGAGGCCCTTGATGCCCTCGGTCTCTGCGGCGTCGTCCTTGTAGAGCATGGTGTGCTTCATCCAGTTGGCGTCGTCGCGGTTGGGGAAGTCCTCGCGGTAGTGGCCGCCGCGGGACTCCTTGCGGTGCAGGGCCGCAACCGTCATGACCTGGGCGAGGTCCAGGAGGAAGCCGAGCTCGACGGCCTCGAGGAGATCCAGGTTGAAGCGCTTGCCCTTGTCCTGGATGCTGATGTTCCGGTACCGCTCGCGCAGGGCCTCGATGTCGGAGAGGGCCTTCGCGATGGAGTCCGCGGTGCGGAACACCTGCATGTTCGTGTCCATGGTCTCCTGCAGGTCCGCGCGGATCGACGCGATGCGCTCGGTGCCCGAGGCGTTGCGGACCGAGTCGAGCAGAGCGATCGTCTCATTCGCCGGGTTCTCCGGGAGCTCGACGTAGTCAGCCGTCTTCGCGTACTCGGCGGCGTTGATGCCCGAGCGCTTGCCGAACACGTTGATGTCGAGCAGCGAGTTCGTGCCGAGGCGGTTCGAGCCGTGGACGGACACGCACGCGACCTCGCCGGCCGCGTACAGGCCAGGGATGATCGTGTCGTTGTCCTGGAGGACCTCGCCCTTGATGTTCGTCGGCACGCCGCCCATCGCGTAGTGCGCGGTCGGGTAGACCGGGACAGGCTCCGTGTACGGCTCGACGCCGAGGTAGGTGCGCGCGAACTCCGTGATGTCCGGGAGCTTCGCGTCGATGTGTGCCGGCTCGAGGTGCGTGAGGTCCAGGAGGACGTAGTCCTTGTTCGGGCCGGCACCGCGGCCCTCGCGGACCTCGTTGGCCATCGAGCGGGCCACGATGTCACGCGGGGCGAGGTCCTTGATGGTCGGCGCGTAGCGCTCCATGAAGCGCTCGCCCTCCGAGTTGCGCAGGATCGCGCCCTCGCCGCGGGCCGCCTCCGAGAGGAGGATGCCGAGGCCGGCGAGTCCGGTCGGGTGGAACTGGAAGAACTCCATGTCCTCGAGCGGGATGCCGCGTCGGAAGGCGATGCCCATGCCGTCGCCGGTGAGTGTGTGGGCGTTCGAGGTCGTCTTGAAGACCTTGCCCGCACCGCCCGTTGCGAAGATGACGGCCTTGGCCTGGAAGACGTGGAGCTCGCCGGAGGCGAGGTCGTAGCTGACCACACCGGCCACGCGCTTCTGCTTGTACGCCGTGCCGTCCTCGCGGACCGCGTCCTCCTCGACGATGAGGAGGTCGAGCACGTAGTACTCGTTGTAGAACTCGACGTTGTGCTTGACGCAGTTTTGGTAGAGCGTCTGCAGGATCATGTGGCCCGTGCGGTCCGCGGCGTAGCACGCGCGGCGCACCGGCGCCTTGCCGTGGTCGCGGGTGTGGCCGCCGAAGCGACGCTGGTCGATCCGTCCCTCAGGCGTGCGGTTGAACGGGAGGCCCATCTTCTCGAGGTCGAGGACCGCGTCGATCGCCTCCTTCGCCATGACCTCGGCAGCGTCCTGGTCGACGAGGTAGTCGCCGCCCTTGACCGTGTCGAAGGTGTGCCACTCCCAGTTGTCCTCCTCGACGTTCGCGAGGGCGGCGCACATGCCGCCCTGGGCCGCGCCGGTGTGGGATCGGGTGGGATACAGCTTGGTCAGCACGGCGGTGCGCGCGCGCTGGCCGGACTCGATGGCCGCGCGCATCCCGGCGCCGCCGGCGCCGACGATCACCACGTCATACTTGTGGACCTGCATACTGGATGCTTCTCTCTCTCGCGCGAGTCTGCGGCGCCGGCGTTCGGCGGGCGCCGCCTGGACTGTCTGCTACGGCTTGGGGCAGAAGGAGCCTGGGAGCGGAACTCCGTTGACGGTGGGGCACGGGTTGAACGTGAAGATCACGAGCGTGCCGAGGATGACGATCGCGATCGCCGCCGCGTAGAGGACCACGAGGAGCCAGAAGCGCACACCGTCGCGCTCGGCGTAGTCGTTGACGATGGTCCGCACGCCGTTCGTGCCGTGGAGCATGGCGAGCCAGAGCATCGCGAGGTCCCACCACTGCCAGAACGGGCTCGCCCACTTGCCGGCAACGAAGCCGAAGTCGATCGCGTGGACGCCGTCGCCGAGCATGAGGTTGACGAAGAGGTGGCCGAAGATGAGGACCACAAGGACGATGCCGGAGAGGCGCATGAAGAGCCACGCGGCCATCTCGAAGCCGCCCTTCGCACCTCCGCCGTGGCGGTTGTACTTCGGGGCGATGCGCCCCGTCTCCGACGTGCTGCGGGGGAACCGGATATCGGTGCTCATGCTCAGCCTCCGAACACGATCGAGAGTTGGCGGATGGCAAACGCAACAAACACGACGAACCACACGCCGAGGACCGTCCAGAGCATCTGCCGCTGGTACTTCGGGCCGTTCTTCCAGAAGTCGACGGCGATGATGCGGAGGCCGTTGAACGCGTGGAAGAGGATCGCCGCGACGAGCGCGGTCTCGCCGAGGCCCATGATCGGGTTCTTGTACTCGCCGATCACGGCGTTGTAGGCGTCAGGGGACACACGCACCAATGAGGTGTCCAGCACATGCACCAACAAGAAGAAGAAGATCACGACCCCGGTAATCCGGTGACCGACCCATGACCACATGCCTTCACGGCCGCGGTACAGGGTGCCAGCTGGTTTTGTCGGCACTGATAAACCTCCCTGCGAGCACCGATGCCGGCGCTCGCCGGGAAGGCGAGGGCACCGATGCAGAAGGCGTCCGTCTCTTCTGGCGGACGCGTACTCTGTCGAGCTCCAGCCTAAATCTAGGCTTCGCTCACAGCTTATTCAATTTGCTCACGGTCGCCGGGCAGGCTGAGTGGCGATTATCACAGGCGCCACCGAGGCGCCAGTGGCGCTCGCGCTGAGAGATCGGCGCTCCACTAGAGTAGGGGCGATGAGCACTCATTCTGCGCCCGTTCCAGCGGCGACGAACCGCGACGACCTCGCGCGGTTCGTCGCGGTGATCCCCGCCGGCGGGGTCGGCACGAGGCTGTGGCCCCTTTCGCGTGCGGCCGCGCCGAAGTTCCTCCATGACCTCACGGGCTCGGGCAGCACGCTCATCCGGGCCACCTATGACAGGCTCACGCCGCTCGCAGGCGGGCGGTTCCTCGTCGTGACGGGCGAGGCGCACCGTGCCGCGGTGTGCGTCCAGATCCCGGAGCTGGACTCCGCGGATCTCGTGCTCGAGAGCGAGCCGAAGGATTCGGGCGCGGCGATCGGCCTCGCCGCCGCGATCCTGCACCGGCGCGATCCCGCGACCATCATGGGTTCGTTCGCCGCGGACCAGGTCATCAGCCCGGACTCCGTTTTCCAGGCGGCCGTCCTCGAGGCCATCCACACGGCCGCCTCGGGGGAGCGCGGCAAGATCGTGACCATCGGGATCGAGCCCACCCACCCGTCGACGGGCTTCGGCTACATCCGGGGCGGCGACGCGCTCGACGTCGACGGCGCACCGAGCGCGCGCGAGGTCGTCGAATTCGTCGAGAAGCCGAGCCTCGAGGTTGCGGAGAAGTACCTCGCGTCGGGCGAATACCTCTGGAACGCGGGCATGTTCGTTGCCCCCGTCTCGCTCATGCTCGAGCACCTCGAGGCGAACCAGCCCGAGCTGTACGCGGGCCTCGTGGAGATCGCCGCGGCCTGGGACACCCCGGAGCGCGACGCGGTGACCGCCAGAGTCTGGCCCACGCTCCCGAAGATCGCGATCGACTACGCGGTCGCCGAGCCGGCAGCGGCGGCCGGGGACGTCGCCGTCGTCCCCGGTGCGTTCCGCTGGGACGATGTCGGTGACTTCGCCGCGATCGGCCGCCTCAACAGCGCCCGCGAGGTCGACGCCGTCACGGTGCTCGGCGAGGGGGCCCGCGTGTTCACCGAGGACGCGAGCGGGATCGTCGTCTCCGACACGAAGCGGGTCATCGCGCTCATCGGCATCGAGGATGTCGTGATCGTCGACACTCCGGACGCGCTGCTCGTGACCACGAAGGAGCACGCGCAGAAGGTCAAGGGGGCCGTCGCCGCCCTCAAGGCGAGCGGCGACACGGACGTCCTCTGAGCCTCCTGTAACGCGACGACCCGGTAAACGTCCGGTAAAACCCGTGGCGTTAGAGTGAACGCGTGCGCAACTACACCACGGAAGCGGATCCAACGCCTCTCGTCGGCCCCCGGCTCGAGACGCTCCTGCCGGATCTCATCGCCTTCCGTCGCGACCTCCACGCGCACCCCGAGCTGAGCTTCCAGGAGTTCCGCACCACCGACAAGATCGTCGAGCGGCTCGAGGCGGCTGGGCTCGCCCCGAAGCGGCTCGATGGGACCGGCGTCGTCGTCGACATCGGCGACGGGCCCATCGCCACGGCCCTCCGCGGGGACATCGACGCGCTCCCCATCATCGAGGAGTCGGGCCTCCCGTTCGCGTCCCTCAACCACGGCGTCACGCACGCGTGCGGCCACGACGTCCACACGACCTGCGCCCTCGGAGCCGCCCTCGTGCTCGCCGAGCAGCACCGCGAGGAGCCACTCGGCGCGACCGTGCGCGTCGTGTTCCAGCCTGCGGAGGAGACCATGCCCGGCGGAGCGCTCGCGTGCATCGACCAGGGCGTGCTGTCCGGGGTTCCCCGCATCATGGCGCTGCACTGCGACCCTCGGATCGAGGTCGGCCGGATCGGCACGCGCATCGGCTCGATCACGTCCGCGTCCGACACGATCAGGATCGAGCTCCAAGGCCGGGGCGGCCACACGTCGCGCCCCCACCTGACCGAGGACCTCGTGTTCGCCCTGTCCCAGATCGCCATCAACGTCCCCGCCGTCCTCTCGCGCCGCGTCGACGTGCGCAGCGGCGTCTCGATGGTGTGGGGCCACATCTCGGCGGGCTCGGCGCCCAACGCGATCCCGGCGATCGGCCAGCTCTCCGGAACCATGCGGTGCCTCGACCGCGAGGCCTGGCACAGCGCGGGGGAGCTCCTCGACGAGGTCGTCGAGCAGGTCGCGGCCCCCTACGGCGTCGACGTCCGGCTCGAGCACACGCGGGGGGTCCCGCCCGTGGTCAACTCCGAGCACGAGACGGCGCTCATCGAGGCCGCCGCGCGGGCCGAGCTCGGCGAGGACGCCGTGGTGCTCACGCCGCAGTCCATGGGCGGCGAGGACTTCGCCTGGTTCCTCGCCGAGGTCCCCGGCTCGATGTTCCGCCTCGGGACCCACGTTCCCGGCGGAGAGGAATACGATCTGCACCGCGGCGACCTCGTGGTCGACGAGGGCGCGATCAGCTGCGGCGTGCGCGTTCTCGCGGCCGCCGCGCTCCGAAGCATCCGCGACCTCTGAAGCGCCGGCGGCGAATGATACGTACTCGCCGGTAACGAATAGCGAACAATGGGCGGTCGGGGGCGCTGTTCACTGTCTGAAGGTGATCTTTCCCACTATCGTTCTTCTGTACCGTACGGCCTGCGGTACCGCCCGGACCAGATCATTCCCGGGTGTCATTCGCATTCTGTGGAGGAACACGTGACCTCACTTCGTCATCGGCTGGCACAGCGCAGCCTTGCAGGTGTTGCCGCGATCGGTGCATCGGTTCTCGTTCTGAGCGGCTGCGGGGCCGCCCCTTCGTCGAGCGGCGCTTCCGGCGGCGCGTCGGCGACCAATTCGAACTACCTGGGCTGCATGGTCTCCGACTCGGGCGGCTTCGACGACAAGTCGTTCAACCAGTCCGGCTTCCAGGGCCTCCAGCAGGCGGTCAAGGATCTCGGCATCCAGGAGAAGCACGTCCAGTCCAAGGCGGACACCGACTACGATCCGAACCTCCGTTCGATGGTCCAGGCCGGCTGCAAGCTCACCGTCACGGTCGGGTTCCTGCTCGGCGACGCGACGAAGAACATCGCGACCGCGAACCCGAACAGCCACTTCGCGATCATCGACTACTCGGACCCGACGTTCCCGAAGAACGTCAAGCCGATCGTGTATGACACGGCCCAGGCCGCGTTCCTGGCAGGCTACCTCGCCGCGGGCGTCTCGAAGACCGGCAAGGTCGCGACGTTCGGCGGCCTCAACATCCCCACGGTCACCATCTTCATGGACGGTTTCGCGGACGGCGTGAAGTACTACAACCAGAAGAAGGGCAAGAACGTCCAGGTCCTCGGCTGGGACAAGGACAAGCAGGACGGCGTGTTCGTCGGCGACTTCAAGTCGATCGACAAGGGCAAGGTCCTCACGCAGGGCTTCCTGCAGCAGGGCGCGGACATCGTCCTCCCGGTCGCCGGTCCCGTCGGCGCGGGTGCGGGCTCCGCAATCCTCGACGCGAAGAAGTCGGGCACGGACGCGAAGCTCCTCTGGGTCGACTCCGACGGCTACCTCACCGCCCCGGACTACAAGTCGGTGCTGCTCTCCTCGGTCCAGAAGACCATGGCGACCGCGGTCGAGACCGTCCTCAAGGACGACGCGAACGGCAAGTTCGACGCGACCCCGTACGTCGGGACGCTCGCGAACGGCGGCGTCGCGCTGGCCCCGTACCACGACCTTGATTCCGCGGTCCCCGCGGACCTCAAGAGCGAGGTCGACCAGCTCAAGAGCGACATCGTCTCGGGCAAGGTCAAGGT
This sequence comes from Sinomonas albida, assembly GCF_004919045.1. Taxonomy (GTDB): domain Bacteria; phylum Actinomycetota; class Actinomycetes; order Actinomycetales; family Micrococcaceae; genus Sinomonas; species Sinomonas albida. Next base: position 346,529 of record NZ_SWDW01000001.1, read on the forward strand.
CAGCTCCAAGTCGAGCCCTGTGTCGCAGTAGCCCACCCATTCGCTAGCCTGCCTTCGGGCAATGCCAACGCGCCGTCCGCCCGCAGGGGCGGACGGCGCAGGCCTTGCGCCAAGCCCGGACCAGCCCAGCTACAGGGATCGGATCCTCACCGTGAAACTCGAACTGCGCGGCATCACGAAGCGTTTTGGATCGCTCGTCGCCAACGACCACATCGACCTCGTCGTCGAAGACTCCCAGGTGCACTGCCTCCTCGGGGAGAACGGCGCCGGCAAGTCGACGCTCATGAACGTCCTCTACGGCCTCTACGAACCGAGCGCGGGGGAGATCCTCGTCGACGACAAACCCGTCGTCTTCCGCGGGCCCTCCGACGCGATGGCCGCCGGAATCGGCATGGTGCACCAGCACTTCATGCTCGTGCCGGTGTTCACCGTCGCCGAGAACGTGGCCCTCGGCGCCGAGTCGACCAAGGCCGCAGGCTTCCTCGACCTCGACACCACGCGCGCCAGAATCCGCGAGATCTCGAAGCGCTACGGCTTCGACGTCGATCCGGACGCCCTCGTCGAAGACCTCCCCGTCGGCGTGCAGCAGCGCGTCGAGATCATCAAGGCGCTGGTCCGCAACGCGAAGGTCCTCATCCTCGACGAGCCCACTGCCGTCCTGACGCCACAGGAGACGGACGAGCTCCTCGACATCATCGCCGAGCTCAAGGCCTCGGGGACGTCGATCATCTTCATCTCGCACAAGCTGCGCGAGGTCAAGGCCGTCGCGGACGTCATCACCGTGATCCGCCGCGGCAAGGTCGTCGGCGACGCGCCGCCGTCGGCCGCCCCCGCCGAACTCGCCTCGATGATGGTGGGCCGCCCGGTGAGCCTGAGCCTCGACAAGGCGGCCGCGCAGCCCCGGGAGACCACGTTCTCCGTACGCGAGCTCACGGTCGCGGCGCCCAGCGGCCAGAAGCTCGTGGACGGCGTGACGTTCGACATCGCGCAGGGCGAGATCCTGGCCGTCGCGGGCGTCCAGGGCAACGGCCAGACCGAGCTCACCGAGGCTGTCCTCGGCCTCCACCGCCACGCGACCGGCTCCGTGACGCTCGACGGCAAGGAGCTGCTCGGCCGCCCAGTCAAGGAGGTTCTGGGCGCGGGCGTCGGGTTCGTGCCCGAGGACCGCACCCATGACGGGCTCGTCGGCGCGTTCACGGTCGCCGAGAACCTCGTCCTCGACCTCTACGACCGCGCGCCGTTCGCGCGCGGCCTCGGCATGCGGCCCGCCCGCGTCGCCGCGCAGGCCGCCGAGAAGATCGCGGAGTTCGACATCCGCACGCCCTCCGCCGACGTCCCGGCGTCGACCCTGTCGGGCGGAAACCAGCAGAAGGTCGTCATGGCACGCGAGCTTTCGCGACCGCTGCGTCTTTTCATCGCGTCCCAGCCGACGCGCGGCGTGGACGTCGGGTCCATCGAGTTCCTGCACCGGCGCATCATCGCCGAGCGCGACCACGGGACGCCCGTGATGATCGTCTCGACCGAGCTCGACGAGATCATGGAGCTCGCGGACCGCATTGCGGTCCTCTACCGGGGCCGGCTCATGGGGATCGTGCCCGGCGGTACACCCCGCGACACTCTCGGACTCATGATGGCGGGCATGACCGCGGAGGAGGCGGCGGTCCACGCGGGCGCTGCCCCAGGTGCCGCGGACGCCGCGGCCGCGGGTCCCGGTGCGGTCGCAGAAAACACGGACGACGGCGGGACTCGCCGTGTGGCGAGCAGCTTCGGCGCCGACGTGGAGCCCCAGGACGGCAGCACAGGAGAGAACCATGACTGAGGCCCAGCAGGTCCCGGAGACCGCCCAGGCACCGCTCCCGACGGGGCCGGCCTTGCCCACGCCGGAGGGTCGGGGACAGACGCTTCTCCGCCGGATCGCGACGGGCACGCCGATGGTCTCGCTCCTCTCGGTCGTGCTCGCCATCGTGATCGGTGGGATCCTCATGGCGGTCACGAATCCCAAGGTCGCGACCGCCATGGGGTACTTCCTCGCGCGCCCCTCGGACGCGATCACCGAGATCTTCCGGCCGTACGCGGCGCTTGTGCAGGGCTCGATCTACAACTGGCAGGGCGCGGACCTCGCGGCCCAGCTCTACCCCCTCGCAGAGACGCTCACGGTCTCGACGCCGCTCATCTTCGCGGGCCTCGGCGTGGCCCTCGCGTTCCGGGCAGGCCTCTTCAACATCGGTGCCCAGGGCCAGCTCATCTTCGGCGCGCTGTTCGGCGCGTACGTGGGCTTCACATGGCACCTGCCGATCGGGCTGCACCTGCTAGTCGTGATCCTCGCGGGGATCGTCGGCGGCGGGATCTGGGGCGGGATCGTGGGCTTCCTCAAGGCCCGCACCGGGGCGCACGAGGTCATCGTGACGATCATGTTCAACTACGTCGCGAGCTTCCTGCTCCTGTTCCTGCTCACGACCCCGGCGTTCCAGCGCAAGGGTTCCACGAACCCGATCTCGCCGTTCCTCGACCAGAACGCACTGTTCCCCGAGCTGCTCGGCCCGCAGTTCCGCCTCCATGCGGGCTTCATCCTCGCCATCCTCGTGACGTGGGGCGTCTGGTGGATCGTCAACCGTTCGACCGTCGGCTTCGAGTTCCGGGCCGTCGGGGCGAACCCGAACGCGGCGCGGACCGCGGGCGTCAACGTGGGACGCGCGACGGTGCTCGTCATGGCGCTGGCGGGGGCCCTGGCGGGCCTCTCGGGCATCGCCCAGGTCTCCGGCACCGAGAAATACCTCTCCGCGGGCGTCGCGGCCTCGATCGGCTTCGACGCGATCACGGTGGCCCTCCTCGGGCGCTCGACGCCGTGGGGCACGTTCTTCGCGGGTCTCCTGTTCGGCGCGTTCCGCGCGGGCGGCGTGGCGATGCAGGCCGTGACGCAGACCCCGATCGACATCGTCCTCGTCATCCAGTCGCTCATCGTCCTGTTCATCGCGGCGCCGCCGCTCGTCAGGGCAGTGTTCGGCCTCAATCCCCGCAAGCCCAAGAGCAAGGCCACGAAGCGTTCGGCCCAGAGCGGAGCAGCAGCATGAGCACGAGCGGAGCGTCCTTATGAGCACGGCAACCACAGCGCCGGTGGCGCCCGAGGAGGCCCAGTCCGTCGCGCCGATCGTGAGCTGGACGGCCCCGATCGGACTCGGCATCCTCGCCGTCCTCGGCACCATCACGTTTGGGGTCTTCTCTGGCACGAAGAACGCCGCGTTCGGCCTCGTCGACACCGGCCGCGAGGCCTCGGCGCTCGCGGCATGGCTCGCGTTCGCGGTGGCCCTCGTGGCGGCGGCGTGGCTCGGCTACACGTGGTACCGCGAGAGCCGCGCCGGCGGATCCGCCGCCCGATGGGTTCCTCCCGCCCTCGCGGCCGCCGTCGTCGTCTTCCTGCTCGCGATCCTGGGCGTCGCCGGGGTCACGGTCATCACCCTCAGCGCGCCCGTCATCGGCTGGCTCGCGAGCATCGCGATGCTCGCGGTCGCGGGATGGTCCGTGTGGCTCGCGCCGCGCGGCCGCAAGCTCCCGCGCTGGGCGGTCGCGGTGTTCGCCGTCGCCTTCCTCGTGGGCTTCCTTGTCTGGATCGTCGCCGGCGGCCGGGACGCGACGCCGTACATCTCGCTCGCGGGCCTCCTGGCCGGAGCCGTGACACTCGCGGTGCCGCTCGTGTTCGGCTCGCTCTCGGGTGTGCTGTGCGAGCGCTCCGGCATCGTCAACATCGCGATCGAGGGCCAGCTCCTCATGGGCGCGTTCAGCGCGGCCGTGGGCGCCACCGTCACCGGCAGCGTCTACGCGGGGCTCATCGCGGCCGCGGTCGCGGGCGCGCTCGTCTCGCTCGTGCTCGCGGTGGTCAGCATCAAGTACCTCGTGAACCAGATCATCGTCGGGGTGGTGCTCAACGTCCTCGTCGTGGGCCTGACCAACTTCCTCTTCTCGACGCTCCTCACGGCCAACCCGGACGGGCTCAACAAGCCGCCGCACCTCGGGAGCATCGAGATCCCGGTGCTCGCCGACGTCCCGCTCATCGGACCGATCCTGTTCCGGCAGTCGCTCGTGGGCTATCTCATGTACGTCGCGGTGATCGTCGTGTACGTGGGCCTGTTCCACACGCGCTGGGGCCTTCGCGTGCGGGCCGTGGGCGAGCACCCGCAGGCGGCGGACACGCTCGGCGTCAACGTCAACCGCACGCGCTTCTGGAACACGATCCTCGGCGGGGCGGTGGCCGGCATCGGCGGTTCGTTCTTCACGCTGGTCGCCGTGGACGCGTTCAGCAAGGAGATGTCCGCGGGCCGCGGCTACATCGCGCTCGCGGCGCTCATCTTCGGCCGGTGGAACCCGATCGGCGCGTTCCTCGCGTCCCTCCTGTTCGGCTTCGCCGACAACCTGCAGAGCGTCATCACGATCATCGGCTCCCCGGTGCCGAGCCAGTTCATGGCGATGCTCCCGTACGTCGTGACGGTCTTTGCCGTGGCCGGTCTCGTGGGGCGCTCCCGCCCGCCTGCCATGGAGGGCATCCCGTATGTCAAGGGCTGACGGGCCTTCGGGGACCGCCGTCCGCCCGGCGGCCGCCGCAGTGGACTGGGACGCGCTCGCGGACCTCGCCCGTGGCGCGATGCGGCACGCGTACGCACCGTATTCGAGGTTTCCCGTCGGCGCGGCCGCCCTCCTCGAGGACGGTCGCACCGTGGTCGGCTGCAACGTTGAGAACGCGTCGTACGGCCTCACGCTGTGCGCCGAGTGCACGCTCGTGGGCCAGATCCAGCTGGGCGGGGGCGGCCGGATCCGGGCCTTCGCGTGCGTCGACCAGCACGGCGACGCCCTGATGCCCTGCGGCCGCTGCCGCCAGCTCCTGTACGAATTCCGCGCGCCGGGCATGGAGCTCATGACGACGCGCGGAGTCCGGAGCATGGACGAGGTCCTGCCGGACGCCTTCGGACCCGAGACGCTTGAGGATACTGGGGCCAAGGCCCCGCGAGAGGAAGCACCGTGAGCCAGACTGCCCCCGCGGCCGAGCCGCTCGACGCCGTCGACGTCATCCGGACGAAGCGCGACCGGCGAGACCTGAGCGACGCCCAGATCGACTGGGTGGTGGACGCCTACACGCGCGGCGTCGTCGCGGACGAACAGATGTCCGCCCTGGCCATGGCGATCCTGCTCAACGGCATGACCCACCGCGAGACGGCGCGCTGGACGGCGGCGATGATCGCCTCGGGCGAGCGGCTCGACTTCTCGGGGCTCCGCGGCCCGGACGGGCGCCCGCGCGCCACCGCGGACAAGCATTCGACGGGCGGCGTGGGGGACAAGATCACGCTTCCGCTCGCCCCGCTCGTCGCCGTCTTCGGGGTCGCGGTGCCGCAGCTCTCCGGGCGCGGCCTGGGCCACACGGGCGGGACTCTCGACAAGCTCGAGTCCATCCCCGGCTGGCGCGCCGGGCTCACGAACGAGCAGATGATGGGCCAGCTCAGGGACGTCGGCGCCGTCATCTGCGCGGCCGGCAGCGGGCTCGCGCCTGCGGACAAGAAGCTCTATGCGCTGCGCGACGTGACAGGAACCGTCGAGGCGATCCCGCTCATCGCGTCCTCGATCATGAGCAAGAAGATCGCGGAGGGCACTGGCTCCCTCGTGCTCGACGTCAAGGTCGGCTCGGGCGCGTTCATGAAGGACGAGGCGACGGCGAGGACGCTCGCCGAGACGATGGTGGCGCTCGGCACTGACGCGGGTGTCACGACGGTTGCGCTCCTGACGAACATGGCGACGCCGCTCGGCCTCACCGCCGGGAACGCCATCGAGGTCGAGGAGTCCGTCGAGGTGCTTGCCGGAGGGGGCCCCGAGGACGTCGTGGAGCTCACGGTGCGGCTCGCCGAGGAGATGCTCGCGTGCGCGGGGGTGCACGACGCCGATCCCGCCCAGGCGCTCCGGGACGGCCGCGCGATGGACGTCTGGAGGCGCATGATCGAGGCCCAAGGCGGGGACCCGCACGCCACGCTGCCTGTCGCGAAGGAGTCGGAGACGGTGTACGCGCCTGCGGACGGCGTGCTCGTCGAGCTCGACGCGCTCAAGGTGGGCACCGCCGCGTGGCGGCTCGGTGCCGGCCGCGCCCGCAAGGAGGACCCGGTCCAGGCCGGCGCCGGGGTGCGCCTGCATGCCAAGCCGGGCGCCCTCGTCCGCGCGGGCGAGCCGATCATGACGCTCCTGACGGACACGCCTGAGCGCTTCGACCGGGCCAAGGAGGCCCTCGAGGGAGCGGTCGTCGTGGCGCCAGCCGGCTCGCGGCCCGCGCAGCAGCTCGTGATCGACCGCATCGCCTGAGCCCGGCACTAGCAGTCCGGGAACTGAGCCGTCCCGGCAAGAACTGAGCCGCCCCGTGCCACTGAGCCGTTCCGGCACGTCGCGCGCCCGCCCCTGAGGAAATCCGCCCCGAGTACTCGGTTTCTACTTAGTCCTCGGGGCGGACTACCGAGTTCTGGGCCTTGCGTCTTGCGACGGATGGCAGCACCCAGCCGGGCGTGCGACACTGAATAAGGCCTATATTCGCAAGGAGCACCGCCGCATGCTGGACGTTATCGACCACGCGATTCTGCATGCTGCCGGGCAGTGGTGGATCTATCCGATCCTTTTCGTCTTCTTCTTCGTCGACGGATTCGCGATGATCGCCCCGAGCGAGACGCTGATCGTGGCTCTCGCAGCCTACTGGCGGCATACGGGCGAGCCCAACTTGTGGATCCTCGGGGCCACGGCCCTGCTCGGCGCGATGGCCGGGGACAACGTGGCGTACCTATTCGGCCGGAAGATCGGCACCGACCGGTGGCGCTGGATGCGACGACCCCGAGTACAGAAGGTCTTCTCGTGGGCCCGGCATGAGCTCGACAAGCGCGGAGCCGTGCTCATCTTCACGGCGCGCTACATCCCCTGGGGACGCGTCGCCGTCAACTACGTGGCAGGTTCGACGCGCTTCCGGCACCGCACGTTCTTCTGGCTCGACGCGTTCGCATGCCTCACATGGGTGGGATATTCGCTCGGCGTCGGCCTCCTGACGAGCTCGTTCCCGTGGCTGCACCACAATCCGCTCCTGAGCGTCGTGGTCGCGGTCGCCTTCGCCCTCGTGCTCGGCGTGATCCTCGACCACGCGATCACCGTGCTCCATCGCTGGCGCGACGCGAAGGAGGCGGAGCAGGTCGCGACGCGCGCCGCCGTCGCCCATCGCACGCATCGCAGCCAGCACCCCAGGGACGCGGAGCCGGACGACTACGCGCCGCACCCCCACTCTTCGGACGGGTCGGCTGGTGCGCGCCGCGGCCCTTCCCTAGAGTTGGACCGTGACTGAGCCGATCATCGACGCCGCGCCCGACCTCACCTTCGATCTCCGGACCCTGCCCAAGGTCTCACTGCACGACCACCTCGACGGCGGACTCCGGCCCGCCACGATCATCGAGCTCGCGTCCGAGGTGGGCCATGAGCTTCCCTCGAACGACCCGGTGGCCCTCGGCGAGTGGTTCCGCGAGTCGGCCGATTCGGGCTCGCTCCCGCGCTATCTCGAGACTTTCGACCACACGATCGCTGTCATGCAGACCGAGCCCGCGCTGCGGCGGGTCGCCCGCGAGTTCGTCGAGGACCTCGCGGAGGACGGCGTGGTGTACGGCGAGGTGCGCTGGGCACCCGAGCAGCACCTCACCAGGGGGCTCAGCCTCGACCAGGCCGTCGAGGCCGTCCAGGCGGGACTCGAGGAGGGCATCGCGAAGGTTGAGGAGTCGGGCCGCGTCATCGCGGTCGGGCAGCTCATCACGGCCATGCGGCACGCGGACCGCGCGCAGGAGATCGCAGAGCTCGCGGTCCGGCATCGCGACCGCGGCGCCGTGGGCTTCGACATCGCGGGCGCCGAGGACGGCTTCCCCGCCTCGCGCTTCGCCGACGCGTTCACGTTCCTGGCCCGCAACAACTTCCCCGCGACCGTCCACGCGGGGGAGGCCGCGGGGCTCGAGAGCATCCAGTCCGCCCTCGTCGACGGCCGCGCGCTGCGCCTCGGCCACGGCGTCCGCATCGCCGAGGACATCACGGTCGAGGACTCCGGCGAGGTCGACGAGGACGGCGTGCCGATCCTCGATGTCTCCCTCGGCGAGCTCGCCGCGTGGGTGCGCGACCGTGGGATTCCGCTCGAGCTCTGCCCGTCCTCGAACCTCCAGACCGGCGCGATCTCGCAGTGGGGCGAGGACATCCTGGACCACCCGATCGACATGCTCAACGAGCTCGGCTTCGCGGTGACCGTCAACACGGACAACCGGCTCATGAGCGGCGTGACGCTCACGGACGAGTTCGAGCTGCTCGTCGAGGCGTTCGACTACGATCTCGACGACCTTCTGGAGCTGACGCTCAACGCGGCCGAGGCGGCATTCCTGCCCCTCGAAGACCGCGAGGACCTCGTCGAGTACATCAACGAGGCGTACGCGAGCCTCGGCGAGTGACGCCCTAGGCACCTCGGAAGGACACCGTGAGCGTCGCCGTCGACCGCCTCGTCGAGGTGGTGCGCCTCCTGCGGGAGCACTGCCTGTGGACGGCGGCGCTCACCCACGCCTCCCTCGTCGAGTACCTCGTCGAGGAGTCCTACGAGCTCGTCGAGGCCATCGAGGACGGCCAGCCCGACGAGGAGCTCCGGGGTGAACTCGCGGACGTGCTGCTTCAGGTCGTGCTGCATTCCGAGATCGCGCGCGAACGCGGGGCGTTCGATCTCGACGCGGTCGCCGAGGCGCTGACCGCGAAGATGGTCCGCCGCAACCGCCACGTCTTCACGGCCGACGGCGGCCTGCAGCCGAGCTTCCCCGCGACGGTCGAGGAGATCATCGCCTCGTGGGACGCGGCGAAGCGCGAAGAGAGGCTCGAACGGGCAGCCGCGGCCGAGCGCGACGACGTGCTGCCGGCGCTGGCGGCGGCGGAGGGCGCCCTCGAGGGCCTCCCGCGGCACCTTCCGGCGCTGGCGCTCGCCGACAAGGCACTCGGGCGGGCCGAGCGCCGTCGTGCGCTCGACGCCGGCGAGCCGGCCGCGGCGGGCGGGACAACCGGAGCTATCCCCGCTGGGGTGGGGGAGTTCGCGAGCGAGGACGAGCTCGGGGAGCTGCTCCTCGACGTCGTCCGCGCCGCCCGGGATCGCGGCCTCGACCCCGAACGCGCGCTGCGCGCCGCGGTGCGACGCCTGGCGGTGTGAGGTCCAGGCCCCGAAACGCGTCAAGGAGTCACAGTGTCGCGCCCGTGCGCCGTGGCTACTAGGCTGTGGGTGACATTGAGGTCATCCCCGAGTAACGTCCCCAGATCGCTCCACCGTGATCAGTGCTCACCTTTGCTAGGAGTTCATTCATGGCCCTTATCGATGCCATTCACGCCCGCGAGATCCTCGATTCCCGCGGCAACCCCACGGTCGAGGTCGAGGTCCTCCTGAGCGATGGCTCGCTCGGCCGCGCGGCCGTCCCGTCCGGGGCGTCGACCGGCGAGTTCGAGGCCGTGGAGCGCCGCGACGGTGACAAGGGCCGTTACCTCGGCAAGGGCGTGCAGCAGGCCGTTGACGCCGTGGTGGACCAGATCGCCCCGGCCCTCCAGGGCTTCGACGCGACCGATCAGCGCGCGATCGACCAGGCGATGATCGACCTCGACGGCACCCCGAACAAGTCGAACCTCGGCGCCAACGCCATCCTCGGCGTCTCCCTCGCGGTCGCGAACGCCGCTGCGGATTCCTCGAACCTCCCGCTCTACAAGTACCTGGGCGGTCCGAACGCGCACGTGCTCCCGGTGCCGCTCATGAACATCCTCAACGGCGGCTCGCACGCCGACTCCGACGTGGACATCCAGGAGTTCATGGTCGTCCCGCTCGGTGCCGAGACGTTCTCGGAGGGCCTCCGCTGGGGCGTCGAGGTCTACCACGCACTCAAGGGCGTCCTCAAGGCCAAGGGCCTCGCGACCGGGCTCGGCGACGAGGGCGGCTTCGCGCCGAACCTCCCGTCGAACCGCGCGGCGCTCGAGCTCATCACCGAGGCGATCAAGAAGGCCGGCTACGAGCCGGGCAGGGACATCGCACTGGCCCTCGACGTGGCGTCGTCGGAGTTCTTCACGGATGGCGCGTACCAGTTCGAGGGCAAGCCGCACACGGCCGCCGAGATGAGCACGTACTACGCCGAGCTCGTCCGCGACTTCCCGCTCGTCTCGATCGAGGACCCGCTCGACGAGAACGACTGGGACGGCTGGCGGACGCTCACCGACGAGATCGGCGACAAGGTCCAGCTCGTGGGCGACGACCTGTTCGTCACGAACCCGAAGCGCCTCCAGCAGGGCATCGACGCCAAGACCGCGAACTCGCTGCTCGTGAAGGTCAACCAGATCGGCTCCCTCACCGAGACGCTCGACGCCGTGTCCCTCGCCCAGCGCTCCGGCTACACGACGATCACGTCGCACCGCTCGGGAGAGACCGAGGACACCACGATCGCGGACATCGCGGTCGCGACCAACGCTGGCCAGATCAAGACGGGTGCCCCCGCGCGCTCCGAGCGCGTGGCCAAGTACAACCAGCTCCTGCGCATCGAGGAGGAGCTCGACGACGCCGCCCGCTACGCCGGGCGCAGCGCCTTCCCGCGCTTCAAGGCCTGAGCGGCGCATCGTCGTGAGGGGCCACCCCCGCGGGTGAGCCTTTGAAAGATTCCCAGCCCCGGCGGCTATGGTTGAACGAGACCATAGCCGCCGCTGCTTTTGCGCCGGAGGAGAGGATTCCATGGCGACGCGACGCCCGCAGGTACCCCGGACGAGCCGTGGCACGGCCGCGTCCACGCGGTCTGCGGCCGCCGCCTCCGCCACGGTGTCCTCGCCGGCTCGGGGTGCGGGGTCGAGCTCTCAGCACGTGACGGCGGAGACGGCACGCAAGCCCGCGCCGTCGTCCGGGGGAGTCGCTGCGCGCAAGGCCGAGCGCGACTCCGTCCGCGACGCGTCCCGTGGCCTCGGCGAGGGTGCCCCAGTCCCCGCCCGCGCGTTCTCCGGTCGGATTGTCGCGCTCGCGCTCGTCCTGATCGCCGTCACCATCATGCTCGCGCCCACGGTGCGGGTGTTCTTCAGCCAGCGCGCCGAGATCCAGTCGATCCAGGCGGACATCGCGGCCAAGCAGAGCGACCAGACGAACCTCAAGCAGGAGATCTCCCGCTGGCAGGATCCGTCCTACGTCCAGCAGCAGGCCCGCGATCGGATTAACATGGTCATGCCGGGGGAGACCTCCTACTGGGTCTTCGGTGACGCCGGGAGCTCCTCCGCGCAGAGCAGCTCGACGGCGGGATCCTCGCCTCAGGACGTCCCCTGGACGCAGGCCCTGTGGGATTCCGTGCGCCGCGCTGCGACGGAATGACCGCGCCCTCGGCGCGCCGAGAAAGGACACTGTGACCTCCCCGAGCCCGGAATCGAACGTAGCACCGACGGCCCACGACTACGACGTGATCAGCCGTCAGCTGGGACGCCCCGCGCGGGACATCGTCGAGATCCCCGCCCGGTGCGTGTGCGGCAACCCGCTCGTAGCGGCCACGGCGCCGCGCCTCTCGAACGGCACGCCGTTCCCCACGACGTTCTACCTCACCCACCCCGTCGTGACCTCGGCCGTCTCGCGGCTCGAAGCGGCAGGGGTCATGGCGGAGATGAACGAGCAGCTCGCTGCCGACCCCGAACTGGCCTCCGCCTACCGCGCCGCCCACGAGGCATACCTCGCGGCGCGGCGCCGCATCGGCGAGCTCTCGGGCGTGGGCCCGGTCCCGGAGATCGACGGCGTCTCAGCGGGCGGGATGCCCGAGCGGGTCAAGTGCCTCCACGTCCTGGTGGGCCAGGCGCTCGCGATGGGTCCGGGCATCAACCCCCTTGGCGACGACGCGATCGAGCGCATCTCCGAGTGGTGGACCCGCGATCGCTGCTACTGCGCGGGCGCCTGGGACACCGACGCCCCGACGCCGAACAGGGAGCTGAGCCGCCACGGGCCGCAGGGCCTCCCGTCGCTCACGGGGCGGCCCGCGCCGGTTCGCCGGCGGGCCGGCGAAGCACCAACCACGACATCGGAGGGGGACGGCGCATGAGGGTCGCCGGGATTGACTGCGGAACCAACTCGATCCGCCTGCTCGTCGCGGACACTCAGGACGAGGCGGGCGACGGCGGCGCGACCCGTCTCGCGGATGTCCACCGGGAGATGAGGATCGTCCGCCTCGGGCAGGGCGTCGACGCGACCGGCGTGCTCGCGCCCGAGGCGCTCGAGCGGACGTTCGCCGCGGTCGACGACTACGCAGAGACGATCCGGAGCCTCGGCGCCGAACGCGTGCGCTTCGTCGCGACGAGCGCCACGCGGGACGCGCGCAACCGGGACGAGTTCACCGAGGGCATCCGCGCGCGGCTCGGCGTCGCGCCCGAGGTCGTCCCGGGCCTCGAGGAGGCGTCGCTGAGCTTCTCCGGCGCGGCGAGCGTGCTCCCGCTCGAGTCGGGCCGTCCGGTGGTGGTCGTGGACCTCGGCGGCGGCTCTACCGAGTTCGTGCTCGGAGATGCCGACGGCGTCATCGCTGCGCGGTCGATCGACATGGGCTGCGTGCGCCTCACCGAGCGTCACCTCCATTCCGACCCGCCGACGCCGGCGGAGGTCGCGGAGGCGGAGGACGACGTCGACCGCGGGATCGAGGAGGCCCTCGCCGAGGTGCCGCTCGCCCAGGCGACGGCGGTTATCGGCGTTGCGGGCTCGATCACGACGATCACGGCCCACGCCCTCGCACTTCCGTCCTACCAGCCCGAGCGCATCCACGGCTCCGAGCTCTCGCTCGCCGAGATCGAGGCCGCGTGCGGCTCGCTCCTCGGGCTGAGCCACGAGGAGCGCGTGGCGCTCCCCTACATGCACCCCGGGCGCGCCGACGTCATCGGCGCCGGTGCACTCGTCTGGCGGGGGGTGCTCGAGCGCCTGGCCCAGCTGACGGACGGTCGGATCGCCACGGCGATCACGAGCGAGCACGACATCCTCGACGGCATCGCGCTGAGCACGCTCGGGCGCTCCGCAGGCTGACGCATGGGGCTCCCTATCGGCCACGCCCGCCGCGCGCCGCGGATCCTCGCCGCCCTCGTCTCCGCCTTCACGGTGCTGGGACTCGTAGGGCTCGGCCTGCTCGCGCCGCTTGCGCCCGCGCGGGCCGACGGCATGCGCGACGCCGAATACTGGCTCTCCGAGTACGGGATCGACAAGGCGTGGTCCGTGTCGCAGGGGGCGGGGACCACGGTCGCTGTCATCGACAGCGGGGTGAGCGGCGGCATCCCCGACCTCAAGGGTTCCGTGGTGGGCGGAACGGACGTCTCGGGCGCGGGGCAGCCGGACGGTCAGAAGCCGATCGGCGCCGAGTCCGAGCACGGCACCCTCGTCGCGACGCTCCTTGCAGGCCGCGGGCACGGGGCAACACCGTCGCCGGACGGTTCGCCCGGCCCCGACGGAGTTGTGGGCGTCGCACCGAAGTCGCAGCTCCTCACGGTGTCGACCTGGCTGGGCTCGCCGAACCCCGCAGGGCCCACCGACATGGAGCAGATCCCGGCCGCCGTCCGGTGGGCGGTGGACCATGGCGCCAAGGTCATCAACATGTCGCTCGGCAGCTCGTCTCCGGACTGGCCCACGAGCTGGGACGACGCGTTCCTATACGCCGAGCAGAAGGACGTCGTCATTGTGGCGGCGGCGGGCAACCGCGCCGCAGGCAACGTCGAGGTCGGCGCCCCGGCCACAATTCCGGGCGTCCTGACGGTCGCGGGCCTGGACCGCCAGGAGCACGCGAGCGTCGACGCCTCCTCGCAGGGCGTGAGCATCGGCGTCGCCGCGCCGGCCGAGCAGCTCGTGGGCGGGATGCCGGACGGCACGTATGCCTCGTGGGCCGGCTCGTCCGGCGCCACGCCGATCGTGGCCGGCGTCGCCGCGCTCATCCGGTCGAAGTGGCCGCAGATGAGTGCCAAGCAGGTCATCAACCGGATCATCTCCACCGCCAAAGACGCGGGGGCGCCGGGCCACGACCCCATCTACGGCTACGGAATTCTCAACGCGGGGGCGGCGCTCACGGCCGACGTTCCCGAGACCACCACGAATCCGCTCGGCTCGATCGCGGACTGGATCCGCGTGCATCGCAAGTCGGCTCCGGCGCCGGCCACGGCGGCCCCTCCCGTGCAGGGGGCTCCCGCGAGCGAACCCGCTCTGCCCGAGGCGAGCGCGCCGAAGCCCGTCGCCTCGGCGGATGTCTCGCCCTGGCCCGCCGTCGTCGTGCTCGGCTTCGGGGCACTTATCCTGGCCCTCCTCGCCGGTGGGATCTGGCACGTCCAGAGAGTGAGGAAAAAGGGCTCCGAAACAGATAGTGAAAGTTTTCACAAGTTGCTACAGTAGAGATATGCCTTCCACCATTGAGCTTGTCGACCGCCCGCGCGTTCTTGTCGCCGGCGGTGGTTACGTTGGTCTCTACGTAGCCCTCGGGCTGCAGAAGAAGATCGCCAACGCCGGTGGCATCGTCACCGTCGTGGATCCCATGCCCTACATGACGTACCAGCCGTTCCTCCCCGAGGTGGCCGGCGGCAACATCGAGGCCCGCCACGTCGTCATCCCGCTGCGCCGCACGCTGCGCGACTCCGAGGTCATCCAGGGCTCGGTCGTCTCGGTCGACCACGCGAACCGCAAGGCCGTCGTGCAGCTTCCGGGCAACGAGGGCACGGTAGAGATCCCCTACGTCGACATCGTCATGGCCGCTGGCGCCATCACGCGCACGTTCCCGATCCCCGGCCTCGCCGAGAAGGGCATCGGCAACAAGACGATCGAGGAGGCCATCGCCCTCCGCAACCAGGTCCTCGAGCGCATCGAGTTCGCCTCGACCGCGTCGGATCCGGCGGAGCGCCAGGCGGCCCTCACATTCGTTGTGGTCGGCGGCGGCTTCGCGGGCATCGAGACGATCACCGAGCTCGAGGATCTCGCGCGCTCGACCGTCGCGACGAACGACCGCGTGAAGCAGAGCGAAGTCCGCTTCGTCCTCGTCGAGGCCATGGGCCGCATCATGCCCGAGGTCACCCCCGAGCAGGCTGACTGGGTGGTCGAGCACCTCCGGAGCCGCGGCATCGAGGTCCTCCTCAACACGTCCCTCGCCAGCGCCGAGGGCACGCTCAAGCTCATCAACATGCCCGACAAGAGCCCGGCGCAGGAGTTCGGCGCGGACACCCTGATCTGGACCGCTGGCGTCCAGGCAAACCCGGTGGTCAAGCAGACCGAGTTCCCGCTCGAGCCGCGCGGCCGCGTCCGCGTCCTCCCGGACCTCCGGGTCGCGGGCGACGAGGGCATCGTCGAGAACGCTTGGGCCGCGGGCGACGTCGCCGCCGTGCCGGACCTCACGGGCAAGGGCCTCCCGGACGGCACGTGCGTCCCGAACGCCCAGCACGCCCTGCGCCAGGCCAAGGTGCTCGCGAAGAACCTCTGGGCCTCCCGCTGGGACCGCCCGCTCGAGGACTACAAGCACAAGAACCTCGGCGCCGTCGCGGGCTTCGGTCCGTGGAAGGGCGTTGCGAACATCAACCTCGTGGGCCACATCGGCCTGCGTGGGCCCCTCGCGTGGCTCGCCCACCGCGGCTACCACGGCCTCGCGATCCCGACCGTGGAGCGCAAGTTCCGCGTGGGCCTCGACTGGCTCTCCGCCCTGTTCGCGGGTCGCGACAACACGCCGCTCGAGAACCTCGACAACCCGCGCGCCTCGTTTGTCGCCGCGGCGAGCCCGAAGCCGAAGACGATCGCGCCGCCGGCCGAGCCCGCCAAGGCGCCCGCGCAGTAGTCTCGCGCCCCGAGCCAACGCACAGCGAGCAACGCACGGCGCAAGCGGCGGCCGTCTCCCACGGGAGGCGGCCGCCGTCGTCGTTCGTCGGACCACGGGACGCGCCCGCCGTCGTCCGTCGGACCACGGGAGGCGGCCGCCGTCGTCGTTCGTCGGACCACGGGAGTCGCCCGCCGTCGTCGTTCGGCGGACGACGACGCGTGGCCGCCCCTCGTCGCCGACGCTGCCTTACTGAGTGAGCAGCACGCGTGGGTTCCGAGCTCTCGTACCCTACGGTGCTGCTCGTTCGTGGCGGATCTGTCGGCGTCGGTCCTGGGCTGGGGAAGGTTCGCCGGGCGGTAGGCTAGAGCGGCGCCCCAGTAGCCCAATCGGCAGAGGCAGCGGACTTAAAATCCGCAAAGTCAGGGTTCGAGTCCCTGCTGGGGCACACACTTCGAAGCGAAATTCACGGCTTCCGATTTCCTCTTTTCGCCCCGATTTTGCCCCGATGAGGTTTTTGAGACCATCCTGTGCAAAAGCTGTTACAAGGCTGTGACCTAGACCACTTCTGCGACCAAAATCGTTCGATTAGCCTGACGGTGTGATCAGGAACACCTGATTCGTCGCATCGGGGTGCCGTGCGCCCTTCGATGGAGGAGAAAATCGAATGATTTCACGTCATGAGGCATTGCCCCGGATAGCCAAGCTGACAGTGCTTGGCGTCGGGGTCGCCCTGCTCGCCACCGCGTGCTCGGGCACCTCGGGAACGCCGACCAGCAGTGGCAGCTCCTCTGCGGCGGCTGGTGGCATTTCGTGTCCGGCCCCGTCGTCCGGCGCCGGTGCCGGAGCGTCCCCGGTGGGCACGACAGTCGCTCCGGCCAACGTTCCCAAGGCCACCACGGTCTCGCCCGCTCCGCTCAAGATCGGCTCGCTCCTGCCGCAGACCGGTGCGCTCGCGTTCCTCGGGCCGCCCGAGATCGCGGGCGTCAACCTCGCCGTCAAGCAGGTCAACGATGCGGGCGGCGTGCTCGGGCATCCGATCGATGTGGTCCACCGCGACTCGGGTGACACCACGACGGACATCGCGACCCAGTCGGTCACTAACCTCCTCGGGCAGGGGGTCAGCGCAATTGTCGGCGCCGCCTCGTCCGGCGTGACCAAGACCGTGATCAACCAGATCACGGGCGCTGGCGTGGTGCAGTTCTCTCCGGCCAACACGTCGCCTGACTTCAGCACGTGGCCGGCCCATGGGCTGTACTGGCGCACTGCTCCGTCCGACGTCCTCCAAGGTCGCGTTCTCGGCAACTACATGGCCTCGTGCGGCGCTCAGACGCTCGGCATGATCGTGCTGAACGACTCGTACGGGACGGGCCTCCGCGACAACGTCAAGAAGGCGTTCGAGTCTGCCGGCGGCAAGGTCGTGGACGAGGAGCTGTTCAACGAGGGCGATTCGCAGTTCAGCTCGCAGGTGGACAAGGTCGTGGCTGCCAAGCCTGACGCGATCGCGGTCATCTCGTTCGACCAGGCCAAGCAGATCATTCCGCTCCTGACTGGCAAGGGCGTCAAGCCGACGCAGATGTTCTTCGTGGACGGCAACACGTCCGACTACAGCAAGGACCTCTCGGCCGGGACTCTGTCCGGCGCCCGCGGAACGATCCCGGGCACGTTCGCGAAGGATGACTTCAAGACCGCGCTCAAGACGATCGATCCCAGCCTCAAGGACTACAGCTACGCTGGCGAGTCCTGGGATGCGGTGAACCTCATCTCGCTCGCGGCCGAGGAGGCCAAGAGCACGAAGGGCACCGACATCGCGGCGCACCTCCAGGACATCACGGCAGGGTCTGAGAAGTGCTCCGACTTCGCGAGCTGCGTGACGCTTATCCGGCAGGGCAAGCAGATCCACTACTACGGCAAGTCCGGCCCCGTCTCGTTCGCCAAGAACGGCGACCCGCAGGAGGCCTACATCGGCATTTACAAGTTCGATGACAAGAACGTGCCGCAGCCTGTGAGCGAGGAATACGGCAAGCTCTCGTGAGCCTGCTGTAATCCGGCCCGACGCGAAATGGCCCCGGCTCCCCGAAAGGGGGCCGGGGCCATTTCCGTGGGCCCGCGCCGCTCGCCTGAGCGCGATGCCTCGCCCGGGCTACTCGCCGTCTGCGAGAGTCCCGAGGTAGAGCTGGATCACCTTCGGGTCGTGGAGCAGCTCGCGCCCCGTGCCCGTGTAGGCGTCTCGGCCCTGGTCTAGGACGTAGCCGCGATCGCAGATCTGCAGGCAGCGGCGCGCATTCTGCTCGACCATGATCACGGAGACGCCCGCGCGGTTGATCTCGTGCACCCGGAGGAACGTCTCGTCCTGCTTGACGGGGGAGAGGCCGGCGGACGGCTCATCGAGCAGGAGGACGGCCGGGTTCATCATGAGTGCGCGGCCCATGGCGACCATCTGCCGCTCGCCGCCCGAGAGCGAGCCCGCGCGCTGGGTGCGGCGCTTGCCGAGCTCGGGGAAGAGCTCGGTCACGAAGTCCCAGCGCTCCTTGAACACCTTGGGCCGCTGGAAGAGGCCCATCTGCATGTTCTCCTCGATGGTGAGCGTCGTGAAGACGTTGTTCGTCTGTGGCACGAAGCCGATCCCGCGGCTCACGAGCTTGTTGGCCTTGAGGCCGGTGAGGTCCTTGCCATGGACCACGACCGAGCCCGAGTGGACCTTGACGAGGCCGAACATGGCCTTGAGCAGGGTCGACTTGCCGGCGCCGTTGGGCCCGATGATCCCGATGAGCTCGCCCTGGCGTGCCTCGATGCTGCAGCCGTTGAGGATGTTGACGCCCGGGAGGTAGCCCGCCACGAGTTTCGTTACGGTGACCACCGCCTGGCCGTCTTCCGTCCCCGTACCGGCGGCTGGGGATGCCGTCTGCTCGCTCATGCGTCCTGCTCCTCTGTGCCGTCCTTGCCGGGCGCCTGCTCGCCGGCGGCGTGCTCGCCGGCGGCGTGCTCGCCGTTGCCGTGATTGCCGGGCGCGTGGTCCGGCGGTACCTCCGCCGCGCGTCGCCCGGAGCGGGGGCGGCCGTCGTCGTCCGTCGGATCCGCCTCGGGGCGCCGGACCGCGAGCGTCTCCGTCTCCTCGGCGAGGTGGTCCTCGGAGAGTATTCCGGCGTCGGAGGTTCCGACCACGGACTCGTCATCCGCGGCGAGCTCCGCCTCGAGCTCCTTGACGCCCCCGGCGGCGCCGAGGTCCACGTCGTGGTGCGCGCCGAGATAAGCGTCGATGACGGCCTGGTCCCGCATGACCTCGGCGGGCGGCCCCTCAGCGACGACCTTGCCCTCCGCCATGACGATGACCCAGTCCGCGATGTGCCGCACCATGTGCATGTCGTGCTCGACGAACAGCACGGTCATGCCCTCGGACTTGAGGTTCTTGATGTGGTCGAGGAGGCTCTGCGAGAGCGCGGGGTTGACGCCGGCCATGGGCTCGTCGAGCATCACGAGCTTGGGATTGGCCATGAGCGAGCGCGCCATCTCGAGGAGCTTGCGCTGGCCGCCCGAGAGGGACGCGGCATAGTCCTCGCGCTTCGTGTCGAGCTTGAACTTCTCGAGGAGACCGTCGGCCTGGGCCGTGATGTCCTTCTCGCGGCGGCCCCACACGCCGCGGAACAGCGCGTTGCGGAGCTTCTCGCCTGGCTGTTCCGTGGCGCCGAGGCGCATGTTCTCGAGGACGGTGAGCTTGCCCATGACCTTCGTGAGCTGGAACGTCCGGACCATGCCGAGCCGGGCCACCTTGTACGAGGACATCCCGGCGAGGTTCGTTCCCTCGAACTGCCACCTGCCCGAGTTGGGGGTGTCGAAGCCCGTGAGCAGGTTGAACAGGGTCGTCTTCCCTGCGCCGTTGGGCCCGATGAGGGCCGTGATCTTGTGGCGCGGGATCTCGAGATGTTCGACGTCGACGGCGCTGATGCCGCCGAAGCGGCGGCTCACGTTGTCCGCGACGACGATGGGATCCCGCTTCTTGCAGCCAGGACCGGCCGGACCCTCGGCGATGGGCCGATCATCCGTCATGTAGTCGACGGTCCCTGCCGTCTTCTCCGATTCGCTCATGAGAACGCAAGCTCCTTCTTGTTGCCGAGCACGCCCTGGGGCCTGAAGATCATGAGCAGCATGAGGGCCACACCCACGAGGATGTAGCGCAGCTGCCCTGCCTGCGACGGGTTGAGCCACGGGAGCGCGCCGAGCTGGATGAGCCCGAACAGGATGTTCTGCGTGAGCGAGAGGACCACCCAGAAGAGCATGGCTCCGATCACCGGGCCCAGCACGGTCGACATGCCGCCGAGGAGGAGGCAGGTCCACAGGAAGAACGTCAGCTCGGTCCCGTAGTTGGCCGGCTGGACGACGTCGCGCGGAAGCGTGAACACGAGCCCGGCAAGGGCGCCGAACGCGCCGCCGATCACGAGTGCCTGCATCTTGTACGCGTACACGTTCTTGCCGAGCGAGCGCACGGCATGCTCGTCCTCACGGATCCCCTTGAGGACGCGTCCCCACGGGCTGCGCATGAGCAGCCAGACCGCAACGCCGAGGACAATGACGAGGGCCCACGCGACGAAGCGGTAGAAGAAGTCGTTGCTGCTGTAGCCGAGGTACGTGCCCTGCGGGAACGGGTTGAGGTGCAGGAAGTCCTGGCGGAAGCCCGCGAGGCCGTTCGCCGAGCCCGTGACGTCTGTGAGGCTGTTCGTGGTGACGACGTAGCGAATGATTTCGGCGGCGGCGATGGTCACGATCGCGAGGTAGTCGGCGCGCAGCCTCAGGGTGGGTATGCCGAGGATGAGCGCGAAGACGGACGAGCTCGCCAAGGCGATGAGGAGCCCAAGCCACCACGGAGCGCCGAAGTGGATCGTCGACATCGC
The DNA here is from genome assembly GCF_004919045.1 of Sinomonas albida. Lineage (GTDB taxonomy): Bacteria > Actinomycetota > Actinomycetes > Actinomycetales > Micrococcaceae > Sinomonas > Sinomonas albida. The sequence goes on from NZ_SWDW01000001.1 coordinate 367,236, forward strand.
GAAAGCGTAGGAGCCGACGGCCATGAAGCCCGCCTGACCGAAGTTGAGCAGGCCCGAGTAGCCGAAATGCACGGCGAGGCCGAGCGCGGCAAGGGCGTACGCCGCCGTCGTCGGGCTGACCATCTCGCCGATGGCCTCGTTGAAGATCTCTCCGAAATCCATGGGTGCCTCCTAGCCCACTCGCTCGCGGCGGCCCAGGATGCCCTGCGGCCGGAACAGGAGCACGAGGATCATCACGACCAGCGCTCCGACGTACTTGAGGTCGGAGGTCAGACCGAAGACGGTCGTGAGCTCCACGAAGATGCCGACGACGACCGAGCCGACCAGCGCACCGAACACGGTGCCCAGGCCGCCAAGCGTGACGCCGGCGAAGATCATGAGCAGGATTTGCTGCCCCATGTTGAACGTCACACCAGGGCGGTAGTAGGCCCACAGGATGCCGCCCAGAGCGGCAAGGAGGCCGCCCGTCACCCAGACGACGCGCACCACGCGGTCGACGTCGATGCCGCTCGCCGCGGCGAGTGCCGGGTTGTCTGCGACGGCTCGTGTGGCCTTCCCGATGCGGGTCCGCAGGAGGAGGAAGCCGATGAGCGCGATGACGACCGCGGAGATCAGGAGCGAGACGAGATTGTTCGGCGACACGGAGACGGGGCCGAGGTCGATGTCCGTGGTCTGCGCGCCGGGGAGCTGCTGCGTTGCGCCGCCGAAGAAGAACAGCATGACGTAGCGGGCGGCGAGGGCGAGCCCGATGCTCACGATCATCATCGGCACGAGTGCGGTCCCGCGGCGACGGAGCGGCTTCCAGAGGAAGGCGTCCTGGACGTAGCCGAAGGCCGCCCCCGAGAGGAGGCCGCCGATGATCGCGAGCCAGAAGGGAGCGCCGATGCTGCTGAGCGAGAACACGACGATGGCCCCGAGCGTCACCATTTCGCCGTGGGCGAAGTTCGTGAGGCCCGTGGTGCCAAAGATCAGCGAGAGGCCGACGGCGGAGAGAGCGAGCAGGAGCCCGAAGCTCAGCCCTGCGACGAGCCGGTTGAGCAGGTTCCCGATGAAGCTCTGCTGATGCACGGTGATGCCCGCGCCGAAGGCGAAGATCGTGCTCACATTGGAGGTCTGGTTGAACGTGACCGTGCGCGGATTCTCTTGGCCCTCGGCGAGCTTCACGCCCGAGGGGAGCGTCGACTCGTCGAGGGTGAGCTGGTAGCTGCCCTGCGAGGGGACTGAAATGCTCCACGCGCCGTTCGCGGAAGATGTTGCGCTGCCCTCGAAGCCGTTGCCCTTGGCCGTGATCTTGACGCCCGAAAGGGGCTGGCCGTTGTTGCGGAGGAACCCCGAGACGGTGTTCTGGAATTGCGATGGGGACGCGCTGCTGCTCGGCGATGGCGGGGGTGAGGTTGTCGCCTCAGCTGCAGGCGCGAACGCCAGAAGCAGCCCCACCAAAAGGGCCACGAGGGCCCCTACTGCCGAGAGCGTCCGGGCCAGCCGCGGGGGATGTGCGGCTAATGCTCGTCTATACACGATGTAGACCTCCGTGGTTCCGGGGCCAGGCTGGCGGTTGTGCCAGCGATGCGGGTGACCGCAGGCAGGATGCACGGTGCGACTGTGACGCATCTCACCTGCTGGAAGGTCATGTTACCCGCGAGAACGCACGCGGAAGTCGGCGGAGAACTCGCATCAGGTTGAGATCCGGTAACGACTTCCTCACCTGCGCGGGAGAGCCCCCAGTGCGGGGAACTCCCGTGCCTCAGTGCTCGTGCTCTTGATAGCGTTTCTCACGAACCGCCACTCGCGCACTCTCAGCACCCGCACCCTATGAGTACAGGAGTCATCCATGGCCTTCGGTGGTAACCCCGTCTTCCGGGGCAAGAACTTCAGAGGGGCTGTCTCGACCGCCCCGCAGTCGGCCTACGGCCAATCCCCATACGGCCAATCCCCGTACGGCCAGCAGCCCATGACGGCCCAGCAGCTCGACGAGCTGTACCGGGCGCCCTCTGCGGGCCCCGCGCAGACCGGACGCGTCACGTATGACGACGTCATCGTCAAGACGCTGGTGTGCCTCGGCGCCGTGGTCGTGGGGGCGGCCGTCACGCTCGCAGTGCCCGCCAGTGCCGCCCTCGGCCTCATGGTCCTGGGAGCGCTCGGGGGCTTCGCCCTCGGGCTCGTGAACACGTTCAAGCGACAGCCCGTTCCAGCGCTCATCCTTGGATACGCCGCGCTTGAGGGGCTGTTCCTCGGAGGCCTCACGCGCATGCTCGATGCGGTCTCGCCGGGCATCGGCCTCCAAGCCGTCCTCGGGACGTTCGCGGTCGCCGGCGTGACGCTCTTCCTCTACAAGAGCGGGCGCGTCCGCGCGACGCCGGGCCTCATGAGGTTCTTCCTCATCGCGGTCCTGGGCTATCTCGCGTTCAGCGTCGTCAACCTGTTCGTCATGATCTTCAACCCGGGTCTCGGGGCCTGGGGGCTCCGTAGCAGCGTGCACGTCTTCGGCATCCCGCTCGGCGTCCTCGTAGGACTCGTGGCCGTGGTCCTCGCGGCGATCTCGCTCATCTTCGACTTCGACAGCGTCGAGAAGGCCATCCGGGCCGGCGCTCCGCGGAGCGTCTCGTGGACGGCCGCGTTCGGGCTCACTGTCACGCTCGTGTGGCTCTACACCGAGATCCTGCGGATACTCGCCATTTTCAATAGCAACGACTGAGACCGCTGCCCGCTTGTCGGGCTGCTCACGCGAAGGCGGACCACGGATGCTTCCTGGTCCGCCTTCGGCGTGTGTGGGGCTTCCGCCACGGGTTGGGCACCCCCTCCACGGAGGCTACGCGAGCCGCCGCGCGCCGTCGGCAGGTGCGACCGTGAAGAGCCGCGGCGCTCGGAAGCCCCGCTCCGCGAAGGCCTCGGTGATCGCGTCGCGGACGCGAGCCTCGTCGTCGGACGGCACGAGGGCGATCGCCGAGCCGCCGAAGCCGCCGCCCGTCATCCGTGCGCCGATCGCGCCCGCGGCCCTGCTCGCCTCGACGGCACAGTCGAGCTCGGGGCAGGAGATCTCGAAGTCGTCGCGCATCGAGGCATGGCTCGCGTCGAGGAACCCTGCGATGGCCGCGGGGCCCGAGGCGCGGAGGGCGGCCACGGTGTCGAGCACGCGCTGGTCCTCCGTGACCACGTGCCGCACGCGCCGGAACGTGACGGCGTCCATGAGCGCCCGAGCCTCCTCGAGATCCTCGACAGACACGTCGCGCAGGGCCTTGACGCCCAGCACCTCGGCTCCGAGCTCGCACGCCGCGCGCCGGCTCGCGTAGCCCCCGTCGGCGTGCGAATGCGCCACGCGTGTGTCGACCACGAGCGTCACGAGCCCCGCGCCCGCGGCGTCGAACGGGACGAGTTCGGCGTGCTGGTCGCGGCAGTCCAGGAACACCGCGTGGCCGGACCTGCCGCGCAGCGACGCGGACTGGTCCATGATCCCCGTCGGTGCCCCGACGAACGCGTTCTCCGCGCGCTGCGTCGCGAGCACCAGTTGCTCGGCGTCGAGGCCGGCCCCCGTCACCTCGTTGAGCGCCGTCGCGACCGCACACTCGATCGCGTGGGAGGACGAGAGGCCTGCGCCCAGCGGCACGTCGGAGTCGAGCACGAGGTCGAATCCCGGCACCTCGATGCCGCGCTCCTGGAACGCCCACACGACGCCCGCCGGGTAGACACTCCAGCCTGCGGCGCTCCCGCGGTCCAGGCCCGACACGGCGAGCTCGGCTACCCCGTCGCCGCCCGACGTCGAAAGCAGGCGGATCGCGCCGTCCGGCCTCGCGCGGAAGGCGACGCGCGCCGCGAGGTCGATCGCGAACGGCAGCACGAAGCCCTCGTTGTAGTCCGTGTGCTCGCCGATGAGGTTGACGCGCCCCGGCGCAGTCCACACGCCGTCGGCCTCGGCGCCGAAGGCGTCCCGGAACGCGCGCGCGGCGCGCTCGGCACCCTCGGCCGTCACCGGGCCGCCCCCGAGGATTCGAGGGCCGCGCGCAGCTGGGCGGCGACGTCCTCCGCGCGAGTGTCGTTGATGAAAGCGCCCATGGCAGCCTCCGATCCGGCGAGGAACTTGAGCTTGTCCGCCGCACGGCGCGGCGAGGTGAGCTGGAGATGGAACCGGGAGGCCGGCCGCAGGGCGGAATCCAACGGGGCCTGGTGCCACGCGGCGATGTACGGCGTCGGGGTGTCGTACAGGGCGTCGACGCCGGCGAGGAGTCGGAGGTAGACGTGCGCGAGCTCGTCCTTCTCCTCTCCCGTGAGCCCCGCGAAGTCGCGCACATCCCGATGGGGGACGAGGTGGACCTCGATGGGCCAGCGGGCAGCGAACGGAACGAACGCGCTGAAGTGGTCCCCCTCGAGGACCATTCGCCCACCGTCGGTGCGCTCGCGGTCGAGGAGCGAGCCGAGCAGGGTCTCGGACCCTCCGTTCGACTCGAAGTGGCGCGCCGCCGCGGCCGCGAGCTGGGCCCCGCGCGGTGTCAGATACGGGTACGCGTAGATCTGTCCGTGCGGGTGGTGCAGCGTGACGCCGATCTGCGCGCCGCGGTTCTCGAACGGGAACACCTGACGGATGCCGGGGAGCGCGCTCAGCTCCGCGGTCCGGTGGGCCCAGGCCTCCACGACCGTGCGCGCGCGGGTGTACGGCAGCCCGCCGAACGATCCCGTGTGGTCGGCAGTGAACGAGACGACCTCGCACCGCCCCGCGGCCGGGACGCTCTCGCCCCACGGGAGCGAGCCGGGGAGTTCCGCGAGGACCGGGCCTAGGGACGGGAAGCGGTTCTCGAACACGACGACGTCGTAATCCGGATCGGGGATCTCGGAGGCGAACGACGGCGACGTGGGGCACAGCGGGCAGGCATCGGCCGGCGGGAGGTGGGTGCGCGTCTGGCGGTGTGCCGCGACGGCGACCCAGTCGCCGCTCAGCCCGTCGAAGCGGAGCTCGCCGGGCTCGGGCCGCGCAGGGAGGTCCCGCGCGTCGGCCACCGGCACGCGGGGGGCCTTGCCGGGATCGTCGAAGTAGATGAGGTCCCGTCCGTCGGTGAGCGAGCTTCGGGTCACAGAGGGCGAGAGCCCCGTGGTCGCGGTCATGCTTGGCTCCCTTGGATGGCGGTGTCGGCAAGGATCACGTGGGGTACGCGGTCGTCGAGCTCGCGGCGGGCGGACGCCGAGAGCCCGACGTCAGAGATGAGGGTGTCCGCGCGCTCGATCGGGGCGATCTGGGCAAGGCTCAGGAGCCCGTACTTCGAGCTGTCGGCAAGCACCACGAGGCGGGCGGCCGCGTTCGCGGCGGCGCGGTTCGTCTCGGCCTCGAGCAGGTTCGGCGTCGTGTACCCGCCCCGCGCATGCACCCCATGGACGCCCATGAAGCAGAGCTCGACGTGGAGCTGGGCGAGCGAGGACGTGGCGAGCGGTCCGACGAGCGCCTCCGACGGTGTGCGCTCGCCGCCCGTGAGGATCGTGCGGACCGAAGGGCCCAGGGCCTCGGCCACCTTGATCGAATTCGTGGCGACCGTGAGGTCCGCGACGGCGGGGAGGAGCTTCGCGAGGGCGAACGTCGTGGTGCCAGCCGTGACGAAGAGCGTCGATCCGGGCCGGATGAGTGCCAGGGCCTCGCGAGCGATCGCTGATTTCGCGTCGGCGTGATGGCCGAACTTGACCTCGAAGCCCGGCTCGGCGAACGCGAAGTCCGCCACGCGGGCCGCCCCGCCGTGCACGCGCCGCGCGAGGCCTTGACTCTCAAGCTGCTCGATGTCGCGGCGGATCGTCATCTCGGACACCGCAAGCGACGCCGCGAGTTCGGCCACGCGGACCGCCTCCCGCTTGTCCAACTCCGCCATGATGCGCGCGTGGCGCTCAGCTGCCAGCACAGTCAATCCCCCCTGCTCTTTCCGCCAGTCGATCCCCGCGGAGGGCCGGCTGAATCCCACAGCCACTATCCTCACAGCAACTCAACTTTTCTCACAAAACATAACATTCCCGGCGCCCGATGGGAAGCCCCCACGGCCGTCTTTTACGCTGTGTCGGGCCGCGCTAACGTGGGGGACCATGAGCGCCCCGAGCACTGCTGCCACCCGCCGGCCCGCCGCAACCGGCCGCCAGTTCCGGATCGAGCGGGGCGGCAGCACCGCCGTCGTCACCGAATTGGCGGCGGGGCTGCGTTCGTTCGAGGTCGACGGCGTGCTCGTCACCGAGACGTATGGCGACGGAGAGATCTCGCCCGGTGCGGCCGGCATCACGCTCGCCCCGTGGGCGAACAGAATTGAGGCCGGCCGCTGGACCCTCGACGGGAAGACGCAGCAGCTCGACCTCACCGAGCCGTCGCGCGGCAACGCGAGCCACGGGCTCCTGCGCAACACGGGCTACGCGGTGCTCGAGGCCGAGGCGGAGAGTGTGAGCCTCGAGGCTGCCGTCTTCCCCCAGCACGGCTACCCGTTCCTCGTGCGGCACCGGGTCGACTACCGGATTGACGACGACGGCGGCCTCCGGGTGCGCCAGAGCCTCGCCAACGACTCCTCCCGGGCCGCGCCCTTCGTGCTCGGCGCGCATCCCTACCTGCGTCTCGGCGACGTCGATACGGCCGAGCTCACGCTCACCGTCTCCGGCCGGACGAGACTCGTCGCGGACGAACGGCTCATCCCGCGCTCGAGTGTGCCGGCCGAGGGCGAGTCGGACCTGTCGGGCGGGCGCGTGGTCGGGGAGCTCGACGTCGACGCCTCCTATACGGACCTGCATTTCGCGGACGGCGCCGCCCGCGCCACACTCTCGGCGGCGGACGGGCGCTCGGTGTGGCTCTGGCAGGACGAGAGCTGCCGGTACACCCACGTGTTCGTGACCCGCACGTTCCCCGGGCGGGCCGTGGCCGTGGCCCTCGAGCCGCAGACCGGGCCGGCCAACGCGTTCAACAGCGGGCAGGATCTCCGCTGGCTCGAGCCCGGCGCGGAGTTCTCGATGGAGTGGGGGATCGGCACGGCGCTCTGAGCCTCCCCGTGCCTGCCGTCGCAAACTCGGCCCTTCGCTTCATATCCGCGAGGGCGTGGGAAACTGAAACTGCGTCCGGAGGATCTCCCGGGGCTTCCTCAGGCTTCCCGGGCGCGACAGGATTCGCTCGGACCCCTAGGAGCACGCAACCATGACTGCCCTCTCGACCCTCGCTGTGACGCTGGACGATGTCCTGGCTGCGCGGGAGCTGCTCGGGGGCATTATTGCGAGGACGCCCATTGAGACGTCGAGGGCGCTCGGACAGATGGTGGGCGGCGAAGCCTTCCTCAAGTGCGAGAACCTCCAGCGCGCGGGCTCCTTCAAGGTGCGCGGCGCATACGTGCGCATGGCGCGGCTGAGCGACGAGGAGAAGGCCCTGGGCGTGGTCGCGGCGTCCGCGGGCAACCACGCCCAAGGCGTCGCCGTCGCGGCCAAGCGCCTCGGGATCCGGGCACGCATCTACATGCCGCTCGGCGTCGCGCTCCCGAAGCTCCAGGCCACGCGCAGCCACGGCGCGCACGTGGTGCTCCACGGCCACAACGTGGACGAGGCGCTTGCCGAGGCGAAGCGCTTCGCCGAGGAGACGGGCGCCGTCTTCGTGCACCCGTTCGACAACGTCGACGTCGTTGCGGGCCAGGGCACGGTGGGGCTCGAGGTCATCGAGCAGATCCCGGACGTCGACACGATCCTCATGGGCGTGGGGGGAGGCGGCCTGCTTGCCGGCGTGGCGGTGGCCGCGAAGGCCAGGGCCGCCCAGCTAGGGCGGGAGATCCGGGTGATCGGCGTCCAGGCCGAGAACGCCGCCGCCTACCCGCCGTCGCTCGCCGCGGACGCGGTGGTGCCGCTCCAGAAGGTCGCCACGATGGCCGACGGCATTGCGGTCGGCCTGCCCGGCCAGATCCCGTTCAGCATCATCCGCGAGCTCGTCGACGACGTCGTCACGGTGAGCGAGGACTCGCTCGCGCGGGCGCTCATCTTCCTCCTCGAGCGCGCCAAGCTCGTCGTCGAGCCCGCGGGCGCGGTCGGCGTGGCGGCGCTCATGGACGGTAAGCTCGCCGAGCTGGGCATTGATGCGAAGAAGACCGCCGTGATCCTCTCCGGCGGCAACGTCGACCCGATGCTCATGCTCAAGGTCATCCAGCGCGGCCTCTCGGCTGCCGGGCGCTTCCTGACGGTCCGAATGATGCTCGACGATCGCCCCGGGTCCCTCGCGACGATCTCCCGCATCATCGCCGAGAACGACGCGAACGTGACGGGCGTCGACCACACCCGCGTCGGCGGCTCGATCGCGATGGGAGACGTCGCGATCACGATCGACATGGAGACGAAGGGCCACGAGCACTCGGAGCAGGTCCTGGAGGCCCTGCGCGCCGAGGGCTTCCAGCCGGTCGTCATGCACGTCTAGCGAGTCCGCCGGGGCAGGGCCGACCAGCGGCGGGCGGCCGCCTCGACCAGACCCGGCTGCTTGGACCAGACGACGACGGCGCCGTCCCCTCGCAAGGGGAGCGGCGCCGTCTGCCGTCGTCAGCAGGTGAAGCTGATCAGCCCGCGTACGGGGTGGCCGAGATGATCTCGACCTTGATCTCCTTGCCGTTCGGCGCGGTGTAGGAGAGCTTGTCGCCCTGCTTGTGCCCGATGATCGCGGCACCGAGCGGGGACTTCTCGCTGAACACGTCGATCTCCGCGTCGCCCGCGATCTCACGCGAGCCGAGCAGGAAGCGCTCCTCCTCGCCGGCGATCTTCGCCACGACGAGCATGCCGGGTTCCACGACGCCGTCGTCGGCGGGCTTCTCGCCCACCTGGGCGTTGCGCAGCAGTTCCTGGAGCTGGCGGATGCGGGCCTCGATCTTGCCCTGCTCCTCCTTGGCGGCGTGGTAGCCGCCGTTCTCCTTGAGGTCGCCCTCCTGGCGGGCCGCCTCGATCCTCTCGACGATCTCGTGACGGCCGGCACCGGAGAGGTGGTCCAGCTCGGCCTTCAGGCGGTCGTACGCCTCCTGCGTGAGCCAGGCGCCGCCATGGTGGGTGGTGGTCATCTCGTCTCCTCATTCATTCCGTGCAGGGTCCGCACGGCTATCCATACAAAGACCCCGCCGGGGGTGCGGCTGCGGAGTTGGGGCTGTGTCCCGATCCGCCTGCTGCCACCGACGGGGCAATGGGTATTAGTACATTGTAGTGAGCGTGACAGGCGATCCCAAGTTTCCGTGCGGCGCGTGTCACACCCCGAGCCGCATCCGAGCCCTGGAAATCCCGGCTCAGCTACCCGCGATCCAGCACGAGTCGATGGCCACGGAGACGGCCTGGCTCTCGGTCCGGAGGTCGACGTGCCCCGTCTGGGTCACCGTGCCCGACGACCCCGAGCTGGGGCCGAAAGTCAGCTGCTTCCAGCCGACCACGCCGAACGAGTCGTCGAGAGCCTTGACCGTGCAGTAGGCGGTCTGCGAGGCCTCCTTCGTGACCTCGAAGTTCTCGGTCGCGTGCCAAGCGTCCGGCGTCGTGAAGCCCACATCCCGGAACGTCACGGTCTTCGCATTTCCGCTCCACGCGAACAGCGCAACGCCAGCCACGACCACCACGAGGGTCGCGGCGACGATGAGCGCCACGGCGCGGCGGCTGAGCCGGCCGCGCTGGGCTCCGTAGCGCTGGGTGTATCGCGATGCGGCTGCACCGGGGGATTGGGTCACCCGACTATTCTAGGAGGCGTGTCTGAGTACCAAGGCGATTCTGTGAACCACAGCCCACTGCGCCTGCTGGCAGTCCACGCCCATCCCGACGACGAGTCGAGCAAGGGCGCCCCGATGATGGCCAAGTACCTCGCCGAGGGCCACGAGGTCATGGTCGTGAGCTGTACCGATGGCTCGCGCGGCGACATCCAGAACCCCGCCCTGCTCGGGAACGCGCACGCTGCGCGGGACATGGCTGGCGCACGCCGGCTCGAGATGGCGGAGGCGCGGCGCATCATCGGCATGGACCACCGCTGGCTCGGCTTCACGGATTCCGGCCTGCCCGAGGGCGATCCGATGCCCCCGCTGCCGTGGGGTGCGTTCGCCTCGCTTCCGCTGCGGCAGGCGGCGGCGCCGCTCGTGCGGCTCGTGCGGGAGTTCCGCCCGCACGTGATCGTCTCGTACGACGAGAACGGCGGCTACCCGCATCCGGATCACATCATGGCGCACCGCGTGGCCGTCGAGGCGTTCCGAGCGTCCCCGCTCGCGGACGAGTATCCCGACGCCGGCGAGCCGTGGGAGCCCGCAAAGCTCTACTACGACGTCCCGTTCAACGTCCGCAAGTTCGGTGCCTTCCACCGGGCGCTGCTCGAGGCAGGGCTCGAATCGCCCTACGCGCGCTGGATCGCCTCGGCGACCGAGGACGACGCCGAAGGGCACCATCCCTGGGCGGCTCGCCACCCCGTGACGACGCAGGTCGAGTGCGGCGAATACTTCGAGATCAGGGACCGCGCCCTCGCGGCCCACGCGACGCAAGTAGACCCCAACGGGACGTTCTTCGCGGTCTCCCTCGCGCTGCGCCAGAAGGTGTGGCCGTGGGAGGACTATTCGCTCGTCAAGTCGAGCGTGGGGTTCCCAGGCGACGGCGAGACCGAAAGCGACCTGTTCGCCGGGCTACGATAGAGGGGTGCATTTCCTGTTCCTGGCCCTCGCGGCGACCCCCGATCCGACCCCTGCCGGGACCCTGAAGCCGGGTCTCACAGAGGATCAGGTGTCCCCGGGGCTCTGGGGCTTCCTGGCGACGGCGTTCGTCGTGCTGCTGAGCATCTTCCTGATCGTCGACATGGTGCGCCGTCTGCGCCGCGTCCGGTATCGCGGCGAGGTCGAGGAGGCGCGCGAGGCCAAGGATGCCGCAGCCCGCGAGCCGGGGGAGCAGTCAGTCGATGACGTCGAGCCAGTCAATCAGGACGAAGATCTGATGGACGCGCCCGTTCAGAATGTGGCCGAGTCTAAAGAGCACGGCTCCCGGGCGTAGCAGCTACACGGTTCCGATTGTGAGCCGAGGGCGTCGCTTTATCTGGCATTTCGGTCCCCGGAGAGCTCTTGTATGCTCCAGTTATGGAGTTTGTGTGGATCGTCCTGCATGAAGATTCTCCTGTCAGCACTGTTCTCGGCGTCTTTGCCACAGAGCGGGAAGCCGAAGAATTCTCGAACGAAGTGAAGGGTCAGTTCCTCCGCGGCGTCATCTATTCCAGATTCAAGGTCGGATATAGGTTCGACCGAGGAACAGGACACGCTGCTTACGGCCCAACTTCGTAGCCAGATCAAGGTCGCGGATCAGACGACCCTCCGCGAGTGACTTGCGTCCTGAGGACTTTTCTAAGTATCCCCCTGAGGGTCCACTGAAATTCGGTTCGGCTGCCACCTAATTTCGTGTTGTCTCGACGAAGAACTGGTCTGGATCGCCATAAGTGCGCTAACGATGTGTTAGTAGATTTCGCTGTGTCGATGAGATATTGGCGTCCGCAAGTCTGCGAAACCTTGCCAAGAGTTGCGGCCGGAGGCGAAAATACCCGCTCATAGTCGTCGAGCCGAAGCCGACCGCCGACTAATACGTTACGGCCGCAGGGTCGTGTAGCCGACAGAGGCCGCCGGTTCCGCTCGGAAACACCGGTGCGGCAGACTCGGGGTATGACGAATCGCCTTGCCGGCCAAGCCTCTGCGTATCTCCGCCAGCACGCCGAGAACCCGGTCGACTGGCAGCCCTATGGGGACGACGCGTTCGCCGAGGCCGCGCGCCGCGACGTCCCGGTCTTCATCTCGATCGGCTACGCGGCCTGCCACTGGTGCCACGTCATGGCCCACGAGTCGTTCGAGGACGCGCTGACCGCCCGCGAGCTCAACGATCGCTTCGTGAGCGTCAAGGTGGACCGCGAGGAGCGTCCCGACGTCGACTCGGTCTACATGGCGGCATGCCAGACGCTCGGCGAGCAGGGCGGGTGGCCCCTGAGCGTGTTCGCGCTCCCAGACGGGCGCGCCTTCTACGCCGGAACCTATTTTCCGCCCAGACCGCTCCCGGGCCGCCCGAGCTTCCGCCAGGTGCTCGATGCCGTGTGGGAGGCATGGACGGAGCGCCGCGACGGCCTCGAGGGCCAGGCCGCTGCGCTGGCTGAGGGGCTCGGCGGAGTCTTCTCCTCGCAACTCCTAGACCTGGACGGCGGGGCGGCGCCCGTGGAGCCAGGGCTCCTGTCCGAGGCGGTGTCGGCGCTGGTGCGCCTCGAGGACCCCGAGCACGGTGGGCTCGGGCGCGCGCCCAAGTTCCCGCCGTCGCCCGCGGGCTCGCCGGGCGGACGCTCGCCGCGATGTGCCGTTCGGCGCTCTTCGACGCTCTGGGAGGCGGCTTCGCGCGCTACTCGGTGACCGCCGACTGGTCGCTCCCCCACTACGAGAAGATGCTCTACGACAACGCCCAGCTCCTGCGGATCCTCGCCCACTGGGTGCGGCTGGGCGGGTCGGACGAGTTCCCCGCCGAGGAGGCGCGCGCCGCCGCAGCGCTCACGGCCGACTGGATGGTCCGCGAGCTCGGCCTGCCCGAGGGCGGGTTCGCGTCTTCCCTCGACGCGGACTCGGAGCGCGACGGCCGCACGGTCGAAGGCGGCTACTACGTGTGGACCCGCGCGGAGCTCGACGCCGCAGCGCGGGCCGCCGGGGGAGCGGACGACGCCGCCCGCCTGGCTTCGCTCTTCGGTCTCCCCGGCGGAGAACACGCGGGGAAGGCCGCGCCGCTGCATGCGGGGCGCGTGCTGGGGCCGGCCGAACGCGAGCTTGTCGAGCGGTGGCGTGGCCGTCTGCTCGCCGAGCGGTCTCGCCGCACGCCGCCCGCGCGCGATGACAAGGCCGTGGCCGGGTGGAACGGGCTCGCCGTGGCGGCGCTCGCGGACGCGGCGTGGGCGCTCGACCGCCCTGAGCTCCTCGAGGCGGCACGCGGGGCCGCCGAGCTGGTTCGGACCGTCCATTGGGACGGAGCGCGGCTCCTGCGCGTCTCGCATGGCGGGAGCGCGGCCGGGATCGAGGGCCTTCTCGCCGACTATGCCGGGTGCGCCGAGGGGGCGTTCGCGCTGTACTCGGCAACGGGGGAGGAGCGCTGGTACACGTGGGCCGAGGACCTCCTGGCGGTCGCGACCGATCGCTTCGTCGCGGACGGGCTCCTCTCCGACGGCCCAGCGGCCGAGGTCCCAGATACCGCGGGCGTCCGGGCGGCGCTCGCCGGCGCGCGGGCGCTCGACCCGTACGACGCCGAAGCTCCCAGCGGAGCCTCGCTCCTCGCGGGCGCGCTGCTCACCCATGCGGCATACAGCGGTTCGGCGGAGCACCGCCAGCTCGCGGCCTCGATCCTCGGCGGGCTCCCACGGCTCGTGGCCCAGAGCCCTCGGGTCGCGGGGTGGCTGCTCGCGGTGGCGCAGGGAGCGCTTGCTGGCCCCCTCGAAGTGGCGATCGTCGGAGCCCAGGGTGAGGGCCGCCGTCGTCTGCTCGCCGAGGCTCTCGCGTCGCCGAGGCCGGGACTAGTGGTTGCGGTTGGCGCCCCTTCGGAGGGCGAGGCGCGGGTGCCGCTCCTCGCCTTCCGCCAGGCCGCGGACGACGGCGGGGCCCTCGCCTATGTGTGCCGGGACTTCGCGTGCCGCCTCCCGGTCGGGACGCCCGAGGCCCTGCGGGACCTGATCGCGGCGGGCGGCTGAGGGCCCGGCTAGCGGGGGGTGGCCAGCACGGCGATCATGATCCCCACGAAGTGGACGGTGAACCCGCCCACCGTGAAGGCATGGAACAGCTCGTGGAAGCCGAAGTGATGCCAGTTGAAGTTGGGGCGGCGGATCCCGTAGAACACGGCACCGGCGATGTAGAGGGCCCCGCCCACGCAGACGAGGATTGCGGCAGGCATGCTCGCGGCGAAGAACTGCGGGAGGAAGAAGAAGGCCGCGCACCCGAGGACCACGTAGAGGGGCACATACAGCCAACGGGGGGCGCCCACCCACAGGACTCGGAAGAGTACCCCCAGAATGGCCCCGCTCCAGACGGCGGAGAGGAGGATGGCACTTTCCCCGCGGGGCAGGAGCACCCAGGACAGGGGCGTGTAGGTCCCCGCGATGACCAACATGATGTTGGTGTGGTCGATGCGCTTGAGGACTGCCTTGACCTTGGGCGACCAGTTTCCGCGGTGATAGACGGCGGAGACGACGAACAGGGTGAGCCCGGTGAGTGCGTACACGGCGCACGCGATCTTTCGGTCCGCGCCCGGCGCGACCGCCACGAGGACGATGCCCGCGGCGAGCGCGATCGGCGACGCGACCGCATGGATCCAGCCTCGCCAGGACGGCTTGAGGGCCAGGAGATCGGCGCGGGTGAGGGAGGCCCCGGTCTGCTGCATGCCGAAAGTCTAACTTACGGTTCGGTAGGTTACCAGAGGGTAGGTTAACTCACAGAGGGCCGTCGGGGTAGATGCTGCGGGTCTCGCGCCGGATGTAGCGGCGCCGCCGCGGCAGGCGGAGCTTCGGGAGGATCTTGGCCATGGCGAGCGTCCCGTAGAGGAGCGTGTTGATCGCCACGAAGGTCGCCAGGACGTCGAACGCCTCGCTCTGCAGGAGCTCTTGAGGGAACAGGATGCCCTGGGCGGCTAGGCCGTGGAGCGGAGCTGTCGCGGCGATCATCCGGCCACCGGATCCTTCTCGGGAACGGCCTGCGAGGGCGTCGGCGAAAGGTGCGTCCACGTGGCCTTGCTGCCGCGCGTGATGTCCACGATCCCCTTGACGTAGACGACGTTGAGGAACATGTCGTAGAGCAGCTCGGGAAGGATCAGCACCGCGAGGAGGCGCGCGGCCCACCCGCCGGACCACGCCGTGACCACGCGCTCGATCGCGAAGAGGGTTCCGACGCTCAGCCAGAAGGGGAACCACACCCAGGTGTCGAGCGAGAGGGCCATGAGGACCATGAGCAGGAGGTAGGCGCCGAGTGCGATCACGCTGTAGCCGATGCCGATCTGCTGCGCCCAGTAGCGGAGGGTCTGCGGCGTCACGCCGTAGGCGCCGAGGTTTTCGAGCGCGCCGCGCTGCCAGCGGAGGCGCTGCGCCCAGAGCATGCGCCACGAGGGCATGAGCTCGGTCACGACCGTACACTCGGGGGGTGAGATGGTGAGCCCGCCGAGAGACTTGATGGCGATCGTGAGCTCGTTGTCCTCAGTGAGGGCCGCGGTGTCGTACACGTCGCCGGGGCGGCCCGGGAGGTCCGTGCCTCGGCTGCTCGCAATCGCGCGGAGGGCGGCCGGCCTGAAGATCGAGGCGGTGCCCGTGAGGACGAAGACGCGGCCGTTTCGACGGCGGATGTCGCGCGTGTAGCGGACGTACTCGCTGCGCTGGAACTGCCTGACGAGGGTGGGGCCGGGCTCGCCGAAGAAGAGGCCGCCCACTGCCATGAGCGCGCGGTCGTCGGTGAAGCGGCCCACGGCCGCCTCGACGAAGCGGATGCCCAGCATCGTGTCCGCGTCCATGACCATGACCACGTCGTTGTCGCCCTGATGCGGGAGGATGTCGCGAAGGATCTGGTTGAGCGCGCCGCCCTTCTTCTCGGTGTTGCCCACCGTCTCGAAGACCTCCGCCCCGGCGCTGCGAGCCACGTCCACCGTGCGGTCGGTGCAGTTGTCCGCGACGACGATGACGCGGTCCGGCCTGCGGGTCTGGCGGGAGAGCGAGGCGAGGGTCTGGGGCAGGGAGGCCTGCTCGTTGTGCGCGGGGATGAGGACCGTCACGCTGACCTCGCCCGCGAAGATCCCACGGGTTGCCGCCATGATGGCCTTCGGCGCAAGAGGGCGCGCAGGGATATGCACGCGTGAGCGGCGGTAGCGGTCGGCCACGAAGCGCTCGAGGAGCGCGACGCCCGCGCCGAGCAGCGCGGACGCGGCCGCGGCCATGAGGATGACCTGGGTGCTCGGCGCATCCGCGTCGTACAGGACACGCCAGATCCCGGCGACGGTCACCTCGACCGGCGACCAGAACCTTGGCGGATGGCTAGCGGATACGGCCCACCAGAGCAGGGTCGCGGCCCCGCCCACAGTGAGGAAGATGAGGAGTCCAACCAGGCGTTGGAACCAGTGCGTTCGCACAGACTAAGGTTACCGTGATTCCCGGGTCTGATTTGACATGTAAAATGTTGACTGGATTTTTCGGTACACTGTCCGCTAGAGCTGGCGCTGGGACGCGCCGGCCGAGGGGCAGCTCCCTCGGTACCGAACCCATGGATGGCATTGCCGACGGCGTGCGCGCCTCGTCGCTGGGCGTCTTGTGTGCGCCTGGGGACCGCAGCGTGAGCCCGACTACAGGAGCGTGTCGATTGGCTCGAAGGCGCACCCAGCCCTGGGACATCCCGCTGCGCGGTGGCATGGGCCATGCCCGGGAGCTGTCTCCTGTCGGCGGCCTTTTAGGGGGCCCCGGTGGACGCAAGTAGCCGAGTGCGGGACAGCCTCGCCCAGCGACGTTTCCCGACCATGGCCGCGACCGTCGACCGGCTCGGGACGGAGATCCCGACTGTTCCTGCAGATACTCCGGTGGGCACCGTGGACGGCATGTTCCGGATGGATCCTGCGCTGCGCGCCGTCGCGGTCCAGGATGGGCCGCGCCAGCTCGTCCTCCTGACCCGGCGGCTCGTCGAGATCCACCTTTCCGGGCGGCTCGGGTATGGGCGCGCTCTCAATGCCCGCCGCACGGCCGGCCAGCTTCTGCCCGAGCACCGGGTGGTGTGCCGCCCAGGCATGAGCCTCGACGACGCCGCGGACCTCGCGCTCGGACGTCCCGAGGAGGTGCGCTACGACGATCTGCTCATGCTCGGCGACGAGGGGCCCAAGGTCGTGTCCGTCTCGGAGATCTTCGAGGAGCTCGCGCGCTCGTTCCGGCACGCCGCCTGGCACGACGACCTCACGGGGCTTCCCAACCGCCGCTGGTTCGACGAGCAGGGCCCTGCGCTGCTTGCCCGGTCCAACCCCGACCGGACCGCCATCCTCTATGTCGACCTCGACCACTTCAAGGCTGTCAACGACACGCATGGCCACGACGTGGGCAACGCCGTGCTCGTCGAGTTCGCCCGACGGCTGCGCGAGTGCGTCCGGGTCGAGGACGCCGCTGTGAGACTCGGCGGCGACGAATTCGTGGCGCTGCTCGCCGACATCGATGAGGCCGACGCCGAGAACGTCGCCGATCGGGTTCTCGCTGCCGCGCTCGCGCCGATGAACCATGGCGGGCACGCCCTCCAGCTCTCTGCGACCATCGGGCTCGTGATGGCCCGGGACATCGCGTGGGACGAAGAGCTCGGCCCCCTCGACGCCCTACTTCGCCACGCGGACGGAGCGATGCTTACGGGCAAGCAACTCGGGAAGCACCGCGTCCAGCGCCTCGACGGCCGTGCCGGCGATCCATTCGCGCGCCTCGCGCAGATCCGCCGCCGCCTCCTCGGCGCCTTGGAGGACGGGACCCTCACCGTGAGGTACGAGCCGATCCTCGACCTCGCGAGCAGCCGGTGCACGAGCGTCCAAGCCGTGCTGCACTGGGACGACCCGGAGCTCGGGGGCGTCGAACCGGACGAATTCCTTCAAGCCGCCGAGCGCAGCGGTCTGCTCGCGCAGATCGCCTCGCACGTGCTCGACAAGGTGTGTGCGCAGGTCGCGGAGTGGCGGCGGGCCGGGCACGGGTGGCGCGTGGGGCTCAGGGTCGTTCCGGGATGGCTCACCGGCGGCCAGCTCGCGCGGGACGTCAAGGCCGCGCTCGCCGCCCACGGGCTGGGCGGGGACGGCGTCCGGATCGATGTCGGCGGTCGCTTCGCGCTCGCGGACATTGCCAACGCCAAGGCGCAGGTGACCGAGTTGCGCGCAGCCGGAGTGGAGGTGGGTCTCGATTCCTATGGGAACGAGCACGGCACCATCGCCGTACTGAGGGCCCTGCCGTTCACCATGCTCAAGATCACCTCGACGCTCATTGACCAGATCGACTCGAGCCAGACCGACGCCGCGATCGTCGCCGGCATCGTCAATACCGGCCACGCGCTGGGACTCGAGGTCTTGGCGTCCGGGGTGACGCGCCCCTCGCAGATCGGCGTCCTGCGCGAGCTCGGCTGCGACGCCGCCCGCGGGGCCTTGATCGGCGACCCGATGGCCCCCGACGAGCTCGTCCGCCGCTTCAGTCCAGTCCCATCAGAACCCGACGCGGTGGGGGAGGTTTGCCTCGCGGGCGACTCGGCCCCTAACGTTTCCTAAGTGAACTTCCGGGCACCTCCGTCCGGGCTAGTGACGCGAGGAATGGGAAGTACTGGATCTTGGCGACTCCGCTCATTTGGCCTGAACACCGGCGGGGGCTGACTCTCGAAGTCGAGCGCCTCCTCCAGCCCGATCGGGGGCAGGGTCCGGGCCCGGGCCACGCCGGTCCGGAAGGCCGCGCGCTGCTCCTCGTGAGCCTGGACGCCTACAACCGGATCACCTTCAACCTCGGTCAGGCGCAGGCGAACCTTGTCCTGGACGAGGTGGAGCTCATGCTCACGGACTTCGTCGGGGAGAACGGGCTCGTCGTGCGGTCCGCGCGGGACGAGTTCGCCGTCCTGCTCCGCCGCGCCGACGCAAACGAGGCCCGGCGTGTGGCACAGACGATCCAGGCCCGTGCGCGCCGCGTCGAGTGTGGGCTCACGCGGCCGCTCCTGAGCGTGAGCGTGGGCGTGCGGACGGCGAGCGCGGGCGAGGGCGCCGAGGATGTCCTCGCTGCGGCGGGCGTGGCACTCGAGGCCGCCAAGGCCGGCGGCCGCGGGAAGATGAAGGTCTTCGAGCCCTTCATGCTCGACGCCATCGAGGTCCGTCACCGCCTCAGCAGCGATCTCGCTGCCGCGGTGAGGGATGGTGCGCTGACCGTTGCCTACCAGCCGATCGTGTCCCTGCAGACCGGTCGGGTCCAAGGGGTCGAAGCGCTGGCCCGTTGGACTCACCCCGCTCTGGGAATCATCCGGCCTGACGAATTCCTGCCGCTCGCCGAGGAACTCGGGATCGCCGCCGAGCTCGACCACCACATCCTCACGACGGCGCTGGCCCAGACCAATGCGTGGACGAGCGACCTTCCGCTCGCGCCGGACTTCAGCGTCAGCGTGAACATCACGGCGTCTCAGCTCCAGCACCTCGAATACATCGACCGGGTCCGGCACGCGCTCGGAGAGGCCGGGGTGGCCCCCAGCTCGCTCGTCCTCGAGATCACCGAGGCCTCCTTCGTGGCAGGCGACGACGTGGACACATATTCACTCCAGGGCCTGCGCCGCCTCGGGGTGGGCCTCGACATCGACGACTTCGGGACCGGGTACTCCTCGATCAGCTACCTCCAGAGGCTTCCCGTGAGCCGCGCGAAGATCGACCGATCGCTCCTTGGAAACGTGGCGACGGACCCGGACCAGCGTCGGTTCCTCGGAGCGATCCTGCGCCTCGTGGAGGCGTGCGGCCTCACCGTTGTCATCGAAGGCATCGAGACGGCGGAGCAGGCGCTCGCCGTCGCGGAGCTCGGCGCAGCGTACGGTCAGGGCTACTACTTCAGCCGCCCGATGCCGGCGGAGCAGATGACTGCGTTCCTCGAGGAGACCCTTGAGCGTCCGCTCGCCCCGTTCGCCGGAGGGCCAGGGACTTCCGCGTTCGCCGAGGGGCGAGGGCCTTCCGCGCGACGATAGGCTGTCTTCCGTGAAGCGGGAGAGAACCATGGAGTTGCCCGGATTCCTGTACGGGTACTACGAGCGGCGCCTGGCGCGCGCGCTCAGGCCTGAGAGCATCCCGCGGCACATCGGCGTCATGGTGGACGGCAATCGCCGCTGGGCCCGCCAGTTCAACGCGCCGACGAGCCAGGGCCACCGAGCGGGCGCGGACAAGATCCACGAGTTCCTCGGCTGGTCCCGAGAGCTCGGTGTGCGGGTGGTGACGCTCTACATGCTCTCGACCGACAACATGAACCGCTCGAGCGAGGAGCTCGCCGAACTCACCGAGATCATCGCGGAGACGCTCGACCGGCTCGATGAGGATCCCAACGTGTCGGTCCACGCAATGGGCGCCCCCGAGCTCCTCCCGGACCACCTTGCGGAGCGACTCGCCCGCCTCACGGACAAGCCGAGCCCCTCGGAGCCGCTCCATGTCAACGTCGCCGTGGGCTACGGCGGGCGGCGGGAGATTGTCGACGCCGTCCGGGAGCTACTGCGCGACGCCCTGGCCCGCGGCGAAGACATCGCCGCGCTGGCAGACAGGCTCGACGTCGACGACATCTCGCGCTTCCTCTACACGGCGGGCCAGCCCGATCCCGACCTCGTGATCCGCACCTCCGGGGAGCAGCGTCTCTCGGGCTTCCTCATGTGGCAGAGCGCGTACAGCGAGTTCTACTTCTGCGAGGCGCTGTGGCCGGACTTCCGCCGCGTCGATTTCCTCCGGGCGCTCCGCGACTACGAGGGCCGCCAGCGCCGATTCGGGGCGTGATTCTTGGACCGTGCCGTGCCGGTCGCGGCTAGCGTCCGTTGATCGGTGCGGGCAGCGGCGTGAGCGGAACGGCATCCGAACCGTTCCAGCCGAACTGCACCGTGATGGGGTTTCCCGACGCGCAGCACATAGGATCATTCGCCCCGTACTGCGGATAGACGGCCGCGGCGACCTGCCCGTTCTGCCACGCGATGGAAACGGACGTCTCGCCCTGCGGGCGGTCGACGCCGACCATCTGCCCGCGGTGGAAGAAGAAGACGATCTGGCAGTGGCCGTCGCCGCTGTCCGAGCACACGGCCGGCACGGCGTCGAGGTCGTCGTTGGGCTGCGGCGGGATCGGCTTGCCCGCCGTGTAGCCGAGGTCGGCGAGCTGCTGGACCACGGGCGTTCCCGCGAACTGCGCCGCGGGCTCCTCGAACGATTCGGCGAGGCGACCGCTCACGATCGTTCCGCCGTCGACCGTGTAGGTGCCCGTGAAGAGCTGCGCGTCGCCTTGGGTGGTGAACGCGAGCAGGCGGATCTCGACCTGCCCTGCGCTCGGGGGAGCGTGGCCGATCGTCAGGATCTGGCGCGCGGTCGAGGCGTAGCCGGCGCTGAAGTCGGCGAACGTCGAGCCGAAGTTCTTGCCGCCCAGGTCCCAGGCCTTGCCGTAGTCGTGGGTCGAGACGGCGGCGTAGTACGCGGCCACGACGTCGGCGGGCGTGGCGGGCTGCGCGACCGGTGGGGCGGGCGTGGAGGCGGTCGACTGGGAGCTGGTGCTCGGTGATGAGACGGTCGACGGCGTCGACGTCGCCGTGGGAGACGATGCGGGAGGCGATGCGGAGGCGGGCAGCGTCGAGCTCGGCCCGGCGAGCGGCTGGGACGCGCTGGACGCGGGCGAGAAGTACTTCGGCACGAGGTACAGACCGGCGGCGACCGCTGCGATCGCCACGAGCGCGGCACCAGCGATCCAGATCCAGCGGCGCGCCGACGCGCGGGGCTCGCGCTGCGCCTCTGGCTCGTCAGGGAGCGTGATTAGGGGAGCCTCCGGCTCCGAAGCCCGTGGAGCGTCTTGAGCCTCGGGTTGCTGGACGCGCGCGCCGCAGTTGGGGCAGAAGCGCGCGCCTTCGCGCAGTTCCTGCCCGCACGACGCGCAGGTTGTCACGTGCTCCTCCGCGGCATGATCGCCTCCTAGTGTGGCTGGGGCTCGGGCGGAACGTCCGACGGCGGGGCCTCCGCGGGCGGGGCCGCGGAGCTTTCCGGGGGAGGGGGCCCGGCGGGCGTGGCCGCCTCTTCAGGTGGCTTTGCGCCCTCCGGCGGTGCAGCCAGCTCGTCCGGGGGAGCACTGTGGCTGCCGCCGTCCGCGCCCTCGACATCGGGCTCCTCGATGGCCTCGACTTCTAAGTCGATTTCTTCGGCTTCGCCGAATTCCATCTCTTCGACGGGCCCGACTTCCAGTTCGTCGGTTTCGCTGATGTTCGATTCGTCGACTCCACCATCCGTAATCTCCACGTACTCGGCTTCCTCGACGATCTCCATCTCGTCAATTTCGATCTCCAACCCGGCTTCAACCTGGCCCTCATCCTCGCGGGCCAGCTGTTGCTCCGCCACGGCGTCGGCGAGGTCCGCGTCGAGGGACTCCTTGAGCTCGGCTCGTTGTTCCTCAACTGCGTTGGCGAGGTCATCGTCAAGGAAATCCTTGACCGCCTGGAGCTTGTCAGTGTCATCGAACTCGGGCTTTTCGTCGAGACCATTGATGAAGCCCTGAAGCCTTTCGTCGAAGGCGTTGTCCTCGAACCCGTCGCCCTCGAGCTGTTCTCGGAGTCTGTCCAGCGCCTCTTTGGCGTATATGTCTTCGTTCACGGACTTGTCGGGGGGATCGGGCGCCCATTTTAAGCCCGGTGGAGGATCCTCCTGCGTGGTGATCTCTTTTTCGGTGCTGACGGTGTTTCCGTCCGCGTCGACGGTGAACTGCGCCGGACCTGAATCTGCAGGTTTCGAAATGGCGGGGCCGGAAACGATCTGTGCTTGGCGACCTTGGATTTCGGCGTTCTGGAATTCGATCCGCTGATTTATGCCGTCAGCCGTCGCCTGAGTCCACCCACTTATGACGGTCATCGCAAGTGCCGCTCCGACTTTTCGTCCTCTGTCCATGTCTCGCCCTCCTCCTCGCTAGGTCCGCTCGGAGGGCCGCATGTAGGGCTGGAACTGGAAGCGGAAGGGAGAATCGCCGGGGAGCAGCGCGATGCACTCCCCGAGTCCAAGCGCCGAAAGATCCCAGTCCTCGATGACATTGCCGAGCACTGTCTCTTGCCTGACTCCCTGTGCGCGAACGGTCGATTCGATGCTGAGCTGCTTGCGGTTTGCTCCGAAGCGGTCTCGAATGAGTGTCCGGCTCACGTCGTCCATCAGCCTGAAACCGAATAGCGATCCGAAACCCGAGAGGATGGTGCGCCCCAATTCCGGTCCGTAGCCGAAAAGCACCTGCTCGACGTTCTGCGTCCCCACGAGGAACTTGAGCCCCAGGCTCCTGCCGAAATTGATGCCGTCACTCATGTGCTGGAGATGGGGGACCAGCGCGAACTCGTCCATGACGAAATAGACGCTTCCGGGTTTCCGGGCCCTGCCCAGCGTCAGGGCCTCCTTGATGGCCAGATCGATCAGGACCCGATAGACGGGTGTCAGGCGACTTCCGGTTGCGATGTCGTACTCAATGAAGAGCGCATGGCCACCCTTGGCCCGCACGAAGCGGCGAATGGAATAGTCGCCGGCGTGCTGGAAGCTCCCCGAGAAGGCAGCGTTCACGCCCTGCTGGAGAAACGCCCGGATGGAATCGGGCGTGGTTCCCGAGCCGGACAGATAGCGTGCGCCGCCGACGAGGTCCGAATGGGCGGTGATGAGGTCCCAGAGCTCGCGCGTTGACCCATCGAGTGATCGCCGGAGGTCGTGATTCGAGGGGGCTTGTGCCGTCCGGAGGATTGCTTCGAAGGCCGCCGCGAAGACGTCCCGGGCGCCAGCGGCAAAGAACAGGTTCTCGCCGGAAGCGGCGAGTTCGTCCGCAAAGATCGTCGAGGCGATTTCGTAGACGTCATCTCCGACCGCGCGCGGGTCTCCCGCCGCGACGTCGGCGAAGGCATTCCAGCTGGCCGCGGGGCGCGGTTCGTCGGGATCGTTGGAGATCACCGCGTCGCCCGGCTCGAAGAATTCGGCCAGAAAGTCCCGCTTGCTGTCGAAGACGATGAACACGTCGTTTTCGTCACTTCTGCGCCGGAGCTCGGCCAGGAGCTGCATCATGGCATTCGTCTTGCCCGTGCCGATTCCGCCCAGAAAGAGCGTGTGCCTGCTGAGCAGTTCATCGTCGAACCGCATCACGCCGCGGGTCCCCCGAAGGATTGCCCGCATGGCCTTGCCCGCGGCGGGCTCCGCGCCCGCCACGGGGGGCGTCTCGCGCACGGATTCGCCCTCGAGGATGTCCACGCGGACCCTGGACCTGCTCGGCGTCCCGAGGAGAGCCCCGACCGCGTCAGTCATCGTGTCTGCCTATCCATCGGTCGGAACGCCCCAACGCCCGGCTGCGAGGCTGCCGCGGGACTGCATGTCGAAGACGAGCGCGCCGATCTCGGACACCACCCTCTCGGCGTCCTGGCCGGGGAACCCGAGCAGGACGTCGAACGCGGTGTAGACCCCGAGGAGGCCCAGGACGGGGGAGATCAGGGAGTGCACGATAGTGCCGAAGTAGCCGCGCTGTTCGCCGAACTGGCCGAACGAGAGCGACGACTGGTCAGAGGACGAGCCTTGGATCTGGACTCCCACGCTGCCCTTCTTCGCTGCACCCTGCACGAGCATCCACACCGTCCCGGCGAACAGCAGCCCCCAGAAGATCACCAACGGGATCGCGAGCGTGAGGATGGATCCCACGACGAAAAGGCCCGTGATCACCGCCAGCACGAACCAGCCCAGGCTGATGCGGTGCGTCACATACGCGGACACGCCCGTCACGCTGTCCAGCCTGGTCTGTTGGACGAGAGCGCTCGGACGCTGAGTCCCCCGGCCACGAGCCCGCGCGTAGAAGACCACTCGCGCGTCGGTCACGAAGAGGAGCCCTTCGCCCAGCTCGGGGCGGCGGAGCCGAACCACGCGATACGTCCGCCAGATCTTCTCCCCGTCGCCGAGCACGAGCGGGGTCCCCGGCAGCGTGGCGAGCTGCGCTGGGGAGGCGAGCTGCGCCGTCGTCCGCGGTGCCGGCGCGACGCCCCCGGGCGGGTGTGGATCGAAGCGCGCCACGGGGGCGTCGAGAGCCTCGGGCGGATCCGCAGCGTCGCGCGCGCCGTCCGCCTTGCGCGCTGTGAGAACTGCGCCGCAGTTGTCGCAGAACGCCGCGCCGGGCTCGGCTTCGGTACCGCACACTTCGCACTTCATGTTGGACCCCTCCCGTCCGCGACGGCATGGTCCCCCAGAGCCACAGGCTAAGTCCGGCCACAAGGGCCCGGTAGGGCCGTATGGCCCGCCGGCGGACATCCGCGCGACGGCCCGCCCCGGCCCAGTTCGCGGCGCCGGGATCCACGGCGTGAGCCGCGGTGTGATTCACGCAACTCGCCTTGCGAGTTCACCGAACAGCAACCTTGCGCGGCGTACATTGGCGCCATCGGGAGGCACCCGCCACCCGATTCGGGGAGGCCGAGTATGGGCGTTGCGTTGCACCGCTCCAGGAGGCCGGTTCCGGCCTTGCGGCCGAACCGGACGGAACTGGAGAACGCCGGGGACACCCGGGGGCTGGAGTCGACGTGACGACCACTGGAGTACTGCCCGAAGAGCTCATCACCGCGGAAGAGGGCCGCCGCACCTACGTGCTGGACACCTCGGTCCTCCTCTCCGATCCACGGGCTGTGCTGCGTTTCGCCGAGCATGAGGTCGTGATCCCCGTCGTCGTGATCACGGAGCTCGAGTCCAAACGCCACGATCCGGAGCTGGGCTACTTTGCGCGCAAGGCGCTGCGACTCCTCGATGACCTGCGCATCCAGCATGGGAGCCTGGGAACGCCGATTCCGCTCGAGACGCCGGGCGGAACGCTCGCCGTCGAGCTCAACCACATTTCGGCGGAGGTGCTGCCTGCCGGCTTCCGCAGCGGCGACAACGACGCGCGGATCCTCGCCGTCGCGAAGAACCTCGCCAACGAGGGGCGCTCCGTCACGGTTGTCTCGAAGGACCTCCCGATGCGCGTCAAGGCCTCGGCGATGGGGCTCGCCGCGGACGAGTACCGCAACGAGCAGATCGTCGACTCGGGCTGGACCGGCGTCGCGGAGCTCGAGACGGGCGAGGAGGAGGTGTCCGCGCTGTACGGTCACGAGCCTGTGTTCTTGCCCGAGGCCGCCGAGCTTCCGGTCAACACCGGCCTTGTGATCATCTCGCCGCGCGGCTCCGCGCTGGGCCGCGTGGGCGCGGACAAGCAGGTGCGGCTGGTCCGCGGCGACCGCGAGGTCTTCGGCCTCCACGGCCGGTCGGCGGAGCAGCGCCTCGCGATCGACCTCCTCATGGACCCGACCGTGGGCATCGTCTCGCTTGGCGGCAAGGCCGGCACCGGCAAGAGCGCCCTCGCCCTGTGCGCCGGCCTCGAGGCCGTCATGGAGCGGCGCGAGCACAAGAAGGTCGTCGTGTTCCGCCCCCTCTACGCCGTGGGCGGCCAGGAGCTCGGCTACCTGCCGGGCACCGAGGCGGAGAAGATGAACCCGTGGGGCCAGGCGGTCTTCGACACGCTCGGCGCGGTGACGAGCACGGACGTGATCGACGAGGTCATGGATCGAGGCATGCTCGAGGTCCTGCCCCTCACGCACATCCGCGGGCGCTCGCTGCACGATTCGTTCGTCATCGTGGACGAGGCGCAGTCCCTCGAGAAGAACGTGCTGCTGACCGTCATGAGCCGCATGGGCCAGAACTCGAAGATCGTCCTCACGCACGACGTCGCCCAGCGCGACAACCTCCGCGTCGGCCGCCACGACGGCATCGCCGCGGTGGTCGAGACACTCAAGGGCCACCCGCTCTTCGGGCACGTGACCCTCACGCGGTCGGAGCGCTCGCCCATCGCGGCGCTCGTCACCGAGTTGCTCGAGCGAGCGGAGATCTAGGCGCCGGTCTCAGCGGAAGGCGCGCGGCCGCCGTCGTCCCCGGTCAGCCCGAGGAAGGCGGCGGCCGCTTCCGCGCCATCGACCGTGAGCTCCCAGTCGGGCCGCTTGAAGTCGTCGCGCGCGAGGCGGAACCGGAGCTCGCGTTCGACGACGCCGGGCCGGGCCTGGGATCCGGGTCTCGCCGTTTGCGGCGTCCTCGAGCGTCATCATGCCGCCACGCTAACGCACGTCCGCCGGCGTCGCGGCCCGTGGGCTAGTGTCCAAGCTGTGACCCACCGACTTCCCGAGCTGTGGCAGGAAAGCCCCCTCGCGTTCTGGCTCGTTGTGGCATGCCTGGGCTACTACGTCTGGATGGCCGCGCGGCTCGCGGTGATCGACATCCGGAGCCACCTGCTCCCGAACCGCATCGTGCTGCCCAGCTACTGGGCCGCCGTTCCCCTCTGCGTCGCGGCCGTGTTCGGCGGAGCGGCGTTCGACGTCCCCGCCATGATCCGCGTGCTCGGCGGCGGCGCGGTCCTGTGGTGCGTCTACTTCGTGCTGCGGGTCGTGTACCCGGCGGGGATGGGCTTCGGCGACGTCAAGCTCGCGGGGGTCCTAGGCCTGTACCTCGGCTACCTCAGCTGGGAGCACCTCCTGTGGGGGACGGCCGCGGCGTTCATGCTCGGTGGGGTTTTCGGGCTGGCGCTCATCGTGCTCCGGCGCGGGAACGGGAAGACCGCGATCCCGTTCGGGCCCTTTATGCTCGCGGGCGCGGCGCTCGCGTTCTTGCTCCCCGCCTGAGCCCGTCCCGTCAGACCCCGGGGGCCGGCGGCACGAAGTGCGCCCGGCGCTCCGGGTCGCCGGCCCACTCGATCGCGCGGCGATGCAGGGGCGGGAGGTCCGGCAGCGAGTCGCCATCGAACCATGCGACCTCGAGGTTCTCGTCATCGTTGACGCGCGCATCGCCGCTCACGTACGTGCACGCCATGACGACGTCGAGGTACTGCGCGTGGTCGCCGTTCGGGTACACGACGGGCGCCGTGGTCCCGATGCCCGCGACGTGCGTCGGCGTGACGTGGACGCCCGTCTCCTCGAGCACCTCGCGGACGGCCGTCTCGGCCGGCTCCTCGCCCGGCTCGACGATGCCCGCAGGCACCGTCCAGCGGCCGTTGTCGGCGCGCCGGACGAGAAGCAGCCGCCCGCCGTCGTCCGTCACCACCGCCTTGACGCCGGGGAGCCACAGCGGGTGGACGCCGATCATGTCGCGAAGGGTCACGATGAAGTCTGGGGTGGGCACGGATTCAAGGCTACCGGCCCTGCGGGGTCACCGCTCAACGGACGACGACGGCGGGCGCCCCCCCAGCCGGGGACACCCGCCGTCGTTCCTGGCCAGGCGAGGACTAGGCCTTCGGGCCGGTCATCGTCGTGACGTCGAGGGCTGCGTCGAGCTGCTCGAGTGTGAGCTCGCCGCGCTCGACGAAGCCAAGCGCGAGGGTCGCCTCACGGATCGTGAGGCCCTCCTTGACGGCCTTCTTCGCGATCTTGGCCGCGTTCTCGTAGCCGATGAACTTGTTGAGCGGCGTGACGATCGACGGCGACGCCTCGGCCAGGAAGCGCGCGCGCTCGACGTTGGCCGAGATGCCGTCCACCATCTTGTCCGCGACGACGCGCGCCGTGTTGGACAGGAGGCGGATCGACTCGAGGAGGTTGGCCGCCATGACGGGAATGCCGACGTTGAGCTCGAACGCGCCGTTCGTCGAGGAGAGTGCGATGGTCGTGTCGTTGCCGATCACCTGGGCCGCGACCATGATCGCGGCCTCGCAGATCACGGGGTTGACCTTGCCCGGCATGATCGACGAGCCCGGCTGCAGGTCGGGGATCGCGATCTCGCCGAGGCCCGTGTTCGGGCCCGAACCCATCCAGCGGAGGTCGTTGCAGACCTTCATGAGCGAGTACGCGATGTTGCGCAGCTGGCCCGAGGCCTCGATGAGCCCGTCGCGGTTCGCCTGGGCCTCGAAGTGGTTGCGGGCCTCCGTGATCGGGAGAGCCGTGTCCGCCGCGAGGAACGCGATGACGCGCTGCGGGAAGCCGGCCGGGGTGTTGATGCCCGTCCCGACGGCCGTCCCGCCGAGCGGGACCTCAGCGACGCGGGGGAGCGAGGCCTCGATGCGCTCGATGCCGTAGCGCATCTGTGCCTCGTAGCCGGAGAATTCCTGGCCGAGCGTGACGGGCGTCGCGTCCATGAGGTGCGTGCGGCCGGACTTCACGACGTCCTTGAACTCGTCCGCCTTGCGGCTGAACGCGGCCGCCAGGTGCGTGAGCGCCGGGACGAGGTCGTTGAGGAGCGCGTTGG
This sequence comes from Sinomonas albida, assembly GCF_004919045.1. GTDB lineage: Bacteria > Actinomycetota > Actinomycetes > Actinomycetales > Micrococcaceae > Sinomonas > Sinomonas albida. The sequence goes on from NZ_SWDW01000001.1 coordinate 396,111, forward strand.
TGGCGGCGACATGGACGGACGTCGGGAAGACGTCGTTCGAGGACTGCGAGGCGTTGACGTGGTCGTTGGGGTGGACCACCTTGTCGACGCCGTTCTCGGCGAGCGCCCGGCTCGCGAGTTCCGCGATGACCTCGTTCATGTTCATGTTCGAGGACGTGCCGGAACCGGTCTGGAAGACGTCGATGGGGAAGTGCTCGTCGAATTCGCCGGCTGCCACGCGCTCGGCGGCGTCCGCGATCGCGTCGGCGAGATCCCCGTCGATCACGCCGAGCTCTTCGTTGGCCCGTGCGGCGGCCTTCTTGACGCGCGCGAGGGCCTCGATGTGCTTGCGCTCGAGGGTCTTGCCCGAGATCGGGAAGTTCTCGACGGCCCGCTGGGTCTGGGCGCGGTAGAGGGCGGCGGCCGGCACGCGCACCTCGCCCATCGTGTCGTGTTCGATTCGGAATGCGGCAGAATCCTGCACGGCAGAGTCAGTCATGGCACCCAGACTAGACCCCGCGCGGGGCGCATCCGAACCGTTGAGAGGCCCCGAACCGGGCCGTTACACGTTGCCGAGGCCCGAGACGAGCTCGGCCCGGCCCTCGCCGAGGCGGTAGCACACGCCGAGGACCGCCGTGCGGCCCTCTTCGACGGCCTTCGCGATGACCTGGGACGTCTCCACGAGGCGATTTCCGGTCTGCTTCACGTGCTCGACCACGGTGTCATTGACCTCTGTCACGCCGTTGCGCTGGGCCGTGATGACCGAGGGCATGATGCGCTCGACGAGGTCGCGGACGAAGCCCTGGGGCATCGAGCCGGTCGAGTAGGCGTCGACGGTGGCGGTGACCGCGCCGCAGCTGTCATGGCCCAAGATCACGATGAGCGGGACGCCGAGCGGATCGATCGCGTACTCGAGGGAGCCGAGCACCGCCGCGTCGATGACCTGCCCAGCGGAGCGGACCACGAAGGCGTCGCCGAGGCCCAGATCGAAGATGATCTCCGCGGCCAGGCGGGAGTCCGAACAGCCGAAGATCACGCAGAACGGATTCTGCGCGCCCACGAGTTCGTTGCGCCGCAACGAGTCCTGATTGGGGTGGACGGACGTGCCGTCGACGAATCGCTGGTTGCCCTCGCGCAGAGTGCGCCAAGCCTCGGCCGGGGTCATGGATGCAGACACGCCCTCCACTGTAGACCCATCGGTCTACCCCTACCGAGCCGGGCGCTTGGACGCGTCACATTCGGGGCAGGCAAGGCGTCAGTGGCCCTCGGCCGCGACAACGGCGGATGCCACGACGTCGAATTCGTCGAAGGCCGCGGAGCCGCTCACCACGACGGTGGTGCCCGCCACGGTCCCGACGTAGCTCTTCTCCACGCCCGGCTTGTCGTAGAGCGTCCACTCGACGCCGCCCGCCATGCGCGTGCCGGTCTTGGGCGCCTGCTTGACCTCCTGAGAGATCCAGGTCGGGTTGGCGCTTGCGGTCTGCACGATGGAGACGAACTGCTGCTTCGGCGTGACCCATCCCACGTCCCAATGCGAGATGCCGTCGGACGCTCCGGTCTCCCAGCGCGCGTAGTTGGCCGAGTATCCGGCCGGGAGCTGGGGCGCGGCCGGCGAGAACCCGGCCGTGCCCTTCGCCTGCGCGGCGATCGCCGCGACGTCGATGGCCGGGCGCTGGACCGGAGTCTGCGGGTTGGCGGCGAGCAGCAGGACGGGGATCACGGCGAGGAGCGAGACCGCGAGCGCCATGATCATGCCGATCACGGAGGCGTTCGCGCGCTTCGCGGCGGCCGGCGTCAGGACGGGCTTGACGGGCTGTTCGTGGGTCTCTTCGTGGGTGCTGCTCACTGCTCCATTGTCCCGTACACCGGGGGCCGCTCGCGACGCCCCGGAGAGTCACACAACGACCCATGTGACCGCCGTCATCGCAGGCCTGCCCGGCCACCCCGCAGACTATGATCAAAACAAATCCGACTCGAAGATGAGGTCACCGTGTCCCCTGCGCCGATTGACAGCCAGTACTCGACCCTTTCCAGCTCCCTCACTCTCGGAGCCGACGAGCCGGACCGCAACCTCGCGCTCGAGCTCGTGCGCGTCACCGAGGCCGCCGCGATCGCGGGCGGCCACTGGGTCGGCTTCGGCGACAAGAACCGTGCCGACGGCGCCGCTGTCGACGCCATGCGCTCGTTCCTCCACACGGTCCACTTCAACGGTGTCGTGGTGATCGGCGAGGGCGAGAAGGACGAGGCGCCGATGCTCTACAACGGCGAGCGCGTGGGCGACGGCACGGGTCCCGAGGTTGACGTCGCGGTGGACCCGATCGACGGCACCCGCCTCACGGCGCTCGGCATCAACAACGCGCTCGCGGTCCTCGCAGTCGCCGAGCGCGGCACGATGTTCGACCCCTCGGCCGTGTTCTACATGGAGAAGCTCGTGACCGGCCCCGAGGCCGCCGACCTCGTCGACCTGCGCCTTCCCGTCAAGCAGAACCTGCACCTCATCGCGAAGGCCAAGGGCGTCAAGGTCAACCAGATCAACGTGTGCATCCTGGACCGGGACCGGCACAAGCCGCTCGTCGAGGAGATCCGCGCGGCCGGGGCGCGCACGAAGTTCATCATGGACGGCGACGTCGCCGGCGCGATCGCCGCGGCCCGCACGGGCACCGGGGTCGACGCACTCATGGGCATCGGCGGCACCCCGGAGGGCATCGTGGCCGCGTGCGCGATCAAGTCGCTCGGCGGCGTGATCCAGGGCCGCCTGTGGCCCACGAGCGACGAGGAGAAGCAGAAGGCCCTCGACGCCGGCCACGACCTCGACCGCGTCCTCGGCACCGACGACCTCGTGAAGAGCGACAACTGCTACTTCGCGGCCACGGGCATCACCGACGGCGACCTGCTCCGCGGCGTGCGCTACGAGAAGGACCGGGTCAAGACCCAGTCGATCGTCATGCGGTCCAAGTCCGGAACGGTCCGCTTCGTCGACGCCGAGCACCACGCGAGCAAGTGGGAGCCCTGGGCCCGCCAGGCGTGATCGAGCAGGGCCGCCGAGCGCGCTTCACCGTTCGCGGTTAGACTGGCGCGCGGCTTCAGCGACGCCCCACGCCCCAGGAGGATCATGACCCCGGCAAGCCCCCTGCCTACCCGCGAGCTCACCGTCCGAGCGTGCACCGACCCCGTCGAGTGGGACGGGCTCGTCAACGCCCACGGCGGGCACCCCCTCCAGCTGTGGGGTTGGGGGCAGCTCAAGGCGGCGCACCACTGGCAGACCGAGCGCGTGGTCGTCGTGGACGGCGATCGCCGGCTCGGCGGCGCCCAGATCCTGTACCGGGCGCTGCCGTGGCCGCTCAAGTCGCTCGCCTATCTCTCGCGCGGCCCCGTCTGCGAGCAGCAAGACGCCCCGGTAGTGCTCGACGCCGTCGCCCGCCACGTGAGCAGGACGCGAGGTTCCGTGGCCCTCGTCGCCGAGCCCGACTGGGACGCGGGGTCGGCGGGGGAGCAGGGGCTCGCCGCCGCAGGATTCGTGCATACGGACGGCACGATCCTCATTCCGCGCACCCTCATCCTCGACCTCACGCAGTCCGAGGACGACCTGATGGCCGCCATGTCCCGGACCACCCGCGCCAACGTCCGGAAGAACCTCAAGGGCGACCTCGAATTCCGCAAGGTCGCCAGCGAGGCCGAGCTCGAGCAGGTGCTTGCGATCTACCGCGAGACCGCGGAGCGAGCGGGCTTCGGGATCCACGAGGATCGGTACTACCGGGACATCTGGCGCTACCTGGGCGAGGACTCGCCGATCGTCGCGGCGTTCGACGGCGGCGAGGTCGTCGCGTTCGTCTGGATCGCCAGGAGCGCGGGGACGGCCTTCGAGCTCTACGGCGGCGTCAACGCCGCCGGCCAGAAGGCGCGCGCGAACTACGGCGTCAAGTGGGCGGCGTTCACCGCCATGAAGGCGGACGGCTGCACGCGGTACGACCTCAACGGCCTGCTCAACGACGGCATCTCCGACTTCAAGAAGCAGTTCGCCCAGCACGAGGACCTGCTGACCGGCACGTGGGAGCGCCCACTCTCGCCGCTCTACCCCGTCTATGCGAGAGGCATGCCGCTCGCGCGCCGGGTGCTCCAAGAGGGCCGCAAGGCGGCGAAGACTGTCCTCCGGCAGGCGAAGGGCGCTGCGGGACGGGCGCGGCAGCTCGTGCGCCGCTGACGCGCGCGGAGCGGCTTAGCCCAGTCCGGAACCGAGCCCCGTCGTGACCGCGAAGGCCAGCACCCCGCCCGCGCCCGCGTGGGCGAGTGCCGGAGCCTCGACCTCGGGCACGAAGGCGGCGTCGCCGCGGCCCAGCGCGAGGTCGCCCTTGGGGGTGTCGAGCGTGAGCGAACCCGAGACGACAAAGACCACGGCGGCCCCCGCCTGGGCGACCGGCACAGGCTCGGCATGCGTCCCGTCCTCGCTCGCGGGAACCTCGATCCGCTGCATCTGGAACTCTGCGAACGGGGGAACGTAGAGTTCCTGCCCGAGCGGGGACTCGGTCGCGGTGAGAAGCGGGAGCGGCAGAGCGGCGAACGTGACGGTGGAGAGAAGCTCGGCCACGTCGACATGCTTGGGGGTGAGCCCGCCGCGCAGCACGTTGTCCGAGGAAGCCATGACCTCGATGCCGAGGCCCGAGAGATACGCGTGGACGTTGCCCGCGCCGAGCGCGAGGGCCTGGCCCGCCACGAGGCTTACGCGATTGAGCAGGAGCGAGACGAGCACGCCCGGATCGTCGGGGTATTCCGCGGCGAGCGCCGCGACGGTGCGGAGCCCGGCGTCGTCGGTTTCGGAGTCCGCGACCGCAGCGGCGGCGGCCGCTACGGCCCCGCGCACCTGCTCGCCGCCGGCGATGAGCCGGGCGAACGCGCTCCGGAGCGCCTCTTCCTCGTCCGGCCCGCGCAGCAGCTCGGCGACCTGCTCGGTGACCTCAGACGCCTCGTGGCCCGCGAGGAGCGCGGTGAGCTCCTCGAAGCGTGCGGCCGCGTCCGCGGGGGAGCGGAAGCCGCACAGCGCCTCGAACGGCGTGAGCGCGAAGATCATCTCCGGCTTGTGGTTGTCGTCCTTGTAGTTGCGGTCCGCGGCTGAACGGTCGACGCCGGCCGCCTCCTCTGCCGCGAAGCCCGCCCGAGCCTGCTCGAGGGTCGGGTGGACCTGGAGCGAGAGGGGGTGGGCGGCGGCAAGGACCTTGAGCAGGAACGGGAGCCGGGGTCCGAAAGCTTCGACGCTTTGGGAGCCGAGGGCGGCCTCCGGATCGCGGGCGATGAGCTCGTCGAGGCCCGCCTCGGCCTGCTCCGAGCTCGCGTCGTGCTGCCCGGCGACACGCGAGGGCGAGTCGGGGTGCGCGCCGATCCACAGCTCGGCCTCGGGACCGCCGCTGGGCTCGCGACCGAGGAGCTCAGCGATGGCGGTGCGCGAGCCCCACGCGTAGGGGCGGAGCGTGTTCAGCAGGAGGTGCATCAGAACACCTCCGACACCTTGCGCCGCAGCGCCTCGCCCTTGCGGGTCGCGGTCGCCTTGAGCTCGTCCGCGAACTGCGCGAGCTGGCCAGAGAGCCGTTCCGCGAGCTCATCCGTGCCGGACGCCAGGAGGCGGACCGCGAGCAGCCCGGCGTTGCGCGCCCCGCCGATCGAGACGGTCGCGACCGGGACGCCTGCCGGCATCTGGACGATCGAGAGGAGCGAGTCCATGCCGTCGAGGGTCTTGAGCGGCACGGGAACGCCGATCACGGGCAGCGTCGTGACCGACGCGAGCATGCCCGGAAGGTGGGCAGCGCCGCCCGCGCCGGCGATGATGACGCGGAGCCCACGCTCTCGGGCCGAGGCGCCGTACGCGATCATCTCGTGCGGCATGCGGTGGGCCGAGACGACGTCCGCCTCGAACGGCACCCCGAACTCGGCGAGTGCCTCGCCTGCGGCCTCCATGACGTTCCAATCGGAATCGGAACCCATGACGAGGCCGACAACGGGGCTGTGGCCGCCCGGGCCGGGCTGGCCAGCCTGGGTCGGGCGGTCAGCGGCTGAGCTGGTCATGCGCTCTCCTTCGCGGGATCGTTCGGCTTCGATTCGGCCCCGTCGCGGACGACGGCGGCGACGCGGCTCGCGCGCGCCCGGAGCTCCTCGGGTGCCGAGCCCGGCGCACCGACGAGGTTGACGTGGCCGATCTTGCGCCCCTGCCGGACGGACTTGCCGTAGGTGTGCACCTTCGCTTCGGCGTCCGCGGCGAGAGCGGCGGGGTATGCCGAGTACAGGTCGGTGTTCGGTCCGCCCAGGATGTTCTTCATGACGGCCCACTCGCCCAAGACGCGCGTGCCGCCGAGCGGCAGGTCGAGGACCGCGCGGAGATGCTGTTCGAACTGACTCGTGACGCACCCGTCCTGGGTCCAGTGGCCTGTGTTGTGCGGGCGCATCGCGAGCTCGTTGACGAGGAAGCCGGGGCCGCGGCCGGGCGTCTCGAACAGCTCGGCCGCCATGACTCCGGTCACGCCCAGATCGTTCGCGATGGCGAGTGCGGCGGCCTGCGCGGCCTCGGCGACCGCCGGGTCGAGCCCGGGCGCGGGCGTGATGACCTCATCGCACACGCCGTCGACCTGGATGGTGTGGACCACGGGCCATGCTTGCGCGACGCCGCTCGGGGTCCGGGCGATGAGCGCGGAGAGCTCGCGCGAGAACGGGACCATCTCCTCGGCCAGCAGCGGCGACATGGCGCCGAACCAGTCGATGGAGGCAGCGGCATCGGCCGCGGACCCGAGCACGCGGACGCCCTTCCCGTCGTAGCCGCCGCGTGGGGTCTTGAGCACGATCGGCCAGCCGATCTCGTCGCCGAACGAAACGAGGTCCTGGACATGGTGGACCGCGGCCCAGCGCGGGTTGGGGAGACCGAGGCGGTCGACGGCGGCGCGCATGCGCAGCTTGTCCTGGGCGTGCACGAGGGCGGCGGGACCCGGCTGCACGTTGACGCCTTCCGCCATGAGGGCGAGGAGGTGCTCGGTGGGCACGTGCTCGTGGTCGAACGTCAGGACGTCCACGCCGCGCGCGAACTCCCGGAGGGCCTCGAGGCTCCGGTAGTCGCCCACGGGGGCGCTCGGCACGGCGGGGACGGCGGAGACGTCTTCGGCCTCGGCGAGGACGCGCAGCTCAAGCCCGAGGGCAGTGGCGGGTGGGGCCATCATGCGGGCCAGCTGCCCGCCGCCGACGACTCCGATCACAGGGAAACTCACCCGCCAAGCCTACCGAACGGGAGCAGCCCGACCTGTGAATGCTGTGGACAACCTGAGGGCGTCAGGACAGCCGCGTAGAATAGGACTTTGAGCGTCCCCGGTGCCGGGGCCCTCGCTAGGGGCCGGTACGCCCTTGGGGGAGGGCTCACTTCACGCGGGCGGCGGTGACAGAACGGCCCCGGAGGAACATGATCAACGCCATTTCGGATCGCTTGAGCGGTCTCGTCTCGCTGTTCTGGCGGGAGGTCGCGAAGTTCGGCACGGTCGGCGGCCTTGCTTTCGTAGTGGACTCCGCGATCTTCATCTGGCTCCTCAACGGTCCGCTGCACAGCGGCGAGGTCTGGGCGAAGTCGATCGCGACGATCGTGGCGAGCATCTTCTCCTGGGTCGCAAACCGCTACTGGACGTTCCGTCACCGCAAGCAGGCCAACGTGATCCGCGAGGCTGTCCTGTTCGCGCTCATGAACGGCGTGGGCCTGCTCATCGCGGCCGGCTGCGTTGCCTTCACCAAGTACGTGCTGCTCATGACCGACAAGGTCTCGATCTTCGTTGCCGGCAGCATCGTGGGCCTCATCCTCGGCACCGTCTTCCGGTTCTTCGCGTACCGGTTCTGGGTCTTCAACGAGGAGCTCGACGCCGAGCCCGGCTACGAGGGCGACCACGAGCTCATCGAGACCCACCACGAGCACGTGTCTGTCGCGGCGGACCCCGCCCCGAGCCAGCGGGACGAGTCCGAACGCCAGACCCCCTAGGGGTCACTCGGCAGTGATCTTCTCGGCTTCGCGCAGCCGCGCGGTGTCGGCGACCGAGCCGTGTCGCAGCACGGCGGAGCCGCCTGCCGCCCAAGCTCCCAGAAGCGCCGCGAGCACCTCGCGCAGCGGCCGGGAGGCGTCCACGAGAACTCGCGCGCCCGGCTCGTAGGGGGCCGCGAAGCGCTCGAGCAGCCCAGCCTGGCTGAATTCTTCCCCGCCGAGACGCGCCGCGCCGTCGTCCGCTGACGGCGGATCGAGCGGGTCGAACGAGTCTGCAAACTGCCGCACGAGCGCTACGTAGTCAACCTGCCCGGGCTCCAGCGCGCCGGGGAAGGCAAGTTCGAGCGCGCCGAGCGCCACAGCGACGTGGGTCGCGCCGGGTGAAACCTGTCCCGCTGAGGCCTGTCCCGCTGAGGCCTGGCCTGCCGACTCCTGGCCCGGTTCCGTCGTGAAGACGATATCCGCGTCCCCGTCCACGAGGACCCCACCAGCCTGCCAGCCCGCGAGGGCCAGCACCGCGCTCTTCCAGTGCGCCGGAAGGTCCAGGCGGAAGCGCGTGCCCGGTTCGGCGTCGAGCTCCTCGACGAGGAGGTTCGATGACTTTGCGGCCCAGTTGTCGAGGACCCGCCCCGAAAGCTCGACGCGTTCTCCGTCAGGGCCGTACCACGTGAGCCTCGGTGCGGACGAGTTGCCGCTGCGGAGGCTGTGGAGGAGGGCGGTCACCGTGGATTCCATGGGTCCATTGTGCCCGCGCCGACGTGGTGCAGGAGCGGGCGCGGGGCCGCGGGCCGGACCCGCGCTCGGGCGTGGCGTACACGTCCCATCGAAATTTGTACGTATACAATCCCATCCCCCGCTTGACGCCGATCGACTTACACGCGTGTAATTAGAACCGGACAGTAACTGCACCGGCATTTGGGGGCCGGTTCCGGAAGCCTTCCGGAATACGTGGCCTCAACTGGGAGGCCGGTGCAGAACGACCACCAAGGAGGAGCACCGTGGGACAGGCGGAGCGTTTCCAGAACGATACAGCAGCGACCTCACAGGCGCTGGGCCACCAGTCGCGGGACATCCCCGCCGACTGGTACGTGGACCCGGCGGACCCGCAGGCGGGTGAGCGCTACCGCGAGATGTCGGCGGCCGCGCTCGAGGACGCTGCAACCGCGTTTCTGGCTGAGCATGCAGCGTATGACAACGACGATGAGGCCGAGGAGCCGGACGAGGAGGAGCGCGAGGCCGAAGTCGTCTCCCTTCTTGACCGGAAGCCGTCGGCACGCCCGGCAGACCCGGTCTGGCTGACCCTCCTGCGCCCGGCGCCGCCGGTCGAGGGCGAGCTCGCCTGGCAGGTCGACGCGCTGTGCGCCCAGACGGATCCGGAGGCGTTCTTCCCCGAGAAGGGCGGTTCAACCCGGGACGCCAAGAAGGTGTGCAGCTCGTGCAACGTCCGGTCTGAATGCCTCGACTACGCGCTCGAGAACGACGAGCGGTTCGGCATCTGGGGCGGGCTCTCCGAGCGGGAGCGCCGTCGGCTCCGCAAGCGGGCGGTCTGATCCTGGACAGCGTGCACGTCACCGCAGTCGTCGTCACCCACGACGGCGCAGCCCACCTTCCGCGTACCCTCGCCGCGGTCGCCGCCCAACGGCGGCGTCCCGACGTGGTGCTCGGAGCAGATGCCCGCTCGCGGGACGGCTCCGGCAAGATCCTGCGCGAGGCGTTGGGCGCCGGTGCCGTGGCCGAGGCGCCTGAGGCGTTCGGCGCTGCGGTCGCAACCGCCCTTGAGCTCGTGTCCGCATCCCGGGAGCCGTCAGGACGTACGGGGGAGTGGCTCTGGCTCCTGCGGGCAGACGCCGCCCCCGATCCCGACGCCCTCGCGGAGCTGCTGCTCGCAGTCGAGCGCGCTCCCGCCGTTGCTGTGGCGGGCTGCAAGCAGGTCGCGTGGGACGAGCCGCGCAGGCTCGTCGACGTAGGGCTCTTCTCGAGCCGCTGGGCCGAGCGGCTCGCGCTTATCGACGACGACGAGCAGGACCAGGGCCAGTACGACGACCGCAGCGACATGTTCGCCGTGAGCGCGGCCGGCATGCTCGTGCGCCGCGACGTGTGGGACGCCCTCCGCGGCTTCGACGGCGCGCTGCCCACGACCGGCGGCGACATCGACTTCTGCTGGCGGGCGCGGCTCGCGGGACACCGGGTCGTCGTGGTCCCGGCGGCCCGCATGCTCACGGCCGCCGACCGAACCGAGAACGATCCGACGCCGTTCGCGGAGCGCCGCGCCGAGGTGTACCTGCGCCTCAAGCACGCCTCCCCGCTCGGACTGCCGCTCCAGTGGATCGCCGCATTGTTCGGTGGCCTGTGGAGCCTCGCGGCCGGTTTCATCACCAAGGAGCCCGCGACCGGGACGGCGCGCTTCGGTGGGGCGCTGGCGGGGCTCACGGCGCTACCCTCGCTCGCGAGGGGCAGACGGAGGGCCGCCCGGACCCGGACCGTTGCGCGAGGCACCGTACGCGGCGTCCGCGCGCCGCGCGAAGACATCTGGAACTACCGCCGCGCCCACCTCGAGTCGGAGTACTCGGACGGCGACGGCGTCATCGGGGACGGCGCCGGAAGCGACGACGCCCCCGCCGAGCCGACGGGCGACTCCGACTACGACTTCGCCTCCCTCGCGGTCGCCGTGCGCGGCTGGTCCGGGACGGGCGCGGTCGTCGTCGCGGGCCTTGCCCTCGTGTGCTCGATCCTCGCTCTCCTGCCGTTCCTGGGCGCCGACGCGGTTGCGGGCGGCGGCCTCCTCCCCGTGGCCTCGAGCCTTGGAAGCATCTGGCAGCACGCGACGTCCTGGTGGGTCGAGCTCGGCGCGGGGCAGCCCGGGCACGGCGACCCCTTCGACTTCGTGCTGTGGCTGCTCGGCGTCGTGAGCGTCGGCAACCCGAATCCCGCCGTCGCGTGGGCCCTCATCCTCGCACCGGCCCTCGCGGCCGTGGGCGCGTGGGCCTTCGCCTCCGCCCTTACCGCGCACCGTTGGCCGCGGATCGTCGCGGCCATCGCGTGGGCCGCGGCCCCGGCGCTCCAGGAGGCGGCCGCGCAGGGCCGCCTCGGCGCCGTCGTGGCCCAGGTCGCGCTTCCCTGGGCCGCGCTCGGCATGCTCCGCGCCGTGGGCGGTGCCCGCATCCGCGGCACGGTCGGCGTCGACCGCCGGCCCCGGTCGGGCTCGGGCGGCGTCCCCTCCTGGACGGCCGCGGCCGCGGGCGGCCTCGCGCTGGCCGTCGCCACCGCCGGCTCGCCGAGCCTCCTCGGGCTCGCCGCCGTCGTCGTCCTTGTCGCGAGCCTCACCCTGCGGGGCCGTGCGCGCTCGCTGTGGTTCACGCTGGCGCCGTCCGTGGTGCTGTTCCTCCCACTGTGGATGTCCGCGCCGGACAACCCGCGCGCGTGGCTTGCCGATCCCGGCGTGCCCGCCGCGTACACCGCTGCCTCGCCCTGGCAGATCATGCTGGGCCAGCCCGTGGCGTTCGATGCCTCCGCGGGCGTGGGCGGCGTCGGATGGCTCCCGGCGGGCGTTCCGTGGGCACTCCTCTACGCGCTCCTCCTCGGGCTCCCGCTTCTTGCGGCCGCCGGCGCATCCATGGTGCTGACGACCGGGCGGCGCGGTTTCGCGGCGCGGCTCGCGGGCGCGTTCGCGGTCGTCGCCCTCGCGTTCGCCTGGGTGCTGACCCGCATCCCGGTCGCCGTGACGGGGGACAGCCTCGTGGCGCCCTTCGCCGGGCCGAGCGTCGCGGCGGGCGTCCTGGGCCTCGTCGCCGCGGCGGTGCTCGGCGCAGACCAGCTCTTCGACCGTCGCGAGGCCGCCGCGCAGCGGCCGGCCGATCGGCGCGACCGGATGTTCATGCTGGGGACGGCGGGGATCGCGGTCGCCCTCGTTCTCGCGGTGGGCGGCCCGGCCGTCGGACTGGCCCGCTGGGCCGCCGCGGGGCTTGTCCCCGTGGGCGCGCCGGCGGGCAGCGTGGGGAGCCCCATCGCCGTGAAGCCCAGCAAGGCGCGCACGCTTCCCGCGACCGCGAGCGACCTGGGCCTCGGCAGCCAGCAGACCAAGACGCTCGTGCTGCGCAGCACCCCGCAGGGCGGCTTCACGGCCGCGCTCATGCGCGGCTCGGGCACGACGCTGGACTCCCTTTCCGCGGTAGCCTCGGCAAGCCGGGTGACCGGACCCGTCGGGTCCGAGGTCATCGCCGCGGACGACGCCGCATCATCGGCAATGCGGCGAGCCGTCGCCGCAGTCTCGACCTCCTCGGGCGTCGACCCGCGGGCCGACCTCGACGCCCTCGGCGCGGGTTTCGTCGTCCTCCAGCAGCGCGACGGTGGCGACTCGGTCATCGCCTCGCAGATGGATGCGGTTCCGGGCCTTGTGGCGGTCGGCCAAACCGATGTCGGCTGGCTCTGGCGCGTCACGCCGCGCAGCCAGGACGCCGCGAAGGCGCTCGAGATAGCGCACCGCGCGAGCATCGTCGATACGAAGGGCGCCGTGCTCGGCTACGTCGGATCCGGAGCGGAGACCGTCGACGCGTCGATTCCGGCTGGCCCCGAGGGGCGGCTACTGGTCCTCGCCGAGCGGAGCGATCCGCACTGGACGGCGTGGATCAACGGCCAACGCCTCACGTCCACGACGCAGGGCTGGTCCCAGGCCTTCACGCTCCCAGCGGGCGGCGGCAAGCTCGAGATCCGCTACGACCAGCCTGCGGCGCTCCCGCTCGGGCTCCTCGCCGCCGTCGTGCTCCTCCTCGCGGTGCTCACGGCGATTCCGACGCGGGCCCGCCTCGAGCCGCGCCGGAGCCGGGGGAACTCCAGGTCCCGGGCGCGCCGCGCGTCCGCTAGGGCACTGTCCGGGCCACCCGCGTCCGGCCCGGCCGTTCCGGTCAGCGTGCCCGAGCCGCCCGCTCGGGCGCCGAAGGTCGGCGCGGAAGGGCCCGCGCTCACGAGAATCGACAGCAAGACCGCCGCCACCGAGACCGCAAGGAGCACCGATGACGCGCGCGTCTAAGCCGCGACCCACGACGCGACTCCGCCGCACGCTCGGTGCGGCGAGCGGCGTCGTCGTCCTGGGAGCGGGAGCCATCCTGGCCGTCTCGGCGGGGGCCAATCCCTCCGTCGGGGCCCTCTCGCCTGGCTCGCCTCCTGCCGTGGACGTGCCGGTCGGGCAGACCACCGGAGTCTGCCCCGGTCCCGCGCAGCTTCTGCAGAGCACCCCGGTGCAGGGCGACCCGCAGTTCAGCCCCGCCAGCAAGACGGCTTCGAACCGGCTCACGGCGGCGGTCATCGGGGAGCCCTCGGGCGCCATGCCCGCGAGCTCGATCGCCGAGGTGAACGGCTCGGTGCTCCAGAAGGTCTCCGAAGGCCAGAACGCCCCCGCTGCGCCGCCGGCGTCACGGCCAGCGGCGATCGCGAGCCGCTCCACGGCCGCCCCGTCTCTGCTGACCGCGTCCGCGCTCGAGGGCCGCCCCGCCTCCGCGGCGGCGATGTTCCAGTACAGCGCGGCAGACGGCGACCTGCGCGGCCTCGCGGCGGGCTCCTGCGCCGCCCCGGCCAACGATCTCTGGATTGCCGGAGCGAGCACGCTCGTGGGCCGGACCTCGGTCCTCTACCTCACGAACGCGAGCAGCACCCCGTCCTCCGTGAACCTCGACTTCTACGGCGATCAGGCGGTCCCGCAGGCGCCCGCGGGAAGCCGCGGCATACAGATTCCGCCCGGCACCACGAAGTCCTTCGTGCTCGGCGGCTTCGTGCCCGGGCAGAGAAACCTGTCCGTCCACGTTCGCAGTTCGGGCGGCCCCGTGGCGGGTGTGGTCCAGCAGAGCACGCTGCGTGGCCTGACACCCGGCGGGGTGGACTTCCTGACCCCCGTCGCGACGCCCGGCACGCGTCAGGTGGTCTCCGGCATCGAGCTCCAGGATCCGGCGGCCGCGCGGAATCTCGCGACCGGTTCGGGCTTCGACGATGCGACCGCTGCCCTCCAAGTGACGGTTCCGGGTGCCACGGACGCGGTCGTCCAGGTGCGGGTCTTCGGTCCGAACGGTCCGGTGACCCTTCCGGTGGGTGCGGTCTTCACGGCGAAGGCCGGATCGGTCACCGAGATCCCCCTCGCGGGCCTTCCGGCTGGGAAGTACACGGTATCAGCGTCGTCGGACGTCTCGCTCACGGCGAGCGTCCGCTCGGTCAAGGGCCTCAAGAGCACCGAGGCGCTCGACTTCGCCGTCTCGGGGGCGCAGCCGCGACTCGGCGACGGGCATGTCGTGCCGGTGGGCGACGGCGCGTCGCCGACCCTGGTCTTCGGCGTGCCCGACGGCCACGCCAAGATCAGCGCCGTGCCGATCACGGCCGACGGCGCGTTCCACGCGCCGGTGGCGCTCGACGTCGCGGGCGGGACCACCGCGACCCTTGCCGTGCCGGACAAAGTCGACGGCGCGAAGCCGGTCGCCTACTCGGTCTCCGCCTCCGGGGACCCCGCGTACGGCGCGGTGCTCCTCGAGGCCGCGCAGGGCAACGGGATCGCTGTGGCCTCGATCCTCCCGGCGGCGGGCGGCCGGCAGGCGGTCTCGGTGACGCTCGGCTACTGAGCGCCGCTCAGCGGTAGCCGCGGTAGTACGGATCGAGCGTCTCGGGCGCCACGTTGAGGAGCGCGGCGGTGTACTCGACGACGACGTCGTGGACGAGGTCCTGCGCCTCCGAGGCTGAGGGCGCCTCCGTCTCGACGACACGCCGGTAGACGGTGATGCGGGCAGGTTCCTCCCGCGTGGGGCGGGTCACGCTGCCCTGGGGCGGGCGGCCCCCCTCGCGCAGGATCTGCTCGAGGCCGGGCGGGATCTCCTCGACGACGTACTCGACGCCCTCGAGCTCGTTGCCGCGGATCTCCTGGAGGCGGTCGGCCGAATCAAGGACCCAGTCCTCGAAGCGCTCTCCGCGCGTGCGGCTCCCCGGCAGGATCGCCGGCACGATTTCTCCGCGCAGCCCCCGCCCGTGACGATTCCGGCGGCGATCACGGAAACTGCGGCGGCGGCCTTCGCCTGGCTCTCCGGCTGGCGGGAGGGGACGAATGCTGATCCCCGGAACGGAACCCGAGGTGGAACGGTCCTGCATGTATCGACTGTAGTCCGGCCCCCGGCGGCGCGCTAACCGAGTCGCTCGCCCGCCGGGTGCGGCGAGCAGAGTAGGGTACTGGCTGTGCGAGAAGTCCGCCATTGCTCCCGATCGGCCTGCCGCGAGCCTGCGGTGGCGACGCTGACCTATGTCTACGCGGACTCGACCGCGGTCTTGGGTCCCCTTGCGACGTTTGCGGAGCCGCATACCTACGACCTGTGCGCGAAGCACGCCGACAAGCTCACGGTCCCGCGGGGCTGGGAGGTCCTGCGGCTCGCGCTGCCCGCCCGCCAGACGAGCCCGGATGATCTCCTCGCGCTCGCCGATGCGGTGCGAGGCGGAGCAGAGGACGACGACGACGCCCCCGCTGAGCCGGCGCATCGCGCCGTCCGCGAGCCGCAGCCGTCGCTGGCCCCGCCGCCGGGCGTCGACATCGCGAGCGGCCGTCACCTCAGGGCCCTCCGAGAGCCGTTCTAGGCCAGTCCTCGTTCTCCGGCCCTCGTTCTCCGGCGGCGCCCGGTGGATGCGTCGGGCCCCGGGCGGCTCAGGCCCAAGGGCCATGTAGTCTGGGATTCATGCCGTCTTTCAGCTCTCCGGTGCTGCGCTCCGACATCCTCGCCCTGCTGCGGTGCCCCGTAACTGGCTCCGCTCTGGTCCAGAAGGGCGATGAGCTCGTGGCGAGCGCCCAGGCGCCGGACGGCACAGTTCCGCGTTACCCGATCGAGGACGGCATCCCGGTGCTGCTTCCGCCGGTCCAGCACTAGGAGTCCTCAGTGAGCTTCGACTACCGCGTCGCCGACATCTCCCTCCACGAGGCCGGCCGCCACCAGATCCGCCTCGCCGAGCACGAGATGCCGGGGCTCATGGCCCTGCGCGAGGAGTACGGGGAGTCCCAGCCGCTCAAGGGTGCGCGCATCGCCGGTTCTCTGCACATGACCGTGCAGACCGCCGTGCTCATCGAGACGCTCGTCGCGCTCGGCGCCGACGTCCGCTGGGCCTCCTGCAACATCTTCTCGACGCAGGACGAGGCAGCCGCCGCAATCGTCGTGGGGACCGGGACTCCCGAGGACCCGCAGGGCGTGCCGGTCTTCGCCTGGAAGGGCGAATCCCTCGAGGAGTACTGGTGGACCGCCGAGCAGATCCTCACGTGGCCCGGCGCCGCGGAGAACCCCGAGCTGGGCCCCAACATGATCCTCGACGACGGCGGCGACGCGACGCTGCTGGTCCACAAGGGTGTCGAGTTCGAGGCCGCCGGGGCAGTCCCGCAGCCCACGGAGGAGGACTCGGAGGAGTATCGGATCATCCTCGACGTGCTCCGCGCTGGCCAGGCCGCCGACCCCCAGAAGTGGACCCGGACCGCCGAGCGCATTCACGGCGTGACCGAGGAGACCACGACCGGCGTCCACCGGCTCTACCAGCTCGCGGACCAGGGCAAGCTCCTGTTCCCGGCCATCAACGTCAACGACTCCGTGACGAAGAGCAAGTTCGACAACAAGTACGGCATCCGCCACTCGCTTCCCGACGGGATCAATCGCGCGACGGACGTCCTGATCGGCGGCAAGGTCGCGGTCGTGTGCGGCTACGGCGACGTGGGCAAGGGCGCTGCCGAGGCGCTGCGCGGCCAGGGCGCGCGCGTTGTGGTCACCGAGATTGACCCGATCTGCGCCCTCCAGGCCGCGATGGACGGCTACCAGGTGGCCCGGCTCGAGACCGTCGTGGGCCAGGGCGACCTCTTCATCACGACCACGGGCGGCAAGGACATCATCCGCGCCGAGCACATGGCCGCGATGAAGGACAAGGCGATCGTGGGCAATGTCGGCCACTTCGACAATGAGATCGACATGGCCGGGCTTTCCAAGCTGCCGGGAATCCGCAAGGTCGAGATCAAGCCGCAGGTCCACGAATGGGTCTTCCCCGCCCAGGCCGGGCAGGACGGCGAGGCGGGGCGCGGCGAGCACTCGATCATCGTGCTGTCCGAGGGGCGTCTGCTCAACCTCGGCAATGCGACCGGGCACCCGTCGTTCGTCATGAGCAACTCGTTCGCGAACCAGACGATCGCGCAGATCGAGCTCTGGACGAAGCGCGATCAGTCTGGCGCAGGGCAGCACGCCGCGCGCGAGTACGAAAAGCAGGTCTACGTGCTCCCAAAGATCCTCGACGAAAAGGTCGCGCGTCTCCACCTCGACGCGCTGGGCGTCGAGCTCACGGAGCTGTCGAAGGACCAGGCAGACTACCTCGACCTCGACGTGGCGGGCCCGTATAAGCCAGCGCATTACCGCTACTGACTTAGCATTGTCTCCATGCGAATCATGGGGGACCGTCGCGAGGGCGGGCGTCTGAAGCCGAGCCAGCGTTGGCTCGGATCCGGCTGGATCGGGACTCGGAGCGGCAAGATCATCAGCCTCGTCGCGGTGCTCGTCGTCGCGGCGCTCGGCGGGGCGTTTGCCGCCGTCGGCCCTCTCCAGGCGTCCCCTATCGGTTCGGAGGCCGCGACCGCGGTCCGCACCCAGCCGGGCACGGCCTTCCCCGTCGTCGCGCCTGCCTCGGCCCAGACGGTCCCGGTGACTGGTGCGAAGGAGGTCAATCCCTCCGCTCCCGTCACGGTCACGGCGGCCGGGGGCACCCTCGACAACGTGAGCCTGCGCTCGTCCACCGGTCAGGACGTCGAGGGCACCCTCGACACCGCCCGCTCGGTGTGGACTTCCTCCGGTTCGCTCTCCTTCAACGCGAGGTACACGCTGAGCTACACGACGCTCGACGGGGCGGGGCGGACCGCGACCGCGACGTCGACGTTCGCCACCGTCTCCACGGCCAACGAGGCCGACGCCGCGATGTACCCGCTGGACGGCATGAATGTGGGCGTCGCGCAGCCGATCCAGCTCACGTTCAGCGAGCCCGTGAAGAACAAGAAGGCCGTCGAGAAGGCCATCACGATCACGTCGAGCTCCGGCCAGGCGGGGGCGTTCCACTGGTACAGCGACACCGTGGTGCGCTACCGGCCGGAGCAGTACTGGGCCGCGCGCAGCACCATTACCGTGAAGATGGACCTGTTCGGGGTCGATCTCGGAAACGGGCAGATCGGGAACTTCTCGAAGACGAACACCGTCCATATCGGCGACAAGCGCACCGCTGTGGCGGACGCCCAGGCCCACACCTTCACGGCCTACATCAACGACAAGCCCGTGCAGACGTGGCCCGCCACGCTGGGCGACACGCGGTTCCCGTCGGCGAAGGGCTTCCTCGTGCTCATGGAGAAGCAGCGCAAGGCGCACTTCGTCGCGGCATCGATCGGCCTCAAGCCCGGCGACCCTGCGAACTACGGCGAGCTCGACGTCGAATATGCCACGCGCCTCACGCCGAGCGGCGAGTTCATCCACCAGGCCACCGACACCGCTATCCCGTATCTGGGGAACGCGAACGTGTCCCACGGCTGCATCGGGCTCGGGCCCGACGGCGCCTCCTGGGTGTTCAACAACATGACCACGGGCGACGTCGTGCAGATCCTCAACACGCAGGGTGACTTCGCCAACTTCGACGACGGCTTCGGGGATTGGAACATCCCGTGGGCCCAGTACGCGAACGCCTGATTGCCGACTCTCCGCGTCTGGCACGCCGATAACGCTTCGGCCACAGCGCGGCCTCGTGCCCACGTGCGGGCGGGTGACCCGTTACCGTGGGGAGGAGGGACAGATCGAATATGGGTTCGCCGTGTGCGCACCCGCCAGAGGCGTGAGTGGATGATGGACGTGACGGAAGACAGGCACGAGCTGAAGCCGGAGGTGGACTTGGACGACTCTCAGGACACAGACCAGCCCGCCTTCGAATGGATGCGGACCTCCAACGCCGCGGCGCTCCGGAACCGTTCCAACGGAGCACCCGACGGCGCCGGAGCCTCCGGAGCCGACCACGACCGCACTGAATCCTCCGCAGAGGGCGAAGACACAGGGCGGCACGGCGCCGAGGCCGAGGGCGAAGGTTCCGAGCACGCCGACCTAGCCGAGGGCGCGGGAGCCGGGACTGCCTACGAATCCCGCCACAGCGCGACCACCGACCTCCGTGAGCCGTCGCCCACGTCCGCGCTCCAGATGCGTCCGCCGGAGGACGAGGTCCGCCGCAGGACCGCCCAGCGCGAGGCGGCCGCGAAGGCCAAGCCGGTTGCCCCTCGGGTCCTCCAGGTGCTCATGGCGATCTTCATGCCGTTCCTCCTCCTCATCGGGGCCGTGCGCCTCGTGGCGACGCCCGCGTTCCTGTGGCTCGAGTACTTCCGCCCGGGCTTCCCCGGGGACGGCTACGGATTCTCGGTCGACGACCGCCTCACCTACGGCTCATACGCTCTCGACTATCTCGCCAACTTCGCCGGCCGTCGCTACCTCGGCGACCTTCAGCTCCCGTCCGGCAGCCCGCTGTTCACGGACGGCGAGGTGAGCCACATGGCCGACGTCAAGCTCGTCTTCCTCCTCGCCTACGCGGCCGGGGCCGTACTGCTCGCGTTCTTCGTGATCGTGTACTTCGTGCTGCGCAAGCGCCGCGGGGCCTTCGCGAGGGGCCTGTTCGCGGGCGCGATCGTGACGTTCGTCCTCGTGGTGGCTCTCGCGGTGTTCGCGATCATGGGCTGGCAGACGTTCTTCACCGACTTCCACCACCTGTTCTTCGCGAACGGCACGTGGACGTTCCAGCTCTCCGACACGCTCATCCGGCTCTTCCCGTCCCAGTTCTGGATGGACTCGGCGATCGTGATCGGCGTGCTCGTCCTCGTGGTCAGCTCGCTCACGATCATCTTCGCGTGGCCCACCAAGAAGAAGTCCGAGGCCGCGGACGCCGAACTGGCCAGGACCCGGGAATAGTCCCCGCAGGAACAGCCGGTCCCGCGAGCTGCGGGACTCAGGAGTAGATCGCCTCGATCTCGTCGCGGCAGTCGGCGACGACCGCCGCGCGGCGCAGCTTGAGCGACGGCGTGAGCTGCCCCGCTTCGATGCTCGGCTCGAGGCCGACGACGGCGAACTTGCGAATGCTCTCGGCCCGCGAGACGAGCGCGTTCGCGGCGTCGACGGCTGCTTGGACCTCGCCGAGCACCGCGGGGTCCGTCGCCGCGGCGTGGACGTCGAGCTTGCGGCCGTGCTCGCGGCACCACATGGCGAGGCCGTCCCGGTCCAGGACGATGAGGGCGGAGACGAACGGTCGGCCCTCGCCCACCACGAGCGCGTGCTCCACGAGCGGGCTCGCGCGAAGGACCTCCTCGAGTGGCTCGGGGGCCACGTTCTTTCCGCCCGCCGTGACGATGAGGTCTTTCTTCCGCCCGGTGACCGTCAGGAACCCGTCGGCGTCGAGACGGCCCAGGTCGCCCGTCGCGAAGTAGCCGTCCGCGTCGAAGGCGGTGGCCTCCGTCGCTCCGTGGTAGCCCGCAAAGACGCCGATGCCGCGTACTAGGATTTCGCCGTCGTCCGCGATGCGCACCGAGGTTCCGGGCACCGGGCGCCCCACGCTGCCCACCCGGACGTGACCTGCGGTGTTGACTGTGCACGGGCCCGTGGTCTCCGTGAGGCCGTAGCCCTCGAGGACCGGGACGCCGACGCCGCGGAAGAAGTGTGTCAGCTGTGGGCTCAGCGGACCGCCGCCGCAGACCGCCGTGGTGAACGCGCCGCCGAACACGGCGCGCAGGCGCCCGTAGACGAGGCGATCGAACACAGCATGCGCGAGCCGCAGGCGACGGCCCGGGCCCTCGCCGCGACCGGCGGCCGCATTGTCGACGGCGGCGGAGTAGTCGCGCGCCACGGCTGCGGCACGTGCGAAGACGCCGGAGCGGCCGGCGCGCGCCGCCTGGTCGAGCGCGGCGGCGTAGACCTTCTCGAAGATGCGCGGCACGCCGAGGAGGAACGTGGGACGGAAGCTGCGCAGGGCCGAGAGGAGCTCGTTCGGGCTGCTGTACGCGACGGTCGCGCCGGCGGCGAGGCACACGACCTGGACGGCATGCGCGAGCACGTGCGCGAGCGGCAGGAACATGAGGGTGCGCGGATCGGGTGCCCCGAGCGGATCCGGGAGATGGGGGATCAGGTTGTCGGTGAGCAGCACGAGGTTCCCATGCGTGACCACGCAGCCCTTGGGCCTCCCGGTGGTGCCGGACGTGTAGACGATCGTCGCGGGCGAGCTCAGCCCCGCCGCGGCCCGGTGCCGCTCGAGCTCCGCGTCGCTCACGCCGTGGCCCGGCCCCGCGAGGCTGCTGAGCGTCGGGCCCTCGCCGTCGAACTCGAGCGACGTGACCCGGATGAACCGCTCGGCGAGGTCGGGGGAGGCCTCGAGGACCCCCGTGACGGTGGCGCCGAGAGCCGGCGCGACGAAGACGCGGCTCGCGCCGGAGTCGCGGAGAATCCACTCGATCTGCGCGGGCGAATCGGTTTCGTAGATGGGCACGCTCACCCCGCCCGCGTACCAGATCGCGAAGTCCACGAGGGACCACTCGTAGCAGCTGGGGGAGAGGATCGCGACGCGGTCGCCCGCGCTCAGGCCGCCGGCGATGAGGCCGCGCGCGAGCCATTGGACCTGCTCGAGGAAGTCGGCCGCCGCGACGTCGCGCCACGACGTGCCGTCGCGGAGCGCGTAGACGGCCCGCTCCGGGGTGGCGGAGGCCCGTTCGAGCAGCAGATCTGTCGCGTTCGCGCCCTCGGGCCTGCGAGGCCCGAGCCGGTCGGTGTGCGCCTCGCGCAGGGCACCGTCGGCCGAATCCTGGCCTTCCCCATCGGGGCGGACGTTCTCCGAAGTGCCGCTGCTCACAGGTCCCATTCTGCCAATCTCACACCCAGCTCGGCATCCACATGTGGAGCCGCCAGTCGACGTACGTGATGGTCTGCGCCGTCCAGATGGGCATGAAGTAGGCCGAGACGATGAGGACGAGCACGATGTAGAGCCCCACCCCGAGCAGTCCCGCCTGCCGCCGCCACGGTGGGTCCGTGGGCCGGCCGAGGACGTGGCCGATCATGTACGCGAGGATGAGGATGAAGAACGGCTCGAAGGAGACCTCGTAGAACGCGAACATGGTCCGCTCGGGGTACAGGAACCATGGGAGGTACCCCGCAGCGATGCCGCAGAGCGGGCCGCCGAGGCGCCAGTCGCGGCGTCCCGCCCACAGGAGGACGGCGATCGCCAGGGCGATCGTCCCGGCCCACCAGATGAGCGGATTGCCGAGCGCGAGCACGGCCGAGCTGCAGCGGTCGGCCGCGCAGCCCGTGCTCGGCTCGGCATAGTAGAACGACGTGGGCCGGCCCTGCACGAGCCAGCTCCACGGGCTCGCGGCGTAGGGATGCGTCGTCGTGAGGGTCGTGTGGAACGAGTACGCCTCGAGATGGTAGTGCGCGAGCGAGCGGAGCGCGCCCGGAACCCACTGCCACACGGGGTCGGGGTGGGTGTCGGCCCAATGGCGGAAGTAGCCGTCCGAGGAGAGGAGCCAGCCGGTCCACGTCGAGAGGTAGACCGCGCCGCCCACCACGATGATGCTCACCACCGCGAGCGGGGCATCGCGGACGACGGCGGCGGGCAGCCAGGCGCGGATGCCCGCCCTGCGCCGCGCGCTCGCATCCCACAGCACGGTGAGAAGCCCGAAGCCCGCGACGAACGCGAGGGCGGACCACTTCACGCCGACCGCGAGGCCGAGGGAGACGCCAGCGGCGATGCGCCACCAGCGCACGCCAAGCCACGGCCCGGTGGTGAGCGCCGTCGCGGGGATTCTCCCGTCCGGCCTGGCGAGCCTGCCCAGCCGAGCCGCGAGCCGCCGTCGTCCGTCGTCGCGGTCCTTGAGCAGCAGGCAGAACGCGACCAGAAGCCAGAACGAGAGGAAGACGTCGAGGATGCCGATGCGGGACATCGTGATGTGGTGTCCGTCGACCGCGAGGAGCACGCCCGCTGCGGCCGCGACGACGGGCGAACGGAAGAGCTTGTACGCCGCCCACGCTGTGAGCGCCACGGACAGGGTGCCGACGAGGGCCGCGGAGAAGCGCCAGCCGAACGAGCTCGACGGCCCGAAGAGCCACATGCCGAACGCGATCATCCACTTTCCGACGGGCGGGTGGACCACGTACTCGGGGGTCGACTGGATGCTGCTGAAATCGCCGACGATGAACTTCGCGTTGGCGTCCTCGCCCCAGTTCCGCTCGTACCCGAACTGGAGATACGAGTAAGCGTCCTTGACGTAATAGGTCTCGTCGAAAATGAGGCTGTGCGGGCGGGAGAGGTCCGTGAAGCGCAGGAGGCCCGCGATGACGGCGGTGACGAGCGGGATGGCCCAGTACAGGGTCCGTTGGAGGGCCGGCCAATCGCGCCACCGGTCGAGCGGCCCGAGGAGCCGCTCACGCAGCTCGTCGACGACGCGCGGCGGAGCCGGCGGAGCGACGACCCACCGCCGGCGGGTGTTCCAGCCGAGCCGGGGCTCGCGGGTGTCGGTGGCGGCGCTCATCCCGGCCCATGCTACCGGCGTAGGCTGGGCGGGTGCGTGAATCTGAGCCCGGACCCGGTCGCGTGGTGCTCGCGGCGACCCCGATCGGCAACCTCGGCGACGCGAGCCGTCGCCTCGTCGAACTGCTCGCGGAGGCGGACGTCATCGCGGCCGAGGACACGCGCCGGCTGCATCGCCTCGTCCAGGGCCTCGGCGTCCAGCCGGCCGGACGCGTCCTGAGCTACCACGAGCACAACGAGGCCGCGAAGACTCCCGAGCTGCTCGAGGAGGTGCGCGCGGGTCGGACCGTTCTCCTGGTGACCGACGCGGGCATGCCGAGCGTCTCCGATCCGGGGTACCGCCTCGTCGAGGCCGCAGTGGCCGAGGGCCTCACGGTGACGGCCGTTCCTGGGCCGTCGGCCGTTCTCACGGCGCTCGCCCTGTCTGGCCTTCCCACTGACCGCTTCTGCTTCGACGGCTTCCTCCCGCGCAAAGCAGGCGAGCGCGCTGGCCGGCTCTCCGAGCTCTCGGGGGAGCGCCGCACGATGGTCTTCTTCGAGGCCCCGCACCGCCTGCCCGCGATGCTCCGCGCGCTCGCGGACGGCTTCGGGCCCGGCCGGCGCGTGGCCGTGTGCCGCGAGCTCACCAAGACCTACGAGGAGGTGCTGCGCGGCACGGCCGGCGAGATCGCCGCGTGGGCCGAGGGTCACGAAGTGCGCGGAGAGATCGCGGTCGTGGTCGAGGGTGCGCCCGAGGCCGAGCCCACGAGCGCCGAGGATCTCGTGGCCGAGGTCAACGCCCTCGTGAACGGCGGGGCGCGCCTCAAGGACGCGGTCGCCGCCGTCGCGGGCGACGCCGGGGCGAGCAAGCGCGAGCTGTACGCGGCGGTGCTCGCGGCGCGGTGACGAGCCGGTGTCTGGGGCGGGAACCCCGGGATTCCGCGGTTCTTCTCTGTGCAATCGCACAGGGATGGCTCGGATCAGTGATGCAGGCGTGCGTAGACACCCCCGCCGCCGAGAGCCTAGCGTTGACGAAGGAACCAGGGACCCGATGCTGAGTCCCCGCACGGCGGAAGGAGCCGAGATGTCTGACGTTGCCACCACAGGATCTGTCACCCCCGAGCGCGAGGCGGAGCTGCTGGCCCGCGTTCCCACGGGCCTTCTCATCAACGGCGAGTGGCGCGACGCCACCGGCGGGAAGACGTTCGCGATCGAGGATCCCGCCACAGGGAGGTCCCTCCTCGAGATCGCGGACGCGACGAGCGAGGACGCTGTGGCCGCGCTCGACGCCGCCGACGCCGCTCAGGCCGCGTGGGCACGGACCGCTCCCCGCGAGCGGGGCGAGATCCTCCGCCGCGCCTTCGAGCTCGTGACCGCGCGGGCCGACGACTTCGCCCTCCTCATGACCCTCGAGATGGGCAAGCCGCTCGCCGAGTCGCGCGCCGAGGTCACGTACGGCGCCGAGTTCCTGCGCTGGTTCTCGGAGGAGGCCGTTCGCGACTACGGCCGCTACGTCACGACCCCGGAGGGCAAGAACAAGATTCTGGTCCAGCGGAAGCCGCTTGGCCCCTGCCTGCTCATCACCCCGTGGAATTTCCCGCTCGCGATGGCCACGCGCAAGATCGCCCCGGCCGTGGCTGCGGGCTGCACGATGATCGTCAAGCCGGCCAAGTTCACGCCGCTCACCACTCAGCTCTTCGCCGCCGTCATGCAGGAGGCCGGGCTGCCGGCCGGCGTGCTGAACGTCGTCTCCTCGTCCTCGGCCTCGGGCATCTCCGGCCCGCTCATGAAGGACCACCGCCTCCGCAAGATTTCGTTCACGGGCTCGACCCCCGTGGGTCGCCGCCTCCTCGCGGACGCGTCCCAGAACATCCTCCGGACGTCGATGGAGCTCGGCGGCAACGCCCCGTTCATCGTGTTCGAGGACGCGGACCTGGACAAGGCCGTCGAGGGGGCCATGGCCGCCAAGATGCGCAACATGGGCGAGGCGTGCACGGCCGCGAACCGCTTCCTCGTGCAGGAATCGGTCGCTGAGGAGTTCACCGCCAAGTTCGCCGCGGCGATGGGCGCGCTCAAGCTGGGGCGCGGCACCGAGGCGGACTCCAAGGTCGGGCCACTCATCGACGGCGGCGCCCGCAAGGACGTCCACGCGCTCGTGACCGAAGCGGTCGGAGCTGGCGCGACGGTCGCCACCGGCGGCGGGCCCCTCGATGGCGACGGCTACTTCTACGCGCCGACCGTCCTCGCGAACGTGCCGAACGACGCCGAGATCCTCAAGAACGAGATCTTCGGCCCCGTCGCCCCGATCACGACCTTCGCGACGGAGGAGGACGCCATCCGGCTCGCGAACGCGACCGAGTACGGCCTCGCCTCCTACCTCTACACCCGCGA
This sequence comes from Sinomonas albida, assembly GCF_004919045.1. GTDB lineage: Bacteria > Actinomycetota > Actinomycetes > Actinomycetales > Micrococcaceae > Sinomonas > Sinomonas albida. The sequence continues at coordinate 422,014 of NZ_SWDW01000001.1, forward strand.
CTACGCGCGCATGTTCCGCGTCGCCGAGCAGATCGAGTACGGCATGGTCGGCTTCAACGCGGGCGTCATCTCCAACGCGGCCGCCCCGTTCGGCGGCGTCAAGCAGTCCGGCCTGGGCCGCGAGGGCGGCGCCGAGGGGATCGGGGAGTACACGACGACGCAGTACATCGGCATTGCGGATCCGTACGCTGGCTAACCAGCGCCGGTGACCCGCCACGGGCGGAGGGACAGCGACAGCATTGCGGATCCGTACCAAGGCTAATCAGCGCCGGTGCGTTCAGCGCCGCCGTACCTCTCGGATCAGGCGCGTGATGCTGGCCCCTGCCGCCTTGGCGGCGGGGGCCAGCGGCGTCAGGAGCCGCCCGAACACACGGCGCAGCGCGCGGGATGCGGCGCCCTTGGACCGCTGTGCGGCGCGCCCCATCGCGTGGGTCGGGCGGGCAAAGGCCGACGGCGGGAGCGCGGCGATGCGGGCGCGAGTGAGCGCCGAGCTGCTCGCCTTTCCCGCGCGGGCGACCGCGTCCACCGCCTCGCGCGCGGCGGCGGGGTCGGTCTCGTAGCCGGGGCGCCCGTACTCGTACCGCTCGTACTCGCGCGTGAGGGTCGCGAGCGCCTGGGCGACGGCCCCGCCGTCGTCCGCCTCCCAGGTCTCGAGGCGACGCGCGTACGCCCGCGGGGTGTCCGAGGGGTGCGCGGGGACGCCGTGATCGAAGCCGAGCGCCTCGAGCTCCTCCCACGCGCCGTCGATCCCGCGCGTGAGCCGTCGCCTCCGCTGCCCGGCGCGGACCGCGGCGGGGAGGATGAGCAGAACGACCAGCACGAGCGCGCCCACGGCGATAGCGCCGATCGGCTCCCATTCCGCGTCGCTCGGAGCCGCGCTCGCGGTGGGATGCGGGGTCGCCGAGGGAACGGGGGCGGCGGGCCCCGCGCTTGCCTTGAGCCCGTCGTTGGGGTTCTCGAGGTTCGTGCTCGCCCCGGTGGGCGCGTCCGTCTGGGCATAGGCGGGGAGCACGCCGCGGGACGGGGTGGGTTCGAACGGGATCCAGCCGAGTCCCTCGAAGTAGAGCTCGGGCCACGCGTGGGCGTCGCGCGCGTCGACCTCGTACTCGGGGAGGGAACCGACGCCCGCGACCGCGATCGTCCCGCCCGTGGGGTGGCCCGGAGCGAAGCCCACGGCGATCCGGCTCGGGATGCCAACGAGCCTCGCCATGACCGCCATGGCGGCGGAGAAGTGGATGCAGTAGCCGGACTTCTTCTCGAGGAATTTCTCGAGGACGTCCATGCCGGTTCCGTCGTAGCCGTCCTGGACGGGCGCCTGCTCCGAGTACGTGAACGTGCGGAGGTACGCCTGGATCGCGAGCGCCTTGGCGTACTGCGACGCCGCGCCTTTGGTGATGCTATCCGCCGTCGTCCGCACCAGGGCCGGCACGTCGCCTGGGATGCTCGAGGTCTCCCGCCCGATCCCGCGCGGCCCTGAGCGCGCGGCGTCGAGCTGCGCCGCGGTCACGTTCGGCATGACTGAGTGGACCAGGTAGCTCTGCTCGAGGCTGCCCCCGGGTTCGCCCTTGATGCTCAGGTTGAACGGGTCCCAGCCGAAACGCCCCTGGACTCCCGTCACCGAGGCGGGCGCGTACGGGACGGGAAGGTAGGGGCTCGTGAAGTTCCCGGTCTGGATGACGGTCGTGGTCGTGGCGAGCGGGGCCGTCTGCGCGGTGTTCTGCGTGATCGAGTTGAGGGCGTAGTGGCGCTGGTCGTCGCGGTTGTCGGGGCCCCAGGTGCTGCCGTCGAACGAATCGACCGTGACGGTCTGGAGGTAGACGGACTGGGTCGAGTCGGTCGCGTAGTGGATGATTCCGAGGCCCTGGGCGCTGCGGAGGTCGCTTCCCAGGCTGATGAACGGGTTGAGGCCCACGTTCTGGCCGAAGTACTTGAGCCGCGAGCCTTCGGGGAAGCTTCCGCGATCGAACCCGGGGACCAGGGCCGGGACCACCAGTGCGCCCACGACGATCGCGGCGACGATGGCCACGACGCGGGACGGGGAGACGGCCGCGCCCGAACTCCGCGCGGCGCCGCCGGCACCGGACGCGGCCTCGGCGCGCGCGAGGGCCAGCGCCGCGAGGTACGCTGCGGCCGAGATCGCGAAACCCCACGCGCCCGGTCCCGACGGCTTGAGCAGCGCTGGAACCACGAGGACGGAAAGCGGTGCGACGCCGGCGATGGCAGGCATGCGGCACGCGACGCCAATCGCCTCGCCGATGAGGGCCGTGAGCCCGAGCGCGCCGGTCAGGAGCGCGACGACGCCTACGTTGGGTGCGGCGGGGACGGCCTCGAAGGAGATCGTGTTCCACGCCTCGTCGAACGCCTCGCGGGCCGCCTCGATGGTCTGCGCCGTCGGGATGAAGCCCAGGACCGCGGTGTCGCGCAGGAAGATGAACGTCATCGAGAGCGCCCATACGACGAGCCCCGCGAGCGAGGGGACCACGACCGGGGCGCGCACGAGCCGGGCGGCGGCAGTGGCGGCCGAGGTCGCCAAGACGACCACGAGCACGGGGTACAGCCAGGCCCACGAGCGGAGCACGCCGTCGTACGACAGCGACGCCCCGGCGACCGAGACCCCGAGGCAGAGGCCGAAGGCGGCGCGCCGCCACGGGAGCGGGCGGGCGGGCCAGCGCGGCCGCGGTCCGCTCGGCGGCGGCGTCGCCGGGCCCGGCCGGGTGGGGGCTTGCGTCACCATGACTGCGTCCCGGCGGTGAGTGCGAGCCACGCGGCCTCGAGGCGGGTGTGCGCCGTCGCCTCGATCGCAAGCCAGCCCGCGGCGCGGAGCGTCTGGACGGCACCGCGGCAGGCGCCCGGATGATCCGTGACCACGAGCGCGAGCGCGCGCTCCGCAGAAGCCGCGGCGGGCGCGAGGATGCGCGCGTCCTGGGCGGTCGTGCGCCCGAGGATCGCCACGAGCGGGCCACGCTGCCGGTGCGCCTCGATGCGGTCGAGCAGCAGGTCCCCGAAGCCCTCGTCCGGGTGCGGTGCGAGCGCCGCCGTCCCGTTCTCCCCGCCGCGCGGGAGGATGGCGGCGAGTCCCTCGGCGACCTGCGCGAGGCCCTCGCGACCCGAGAAGTCCGGCGCATCGGGGACGGACGACGACGGCGAGTGGGACAGCGCGAGGGCTCCGTCCGCGTCGAGGAGGCGGAGAGTGTAGTCGAGCTCGGCGAGGTGCGCCGCGACGGACATCGTGGCCGTGACGGCCCACTCGAACTCGGGCGAGCCCGGCGCCCATTCGCCGGGGGGAGCGGGGCGGCCGGTCGCCGCGGGGAACGCGTCGCGTCGGAGGTCGAGCACGATCGTGGCCTCGGGTGAGGTCGCCGACTCCTCCTGCCGCACCATGAGCTGCCCGTGGCGGGCCGTCGCGGCCCAGTGCACCCGGCGCATCGGATCGCCGTGGCGGTACTCGCGGGTCATGACGTCGTCCTCGGAAGGGTTCGCCTGCATGCGGGTGGCGATCACGCCGTCGATCCCGCGCAGCCCCGACAGGACGGACGCCGCGAGCGGCACGGCGGCCGGCGTGACGGTGAGCCGCGTTCCGTAGTCAATCCTCGTGCGCTGCTCAGCGAGTCCGAAGACGTCGGTCGAGCGCGCCTCGACGGGCCCAAGCACGTATAGGCCGCGGTGGGCGCACGCAAGCTGGTAGCGGTAGCGGCTCACGCCGTCGGACCCGACGGTGTGCCCGGGATAGGCGAAGTCCGGGCCCTCGCCGAGTGACGCGGGGAGGTGCTCCGCCATCGAGAGCCGGCCCACGAGCACGCCCGTGTGGCCCACCGCGAGGCGGACCTCCGCGGTGCGGCCCGCCTCGACCACCGGCGGATCGCTCGCGCGGTCCACGGAGAGGCCGGGCCGGAAGAGCCGGTTCGCGAGCCACGCGACCCCCGGCACGAGGAGGAGGAAGACGGACAGGTGCAGGAGGTCGCGGCGGCCCATGAGCTGCGCCGCGATGAGCACCACGGCGCCGGTGCCCACGAATCCCCACCCCGCGGCCGTGAGCGAGCCCTGCCACGGCGCGCCGCGCCAGCGCGAAGTGGGGGACGCCATGGGACTCAGCCCTGTCTGCGGAGGCGGGCCGCGCCGTCGGACGGGAGCGGCACGGACGCGACGATCGCCTCGAGGATCCCGGCGGCCGTGAGCCCTGCGCTCGCGGCTCGCCGGTCCAGGATGAGCCGATGGGTGAGGACGGCCGGTGCCATCGCGGCAATGTCGTCGGGCAGCACGAAGTCGCGCCCGTCGAGCGCCGCGCGCGCCTTTGCCGCCCGCAGCAGTTGGAGCACTGCGCGCGGGCTCGAGCCGAGGCGGATCTTCTCGCTGGTCCGGGTGGCCCGGCCCAGCGCGACCGTGAACTCCTTGACCGGGTCGGAGACGAAGACGTCCTTGACCGTTTCGATCATCGCGAGCAGGTCCGATGCCTCGGCGACCGGCTCGACCGAGAGCAGCGGTGACTCCGACTGATGGCTCTCGAGCATCTCGATCTCGGCGGCCTCGTCCGGGTAGCCCATCGAGATGCGCGCCATGAAGCGGTCGCGCTGGGCCTCAGGGAGCGGGTAGGTGCCCTCCATCTCGATGGGGTTCTGGGTCGCGATCACCATGAACGGCTCGCTCAGGCCGTAGGAGGTGCCGTCGACCGTGACCTGGTGCTCCTCCATGCATTCGAGGAGAGCCGACTGCGTCTTGGCCGAGGCGCGGTTGATCTCGTCGCCGATCACGATGTTCGCGAAGACGGCGCCTGGGCGGAACTCGAACTGGCGCGTGGCCTGGTTGTAGATCGAGACGCCCGTGACGTCGCTGGGGAGCAGGTCCGGCGTGAACTGGATGCGGCTCACGGAGCAGTCGATGGTTCGCGCGAGGGTCTTGGCGAGCATGGTCTTGCCGACGCCGGGGACGTCCTCGACGAGGAGGTGGCCTTGGGCGAGGAGCACCGTGAGTGCCACGCGGGACGCCTCGGCCTTGCCGTCGATCACGCGGTCGACCGCGGCGAGGATCGATTCGCACGTCGCGCGGAACGACGTGGCCGGCAGGGGCTTGGGCGGCGGGCTCTGTCTCAGCGGCGTGAGAGCGGTCGCGCCAATGCGGTGCACATCCATGCGTCCCCCTCGGGGCCAGTGGAGGAGTGACCCGGAGGAGGCCTCTGTCAGATCCGGAGAGGAGACCTTCGTCACACCTTTTGCTCATTACGTTACCCGCAACCCGGACCCTGATGCGCCCCCGATCCTGTGACCGAACTGTGACCGGCCCGTGCTGTCTGTACCCGAGAGGGATTGGGGTGGGGTGTGAAGTCTCGGGACCTAATAGACACTTCTGTCTCGGGACCTCGTAGACAGTGTGTCTCAGGACGTTGTAGACGCTTCGGGCCGTCTGATCGGGTGCATGAGTGTTCACGAACCTGATCTGCGGG
>NZ_SWDW01000010.1 GCF_004919045.1 Sinomonas albida
CCTCTACGGGTACTGCGGAGACATCCCACCGGCGGAGATGGAGGCCGCCTACTACACTCGACAACCGGACCCGGCAATCGTCGGATCCTCAAACTAGAAAGTCTCCGGACACGCCGGGGCGGTTCACTAAAGGCTGGCACGCCGAACCTGCGGGTTGGGGCGGGCCCGTGGCTCAGGTCGGTTACAACCTGTCTCCGAGGCTGCACATCCTGTTATGGGGTGACGCACGCGGTAAGTAGCAGCTCCTCGGAGTGTGTCCTGAGGAGCGAAACGAGACCTCGGCAGAACCGCCTTCAAGCCCGCCGAGGACCGACCACAGGCAGAGCCGGAGCACAAAACCGTTCGACCCTCGACTGTTTACCTCGACGGTCGGGGCGGGATCCGGCGACCGCGTAGCCGGCGCAAAGCCCAGCACGAGGAGTCCTACGAGTGGACCAAGGGCTCCTTCTGTGGCGTGGGTCGGGTCAAAAGCAAATCACGAGGTCCGACCAAGATGTCGTCAACATCAGGTGTTCTCCCACGTCAAACGGCGATGGGACCGTCTCATCGACCGTCCCATCGCGTGTCTTTTCGGTGGAGGTAAGGGGATTCGAACCCCTGACCTTCTGCATGCCATGCAGACGCGCTACCAACTGCGCCATACCCCCGTGGAGCTGAGGGGACTCGAACCCCTGACCCCCTGCATGCCATGCAGGTGCGCTACCAGCTGCGCCACAGCCCCGGAAACCGCGCCGAACGAGAGCTTGAGAGGATCCAGAGATCCCCTCACTTCCTTCGGAGCAACTCGTCCATCTTAGACCGCGCCAGCCCCGCGCACAAATCCACAGACCCGCTCAGAGTCAGCCTTCGACGACGGCGACAGGCACCAGAAGCGTGCCCGCATTATGCTCGCCAAGGCGCCAACGCGGCGCACCGTCAGCCCCATCTCCGGGGGCTGATCGCCGCTCCTCGAGCACCGACCAGTTGCAGTTCGACAGGCCCGAGAGCGCTCCCCACAGCGAGTGCGGGAGACCGAGGAGCTCGGCGAGCACCACGCGAATCGCGCCGCCATGGCTCACCACGACGAGCGTCCCCGAGTCGCCCAGCTCCCCGAGCGCCCGCTCGACCGCAGCGCGCGTCCGGGCGGCGACGTCGAGCCGGGTTTCGGCCCCGCCCGCGGCCACATCCACCGCGCCGTCCTCCCACTGCGCGAGAAGATCAGCGTCGGAGAGCCGGATCTCGTCGAACGTCTGCCCCTGCCAGCGGCCCGCGTTGGTCTCGCGGAGGCCGGAATCCACGGCGACGGTCAGGCCCGTCTCCTCGGCGAGGGCCTCCGCCGTCGTCCGTGTGCGCTGGAGATCAGAGGCGACGATCGACGTGGGACCCATCGCCGCGAGCAGCCGGGCCGCGTGCTTCGCCTGACGCACGCCGTCCTCGTTCAACGGAATGTCCGTCTGCCCCTGAAAGCGGCCCGCCGCGTTCCAATCGGTGCGCCCATGGCGCCAGAAGACGATCCTCCGCCTCTCCCCCACGGTCGGTCAGCCGGCCGCTGTGGCGGACGCGCCGGACTCGTCGAGCCCGAGGTCCACCACGGGGCAGTCCTTCCAGAGCCGCTCAAGGGCATAGAAGGCACGGTCCTCGTCGTGCATCACGTGAACCACCATGTCTCCGTAGTCGAGCAGCACCCAGCGGCCCTCCGCGCGGCCTTCGCGTCGCACGGGCTTGCGGTCGAGCTTGATGAGCTCATCCTCGATGTTGTCCACGATCGAGTTGACCTGGCGTTCGTTGGACGCCGACGCGATGACGAAGAGATCTGTGATCGCGAGCCGCTCGCTCACATCCACGGCCACGATGTTCTCAGCCAGCTTGTCCGCTGCGGCCTTGGCGGCCACCCGTGCGGACTCGATCGCCGATTCTGTTGCGCTCACTCTTCTCCTTGAAGTCTTCCGAAAATTCTCACTGTCCCGGCAGCTTGCCGAACAGCACGACAATGACGACCGCGGCGATCAACGCCACGAGTCCGAAGAGGCCGAACCCGAGCAGGAACGCCCGCTCGCGGTTGCCCCGGGGTGCCTGGACGCCGAGAGGCTCCAAGCCGTGCGCCGTCGCCGCCGAGACTGGCGCCGCTTCGCGGACCTTGCCCGTGGTCACGGGCACGTGGGTCGTGGTGGGCGGCCGCATGACAGGATGCGGAAGCCCGGGAACCTTGACGTACTCGAGCGGGGTCACCATCGCGAGGTTGTTGGCCGCGGTGGGCGCGGGCCCCGCCTTCCCGCTCTCGGCGTCGCGGCGCGACGCCTCGGCGAGGCGTTGCCGGGTCTGGGCGCGGCGGTTGAGGATCGCCGCCCGCTCGGCCTGCGCAAGCTGCTGCTTGAGCGTCTCGGGGTCGACGGCGTCAGGCTGGCCCTGCTTGGCGGGAGCCGGAGCCTTGGCCTCTTCGCGGAGCTGCTCGCGGGCGGCCGCGATCTGCTCGTGCGAGAGCATGCTGAACGATCCGGTCTCGGGACCCAGCACGGCCGAGCCGTCGGGCGCCTGTCGCACCGGGGCCTGCCGTCCCCGGCGTCGTCCCGCGGCGGGAACGGACGACGGCGGCGCCTCGCCCTGGGTGCCCTCGGCGGGCTCCGCAGCTGGGACCGGTGTCGGGACGATCGGGAGGGCTCCGGCAGGAAGGTCGCCGCCGGACGAGCCAAGGGGGCGTGCCGCGGGCGTCGGGCGAGCTGCAGGCCACGCAGGCGCCTGCGGCTGCTCCTGGCCGGCGTCCGGCTCCGCCGCCGGCTGACGCAGCGAGCGACGGCTCGGGGGCTGCGCGGCCCTTTCCTTCTCGGCCAGCTCGCGCATGACGCGCAACGCCTCGCGGTCCCTGGCACGCGCCTGCGAGCTGCGCTCAGCTCGAGCAGCGTCGGCGTCTCGCACCGCGTCAACGGGGGCGTCCAAGGCCCGGCGGGAGCGGATCCGTCCCGTCTCAGTGCTCTCGGCAGCTTGCGCGCCGGGCTCGGCGGCCGGACCGCTGTCGGCGGCCCCGGTCGCCTCGGCTTCTGCCTTGGCCTCAGCTTCGGCCCTCGCCTGGGCAGGCGTCAGCTCCGCGAGGCCATCGCCTGCGGCGGCGCGCCGCCGCTCCCTTCGGCTCGTGATCGGCTTGTCGTCATTATTCATAGCTTCATTCACCCGGCCACCGAGGCGCCGCCCTGCGGGCCCCCTTCGTGCGCTGGCTCATCCCGCCACGCAAGGCTGACCACGTCCGAGGCAGCCGCCGGGCGCACTTGTTCGTCGGAGACGTAGAGTCCGTACTTCGCGATGTACTGCACCACGCCGTCCGGAACCAGATACCAGACGGGATCGTGGGCCGCGACACGAGCACGGCAGTCTGTCGAGGAGATGGCCATCGCCGGAACTTCGAGCAGGCTCACCTCGGCCCGCGCGAGGTCGGGAAGCTCGTGGCCGGGACGTGTGACGCCCACGAAATGCGCGAGTCCCCAGAGCTCGTCGACGTCCTTCCACGAGACGATCTGCTCCATCGCGTCAGCGCCTGTGATGAAGTACAGATCTGCCTCGGGCCGTTCGGCCCGCAGATCCCTCAGAGTGTCGATCGTGTACGTCGGGCCTGGGCGCTCGATGTCCACGCGGCTCACCGTAAATCGAGGGTTCGAGGCGGTCGCGATCACCGTCATGAGGTAGCGGTGCTCTGCCAGGCTCACATGGCGACTGCTCTTCTGCCACGGCTCACCCGTCGGCACGAAGACCACCTCATCGAGGCCGAACTTCGAGGCGACCTCGCTCGCCGCGACAAGGTGCCCATGATGGATCGGGTCGAACGTCCCGCCCATCACGCCGAGGCGGACGCGCCGCCCTCCGGGCACCTCCATTGGATCCGCCAAGGGTCAGTGGCTCGAAGCGCCCTGGTGGCGGTCGTGCTTGTTCGGGTGCTGTCGGTGCGGATCCGCGTGCTCGTCGCTCGCCTCGTGGCGGCGTCCGAGGTTCGAGTAGGAGAGCGTGACGAACATGAGCACCACGAAGATGGCGAAGAGGACCCCGCCGACCACGAACGGCGGAGCGATGGTCGGTGCGGGAGCCTCGTGCCCCGCGGCCTCAGCACTCACCGAGAGCGCGGCGGTCATGACCGTTGCCAGCATGCTTGAACCCCTTCAGAGCCTCTTAACTGCGGTTGGCCACTTTCGTGACCGATCTTCGGTTTATCCTACCCCGGCGCCGCGGCGAGAACCCTCAGCCCCGCACCTGTCCTTCGCCCTGCACGATCCATTTCGTGGTGGTGAGTTCGGTCAGCCCCATCGGGCCACGCGCGTGCAGCTTCTGCGTCGAGATCCCCACCTCGGCGCCGAGCCCCAGCTCGCCGCCGTCGGTAAAGCGCGTCGATGCGTTCACGATCACGGCCGCCGAATCAATCTCAGCGGTGAACCGCTCCGCGTTGCCCAGATCGTTGGTGATGATCGCCTCGGTATGGCCGGTGCTCCAGCGCCGGATGTGCTCGAGCGCCTCGTCGAGGGAATCGACCGTGGCAACCGCGAGGTCGAGGTCCATGTATTCCGTGGCCCAGTCGAAGTCCGTCGCAGGAACCCCGTCGACGCCTGCGGGGAGCGCACCCATGGAGCGCCCATCGACGTGCAGGCGCACCCCGCGCTCCGCGAGCGCACGGGCGACGGCGGGAAGCACCGTGCTCTTCGAATGGACGAGCAGCGTCTCGACGGTGTTGCACACGCTCGGGCGCTGGGTCTTGGCGTTGAGGAGGATGTTGACGGCCATCTCCTCGTCGGCAGATTCGTCGACGAAGATGTGGACGTTCCCCTCGCCGGTCTCGATGACCGGGACGGTCGAGTTGAGGACGACGTTCTGGATGAGCTCGCGCCCGCCGCGCGGGATGAGGACGTCGACCCGGCCGCGCGCCCGCATGAGCACCTCTGCGCCGGGCCGCCCGAACTCGTCAACCGTCTGCACGGCGTCCTCGGGCAGCCCGACCGCTGCAAGCGTGTCGCGGAGGATCCCCACCAGCTCGCGGTTCGTGTGCGCCGCGGCGCTGCCGCCGCGGAGGATCACGGCGTTGCCGCTCTTGAGCGCGAGGCCCGCGATGTCCACGGTCACGTTCGGCCGGGCCTCGTAGATCGCCGCCACGACGCCCATCGGGACGTTGACCTGCCGCATGCGCAGGCCGTTCGGGAGTGTCTGCCCCCGGACCACGTTGCCCACCGGGTCGGGAAGCCCCGCGAGATTCTCGAGGGCGGACACGAGCCCATCGATACGGGCCGGTGTGAGCGCGAGCCTGTCGAGCAGGGCCTTGGTGGTCCCGTTCGCGCGGCCCTCCTCGAGGTCCTTCGCGTTCGCCGCGAGGATCGCGGCCTCGTGCTCCTTGAGCGCGGAGCCGATCGCGCGGAGGGCGCGATCCTTCCACGCCCGGTTGGCACGGGCCATCGCGCGCGACGCGCGGCGGGCACGGTCGCCGATGGCGAGGACCGCGGCCTCGACGTCGACCGGCTGCGCGCCCGCAGGAGCGTCGGCAGCGGAGGCAGTCTCGTGGGCGACGGTGTCAGTCATGCCTTCAAGTCTAACGAGGCGCTAGACACTAGACGATGACGAGGTCGTCCGTGTGAACAACCACACGTTCATACTCCGGCCCGAGCTCACGCCCGAGGTCCTTCGTCGAGCGCCCGAGCATCGCGGGAAGCTCGTCCGCAGAGAAGTTCACAAGCCCGCGCGCCACGACGTGGCCTGCCTGGTCCGCGATCTCGACGGGGTCGCCGGCCTCGAAGTCACCCTCGACGGCGGTGATCCCGGCCGGGAGCAGCGAACGGTGGCGCTGTGCGACGGCACGGACGGCGCCGTCGTCGAGCGTCAGCGTTCCCCGAGTGGCAGCGAGGTGAGCGAGCCACAGGAGCCGCACCGGCTTCCGGCGGCCGCTCACGCTGAACCAGGTCCCGACGTCCTCCCCCGCAAGTGCTCGCGCTGCGGCCGCGGTCGACGTCACGAGCGCGGGAATCCCCGACCCCGCGGCGATGCTCGCTGCCTCGATCTTCGTGGCCATCCCGCCGGTGCCGACCCCGGCCACGCCCGCGCTGCCGATCTGCACCCCTACCAGGTCGGCGGCACCGCGAATATGTGCGATCCGCTCGCCGCCCTGGGTAGGGGGGCCCGTGTAGACGGAGTCGACGTCGGAGAGCAGCACGAGCGCGTCGGCGTGCACGAGGTGGGCCACGAGCGCCGCGAGGCGATCGTTGTCGCCGAAGCGGATCTCGTGGGTCGCCACCGTGTCGTTCTCGTTGACGACGGGGACAACGCCCAGGTTGAGGAGCTTCTCGAGGGCCCGGTGCGCGTTCTTGTACTGCGTGCGGCGCACGAGGTCGTCCGCAGTCAGGAGGACCTGGCTCACCGTCACGCCATGCGCGCCGAAGGCCTGCGTGTACCGGGCCATGAGGAGGCCCTGCCCCACGCTCGCGGCCGCCTGCTGGGTGGCGAGGTCGCGGGGGCGCTTGGGGAGGCCCAACGGTGCGAGGCCCGCAGCGATCGCGCCCGACGAGACGAGGACGATCTCAGTCCCCGCGTTCGCGCGCGAGGCGAGCGTGTCCACGAGCGCCGCGACGGACTGCTCCGAGATGCCGCCTCGGATCGTCGTGAGCGACGACGACCCGACCTTGACCACGATGCGCCGGGCCTCGGGCAGCCATTCCCGCTCGCGGACCTCGAGCTCAGAGGTCATCGTCGGCGTCATCCCCGGCTTCCTCCTCCGAGCGAAGGTCCGGTGCCCACTCCTTGCGTCGGCTCGACTCGGTCCAGATGCCAGCGCGGCGCTCCTGCTCGAGCTCGTCCCGGGCGGCGGCCCTCGCGGCCTTCCGGTCCTCGTACTCCTCGCGCTTCTGGACGCGCGTGGGACGGTTCCAGTCGGAGAGCCGCAGGTCGGTGCCGCGCGGGCCGGCCAGGATCTCTGCGCCGGTCATCATGGTCGGCTCCCAGTCGAAGACGACCGCGTCGTCCTCGCCGATCACCACCGTGTCACCGGGGTGCGCACCGATCTTGAACAGCTGGTCCTCGACACCGAGTCGGTTGAGCCGATCGCTGAGGTAGCCGACGGCTTCGTCGTTCGTGAAGTCGGTCTGCTTGACCCAGCGCTCGGGCTTCTCGCCCAGGACCCGGAACAGCGGCTCCAGGTTGCGCTCCTCGCGGCGGATCTTGAACCCGGCCTCGTTGACTGCGCGCGGGCGGAGGACCGTCGGCGCGACCTTGGGGGGCGCGACCGTGAGGCTCTCGCGGGCCTTCTGGACGATCTCGGCCATCGCGAAGCCGAGGGTGCGGAGGCCTTCGTGGCTCGTGGCCGAGACCTCGAACACGCGGTACCCGCGCGACTCGAGCTCCGCACGGACCATGTCTGCCATCGCCTGCCCATCCGGGAGGTCAACCTTGTTGAGCGCCACGAGCCGCGGCCGCTCGTTGAGCGGCACCGCCTCGCCGTCGGGACCCGCGAAGCTCATGTCCACGCTGTACTTGTCGAGCTCTCGCTCGATCACTTCGAGGTCATCGATCGGATTGCGCTCCGACTCGAGCGTCCCGCAGTCCAGGACGTGCACGATCGCGGCGCAGCGCTCGACGTGGCGGAGGAAGTCGTGGCCGAGGCCGCGACCCTCGCTCGCGCCCTCGATGAGCCCCGGAACATCCGCGATGGTGAAGCGGACATCGCCCGCCTGGACGACGCCGAGATTCGGCACGAGGGTCGTGAACGGGTAGTCGGCGATCTTGGGGCGCGCCGCGGACATGGCCGCGATGAGGCTCGACTTGCCCGCAGACGGGAAGCCCACGAGGGCGACGTCGGCGATCGACTTCAGTTCAAGTACGATGTCGCGCTCGTCACCCTCGATGCCCAGGAGCGCGAAGCCCGGGGCCTTGCGCTTCGAGGTGGCGAGCGCGGCGTTGCCGAGCCCGCCCTGACCACCGGCGGCAGCGACGAACTCGGCGCCCTCGCCCACGAGGTCGGCGAGTAGTTCGCCGTCGCGGGACTTCACGACCGTGCCGTCGGGGACCGGCAGGATGAGGGTCTCCCCCTTGTGGCCCGCGCGCCAATCGCCCATGCCGGGACCGCCGTTCTCGGCGTTACGGTGCGGCGAGTGGTGGTAGTCCAGGAGGGTCGTGGTCTGCGACGAGACGCGCAGGATCACGTCACCGCCGTTGCCGCCGTTGCCACCGTCGGGCCCACCGAGCGGCTTGAACTTCTCCCGCTTGATGGAGATGCAGCCGTGGCCGCCGTGCCCTCCGGAGACGTGCAGCACCACGCGGTCGACGAAGCTCGCCACGCCATTCTCCTTACGCCGGGGTCACCCCCGATTCTAATTCGCGGGCCCCAATGACCGGGGCGCCGCCACCCGCGCGGTGCGGGCCGATTCGCTGAAAAAACAAGGTGGAGCGGGCCGCTGGCCCGCTCCACCGAGAAAAGCATTTGGTCCGGACTCGCCGGGCCGCCCGACTACTGGGCGGCGACGATGTCCACGACGCGGCGGCCGCGACGCGTGCCGAACTGCACGGAGCCGGCCTCAAGGGCGAACAGGGTGTCGTCCTTGCCACGGCCAACGCCGTTGCCCGGGTGGAAGTGGGTGCCGCGCTGGCGAACGATGATCTCGCCGGCGCCGACAACCTGGCCGCCGAAGCGCTTGACGCCGAGGCGCTGAGCGTTCGAGTCGCGGCCGTTGCGGGTGGAGCTTGCGCCCTTCTTATGTGCCATGAGCTGTGCCTGCCTTGGTTCTAGGTGGGAAGAAGTACTGGGTCCGAAAGGATCAGGCGGAGATGCCCGTGATCTTGACCTTCGTCAGGTCCTGACGGTGACCCTGGCGCTTCTTGTAGCCCGTCTTGTTCTTGTACTTCTGAATGACGATCTTCGGGCCGCGGAGGTCCTCGAGGATCTCGGCAGTCACCTTGACCTTGGACAGCTCGGACGACTTGGAGGTGACATTGTCACCGTCAACCAGCAGGAGGGCAGGCAGCTCGATGGTGCTGCCAGCGGCGCCGGCCACGCGGTTGAGGGTCACGAAGTCTCCAACGGAAACCTTCTCCTGGCGGCCGCCGGCGCGGACAATCGCGTACACCACTGGGGAACTCACTTCTCTCGACGATATTTCTGAAAGCTCTTGCGCGCGGCGCCCGACGCTCCGCTGCACCTGCAACGGTCCGTGGACGCTCGACTGTGCTTCTTGCCGTGAGCCCGCGAGGGGATTCCCTGGGACGAAACCCAAGTGTAGGCGTCAGCACCGAGGATCTAGACTACGCCAGTCCTCTGCCCGGCCGCAAATGAGCAGCCTGCCGCAGCATCGGAATCGCTGTGGCATGCCGTTCGTGCCGGAAGCACGCTGCACTAGTTTACCCGATGTGCGGAGCTGTTCCGGTCACGCGTGCTGGCTGGGCGCGTCGAAGAAGTCGCGCTCGTACACCGTGGACTGCTCGAACGCGAGCATCATCGCGTCCCGCTCCGCCGGCGAACCGTGCTGGGCCGCCCTGTCCGCGTAACGGATGGCGCGGCGGGTCGACTCGGCAAATGCCTCGTCCGCGTACGTCTCGATCCACGCGCCGTACGGGTGGGGCGCCGCCCCGCCGTCGGACGTCGTGCGCTCCATATGCCGCCGGTGAAGCTCGTCGCCGACCTCTGCGTAGATCCAGTAGCACGGCAGGACGGCGGCCGCGAGGACCGCGTAGCTGCCCTGCGCCGAGACCGCGAGGAGATGGTCCAGGTACGCCTTGGTCACCGGGCCCTGACCCGAGGCCCGCCCCGGCGCGGGCGCGTGCTGGGACAGCCACGTGCGGTGCAGCTCGGCCTCGACCACAAGGCACACCTGAGCGGAATTGGCCCAGAACGCCTGCTCCTCCTCGGTGGGCGCGAGGGCACTCGCCCGCGCGAGCGCGCGAGAGAAGCCGTTGAGATATTGCGCGTCCTGCGCGAGGTAGTACGCGAACTGGTTCTCGGGCAGCGTCCCCGAGTCGAGCTGGGCCACGAAGGGCAAGGCGTCGATCTCGGCACGGACCTTCGCGGTCGCATCCCACATCCGCGCGGCGAACTCGCCTTCGGCAAGGGGCACCGAGCCCTCTGCGTGGTGGAAGTGATGGACGGGACCGTGGCCGCCGCCCACCTCGAGCTCGCCGGACGCAGCGAGGGCGCCGCGAAGCCAGTCCTTGACGACCCGCAGCGAGGACTCCCAGTCCCCCGTGCGGGCCTGCATCGTAGCCAGGGCGGAGGACAGCGAGCACCCGGTGCCATGCGTGTTGGGCGTGTCGACGCGCTCCCCCGGCACCTCGACAACGCGCATCGCGCCGTCCTCCGCCTGAAGCACAAGGGCGTCCGGGCACTCGGCCCCCGCGAGGTGCCCGCCCTTCACGAGCACGGCGGCACCAGTCCGCGCAGCGAGCCGCTCGCCTTGCGCAAGCGCGTCCTCCCACGACTCGGCGGCCGGCTCGTCGAGCAGCACGCCCAGTTCCGGGAGGTTCGGGGTGACCAGATCCGCCGCGGCGAGGAGACTGCGCAGGGCCGCGGCGGCGTCGTCCGCCAGCAGGCGGTCGCCACTCGTGGCGACCATCACCGGATCGAGGACGACGACGGCGGGCCTGACTCGCGCGAGCCACTCGCCCACCGCGCCGATCACCTGGGCATCCGCGAGCATGCCGATCTTGACGGCGTCGACCGCGATGTCCGAGGAGATCGCGTCGAGCTGGGCCCGCAGGAAGTCGACGGGCGGCGTGTGCACGGCGGTGACGCCGCGCGTGTTCTGCGCGGTGAGGGCCGTGATCGCCGCCATCCCGTAGCCGCCCATCGCGGCGATGCTCTTGAGATCGGCCTGGATGCCGGCTCCGCCCGACGGGTCGGAGCCGGCGATGCTCAGGACGCGCGGAATCTTCCGCGGCATGGTCACAGCTCCGAGGCCGGCACGCCGACGCCCAGGATGAGCGGACCCTCGCCCTCGGGCTGCTCGGGGGCCGGAGCCGGCGCGGGCTGCGCCGAGGACGTGCGCGTCGTGCCGCCGACGGCGGCCGCGGACTCGTCCACGCGCGTCACCTCGGCCGAGCCCTGACCGCTGCGCGCCCCCCGGCTCCGGCGGCGGCGCCCGGCGTGCTCCTCGCCGGAGTGGCGCTCTCCCGTGAGCTCGTCGAAAGCGTGGCTCAGGGCATCCAGGCTCAGGGTCGGTTCGGGGCGGGACACCGCAACGGGCACATCGCCGATGGGCAGCTCGATGCGCTCGCCGCCGATCGTCAGGACCGGGACGGCCGGAACCACGCCGCCGATCTGCTCTGCGTGCGTGGCGGCTGCGGCAGAAGGTCCGGTGTGCTCGGCGGCGATCCGCGTCACGTCGGCGAGATCTCCGGCGACCGGGTGCTCGGTCACGGCCCGCGCCTTCTCGTCGTCGTGGACGTGGGCAGCGTGAGCCGCTGCCGCGACAGCGGCGAGCGCCGCACGGGTGGCCTGCGCGCGCGCCTGCCGGTCGGAGTCCTCCTCAGGCGCGGCGTGCTCGTGAGCGGGGGCTGGCGCGGGCTCCGCCTGGCCGCCCCGCCCGCGGCGCCGCCGGCGCTCGGCGCGGCCGGCCGGCTGCTGCTGTTGCTGCTGGCTGTCCCCACGCACCGGCTGGTGCTCGGACGTGGATCCCTGCGGGCGGCCCTTCTCGACCGGTTCCTCGTGCGTGATGACGCCACGACCGCCGCAGACCTCGCAGGTCTCGCTGAACACTTCGAGCAGACCCGTGCCCATGCGCTTGCGCGTCATCTGCACGAGGCCGAGCGAGGTGACCTCCGCGACCTGGTGCTTCGTGCGGTCCCGCCCGAGGCACTCGACGAGCCTGCGCAGCACGAGATCGCGGTTCGATTCGAGCACCATGTCGATGAAGTCGATCACGATGATGCCGCCGATGTCCCGAAGCCGCAGCTGCCGGACGATCTCCTCGGCCGCCTCGAGGTTGTTCTTCGTCACAGTCTCTTCGAGGTTGCCCCCGGAGCCCGTGAACTTGCCCGTGTTCACGTCGATGACGGTCATGGCCTCGGTGCGGTCGATCACGAGCGAGCCGCCGGACGGCAGGAAGACCTTGCGGTCGAGAGCCTTGTGGATCTGCTCGTCGATGCGCCACTCCGCGAAGACGTCCGCATCGCCCTGGTACCGCTCGAGCCGGCCCAGGAGGTCCGGCGCGACGTACGTGACGTAGGCCTCGATCGTGTCCCACGCGTCCTCGCCGCTCACGATGAGCTTCGAGAAGTCCTCGTTGAACACGTCGCGGACCACCTTGATGGTGAGGTCCGGCTCGGCGTACAGCAGCTCAGGCGCAAGGACCTTCGTGGAGGTCGCCTGGTTCTGGATGGCGTCCCACTGGGCCCGGAGGCGGTTGATGTCGTGGGTCAGCTCCTCTTCGCTCGCACCCTCGGCGGCCGTGCGGACGATCACGCCGGCGTCAGCCGGGAGGCGGTCCTTGAGGATGCGCTTGAGGCGGTTGCGCTCGACGTCGGGGAGCTTGCGGGAGATGCCCGTCATCGAGCCGCCCGGGACGTACACGAGGTAGCGGCCGGGGAGCGAGATCTGGCTCGTGAGGCGGGCGCCCTTGTGGCCCACAGGGTCCTTCGTGACCTGGACCAGCACGGAGTCGCCGGACTTGAGTGCGTTCTCGATGCGGCGCGGCGCGCCGTCGAGGCCGGCGGCGTCCCAGTTGACCTCGCCCGCATACAGCACGGCGTTGCGCCCGCGGCCGATGTCCACGAACGCCGCTTCCATGGACGGCAGCACGTTCTGGACCTTGCCGAGGTACACGTTGCCGATGAGCGAGTCCTGCTGCGTCTTGGACACGAAGTGCTCGGCGAGCACGCCGTCTTCGAGGACCGCGATCTGGATCCGGTCCTCCTTCTGGCGCACGACCATCTGGCGGTCCACCGACTCGCGCCGTGCGAGGAACTCCGCCTCCGTGATGACGTGCCGGCGGCGGCCGGACTCGCGCGACTCGCGGCGGCGCTGCTTCTTGGCCTCGAGGCGCGTGGAGCCCTTGACACTCTGGACGCGGTTGCTCGTGGCCTCCGAGGGGGTACGGGGTCCGCGCACACGCGTCACGGTCCCGGGCGGGTCCGTGTCCAGACCGCCCTCGAGCTCGAGGTCGGACTCTCCGCGGCGGCGACGACGCCGACGGCGCGACGTCACCTCCTCCTGTTCCTCGTCCGACTCCTCGGTGTCCTGCTCCTCCTCGGAATCCGACTCGGTTCCCGTCTCGGAGCGGCCACGGCCACGGCGCCCGCGGTTCCGGCGGCGGCGGCGCGATCCGGCACCCTCGTCTTCGTCTTCCTCTTCCGTCTCGGCCTCACCCTCGGGCTCGGCAGACGCGGGGCGCGTGACCACGCTGAGGTCCGGCGCCTGGAAGATCATCGACGTCGGTGAGAGCGGCTCGCTGAACAGGGAAGCGAACGGGCTCATCTCGGCCTCTTCCACGGCCTCCTCGATGGCATCCTGCTTGGCCTCGTCGACGGTCTCTTCGGGTGTTTCGACGGGCGCGGATTCCCTGCGGGCTGGTGCCGGCGCCGCGGCCGGCGCGGACCTGGGCGCCCTCGCCGGAGCCTTGGCGGGCCGCGAGGCCTTCGCCTCGGCCTCGCGAGCGGTCGCGGGAGCGGCCTCGGAAGCCTCGTCGGGAGCCGTCTCGGCGGCCTCGTCCTCATCCGCGACGGTCAACGCGGCCTGCGCCGCGGCGACGACCGCACGACGGCGGGCGCGCACCGAGCTCTTGGCACGCGAGACGGGCGTCTCGTCGGCCTCTGGGCCCGACTCGCCGTCGTCGGGCAGCGGGAGCATGGGGTTCGCGGCCGCCGACTTCGAGTCGGCGTGGGCCGCCTTCGCCCGCGCCGACGTGCGGCGGGATCGCGAGGCGGTCTTGGTCGCCGCGGAGGCCTCTGCGGGGTCCGCAGCGGCGGCTCCGGCGAGGTCGGCCTCGGCCTGAGCCGCGCCCTCCGTCGTCTCGGCGGCCGCCGCCTCGCCCTTCTTCTTGCGGCTCCTCGGGGCGCGCTTGGGCTTCGCCGGGACCTCAGGCGACTCGCCCGGCTCAGGCGCACTCCCGCCGTCGTCCGTGCTCGGTGCGGCCTGCTCTGCCGCGGTGGCCGCCGCTGCGGGCGACCCGGTGTCTGCCTTGGCCCTTCGGGGCGCGCGGCGCTTCTTGACCGGCGCGCCTTCCTCGTCCCGGATCTCCGGAAGTTCCTGGGCCTGCTGTTCAATGTCCATTTTTGAGTACTCCACAAGCCGCCCGCAGCGCCGCCACATTCGACGCCGGGACGGCACCACGTGTCGGCACCCGCGGGCGCCGACGAAGTCGACCCTGTACCTGCCCGGCTGCGGCGTTGCCGACCGTGCAAGCCGATGCCGCGTTGACCCGCGGCCCTGACGGCCGGCAAGGTGCCGCTCGGTCCAGCGGGCGTCGGTGGGGATCATGCCCCGCGCGCCCGGCGTTGAATCGGCGGTCTTCGTCGCTCTGCATCGGACCGGCCGCCGAATGTGGATCGGCGCCCGGCCATTTGCATTGTCTCACACGCCGCCCAGACGGGCCCGGCGCACGGCTCGCAGCCAGCTTCGTGTCAGGGAGGGGTCCTAGAATCGGGTCAGGATCTCAGGAAGGACCCCGCAGCCATGACGAAGGCCCCGACCTCCGCGCCGACACTCCCGCAGACGACGTCGCCCGAAACCGGCCCGGCCATGGTGCGGACACGCGGGTTCGCGTGGCTCCTGCTCGTGACGAGCGTGGTTGGCTGGCTCGCGTCTGGCGAGCTCGTGCTGGAGAAGCTCGAGAAGCTCGCGGACCCCTCGCACCACACGATCTGCGACGTCAACCCGTGGGTCTCGTGCGGCGAGGTCATGAGCACCTGGCAGAGCTCGCTCTTCGGCTTCCCGAACATGTTCATCGGGATCGTCGCGTTCGGGATCACAGCGACGACGGCCATGGGCATCCTGCTCGGCGGAGCCCGTTTCTCGCGGGCCTACTGGATCGGGCTGCAGGTTGGCGTGACTCTCGGCTTCGCGTTCATCGTGTGGCTCTGGAGCCAAGCCCTGTATGCGATCGGGATCCTGTGCCCGCTGTGCATGATCGTGTGGGCGATGATGATCCCGATGTTCGTCTGGACGACCATCCGAAATCTGCAGCACGGCGTCATCCCGGCCCCGCCGGGCCTCGTGAAGACGCTCGGCGAATGGGGCTGGATCATCGTCGCAGTGCTGTACGTCGGCGTGATCGCGTCGATCTTCTTCCGCTTCCTGCCGATGTTCATCCCCTCGACGATGTAGCCACCCCGCCCCGCCCCTCCCCTTCCCCCTTCGTTTCGGGTACAGATACTCCCCGCCTCAGGCGTTTCGGGTACAGATACTCCCCGCCTCAGGCATTTCGGGTACAGATACTCCCCGCCTCAGGCATTTCGGGTACAGATACTTGAACTTGGAACACAGGCCACCCCACGACGAACGACGGCGGGTGGCGGCTTCGTGATGAAGCCGCCACCCGCCGTCGTCTGTTTCTCAGTCCGTCGCGAAAGTAGCCGTACCCGAAACCGCTGAAAGGCGGAGGATCTGTACCCGAAACCGCTAAAAGGCGGAGTATCTGTACCCGAGACGGCTAGCAGACGGAGTATCCGTACCCGAAACGGCTAGCAGACGGAGTATCCGTACCCGAAACGGCTAGCAGGCGGAGTATCTGTACCCGAGACGGGAATGGAGGGTGCGCGGTCCGGTCAGTTGCCGAACCAGATCTTGATCTCACGCTCCGCCGACTCGGTCGAGTCCGAGCCATGGACGAGATTCTGCTGGACCTTGAGCCCCCAGTCGCGGCCGAAGTCGCCACGGATCGTCCCGGGCGCGGCCGTGGTCGGATCGGTCGCGCCGGCCAGGGAGCGGAAGCCCTCGATGACGCGCTCGCCCTCGAAGACCGCGGCCACCACGGGGCCGCTCTGCATGAACTCGAGAAGCGGCTCGTAGAACGGCTTGCCCTCGTGCTCGGCGTAGTGCTCCTCGAGCAGCTCGCGGCCGGCGGTGAGGAGGTTGAGCTGAGCAAGGCGGTAGCCCTTCGCCTCGACACGCGCGAGGATCGCGCCGGCAAGGCCGCGGGACACGCCATCCGGCTTGACGAGGACAAGGGTGCGCTCTGCGGTCACGGTGGCTCCTTGATAGAGGGGGGTCGTGGGTCGGGACCAGTCTACTGAGTCTGGCCGGCCTCCCCGTCCGCCCCGTCGGGATGCAACCGCTCCCATTCGGCCTGCTCGCGGTCGCGCACCACGTTCTCCCGGTCAAGCCGAGCGCCCGTGCGGATCGCGAACCACCAGGCCAAAGCCATGAGGACACCGACCACGAACATCATCGGCTCGACAAAGCCGAGCGCGATCAGGACGAGCTGGAGGAGCCACCCGAGGGCCATGCCCCACGGCCGCTTGACCACGGCACACGCGAGAACGAGGACCGCCATCAGGCCGAAGCCCACCCCCAACACCAAGCCGGGGCCGTACTCGTGGCCGCGGAGCCCGAAGACGGCGAGTGTCGCGAAGAGCGCGACGAACGCTTCGGTGAGCAGCACGACCGACGCGAACTGGACCCGGATCGACCGCCGTTTCTTCGGCATCCCCGGGCGCCATTCACGCTGGGCTTTGGTGAGCTTTGCCATCACGCGGCGTCCTTCCCGAGCAGGATGCGGGCCTCGCCGACTACCGTGATCGATCCGGTGACGAGCACGCCGCCCCCGAAATCGCCGACCTCATCGGCTCGCTCGACCGCATAGGAGATCGCGTCGTCGAGCTTTTCCTCCGTGTGGACGGCGTCCTCGTCGAAGCCCAGGTCGAGGGCGATCTCCGCGAGCTCGTCGGCGGGAATCGCTCGCGGCGACGCAGACTGCGTGAACACGAACTCCGTGGGCAGCTCGCTGAACTCGTCCTGGAGCGCGCTGAGGATCTCCTCGGCGTCCTTCTCGCGGAGCACGCCGAGGACCACGACAAGACGGCTGAACTCGAATGCCTCCTGGAGCGCCTGGGCGCTCACGCGGATCCCATCTGGATTGTGCGCTGCGTCCACGACGATCGTCGGAGACGTCCTGACGACCTCGAGCCGCCCGGGCGACGTCACGCTGCTGAAGGCCTCGCGCAGCACCTCGTGGTCGAGCTCGCGCTCTCCCCCGCCGAGGAATGCCTCGAGCGCCGCGACCGCCACAGCGGCGTTCTCCGCCTGATGCGCGCCGTGCAGCGGCACCGAGAGATCCTCGTAGCGGCCCGCGAGCCCCTGGACAGTCACGAGCTGGCCGCCGACGGCGAGCGTGCGGCTCTCGACGCCGAATTCGACGCCTTCGAAGCGGAACTCCGCGCCGACCTCGCGGGCCCTGTCGAGGAGCACCTGGGCGGCGTCCGCCGGCTGCGCTGCGCTCACGAGGAACCCGCCGGGCTTGATGATCCCGGCCTTTTCCCGCGCGATGTCCTCCGTCGTGTCACCGAGGAGGTCCGTGTGGTCCAGGGAGATCGGCGTGACCACGGAGACGACACCGTCACCCACGTTCGTCGCGTCCGTGATCCCGCCGAGGCCCACCTCGATGACCGCCACGTCGACCGGCTCGTCCGCGAAGACCGCGAAGCCGAGGATCGTGACGCACTCGAAGTACGTGAGCCTAGGCTGGCCGGCCGCGGTCAGCTCGCCGTCAACCAGGCCCAGATACGGCGCGATCTCGTTCCAGATCCGCACGAACGTCGAATCCGGCACCGGCGCGCCGTCAATGCTGATGCGCTCCGTGACGCGGCTCAGGTGCGGGCTCGTGTACCGGCCGGTCCGCAGGCCGTGGGCGCGCAGGCCGGCCTCGATCATGCGCGCCGTCGACGTCTTGCCGTTCGTCCCGGTGATGTGGACGATCGGGAACGCCTTGTTCGGCTCCCCCAGCACGTCCATGGCGCGGAAGAGCGGCGCGAGGCGCGGCTCCATCTTGTTCTCGGGCGCCCGTCCGAGCAGTTCGGCGTAGACCTCCTCGACCGTGGTCGGCACTCCCGTCAGCTCCGTCACAGCGCGACCTCCTCGGCGGGCTCGGCGCGCTCCACGACCGCGCTCGGCTCGACGTCGGCCTCGTTGAGCTCGAGCTCGACGCTCAGCGTCTCGCCCATCAGCAGCTCGGCATGCGCGAGCGCAGCGGCGACCAGGGCGGGGCGCGCGGTGACGCTCGTCCGAATCCGATCGCTCACGTTGAGGTCGGCGTCCTTGCGCGCCTGCTGGATGACGCGCACGAGGTCACGGGCCAGGCCCTCTGCCTCGAGTTCGGGCGTCACCTCGGTGTCAAGGACCACGAAGCCGCCGCCGGGCAGCATCGCCACCGCCGCCGAGCCGCCGGCCCTCGCGGAGTCGACCACCGTCTCGAGCGCGTACTCGTGCGGCTCGAGGGCGATGCCGCCCGAGGTGACCTGGCCGCCGTCGTCCACGGACCAGTCACCGGACTTGGAGCCCTTGATGGCCTGCTGGACGTTCTTGCCCAGACGCGGGCCGGCGGCGCGAGCGTTCACCACGAGCTTCTGCTCGATGCCGAACTCCTCGGGCGCAGCCTCGTCGGCGTCGAGCACGCGCACCGACTTGAGGTTGAGCTCGTCGGCGATCACGGGCTCGGAGCCGGCGAGCGCTGCAGCCCCGGGCACGACGACGGTCATCGCCTTGAGCGGCAGCCGCACCCGCAGCTTCGCGGCCTTGCGGAGCGACGAACCGGCCGAGCACACGGCCTGGGTCCGGTCCATCTGGTCCACGAGCGCGGGCTCGTCCACGAAGAGCGCAGCGTCGGGCCAGTCGGTGAGATGCACGGAGCGCCCGCCCGTGAGGCCACGCCACATCTCCTCGGACACGAGCGGCAGGAGCGGCGCGGCCACGCGGCACACGGCCTCGAGGGCGGTGTACAGCGCGTCGAAGGCATCCGTGTCCTCGTCGAAGAAGCGCTGGCGGCTCCGGCGGACGTACCAGTTCGTGAGCATGTCGAGGTAGACGCGCAGGGCCTCGCACGCGTTCGAGATGTCGTACGCGTCGAGGTGCCCGCGCATCCCGCCCACGAGACGCCCGGTCTCCGCGAGGAGGTACCGGTCGAGGGGGTCTGTGTAGCCGTCGTAGCGGAGCTTCGCCTCGTAGCCGCCGGCCGCCGCACCGTTTCCGGACCCGTTCGCGACCCGAGTCGCGGCGTTCGCGTAGAGGGTGAAGAAGCTGTACACGTTCCAGAGCGGCAGCATGACCTGGCGCACGCCGTCGCGGATGCCCTGCTCGGTGACGATGAGGTTGCCGCCGCGCAGGATCGGGCTCGCCATGAGGAACCAACGCATGGCGTCGGAGCCGTCGCGGTCGAGCACCTCGGAGACGTCCGGGTAGTTGCGCAGGCTCTTGGACATCTTCTGCCCGTCCGAGCCGAGCACGATCCCATGGCTGATGACGTTCCGGAACGCGGGTCGGTCGAACAGTGCGGTGCCCAGCACGTGCAGGAGGTAGAACCAGCCGCGGGTCTGCCCGATGTACTCGACGATGAAGTCCGAGGGGTTGTGGGTCTCGAACCAGTGCTGGTTCTCCATCGGGTAGTGCACCTGCGCATAGGGCATCGACCCGGAGTCGAACCAGACGTCGAGCACGTCCGTGACGCGACGCATGGTGGACTGGCCCGTCGGATCGTCCGGGTTGGGGCGCGTGAGCTCGTCGATGAACGGCCGGTGCAGGTCCGGCAGCCCCTCGTGGTTGACGGGCACGCGGCCGAAGTCCCGCTCGAGCTCGGCGAGCGACCCGTACACGTCCGTGCGCGGGTACTCGGGGTTGTCGGAGACCCACACCGGGATCGGCGAGCCCCAGTAGCGGTTGCGGCTGATCGACCAGTCGCGGGCGTTCTCAAGCCACTTGCCGAACTGGCCGTGCTTGACGTTGCCCGGGATCCAGTTGATCTGCTCGTTGAGCTCGACCATCCGGTCCTTGAACTTCGTGACCTGGACGTACCAGGACGAGACGGCGCGGTAGATGAGCGGGTTGCGGCAGCGCCAGCAGTGCGGGTAGCTGTGCACGTAGCTCGCCTGCTTGACTAGCCGTGCCTGCTCCCGGAGCACGCGCGTGATCGGCTTGTTGGCCTCAAAGACCTGGAGGCCCACGATCTCGCCGAGGGGCGCGTCCTTGCCCTGCGCCGCATCACCGGAGGCAAACAGCGGGAGGAACTTCGCGCCGTCGTCCACGGAGATGATGACCGGGATGCCCGCGGCCTCGCAGACGCGCTGGTCGTCCTCGCCGTAGGCCGGGGCCTGATGGACAATCCCCGTGCCGTCTGTCGTGGTGACGTAGTCCGCGACGAGGATCTGCCACGCCTGCTCGGTGCCCCACGTCTCGGCATCAGTGAAGTAGTCCCACAGCGGTTCGTACCGGATGCCGCTGAGCTCAGAGCCGAGGAAGGTGCGCTCGACGGCGGCCGCAGCGGCCGCCGCTGCGGAAACCTCGCCGTCGTCGTACCCGAGGTCCTTCGCGTAACCCGCGAGAAGATCCTCGGCGAGGAGGAAGCGCGCGTCGCCGGGGATCGCAGAGGCCTTCACACCGTGGGGCCCCGCGGGCACGACGGCGTAGCGCACCTCGGGCCCGACCGCGAGGGCCGCGTTGGTGGGCAGCGTCCAGGGCGTGGTGGTCCACGCGAGCGCGAGGACCCCGGCGAGCGCTTGGGAGACCTCCGATTCGCCGGCGAGCAGGGGGAACGTGACGGTGACGGTCTGGTCCTGACGGTCCTTGTAGACGTCGTCGTCCATGCGCAGCTCGTGGTTGGAGAGCGGCGTCTCGTCCTTCCAGCAATACGGCAGCACGCGGTAGCCGCTATACGTGAGCCCCTTCTCATGCAGCGTCTTGAACGCCCACATCACGGACTCCATGTACTCGACATTGAGCGTCTTGTAGTCGTTCTCGAAGTCCACCCAGCGAGCCTGGCGCTTGACGTACGCCTCCCACTCCCGGGTGTACTTCAGCACCGAGGCGCGGCAGGCCTCGTTGAACTTGTCGATGCCCATGCGGTCGATGTGGGCCTTGTCGCTCATGCCGAGCTGCTTCATGACCTCGAGCTCGGCTGGCAGGCCGTGGGTGTCCCAGCCGAAGCGGCGCTCGACGCGCTTTCCGCGCTGCGTCTGGTAGCGGGCCACGAGGTCCTTGGCGTAGCCAGTGAGGAGGTGCCCGTAGTGGGGCAGGCCGTTGGCGAACGGCGGGCCGTCGTAGAACACGAACTCGCCGGAACCGTCCTGCCCGGCGTCGCGGTTGTCGATCGAGGCCTGGAAGGTGCCGTCCTCGTCCCAGTACTTGAGGATCCTCTCCTCGAGCTCCGGGAAGCGCACGGAAGCCAACGAGCCTGCGCTGGCTGACTTGTCTGCGTTCGGCGCGGTGGTGGCCTTGGGGTACACGCTCACGGAAGATCCTGGCTGTTCGGCTGAGGATGCGAGGACGGCGAACGCCCGGATCTGCCGGGCGGCACCGCGGTACCACCTCGCTTGCCCGTTGCGTGCGCTGTGCGCGCTCGCGCGGGGCCTCTCGTGAGGGCTGTGACGGGCCTGCCCGTCCGGTTCTACTGGGCGGCCGCGCCGGGCTGGCGAAGCGCGCTGTTCTTCCGGAAGCTCACCGGTGATGGCCGGGTCGATGCTTTGCTGACCAGTGTACCCCTCGGCCCTACAGTTCCCGGGAAGCGCTCAGCGCCTCCCGCGCGCCCTGCGCTCAGCGCTTCCGGAGGAGCTTGTGCGCCGCCGCCTGCGCCACGGGGCGGATCACGATGTCGTCCAGGTTGACGTGGTGCGGGACGGTGACGGCGTAGCGGATCACGTCGGCGACGTCCTCGGCCGTGAGCGGCTCCTCGACGCCCTCGTACACGCGCTCGGCCGCGGCGGCGTCGCCGCCGAGCCGGCTCAGGGTGAACTCCGGGGTCTTGACGAGACCCGGCATGACCTCGACGACGCGCACGTTGTGCTCGGCCTCCTCGAGCCGAAGCGCCCGCGTCATGCCGTGCTCGGCAAACTTCGCGGCGTTGTACCCGCCTCCGCCCTCGTAGGACACGAGGCCAGCCACCGACGTGAGATTGAGCACAGTTCCGCGGCCGTGGGCGCGCAGCATCGGGAGGAACGCCCGGGTGATCTTCATGGTGCCGACCACGTTGACGCGCAGCATCCACTCCCAGTCCTCGGTCTTCGCGTCGGCCACCCAGTCGGTGCCCCGCGCGCCGCCCGCGATATTGACGAGCGTGTCGATCCACCCGCCCGCCTCCACGGCCTCGAGCAGGCGAGCGACGTCGTCGTCCTCCGCGATATCCGCGGGCACCGCGATCGCGCCAGTCTCCGCGGCGAGCGCCTCGAGCCGCTCGGCGCGGCGCGCCACCGCGTAGACGCGCCAGCCCTCGGCGGCGAGCGCACGGACCGTCGCCTCGCCGATGCCCGTGCTTGCGCCGGTAACGACAGCGGCGCGCTGGGGCCGGACATCGGGCTGGTCGACGGCGGTGGAGGGCTGCGTGGCGTCTGTGGTCATGGCCCCAAACTACCGCGCGCCCTCATGACCGCGCGCCCAACTACCGCGCAGACCGGCCGAGCACGTCCCGGAGCACCACTGCCTGGTTGTGCTCCTCGTCGCGCGCCGAATAGACGAGGTCCACGCGCGAATGCCCGGCGACGGCGTCCTTCAGCTCGCCGAGCGCGGGCGAGCCCTCGAGCTCGTCCCGGTAGCGACGCGCGAACTCGTCGAAGCGCTCGGGATCGTGCGCGAACCACTTGCGCAGCGCGGTCGAGGGTCCCACGTCCTTGAGCCACAGGTCCACGGCCGCGTGGTCCTTGCTCAGGCCACGCGGCCACACGCGGTCCACGAGGATTCGATAGGTCCCTCCAGGCGAGGAATCATAGACCCGGCGCACATTCACGGTGGCCATGGGCCCCATGCTAGGCCCGCCGACCGCCTCCGGGGACCGGCCGGAGCGGCAATCCATGGAAGAATTGACGCATGCCTGAAGCGAACACCACGGGTACAGACACGCCCACCCCAGAGTCCCGCCCAGCCGCCCCTCGCCAGTCCGGCCCAGCCGCCTCAGCGGCCCGCGCCGCGACCGTCCCCGAGAAGCCCGCCCTCGAGGGCCTCGAGGCCAAGCTCACCGACCGCTGGCTCGCCGCGGGCACCTACCGGTACGAGCCGGACACGAGTCGGGAGCAGGTCTACTCGATCGACACTCCCCCGCCGACGGCCTCGGGCTCGCTCCACGTGGGACACATGTTCTCCTTCACGCAGACCGATCTCCTGGCGCGCTACCAGCGCATGACGGGCAAGAACGTGTTCTACCCCATGGGCTGGGACGACAACGGCCTCCCGACCGAGCGCCGCGTCCAGAACTACTTCGGCGTGCGGTGCGACCCGAGCATCCCGTACGACGCCGACTACCGGCCGCCTGCCCAGCCCGCCAAGAACCAGCGCGACTTCGACGTCGTCTCCCGGCGCAACTTCATCGAGCTGTGCGAAGAGCTCGCGGTCGAGGACGAGAAGGTTTTCGAGCATCTCTTCAAGACGCTCGGGCTGTCCGTCGACTGGGACATGACGTACCGCACGATCGACAGCGCGTCGCGCGCCGTCTCGCAGCGGGCGTTCCTGCGCAACCTCTCTGAGGGGGACGCCTACCTCGCGGAGGCGCCCACCCTCTGGGACGTCACGTTCCGCACGGCTGTGGCCCAGGCGGAGCTCGAGGACCGCGAGGTGCCGGGCGCCTACTACCGGTATGCCTTCACGGCCGACGACGGCCGGCAGGTTCACATCGAGTCGACCCGCCCCGAGCTGCTCGCCGCGTGCGCCGCGCTCGTGGCGCACCCGGACGACGAGCGTTACCAGCCGATCTTCGGGACAACCGTGCGCTCGCCGCTCTTCGGCGTCGAGGTCGAAGTGAAGGCGCACCCGCTCGCGAAGCCGGACAAGGGTTCTGGCATCGCGATGGTGTGCACCTTCGGTGACCTCACCGACGTCACCTGGTGGCGTGAGCTCCAGCTCCCCACGCGCTCGATCATCGGCCGCGACGGCCGCCTCCAGGCCGAGACTCCCGAGTGGATCACGTCCGAGGAGGGCCAGGCCGCCTACGCCGAGATCGCAGGGAAGACCGCGTTCTCCGCAAAGGAGGGCGTGGTCAAGCTGCTCTCCGAGCAGGGGCTGCTCGACGGCGAGCCGAAGAAGATCATGCACCCCGTGAACTTCTACGAGAAGGGCGACAAGCCGCTCGAGGTCGTCACGAGCCGCCAGTGGTACATCCGCAACGGTGGGCGGGACGCCGACCGGCGCGCACGCCTGCTCGAGCGCGGCCGCGAGTTCGCATGGCACCCCGGGTTCATGCGCTCGCGCTACGAAAACTGGGTCGAGGGCCTCAACGGCGACTGGCTCGTCTCCCGCCAGCGATTCTTCGGGGTCCCGATCCCCGTGTGGTACCGCCTCGACGAGGGCGGGAACCCCGACTACGAGAACCCGATCGTCCCCGACGATTCCATGCTGCCCGTCGACCCCGTGGCAGAGCCGGCACCCGGCTACGACGAGTCGCAGCGCGACCAGCCGGGCGGGTTCACGGGCGATCCCGACGTGCTCGACACGTGGGCCACGTCCTCGCTGACCCCCCAGATCGTGGGGCGCTGGAGCCGCGACGACCAGTTCTTCGCCAACGTGTTCCCGTTCGACCTGCGCCCGCAGGCGCACGAGATCATCCGGACATGGCTGTTCTCGACCGCCGTCCGCGCCGACGCGCTCCACGGCTGCACGCCGTGGCGCAACGCCGCGATCTCGGGCTGGGTCCTCGACCCCGACCGCAAGAAGATGTCGAAGTCGAAGGGCAACGTCGTGGTGCCCACCGACATCCTCGAGGAGTACGGTGCGGACGCGGTCCGCTACTGGGCCGCGTCGGCGAAGCTCGGAGCGGACACGGCCTTCGAGGTCGCGCAGATGAAGATCGGCCGCCGCCTTGCGATCAAGATCCTCAACGCTTCCAAGTTCGTGCTGGGACTCGGCGCAACGGAGGCGAACGTGATCCGCGAGCCGAACGATGCCGTGCTCGTGAACCCGCTCGACCGTGCGCTCCTTGCGCAGCTTTCGGACGTCGTGGCCCAGGCCGGTTCCGCCTTCGCCGGCTACGACCCGGCACGAGCACTGCAGATCACGGAGTCGTTCTTCTGGCAGTTCACGGACGACTACGTGGAGCTCGTCAAGGATCGCGCTTATGGCGCCCAGGGCGACGCCCAGCAGGCCTCGGTGCTGGCGGCCCTCGCGACGACCCTCGACGCGATCCTGCGCCTCTTTGCACCGATCCTGCCGTTTGCGACCGAGGAGGTGTGGAGCTGGTGGCGTGCCGATTCTGTCCACCGTGCCCCGTGGCCCGAGCCGCTCCTCGTCGAAGGCGATCTGGGCATGCTGGCCACGGTCGGGCTCGCCCTCTCCGGCATCCGCAAGGCGAAGTCTGAGGCCAAGGTGAAGCAGCGCACCGAGGTGCTCTCCGCGACCGTCTCCGCCCCGGCCAAGCAGATCGCCCAGCTCAGGGACGGCCTCGGCGATCTCCAGGCCGCCGCCAACGCACGGGAGCTCAGCCTCGAGGACGGCGCGGACGAGCTCAAGGTCTCGGGGGTCGAACTGGCGGCGGCAGAGGTCTGATTCTCGCGGCTCTCTGGGACCTCTAGGCAAGAGCCCCAGAGCGAGCAGGAGTCCCAGGGCAAAGGGGAAGCCCCATCAGCGTTTCCGCGTTGGTGGGGCTTCGACTTTGTCGACTGTTCGGTGACATCTCCCAGTCTGGTGGAATCCTTGGAATCCAGGTCTTGTCCTGTGTCACTGAGGACCAGTCGCCGGCTTTGCCTGAGGCTGCGTCGAATCGACTGTCACTGAATCTTCGGTTTCCACGTCCTCCTCTTCCTGGAGGAGGTACCTTCCATTGTGATCCGAGCCACAACGGGGTGCAAGGCCGATCGGCGAAGTACAGGCGCGTAATTCGGGCTCGGGATCGGCAGGTCCCGAGCCCGAATCAGCACTCACGTCCGGCCCGCGGCGGGACCGACCGACCGCCGAGCCAGCTTCACCCAGCCTTGGGGTGCTCCGTGCGTGTCCGCTTGATCTCGAAGAAGTGAGGGTAGGACGCGAGCGCCACAGAGGCATCCCAGATCTCGCCCGCCTCATGGCCCTTCGGCACCCGGGTCATGACGGGTCCGAAGAACGCCGTGCCGTTGAATGCCACGATCGGCGTCCCGACTTCCTGGCCCACAAGCTCGATCCCGGACTTGTGGCTCGCCCTCAGCTGGGCGTCGAACTCGTCGGAGTCGGCATAGTCGGCCAGGCTGCTGGGGAGGCCTACCTGCTCGAGCGCGCGCCGGATGACCTCTGGCCGGTCCTTGACGCCCTCTTCATGGATGAGCGTTCCCATGGCGTCGTAGAGGGGCTTGATGTGCTCGTCCCCGTGCAGCTCCGACGCCGCGATGATGACACGCACGGGTCCCCAGTTCTGATCCATCGCGCGCTGGTAGTCGGGGTCGAGCTCTCGCCCCTCGTTGAGCACTGAGAGGCTCATGACGTGCCACTGGGTCTCGACGTCGCGGACCCCCTCCACCTCGCCGATCCACCTCGACGTGACCCATGCGAACGGACAGGCCGGGTCGAACCAAAAGTCGGCCCTGCTCTTCACGGCCTCTGCTCCTGCGGTTGCTCGCGTGGTTGCCTCTGCGGTCATGCCGGTCTCCTTCCCTCGGGCGATGCGTTCTTCGCCATCGTATTCCGCCGCTCCGGACGGCTCTGTTTGGGATACCAATATTCTCGACAGATGGAAATTGAATTTCTTCTTGTGGAATCAGAAATGATTCGCCTACTCTGGTTTTACCCCCGCTGACGTGAGAAGGCTCACGACAATCCCCGACCGACAAAGAACGGGCTCGATGTTACCCACCCCCTGCGACGCGCTGAAGGCGAGTTCGGCGCGCGCTAGGAAGCCGCGGCAGCGTCGCCCAGCTTCCGAAACCCTGATCGCCCGATAGGAGCACCCTTGTTGTCTCAGGTATCGAAGAACCCCGCCCCAGGGCAGACCACCCCGCCCGTCCGTCCGCGCGGACGTGCACGCTGGAGCGTCGCCCTGCTCATGGGCTTCGGCATCCTCATCAACTACGTCGACCGCCTCTCGATCTCGGTCACGCAGCACCCGCTGACCCAGGACTTCGGGCTCACCGCCACGGAATTCGGCGTCCTCTCGTCCGCCTTCCTCTGGTCCTACGCGATCATGCAGATTCCCTCCGGCATGCTCCTGGACCGCTTCGGCGTCAAGAAGATCTGGGGCGCGAGTGCCGTCCTCTGGACTGTCGCGTCCGCCCTCACCGCCATCGCATCCGGGGCCTGGGTCATCATCGTGGCCCGAGTGCTTCTGGGCGTCGCCGAGGCCCCCGCGTTCCCCGGCGCCATGAAGGCCACCGGCCAGTGGTTCCCCCGCCACGAGCGCGGGCTCTGCACCGCGATCTTCGACAGCGGCACACGCCTGGCCAACGTCCTGGGGCTTCCCCTCATCGCCTTCACGGTCTCCACGTGGGGCTGGCGCGAGGCGTTCTGGCTCCAGGCCGGACTCTCGGTCGTCTTCCTCGTCGCGTTCCTGTGGCGGTATTCGGGGCCCAAGGCGCGCCTCGCGAGGGGCCGGATGACGGACGGCGAGTACCGCTACATCGTCGACGGCGGCGCCTCGAGCGAGGACGTCCGTCCGCAGAGCGACTGGGCCACCGTGGCCTACCTCCTTCGCCAGCGCAAGGTCTGGGGGCTCTCGCTGGGCCTCGCGGGTGCCGGCTACGTCCTCTGGATGCTGCTCACCTGGCTCCCCGGCTACATGCAGACGAGCATGAACCAGAGCGTCCTCCAGAGCGGCCTCTACGCTGCCGTCCCCGCGTTCGCGATGTTCGTCTCCGAGATGACCATCGGCGGCTGGTGGGTTGACCGCGTGATCGGCCGCGGCGCGAACCCGGACAAGGTCCGCAAGGGCGTGCTCGTGGCAGGCATGATCGTGGCGCTGTTCACGGTCGGCGCCGCCTTCAGCAACACTCCGCTCGTCGCGATCATCTGGATCGCGATCGGCAGCGCAGGCATTGCCCTCGTCTACGTCACGAGCAACTCGCTCCCTGCGCTGATCGCGCCCGAGGGAAGCGCGGGGTCGCTCGCGGCGATCGTGAACTGCGTCAACCTGCTCGCGGGCGTCGCCGCGCCGATCGTGACCGGCTTCGTGGTCGACGCTACGGGGCACTTCTTCTACGCGTTCCTCATCGGCGGCGTCGCGCTCATCGGAGGACTCGCCTCGTATCTCCTGCTCATGGGGAAGATCGAGCCGATCCCGGCCCGCGCCGTCGTCCATACGGCGAGCGCGTAAGAGCGCGCGGAGCGCCGCCGCATAGCCAATCCACGCGAAGGGGCCCGGCACCACGGTGCCGGGCCCCTTCGCGTGCCTGTGCGGCTAGGCCGACTTCGTGCGCCGCTTGGCGACCACGCTGTGCGGAATGAGCCGAGGCTCCTCGTGACGAATGACGACGTCGCGCGTCACCACGACGCTCGCGACGTCCTCGCGGCTCGGCAGGTCGAACATCACGGGGAGCAGAACCTCCTCCATGATGGCCCGCAGACCACGGGCGCCCGTGCCGCGCTCGAGAGCGAGGTCCGAGATCGCCTCAAGGGCGCCATCCTCGAAGTGCAGCTCGACGCCGTCGAGCTGGAACATCTTCTGGTACTGCTTCACCAGGGCGTTCTTCGGTTCAGTCAGGATCTGCATGAGGGCCGGACGGTCCAGGTTCTCCACGGTGGTGATGACCGGCAGGCGGCCGATGAACTCTGGGATGAGGCCGAACTTGAGGAGATCCTCCGGCATGACATCCGCATACGAGCTCTCGTGCTTCGTGATCGAGCTCAACGGCACGCCGAAGCCGATCCCCTTCTTGCCGGCCCGCTGGCCGATGATCTCCTCGAGCCCCGCGAACGCGCCAGCGACGATGAAGAGGACGTTCGTCGTGTCGATCTGGATGAACTCCTGGTGCGGATGCTTGCGCCCGCCCTGGGGTGGGACAGAGGCGACCGTGCCCTCGAGGATCTTCAAGAGCGCCTGCTGGACACCCTCGCCCGAGACGTCCCGCGTGATCGACGGATTCTCGCTCTTGCGCGAGATCTTGTCGATCTCATCGATGTAGATGATTCCCTGCTCCGCCTTCTTGACGTCGTAGTCAGCGGCCTGGATGAGCTTGAGCAGGATGTTCTCGACATCCTCGCCGACGTAGCCCGCCTCCGTGAGGGCCGTCGCGTCTGCCACCGCAAACGGGACGTTGAGCCGCCGCGCGAGCGTCTGGGCGAGATAGGTCTTGCCGCAGCCCGTGGGTCCGATAAGGAGGATGTTGGACTTGGCGATCTCGACGTCTTCGTGCCCGTGCCCTTCGGCGAGCGAGCCGGACTTCGAGCCGTGGCCGGCCTGGATCCTCTTGTAGTGGTTGTAGACCGCGACGGCCAGCGCGCGCTTGGCGGGCTCCTGGCCGACAACGTACTCCTGGAGGAAATCGAAGATCTCACGCGGCTTGGGCAGTTCGAAGCTGCCCAGATCCGAAACCTCGGCGAGCTCCTCCTCGATGATTTCGTTGCAGAGTTCGATGCACTCGTCGCAGATGTAGACCCCGGGGCCCGCGATGAGCTTCCGGACCTGCTTCTGGCTCTTCCCGCAGAACGAGCACTTCAGCAGATCCGCGCTCTCACCAATTCGAGCCATTCGTCGAATCCCTTCGTGTAGGGGCAGAAGCCGTAACCACTCCACTGTAGGACACTGGGCCGACAGCGCACCGATGCCAAACGCCGGTGCCGCCGAAGATTTCTGGGCGGCACCGGCGCATGTCACGACACGCCCGGCGAGTGGCCGTCAGCGGGCGATCGCGCTCTGCCGGATCTTGCGCGACTCGAGCACCTCGTCGACAAGTCCGTAGGCCTGGGCCTCGGGGGCCGTGAGGAAGAGGTCGCGCTCGATGTCGCGGCTGATCTCCTCGGGCGTCTTGTTCGAGTGCTTGGCCCATGTCGTCTCGAGCCATTCGCGCATGCGCAGCACCTCGCGGGCCTGGATCTCGAGGTCTGTGGCCTGGCCGCCCTGGCCGCCCGAGAGGGACGGCTGGTGGATCATGACGGTCGAGTTCGGCAGCGCGAGGCGCTTGCCCGGCGTCCCGGCAGCGAGCAGGACCGCCGCGGCCGAAGCCGCCATGCCGAGGCACACGGTCTGGATCTCGGGCCGGATGAACTGCATCGTGTCGTAGATCGCCGTCATCGCCGTGAATGAACCGCCCGGCGAGTTGATGTACATCGTGATGTCGCGGTCGGGATCGTTGGCCTCGAGGACGAGCAGCTGCGCCATGATGTCGTCCGCGGACGCGTCGTCCACCTGGACACCCATGAAGATGATGCGGTCCTCGAACAGCTTCGTGTACGGGTCCTGGCGCTTGAAGCCGTACGGCGTGCGCTCTTCGAACTGCGGCAGGATATAACGGCTCGTGGGCAGGCCCGCCGGGTTGACGCCCATGTTGTGATTCATTTCGTGCTCCTTGTTCGACCTGGCGTCTCTTACTTGTCCGTCCCGCCGCCGCCGGTGACGTGCCCGGCGCGCTCAGCGATCTTGTCGAAGAACCCGTACTCGAGCGCCTCCGTGGCCGTGAACCACTTGTCGCGGTCGTTGTCCCTGAGGATGGTCTCGATGTCCTGGCCCGTCTGGTCGGCCGTGAGCTGAGCCATGACCTGCTTCATGTGCAGGATGAGCTCCGCCTGGATCTTGATGTCCGACGCGGTGCCCCCGATCCCGCCCGAGGGCTGGTGCATGAGGATTCGCGCGTGCGGGGTCGCGTAGCGCTTGCCCTTCGTGCCCGAGGAGAGCAGGAACTGTCCCATCGAGGCGGCGAGGCCTGTCGCAACGGTCACAACGTCGTTCGGGATGAACTGCATCGTGTCGTAGATGGCCATGCCTGCCGTCACCGAACCACCGGGCGAATTGATGTAGAGATAGATGTCCTTCTCGGGATCCTCGGCTGAGAGGAGGAGGAGCTGCGAGCAGATCGTGTTCGCATTGTCGTCCCTGACCTCCGAGCCGAGCCAGATGATGCGCTCCTTGAGGAGCCGCTGGTAGATGAAGTCCTGGCCGTTGCCCTCCGCGGGCCCGGCCATGCTCGGCGTGCTCTCCTGCTGTGGCATGGTGCGATACCTCTCGATCTGCTGCAGAGTCTGGTTGCTGCTACAGGGACACTAGCCCGTTTGGGCGGACGTTTGTTCCGCGCGTCGCCGCTGTTCGCTTTAGGCGCATGCCACCGCGGCCAGCACCGGGCAGGGGATGCCAGAAGGGCCGCCCCCTGCGCCGTGCGGCGCGGGGGACGGCCCTTCTGGAAGGTGCGTCAGAACTTGGCGGCGGCGGGGTCGTCGCTCGGGATGACGTCGGCGGCGGCCTCGTCGGCGCCCTCTTCGACGAGCTCCTCTTCGCCGGACGGGCGGACGAACTCGGTCAGGTCCACGGCGTTGCCCTGGGAGTCGGTCACCTCGGCCTGCCCGAGAACCACTGCGAGCGCCTTGCGACGGCGGACCTCGCCGACCATCATCGGGACCTGGCCGGACTGGTCCATGATCTGGGCGAACTGGTTCGGGTCCATGCCGTACTGCGACGCGGTCGCGATGAGGTACTCGATGAGCTCGCTCTGCGAGACACCGATCTCCTCCTTGTCCGCGATCGCGTCGAGGATGACCTCGTTCTTGAAGGCGCGCTCGGTGTTCGCGAGGACCTCCGCACGGTGCTCTTCCGTGTCGTGGTCCTCGGCAGCGGAGTGGCCGCTGGCCTCGGGGTTGAAGTGCGCCTCGACCTGGTCGGCGATGACCGACTCGGGAACCGGCACCTCGATGAGCTCGACGAGCTTGTCGAGGACCTTGTCCCGGGCCTCGACACCCTGCTGGGTGACCTTGGACTCCGCGGCCTGCTTCGCGAGGTCATCGCGGAGCTCGGCGATCGTGTCGAACTCGGACGCGAGCTGGGCGAAGTCGTCGTCGGCCTCAGGGAGCTCGCGCTCCTTGACCGCCGTGACCTTGACCGTCACCTGGGCCTCCTCGCCCGCGTGCTCGCCACCGGCAAGCTTCGTCGCGAAGATCGTCTCCTCGTCGGCGCTGAGACCCGTCACGGCCTCGTCGAGGCCGTCGAGCATGGTGCCCGAGCCGACCTGGTAGGAAAGGCCCGCTGCCGAGTCGACCTCTTCCTCGCCGACCTTTGCGGTGAGGTCGATCGTCAGGAAGTCATCGGCCTGAGCGGGACGATCCACCGGCTTGAGCGTGCCGAAGCGGCCGCGGAGCTCGTCGAGCGACTTCGTGACGTCGTCGTCCGAAGCCTGGGCGGCCTCGACGTCGACCTTGATGCCGGAGTAGTCGGGGAGCTCGACCTCGGGACGCACGTCGACCTCGACCTGGAACTTGAGCTCGCCATCAGTGGCGCTCGGGTCGGGAACCTCGGTGATCTCGACCTCGGGGCGCGAAAGCGGGCGGATCCCCGTCTCGGCGACGGCCTGCTGGTACCAGTCGTTGAGGCCGTCGTTGATCGCCGTCTCGAGGACGTAGCCACGGCCCACGCGCTGGTCGATGATGCGGACGGGAACCTTGCCCTTGCGGAAGCCCGGCACCTGGATCTGCTCGGCGACCTGCTGGTACGCCGCGTCGATGTTCGGCTTGAGTTCGTCGAACGGGACCTCGACGTTGAGCTTGACGCGGGTGGGGCTAAGGTTCTCGGCGGCGCTCTTCACAGCGTGGCACTCCTGAATGGTTGGTTGAGGGTTGCCGCCCTGGCTGGCTTGCCGACGGCGGAACTGTCGGGATGACAGGATTTGAACCTGCGACTTCCTGCTCCCAAAGCAGGCGCTCTAGCCAAGCTGAGCTACACCCCGTCTCTGGTGCAGAGACCACAATACAGGCGTCCATCCGGGCGCGCACATTCGCACCATCGAGGGCGTCACAGAGGGGGCGACGGGAATCGAACCCGCGTATCCAGTTTGGAAGACTGGCGCTCTACCATTGAGCTACGCCCCCGTGGGCGCACTCAACTAAAGCGAATTCGCCGACAGGGTGTCAAATTTCGCCGGGCGACACGCCGTGACCGTGTCGCGCGACACGGCGCACGACGGCGGGCGGGAGGTCGCGCCGGATCCTCGCCGACCTGCCGTGCGAGGCGGCGGATCGACGGCCCTCTGGTGCTAGTCGAGGATCTCGCCGGTGGCCTCGTAGGTGGCGATCTTGCCGATGCGCCGCACGTGCCGCGGGTCGTGGCTGAACGGCTCCGCGAGGAAGGCCTCGATGAGCGTCGTCGCCTCCTCGACGCTGTGCTGGCGCCCGCCGACGGCCACGACGTTCGCATCGTTGTGCTCGCGCGCGAGGCGCGCCGTGTCGAGGTTCCACGCAAGCGCGGCCCGCACTCCCCTGACCTTGTTGGCAGCGATCTGCTCGCCGTTGCCCGAGCCGCCGAGCACGATGCCGAGCGCCTCGACGCCGGCCTCCTGGTCTGCGACGACCGCCTGTGCGGCGCGGAGGCAGAACGCGGGGTAGTCGTCGAGCGGATCGTAGTCAGCGGGGCCGTGGTCGATGACCTCATAGCCCTGCGCACCGAGGTGGTTCACGAGATGGGCGCTGAGCTCCATCCCGGCGTGATCGGTGGCGATGTGGACACGGGGCTTGGACACGGCGGGGATCTCCTCGGAGTCAGTGAAGGGCCGGTCCCAGCCTACTGGGCCGCGGCGCCGCGCAGCACGTCTGCTACGCGCTCGGCGAGCGCCGGATCCTTCGCTGAGAAGACGAAGCGGGTCCCGTCGCGGCACAGCACATCGACGGCCTCGCCGCTCGCCACGAGAGCCGAGACGAGCTTTCCTCGGCGCCGGTAGCCCCATCCACCGAACGAGCGGGCGACGACGGCGCCGTACCCGGCGCGGAGGACGTTCGCGGGCCGGATCCGCGCGACGCGGATGAGGCCCGCGAACGCGAGGCGGACCTCGTCCGGGCCGACGCTGACCCGGAGCATGAGCATCGAGGCGGCCGCGAGGGAGACGAACGCGAGCGCGAGCGCGAGCCACGGGGAGAGGAGCAGGGCGAGGAGAGGCAGGTCGATGCCGAGGACCGCGAGCATGACGAACACCGAGGGGCGTGCGTGTGCCCAGAAGACAAAGGTGTTGCGCGCCCGCTCCGGCTCGAGGATGTCGCGCAGCGCCTCCTCGTCCCGCGGGCTCCACTGCTCGTCCGGCTTGAAGATCATGAACATCACCACCGCGAGGGCCACGGTCGCGCCGCTGCCGGAGGCGAGGACGATGGAATCCGGATGAGTCAGGCGCGCGTCCTTGGCCCCGACCTGGCCCATGAGGCCCGCCCCGAGCACGGTCACGAGGAACATCGACATGCCCACGCCGCCGGCCATGAAGATCTTGCGCGAGATCGGCGGCCGCCCCTGGAGCCCAGCCTGGAAGCACAGGAGGACGCCCACGACCACGACCGTCCCGGCCCCCGCGCCGAGGTACACGAAGAACGGTACGAACGCCTTCCCGCCGTCGGCGTCCCAGAGCCACGCGACTGGCTCTGGCACCTGGCCACGGAACGTCAGTGCCGCGATGAAGAAGCCTGCCGCGAGGAGGATCGGGTAGCCGATCGCGAAGCGGACCGCCTTGCGGTCCCAACGCCCCTCCGTCTCGCGCATGGGTCCACGCTAGCGCAGGCGTTCGGGGGCGCGTCACACCGGGGACGACACTTGCACGCGGCGGGGAACTGAAACAATAATTTCAAATATGTGCGGCGCGCCACAGCGCCGCGATCGCTAGTGTGCAGGAGGCGCGCATGCCAGGGACGAACCTGACCCGGTCCGAGGCCGTCGAGCGGGCGAAGTCCGTGCTCCGGGTCGAGAGCTACGACGTCGAGCTCGACCTCACGAGGGGCGAGCGGGTCTTCGGGTCCCGCACGACCGTCGAGTTCGACGCGGTGCCCGGTTCCCACACGTTCATCGACGCCATCACCGACTCGGTTCGGTCCGTGACGCTCAACGGCGCGGCCCTCGATTCCTCGGACGTCGCGGACGGCGTCCGCATCCAGCTCCCGGGCCTCGCCGCCCACAACGTGCTCGTGGTCGACGCCGACGCGCGGTACATGAACACGGGCGAGGGCCTCCACCGCTTCGTGGATCCGGTCGACGGCGAGGTGTACCTCTACACGCAGTTCGAGGTCCCGGACTCGCGCCGCATGTACGCGGTCTTCGAGCAGCCCGATCTCAAGGCCTCCTTCCGCTTCACGGTGACGGCGCCGTCCCACTGGGCGATCGTCTCCAACTCCCCGACCCCGGAGCCCACACAGGCCGCCGCCTCCGAGGACGGTGCGGCCCGCTCCGTCTGGCAGTTCGAGCCGACCCCACGCATCCCGAGCTACGTGACCGCCCTCATCGCGGGCCCATACCAGGCCGTCCACGACGAGGTCGTGAACTCCGCGGGCAGGACGATCCCGCTGGGCCTCTTCGCGCGCAAGTCGCTCATGCAGTACCTCGACGCGGAGAACATCTTCGACACCACGAAGCGCGGCTTCGCCTTCTTCGAGGAGCAGTTCGGGTGCGAGTACCCGTTCGCGAAGTACGACCAGCTCTTCGTCCCCGAGTTCAACGCGGGCGCGATGGAGAACGCCGGCGCGGTGACCATCCTCGAAAGCTACGTCTTCCGCTCCAAGCCGACCCAGGCAACGGTCGAGCGCCGCGCCATCACGGTGCTGCACGAGCTCGCGCACATGTGGTTCGGCGACTACGTGACCATGCGCTGGTGGGACGACCTGTGGCTCAACGAGTCCTTCGCCGAGTTCATGTCCCACCTCGCCGCGGCGGACACCCCCGATTTCGGCCACGCGTGGACCACGTTCGCCTCCGTGGAGAAGTCCTGGGCCTACCGCCAGGACCAGCTCCCCACGACGCATCCGATCTTCGCCGACATCAACGACCTCGCGGATGTCGAGGTGAACTTCGACGGCATCACGTACGCGAAGGGCGCGTCGGTGCTCAAGCAGCTCGTCGCATGGGTCGGCCAAGACCAGTTCATGTCCGGCGTGCGCGCCTACTTCGGGAAGCACGCGTGGTCCAACACCGTCCTCTCGGATCTCCTCGCAGAGCTCGAGGCCGCGAGCGGCCGCGACCTTTCGTCCTGGGGCCGGCTGTGGCTCGAGACGGCGGGCGTCAACACGCTCGCCCCCGAGATCGAGACGAACGACGACGGCGCCATCGCCTCGTTCGCGATCCGGCAGACCGCCTCCGCCGCCCAGCCGACGCTGCGCCCGCACCGGCTCGCCATCGGCTTCTACGAGCCGAGCGCGGACGGCAGGCTCGTTCGCACGCGGCGCGAGGAGCTCGACGTCGAAGGAGCGGTCACCGAGGTTCCCGGCCTCGTCGGAACGACCCGGCCCGCCCTCATCCTGCTCAACGACGACGACCTCGCCTACGCGAAGGTGCGCCTCGATCCGACGTCCCTCGCGACGGCGACCGGCAGGCTCCGCGATATCGCCGAAAGCCTCCCCCGGGCCCTCGTCTGGGGCTCGGCGTGGGACGGCGCGCGCGACGGCGAGACGCCCGCCCGTTCGTACGCCGAGCTCGTCCTCGCAAACATCGGCTCGGAGACGGACTCCTCGGTCGTGCAGACGCTCCTGCGACAGCTCGCGACGACGCTCGACTTCTACGTCGACGCCGCCGCCCAGCCCGAGGCCAAGCGTGCCGCCGCGGGCCGACTCTGGCAGCTTGCGGCAGACGCCCAGCCGGGCTCCGACTCGCAGCTCCAGTTCGTCAAGGCGTTCTCCGCGCTCGCGTCCGCCGAGGAGCACCTCGACGCCGTCGCCGGACTCCTCACCGGTGGCGTCGCGCTTCCTGGACTCGCCGTCGACCAGGACCTCCGCTGGGAGCTCGTGGCCTCACTGGCCGCGGGCGGCCGAATCGGCCGGGACCGGGTGCAGGAGGAACTCGCCCACGACAACACGTCGACGGGCCAGTGCGCCGCGGCCCTCGCGACCGCGGCGCTGCCTACACCGGAGGCCAAGGCAGAAGCCTGGCGCCAGATCGTCGAGACCGGCGAGCTCTCGAACGCGGTCCAGCAGGCGGCGGTCAACGGGTTCATCCGGGTCCACGACGCGGAGCTCATCTCGCCGTACGCCGAGAAGTACTTCGAGGCGGTCCCCGGGATCGTGGCGAAGCGGACCCACGCGCTCGCCAAGCAGATCGTCGTCGGCCTCTACCCCGCCCGGCAGACGACCGCGGCGACGCTCGAGCGGACCGACGCCTTCATCGCCTCGCTCGGCGACGACCAGGGCGCCCTGCGCCGCATGATGCTCGAGAATCGGGATGGCGTGGCGCGAGCGCTGCGCGCGCAGGCCGCAGATCGGTAGCGTTGGCGCATGGCGATCGACCAGCACCACTACAGCGTCACCGTCACGTGGACCGGGAACCGGGGCACGGGCACGTCGGGATACCGCGACTACGGCCGCGACCACGACGTCGCCCTGCCCGGGCTGCCGGTGCTTCCAGGGTCTGCCGATCCGACGTTCCGCGGCGACAAGGACCGGTACAACCCCGAACAGCTGCTCCTGACCGCGCTCTCGCAGTGCCACATGCTCTCCTACCTCCACGTGGCCGTGAACCACGGCGTGATTGTGACGAATTACACAGACCACGCTGAGGGCACCATGCGGCTCAATCGGGACGGGAGCGGGGAGTTCACCGAGGTGGTCCTGAGGCCGCGCATCGGGCTTGCTGATGAGGGACAGCGCGAGCTCGCGGACAGGCTGCACGACGAGGCACACCATCTGTGCTTCATTGCGCGCTCGGTGAACTTCCCCGTGCGCCCCGAGCCCGCCACGCCTTAAGGCCCGATCCTCGCTAGGGTGGAAGGGCACCCAGACCTGCCCCCACCCCCAGCCAAGGAGGCAAGCAGCCGTGCTGTTTTCCCTGCAGCCATCCCTGACCACCCACGTCGCCGCGGCGACCTCGCCAGCGTCTCCGACGCCGTCGCCCACGCCCACGCCCACGCCCTCGGCGTCGCCCACGTCCACGCCCACCCCGCTGACCGCCGCGGAACTCAGCTCGGCGGTCAACACCTTCAACTCGACGCTGCTGCAAGTAGCGATCGTCATCGGCGTCGGCCTCGTGGTCTGGCTCCTCGCGTCGTACCTCATCCGCCAGGTCGTCAAGCGAGTCCAGACGGGCAGCCAGCTGAGCCGGCGCCGCATCTTCCGCTGGGCCGCGCCGGCACTCCGCGCCCTCGACTCCGAGCGCCGCGCGCAGCGCGCCCAGACCATCGGCTCGCTCCTGAATTCGATCGTGATCGTCGTGATCTCGACGATTGTGATCATCTACGTGCTCAAGGCCTTCGGC
The DNA here is from genome assembly GCF_004919045.1 of Sinomonas albida. Taxonomy (GTDB): domain Bacteria; phylum Actinomycetota; class Actinomycetes; order Actinomycetales; family Micrococcaceae; genus Sinomonas; species Sinomonas albida. The sequence continues at coordinate 38,337 of NZ_SWDW01000010.1, forward strand.
GTGGACATCGCGCCGCTCCTGACCAGCGTCGGAATCCTCGGTGTCGCGATCGCGTTCGGCGCCCAGCAGCTCATCCGCGACTTCCTGTCCGGGATCTTCCTCACGCTCGAGGACCAGTTCGGCATCGGCGACGTGATCGAGCTCGGCGCCGGCGAGGTCGTCGGCACGGTCGAGAGCGTCGGGCTGCGCATCACCCGTGTCCGCGGGGAGGACGGAGCCATCTGGTACCTGCGCAACGGCGAAATCCTGCGCGTGGGCAATCGCTCGCAGGGATCGTACGTCCCGCCCGCCGCCGCGGAGCCGACCCCGCCCTCCCCCGCCACCGGTCCGGTTCCTCGGCAGGAACAGACCGGCCCGAACCCCGACGCCCAGGGCCAGCGGGCCAGCGAGTAGCCGCCTGTCGCGGCGGGCATGATCGCCCCGCCGCGACAGTTTGAACAGTCGGAACGGGTTGAACAGTCAGAACAGCGCAGCACCGAGGAAGGACGGCGGACCCATGACGCAGAACGAGGGCCAGGCGGCGGGGAACCAGCCGCTCCCGCGGCGCAACTTGCTCAAGGTCAACGATCCGTTCGCCCATGAGGACTACGCGAACACGTTCTACGCCGAAATCGGTGGGCACGAGGCGTTCGTCAAGCTCGTCGACGTCTTCTACGAAGGGGTCGCCGAGGACCCGGTGCTGCGCCCCCTGTACCCCGAGGAGGACCTCGGACCGGCCCGACGCCGGCTCACGATGTTCCTCGAGCAGTACTGGGGCGGACCGTCGACGTACAGCGAGGAACGGGGCCACCCTCGGCTGCGCATGCGGCACGTGCCGTTCAAGGTCAACCCAGAGGCGCGCGACCGCTGGCTCCACCACATGCGCGCGGGGGTCGACGCGCTGCACCTCTCGCCCCTCCATGAGGCGACGCTCTGGGATTACCTCGAACGCGCCGCGCACTCCCTCGTCAACACGTTCGACGACTGAAGCGGCTCACGCAGCGGGCCGGTACGCGCGCCGCGGCGAGTGCCTACGACGTGCCGAGCCCCGCGGCCCTCGACGCTGGAATGCGGCACAGCACATGCCCCCGCGGGGAGCTGAGCCGGACCCACGCGCCACATTCGAAGCGCTGCATCGGCACACCGGGGGCGAGGAAGCCGAGCGCCTCGGCCGCAAAGGCCGCGCCGGCGGGCAGGCGATCGGCTCCCTCGACGTCCCTGCCCCACACCGCCGCCCGCGCGCCGTCGACCACTGCCTGACCGGGCTGCGGCGGCACGGTCGCCGCGACCTCCGCCATGCCGCTCGCCGCGGCGGCGGCGAGCGCCTCGCTCGGCACGGCGCCCGACGGCGTCCACGGGCCGCGAGGCGGGCGGATCGCCGCCCAGGAGACATGGACGGACGACGGCGGGACGTCCAGGAGCGTCCCCTCGTCGCCCATGCGGGCCAGCCGGTCGGCGACGGCGGCCATCGGAACGGTCGCGTCGACGCCGGCCGGGTGGGCGAGCGGGATCGCGCGCATCCCGAGAACGGTCGGCGTGGCCTCGCCCAGCATCCGCGGCCACAGGACGCAGACATACGCGGCGAGCACCGAACCGACGGCCTGCAGGCGCACGGCCCCGCCCGCGTCGACGGCGCGGGCGCGGGCGATAAACGTCCGCAGGTCTGCGACGGCCTCGCGGTCGCCGAGGTCGAGGGCCGTCTGAACGTCCGCCGCGCTCACGCCGCGCCGCCTTCTACCGACGCCGCTGCCTCGGCCTCGGACGGGAGCGGCGGGCGCCGCCGGAACGGGACGGTCGGGCCGGCGTACTCGCCGAACGCGGCCCGCAGCGCGTGCGGCAGCCGGACGGGGCGGCCCGTCGACCGGCTGACGAGCACCATGGACGTCGCAGCGTACGCGTACAACGAGCTCCCGTCGATCTCGGCGACCGAGTAGCCGAGGTCGAAGCTCGATCCGCCCACCCGCGTCACCCACAGGTTCACGGCGATGGGTGCGGGGCGGTACATGAGCGGCGCGAGGTACTCGATCTCGTGCCGTCCCACGAGCGTGAAGTTCGCCTCCGTCACGTAGTCGAACATCGTGGGCCCCGGTTCGGTCCGAGGCCCGTCCCCGCCGCCCGGAGCGGGCTCCCGGAGCCAGTGCACGCGGGCATCCTCGAGGAATTGGAGGAAGCGCACGTTGTTCACGTGCCCGTACGAATCCACGTCGCCGAAGCGCAAGTGAAGCGGGAACTGGTAGGGGGCTGGCATGTTCCCATTTTCGCGCACGCGCCGAACCGCGGCGAACTGCGCAGCTTGTTGCCGGGCTACCGGCGAGTTTAGTGTCGTGCCATGACGTCGCCCGCCCGCCAGACCGGCCCCACGGACACCCTGCTCACCCTCCTGGACCTCGACAATCTGGGCGGAGCCCGGACAGACAAGGACGTGTTCGTCGGGCCCAGCGAGCGCCAGCCGCGGCACCGCGTCTTCGGCGGCCAGGTCCTCGCCCAATCGCTCATCGCCGCGGCGCGGACCGTTCCCGCGGACCGCGCGGTCCACTCGATGCACGGCTACTTCCTCCGCGCCGGCGACGCCGACAAGTCGATCACGTTCGGCGTCGAGCGGCTCCGCGACGGACGCTCGTTCTCGGCCCGCCAGGTCCATGCCTATCAGGACGGGCAGCCGATCCTCTCGATGATTGCCTCGTTCCAGACCGACGCGGTGGGGATTGACCACCAAACGGACATGCCCCAGGACGTTCCCGCCCCTGAGACGCTCCCGAGCACCGCCGACCTGCTCGGCAGCATCGACCACCCGATCGCCCAATACTGGGCGTTCGATCGGCCGTTCGACGTGCGGCATGTCGACTCCGCGCTCTACGTTTCCGCGAGCGGCGAGCAGGTGGCCCGCAACGCCGTGTGGATGAAGACGTTCGGCCCCATGCCCGACGACGAGCGGCTCCACCGCGCGGCCCTCGCCTATGCGAGCGACTACACGCTGCTCGAGCCCATCCTGCGTCGGCATGGGATCAGCTGGATCACCCCGGACATGAACGTCGCGAGCCTCGACCACGCGATGTGGTGGCACCGACCGGTGCGCGTCGACGAATGGCTCCTCTACGTCCAGGAGTCTCCGAGCGCCCACGGCGCCCGCGGACTCGGCGTCGGGCGGATCTTCACGCGCGACGGGGTCCACGTCGCCACTGTCGGCCAGGAGGGCATGGTGCGGCTCCCGGTCCTCCCCTAGGCCCGCAGTCAACCGACGACGGCGGAGGCCGGCCCCCGCGCTGGGAGCCGGCCTCCGCCGTCGTCGTTCGTCGCCTGGGCGCGCGTCGCCTGGGCGCGCGCCGCGCTCAGGCGTCCCTGGTTAGTCGCGCGTGAGCTTCCGGTGGGTGACCCGGTGGGGAGCCGCAGCGTCGGGACCGAGGCGCTCGATCTTGTTCTGCTCGTACGCCTCGAAGTTGCCCTCGAACCAGTACCACTTCGACTCGTCCTCGTCCGTGCCCTCGTAGGCGAGGATGTGGGTCGCGACGCGGTCGAGGAACCAGCGGTCGTGGGAGACCACGACGGCGCAGCCCGGGAACTCGAGCAGCGCGTTCTCGAGGCTCGCGAGCGTCTCGACGTCGAGGTCGTTGGTGGGCTCGTCGAGGAGCAGGAGGTTGCCGCCCTGCTTGAGCGTGAGCGCAAGGTTGAGGCGGTTGCGCTCGCCGCCCGAGAGGACGCCGGCCTTCTTCTGCTGGTCCGGGCCCTTGAAGCCGAACGCGGAGACATAGGCGCGGGAGGGCATCTCGACCTGGCCGACCTGAATGTGATCGAGGCCGTCGGAGACGACCTCCCACAGCGTCTTGTTCGGGTCGATGCCGCCGCGGCTCTGGTCGACGTAGGAGATCTTGACCGAGTCGCCGACCTTGAGGTCGCCGCCGTCGAGCGCCTCCATGCCGACGATCGTCTTGAACAGCGTCGTCTTGCCGACGCCGTTCGGGCCGATCACGCCGACGATGCCGTTGCGGGGCAGGGAGAACGACAGTCCGTCGATGAGGACCCGGTCGCCGAACCCCTTGCGGAGGTTCGAGGCTTCGATCACGAGCTGGCCGAGGCGCGGCCCCGGCGGGATCTGGATCTCCTCGAAGTCGAGCTTGCGCGTCCGCTCGGCCTCCGCCGCCATCTCCTCGTACTTCGCGAGACGGGCCTTCGACTTGGTCTGGCGTCCCTTCGCGTTCGAGCGCACCCACTCGAGTTCCTCGGCGAGGCGCTTGGCGAGCTTCACGTCCTTCTTGCCCTGGACTTCGAGGCGGGCTCGCTTCTTCTCGAGGTACGTCGAGTAGTTGCCCTCGTACGGGTAGAGCCGGCCGCGGTCGACCTCACAGATCCACTCCGCGACGTGGTCGAGGAAGTAGCGGTCGTGGGTCACCGCGAGGACGGCGCCGTGGTACTTCGCGAGGTGCTGCTCGAGCCACTGGACGCTCTCGGCGTCGAGGTGGTTCGTCGGCTCGTCAAGGAGCAGGAGGTCCGGCTTCTGCAGGAGCAGCTTGCAGAGGGCCACGCGCCGGCGCTCACCGCCCGAGAGGACGCGGACGTCCGCGTCAGGCGGCGGGCAGCGGAGCGCGTCCATGGCCTGCTCGAGCTGGGAGTCGAGGTCCCACGCATCGGCAGCGTCGATGGCCTCCTGGAGCTTGCCCATCTCCTCGAGGAGGGAGTCGTAGTCCGCGTCGGGGCTCGCCATCTCCTCCGAGATCGCGTTGAAGCGCTCGATCTTGGCGTGAATCTCCGCCACGCCCTCCTGGACGTTGCCGAGGACGGTCTTCTCCTCGTTGAGCGGCGGTTCCTGGAGCAGAATGCCGACGCTGTATCCCGGTGAGAGCCGGGCCTCACCGTTGGACGGGGTGTCGAGCCCCGCCATGATTTTGAGAATCGTCGACTTTCCCGCGCCGTTCGGGCCCACGACGCCGATCTTGGCACCGGGGAAGAACGACATGCTCACGTCGTCGAGGATCACCTTGTCGCCCACGGCCTTCCGGGCCTTGGTCATGGTGTAGATGAATTCCGCCATGGTCTCTAATCTATCGGCTCGCCCTGTCGAACTCACATCTCGTGCACCGTGCGGCCGCCCGGAAGGCCTCGGGGTTACGCGTAGGGAAGCACGAGCTCCGCGAACCGCTCCTTGAGCATGGCCAAAGTCTTGTCTCCGTCGGCGTCCCAGATCTCCTGGTTGAAGATCTCGACCTCGATCGGACCTGTGTAGCCCGCGTCGCGGACCCAGGACGTGATGGCGGTGAAGTCGATGACGCCGTCGCCCATCATCCCGCGGGAGAGCAAGGCATCGGCAGCGATCGGCAGGTTGAAGTCGCACACCTGGTAGGACGCGAGGCGCCCCTCGCGCCCTGCCCTCGCGATCTGCTCGCTGAGTGCTGGATCCCACCACACGTGGAACGTGTCGACGGCGACGGCCACGTCCTGCGGATCGAACGGCGCTGCGAGATCGAGGGCCTGGCCGAGCGTCGAGACGAGGGCACGGTCCGCCGCATACATCGGGTGCAGGGGTTCGAGGAGCAGCCGGACGCCGTGCTCGCGGGCGAACGGCGCGAGTTCGGCAAGACGGTCCGAGATGCGCGCACGCGCCGCGACAACGTCCCGCTTGCCGGCCGGAAGCCCGCCCACCACGAGGTACAGATCCCGTGTGCCGAGGGTCTCGGCTTCGAGGACCGCCTCGCGGTTGTCTGCGAGGGCGACGGCCTGCCCCTCGGCATCGGCGGCCGTCAGGAAGCCGCCGCGGCACAGCGACGAGACCTCAAGGCCCGCCGCCCGGATGAGGCGCGCCGCCTCGTCGAGGCCAGCCTCGTGCACGCGGTCCCGCCACGGCCCGATCGCGGGGATTCCCGCGCGGACGCAGCCGTCCACGGCCTCACGGAGGGTCCAGCGCTTGGTCGTGGCGGTGTTGAGCGACAGCCGCGAGAAGTCGGTCACTGGGCCACCCCGTTCACGCTCAGGAACGCCGCCATGCGCGACGCCGCGAGGACGGGGTCGCGCAGGAGGCCCGCCTGGTCGGCGAGCTCGAAGGTACGCGCCAGGTGGGTCACCGACCGCCCCGACTGCAGACCTCCCACCATCTGGAAGCCCGGCTGGTGCCCGTTGAGCCAGGCCAGGAAGGCGATGCCGGTCTTGTAGTAGAACGTCGGGGCGCTGAAGATGTGCCGGCCCAGCTCGCGCGTCGCGTCGAGCGCACTGCGCCCCTCGGTGGGACGCCCGGCGTCGAACGCCTGCAGCGCCGCGGACGCCGCCGGGTAGATCGCCGCAAAGATGCCCAGGAGAGCATCGGAGTGGCGCTCGCCGTCGCCCGCGATGAGCTCCGGATAGTTGAAGTCGTCGCCCGTGTAGAGCCGTACCCCTGCGGGAAGCGCAGCGCGCAGGGCCGTCTCGTGCTCGGCGTCGAGGAGAGAGACCTTCACGCCGTCGATCTTGTCGGCGTGCGCCGCGATGAGCTCGAGGAACGTGTTCGTTGCCGTGGCGACGTCCTCGCTCCCCCAGTAGCCCCTGAGGGCGGGATCGAACATCGTGCCGAGCCAGTGCAGGATGACGGGCTCCCGGGCCTCGTCGAGCAAGGCAGAGTACACGCGCAGGTAGTCGTCGGGGCCCGAAGCCGCCTTCGCCAGAGCGCGGGACGCCATGAGGATGGCCTTCGGGCCGGCATCCTCGACCGTGGCGAGCTGCTCACGGTACGCGTGGAATGCGCGCCGCACGCCCTCGGGCCCCTCCGGCACCGTGGCGAGGTCGAGCTGGTCGGTTCCGGCTCCGCACGCGACGAGATCCCGCACCGAGAGACCTGCCGTGGCGCCTTGCCCGGTCGCCGCGACGGCTCTCGCCTCGGCCCCGACCCGGCGGATGAGCTCGCGGGTCGCGGCCCAGTCCAGCCCCATGCCTCGCTGGGCGGTGTCCATCGCGTCGGCGATGCCGAGGCCGTACGACCACAGCTCGTGCCGGAATGCCAGCGTGCGCTCCCAGTCGAGGGATGCAGGCGTTCCGGGGGTGTTGTCGGCTCCGACTGGGGGAATGACGTGTGCGGCGGCGTACGCCTTCCGAGTGGCGAAGGGGGCCGACGGGCGTGCCCACTCGCGCGGGGCTGACAGCTCGTGCCGGCGGGTGCCGCCGTCGGCTGTCGGGAGTGCGACGCTGAGAGCCGAGGAGACTGTCTGGGTCACAGGACGATCTCCGGGATCTCGACGGTGCGGCGTTCGGCGCTGGACCGGAGGCCGAGTTCGGCGAGCTGGACGCCGCGAGCGGCAGAGAGGAGCCCATAGCGGTGTTCTCGTCCGGCCAGGACGTCGCGGAGGAATTCCTCCCACTGGAGCTTGAAGCCGTTGTCGAGCTCGCGATTCGCCGGGACGTCCTGCCACTGGTCGCGGAAGGACTCCGTCACCGGAAGGTCCGGGTTCCAGACCGGCATGGGCGTGTGCGCGCGGTGCTGCGCCACGCACTTCGTCAGGCCGGCGACGGCCGAGCCGTGCGTGCCGTCGACCTGGAACTCGACGAGCTCGTCGCGGTAGACGCGCACGGCCCACGAGGAGTTGATCTGGCCGACCACGGGGTCGCCGTCCGGCGTCTCGAGCTCGAAGATCCCATACGCGGCGTCGTCCGCGGTGGCCTCGTACTCGCGGCCCGCCTCGTCCCAGCGGGACGGGATGTGGGTGGCCGTGAGTGCGTTGACGCTCTTGACCTTGCCGATGATGCCCTCGAGGACGTAGTTCCAGTGGCAGAACATGTCTGTGGTCATCCCGCCGCCGTCCTCCTTGCGGTAGTTCCACGACGGACGCTGGGCCGGCTGGATCTCGCCCTCGAAGACCCAGTAGCCGAACTCGCCGCGGATCGAGAGGATGCGCCCGAAGAAGCCCTCGTCGACCAGGCGACGCAGCTTGACGAGCCCGGGAAGGTAGAGCTTGTCGTGCACGACGCCCGCAGTCACCCCCGTCTCCCGTCCTATCCGCGCAAGCTCGATTGCCTCCTCGAGCGACTCCGCCGTCGGCTTCTCCGTGAAGATGTGCTTGCCTGCCCGCATGGCCTTACGCAGTGTCTCGGCCCGCAGGCTCGTCATGGAGGCATCGAACACGATGTCCACGCTCGGGTCCGCGATGAGCGAATCAAGGTCGGTGGACCACTCTGCGATCTTGTGCAGCTCTGCCAGCTCGCGCAGCTTGGCCTCGTTGCGACCCACCAGGATCGGCTCGACCTGCACGCGGGTCCCGTCATCAAGGAGGAGCCCACCGGCATCCCGGAGCGGCAGAATCGAGCGCAGCAGATGCTGGCGATATCCCATCCGCCCGGTGATGCCGTTCATCGCGATTCTGAGGGTTCTGGTATCGGTGGCCACTGCCGCCTCCTTGCGTAGTCTCCGATGACCGGAGCGAGTGGTGGCGCTTTGCATGGTGGAAAGCGCATTCCGTCGCTTCAGTGTGCGGCACGGCACGATGCATTGGCAAGCGCATTCCCTCCGGAGGCCTTCAAGTGCCATAATCTGGCCAGAGAAAAGGGAGGAGACCCCATGGCAGCCGTGACGTTGAGCGAGGTGGCACGGGCGGCGGGAGTGTCCCCGGCCACCGCGTCGAGGGTCCTGAACGGGTCCTCCAGGATCCCGGGCGCAGACATCGCGGAGCGTGTCCGTGCGGCCGCGGCCGCCCTCGGATACATCGCCAACGCCCAGGCCCAGGCTCTGGCCAGATCGAGCTCGGGGCTCCTCGGGCTCATTGTGCACGACATCGCAGACCCCTATTTCTCGTCGATCGCGCGAGGCGTGCAGTCTGCCGCCCGCGAACTCGGGAAGACGCTCCTCCTGATCTGCACCGAGGGGACACCGGCCGAAGAGCGACTCGCCGTCGAGGCCTTCACCTCCCGGCGCACCGACGCCATCGTCCTCGCCGGCAGCCGCTCGTCGCGTCCCGAGGACGATGCGGACAACGCGGCGCTCCTGCGCGAGTCCGAGCGATACCTCGCGAACGGCGGGCGACTTGTCCTCGTGGGCCACGATCTCATCGACTCCCGCGCCGACGCGGGGAGGTCCCCTGACGACCGCTCCACCCGCACGGCCGACGGATCGAGCGACCGGTCGGGCGACGCAGTGGGCTTTGCCCGGGTCGACGCGCCGTCCTCCCACCTCGTCATCGACATTCCGAACGAGACCCTCGCCGTCGACCTCGCGCAGTCCCTCGCGCGTCTCGGGCACCAGCGGTTCGCCGTCATCGCGGGGCCCGAGGGCCTCATGACGTCGGACCTGCGCCTCGCAGGGTTCCAGCGGGGCTTGAGGAATGCCGGGCTCGCGCCCGCGGAGGTGACGCGCGCCGCGTTCAACCGGGACGGCGGCTTCAAGGCCGGCCTCTCCCTCGAGGCGGGCGTCCGGGCCGCGGCCTCCGAGGGTTCGCGGCTGTGCATCTTCGCCGTCAACGACCGCATGGCCATGGGAGTGGTCGCGGCGCTGAGGCAACAGGGGCTCGAAGCACCCACCAGCTATACGGTCGCGGGCTTCGACGACATCCCCACGCTCGAGGACTTCTTCCCAGGCCTCACCACAGTGCGCCTTCCGCTCGAGGACATTGGGCGGACGGCCGCAGAAGCCGCCCTGATCGACGCCCACCGCGTTCCAGTGGGGGGCGGCGTGGTGCTGCGCGACAGCACCGGGAGTCCGGCCTAGGCCGAGATCCCCGCGACTGGCGGGGTCGGGACCCCGGGACTGCCTTGCCCGAGATCCCGGGCCTCGCGAGAGCGCCCAGAACCCGAAGCGACACCACGGGGAACCGGCACCGCCGGGAGCGACGTCGCGGGGTCTCTTACGGCCACGGGACCGCGGTGGCGACCGTGTTGTCTGTGTATTGGACGATGCCGCCGATCGCGCTGAGTGGGCTGTTCTGATCACACGTCATCAGAATGAGCTGTGCGGGGCCGTCTGCGTCGAAGGTGGCCGGCGAGAGGGCAGTCTTGGGCGAGTTCTGGAGTCGAACGACCCGATAGCGGTACTCCACGCCGAGCGTATCCGTGACGAAGACCGGCGAGCCGATGGCAACGCGGGCCAGCCCCGCCATGGGCGCCAGGGATCCATTCGCGAAGTTGACATGTCCCGCCACGACCGTTGAGCCGCGCTCGGCGCCAAGCGGGGCGGTCCGAACGTACCGGGCAACGTGTGGCGGGTCCGGGAGGACGAGATAGCCGTCGCGATCCGTGGTGTCCACGACAGAGGCACGAAGCCCTACGTCGGGAACCCGGATCGTCGACGCGGACGATTCCGGGTCGGCAGCGCCGTGATTCGGTTCGGCGCGAACGGCGCCGGGACTGCTCGGGGTTGGCCCAGACGGGAGACCGGGAACCATGAAGGCGAGGGCTATGAGAGCGGCCCCGAAGACCCCGAGGCACACGGCGGCACCGGTGGTGAACCGATGCCGCCGCACGCGCTTCAGGCTTGCTCTTCGCACGTCTACCGAACCGACTCGCGGCTCTCCGCCCGGCGGCGAAGCGCAGCGGACACGCCCAGGTACGCGGCTACGAGCACGGACGCCGCGCCCGCGACGCCGAGGGGCACCATGGGGCCACCGAGCCCGGCATCAGCGGACCCTGCCGGCGATCCGACGTTGCCGGCGTTCACGAGGGGCCCGCTAACGTCGGCCGGTGCCGCGGGTTTGCCCGGTGATGGCGCGGCCGCCGGATGTCCAGAGGAGGGCGGTGCCGCGGGTGGGCTCGGGGAGAACGCGATGACGGTTTCCCCCTGCTCTCCGCAGGCGCCGGTGTGAAGGATCGCCTCCTTCCCGTCGACGATGACCTTCAGCGTCTCGACATAGCCGTACGTCCCGGGGCGTTCGATCGTGTGGGTCGGGTAGGTCACCGAACTCGCGCCCGGCAGTACGTCCAGCCAATCCGAGGCATAGGACGGGTCGGCACAGACCGCTCGCGCGGAGCCATCAGTCGAATCACCGAACTTGTACTGCTCCACCTTGGTCACGGTCTTCACACCCGGACCGGACGGAATGGTGCCGGTGACCTTGCCCTTGTCCCGCGATTCGACCGGCACGGTTCCGTTGCCAGAGGCTTCCGTCGTGATGGTCGGCTTTTCAAGGACGGTCGTCTCCGCCGGAACGAGGTACTTGCCCTGCCAGGCATCAGTAGTCTCAGTGGCCTCGATGCTCTCGTGCCAGCTCAGGCAAGCTCCCTTTCCTGCGGCCCAGAGATCGACGACCTTCGCCCACGGCACGGCCAGCGGCGCGGTGGTCACGGTTCCGTCGCCCGCGACCTGGGTCGTGACCCTCCCGGCAATCTGTGCGTCTGCCGGAGGCGAGTCTGCGCCCTCCCCCGCGGCACATTCGCTGGTCAGGATGAGTTCGGACACGACACTGAGGCGCTGGCCCGGATAGCTCCCGGAGACCGTGAATGCATCGGCGATGGTGCCGTTGCTGATCTCGCCCGTCTTCGTCACCACCCGCGGCGTGTACTTCACGACGGACTGCTCGCCGGGGTCGTTGAATCCCGCAGACCAGTCCGCAACGAAGTGGTGCCGACGATCAACAGGCTGGTTCGCCACGGCAAACCGCGCGATCGGATAGTAGAACCCGGCCTGATCCACCCTCGGGCCCCGGATAATGAGGTCACCCGGCGCGTCAGCGACAGCAGAGGCCGTGCCCAGTGAGGCCCCTCCCTCTGGCGCCGAGTGCCCGGGCTCCTGCGCGCTCGGGTAGTAGAACCACTCGACGTCGAAGCGCGCGCCCACACCCGGGATCCAATCGGCCCCACGGCCTGCCGTCGTCACGTGAAGCACGTCCGTGAGCAGGCCTCCGACGTTGACATACTTGGGCGCGCTCGATCCCGCCTTCGGCTGGAATGTGCCCCAGATGTCGACGCTCTTCGCCGAGCCGGACACGGCCGTTGGAGCCGCTGCCGCTAGCTGGGTCTGGTTCCCGGGGCTCGAGAACTGCCGCAGTGAGGAGCCAATGGGGCTGCTGGTCTGCGAGACGGAGATGCTGCCGCCACCGTTGACCACGTGGAACGTGGGCGCGTCACCGGAGGTCCCGGTGTACGTGTCTGTCCCCGTGGAATCGAAGACCGCGTTGCCGCTGAGCGTGAGCTTGACGGGGATCGAAATATTGCCCGATGCCCCGACTACGTGCGTATCGACCACCGCTCCGGTCCCCGAGGGTCCCGATTGGATGGCCGGAGACGTCCGGTACGAACCCGTGTAGGGGGCCGAGGCCTCCCACATCCGCTGGGCCTCGGCGAGCGTCGCCGAACCGGATGGCGTGGCGTTGAGGATCTTGAGGACTCGGTCTTGGGTGTTCGTGAAGAAGACGTGGATCATGTCCTGCACCGCTGCGTCTCCGGCGGGGCTCTTCCCGCCGAACGTCGAGATGACCCAGGCGACGCGGGCCGCGCCTTGGGACGTGAGCGATTCCTCGGTCCACGGCCCGGCCGAGCCGAAGGCGGTCCCGTACAGCGAGCAGAACGTTCGGAGCGGGCTTCCAGAAGCTGGATCCTTGATCCACATGCTGCCTAGCGAGGCGTTGAACACCGAGCCTTGCGGGCCCGAGTCGTTGTAGGTGAGCCCGCTGGCCACGCCGTTCTCCCCCGATGGGATCGCCCCGCCGGGGTGAGCGTAATCGTAGGGAGCGGGCGGCGCCGCGTGCGCCGGGGGCGCAAGAGCCAGCAACCCGAGAGCTGCGGCGAGCACCGCAGCAGTCCGGCCAGCGGCCCTCGGGCCCGGGACAGTCAACTGGACACCGGAAGGCGTGCGAAACAGGCGCCGAAGAAGTCGCATGGGGCCTCCAGAGCTCATGGGCCGACGATCCGTCACGCGGACATCAGCTGGCGGTCAGCGGAAGGTCCGGACTCGGACTCGTCACCCAGCTTTGGTCCCATCCCGTCAGCGTCCCCAGGGCGCCCGTCCTCGCCGTCGTCCGCCTCCTCGCTTCCCGGACTCGACGGGTCGCCGCCGATCTTCTCGCCGTCATAGCCCTCCATCGGTACCTCACCGGTCTGGAGGTCCACCACGCCAACTCCGTCCACGGCCACCCGTTGGGCCGACGGCTCCGCCCGCTGGGCGTCCTGCTGCGTGCGCGAGAATTTTGCGGAGCCCCAATGGAGGTCGTGCCCCACGGACTCGGCCTCGACCTCAGCCGAGTGATAGATCCGGCCGTCCTTTTCCCATTGCTTGAGGCGCAGGCGGCCCACGACGATGACCCGCTGCCCCTTCTTGAGACTCCCGCACATGTTGCTGGCCAGCTGCCGGAACCCCACGACCGTGAACCAGTTGGTGTGGCCGTCCACCCAGGTGCTCGACTCCCGGTCGAAGCGCCTGTCGGTCGCCGCGAGCCGGAAGCTCGAGACGATGTCCCCGCCATTCGTCGTATTCGTCCTCGGGTCCGTCGCGACGAATCCCCGCACCGTGACGATCTCGCTCATCACTGCCTCCCTCTGCTTTCGGTATCCCCTGACGGGCTGCGCCCTGGGCATTTCCAGCGTCAGCTGCCGCTGGCAGGAGGGACCACCGCCTCAATGCGGCATGTGGAAGACACGCCGAGCCGGGTTGTGGGGAGGGGAAACGGAGGGCGCGAGCGGTCCTCGTCGAGTGACGCGCCAAAGGGGGCGGAGGGACGAGCCAAAGGGGGCGAGTGACGAGTCAAGGGATCGAGGGACGAGCCAATGTGGTCGAGCTACGCGCCAAAGGATCCAGAGACGATGCACACGAAGGGACGCCTTGGCCCTGAGCGACCACGAACAAAGCAAAGACGCCCCCGGTCCGAAGACCGGGGGCGTCCCCGACGTCCAAACTCACCCGCGATGGATGGCCCGACTCGTCGCACAAAGCGCCCCAGGAGGGAGTCGAACCCCCGACCAGAGGATTAGAAGGCCCCTGCTCTATCCGCTGAGCTACTGGGGCGGGCGCAGCGCGCTGGCTAACCCAGCAAGTCTAACGCGCAGTCCGGGGACGACCGATCCTCAGGCCGGGAGCAAAGAGCACCCGTGTCTTCCAGTCCCACAGCATCATGTACGCGACGAACGCGACGCTCAGCACGATGGCAACCGCCCTCACCACGACGATCGGGATCCACTCGAAGACGTCGAGCTGATCGGTCAGCGCGATCACGGTGAAGAACAGGGTCGCGACGTAGTAGAACCGCAGATAGCGCCCCTCGCTCACGCCGACCAGGGCGAAGAACGCCATGAGCCAGGTCACGTACCACGGCTGGATCATCGCCGCAGTCACCACGACAGCGGTGAACGCGAGCGCCATGCGGAGCATGATCTTCTCGCTGCTCCCCTTGACCACGAACCACGCCGCGAGGGCGATCCCTACAACGCGTCCGATCGCCTTGACGACCTCTGCCACGACGTCGGCGGGTCCGTTGAAGAGCTGGATCACTGCGCCCGCGGTGGCCGCGAGGAGGCCGAACGGCGCAAACCAGATCCAGACCGTCCCCGACGTCGTCATCGCGGGAAGCCAGCCGAACCAGAAGCCCGTGGCGGCCCCGGCGAGCGTCAGGAGACCGCCCGAGATCGCGGCGGTTGCCGCCCAGGACGCGATCTTCCGGCCCCATCCGGCGCGCTGGCCAGCCCAGATGAGCCCGATGAACGGGAGCGCGATGAGCGTGATCGGCTTGATCCCGATCGAGAGCGTCGCCAGGACGACGGCGGAAATCGGCTTCCCGCGGACGGCCGCCAGCAGCCCGACGAGCAGGAGGCCCAGCATGAGCGAATCGTTGTGGATGCTCGCAATGAAGTTGATGACGAAGAGCGGATTGACGACCGTGAGCCACAGCGTCCTGGACGGATCGAGTCCGTAGTGCCGGGCGAGACCGATCACGGCCACCGCGCAGAGCGCGACCCCGGCCACGGCCGCGATGCGGAACAGGAGGAAGGCAACTTCGAGGTTTCCCCCGCTGAGCCACACGACACCCTGCTCGATCCAGAGGAAGAGCGGTCCGTACGGCGTCGGCGCCTCGGTCCACAGCGAGTCGGGGCCGAGGTTGTGGTAGTTGTTCAGCGCCGAGATGCCGTTAACGTACGGATCGAGGTCAGCCATCATCAGGCGTCCCTGCCCGATATAGGCGTACACGTCGCGGCTGAAGAGCGGGAACGTGACGAGAAGCGGAGCACACCACAGGGCCGCGATCCGGCACAGCACCCCGGGCGAGACGGCGTTCCACTCCCCCACGCGCTGTCCGAGGCGGAGCCATGCCCGCACGAGCAGGAGGCCGCCGAAGACCACGAGCACTGTGCAGACGACGACGATGATCGGGTTGTCTCGGAGCACGATGAAGAAGGGGACGCGGATAAGCGATGAGCCGCTCGCCATCCAGCCCACGCCCAAGCCGCCTACTGCCATGCAGAGCGACGCAATGGCCCCTTGCCACACGGCAACGCGGCCACCGCCGGGAAGATCCGCGATCTTCCGCGCGTCGCTGAAGGCGCTCAGGCTGCTGCCAGCCGGGGGCTGAGGCATCAGAGTCCCTACTGTCAATGTCAATGAGTGCGCCGGGCGGCAGCGGCGCGCTGAACCCTCGGCGTGACGTCTTATCGATGCTATCAGCAGGGTCTGAGCGCCTCGGCGGCGAGGTCTCCCGCGGGAGCCCGCTGATAGACTGGCGGGCGGCTGCGCACGCCCTTCGCGGCCCGTGATACGCCGAGGAGACCGTCATTTCCATCGAGACCCCCCGCCCCGCGGACCGCAAGAGCCAGGACAGGCGGAGCGAGGTGACGCGGTGGCTCCTGACGCCGCGCGGCCTGCTCACGGGCTTCCTCGTGGTTCACCTCGGCTACCTCGTTTTCATGTCCGTCTTCGTCTTCCAAGGCCAAGCGTTCAGCGACACGAACATCTACCGTGACTGGTCCGCTGCGGGGTTCCCGCAGGACCTCCAGCCGTCCCCCTGGGTCTATCCGATCGCCGGGCTCCTCCCGATCTGGATCTCCGGGCTCGCGGGCCCAGGGCCGTTCCTCATCCTGTGGGTCCTTCTGACGTCGATCCTCAACGGCGTGGCGCTCGGCATCCTGAGCGGCTGGGGAAGAAAGCCTGACGGCGTGCGGGCGGCGTGGTGGTGGCTCCTCTTCATCGCAATCATGGGCGTTCTCGGCTTCGCCAGGGTCGACGGCGTCACGGCGCCGATCGTCCTCATGGGCCTGAGCCTCGGCGTCGCGAGCCCGTTCGCCTCCGCCGCCATCCTCGCGTTCGCGACGTGGATGAAGGTGTGGCCTGCCGCCGCATTGGTGCCGCTCTTCGCCGTCGTCCGCGACCGCTGGAAGGTGATCGCGGGCGGCGCCGTGGTCACGGCGGCCGTCACGGCGATCGCCGCGGCCCTGGGGGTGCTCCCCCATCTGCTCGACTTCCTGACGACGCAGGGCTCGCGCGGCATGCAGCTCGAGGCCACTTTCACCACCCCCTGGCTCTGGATGTCCGTGCTGGGGATTGGCGGCGCCCGCATGTACATGAACACCGAGATCAACTCGATGCAGGTGGACGGCCCGGGCAGCACCATCGCGTCGGCGCTCATGCAGCCTCTGTTCGTGCTGATCGCCCTTGCCGTGGCCCTCGTGATCTTCTGGGCGCTCCACCAAGGCAAGAAGCGCGGCCACGAGGACCGCGCCGAGCTCCTCCTCGCTGGCGCCCTCACGATGGTGAGCGCGTTCATCGTCTTCAACAAGGTGGGCTCGCCGCAGTTCATGGTGTGGCTCGGCCCCGTCGTGGCGCTCGGACTCGCACAGGACCGCCTCGCGTGGCGCGTGCCGGCCCGACTCCTCCTCGCGGTCGCGGTCGCGACCTTCGTGATCTACCCGCTCTTCTACGACGCACTGAGCCACAACAACCCGATCATGGCGTTCGTGCTCTCGGTGCGTAACGTCCTGCTCGTCGTCCTGTTCGTGTGGGCGGCCATCCGCCTCGTCCGGCTGGGCCGCAAGGGCGCGCCGGCCGTCGATCAGGAGCTGCGCGACGCCAAGTCCTGACGGCGCGCGGGCCGTTCGAACACGAGCCTCCGCGTCTTCGGGTCGATGAGCACGAGGTAGGCGAGGAACGCGAGCGAGGTGACGCCCGCGAGCAGCTCAGGCGCGATCGGCACGTCGACGAACGTGAACACGTAGAGCTGGTCCTGCGCCCCGAACACCACGAAGAACACGACCGTGAGGTACCACAGGCGGATCTCCCAGTTGTCGCGGATCCCGGTCACCGCGAGGAACGGGATGAACCACAGGACATACCACGGCTGGATGATCGGCCCGAGCACCACGATGAACATGAACGCGAGGCCGAGGCGGCGGACCACCTTGCGGCCGTCGCCTCGCAGGATGAACCAGGCGGCGAGGCCCACGCCGATCCACTTCACGACCGTCCGGAAGCCCTCGGCGATCCGGCCACCGTCGAGCCCCACGAGGCTCGTGATGGACGCCACGATGTTGCTCAGGAACCCTGACGGCGTATAGGCGATGAAGCCAGGCGTCGGGTCGACGATCGCATTGACCCACCCGAAGCCGAGTCCGTACACGAGCGCGCTCACGGCGAAGAGCGCAAGGCTGATGAGGCCGGTCGCGGCCCAGCACAGGATCCGGCGCAGCCACGTGGCTCCGGGGCCCGCCCAGAGGAGCCCGATGAAGGGGAGGACGACGGCGGTGATCGGCTTGACACCGATGGACGCCGTGGTGAGCACGATCCCCGCGAGCCAATTGCCGTTCGCCGCGTAATAGACACCGGCGACGGCGAGCCCGATCATGAGCGCCTCGTTGTGGGCGCTCGCGATGCAGCTGATGAGGAACAGCGGGTTCGCGACGGAAAGCCAGACGGCCCGCGCACCGTCCACGCCGTGCAGCCGCGCGAGCTTGAAGCCGTAATACGCGCAGAGCGCGACGCCGACCAGCGCGAGCACGCGGAAGAGCAGCACCGAAGGATCCGGCTGGCCGCCCGTGATCAGCACGACGAGGCGCTCAAGCCACAGGAAGTACGGACCATACGGCGTCCGGGTCCCGGCCCAGGACGGATCGGTGCCGAGCTCGAGCCAGTTGTTGAGCGTTGAGATGCCCGTCGTGTATGGGTTCAGCCCGGCCGCCATGAGTCGCCCCTGGCCCGCGTACGCGTAGACGTCGCGCGAGTAGATCGGCACGCAGAACATGAGGGGCAACCCCCACAGCGCCACGGCGAGGGCGACCGGACGGATGGTCCCGGGCCCCCAATAGCGCAGCCTCTGGCCGAGACGCAGCCATGAGCGGGTCATGAGCATGGCGCCGAACACGAGCGCGAGGATGCAGCTTGTCACGCCCCACGTCTCGGTGCGCAGCGAGATGAACACCGGATTGCGCATGAGCGGCGAGGCGTCGGCGAGCCGGCCGACGCCGAAAGACCCGAACACCATGAGAAGCGAGCCAGCGAATCCCTGGGCGATGGCCCAGTGCGGCGGCAGATTGATACCGATGGGCGGAAGCGCCGTCCACAGCGACTTCAGCCACTCGAGAATCCTCCCGGGTAGCCCAAGGCGCTGAGTGGACACGAATCACCCCTTCGATCAGTGCGGGAGAGGCCCAGTCTAGCATCGGGGCCCGGCACCAAACGGGCCGCGACGAGGGCCTCGGGTACATTGGCAGGGTGTCAAACCATGCTGAACGCATCGTCTGGATCGACTGCGAAATGACGGGCCTCGATATCGGCCGCGACGCCCTCATCGAGGTCGCCGTCCTCGTGACCGATTCGGAGCTCACCGTCCTGGGCGACGGGGTCGACGTCGTCATTCGTCCCTCCGAGGAAGCCCTCACGGGCATGAACGACTTTGTGCGCCAGATGCACACGTCGTCGAAGCTCCTCGACGAACTGCCGAAGGGCATGACCCTCGAGGCGGCTCAGGCCGAGGTCATGGCGTATATCCGCCAGTGGGTTCCCGAGCCGAACAGGGCCCAGCTCGGAGGAAACTCCGTGGGCACTGACCGGATGTTCCTCGCGCGGGACATGCCTGAGGTCGTCGCGCACCTCCACTACCGCATCATCGACGTCTCGACGATCAAGGAGCTCGCGAGGCGCTGGTACCCGCGCGCCTACTTCCAGGCTCCGGCGAAGACCGGTGGCCACCGCGCGCTCGGCGACATCCGCGACTCGATCGACGAGCTGCGCTACTACCGCGAGGCCGTGTTCGTCCCCGCCCCGGGGCCGGATTCGGCCACGGCCCAGGAGATCTCGGCCCGGATTTCGGGCGGGATCGCGGCTCGCGCCGACGGAACGCCCGCAGAGTCGACCACGGACGTGTGACCTGCGCCGCAGGGCTCGAAAAAGTCCCGGCAACCCCGCAGAATTGGCAAAAGCACTCGTGAACAGCGGGTAGACTAGTTGTCGTTGCCGGCGCAGGCGGAGGGAAATCCTCGTGTTCTGGCGGCGCCATGGTGGGTATAGCTCAGTTGGCAGAGCGTCTGGTTGTGGTCCAGAAGGTCGCGGGTTCAAACCCCGTTACTCACCCCGAAGTCGGGACCATCCCGCGCAAGAGGCCGCACGGTTCGCCGTGCGGCCTCTCGCGTTGGGAAACCCACTGATTCCGCACGAGCATGAGGGAGCACATGACCGTCCATCCCGTGACCATCTGGGGCGAGCCCGTGCTGCACCGCCGGGCCGTCGAGGTCGCAGAGTTCGACGACGCGCTGCGTGAGCTCATCGCCGACATGCACGAGACGAACGACGCCGCCAACGGCGTCGGGCTCGCGGCTCCCCAGATCGGCGTGGGCTTGAGGATCTTCGTGTACAAATACGAGAACGACGACGGCGTGGCCCCCCGGGGCGTCCTGGTGAACCCGCGCCTCACGCTCTCGAAGGTCCCGGGCACCGCCCCGGATCCCGAGGAGGACGAGGAGGGCTGCCTCTCCTTCCCGGGTGAGAGCTATCCCCTCAAGCGGGCCGAGTGGGCACGCGTTCAGGGCTTCGATGGCGACGGCGCGCCTCTCGACTTCGTGGCAACGGGCTGGTTCGCCCGCGTCATGCAGCACGAGTACGACCACCTCGACGGCAAGCTCTACGTCGACAAACTCCCCGACCGCTACGCGCGCAAGGCCAAGAAGGCGGCCAAGCAGCACGGCTGGGGCGTCCCGGGCCTCACGTGGACGCCGGGGGTCGACCCGGACCCCTTCGGCCACTGACGGGTTCTCCTCAGAGCCACCGACTCAGCGCCACAGACTTCCTCGAGCACGGCGAAGGGCGCCGCACCCCAGGTGCGGCGCCCTTCGCCGTCGTTCGTCCGCTACTGTTCCTTCGTCACCCGGAGGAGGTCCTCCTCGGCGATGCGGAGCAGTTCTTCGAGCTGCGCGACCCGCTCGGGTGTCACCTCGCCGACCGCGAGCTTGGCCCTCGCATGGTCCAGGAGGAGCCGCGCCTGTTTGGCGTTCGCCGTGGCCACGTCGAGTGCGTGTTCGAGGGTGCTCTCGTGCTCAGTTGCTTCCATATCCTGCATCTTGCTCCGCGTCAGGAGGCTAATCCAGTGACATCACCGAGTTGTTGCCAAAAGGACATCGGCGCCGCCAACGGCCTCCGACTTGGCCGGGAATGACGGCGCGTTGACGCCCGCCATCTCCTCGAGCACGCGGACCACCTGGCAGCTGTAGCCGAATTCGTTGTCGTACCAGACGTAGAGGACGAGGTTCCGCCCCGTGCTGATCGTCGCGAGCCCATCGACGATTCCCGCGCGCCGCGAGCCGACGAAGTCCGTGGAGACGACCTCCGGCGAGGCAATGTAGTCGATCTGCTTCCGCAGGTCCGAGTGGAGTGAGAGGTCGCGCAGGTACGCGTTGACCTCGTCCTTCGGGGCCTCGCGCTCGAGGCTGAGGTTGAGGATCGCCATCGAGACGTCCGGCGTGGGGACGCGGATCGCGTTGCCCGTGAGCTTGCCCGCGAGCTCCGGGAGAGCCTTCGCGACGGCCTTCGCCGCACCAGTCTCGGTCAGCACCATGTTGAGCGCTGCGGACCGGCCGCGCCGATCGCCCTTGTGGAAATTGTCGGTCAGGTTCTGGTCGTTCGTGAACGAGTGGACGGTCTCGACGTGCCCGTGCACCACGCCGTACTTGTCGTTGATCGCCTTGAGGACGGGAGTGATCGCGTTCGTCGTGCACGAGGCGGCCGTGACGATGCGGTCCTGAGCCGTGATGTCGCCGTGGTTGATGCCGTGGACGATGTTCGGCAGTCCGCCCTTGCCGGGCGCCGTGAGCAGGACGCGCGAGACGCCGGTGCTCTCGAGGTGCTGGGACAGCCCGGCCTCGTCGCGCCACCGGCCGGTGTTGTCGACGACGATCGCGTCCTTGATGCCGTACCGCGTGTAGTCGACGGTCGCCGGGTTGTCCGAGTAGATGACGTGGATGAGCGTGCCGTTGGCGAGGATCGTGTTGTTCGCCTCGTCCACGGTGATGGTCCCCTCGAACGGGCCGTGAACGGAGTCGCGGCGCAGGAGGCTTGCGCGCTTCACGAGGTCCTTGTCGGAGCCCTTGCGCACCACGATCGCGCGCAGGCGCAAGCCGTGGCCGCCGCCGGCGTGCTCGATGAGGATGCGGGCCACGAGCCGTCCGATGCGGCCGAAGCCGTAGAGCACCACGTCGGTGCTGGGGCGAGGATCGGCGCCATGCTGTCCCACGAGGTCCGCGAGCTCCGCGCGGAGGAACTCGTCGAGAGTGCGCCCCGCGCCTTCGCCCCGGAACTTCTCGTTGAGGCGGGCGATGTCGACGCTGGCGGCGCCGAGCTGAAGCGAGACGAGGGTCCGCAGGATCGGGAGCGTCTCCTCGAGGGCGAGCTCCTCGCTGTCGATCTGCCGCGCCCAGCGGTGGGCCTTGAGGAGGCCGACCACGGACTGGTTGATGAGGCTGCGGCCGTGGACCGAGGTCACGACGTTGTTTTCGCGGTAGAGGCGCCCGATCAGCGGAATCATCTCTTCCGCCGCGGCCTCGCGGCCGATCCACGTAGCGAGGGCGGTATCCGTCATGCTCACACAGGTGCCTTTCTCTGCAGTGTCGCGCACGCCGTCGTGCGCTGGCCCCGCGCCTGGTGCCGGCGCGGGACACAAAAGAGCCGGCACTGCGATCGCAGAGCCGGCTCCAGAACATCCACGTTCACCATCAATTCTACGGGCGGGGCGGGGCCGACGGCCGGCGAGGGCTGTGAAGTCACTCACAGACTCTCATTTCGCAGCAGCCGCGACCACGGCTCCCCACAGGGCGCCCAAGGGGGATGGGACAACCGATACGCCGGGTTCTGTTCTCCCCCGCCGTTGCCGGCGCGGGAGCG
This sequence comes from Sinomonas albida, assembly GCF_004919045.1. Taxonomy (GTDB): domain Bacteria; phylum Actinomycetota; class Actinomycetes; order Actinomycetales; family Micrococcaceae; genus Sinomonas; species Sinomonas albida. Next base: position 60,535 of record NZ_SWDW01000010.1, read on the forward strand.
ACGGCCATCCATCTCGGGACGCCGTTGCCGACGCCCTCCAGCGGCCTACCCGGGCGCTCGGGCGAGCAGCCCTCGATCGCGCCCTGTCTGGCCTTGCTCCGAGTGGGGTTTACCGAGCCTCCCCGGTCACCCGGGGAGCTGGTGGTCTCTTACACCACCGTTTCACCCTTACCGCCGCGCCCTGCCTCACGGCGCGGTCACGGCGGCGGTCTGCTTTCTGTGGCACTGTCCTGCGGGTTGCCCCGAGTGGGCGTTACCCACCACCCTGCTCTGCGGAGCCCGGACGTTCCTCGAGCCACTTGCGTGGCGCGCGGCCGTCTGGTTGTCCCATCCGCCTCTCAGTGTACCGGCGAAGCGGAGGGCGCCCGGGCCGATAGGATTCCGTGGTGCTCATCCTGCTGCCGCCCTCCGAGGGCAAGACCCCCGCGGGCGGGGGCGCCGCCGTCGACCTCGCCACTCTGAGCTTCCCCGGGCTCGAGGCACACCGACGGCTCGTCATGGAGCGCCTCGCGGAGGTGAGCGGGCGGCACGATGCGCTCGAGGCTCTCGGCGTCGGCGCCTCGCTGACGGACGACGTCGACCGGAACCGGCGGCTCCACACGGAACCGGCGGCCCCGGCGCACCGGGTCTACTCGGGGGTCCTCTACGAGGCGCTCGGCTACGCGTCCCTTACGCCCGCGCAGCGCCGCAAGGCGGACGCCTGGATCGTAGTGGTCTCGGCGCTGTGGGGTGCGGTCGGCTTCGCGGACGCCGTACCGGCGTACCGGCTGTCGATGTCCACGGCGCTGCCCGGCCTCGGCCGGCTCGCGTCGTTCTGGAAGCCGCTCCTGCGGGACGCCCTCGCAGAACGCTCGGCCGAGGGCCTCGTGGTGGACTGCCGCTCGAGCACGTACGCCGCGGCGTACGCCCCGCCCCCGGAACGCACGGTGACCGTGGACGTCCTGACCGAACGGAACGGGAAGCGGACGGTCGTGAGCCACTTCGCAAAGCACCACCGCGGCGAATTCGTGCGGCACCTGCTCACACGGCGGGGCAAGGCGCCCGGCACGCCCGCCGCGCTGCTCGCGGCGGCAAACGAGCGCTGGACTGCAGAGCTGGCCGAGGGCACGGCGCGCAGGCCCCACTCCCTCACGCTCATCCTGGAGGGCTAAGACCCGGCGCTCGCGTGCGTCAGCTCCATTCGGGCGAGCGCACCAGGATGCAGCCCGAGTCTGGGCAGAACACGATCTCATCCTCGGAGGCCGCGCGGATGGTCGCGAGGTCCCCCGGGCTCAGGGCCATGCCCGAGCCCTCAGACGTCCCGTGGAACAGCCGCGCCGCCCCCACGCCGCGGCGCGCGAGAGTCTTCTCGTACACCCCGACGAGGCTGACGTCGACGCCCGCCACATAGTCGGCTCGCTCGCGCGACACCGCGGTGCGTTCCTCGGCGACGGCCGCCAGCTCCGCGTCGATTTCGGCCCGGAGCCCGGCCTCGTGGGAAAGGGCCGAGGCCTTTGCCTCGGCGGCGGCGGACTGCTGGGAGCGCAACGCCTCGAGCCGCTCGAGGATCTCGAGCTCGGTGTCCTCGAGGTCCGACTTCCGCGCGGTGAGCCCTGCGATGTCCTGCTGGAGCGCCTGCAGGTCCTTCGACAGGCCACCCGCGTAGAGCCGGGCCTCGTCCTTCTGGATGCGGGCCGTGATCTGCTCGACGTTCTGCTCGACCTTGCTGAGCTCGGCCTCCGCGGACTGAACCGCGTGGTTCGCCTCGTGCGCCGCGTGGGCCGCCTCCGCAACCGCCGTAGCCGCCGGGCCCAGCCGCGGATCCGATTCGAGGGCCCTTCGCCGCACGTCGAGGGAGTGCAGCTTCGCGTCGAGGGCCTGAAGGCCCAGCAACTTGAGCTGTTCAGCGGCGGGGGCCTTCGGCATGGTTCCTCCTGGACGTCGTCGGCGTGCGTTCGTGGCTGCGACTCTATCCCTCGGTCGGCGTCAGGATGAAGTCCCAGGGGTCGGTGTTCACGGTCGAGACCCGCACGTCCACGGCATGGCCCTGGTCCCGGAGCACGTTGTCGAGGGCCTGCGCGGCCGCGGGGAGCCACAGCCACTCGCTCGCGAAGTGGCTCACGTCGATGAGGTACGGGCGCCCGTCGGGGGTGGCCTCACGCGCCTCCGAAGCCGGATGGTGCCGGAGGTCTGCGGTGACGTAGACGTCGGCGCCGGCGGCGCGGACGCTCTCGAAGAGGCTGTCCCCCGCTCCCCCGCACACCGCGACGCGGCGCACGAGCCCGTCCCGGTCGCCCGAGACACGCACTCCCCCGGCGACGGCCGGCAGGAGGCCGAACAGCGTCTCCGCGAAGTCCGCGAGGCTCGTGAGCTCCGCGAGGTCCCCGACCCGGCCGATGCCCTCCTCGGGCAGGCCGTTGGCGGCCTTGGTGAGCGGCTCGACGTTGTCGAGGCCGAGGGCGTCCGCGAGGACGTCGGAGACGCCGCCCACGGCGCTGTCGCCGTTCGTGTGGACCGTGAGCAGGGCCGTCCCCGACTCGATGAGCCGATGGACCGCGCGGCCCTTGGGCGTATTGGCCGCGACCGTGTGGACACCGCGCAGGAGCAGCGGGTGGTGGGTCACGAGGAGGTCCGCTCCCCAGTTGGTGGCCTCTTCGATGACCTCGAGCACGGGGTCGACCGCGAAGAGGATCTTCGTGACCTCTTGGGTGGGGCGGCCCGTGACGAGGCCGACGGCGTCCCACTCCTCGGCGAGCGACTCGGGCCACAGCTCCTCCACGGCGAGGAGCACCTGGGCGAGGGACGCAGCGCCAGCCGTGGCGGCCCCGTCGTCCGTGGTGTCGGTCGCGCCCTCAGCGGGCGACGGCTCTGCGGCCTCGTTCGGCTCGTCGGAGCTGGCGGATTCAGGCGTGCGGCGTCCCTCAGACACTAGGCGCAATCCTCTCTCGGGAATCTTCCGCTTGTCCCGGACATTGTAGGCAGCATGAAGACGTTCATCCTGGGCGGCGGCTGCTTCTGGTGCCTCGACGCCGTCTACCAGAAGACCAAGGGCGTGAGCTCGGTGGTGTCCGGTTACATCGGCGGCCACCTCCCCAACCCGGACTACTACAGCGTGTGCAGCGGGATGACGGGCCACGCCGAGGTAGTTGCCGTGACATTCGACGAAAACACCATTCCGGCCGAGACCGTGCTCGACATGTTCTTCGCGCTGCACGATCCGACCACTCCCAATCGGCAGGGTTATGACGTGGGGACGCAATATCGCTCGTCGATGTTCTACGTGGACGATGACGAGAAGGTCCTGTTCGAGGACGCCATCGTGCGGAACCAGTCGCTCTGGGACCGCCCGATCGTCACCGAGGTGACGCGCGCGAGCGAGTTCTATCCGGCCGAGGAATTCCATCAGAATTACTACGCGAAGAACCCTCAGGCCGGGTACTGCCACGTGATCATCAATCCGAAGCTGGCGAAGGCCCGCAAATATTACTCGGCGTGGCTCGACTCCTAGCTCTCATTTCGCGGCGTAGCTAGGCTGAGCGCGGCCTGCCACGCCGCTCGCCCTGCGAGCGGTCCCCACTTCACACGAAGGAAATCCATGCGCATCTACGACGACGTGACTCAGCTGGTCGGCAACACCCCGCTTGTCCGGCTCAACCGACTCACCGAGGGCCTCGGCGCGGAGGTCGCCGTCAAGCTTGAGTTCTACAACCCGGCCAACAGCGTCAAGGACCGCATCGGCGTCGCCATCATCGACGCCGCAGAGAAGGCGGGTGCGCTCAAGCCGGGCGGCACGATCGTCGAGGGCACGTCGGGCAACACCGGCATCGCGCTCGCGCTCGTCGGCGCAGCCCGCGGCTACAAGGTCATCCTCACGATGCCCGAGACGATGTCGACGGAGCGTCGCGTGCTGCTGCGCGCGTACGGCGCCGAGATCGTCCTGACGCCGGGCTCGGAGGGCATGCGGGGAGCGGTCGAGAAGGCCCAGGAGATCGTGGCGAACACGGAGAACTCGATCTGGGCGCAGCAGTTCGCGAACCCGGCCAACCCGGCGATCCACCGCGCGACCACGGGCGAGGAGATCTGGAACGACACCGAGGGCAAGGTCGACATCTTCGTGGGCGGCATCGGTACGGGCGGCACCATCACCGGCGCCGGCCAGCTGCTCAAGGAGCGCAAGCCAGGCCTCAAAGTGGTCGCGGTCGAGCCGAAGGACTCCGCCATCCTCAACGGCGGCGCCCCCGGCCCGCACAAGATCCAGGGCATTGGCGCCAACTTCGTGCCGGAGGTCCTGGACACGTCCGTCTACGATGAAGTTCTCGACGCGACGCTCGAGGACTCCGTGGCCACCGCCCGTGCCCTCGCGACCCAAGAGGGCATTCTCGGCGGCATCTCCTCGGGAGCGGCCGTCTGGGGCGCGCTCGAGCTCGCGAAGCGCCCCGAGAACGAAGGCAAGCTCATCGTCGCCGTGGTCCCCGACTTCGGCGAGCGCTACATCTCGACCGTTCTGTTCGACGACATCCGCGGCTAGAAGTCGCCCCTGTGGGCGGGCTGCGGTAGAAAGAAGCCTGTGTCACTGATCAAACGCACGTACGCGCGGCTCCTCGAAGACCTCGAGGCGGCCCGCGCGCACGACCCCGCAGCCCGCGGAAACGTCGAGAACTTCCTGGCCTACTCGGGCCTGCACGCCATCTGGATCCATCGCCTCACCCACAAGATGTGGGAGAAGCCCGAGCTACGGTTTCCCGCACGGCTCATCTCTCAGGCGGGCCGGTTCCTCACCGGCATCGAGATCCACCCTGGCGCGACGATCGGCCGGCGGTTCTTCATCGACCACGGCATGGGCGTGGTGATTGGGGAGACGTCCGAGATCGGCGAGGACGTCATGATCTACCACGGCGTGACGCTCGGCGGCCGATCCCTCGCCAAGATCAAGCGGCACCCCACGATTGGCGACGGCGTCACGATCGGGGCCGGAGCCAAGGTCCTCGGTCCCATCACGATCGGCGCCGGAAGCGCCGTGGGCGCCAACGCCGTCGTGGTCAAGGACGCGCCGCCAAACTCGATCGTGACCGGCATCCCTGCCACGTGGCGGCACCGCGACGCGGTCAAGGAGACGAAGCCGGCCGTCGACCCGGCGGAGTACTACTACATCTGAGTCCGCACTGGTACATCTGAGCCCGCACTGGCTGCACTGAGCTGTACCGGGGTTTGCTACCTGAGGCTGACGAGCTCGGCCCTGCCGTCGGTGAAGAACTCGTCCCCGCTTCCGTTGTGGCCCATCTGGGGCGTGGTCAGCGCGACAGGGTCTTCGGGATATCCGAGGGAGCCGATGATGTAGGCCCGTTCCGCGTCGATGTTGGGGTCGATGTGATGCGTGGGGATCTTCGCGGTGCCGGCGAGTTCGATTCCGTCGTCGAAGCTCGCGGTGGCCTCCCACACGGGGCGCCCATCCGGAGCGGTGAAGCCAGAGCGCCAGATGCGGATGTGATGGCGCTGCCGCAGCGAGTTGGACGCCGTTGGCTTCTGGAACGCGATGGCCTCGGGCTGCGAGGCCATGAACGAGGGTGTCACCGGCGCGGTGACGTACTGCCCGCCCTGGAACCCCACAGCGAACGCGCGAAGGGTATTGGCGAACGTCGACGGGTCGGCGCGATCCCAGCCACGGCCCTCGAACGCTCGCACGAGCTGGTCCTCGGTGCCGACGAAAACGAAGCTCGCCGGCTCCATCCTGTCCCCTGTGAGGGTCTCGCTGTACAGGGGAAGGCGCGAGAGCGAGGACGCGTCGAGCGAGGCCAGCGGCTGGGTGTGCGCGACGGCCGGACGGGCTTGGGGGCGGACCAGCAGCGGTGCGGCGACGAGGGCGAAGACAAGCCCCACGGCTGGGACGACGGCGATGACGCGCCCCGGGTTGGCGGCCCGCCGCAGTCCTCTCATGATCGGGTACCGCGCCGAGATCTCCAGGGTCCCCACGACGGCGGCCAGCATCGCGCTGCCCAGCAGCATGCTGCCCCACACGTCCGTCACGTAGTGCGCGCCGAGATAGACCCGGCTCATCGCCACGAGCAGCACCGCCACGAGGTAGCCGGCCACGGTGGCCGCCTTGGCCGCGGCAGAGGAGAACGCCTTGAACACGAGATAGGCGAGGATCCCGTAGGCAACGACCACGCGCATCACGTGACCGCTGGGGAAGCTCGGACCGGTCGTGGCCAGCAGCGCGAGCGACTCGTCCGGACGCGCCCGGCCCACGATGGCCTTGACCGCGAAGTACAGCGCCTCCTGCGCGATCACGGTCGCGACGACGGCGCCCGCGAGGAACCGCTCGCGCCTCCACCAGAGGAACCCCGCTGCGGCCACCGTGACCAGGATGAGAGTCTCGACGTTGGCCAGCATTGTCGCGGTCGCGAAGAACGACGTCTCGCCGGGGGTGCGCACGAGCGGCATGAGGTTCGCGATGCGCTGGTCCATCTGGGTCAGGGACCCGTGCGTGGCCACGGTGACGGCGAGGCCCAGGAAGTCGATCAGCGGAATGGCGGCAACCACGACCGTGGCCGTGAGCCACAGCCCCGTGGGAGCGTCGAGCCGGAAGCGGTTCCGCAGCCAGCGCACCACGGGCACGCCCGAGGTGCGGAAGCCGACGACGTACTCGTTCGATTCGAGTCCAGTCCACGCGGACGCGCCCAGCGATCGGAGCATCGCCGAGGGCCTGGCTAGGGCCCGCAGCACGGCATACACCAGCACCACGAGGAACACGACTTCGAGGAAGACCGCAGCGAGGAAGAGCATCGGCGACACGAAGAGGGACAGCGTCCTGACCGCGTAGAGGGACACGATCATCAGCACGAGGGCGATGAGAGCGAGCAGCAGATGAGCGGCAGCACCGCCACCGCGCCGCCGCGCCCGCCCGCCGTCGTCCGTTCTTGCTGCGTCTCCTGCTGCGTCCGTCTCCATAGCGTCCGTCTCCATGCACCTCCCTTCCCCGGCTACCTGCGAAAAGCCTGCATGCCTATCCTGCTCCGCGGACAGCCCCGAGGCGTGCACCGAACGTGCATCGGGCGTTCACGCACGGTTGGCCCGCTGTCCCGGGCACGAGGTGCATGCTCAGGCCCATGACGACGCCTCCCGAGAATTCCCCCGTCACCCGCCGTCGCCTCCTCATCGGCGCCGGCCTCGCCGCCGCCGCGGGCACCGTGGCCATCGCAACTCCCGCCCAGGCCGACTCCGGCGAGTCCGCCTCCGAAAGGGCCGCCTCCGACAAGGGCCTGCCGGGCTCGCTCTCGGTCACTGACCCGACCGCCACGCCGACCGTCGACGGCCTCCACCTGCAGTTCGGCGCCGATGCAGCACGCGAGGTCGTGGTCTCCTGGCACACCCTCCAGCCCGTCACCGACCCCCGAGTACTGCTCGGCGACGCGCACGGCAACTTCGATGCGGCCGTCGGTGCGACGACGCGGAGCTACGTCGACGCCAAGTCGGGCCGCACGGTCTACGCCCACCACGCCGCCCTCACCGGGCTCGACGCCGCCACCGGCTATCTCTACGCGGCGGTCCACGCCGGCGCGACCCCCGAGTTCGGCACGTTCACCACGGGCCCCCGCGGCCGCGCGCGCGTGACGTTCACGAGCTTCGGCGACCAGGGAACGCCGACCCTCGGCAAGAAGCAGACCGGCACCTCGACGTGGGTGAACGACAACCTCGGCTCCCCCGCCGCCGGCGACACCACGGGCGGAGTGGAGCGCGTCCAGCCCATGTTCCACCTCTTCAACGGCGACCTCTGCTACGCCAACATCGCGACGGACCGTGTCCGCACGTGGTGGGACTTCTGGACGAACAATTCGCGCAGCGCGCGCAACCGCCCGTGGATGCCGTCCGCGGGGAACCACGAGAACGAACTCGGCAACGGCCCGATCGGCTATGCCGCCTACCAGACGTACTTCGAGGTTCCGAAGGCCTCGGGCCAGACCGACGTGACGCGCGGCCTCTGGTACAGCTTCACGGTGGGCGCGGTCCGCGTGATCTCCCTCGCCAACGATGACGTGTGCTACCAGGACGGCGGGAATTCGTACGTCCGCGGCTACTCGAAGGGCGCCCAGAAGGCGTGGCTCGAGGGGGAGCTCAAGGCCGCGCGGGCAAGCCAGGACGTCGACTGGGTCGTGGTCTGCATGCACCAGGTAGTGATCAGCACCGCGAACAACTTCAACGGGGCCGACCTCGGCATCCGCCAGGAGTGGGGCCCGCTCTTCGACAAGTACGGCGTGGACCTCGTGGTGTGCGGCCACGAACACCACTACGAACGTTCGCACCCGGTCCGGGGCGCTGAGGCGAATCAGACGCTCACCCCGAAGCCGGCAGCCACCGACCCGCAATCCGTCGACACGACCAAGGGCACGGTCCACATGATCCTCGGCGGCGGCGGAACGTCCGCGCCCTCGAACCAGCTCCTGTTCACGCCGCCCGAGTGCCGCGTCATCGTCTCCGTCGCGGCGCCAGACCCGACGACGGGCAAGCGAGCGCCGGTGTACGTGCACGAGCCGGCTCCGTGGTCGGCCGTGCGGGACGCCGCGAATTCGTACGGCTTCGGCGCGTTCGACGTCGATCCCGGCGAGCCGGGCGGTGAGACGACCATGAAGGTCACGTACTACAACGTCACCGGCGTGGGCGGCGGCCTCGAGGCATTCGAGACGTTCACGCTCCGCCGTCCGCGCTCGGACGCGCGCCGGGCGGCGACGTCCGACGCAAGCCAGGGCGCTCAGAACTGACCCACAGACGACGGCGCCGCACACCCTGAGGTATGCGGCGCCGTCGTTCGTCGTTGCCTGCGGGACGCTGCCCGCGGGAGGCGACTAGTGCGTGTCGACCGCCGAGATCTCGGAGCGGTCCTCGCCCCACAGCGTGTGGAACGTGCCCTCGACGTCGACGCGCTGGTAGGTGTGTGCGCCGAACAGGTCGCGCTGGCCCTGGATGACGGCGGCCGGGAGGCGCTTGCGGCGCAGGCCGTCGTAGTAGGCGAGCGAGGAGGAGAACACCGGCACCGGGATGCCGAGCTGGACGGCAGTGGCCACGACGCGGCGCCACGCGGGGACGGCCGCGCCGACGGACTCGACGAACGCGGGCGCGAAGAGGAGGTTCGCGGGCTTCTCGCCGCCCTTGTACGCCTCCATGATGTCCTTGAGGAGTTCGGCGCGGATGATGCAGCCCGCGCGCCACAGCGACGCGATCTCGTCGAGCTTGAGGTCCCAGCCATACTCCTTCGCGGCGCCCGAGAGCATGTCGAGGCCCTGGGCATAGCTCACGAGCTTCGAGGCGTAGAGCGCCTGGCGCACGTCCTCGATGAAGTTCTCGGGGAGCGCGACCTCAACCTCGTGGCCGGCCAGGGTCTCCTGCGCGATCGCGCGCTGACCGCGCTGCGACGAGATGCCGCGGGCGAACACCGACTCGGCGATGCCCGAAACCGGCGATCCGAGGTCGAGGGCGGACTGAACGGTCCAGCGGCCCGTGCCCTTCTGCCCCGCGGAGTCCACGACGACGTCGATGAACGGCTTGCCGGTCTTCGCGTCGACGTGACGGAGCACCTCGGACGTGATCTCGATGAGGAACGAGGAGAGCTCGCCCTTGTTCCACTCCGCGAAGATCTCGGCCTGCTCGGCGGGCTCGATTCCCGCGCCGCTGCGCAGGAGGTCGTAGGCCTCGCCGATGACCTGCATGTCCGCGTACTCGATGCCGTTGTGCACCATCTTGACGAAGTGGCCGGCGCCATCGGTGCCGATCCAGGCGCAGCACGGCGAGCCGTCGCTGGCCTTCGCCGAGATCTTCTCGAGCAGCGGGCCGAGGGCCGCGTAGGACTCCTTCGAGCCGCCGGGCATGATGGACGGGCCGTTGAGCGCGCCCTCCTCCCCGCCCGAGACGCCGACGCCCACAAAGTGGAGGCCCTTCTCGGCGAGGGCGGACTCGCGGCGGCGCGTGTCCTCGTAGTGCGAGTTGCCCGCGTCGATGACGATGTCGCCCTCTTCGAGGAGCGGCACGAGCTGGTCCACGACCGCGTCGACGGGCGCACCGGCCTTGACCATGATGAGCACGCGGCGCGGCTTCTCGAGCGAGTCGACGAGTTCCTGGAGCGTCTCCGTCCGGACGAAGTTGCCCTCGTCGCCATGCTTGGCGAGAAGCGTGTCGGTCTTCTCGACGGAGCGGTTGTGCAGCGCGACGGTGAAGCCGTTGCGTGCGAGGTTTCGAGCGAGGTTGGCGCCCATCACCGCGAGTCCGGTGACGCCGATCTGTGCAGACATGTACTCTCCTTCTCGAGCCGGGCCCGCGGGGGTCCGCGGACGCGCGGCTTTTGCCAGTGCCTGAAGTCCACGCTAATGGACCGCGCGCCGGCATGCCCTTTCTTGACAGCCTATTTCGGTGGGCCTAACTTCTGGCAATCGCTTGCCACGATTGCCGCGCAGGCGGCCCGCCCGCGCGGAGTCGCCAGCCGACCCGCCGCGGACCAGGGGGGTGGGGCGACTCAGACCACGACCGTCATTCCGCCGTCGACGAAGATCGTCTGGCCGTTGACGAAGTCTGACGCGCCCGAGGCGAGCCACACGACCGGGCCGGCGACGTCGTCGACCGTCCCCCAGCGCCGGGCCGGCGTTCGCCCGAGGATCCATGCGTTGAACTCGGGATCGTCGACGAGGTTCTGAGTCATCTCGGTGTGGATGTAGCCGGGGGCGACCCCGTTGATCTGGAGCCCCGAACCGGCCCACTCGGCCGCCATGGCGCGGGTGAGATTGCGCAGGCCGCCCTTCGCGGCCGTGTACGCGCCGATCGAGGGCCGTGCGAGGTCCGTCTGGACGGAGCAGATGTTGATGATCTTGCCCGCGCCCCGCTCCGCCATGCCGCGCGCGGCCTCGCGGCCCACGAGGAAGGCACTCGTGAGGTCGGTCCGGATCACGCGGTCCCAGTCGGCCGGGTCGAGGTCGAAGAGCGGCACCCGGTGTTGGATGCCCGCGTTGTTGACGAGAATGCCGAGGGGCCCCGCCTTGGCCTCGGCCTCGGCGACGCCCGCCGCCGCGGCCTCGGGATCGGTCACGTCGAACGCGACGGCGAAGACACGTTCCTCGCCGTAGACGTGCGCCATCTCGAGGCGGGTCGCCTCTGCGCGCGCGGCGTCGCGGCCGTGGATCACGATCGTGGCGCCGGCGTCCGCGAGCCCGCGCGCGAGCGCCGAGCCGATCCGGCTCGAGCCGGTCACAAGGGCCGTGCGGCCGCTCAGGTCGAACAGTGCGGTCATGGGCGGGAATCCTCCTGAAGCGGGCTGGTTGCGAGTCCCGCGCGGCGGCGCGCGAGCTCATGGACGGAAGCGAGATCGAGGTCGCCCAGCTGTTCGGCAACGAGATCGCCGTAGACCTCGAGCGCGCTCTCGGCGATCGGCAGCCGGGCGCCGGCCTCCGTGGCGGCGGCTTCGACGAAGCGGAGGTCCTTGAGCATGAACTTCGCGGGGCCCGTGGGCGTGTAGTCCCGGGCGATCATGCGCGGGGCCAGCTGATCCATGACTCGGCTGCCTGCGAGCCCGCCCGCGAGCACGCCGAACAGCGCGCCGACGTCGAGCCCCTCTGCCTCGGCCAGTATGGCGGCCTCGGCGAGCGCGGCCGCCGTCGTCCCCACGATGAGCTGGTTGCACGCCTTGGCGAGCGACCCCGCACCCAGGCCCCCGAGGCGGACCACGGTGTCCCCCATGGCGCCGAAGAGCGGGCTGAGCGCCGTGAAGTCGTCGGGCTCCGCGCCGACCATGATGGCCAGGCTCCCGGCGATGGCGCCGGCGCGCCCGCCGCTCACGGGAGCATCGACGACGACGGCGCGCCCCGCGCTCGCGCTGGCCACGGCGGCACCGAAGCGTTTGACGTCGACCGGCGAGACGCTGCTCATGACGACGACGCGCGTCCGCCCCGCGGGCGGTCTCGCCGCCCAGGCCGCGAGCAGCGGCGCCGCGGCCTCCTCGATCATGGGCAGATCCGGGAGCATGAAGATGATCGTCTCCACGTCCGCAAGCTCGGTGACAGCTCCGACCCTTTCGCCGCCTGCCGACTCGAACGGCTTGTAGGCGTCAGCCGAACGGTTCCAACCGCGGACGCGCCATTCCGCCCCGAGGAGGTTGGCCGCCATGGGCCCACCCATGAGCCCGAGCCCGACGAACCCGACGGTTCGCGATGCATCGTCGTTTCGTGTCACGTGGGTCTCCTCTCCCGACATCTGTTCAGTATATTAGCCAGATTTCAGTAGAGTGGACATATGAGTCGTGAATTACCTTCCGCCGGATGGCCCGCGGGCGAGCCTCTCACGGTGGCGATTGCCGTCCCCCTCGAACCGGAGTTCGTCGACGCGATCCGCGCCGTCGACCCGGCCGTCACCGTCCTGTACGAGCCGGATCTCCTCCCGCCGGAGCGATTCCCCGCCGACCACGCTGGCGATCCGGCCTTCACGCGGGACCCCGAGGCCGAGGAGCGCTACTGGAAGCTCCTCAACTCCGCCGACGTCCTGTACGGCTTCCCCAACGAGTCGGCCGCCGGTTTTGCGCGCATCGTGGCGGAGAACCCGAAGCTGCGCTGGGTCCACGCGATGGCAGCGGGCGCGGGCGCCGCGGTCAAGGCGAGCGGAGTCTCCAGCGCCGAGCTCGAGCGCGTCACGGTGACGACCTCAGCCGGCGTGCACGCACTCCCCCTGGCCGAGTTCGCCATGCTGGGCATCCTCAACGGCCTCAAGCGCACCGCCGAACTCGCCGCCGACCAGCGGGCCAAGCACTGGCCCGCGCTGCGGACGCCGACGCGGCTTGCCTCGGGCTCCCATCTGGTCATCGCGGGCCTCGGCGAGATCGGGCTCGAGACGGCGCGGCTCGCGCGGGCGCTCGGCATGACCGTGAGCGGCACGAAACGCAGCGCCGAACCGATCGACGGCATCGACGAGGTCGCCACCGCGGACCGGCTCCCCGAGCTCGCCGCGCGCGCGGACGCCCTCGTCAACACCCTTCCCGGCACGGCCTACACAGACGGCCTCATCGGCCGCGAAGTCTTCGCCGCGATGCGGCCGGGAACCATCCTTGTCAACGTGGGCCGGGGAACGGTCGTCGACGAGGAAGCCCTGCTCGAGGCGCTCGAGTCCGGGACCGTGGGCTACGCATGCCTCGACGTCTTCGCGGTCGAACCGCTCCCGGCGGACTCCCCGCTGTGGGACCATCCCCGCGTCCTCGTCTCGCCGCACACGTCCGCCCTGAGCGCCGCGGAGAATCGGCTCATCGCCGAGCGCTTTGCCGCCAACCTCCGCAAGTACCTCGACGGGGTGACGCTCCCCCACCGCGTGGATCCCGTGCACTTCTACTGATCGGCTCGCCTACTGATCGGCTCGCCGCGTGCCCCGGCCGCGGCGTGCCCCGGCCGCGGTGTGCGACGCACACGAAGGAGGCCCCGCCGCGGCGGGGCCTCCTTCGTGTCGCCAAGGGGCCGGTCTTCCTATGACAGCCAAGAGTGACAGCCAAGAGGCCAGTCTTCATGTGCCGTCCAGAGGACCAGCCGGATCAGGCGCCGTCCTCGAGGGCGGTCAGGTCGCGGCCCTTGGTCTCACGGATGGTGAACGTCGTGGCGAACGTGATGACCGCAAGGGCACAGGAGAACCCCGCGAGCACCAGCCATGAGTTGTGCGTCGCGGCAAGGAAGATCCCGATGAGCACCGGGACGAGGCCCGAGGCCACCATGGCCGAGATCTCTCGGCTCAGGGCGACGCCAGTGAACCGGCGCGTTGCGCCGAACATCTCAGGCATGAGCGAGCACTGAGGACCGAGGCACGCCTGGACGCCGATGCCCGTGCCGATCGCGATGACCACGTACACGAGCCATGTCTGCCCGAGCGTCACGAGGTAGAAGGCCGGGAACGCGATGATCGCCTGGAACAGGGCGCCGTAGCGGTACACCTTGACGCGGCCCACCCGGTCCGAGAGCGCGCCGAAGGCGACGACCGCGACCGCGGCGACGCCGGCCGCCACGAGGAGGGACGCCGGGCCGATCGCCTTGTCCGACTTGAACGCCGCGACAGTGCCGAGGAAGGAGACGACGACCGCCGAATAGATCGACGAGTTGCCGTTCTCCGCCATGCGGATGCCGATGCCCTTGAGGACAGTCCGCCACGACGAACGGACCACCTCGCCGATGGGGTTCTTCGCGACCTCGTTGTGCTTCTCGAGCTCCCGGAAGACCGGGGTCTCCTTGAGCCGGAGCCGGATCACGACGGCGGCCACGATGAGGACGAACGAGCAGAGGAACGGGACGCGCCACAGCCATTCCTGCACGATCTTCGGGTCCACGAGGCCCAGAAGGGCGAACGTCCCGGCGCCGAGCAGCGTGCCCAGCTGGATGCCGACAAACGGGAGGGCCGCAAAGTATCCGCGTCGCTTCGCGGGCGCCACCTCCGAGATGAGGGTCGTCGCGCCAGCCTGCTCGGCGCCGGCGCCGAGCCCCTGCATGATGCGCAGCGCGATGAGCAGGATCGGCGCCGCGGCGCCCACCTGGCTGTACGTCGGCAGCACACCGATGAGGAAGCTCGCCGAGCCCATGAGCAGGATCGTCCCGAGGAGCACCATCTTCCGACCCCAGCGGTCGCCGATGAAGCCGAAGATGAAGCCCCCGAGCGGGCGCGCGACATACGCGACGCCGAACGTCGCGAGCCCCACGATCATGCTCGCGTTGCCGAACGGCGCAAAGAACAGCGGCCCGAAGACGAGGGCGGTCGCGAGGCCGAAGATGTAGAAGTCGTAGTACTCGAGGGCGGATCCTATTGAGCTCGCGAGCGTTGCGCTGCGGAGCTGGACTGGATCGACGGCAACCTCATCGCTTCGCGGGCTCGTCGCCGGACGCGCGCTGCCGAGTGGGCTGGTGTGCATGTGTACTCCTTTGGACTCGACGGCCCGGAGCGCCCGAGGGGCTCACACGAGGCCGGCGTGACACCGATCACTGTACTGAATAGCGTACAGAATTCTGAACGTTTGTCCAGTGGAGTGGATTCAGTTCACCATGCTGGCCACATGATGGCGCGGCTGCTACCCCATGGGGTTGCCGAGCGCGCGCGCAAGCTCCTTGAGCTCCGCGACCATCGCAGCCTTCTGCTCCTCGGTGAACGTCGCCTTGAGGGCCGTGACGCTCACACCGAGGTTGGGGCCATGCGCGCCGCGTGTCGGCACGGGGACCGCGAGGCACACGACGCCGAGGGTCGACTCCTCGTCCTCGAAGGCATAGCCCTGCTCCCGGATGCGGTGGAGTTCCTCTTTGAACGCCTTGCCCGTGCGGATTGAATGCGGAGTGAGGACGGGCAGCTCGGCGTCGTCGGGGTACATGTCCTCCCAGTCGTGCTCGTGGAGGCGGCCGACGAGGGCCTTGCCCACGGCGCACAGCGATGCGGGCATCTTGTCGCCGATCGTCGACGTGAGGCGCACGGCCGGATGGCCCTCGTACCGGGCCAGGTAGATGACGTGGTCCCCGTCGAGGAGCGCGATCCGAACGGTCTCCCGCGAGAGCGCAGGCGCCTGAGCGCAGAACTGGTAGAACTCGCGGATCTCGTCGCGGCGGCTCAGATAGGACGCGCCGAGCTCCACGAGCTTGCGGCCAAGGAGGAAGTCGCTGCCCTCACGGACCACGAGGCCCGCATCCTCGAGGGCCTGGAGGATGTTCGACGTCGAGGACTTCGGGATGCCGAGCTCGCGGGCCAGATCACTCAGGGTCGCCCGCCCGCTCGAGGCGGCGGCGAGAACATCGAGGACAGCGGCCGCGCGCGTCACCGCCGGGGCAGGCGAGGACGACGACGGCGCCTCCTCGCGCCCGCGGCGCTCCGCCTCCGGGATGACTGCAGACCTGCTCGGTGCCACGATGCTCCTAACCTGTGCGGGCGAGTGCCCGCAGCTCGTCCAACATACTGAACACAGATCATGATACTGAGTTGGGCGCGGCCTGGGGAGCTCCGGGCGAGCGCCCAGCGCCGTCACAGCGACGACACAGATTTGTTGAGACACCCGCAGTTCACCTAGTATTCACGGCAGAGCCTCCCACCGCGGCAACCCCCCAATGGCTGCGGCGGGAGGCTCTTTCCATGCCCGATCGATCGGATGGGGCGCGGCCGGCGCATCGAGCTGGCGGACCGCGAAGGACGACGACCCTCAGAATGCCGGGCGTGAGGGTGCCAGGCGAAGACTGGCGGCCGAGGAGCGGTGGGTCCTACCGGGATCGAACCGATGACATCCACGGTGTAAGCGTGGCGCTCTACCAGCTGAGCTAAAGACCCGTGCCGGCGATGCCGGCGAGGTTCCACTCTACCCGATGCGCCCCTAGCCGAGGCCCACCAGCGCGGCCGCGTACTCGTCCAGATCACGGGCCTTCCCGCGCGGATTGACCACGCTGTACCGGACGATCCCCGCCGAGTCGAGGATGAAGGTGCCCCGTAGCGCCATGCCGCTTGCGTCGTCGAACACCCCGAAGCGCCTTGCCACCTCGCCGTGCGGCCAGAAGTCGGCCAGGAGCGGGAACCTGTACCCCTCGGCCTCCGCGAAGGCACGAAGCGCGAACTTGCTGTCCACTGACACCGCGATGACTTCGGCGTGAGCGTCGGCGAAGACGTCGAATCGATTGCGGATCTCGGCCAGCTCGCCGGTGCAGATCCCGGAGAACGCGAACGGGTAGAACACGATCACCACGGGCCTGCCGCGCAGCGCAGAGAGCCGCACGGGCTCGCCGAATTGATTCGGGAGCTCGAAGTCGGGAGCCTCGTCGCCGATCTGAGGAGGGTGCGCCAGAAGGGCGCCGGTCACTTCTTGCGCGCCAAGCGCGTGGCGTGCCAGTCCTTCGAGACGCCGGCGGTCGACGTCGAGTGAAGGCCTGCCGTGGGCGCTGCTTCCTGGACCTCGGCCGGCGGCACGTACCCGGGCCGCCCCTGCTTCGGCGTCAGGAGCCATACGACCCCTCCGTCCTCGAGGGTCGTCTGGGAATCGACGAGCATGTCCACGAGGTCACCGTCGCCATCGCGCCACCAGACGACGACCGCATCGACCACGTCGTGATCCTCTTCGTCCAGAAGGTCAGAGCCCACTGTTTCCTCGATGGCCTCCCTGAGGTCGAAGTCGACGTCCTCGTCGTAGCCGAACTCCTGGATCAGGTCTCCCCCCTTGAAACCCAATCGCCCCGCCACATTGCTTTCCGCGGCGGTGTCGGTCTCGCCCACGTTCTCCTCCTCTAGCAGACCCCGCACGCCTTGTGCCGCGGGGAATGTATCTATAAGCCAACACCGTTTGGCGCGTAGCATCAAGCGCACGCGCTGCGCGCCCCCGGCCGACGCCGCTAGAGTGACATGGAGCGCGCCGCTGCTCCGGCTGGGGAACCCGGCTGCCTGATGAGGGGCGCTTACACGAAAATGGGCCCGAACGTTGGGGTCCAGCAACGATATTGCCCGGCGTCCGGCAGCCACCAGCTGGCGGTCCTACGGGCTCGAAGAGAGGTTTTGGACGTGTCTGTAGGAGAGGAAACCTCGCACATCCTGAGCGGCCTGACGAACCAGCTGCCGGACCGCGATCCTGAAGAGACCGCCGAGTGGATCGAGTCTCTCGACGCCCTGATCGAAGAGCAGGGCACCGAGCGCGCGCAGTACATCATGCGCAGCCTCCTCCAGCGAGCGGGATCGCGGAGTGTGGGCGTTCCCATGGTCACGACGACGGACTTCGTGAACACGATCCCCGCGGACCAGGAGCCCGAGTACCCGGGCAACGAGGAGTTCGAGCGCCGCTACCGCGCGTACATGCGCTGGAATGCCGCGATCATGGTGCACCGCGCGCAGCGGCCCGGGATCGGCGTGGGCGGCCACATCTCCACGTACGCCGGTGCCGCGACGCTCTACGAAGTCGGCTTCAACCACTTCTTCCGCGGCAAGGACCACCCGGGCGGCGGCGACCAGGTCTTCTTCCAGGGCCACGCGTCCCCCGGCATGTACTCGCGTGCCTTCATGGAGGGCCGCCTCAGCGAGCAGGACCTCGACGGGTTCCGGCAGGAGAAGTCGCACGAGGGCCACGCGCTCTCCTCGTACCCGCATCCGCGCATGATGCCGGAATTCTGGGAGTTCCCGACCGTGTCCATGGGCATCGGCCCCATGAACGCCATCTACCAGGCCCAGACGAACCGCTACCTGCACAACCGTGGCCTCAAGGACACGTCAGACCAGCACGTGTGGGCGTTCCTCGGCGACGGCGAGATGGACGAGCCCGAGAGCCGCGGCCTGCTCCAGCTCGCCGCGAACGACAACCTCGACAACCTCACGTTCGTGGTCAACTGCAACCTGCAGCGCCTCGACGGCCCGGTGCGCGGCAACGGCAAGATCATCCAGGAGCTCGAGGCGTTCTTCCGCGGGGCGGGCTGGAACGTGATCAAGGTCATCTGGGGCCGCGAGTGGGACACCCTGCTCAAGAAGGACGACAACGGCCAACTCGTCAAGGTCATGAACGAGACGCTGGACGGCGACTACCAGACCTACAAGGCGGAGTCCGGCGGATTCGTCCGCGAGCACTTCTTCGGCAAGACCCCGGAGACCAAGGAGCTCGTCGCCGACCTCACCGACGAGGACATCTGGAACCTCAAGCGCGGCGGCCACGACTATTGGAAGGTCTACGCCGCCTACAAGGCCGCGACCGAGTTCAAGGGCAAGCCCACGGTCATTCTCGCCATGACGGTCAAGGGCTACGGCCTGGGCCCGCACTTCGAGGGCCGGAACGCGACCCACCAGATGAAGAAGATGACGCTGCAGGACCTCAAGGACTTCCGCGATCACCTGCGCATCCCGATCTCGGACGAGCAGCTCGAGGCTGACCCCTACCAGCCGCCGTACTACCACCCCGGGCAGGACGCCCCCGAGATCGAGTACATGATGCAGCGTCGCAAGGCGCTGGGCGGCTTCCTCCCCGAGCGCCGCGATCCGCGCCGCGGCATCGCGCTGCCGGCGGACAAGTCGTTCGAGGTGGCAAAGCGCGGGTCGGGCAAGCAGCAGGCCGCGACGACCATGGCCTTCGTGCGGCTGCTGAAGGATCTCATGCGGGACAAGGACTTCGGCAAGCGCATCGTGCCGATCGTCCCCGACGAGGCGCGCACGTTCGGCATGGACGCGTTCTTCCCGACGGCCAAGATCTACAACCCGAAGGGCCAGAACTACCTCTCGGTGGACCGTGACCTCGTGCTCGCGTACAAGGAGGCCCCGGAGGGCCAGATCCTGCACGCCGGCATCAACGAGGCCGGCTCGATCGCGGCGTTCACGGGCGCTGGCACCTCCTACGCGACGCACGACGAGACGCTTGTCCCGGTCTACGTCTTCTACTCGATGTTCGGCTTCCAGCGCACGGGAGACGGCATCTGGGCGGCGGCGGACCAGATGGCCCGCGGCTTCATCATCGGCGCGACCGCGGGCCGGACCACGCTCACGGGCGAAGGCACGCAGCACGCCGACGGGCACTCGCCGCTCCTCGCCTCGACCAACCCGGCCGTCGTCACGTACGACCCGGCGTACGGCTACGAGATCGGCCACATCGTCAAGGCGGGCATCGAGCGCATGTATGGGGGGAACCACCCGGATCCCAACGTCATGTACTACCTCACCGTGTACAACGAGCCGATCGTGCAGCCGGCCGAGCCAGAGGAGCTTGACGTCGAGGGGCTCGTCAAGGGCATCTACCTCCTCGCGCCGGCCAAGATCGACGGCCCGCGGACGCAGCTGCTCGCCTCAGGCGTCTCGGTCCCGTGGGCGATCGAGGCCCAGCAGATCCTCGCCGAGGAATGGGGCGTCTCCGCGGACGTGTGGAGCGTGACGTCCTGGACCGAGCTCCGCCGCGACGGCCTCGCGGCCGAGGCAGAGGCGTTCCTCAACCCCGGCCAGGAGCCGCGGGTGCCGTTCGTCACGCAGCAGCTCGCCGGGGCCACCGGTCCGATCGTGGCCGTCACGGACTACATGAAGGCCGTGCCGGACCAGATCCGCCAGTTCCTTCCGAACGAGTTCGCGACGCTCGGCGCCGACGACTTCGGCTTCGCGGACACGCGCGCCGCCGCTCGCCGGTACTTCCACATCGACAGCCACTCGGTGGTGGTCCGCGCCCTCCAGATGCTCGCCCGCCGCGGCGAGGTCGACGCCGACGCCCCGCGTCAAGCGTTCGAGCGCTACCGCCTCCGCGACGTCAACGCGGGCACGACCGGCAACGCGGGCGGCGACAGCTAGCCTTTCGTCCCCTAAGGCACCACGAACGACGGCGGCGCTCCCCCACGAGGGAGCGTCGCCGTCGTCGTCCGCTGGCCAGCGCCCCGCGCAGCCCCCGGGTTGTAGCCTTCGCACAAATTCGGGCCGTGGGAGCCCGCGGCTATGCTCTTCACATGCCCCACCAGACGCACGCGTCCGGCGGCCCCCGCAGGGGCCGACTGACGGCCTCCCCCGCCAAGGCCGAGACGCTCAAGAAGCTGCGCAACAGCGTCGGCCAGCTCTCGACGACCACGACGCGCGAACTCGAGCGCGCGCTCCCCTGGTACGGCCGCCTGAGCGCGGACGAGCGCTCCGCGCTCGGACTTGTGGCGCAGAACGGCATCGCGGCGTTCGTGACGTGGTACGAGCGGCCGAGCCTGCCCTCGTGGGTCCTCTCCGACGTCTTCGGGAACGCACCGACCGAGCTCACGCGCTCGATCAGCCTGCAGAAGGCGCTGCAGCTCATCCGCATTGTCGTGGAGGTCGTCGAGGATCAGGTGCCCAACCTCGCCTCGGAAGAAGACCAGCCTGCCCTCCGGGAGGCCGTGCTCCGCTACTCGCGGGAGGTCGCGTTTGCGGCGGCGGACGTCTACGCGCGGGCGGCGGAGACGCGCGGCTCGTGGGACACCCGGCTCGAGGCGCTCATCGTCGACGCCATCCTGCGGGGCGAGAACACGGACGCCCTCCGCTCGCGCATCGCCGCCCTCGGCTGGAAGGCGCAGGAGCGCTTCTCGGTCATGGTCGGAGGTTCGCCGCTCGAGCCGAGCCCAAGCTATGTGGGTGAGGTGCGGCGAACGGCCGGCCGCTACGCCCAGGACGCCCTCGTGGGCATCCAGGGTGACCGCCTCATCCTCATCCTCGGCGGGGTCACGGAGGACGAGACAGCCTACGCGCGGCTGAGCGAGATCTTCGCCCCCGGCCCGGTCGTCTTCGGCCCGCAGGCCGAGAGCATCCCCGAGATCAGCGCCTCGGCGCAGGCCGCGTTCGCCGGACTTTCCGCCGCGCGCGCCTGGCCCAACGCCCCGCGACCCGTGTCCGCGGACGACCTGCTCCCCGAGCGCGTGGTTGCGGGCGACGACGCGGCGCGGCGCGCGCTCGTCCAGAAGATCTACCGGCCGCTTCTCGCCGCCTCGAACGGGCTGGTCGAGACGCTGAGCGCCTACCTCGAACTCGGGCACTCCCTGGAGGCGACCGCACGCGAGCTGTTCGTCCACGCGAACACCGTCCGTTACCGGCTGCGGCGCGTGTGCGACGTCACCGGCTGGGATCCACTCCTGCCGCGCGAGGCGTTCGTGCTGCAGACCGCCCTCGTGGTGGGGCGGCTCGCGGCCCACCCTCCGGGCCGCGAGAGACAGGCCCGCCAAGGGGCCTGAAACGCCCCGCGCGGCCTCAACCCTCGTTGTAGACTTCCTACAATCCGCGTTCTGGAGCTTGGTGCGCGCGGGCACCGCTGGAACTGTCCACCCTTTGGAAAGCTGGAATCGTGCTAGCAATTGTCTGCCCTGGACAGGGCTCCCAGACGCCGGGCTTCTTGGCGCCGTGGCTTGAGCTGCCCTCCGCCGTCGAGCATCTCGGCTCGCTCGGCGAAGTGGTGGGCCTCGACCTCATCGCGCACGGGACGACCTCGACTGAAGAGACCATCAAGGACACGGCTGTCGCGCAGCCCCTCATCGTGGCCGCTGGGCTCGTCGCCGCACGGACCCTCTTCGACGTCGAACTCTCGACTCTCCCCATCCTGCTCGCCGGCCACTCCGTCGGCGAGATCACCGCCTCGGCCCTCGCCGGCGTCCTGAGCGAGTCGGACGCCATGAAGTTCGTGGGCCTGCGTGCCCGCGAGATGGCGAAGGCCGCGGCCGTGACGCCGACCGGCATGAGCGCGGTGGTAGGCGGCGACCCGGACGAGGTCCTCAAGGCCATCGAAGCGGCTGGCGCCTCGCCCGCCAACGTCAACGGCGGCGGCCAGGTCGTCGCGGCCGGGACCACGGAGCAGCTCGCGCGCCTCGCCGAAAACCCGCCTGCCAAGGCCCGCGTCATCCCGCTCAAGGTCGCGGGCGCGTTCCATACCCAGCACATGGCTCCCGCCGTCGCCGCTCTCGACGAGCTGCGTCCCCAGCTCGGCGTGTCCGATCCGGAGGTGCCGCTCCTCTCCAACTTCGACGGACGCGAGGTCGTCTCCGGCCCCGCCGCGGTGGAGAGCCTCGTCGCGCAGGTCTCCCGACCCGTGCGCTGGGACCTGTGCATGGAGACCATGAAGAGCCTCGGTGTGACTGGGCTCATCGAACTTGCCCCGGCCGGCACGCTCGCGGGGCTCGCGAAGCGGGGGCTCCCGGGCGTGAAGGCCGTCGCGGTCAAGACGCCGGCAGATCTCTCTGTGGCGCTCGAGCTGTTCGCCGCGGACGCCGAGCAGAACCCTTCGACGGAAGATGAGACGGTATGAGCGTCCCCACGCTGCGCCAGACCCAGACGCGCGAGTACTCCCGCATCATCGGGCTGGGCGTCTACCGCCCGTCCGTGCTCGTCACGAATGACGACGTGTGCCAGTGGATCGACTCCTCCGACGAATGGATCCGACAGCGCACGGGCATCGTGACGCGCCACCGGGCCCCTGCCGAGGTCGAGCTCATCGACATGGCCGAGGCCGCCGCGCGCGAGGCCCTCGAGAAGGCCGGGATCGAGGGATCCCAGCTCGGCGCCGTCATCGTCTCCACGGTGACGCACCCGTACGCGACACCGTCCGCGGCAGCCCTTCTGTGCGACCGGATCGGCGCGACCCCAGCTCCTGCCTACGACATTTCAGCGGCGTGCGCCGGCTACTGCTACGGCATCGCGCAGGCCGACGCCCTCGTGCGCTCGGGCTCGGCCGACTACGTCCTCGTGGTCGGCGCCGAGAAGCTGAGCGACTTCATCGACAACAGCGAGCGGAGCATCTCGTTCCTGCTCGGGGACGGCGCGGGAGCCGTCGTCATCGGCCCGTCGGAGACGCCGGGCATCGGCCCTTCGGTGTGGGGCTCGGACGGCAGCAAGTGGAACACGATCGGGATGACCCACTCGCTGCTCGACGTGCGCGACCTGTCCGACGAGGCGGAGCGCGACGGCGCGGGCAACGCCGCGGCGGTGCTCGGGACCGAGGCGAAGATCTGGCCGACTCTGCGCCAGGATGGCCAGTCGGTGTTCCGATGGGCTGTCTGGGAGATGGCGAAGGTCGCAAAGCGCGCGCTCGACGCCGCGGGCATCGGGCCCGAGGACCTTTCGGCGTTCGTGCCGCATCAGGCGAACATGCGTATCATCGACGAGATGGTCAAGCAGCTCAAGCTGCCGGAGAGCGTTATCGTGGGCCGCGACATCGCGGACGCCGGCAACACGTCGGCGGCCTCGATTCCGCTTGCCACTCACCGGCTGCTCGAGGAAAACCCCGAACTGAGCGGCAAGCTTTCCCTCCAGATCGGTTTCGGCGCCGGGCTCGTGTTCGGCGCCCAGGTCGTCACCCTCCCCTAGTCCCCCAACGCGCCGGGCGGAAGCGGTCGGCGCGTGCGAAGCCAAGCCGCACAAGCGGCTTGCCCAGCAAAGCCGGCGGAAGCCGGCAAACCCAGAAAAGGAGCCGACATGGCTAGCAACGAAGAGATCCTCGCCGGCCTTGCCGAGATCATCAACGAGGAGACCGGCCTGGCCCCTGAGGCCGTTCAGCTCGAGAAGTCCTTCACCGACGACCTCGACATCGACTCGATCTCGATGATGACCATCGTCGTGAACGCCGAGGAGAAGTTCGGTGTGCGTATCCCCGACGAGGAGGTCAAGAACCTCTCGACCGTCGGCGACGCCGTGGACTTCATCTCCAAGGCCCAGGCCTGATCTTTCCCGCGCGACGGCCGGTACCCCTTGGTGCCGGCCGTCTGCTCCATCCGGGCAGCCGTCCTGGCTCCAAGACTCGTCGAAAGAGGGAAGCATGGCCCGCAAAGTTGTCATCACCGGTCTGGGCGCCACGACCCCCGTGGGCGGAGATGTCCCGACGTTGTGGCAGAACGCCCTCAAGGGAGTCTCTGGCGTCGTCAGGCTGACCGATGACTGGGTCGAAGAGTACGACCTCCCGGTCAAGATCGCGGCCAAGCTCGCCGTGCCCGCGGAGAACGTCCTGGGCCGCGTCGAGATGAAGCGCATGGACCCGTCCACGCAGTACGGCGTCATTGCGGCCCGAGAGGCGTGGCGGGACTCCGGGATCGAGGAGATCGACCACGACCGGCTCGCCGTGGCCTTTGCGACGGGAATCGGCGGCGTGTGGACGCTGCTCAGCGCCTGGGACACGCTCAAGGAGAAGGGCCCGCGTCGAGTTCTCCCGATGACTGTGCCGATGCTCATGCCGAACGGCGTTGCGGCGGCCGTGAGCCTCGACCTCGGTGCCCGCGCCGGGGCGCACACGCCGGTCTCGGCTTGCGCCTCGGGAACGGAAGCCATGGCCGTGGGCCAGGAGCTCATCCGGTCCGGCAAGGCGGACGTCGTCATGGTGGGCGGCGCTGAGGCGGCTATCCACCCCATGCCTCTCGCGGCCTTCGCGTCGATGCAGGCGCTCTCGAAGCGCAACGATGACCCCGAGCACGCGTCCCGCCCCTACGACATCGACCGCGATGGCTTCGTCATGGGCGAGGGAGCAGGTGCGCTCGTACTCGAGGCCGAGGAGCATGCGCTCGCTCGCGGTGCGCGGATCTACGCCGAGCTCGCCGGCACGTCCGTCACGGCCGACGCGTACCACATCACGGCACCGGATCCCGAAGGCCTCGGCGCCACGCGAGCACTCAAGGCCGCGATGTTCGATGCCCGCGTCCAGCCCGAGGACATCGTCCACATCAACGCGCACGCGACGTCGACCCCGGTCGGGGACAAGCCCGAGTACACGGCGCTTCGCGCCGCGCTTGGTGCCCAGGTGGACGATGTCGCCGTCTCGGCCACGAAGTCCCAGATGGGCCACCTGCTCGGAGCCTCCGGCGCAGTGGAGGCCGTTCTGACGGTCCTCGCGGTCTACGACCGGAAGGCTCCCGCAACCATCAACCTCGAGCACCAGGATCCCGAGATCCCGCTCAACGTGGTGACGACCGCGCGCGATCTGCCCCAGGGCGACATCGTCGCGCTGAGCAACTCGTTCGGCTTCGGTGGCCACAACGCAGTCCTTGTGGTGCGAAACCACTGACGCCTGTGCGGCTTGATGCGTGCAAGCCTTGATGCAAGCAGGCTCTGACGCATGCGAACGGCCGTGGGGCTCGCCGGATTGGCGGGCCCCACGGCCGTTTGCGCGATGGAGTGTTCTCGGCGCCGGGCAAGCGCCCGGCGCGATGGTGTTGCTAGCCGACCTGGTGCAGCCAGCGCACGGGGGCGCCTTCGGCTGCATGGCGGAACGGCTCGAGTTCCTCATCCCAGGCTTCGCCAAGGGCGAGTGAGAGTTCGTGGAACACCGCGGCGGGGTCGCCAGCACCGGATTCGTAGGCGTACCGAATGCGGTCCTCGGTCACCATGATGTTTCCGTGGACATCGGTGGTCGCATGGAAGATTCCGAGTTCGGGGGTGTGCGACCAGCGCGCTCCATCAACCCCAGGGCTCGGCTCCTCCGTCACCTCGTAACGGAGATGTGCCCACCCCCGAAGCGACGACGCCAGTTGGGCCCCCGTCCCGGGAGCACCCACCCATGAGAGCTCGGCCCGGAACATTCCGGGCGCGGCAGGCTGCGCCGTCCACTCGAGATCTGTCCTCTTCTCGACGACGGAGCCAATGGCCCACTCGACATGCGGGCACAGCGCACTCGGTGACGAGTGCACGAACAGCAGACCACGGGTCATCACTGCAGACATTCCATCCTCCATCGCTGTCGGTACGTCTTCCCCTACGACCGTCAGCACATGGAGCGTGTGTGATCCTGTGGCGATTGAGTTTTCTGGGTCGCGATACAGAACGCTGCACACGGCCGCCACGGTCATTCTGCCCGACGGTTGGCGATTCCGCCAGCACCGTGCCGCGACACGCGGCGTGTCTCACGGCGTGTCTCGCGGTGGGTCCCCTCTGGGCATCGCCTTCGGCTGATGCGGCCATCAAGCCCGCGGATGCGCCTGGACGTAGCTCGCGCGGAGTCTTTCGACCGAGACGTGTGTGTAGAGCTGGGTCGTCGCTAGGCTCGAATGACCCAGCAGCTCCTGCACGGATCTGAGGTCGGCGCCACCGTCCAGAAGATGCGTCGCGGCCGTGTGCCGGAGGGCGTGCGGGCCGCTCGCCGCGGTGTCGCCGAGGGCCCGGAGCGCGGCGTCGACCGATTCCCGCGCCTGGCGCTGCCCGAGCCTTCCCCCGCGCTTGCCGAGGAACAACGCTGCCCCGCTTGCGGCAGTGGCGAGCGCGGTCCGCGCCCCCATCCAGCGCACGAGCGCGTTCGCCGCCGGGACGCCGAACGGAACCGTCCGCTCCTTGTTGCCTTTTCCGAGGACGCGCACCGTGCGAGCCGAGAGATCGACGTCGTCCAGATCCAGGCCCACGAGTTCAGACACGCGGATACCGGTGGCGTAGAAGACCTCGAGGAGCGCCCAATCGCGAACAGCCACGGGATCGCCGCCCTCTGCCGCCGACTCAACGTCCGAGAGCATCCGGCGGGCCTGGTCTTCATGCAGCACGTCCGGAAGATCCCCGTGCCGTTTGGGAGAGGCGAGCCGCAGGGCGGGATCCACTTCAAGGAGTCCCTCTCGGACGGCCCACGACGTGAACGAACGGACTGCCGCCGATCGGCGGGCAAGGGTCGCACGGGACAACCCGCCCTCGCTCTGCTTCCCGAGCCACCGGCGGAGACTCGCGAGGCCGACGTCGCCGAGCTCCCTAGCGCCATCCTGCTGGGCGGATTCGAGCATCGATGTGAGATCGCCCTCGTAGGCTCGCAAAGTGTGCTCGGACCGGCCCCGGCCCAGCGAGAGGTACCTGAGGAAGCCCTCAAGGGGTTCCCTCAGGCCCAGGGCCAGGGGTTGGCGATCGCGCACAAGCCCCACTGTGGTGGCCCTCAACGCGCCGCACAAGCCGACACCCCTCTCGTAACAAGAACGAGACCACGACCGGACAATCGTCCGCGGGCGACCGACCGGACAGTTGTCCGCGGGGCGATGAGGACGATCGTCCACGCGGCGACGAATGGCTGGGCGGCCGCCCTGCGCCCGAGGGCGGGTCTCACCGCCCCGCGCGTCGCCAGCCCGTGCCCGAGTCGGTACACAGCCCGAGGAGCTCGAGTCTGCCGAGGCCGGCCCGTACCTGGGCTGGCTTGAGCCCCGCGACGTTCGCGAGCCGCTCGATCGTCGTTCCCTGCTTCAGCGGAAGCGCGTCGAGCAGCAGGACATCTTCCACGGACAGCCCGTCGTGGACGGCCCGCCTCGCGACCTTCTCGTTCTCCAGGCCGACTCCGACCGGCGCAATGAGCTCGTAGACCTCGTTGACGTCGGTCACGCACACAGCGGCCCCATCCCGCAGGAGCCGGTGGCACCCGGCTGAGCTTGGGCTGAAGACGGAGCCCGGCACGGCCCCGACCGGCCGCACGAGATCGGCCGCGTGGTTCGCGGTGCTCAACGCGCCCGATCGATAGTTGGCTTCCACCACCACAGTCGCGCCGGCGAGGGCCGCGATGAGTCGGTTCCGGCGCAGGAACCGGTGCCGCGTCGGCGCACCGCCTGGTGGCAACTCGGACGCAAGGAGCCCTTGGCGCGCGATGGCACGCAGCAGCTCTTCATTGCCTGAGGGATAGTAGCGATCGAGGCCGCCCGCCATGATGGCCACCGTCGGCAGCTGCGAACCGTCCGAGGTGAGCGCCGCCCGGTGCGCCTGAGCGTCGATACCGTAGGCGCCGCCGCTCACCACGGTGACGCCGCGGACCACGAGGCCTCTAGAGATCTCGCCGGCGACCTCAAGTCCGTAGTTCGTCGCATCGCGGGATCCGACGACTGCAGCGCATCGGCGCACGCTCGGGAGATCCTCCTCGCCGCGGACCCACAGAGCGATGGGCGCCTGAGCCCCGAGGTCCGCGAAGCCATCAGGCCACTCCCGGTCCTCCGGCGTCACGAGCCGGCCCCCGAACCGTGCGATCGTCTCGAGATCCCGTTCTGGGGCCAGATCCGCGACCCGGCCGCGCCAACGCTCCTTGGCACTCGCGAGCCCTTCCCACGACTTGGCTCCGCCCCCAAGAACGATGCTCCCCACCGCAGCGTCCAGCCGGGGGCTGGATCCCACGCGGCCGGAAGCAACAGCGAGCGCCTCCACAGGTCCCAATACACCCACGAGCGCAGATCCCGTGGCATCGCCGGGCTCCATGAGGCGGGTCAACGCAGCCCGCGCGACCCTTGACGTGGCGAGGGCATCGCGGTCTCGGGGCGCTCCCAGCCCGCCGCCGCGCGCTCGCAGTTCCCCGCTCACGCTGCTGGCTCCGCGGCGCGCAGGAGGAGCCCCTGGGCGACTTCGTCGCTCCCCGGCCGTTCGACTCCGGTGACGTCGGCAATGGTCCACGCGATCCTCAGCACACGGTCGTAGCCGCGGGCGGTCAGCTTCTGATTCACCATCGCCTGCTCGAGCGAACGCGTCGCCGACGATGGGAGCCGCAGCGCCCCGCGAAGTATGCGGCCCGGCACCTCGGCGTTCGTCGCGAACCCGTAGGGCTGAAGCCGCTCGGCCTGCCGGAGCCTTGCCCCACGAACGCGCTCCGCGACCTCGGACGACGACTCCCCCGGCTGCCCCACGCCGAGATCGACCATCGATACGCGACGCACCGCGAGCTGGATGTCGACCCTGTCGAGCAACGGCCCTGAGAGCTTGGCCTTGTAGCGACGTCGCGCTTGAGGGGTGCACGTGCACTGGAGGCCCTTGCCCGTGGACTGCCCGCAGGGACACGGATTTGCAGCAAGGACGAGCTGGAACCGCGCCGGATAGGTGGCCGCGCCCGCGGCACGGTCGATCCGCACCTCCCCGCTCTCGAGGGGCTGACGCAATGCCTCCAGCGCGCGAGAGTCGAATTCGGGCGCTTCGTCGAGAAAGAGCACCCCACGGTGCGCGCGCGAGGCGGCCCCGGGTCGAGGAATCCCCTGCCCTCCCCCGACAATCGCCGCTTGAGTAGCGGTGTGGTGCGGGTTCTCAAATGGCGGCCTCCGGATGAGTTCGCGCGTGGCACT
Organism: Sinomonas albida; assembly: GCF_004919045.1. Classification (GTDB taxonomy): domain Bacteria; phylum Actinomycetota; class Actinomycetes; order Actinomycetales; family Micrococcaceae; genus Sinomonas; species Sinomonas albida. Next base: position 89,949 of record NZ_SWDW01000010.1, read on the forward strand.
CGGATGGCTCGAAAGCGAATGAATGGCGGTGACCTCCATCGCCGCCTCGTCGTCAAGCTCGGGCAGAATCCCGGGAAGCCGTTCGGCGAGCATCGTCTTCCCGGCGCCAGGTGGTCCCATCATCAGAAGATGGTGCGCGCCCGCAGCGGCCACCTCAAGCGCTGCCCGAGCCTCATGCTGGCCGGCAACATCACGCAGGTCGAGGCTCCCGCTTCGTGGTTCCGCCTCGCTCCCGTGGTCGACCTGGCCGCCCGGCCGGCCCTCCTGCTCGGCGAGGATCACGCTCAGTGGATCCGCACCGAAATCGAGGACGAGACTGCCCAGGGACTCGTAGGAGTGGACCCGCGCGCCGGGCACGAGCCGCGCTTCGAGGGCGTTGTCAGTCGCGACGACGACCTCTGGACAGCCTGCCCGCACGGCCGCCATGACCGCTGGCAGGATGCCTTGGACGGGGCGCAGGCGTCCGTCGAGGCCGAGCTCGGCGATGAAGACCGTATCCGCGGGCGGCCGGATGTCGCCCGCGGCAGCAAGTGCCGCGACGGCGATCGCCAGATCGAACGCCGTGCCGCGCTTGGGCAATGAGGCCGGAATGAGATTCACCGTGATCTTGCGTCGGCTCAGCGGCAGCCCGGAGTTCTGCGCCGCCGAGCGCACCCGCTCCTTCGCCTCGTTGAGCGCCGAGTCCGGCAACCCCAACAGCACGAAGGCCGGGAGCGTTTGACCGATGTCAGCCTCGACCTCGACCACATAGCCGTTGAGCCCCACGAGCCCGATTCCCAAGGCCCGGCCTACGCCGCTCATGCGACACCCCGCAGGTGCTCGAGAACGGGCGACTCAAGCTGGGCGCCGGTCACGGCAATGACGTCGACGCGCCTCCCCAAATGCGCCACCGGATGCTCGCGAGCCCACGATGAGGCGAGCCGTGCCACCCTGCCCAGTTTGGCGGCGTCGACCGCTTCGAACGGGTGCCCGTAAGCCCACGACGACCGAGTCTTGACCTCGACGGCGACCAACACGCCGCCGTCGAGCGCCACGAGGTCCAGCTCCCCCTCCTTGCAGCGCCAGTTCCTGTCCAAGATGACCGCCCCGGCGGCCCTGAGATAGTCCTCCGCAAGCCGCTCACCGCGCTGCCCGAGCCTGTCTTTCGCCCTCATGCGTCCAGACTGCCGTGCGGAGCGCGGGCGGATCGGGCCGGAAGCCACGGTTGTGGACGATCCTCGGGAAGGAGTTAATGTTGAGGACCAAGCCGAGGCTCCAGCGCCGGAGAAGCAGCCTCGATCCGTGACAGAGAGCGTGATCAAATCGACAGCGCGCCCCCGCGCATCGCACGATATCCGTCATCTGGCGCGAATCGCTTGAGGTTTATCCATCGAAGCGCGTTAATCGTCGCCATGAGCGTCATCTCCTGGGCGGCCGACCAGTTGGACGACTGGTCGAAGGGCCGAAACCCCAACCCGGCAGACAGCCGGCACCTCATCGGCTCGTGGGCGGCGAAGAGCCTCCTGCAGTACTTCGCCGTCGAGTGGATCGTGTTCCTCTCGTGGAGCGACTACGCCTACCTGCGCAATGTCGTGAGCGACCTGGGCGCTCGCGGGTGCCATTCGGTCGACGGCCAGACGACGTGCCGCTCAGCGTTCGTCGCAGCCGATCTCTCGTTCATCCTCATCGGCGTGGGCGTGACCGTTGCCGCGCTGCTCACCACCTCGACGGTTCTCCGGGTGGGCGGCCGATTCGCGCGGCATGAGGAGGAAGCACGCCTCTCGAGATCCGAGGGCAACACCGACCTCACGGCGGCAAAGCGTCTCATCCGCCACCTCGGCGGCGAACACGAGGGACGCAAACTCACGCGAGCACACCACCTCACGACCGCGACCCGATGCGCCATGGCCATCGCAGGGCTCGCGGTGGTGGGCGTCGGAGCCTTCCCCGAGGATCTCGACGGCTGGGGCGGCGTGCCGTGGGGACATCTGATCAGCACGTCCGTCTTCCTGGTGTGCGCCGTCCTCACGCTCGTCCTGCTCGGTCTCCTGTGGCTCGAGCCGCGCCCCTGGCCCGCCCGAATCCTCCTTGCCCTCGCGGGCATCGCCACGATCGATGGAGCGCTGTTCCTGATCAAGACCGTCGCATCCATGGCCGGGCACCCTGAAGTTCTGGGCGACCTCACTGGGCTCTACGAGCGCGGTGTCATCTACGGATTCATCTTCGGAATGGCCGTCATGGGGTGGACGCTCAGCAGCGGGGCCCACAGGCGCCCAGTCGCAGCAGGCTCCGGAAAGCACCGCGTCGCCGAAGACTGTGTCACCTCGCTGAACGGAAAGCGCCGGCCGGACTCCGGATCGACCACGGTCCCGGTGAGCTCAACGGCGGCGTAGCCACATCCGGGGCCCCCGGGTCAATCGGGATGACACTCGCCCCCGGCGGAGCAGAATCTAGTTGCCCAGTCCGTCCTTCGGGAGGGCGAGGTCCTCGACCTTCGGCAGTTCCTCGACGTTGACGTCCTTGAACGTGATGACCCGGACGCTCTTCACGAACCGCGCGCTGCGGTAGACGTCCCAGACCCATGCGTCCTGCAGGGTAAGGTCGAAGTACACCTCGCCGTCGGCCGAGCGGGCCTGGAGGTCGACATGGTTCGCGAGGTAGAAGCGGCGCTCCGTCTCGACGACGTAGCTGAACAGGGAGACGACATCCCGGTATTCGCGGTAGAGCTGAAGCTCCATGTCGGTCTCGTAGTTCTCGAGGTCTTCTGCGCTCATAGTCCTATCTTCCTCCCGCCCTCGAGGGGGTCCCCTGCGAACCCTTCGAGGTTCCAACTCCTGCGGTGCCACACCGTTGGCCCGTAAGCGGCCAGCGCGGCCCGGTGGTCCGGCGTCGCATACCCCTTGTTGATCGCCCAGCCGAACCGGGGGTCGTCCTCCCCGACGCGCATCATGATGCTGTCCCGCTCGACCTTGGCGAGAATACTCGCAGCGGCGACCGCCTGGCATTTGAGGTCCGCTTTGATCATCGTCTGGACAGGGACAGCTGGCCCGGCGACGACGTCGCCGAACAAGGCCTCCTGCCCGCCCCTCCGAAGCCAGTCGTAATTGCCGTCGAGATGGACGACGTCGGGCACGACGCCCGCCGCCGCGATGTCACCGAGCGCCCGGGTCCCGGCGAGGCGCAGCGCCTCCATGAGCCCGAACTCGTCGATCTCCTCCGCGGCCGCGTGCCCGACCGCGCTCGCGACGCCCCAAGACCGCACAAGCGGGACGAGCTCCACCCGCTTCTCGGGGGCGAGCAGCTTGCTGTCACGCAGGACAGTCCTGGTCCGAACGGTCCGCACGTCGATCACGACGACGCCCACGCTCACGGGCCCCGCCAGCGCTCCCCGTCCAACCTCGTCGCACCCGGCCACGAGGGGCCCGTACTCGCCCGCGAGGCGACGCACGTAGCGCAGCGTGGGGGCGGCGGCTGGGGGTCGCCGGGCCGCGGGCTGCCGTCCGGGGACGGCGGGCTGAAGTGCTGTCATGTCACTTGGGTGAGGGGATGTTCGCGAACGTATTCGGATAGTTGCCTAGGGTGCTGAGCCTGTTGAGGGGCCACGCGATGACGGTGGCCTGGCCCTCGATGTCTCCCATGTCGATGAAGCCGTTTCCCGGCTGCGAGGCGTTGTGGAAGCGGGAATCTGATGAGTGATTCCTATTGTCGCCCATGACCCACACCTTGCCCGCGGGCACCGTGACGTCGAACGGCACCGCCCGCGGCGCCTCCGCCGGGTTGACGTACGGCTCGCTGAGGGCCACCCCGTTCACCGTGATGCGCTGCTGCGCGTCGCAGCAGATCACATGGTCGCCCGGGAGACCGACAAGACGCTTGATGAGGTGCTGCTGGGACGTGTCCGGAAGCAGGCCGATGAACTCCAAGCTCTCCTGGAACCAATTCTGCTGCGAATCCCCGGACGGGGGCAGCCATCCCTTCGTGTCCTTGAACACGATCACGTCCCCGCGCTGAAGCGCGAAGTTCCGCGGGACCATGAGATTGACGAAGATCCTGTCGTTCTCCTCGAGAGTGGGCACCATCGACTCGGAAGGGATGTAGAACGCCTTGAAGAAGAACGTCTTGATCACGAAGGAGAGCACGATCGAGATGACGAGGATGAGGGCGATCTCGCGGAGGAGCGCGAGGATTCCGCTGCGACGCGGCCTGGGTTGGTGACCCGATTCCCCGTCCTCGTGGGGTGCCGCGGCGTCCGCGGCGTCTGGTCCGGTTCCGGCCTCGCGCGTCACTGATGTCCCTTCGTGATATCCACCGGCCCCAATCTATCAAGCGGCCAGAGTATCGAGATCGGTTCGCCGATGACGCGATCGGTGCGGATGAGGCCGCCACCGGGTGCGCCGAGGAGCGACCTCGAGTCGACGGAGTCCGAGCGGTGGTCGCCGAGCAGCCACAGCCTGCCCTCGGGAACCACAACGTCGAACTTCATGGTGCTTGGCGCATCGCCCGGGAACACGTACGGCTCGTCGAGTGGGGTGCCATTGACTGTAAGCCGCCCGTCCGCCGTGCAGCACTGGACGTGGTCGCCTGCCACGCCGACCACGCGCTTGACGTACACCGTCTCGTTCGGGACGAGGCCGAGCCACTCCCCTGCGCCCCGAGCGGCATCGCCCAACCAGCCGCGCCCGCTGTCGAGCGGAGCGAACGAGCCGCGCCCGTCGAACACCACGAGGTCTCCCCGCGCGATGGGACGGCCCGCGAACGCCGTGCGCGAGACCGCGATGCGGTCGCCCGGCTGCAGAAGCGGCTCCATCGAGCCCGAGGGGATGTAGTAGACGTCGACGATGAAGGCGCGGAGGAGCCCCCACACCACAAGGGCAGCAAGCACCGCGAGAAGGACCGAGCGCCAGCCCAGAATTCTGGACCGGCGCTCGGTACGGGTGCCGCGGCCGAAGTCTGACTGAACGGTCACGACGCGTGGCGGCAGAAAGCCGTGAGGCTTACTTGGAAGCGCTGTAGTCGCGCTTCTCCTTGATCTTCGCGGCCTTGCCGCGGAGCTCGCGCATGTAGTAGAGCTTGGCGCGACGGACGTCACCCTTGGTCACGACCTCGATCTTGTCGATGATCGGGGAGTGGACCGGGAACGTACGCTCGACGCCCACGCCGAAGGAGACCTTGCGGACCGTGAACGTCTCGCGGACGCCGTGGCCCTGACGGCCGACGACGAAGCCCTGGAAGACCTGCACGCGGGAGTTCTTGCCTTCGATGATGTTGACGTGCACCTTGATGGTGTCGCCCGGCGCGAAAGACGGGATGTCGGAGCGCAGGGACGCGGAGTCAACCGAGTCGAGAATATGCAATGTGCTTCTCCTGACGACTGCCACAGGTCAATCGCTTCAGTCACGGGCCGCAGCGGCCCGGGCTCTCACCCGCCGTTGCCGATGATCCGGAGGCGGGACGCCCAATCCGTTGGCCGGCTCCCCTGTGGCAGAGTCCGGGCCCGGCGGGCGCAACGCTCTATTCTGCCACGCGCGAACCCCGGCGCGCGAATCGCGGCCCGGCACCACGGCAGTCAACGACCGACGACGGCGCGCGGCTCAGCCCCGCACGAGGCGACCGGCGACGACGTCGTACCCCAGCTCCCTGAGGACGGCCCGCTCGTCGCGGCCGAACGGCGCTGCGTCCGCGCCGTCGAGGAGCTCGGGGCGGCGAGCCGCCGTGCGGCGCAGCTGCTGCTCCCGGCGCCACCGCGCGATGAGCCCGTGGTTCCCGCTCAAGAGGACCTCGGGCACGTCGTGGCCGCGCCACGACGACGGCTTCGTGTAGACCGGGTACTCGAGCAGCCCGTCGGAATGCGACTCCTCGACGAGTGACTCAGGGTTGCCCACGACACCGGGCAGGAGACGCCCGATCGCCTCGACCATCGCCATGACGGCGACCTCTCCCCCGTTCAGCACGTAGTCGCCAAGGCTAACAGGGCGCACGCGGAAGCGCTCTCCGGCCCAGTCGAGCACGCGCTCATCGATGCCCTCATAGCGCCCGCAGGCGAACGTGAGCGTGGGTTCCTCAGCAAGCTCGTAGGCGAGGGCCTGGGTGAACACCTCGCCGGCTGGCGAGGGGACGATGAGGGTCGGCTTGTCCTCGCTGGCATCCCGCCCGGCGAGCACGGACCCAAGCACGGACTCGAGGGCGAGGCTCCACGGCTCGGGCTTCATGACCATGCCCGCCCCGCCGCCGTACGGCGTGTCGTCGACGGTCCGGTGCCTGTCGAACGCGAAGTCGCGGAGGTCGTGCACTTCGAGCTGGAGCAGCCCGTCCTCCTGCGCGCGGCCGAGGAGGGAGAGACGGAGTGGGACGAGATACTCGGGGAAGATGCTGACGACGTCGATGCGCACTAGCGGTCCTTGCCGGGGGCGGGATTCCCGCCGTCGGCGACAGCGCCGTCGTCGACCGCGTCTTGGGTGTCACCGCCGGCGCCAGCGGCTCCCCCGCCGGCGGCGGCGTGGTCTGCGGCCTCATCGTCGACGGCGTCGGCGGCTTGCGCCTCGGCGTTGAGCTCGAAGAGCCCGGGGGGCGGGACGAGGGTGACGAAGCCTCCCTCGACGTCCACCTCGGGCACAATCTCGTCGACGAAGGGCACGAGGACCTCACCGGTGGGCGTGTCGACGACGAGCAGGTCCTGGGCGGGCATGACGTGAAGGGCCGAGACGGTGCCGACCGCGTGCCCGTCGACGCGCGCCTGGAGGCCTACGAGCTCGTGCTCGTACCAGCCCTCATCGTCGGCGTCCTCGAGCTCCTCGGTCTGGACCGAGAGCGTGGCCCCACGCAGCTCCTCCGCGCGGTTGCGATCGGCGACCTCGTCGAAGCCGAGCACAAGGATGTCCTTGTTCCAGCGCGCCGAGCGGATGGTGAGCGGGCCGTGGGAGCCTGGGTCGACGTCGAACGCGGCACCCGGCACGAACCGCTCCTCGGGAGCGTCGGTGAGGATCTGCACGGTCACCTCGCCGCGGATCCCGTGCGGCTTGCCGATACGTGCGACGCGCACCTTCATGGCGTGTCCCTTCCTTGTGCCGCTGGCCCTGCCCGCGGCAGTCATCGTTAAAGGCTCCGGCCCCTCAGCCTTCCAATCGGGCGGAGGGGCCGGAGCCTCATGCTGGTTGCCTTGCGGCGGGCCTAGCGGCGACGGTCCGTATCGACGACGTCGACGCGGACAGACTCGCCGTCGGCGAGGGCCGCGACCACCGTGCGCAGCGCGCGGGCGGTCCGACCCTGACGGCCGATCACTCGGCCCAAGTCCTCCTGATGCACACGGACCTCAAGGACGTCGCCGCGGCGGCTGTTCTTCGCCTCAACCGCGACGTCATCCGGATTGTCCACGATGCCCCGGACGAGGTGCTCGAGTGCGTCGGCCAGCAAACTACTCAGCCTCGGTGGTCTCGGCCGGAGCCTCGTCAGCAGACGCGGTCTCCTCGGCCTTCGCCGCCTTGGGGGCCTCGGGGAGGATCACGGAATCCTTCTCGGGGGCCACGAACGGCTCCTTGCCCTTCGGGTACTTGAGCGTACCCTCCTGGCCCGGGAGGCCCTTGAACTTCTGCCAGTCACCGGTCACCTTGAGCAGCGCGAGGACCTGCTCGGTCGGCTGGGCGCCGACGGACAGCCAGTACTGGGCACGCTCCGAGTTGACCTCGATGAACGAGGGCTCCTCGATCGGGTGGTACTTGCCGATCTCCTCGATCGCACGGCCATCGCGCTTGGTGCGCGAGTCGGCGACGACGATACGGTAGAACGGCGCGCGCATCTTGCCGAAGCGCTTGAGACGAATCTTAACGGCCACGGTTGTGGTCACTCCTGTATCTGCACACGGTCGAACCCATACTTTCCGCTCCCGTGGGGCGGGCCGTACTCGTAGAGCTCTGAGGGAACACGACGCGCGCGGAGAGAGGGGCCACGCGGATCGGGTACCCGACTATTGTGCCAGACGCAGGCAAGAAGCGCGATTCGCCGCACCGGGGCGGCTCAGGACCCCGCCCAGACGAACAATTCCTGATGATCCGAGTCGTCGACGTCCGCCGCGAGCTTCGCCAGCTGCTCGACGTATCCGTACGCTTCCTGGGCATCAAAGGGCAGGTCCTGCTGCTCGACCCACGCGGCGGCGACGCGCTCCACCGCATCCCCCTCGCCCTCGTCCGACTCGTAGGCGAGGAGCTCCGCGAGGGCACGGATCAGGGCCGGCGGCACCGCCAGCAGCGTGTCGCTCGAGACGTCGACCATCGTGAGCTCGTAGTCGGCACCAGAGGCGTGGACGGCGGCACCGACGAGCGTGCCAAGCTGCTCGATCTCGTAGTCGGACACGCCCGGGATGCGGACGCCATCGCCATTGGCCTCCGGGCCGGAACCGGAATCGAGCCTTGCGGCTCGCTGGAGGGCCTCGGAATGGGTCGAAACGAACACTTCGGCAAACGGGTTGGGACCTGACACGGTATCCCCCTCGGTAGGGCGAGTGCCGGGCCGCACAAGGGCCGCGGCGTACGGACTACGCGCCCGCGGGACCGCGGACACGTTGAGCGTAGCGCAGGCAGAGTCAGCCTGCTACGACCGCCATGCGGATGCTGTTGCGCCACGGATCGTCGAAGCGCAGCTCGAGCCCCGTGTGCTGGGTCGCGACACCCGCTGCCTTCAGGCGATCGGCCGCGGCGAGGATGTCCTCGTGCCCGGGAACGTGGATGAGGACCTCCCCGAGGCCCAACGTGTCTTTCCGCGGGCCCGCGCCACAGCTGTTCCAGACGTTCATGGCCATGTGGTGGTGGTACCGGCCAGCGGAGACGAAGAGCGCCTGGCCGTGCCAGCCAGCAGTCTGCTCGAAGCCGAGCGTCTCGACGTAGAACTTCCGTGCCGTCTCGACGTCGCCGACCTGGAGGTGGACGTGGCCCACACCCGCCGTCGACTCGTGCTGTCCCTCGAGCGCACTCTCGGTGAGGTTCGCCTCGAGGAAGCCCTGCGGCGGGAGCGGGAGGCTGTCCATGACCACCTGGCTGCCGTTCCAGCCCCATGTGTCGCGCGGCTTGTCGAAGTACAGCTCGACGCCGTTGCCCTCGGGGTCCGTGAAGTAGAAGGCCTCCGAGACGAGGTGGTCGGCGCTGCCGGCGAACAGGCGCGGATCGTACTGAGCGGCCGTCGCGACCGTGGCCGCGAGATCGGCGCGGCTCTCGAAGAGGATGGCCGTGTGGAACAGGCCCGCCTCGCCCCGCCCCGGCAGCTGGAGCCCAGCGGCCGGGCTCAGGTGGATGACCTGGCGGCCCTTGCGTCCCAGGAAGACACCGCCGAGCGACTCGGCAAGGGGCACGAGACCGAGGGCGCGCTCGTAATAGTCGAGCATGAGCTTCATGTCTCCGACCTTCAGCATGACCGTGCCCATGCTGAGCTGGGCGGGCAGAAGGTCCTGGGACGACGCGGAGAGTTGTGCGGGGTTCGACATGATGCTCCTCTGAAGGGGAATCCAGCTTCAAGACTACATTTAGTTGAAGGTTCAATCAAGCCGGATTATTCCTGCGGCGACCCTCCGTCGGCGGCCAGCGCCACGGGCCGGCTCGGTCATTCCGAGGCGCGCGTCACGAGCGGCTCCTTCGTTCCGTCGCCCAGCCCGCCCGTGCTAACGTCCAGTTCGTCCACACGGGTGCCCTCGCAAGGGCTGAGATCAGGCTGACGCGGCCTGCGACCGTCGAACCTGTCCGGGTCATGCCGGCGTAGGAAGTGAGAACTCTCCTTTGGAAAACCCCATGAGCACATCTGAAATCGAAACCGCCCAGGGCCAGGAGCAGCACCCCGCCCATTCGCTTGCGTTCCTGGCGGACGCCGAGCACGGCCTCCGGGTCCCCGTCACGGAGATCGCGCTCGACGATTCCCCGAACGGCCAGCCTAACGAGCCGCTGCGCGTGTACCGCACCGCCGGCCCGGGCAGCGATCCGGTCGTGGGGCTGCCGCCGTACCGTGCCGCGTGGATCGCCGAGCGCGACGACACCGAGGCCTACGACGGCCGGGAGCGGAACCTGCTCGACGACGGCCGATCGGCCCTGCGTCGCGGCACGGCGTCAGCCGAGTGGAAGGGCGCCAAGCCCGTTCCGCGGCGCGCGAAGGAGGGCCGACGCGTCACGCAGATGCACTATGCGCGCCAGGGCGTCCTCACGCCCGAGATGCGCTACGTGGCGCTGCGGGAGAACTGTGACGTTGAGCTGGTGCGCAGCGAGGTCGCCGCTGGGCGCGCGATCATCCCGAACAACATCAATCACCCCGAATCCGAGCCGATGATCATCGGCAAGGCGTTCCTCGTGAAGATCAACGCGAACATCGGCAACTCGGCTGTGACGTCGTCGATCGCGGAGGAAGTCGACAAGCTCCAATGGGCCACCAAGTGGGGCGCTGACACCGTCATGGACCTCTCGACCGGCGACGACATCCACACGACACGCGAGTGGATCATCCGCAACTCCCCCGTGCCGATCGGCACTGTCCCGGTCTACCAGGCGCTCGAGAAGGTGAACGGGGACGCCTCCGCGCTCACGTGGGAAGTCTTCCGCGACACGGTCATCGAGCAGTGCGAGCAGGGCGTCGACTACATGACGATCCACGCGGGCGTGCTCCTTCGCTACGTGCCCCTCACGGCCAACCGCGTGACCGGGATCGTCTCGCGCGGCGGCTCGATCATGGCCGGCTGGTGCCTCGCGCACCACGAGGAGAACTTCCTCTACACGCACTTCGACGAGCTCTGCGAGATCTTCGCTCAGTACGACGTCGCCTTCTCCCTCGGCGACGGGCTCCGCCCCGGCTCCACGGCGGATGCGAACGACGCCGCGCAGTTCGCCGAGCTCGACACGCTCGCCGAGCTGACGAAGCGCGCGTGGAAGTACGACGTGCAGGTCATGGTCGAGGGCCCGGGCCACATCCCGTTCCACCTCGTGCGCGAAAACGTCGAGCGGCAGCAGGAGCTGTGCGACGGCGCGCCGTTCTACACGCTCGGCCCGCTCGTGACGGACGTGGCCCCCGGCTACGACCACATCACGAGCGCGATCGGTGCGACCGAGATCGCCCGGTACGGCACGGCGATGCTGTGCTACGTGACGCCGAAGGAGCACCTCGGCCTGCCGAACAAGGACGACGTCAAGACAGGCGTCATCACCTACAAGATCGCCGCGCACTCCGCCGACCTCGCGAAGGGTCACCCCGGCGCCCACGAGCGGGACGACGCCCTCTCGAAGGCCCGCTTCGAGTTCCGCTGGAAGGACCAGTTCTCGCTCTCACTCGACCCGGCGACCGCCGAGGCGTTCCACGACGAGACGCTGCCCGCGGAACCGGCCAAGACGGCGCACTTCTGCTCGATGTGCGGCCCGAAGTTCTGCTCGATGCGCATCTCGCAGGACATCCGGGACGAGTACGGCTCGAGGGAGGCACAGGAAGCCATCGCAGGCATGGCGGCCAAGAGCGCCGAGTTCATCGCGCACGGAGCGAAGGTCTACCTGCCGGAGACGATCACGGTGGGCTCGCCCGAGTAACCGTTCACCGGCCGCGTGACCGGCCCGGAGCCGCATATCCGCTGCTGCTCAGCAGCAGTTATGCGGTCAGGGGCCGGTCATCGCGGTTCGGGTGAAACCTAGTTGCCGAGGAACTTGTCGAAGCCCTTCGGCAGGTTGAGCGCGGCAGGGTCGAAGTCCTGCTGGGTCTGCTGACCGAACGCAGAGCCGCCCTGGAGCGCGTTCGCGGCGCCCGCGGCACGCTTCTCCTCGGCCTCTCGGCGCTGTTGCGCGGCCTTCGCCGGGTTGCCCGAGCGGGCCTTCTTCTTGTTGTTCTTCCCAGCGGGTTTGCGGGACGCGCCGCCGCCCGGCAGGCCCGGCATCCCCGGGATGCCGCCTCCGGACGCCATGCGGCGCATCATCTTCTGCGCCTGGCCGAACCGCTCGAGCAGTCCGTTGACCTCGGAGACGTGCACGCCGGAACCCTTCGCAATGCGGGCCCGGCGCGAGCCGTTGATGATCTTGGGGGCCACGCGCTCGTGCGGGGTCATGGACCGGACGATCGCCTCGACGCGGTCGATCTCGCGCTCGTCGAACTGCTCGAGCTGCTGCCGGAACTGGGCTGCACCCGGCATCATCATGAGCATCTTCTTCATCGAGCCCATCTTGCGGATCTGCTGCATCTGGGCCAGGAAGTCCTCGAGCGTGAAGTCCTCCTGGTCGGCGAACTTCTTCGCCATCCGGGCGGCTTCGTCGCGGTCCCAGCTCTTCTCCGCCTGCTCGATGAGCGTCATGACGTCGCCCATGTCGAGGATGCGCGAGGCCATGCGGTCCGGGTGGAAGAGCTCGAAGTCGTCGAGGCCCTCGCCGGTGGACGCGAACATGACCGGGCGGCCAGTCACCGACGCGACCGAGAGCGCGGCACCGCCGCGCGCGTCGCCGTCGAGCTTGGTGAGGACGACGCCGGTGAAGTCGACGCCCTCCTCAAAGGCCTTGGCCGTGTTGACCGCGTCCTGGCCGATCATCGCGTCGATGACGAAGAGGACCTCGTCCGGGTTGACGGCGGAGCGGATGTCCGCGGCCTGCTGCATGAGCTCGGCATCAATGCCGAGGCGTCCCGCGGTATCGACGATGACCACGTCGTGCAGCTTCTGGCGCGCCTGCTCGACGCCGCCGCGGGCAACTGCCACCGGGTCTCCGGTGGGAGCCTCGAACTCGGACTGGATGCCCGGGTGCGGCGCGTAGACGGCGACGCCGGCGCGCTGGGCCACGACTTCGAGCTGCGTGACGGCATTCGGGCGCTGGAGGTCGGCGGCGACGAGGATGGGCGAGTGGCCCTGGCCCTTGAGCCACTTCGCAAGCTTGCCCGCGAGCGTCGTCTTGCCCGCGCCCTGGAGGCCAGCGAGCATGATGACGGTCGGCGGCGTCTTCGCGAGCCGAATGCGACGCGTCTCGCCACCGAGGATCGTCACGAGCTCGTCGTTGACGATCTTGACGACCTGCTGGCTCGGGTTGAGTGCCGCGGCCACCTCCGCGCCGAGGGCCCGTTCGCGGACCCGCGAGGCGAAGTCCCGCACCACGGGCACGGCCACATCCGCGTCGAGCAGGGCGCGCCGGATCTCGCGGACGGTGGCGTCGACGTCTGCTTCGCTCAGGCGGCCCTTGCCGCGGAGGTTCTTGAACGTCGCAGTCAGACGGTCCGAGAGGGAGTTGAACACGTGACGGAGTCGCTTTCGGTGGAGTAAATAAACCGCCCGGGGGCGGTTCTGCCATCTTCAAGAGTATCAACCGCCGTAGCCGCCACAATGTCGCAGGGTGTCGGCGCCGCACGCCCGGGTGGCATGCTTGGCACCGTGACGACGCAGACAGCAGACCAGCAGCACGTCCCCCAGACCTCCCCCTCCCCCCAGAAGCGCGACGCAGACGCTCCCCAGCCCGTGAGGAGCCTCCTGATCCTCGGCGCGTCGGGCGATCTCACGGGGCGCCTCCTCTTCCCGGGACTCGCGCGTCTCCTCGCGACGGGCCGCCATGCCGGCCTCACCGTGGTGGGCGGGGGCCATGACGATTGGTCGGCCGACCAATGGTCGGATCGGGTCCGCCACGCAACCGAGGATGCACTGGCCGACGCGACGCCGGAGGGCCGCGGCGAACTGGAGCGGATCCGCAAGGAATCGACGTATGAGCAGCTCGACGTCACGGCCCCCGGGGTGCTCGCGGGCGCCATCTCCCGCCTCACGCCGCCCGTGGCCGTCTACTTCGCGCTGCCGCCGCAAGTCGCCCAGGACGCGTGCGAGGTCCTCAGCCCGGACGAGCTCCCCGAGGGCACGCGCCTCGTGCTCGAGAAGCCGTTCGGAACGTCCGAGGCCTCGGCACGGCAGCTCAACGACACGCTGCGGGCCCTCGTCCCCGAGCAGCAGATCCACCGCGTGGACCACTTCCTGGGCAAGGGAACGGTGCTCAACATCCTCGGGCTCCGCTTCGCGAACAACTTCCTCGAGCCCGTGTGGAACCGGGACCACATCGAGAAGATCGAGGTCTTCTTCGACGAAGACTTGGCGCTCGAAGGCCGGGCGGGCTACTACGATCACGCCGGCGCCCTGCGCGACATGATCCAGAGCCACCTCCTGCACGTCATGGCGATCCTCGCGATGGACGCCCCCGCCCGGCTCGACGAGCGCGACCTCCGCGACACCATCAGCTCCGTGCTGCGCGCGGCCCGCGTCGAGGGGCCGTTCGCGGAGACGACGCGCAGAGCGCGCTACACGGCAGGCTCGATCGGCGGCCGCGACGTCCCCGACTACACGGCCGAGAACGGCGTCGACGCCTCCCACGGAACCGAGACACTCGCCGAGCTCACGGTGACGCTCGCTAGCTGGCGCTGGGCGGGCGTGCCGTTCGTCCTCCGGTCCGGCAAGGCCCTGGGCGCCAAGCGCAAGGAGGCCGTCATCACGTTCAAGCCGGTCCCGCACCTCCCAGAAGGCTTCGTGGGCGTCGACGAGCCCAACCGGCTCCGGATCGGCTTCGGGCCGGATGTGCTCCAGCTCGACGTCGACGTCAACGGTCCGGGCGACATCCTGAGCCTCAACCGTGTGACCCTCGACGCCGACCTGAGCGCGACCGATCTCCTCCCCTACGGCGAGGTGCTCGACGGTGTCCTCAACGGAGACCCGACGCTCTCGGTCCGCGGCGACACTGCCGAAAGCTGCTGGCGGGTGGTCGAGCCTGTCCTCGCGGCGTGGGCGGCCAACGAGGTCCCGATGGACGAGTACCCGGCCGGTTCCCGCGGGCCCTCCTCGTGGGCGACTTCGGCGGTAGGCGCCGATGGGACGACCTCGCCGGAGACGGGCCCGGACTCGGGCGAAGACGGCTGACCGGGGAGCCCCAGCACGGCGGGCGGACGACGGCGGGTCAGTCCCGCCGTCGTCCGCCCGGCTTTTTCAGGGGGATGGAAGCCTGGGCCCGGCTAGGAGGACGAAGGCGCCGCCGGGGCGCCGGCTGTTTGGAGCTCGCGCGCCCGGCGCGCCTCGGCGAGCAGTTCGTCGACCTCGTAATGGAGCGCCGGCACGGGCGACTTGTGTCCGAGCGGGTGGAACGCGCGGGCCGTCGACTCACCCGAGTGGTACGCGGTCTCGGCGTGGATGACCAGGTCGACGCCAGTCTCCTCGATGTCCTTCGACACCCGGAAGCCCATCGTGGCCTTGATCGCGTAGCCGACCGCGAGCGAGATCGCGAACGAGTAGCCGAGGACCGCGACGGTCCCCAGCGCCTGCTTGCCGAGGAGGTCGAAGCCGCCGCCGTAGAAGAGGCCCTGGCCGGGCACCGGCGCGCCGGGGCTCGCGGCGAGGCCGATGAAGAGCGTGCCCACGATGCCGCCCACGAGGTGGACGCCCACGACGTCGAGCGAATCGTCGTAGCCGAACTTGTACTTGAGCCCCACCGCGAGCGAGCACACGGTCCCGGCCACGAGGCCGAGCACGATCGACCAGAGCGGCGAGAGCGACGCGCACGACGGCGTGATGGCCACGAGGCCCGCGACCGCGCCGGACGCCGCACCGAATGAGGTCGCGTGTCCATCGCGGATCCGCTCGACCACGAGCCAGCTCAGGATCGCCGCGCACGGCGCCACGAGGGTGTTGATCCACGCGAACGCCGCCTCGCCGTTCGCCGCGAGCGCCGAGCCCGCGTTGAAGCCGAACCACCCGAACCACAGGAGGCCGCAGCCGAGCATGACGAGCGGGAGGTTGTGCGGCCGGTGGTTCGGGTCCTTGCCGAAGCCCAGGCGTTTGCCGAGCACGAGCGCGAGCGCGAGGCCCGCGGCACCCGCGTTGACCTCGACCGCCGTGCCGCCCGCGAAGTCGATGAGGCCGAGCTGGTTGAGCCAGCCGCCGACGAACGTCCCGTTCGGATCCTTGTTGGCGTCGAACACCCAGTGCGCCACGGGGAAGTACACGAGCATGGCCCACACGCCCGCGAAGACAAGCCACGAGCCGAACTTCGCGCGGTCGGCGATCGCGCCGGAGACGAGCGCGACCGTCACGGTCGCGAAGACGCCTTGGAAGCCCACGAACACGAGCTCGGGGATCGTGCCGACCAACGGCATGTCCTTGCCGGTCGAGAGCAGGCCCTCGAGGCCGAAGTTCTGGAACGGGTTGCCCACGAGGCCGCCGAACGCGTCCCGGCCGAACGACATCGAGTAGCCGAAGAGCACCCACAGCACGCCGACCAGCGCGAGGGCACCGAAGCTCATCATCATCATGTTGAGCATCGACTTCACACGCGTCATGCCGCCGTAGAAGATCGCGAGTCCGGGGGACATGAGCAGCACGAGTGCAGCTGAGACGAGGACCCAGGCTGTGTCGCCAGCGTTCATGGGGGCTTGCCTTCCGAGGGGCTCCGACTTGTCTGCTGGCCCGGCCGTCCGTCGGTTTCCCGCCGGCCGTCGGGCCACTCGGAACAGACTCTCCCGCCCGTGTTTCATGCTTCGGGCGCCTATGTTGCTCGGAAGTTACAACATTGCCACCGACGTTAAGAGCGCGTCTCAGACGTGTTAACGGCGTGTTTCATCCGCTTGTTTTCGGGGTTTTTGGAGGCCTACCCGCTCCCCTCCCGCTCCTGTGTTTCGGGTACAGAAACTCCTCCTCACACGCGTTTCGGGTACAGAAACTCCTCCTCACACGCGTTTCGGGTACAGAAACTCCTCCTCGCACGCGTTTCGGGTACAGAAACCCCTCCCCACATCCGTTTCGGGTACAGCTAACTCCACCCCAGAGGCCGTATCGGCCCAGTTATCTGTACCCGAGAGGCCCTACCGGCTGAGTATCTGTACCCGAGACGCCGTATCGGCTGAGTACCTGTACCCGAGACGCCGTGACGGGCGAGTATCTGTACCCGAGACGCCGTGACGGGCGAGTATCTGTACCCGAGACGCCGTGGTGGGCGAGTATCTGTACCCGAGACGACGGACGACGGCGGGTGGGCACCCGCCGTCGTCTGTCGTCTGCTGCTCTAGCCCAACTTCTGTTCGGGCCCTCGGAGCCTCTGGGTCAGATTGCTGCTGACCCGCGCTCGCCGGTCCGAACCCTGATCGCCTCGTGCACGTCGACGGTCCAGACCTTGCCGTCGCCCGCCCGACCGGTGTTCGCGGTCGTGATGATGACGTCGAGGATGTCGTCGGTCTGCTCGTCCGTCGCGAGGATCTCGACCCGGATCTTGGGGAGGAGGTCCACGCTGTACTCGGCGCCGCGGTACACCTCGGTGTAGCCGCGCTGCTGGCCGTAGCCGCTCGCCGTGCTGACGGTCAGGCCCTGGACCCCGTAGGACTCGAGCCCTTCCCTGATGGCGTCGAGTTTCTCGGGCCGCACGATCGCGGTGATGAGCTTCATGAAGTGACCTTCCCTGACTTGGCGGAATCGCTGAGCAGATCATCGGCGTTGAACCTTGCGATTTCCTCCGCGGCGGCCTTTCCGCCGAGCGGGTGGAACGCGTTGCCCGAGGACGAGGCCGAGGAGTACGCGGTCTCGGCATGGATGGCGATGTCGACGCCGGCCTCCTCCGCCTCGGTCGTGACGCGGAACCCGATCGTCACCTTGATGAGGAGGGCGATGAGGAGCGAGACCACGAACGAGTAGCCGAGCACCACGAAGGCGCCAATCGCCTGCTTGCCGAGCTGGTCGAAGCCGCCGCCGTAGAAGAGGCCGGTGCCGGCAGACGGGGCGCCCGGGCCGGCCGCGAGGCCGATGAAGAGCGTGCCCACGACACCGCCGACCATGTGGACGCCCACGACGTCGAGCGAGTCGTCGTAGCCGAACTTGTACTTGAGGCCGACCGCGAGGGCGCAGATGGCACCGGCGAGGACGCCGAGGATGATGGCCCAGAGCGGGGAGATCGCGGCACACGCGGGGGTGATGGCCACGAGGCCCGCGACCGCGCCGGACGCCGCCCCGAGAGACGTCGCGTGGCCGTCGCGGATCTTCTCCACGATGAGCCAGCCGAGCACCGCGGCGCAGGGGGCCACGAGGGTGTTGATCCAGGCGAACGCGGCGACGCCGTTGGCGGCGAGGGCCGAACCGGCGTTGAAGCCGAACCAGCCGAACCACAGGAGGCCAGCGCCGAGCATGACGAACGGGAGGTTGTGGGGACGGTGGTTCGGGTCCTTGCCGAAGCCCTTGCGACGGCCGAGGACCAGAGCGAGGGCCAGGCCGGCCGCACCCGCGTTGATGTGGACCGCGGTGCCGCCTGCGAAGTCGATCACGCCGAGGCCGTTGAGCCAGCCGCCGATGAAGTTGCCGTTCGCGTCCTTGTTCGAGTCGAAGACCCAGTGCGCGACCGGGAAGTAGACGAGGACCGCGAACAGGCCGGCGAAGACCATCCACGAACCGAACTTCGACCGGTCAGCGATGGAGCCGGAGATGAGCGCCACCGTGATGATGGCGAACACGGCCTGGAAGCCGACGAACGCAAGCTCGGGGATAGTGCCGGAGAGCGGCATATCCTTGCCGGTCGAAAGGACGCCGTGGAGACCGAACTTGTCGAAGTTGCCGACGAGGCCGCCGAACCAGTCGGTGCCGAACGACATCGAGTAGCCGAAGAGCACCCAGAGCACGCCCACGAGGGCGATTGCGCCGAAGCTCATCATCATCATGTTCAGAACAGACTTGGCGCGGGTCATGCCGCCGTAGAAGAACGCGAGCCCGGGCGTCATGAGCAGCACGAGGGCCGCCGAGGCGAGCACCCAAGCGGTGTCGCCAGCACTGAATGTGGGCATGGGGGTTGCCTTTCGAGGGGTGGACGGATCTTTTCTGGTCGGTTCCCGCCGCTGCACCGGCAGTCCCTCCCGACCACTGAGAAAAGATTGCCGCCCGGGTGTTTCAACCGCTCGCGGCGCAAATTGCTCGCGTGTTACAACTTCGTCCCGCGAGTTAAGCGCTCGTCACCGGCTCGTTACCGTCATGTTTCGTAGGGTTGTGGCATGCCCCGTTCCCCCTTCGGCGCCCTCGCGCGGGTCGCGAGCCCGCGCGTCGCCGTACCCCGCGACGTCTGGGTCCTCGTCGTTGCGGCGTTCGCGATCGCGATCGGCTTCGGCCTCGTGGCCCCCGTGCTCCCCCAGTTCGCCACGAGCTTCGGCGTGGGGGCGACGGCGGCGTCCGTGATCGTCAGCGCGTTCGCGCTGACCCGGCTAGTGCTCGCCCCCACCGCGGGCGCGCTCGTGGACCGGTGGGGCGAGCGGCCCGTCTATGTCACGGGCGTCCTCACCGTCGCGGTCTTCACGGGCGCGTGTGCGTTCGCGGCCGACTATTGGCAGCTCCTGCTCTTCCGCGGACTCGCGGGCATCGGCTCCACCATGTTCACGATCTCGGCGTCAGGCCTCATCGTGCGGCTCGCGCCGCCCGAGGCCCGCGGGCGTGTGAGCGGGCTCTACGCGTCGTCGTTCCTGCTCGGGAACATCGCCGGGCCGCTCGTGGGAGGCCTGCTCGCGGGATGGGGCCTCCGCGTCCCGTTCCTTGTCTATGCGGGAACGCTGGTCGTCGCGGCGTCGGTGGTGGGGTTCCTGCTCGGGCGCGAGCGGTCCGCCGCTCCCCGGGTCAGCCTCCCGCCGCTCGAGCTCTCGGAGGCGCTGGCGCTCCCGCCGTACCGGGCGGCGCTCGTCTCGAACTTCGCCAACGGCTGGGCGACTCTCGGCATCCGGATGGCCCTCGTGCCGCTCTTCGCAGCGGCGGCCCTGCACGCGGCCCCGAGCGCGGCCGGACTCGCGCTGACCCTCTTCGCGCTCGGCACGGCCTGCGCCCTGACCTTCTCGGGGCGGCTCGTCGACGCGTGGGGGCGCCGGCCGCTTGCGCTCGCCGGACTCGGAATCGCCGCGGTCGCGACGGCCCTCATGGGGCTGAGCACCTCGGAGTGGACCCTGTTCGCGGTCTCCGCCGTGGCGGGGTTCGGCTCGGGGCTCTTGACCCCGTCTCTCCAGGCCACGGTGGCGGACGCGATCGGCCGCGAGCGCAGCGGCGGAAAGCCCCTCGCGGTCTTCCAGATGGTCTCCGACGTGGGCAGCATCGTCGGCCCGCTCCTCGCGGGTCTCCTGGCCGACGGCGTGGGCTACCCGTGGGCGTTCGCGGTCTCGGGCGCGTGCCTGCTCGCCGCGATGCCCGCGTGGGCGGGCCGCCGCCGTCGTCCGCCCGCCTGAGCCGTCGAGGCGGACGACGGCGCCATCAGGCGCCTGACCCGACGAGCTCCACGGCCGCCAGGTCCCACTGGTCGGCCGTAGGAGCGGAAGCTCCGACCTTGACCTGAGTTCCCGCCGGGCCGGCGGTCTGATTCGTGTATTCGCTCCACGAGGTGTCCCCCAAACCGGTGTCGATCCACTGCTCGAGGAAGACGAGCCCCGTGGGGAGCGTTCGCGCGCGAGCGTTGTCCCAGTCGTGGCCCACGGCGAAGACCAAGGACGCGGCCGAAGTGGTTGTGACCGTCAGGGTCGGCGCTCCGCTCGCCGCGGAGCCCGAGGCCACGGCACCGGCACCCTTCGCTCCCTCGTAGGCGACCACGGTCAGCTCCTGGGCGTAGCCGGCCGCAGCAGGCGTGGAGGTCACGGTTGCGTTCGAGATCGTATTCGTCGCGGTGGCCGTCCACACCTCGGCGTCACCGTATTGGGCGTTGGAGCGGGCCAGAAGCTTCCACGAGAGGCCTGCCCCTGAGACGGTGGCAGACTGCGAGTTCAGCTTGGCAGGGCCGTCCTGCGAGACGAAGGCCAGCAGGACCTCGCCCGGGACCACGGTGCTGAAGGAGGGCGTCGTCACCTTGCCGGCCCCGCGGACATCGATCTCAGCCTGCTGCACGAAGCACGTCATGGACGGGACGGGATTCTGGACAGTGACGCCTACCCCGCCAGAAGTACCGATGTTGCCTGCGGGATCGGTGGCCTTGGCCGTCAGGGTGTGCGAGCCGTTCGCTGTCTTGGTCGTGTCCCAGCTGATCGCGTACGGAGAGGCACTCAGTGCGGTGCCGAGGGGCTGACCGTCCAGATAGAACTGGACCGAGGACACCGACACGTCATCGGTGGCGTTGGCAGCCACCGTCGCCGTGCCTGAGACCGTCTGGCCCGCGGTCGGGTTGGTGATCTGGACCGTCGGGGGCGCGGTATCGGCCGGTGACGTGCCGCCAGACGCCGGGACGATCTCGATCCCCGCCATATTCCACGAGTCCGCAGTCGGGGCCGTGTCTGCGAGGGTGACCGATTGGCCGGCAGAGGTAGTCGGCGCGTTCGAGGCCTGAACCCAGAACGTATCGCCCATGGGGCTGTCAACCCATTGGGCCACCTGCGTCTGCCCTGCTGCGTAGGTCCTACCCGTCGCCGAATCCCAGTCGCTGCCCACGGCGACGGTCAGCGAGCCCGCAGCCTTGGCGGCCAGATGCACAGCGCTGGCCCCAGACGGCGCGTTGGCCGCCGAGGACGCGCCGACGCCGCCCGAATTGGCGAAGGACTCCACCACGAGCTGCTGATCGTACCCGCCCTCCCTCGGGGTGGAAGTCACCACGGCCCCGCTGAGCACGGAGGGCGCGGTTGCGGTCCAGATCTCGGCGTCGCCGTGCTGTACGTTGCTGCCGGTCACCCGGGTCCACGTGAGCCCCGCGCCGCTCACAGTCACGGCCTGGCCGCCGGTCGACGCGCCGTCGCTGGAAACTGCGGCCAGCAGCGTCTCCCCCGCGGCCGCCGTCGTGAAGGCCCCCGTGCTCACGGCGCCCGAGCCACGCGCGGTCACCGTCTGATCGATGTACAGGCCATTCGACGCGACGGTGATCGGAACCACCGGGGCGGTGCCGGCGCCGCCCGAGCTGTCGATGACCCGGGCGCTCAGCCGATGAGATCCAGGAGAGGTGCTGCCGACGGTCCACGAAGTCGTGTACGGGGCCGCCGTGATGGGATTCCCCAACGCGCTGCCGTCGAGGAGGAACTGCACGGAGGCAACGGTCGCCGGTGATGCCGCTGAGGCCGTCGCCGACAGCGTGACCGTGCCAGACACCGAGGCGCCCGCCGTCGGGGACGTGACGGAGGCGCTCGGCGGGACGACGGTCGGGTGGGTCTGCGCGCCCACCGTCACGGCCGTCCCCTTGATGGTCAGCACGGTGTCGGTGACGTTGTTCGTCGCGTCGCTCTCGACCAGGACATGCAGAGGGTCTGCCACGGCCCGCAGGATGTACGTGCCGTCCGGTACACCGTTGAGGTCGATAGGTTGCCCGGCGTCGGTCTGGTCGTACTGGTCGCCCCACCCGACGGACCAGCCGAGCGGCGACGTCGGGCTCGCGCAGTTGGACACCGGGATGAACGTGCTCGACGGGGTGTTCGGCACGCCGCCGACCTTGGTGTCACCGGTGATGCAGTAGTCCGTCTTGGGGCTCGTGGCAACAACTTGGCCAATCGACCCATCGGCGTTGACGCCGTTCAGCGTGAACTTGGTCAGGGGGAACTGGTAGTCGTCCGGCGGATCGAACACGCCGAGCACGGCAAGCGGGACCACGTGGTCGAGAGACCAGGCGCCCGGGCTCGGACTGTTGTAGATCGCTTGGACGAAGCTCGCGGTCCCAGTCGCCGAGTTATAGGTCGGATCGATCTCGAACGGGCCGGTGCCCGCGTCCCAGGTGATGTGGGTGTACCGCAGCATCCGATGGTTTGTCGTCGCGTCGATCCCAATCGAGATCTGGTTGGTCGGGACGGCGATCTGCAGATCTGGCGGGGTGACCGTGGCGGCGGAGACCGGGCCGGGAAGGCCTGCCACCGGCCCGAAGGCGAGCGCGACGGCGGCGGCAAGCGTCCACGCGAGAGATCGGCTTCTGGACATGGGGCCCTCCTGTGACGGCCGTCTCGCGACGGCATCAGGACCCGGCGAGACCGACGCGAACTAGGAACGCCCCGGGGATGTCACCGACCATCTTGGCCCTGCTCGGGCCAGGCGACAACCCCTAGGCGAGGATCGCGTCCACAAACCCCTCGACGTCGAACGGCGCGAGGTCGTCCGGCCCCTCGCCGAGGCCGACGAGCTTCACGGGAACCCCGAGCTGCTTCTGGATGGCCACGACGATGCCGCCCTTCGCGGTGCCGTCGAGCTTCGTGAGCACGATGCCCGTGATGTCCACCACCTCGGAGAAGACCTTCGCCTGGTTGAGCCCGTTCTGGCCGGTCGTCGCGTCGAGGACGAGGAGCACCTCGTCCACCTCGGCCTGCTTCTCGATGACGCGCTTGACCTTGCCGAGCTCGTCCATGAGCCCCACCTTGTTCTGGAGGCGCCCGGCGGTATCGACCATGACCACGTCGACTTCCTGCTCGATGCCCGCCTTGACCGCCTCGAAGGCGACGGAGGCTGGGTCCGCGCCGTCGACGTCGGACTTCACGGTGGGGACGCCCACGCGGGCGCCCCACGTCGCGAGCTGCTGGGACGCCGCCGCACGGAACGTGTCCGCGGCACCCAGGATGACGTCCTTGTCCTCGGCGACGAGGACGCGGGCGAGCTTGCCGACCGTGGTCGTCTTGCCCACGCCGTTCACGCCGACGACGAGGACGACGGCGGGCTTCCCCGACTTGCGGTCGACCCGGAGCTCGCGGTCGAGGGTCGGATCCACGAGCTTGACGAGCTCCTCGCGGAGCATCGATCGGACCTCGTCGGGGTCGCGGCTCCCCATCACCCGGACGCGGGCCTTGAGCGTCTCGACGAGCTCGAGGCTCGGCTCAGTGCCGATGTCGGCCAGCAGGAGCGTCTCCTCGACCTCATCCCACACGGTGTCGTCGACGCGGTCGCTCGAGAGGAGGGCGAGGAGGCCCTTGCCGAAGACGTTGTTGCTCTTGGCGAGCCGCTCGCGCAGGCGCTGGAGGCGGCCGGCCACGGGGGCCGGAGTCTCGGTCGGGACGGCCTCGACTGGGGGCTCCTCGAGGAGCTCCGCGGGAACCTCGACGGTGGCGGAGGGTGGCTCCGCGACCGCGGTCGGCGCGCCGGACTCGCCGTCGGCCCCGGACGGGGTGGTCGGGAGGGCGGGGTCGTTGGCGTCCCGGGTGCCGGTGTAGCGGACCTTCGAGCGGCGGCCGCGGACGAGCCCGATGATGGTCCCGGCGACCACGAGGACCACGATCACGGCGATGACGATGGGCAGCAGGACGGAGAGGTCTGTCACGGACCTAGCTTCTCACAGGCTCGGTGGCCGGCCCGCGGTCCGGGCTCACACCCGTTCGAGCTTCTGGCTCACCACGGTCGAGACGCCGTCACCGCGCATCGACACCCCGTAGAGCGCGTCCGCGACCTCCATGGTGCGCTTCTGGTGCGTGATGACGATGAGCTGGCTCGACTCCCGCAGCTCCTCGAAGATCGTGATGAGCCGCCCGAGGTTCGTGTCGTCGAGCGCGGCCTCGACCTCGTCCATGACGTAGAACGGCGAGGGGCGCGCCTTGAAGATCGCCACGAGCAGCGCCACCGCCGTGAGCGATCGTTCCCCGCCCGAGAGCAGCGAGAGGCGCTTGATCTTCTTGCCCGCGGGCCGAGCCTCGACCTCGATCCCGGTGGTGAGCATGTCCGCGGGGTCGGTGAGCACGAGGCGCCCTTCGCCGCCAGGGAAGAGCCGGCCGAAGACGCGCTCGAATTGGGCAGAGGTGTCCGAGAACGCCTCCGTGAAGACGCGCTGGACGCGCTCGTCGACGTCCTTGATGATCGCCAGGAGGTCCCGCCGGCTCGACTTGAGGTCCTCGAGCTGATCGTTGAGGAAGCGGTGCCGCTCCTCGAGGGCCGCGAACTCCTCGAGCGCCAGCGGATTGACCTTCCCCAGGGCCGAGAGGTCCCGCTCCGCCTTCTTGAGCCGCTTCTCCTGCTCGGACCGCACGAAGGGCGCACCGCCCACGGGCTTGCCGTCGTCGTCGACCTCGACGCGGAGCGCGGCCCACTTGTCGCCACCCTCCTCCGGGACAGGCACGGGGAGGTGCGGGCCGAACTCGTCCACGAGCTGCTGGGCCGAAAGCCCCAGCTCCTCGACGGCGCGGTCCTCGAGGGCCTCGAGCCGGAGCACGAGTTCGGCCCGCGCCAGCTCGTCGCGGTGGGCCGCGTCGCTGAGCCCGGCGAGCTCCTTGGCGAGCGCCTCGGTCGAGGTCCGCAGCGCGGCGAGCCGCTCGTCGAGCGCGGTCCGTCGCTCCTCGGCGGCGTCGCGCTCCTCGGCGGCCTCCTCGACGGCGCGGTCCATCGCCGCGACTCCGAGCACGGCGGCGCGCGCGACGGCGCCCGCCTGCGCGGCCTTCCGGGCGCGCTCCGCCGCGCGGCGCTCGGCCTCGGCGGCCGCCTTGCGTTCCCCCGCGGCCGCACGCTCGAGCGACTCGGCCCTCGCGGCGAGCGCCCGGTGCTGCTCCTCTGCCGTGCGCAGCGCGAGGCGAGCCTCGAGTTCCGCGGCGCGCGCCGCCGTCGCCCGTTGCGCGAGGCGGTCGCGCTCGTCCGAGGACGGCTCGGCGTCCGGCTCCTCCTCGGCGTCAGCCTCTTCTGCTGCCTCAAGGCGCTCGGCCGCGGTCGCGAGGGCCTCCTGCTCCTTCTCGAGGTGCTCCCGGGCGGCCTCGAGCGACGCGCGGAGCCGCTCGTCCTCGGCCGTGGCGCCGCGCAGCTGGGCGCCGAGCGCTGCGAGCCGCTCGGCGACTGCCGCGAACTTCGCGTCGGAATCGTGAAGCGCGGCGAGGGCCGCGTCCGCGCGCTGGGTCGCCTCGCGCACGCGCTCGCGGGCGCCCGCGAGCTCGAACCCGGCGCGCTCGTGCTCTGCCTGAGCCGTCGCGAGCTCCGCCTCGGCCTCCTCGACCTGCGCCTGGAGTTCGATCGTGGACGGCGCCGCCGCCGAACCGCCCCGCACCGAGGCCGACGTGAGGACGTCGCCACCGTGCGTCGCCACCGTGAGCTCGGGGTGTTCGGCGAGAATCGACCGGGCCTGGGCGGCGTCCACGGCGGCGACGGCGCCACCGAGGAGGCGGACGACGGCGGCCCTCACCCGCGCGTCGGGCGTCACCACGGCGTCGAGCCAGCTGGCCCCCTCGGGGAGCTCGGGCCGCTCCGGGGAGGCGTCCGGCTCCGGCCCGCCGCCGACGAGAAGGGCCGCCTGCCCGCCGTCGTCCTCGCGGAGCCGCTCGAGCGCGCGGTGGGCCGCGTCCGCGCCGTCCATCGCGAGGCCCTCGGCCACGGGGCCCAGCACGGCTGCGACGGCGGCCTCGAAGCCGGGCTCGACCTTGACGAGGGCGGGCACGGCGCCGAGCACGCCGTCGCCGGAGGCGACGACGGCGCCGCTCCCGTCACGCCCGCGCAGGCCCGCGCGGAGCGCGTCGAGCCTGGCCTCGAGCGAGCGCCGGGCGGTCTCGGCGTCGCGCCGCCGCTCCTCGATCGCGACGAGCTGGGCCTCCGCGGTCTCCTGGGCCTCGGCGGCCTCCTCGTAGTCGGCGTCGAGGCCCTCTTCGCCTTCCTCGACGCCCGCCACCTGGGTCTCGAGCGCCGTGAATTCCAGTTCCGCGGCCCGGCGGCGCTCGGACGCGGACGCGAGCGTGGCGCGCAGCCTCCCGATCTCGCCCTCGGCCGCCTCGACCCGACTCCGCGCGGCGCCGACGCTTCCCGCCAGCCGGGCGAGGCCTTCGCGCCGGTCCGCAGACGCCCGGAGCCGCGCGGTGTGCCGACGATCCTCCGCTGCGGCGTCCTCCTCTGCCTCGGCCCGCGCCTCGGACGCCGCTTCGAGGGCCTCCGAGCGGACCTCGAGCGCCTCGTCGAGCACGGCGAGCTCCTCTCGCGCCTCCTCGGCCTGCCGCTCGAGACGCTCGGGATCACGGCCGGAGTGGGTCGGCTCCGAGGTTCCGAGCAGGCGGCGGCGCTCCTCGGCGACGTTGGCCAGCGATCGAAGCCGCTCCCGCCCCGACGAGAGGCGATACCAGAGGTCTCTCGCGGCGTTGAGCCGCGGGGTCGCGATGGCGGCGGCGTGCTCGGCCTCGGCCTGTTCGCGCCGCGCGGCCTCGAGCTCACGCTCGACGTCGGCGCGGCGGGTCGTGAGCGCCGACTGGTCCGCGCGGTCCTGCTCGAGCGAATCGCGCAGCCGCACGACGTCGTCGGCGAGGAGGCGGGCGCGCGCGTCGCGCACATCTGCCTGGATCGTCTGGGCCCTCCGGGCCACCTGCGCCTGCCGGCCGAGCGGACCGAGTTGCCGACGGATCTCCCCCGTGAGGTCGGCGAGGCGCTGGAGGTTGCCCTGCATCGCGTCGAGCTTGCGCACCGTGCGCTCCTTGCGGCGACGGTGCTTGAGGATGCCGGCGGCCTCCTCGATGAAGCCCCGGCGGTCCTCGGGCGTCGCGTGCAGGATCCGGTCGAGCTGCCCCTGGCCCACGATCACGTGCATCTCGCGACCGAGGCCCGAATCGCTCAGAAG
This sequence comes from Sinomonas albida, assembly GCF_004919045.1. GTDB lineage: Bacteria > Actinomycetota > Actinomycetes > Actinomycetales > Micrococcaceae > Sinomonas > Sinomonas albida. The sequence continues at coordinate 117,326 of NZ_SWDW01000010.1, forward strand.
CTCCTGGATGTCGAGGAGCCGGCAGGAGTCCCCGTTGATCGCGTATTCGGAGCCGCCCGTACGGAAGAGCGTGCGGGAGATCGTCACCTCGGCGTAGTCGATGGGGAGCGCGCCGTCGGCGTTGTCGATCGTGAGCGCGACGTGGGCGCGCCCCAGCGGCGGCCGCCCGGACGTCCCCGCGAAGATGACGTCCTCCATCTTGCCGCCGCGGAGCGTCTTCGCGCCCTGCTCCCCCATCACCCACGCGAGTGCGTCGACCACGTTCGACTTGCCCGAGCCGTTGGGGCCGACCACGGCCGTCACGCCCGGCTCGAACTCGAACGTGGTCGCCGAGGCGAAGGACTTGAAGCCTCGGATGGTCAGGGTCTTGAGGTGCAAAGGACCGGGGGTCTCCTGTCAGTGGCTCCCCTGCTGGCTGCGGGTAGGGAGGATGGGTAGATGAGAGCGGCGGGCACAACCTGCGCGCAGGGCAGGCTGTGCGCCATTCTGCCACCACCACCCCGCGGATCCGCGGCTACCAGCGGGCGTTGCGTGGAGGCCGCTGGCAGTAGGGGCACCGGTAGGAGGACCGGTTCATGAATGATTCGCGGACCATGATGCTCGTCCGGCCGTCCTCGGCGCAGCGCGCGCACGGCTGCCCGGCCCGCCCATAGGCCGACAGCGAGCGGTCGAAGTAGCCGGACGCGCCGTTGACGTTGACGTAGAGGGAATCGAAGCTCGTCCCGCCGGCGTCGAGCGCCCGGGTCATGACGTCGCGCACGGCGTCGACGAGGCGCAGCGTCTCGGTCCGGCGCAGGGTGTCGGTGGGCCGGGCGTAGTGGAGACGCGCCGCCCAGAGCGCCTCGTCCGCGTAGATGTTCCCGATCCCGGAGACGAGGGTCTGGTCGAGCAGCGCCCGCTTGAGGCCGGTCCGGCGCGTGTGCAGCCGGGCGTGGAACGCCTCGGCGGAGAAGAACGGGTCGAGTGGATCCCGCGCGATGTGCTTGGCGTCGGCAGCGATGAGCGGGAGGGGGCGCGCGCCGTGGCCGCCCGGGCCGCCGTCGTAGGTCGGAACGAGAGGGACGACGGCGAGGCCCCCGAAGATGCGCTGGTCCACGAAGCGCAGCTCGTCCGGGAGCCCGGGCGCAGGCGAGAGCGTCAGGCGCACCTTGAGGTGCTTCTCATCCGGCTGGCCCGGGTCCTCGACGAGGAGCTGGCCGCTCATGCCGAGGTGGGCCAGGAGCGCCGTGTGGGGCGACCCGCCGTCGTCGGCCGTCGCGTCCGAAAGCGGGAGCCACAGGAACTTGCCGCGGCGCACCGCGTCGACCACCGTGGCGCCCTTAAGCTGGCCGCGGAAGTCCTCGCCGCCCAGCAGATGCCGGCGGAGCGAGCGGGGGTCACGGATTTCGACGGACTCGATGCGGCGCCCGGCGACCCATGTCGCGAGGCCGCGTCGGACGACCTCGACCTCGGGGAGCTCAGGCAAGGCCTACGCCGCTCCGCCTGAATCGTGCGCGCCGGCCGCGGCGGTCTCGGGGCCGAGGATCTTCCACGCGCTGGACGCGGACTGCTGCTCGGCTTCCTTCTTGGAATTGCCCGTTCCGGTCCCGTAGGCGACGCCGCCGATGAGGAGCGTCGCGGTGTACGTGCGGGCATGATCGGGGCCGTCGCCGACCACCGCGTAGTGGATGCTGCCGAGCTGGCGGTTCGCTGCGAGCTCCTGGATGTGCGTCTTCCAGTCGGTGCCGGCGCCGAGGACTGCGGCGTCCTCGAGCAGCGGGCCGACGAGCCTCACGACGAGGCAGCGCGCGTCCTCGAGGCCGTTGGAGATATAGGTGGCCCCGATGAGGGCCTCCATGGTGTCCGCGAGGATCGAGGACTTGTTCTTGCCGTTCGTGACCTTCTCGCCGTGGCCGAGGTAGATGCACTCGCCAACGCCGAGGCGACGAGCGATGCTCGCGAGGGCGCGGGTGCTCACGACGGCGGCGCGCCGCTTGGCCAGTTCGCCTTCCGACAGGTCGGGGTACACCCTGTACAGGTGGTCCGTCACGGAGAAGCCGAGGATCGAGTCGCCGAGGAACTCGAGGCGCTCGTTGGTGGGGATGCCGCCGTTCTCGTACGCATACGAGCGATGGGTCAAGGCAAGACGAAGCGTCTCGGCGTCGATATCGACGCCGAGACGCTTCAGAAGCTCATCGCGAGCAGGCATTTGGCGGCCCGACGGTCTGTCAGACGTCGGCGACCTTGCGGCCCTTGTACTCCATGAAGAGCGCAGTGCCGGCCGAGTCGGTCACGACCTTCGCCTGATGCGGAAGGCTGTAGGTCACACGGCCGTTCTCGACCGTCTTGATCAGGTTGGGCGCAGTCGCCTTCCACTGGGACCGGCGGGCGCGCGTGTTCGAGCGGGACATCTTCCGCTTGGGAACTGCCACGGCTAACTCATTTCTCTCTTAGGGCCAACACTTATTCATCTCGGTGCCGGTCGGGCCTAGCCAACTCAGCCAAGGCCGACCATCGCGGGTCAACGACCTCGTGATGATGGCCCGGCTCGTCTGCAAGTCGGATGCCGCATTCGGGGCAGAGCCCCGGGCAGTCCTCCCGGCACACCGGCTGGAACGGCAGCATGGTCACCACTGCGTCCCGCAACACCGGCTCAAGATCGATGGAATCGTGCTCGACTCGACGTTGCTCTTCCTCGTCTTCTCCCCCGGCGGACTCAGCGCCCTCGAAGGAGAAAAGCTCTTGCACATCGACCTCGAGGCTGTACTCGATGGCATCCAGGCACCGTCCACACTCGCCGGTTACATCGACGCGTGCGGTTCCCGATACCAGGATCCCCTCGTGGACAGACTCAAGCCGCAGATCGAGGTCCACGGGGGACCCCTCCTTGACGCCGATGAGCGCCACACCGAGCTCGCTCGGTGCGGGAACATGCTCTTCCAGTGTCCGCATTGTGCCCGGGCTTCGCCCGAGGTCCTTGACTTCGATGGTCAAGGGCGAACGTCCTTCGCGCTTAATGAGAACTCCTGTGGAACATAGACCGACAAACAATCCTAGCCTGTGTGGGGGCCAAGGCAAAAACGGAAGCGCCGTTCACGCAGCGCCGCCTCCCGACGCCGCTCGCGCGGCGCTCAGGACCCCGCACGCGGCGTCGTCGCGTCCAGCCTAGCGAGTACGGCGCGCGGCACATACTCGGACACGTCGCCGCCGAGGTCGTGGACCTCCTTGACGAGCGTCGAGGACAGGTGGACGTAGTGCGCCTCGGCGGGGAGGAACACCGTCTCGACCCCGGCCAGCTGGCGATTCATGATCGCCATGGGCAGCTCGTAGTCGAAGTCCGACGACGAGCGCAGGCCCTTGACGATCGCGGACGCGCCGCGCTGGCGGCAGTATTCGGCGAGCAGCCCCTCGCCCATGGGCTCGACGAGGATCCCGCTGATCGCCCCGAGCGTCCTGCGGGCCATCTCGATCCGCTCCTCGGTGGAGAACCGGTACTTCTTCGCGTAGTTGGTCGACACGGCGACGACCACCTCGTCGAACAGGTTCGCGGCGCGCGCGATGACTTCGAGGTGGCCGTTGTGGATCGGGTCGAAGGAACCGGGGCACACCGCGCGTCTCATGCTGTCAACATACCCGCTCGGCCCCGCAGGCGCTGGTTAGCATGGGCAGGTGACTTCCCCTTGGCAGCGGACGGCGGCCGGCGCGAACCTGCTCGGCGACGATGGGCGCCTCGGCGTGACGATCTTCGAGGAGATGACCGCCCTCGCGGTTCGGACCGGGGCCATCAACCTCGGCCAGGGCTTCCCGGACGAGGACGGCCCCGCGGAGATGAAGGAGGCCGCGCGCCGCGCGATCGCGGAGGGCTCGAACCAGTACGCGCCCGGCAAGGGCCTGCCGGTGCTGCGCCATGCCATCGCGGAGCACCAGTCTCGGTTCTACGGGCTCGAACCGGACCCCGAGGCTGAGGTCGTGGTCACGACCGGCGCCACCGAGGGCATCGCGGCGGCCGTGCTCGCGCTCGCGGAGCCCGGCGACGAGGTCATCACGTTCGAGCCCTTCTACGACTCGTACGGCGCGATGATCGGGCTCGCCGGCGCCAACCATGTCACGGTGCCGCTTCATGCGCCCCGCTTCCAGCCGGACCTGCGCGAGCTCGAGGCCGCATTCGGCCCGCGGACCCGCCTCGTGATCCTGAACAACCCGCACAACCCGACCGGGGCCGTGTTCGGGCGCGACGTGCTCGAGCGCGTCGTGGAGCTCGCCGCACGGCACGACGCCGTGATCGTCACCGACGAGGTGTACGAGCACCTGGTCTTCGGCGAGCCGCACATCCCGGTCGCGACGCTCCCCGGCGCGGCCGAGCGGACGCTCACGATCTCCTCGGCCGGAAAGACCTTCTCCTTCACGGGCTGGAAGATCGGCTGGGTCACGGGCCCCGAAGAACTCGTGGCCCGTGTGCGCACCGTCAAGCAGTTCACCACGTACAGCTCCGGGACGCCGTTTCAGGCGGCCGTGGCACTGGGCCTCGGGCTCCCCGACGAGTTCTTCGCGGGCGCGGCGGCGTCGCTCCGGCGCAAGCGCGACATTCTCGCCGACGGGCTGCGCCGCGCCGGCCTCACGGTCTATCTGCCGGACGGGACGTACTTCATCACGGCGGACACCGCCGCGATCGGCTTCGACGACGCCCTCGACCTCGCGCGCCGCCTCCCCGAACTCGTGGGCGTCGCCGCGATTCCCGTCTCCGTCTTCTGCCACGACGAGGGTGCGAAGCGCACGCGGTCGCTCCTGCGCTTCGCGTTCTGCAAGCGCGAGGACGTCCTCGACGACGCCGCGGCCAGGCTCGCGCGCCTCGGCGGGCTCGTGTGAGCGGCGGAACGGACGACGGCGGCCCCCGCCCCGGTGCGAGCCGGTACCTCGCGGGTCTGGGCACCCACGCGACGATCTCCCCGGACGAGCTCGTGCCCGGGGCGTATGTCCTCTCGATCGGCGGGTCCGAGCAGTCCCACGTGGACCTCGCCGCGCCGCGCCACGTCTTCTACGCCTACCTCCGCCGCATCGCGAACGTGCTCGACGTGCTCAAGCCGCCCGACGAACCGCTGCGCGTCCTCCATCTCGGCGCGGGGGCGCTCACTCTGGCGCGCTACGTCCAGGCGAGCCGAGAAGGGTCGCCGCAAGTCGCCGTCGAACGCGAGCGCGAGCTGCTCGGCTTCGTCCTCGACCAGCTCCCGCTCGCCCTGGGGACCGTCCTCGAAACCCGCATCGGCGACGCGCGGTGGGAGCTAGCGGACCTCGCGGACAGGGCGCCTTTCGATGCGATCGTCCTCGACGTCTTCTCGGGCCCCGGGGCGCCGAGCCATCTGTCGCATCGCGACTTCTACGCCGAGGCAGCCGCGCTGCTCGATCGGGACGGCGCCATGCTCGTGAACATCGGCGACGACCCGCCGCTGACGCTCGTGCGCTCGCAGCTCGCGGCCATGCGCACCGTGTTCCGCGAGGTCGCTGCGCTCAGCGAGCCCGACATGTTCGAGGCGAGGTTCCCCGGCAACTTCGTGGCCGTGGGCCTGCAGGTCCCGTGGCCGGAAGGGTGGAGCGACGCGCTGATCGCGGCGGGCCCGCACCCCACCGAGCTGCGCCGCGGCGTCGAGCTCGATGCGCTTGCCGGCAGCGGGCAGAGCGGCCGGCTGGACAGCTAGCTCGCGAGACGCTGTTCGGCGAGCCGCTTGACCCAGTCGGGCGTCTCGCGGTTGAGGCGCTCGTCGAGGGCGACGCGGAGCTTCGCGGCAGCGATTTGGACGCGGCGGTCTGAGGAGCCCGGGCGCCGCACGGGCAGCCTGGAGGCGCCGGCGTGCTTCGGTGTCACTTGAGGCCTCTCGTGGCTCATCGCTCCCCCGTTTCCTCGGGCCCGCCATTAGGACCGTCCCTCCCAGTATGGTCCGGATCCTCGTCGAGGCCCAGCTCATCGTCGAGATAGGCTTCCGCGGCCTCGGCGATCGGCTCGAGCCACACGGCATCGAGGAACATCAGTTCCTCGTCGCTGGCCACGAGCTCGCTCCGGGCGAGCGTCGCGAGAAGCTCGGTGCCGATGGCCTGCATCTGCGGGTCCGGGCTCACGGTCGCCGTGAGGGCCCATTCCGTGCGGCGCCAGAACTCAGCCCTTCGGTCGGCCTGGGCGCGCTGCCGGAGCGTCCAGAGGCCAACGAACGCCGCTACGACGGCCGTGGCAAACGTCCCAACGGGAGCGAACGAGGACACGATCTGCCACCACTGCGGCGCGTCCTGGACGCTTGCGGCAGCGACCTGCTCGAGAATCCTCATGTCTCCAAGCTAGGCGCAGGCTCCGACATTCCGGCGCTGCCCTGCCCCGCGGGCGCGGTCGGCTCGGCGAACCACAGGTGGGTCTCGCCGTACTTCCGATCGGCGTAGTGGGCGAGGCCGTCCGGCCAGGCCGGCTCGGGCGAGCGCGTCGAACGCTCGACGACGACGAGCGCGTCCGCGGCGAGGCGGGGGGCCACCGCGCCGAGCACGTCCGCGAGCTGCTCCTCACCGAGCGGGTACGGAGGATCCATGAGCACGAGGTCCCAGTGGGCCCCTAGCGGGACCTTCTCGAGGAACACCGAGACCTTGGAGCGCCGCACGGTAACGGCCCGGCGGCTCACGGCCTCGTTGACGGTCCGGGCATTGCGCTCGCACACCTGGGCGGCCTTCGCGTCCGCCTCCACGAGCTCGACCGTCGAGGCACCACGGCTCGCCGCCTCGACGCCGAGCGCCCCCGAGCCTGCGTAGAGGTCGAGGACGCGCGCGCGACTCAGCATGCCGAGAGCGTCAAGGCGGGAGAAGAGCGCCTCCTTGACCCGATCGGTCGTGGGGCGCGTGGCCGATCCCGGAACGGCAGCCAGCGGCACGCCGCCCGCGATTCCGGCGATGATCCGGGTCATGCCGCGCTCCCCTTCCGCACCCGATCCGTCCGTCTCGCCATCCGTCTCGCCATCCGTCTCGCGGTCTGGTTCTCAGCCACGCTCGAGGAACACCTCCCGCTCCGGGTCCAGATAGTCGTCGATCGCCGCGGCCAGCTCCGGGTGCCGCTCGAGCTCGGGGTCGTCCCCGACGAGCTCGAGGGCATCCTCGCGGGCGCGCGCGATGACGTCGCCGTCGCGGAGCACCCGCAGGAGCCGGAGCGTCGAGCGCCGGCCCGACTGGCTTGCGCCCAGGATGTCGCCCTCGCGCCGGAATTCGAGATCACGCTGCGCGAGCTCAAACCCGTCTGTGCTCGCCGCGACGGCCGCGAGCCGCTCTCGGCTCGGGTGGCCGGGCTCGAGCCGCGTGACGAGGAGGCACGTTCCGGCGTGCCCGCCGCGGCCCACGCGGCCCCGCAGCTGATGCAGCTGCGCGATGCCGAAGCGGTCCGCGTCGAGGATGACCATGAGCGTCGCGTTGGGGACGTCGACGCCGACCTCGACCACCGTCGTCGCGACGAGGACACCCGTCTCCCCCGAGGCGAAGGCTCGCATCGCAGCCGCCTTCGACTCCGTGTCGAGCCGGCCATGCAGGACGCCGACCTTCACGCCGTCGAGCGCCGGCTCGGCCTCGAGCTGCTCGACGATCTCCGTGACGGACACCGCCTGCGCCGGCTCGGGCGCCGCGAACGCCCCGCCCCACGTCGCCGCGTCGAGCGCGTCCAAGTCGTCCTCCCCCCGGTCGCCGGCTCCGATCGTGGGGCACACGACGTAGACCTGCCGCCCGGAGTCGACCTCTTCGCGGGCCCGCTGCCAGATGCGCCGCTCCCACAAGGGGTTCTCGACGAGGCCCACCGTGTGCGTGGCGATGGGCGATCGGCCCGCGGGGAGCTCGCGAAGGACAGACGTCTCGAGATCCCCGAAGACCGTCATCGCGACCGTCCGGGGAATGGGCGTCGCCGTCATGACGAGGAGATGCGGCGTTGCGAGGCTCTTGGCCCGGAGGGCGTCCCGCTGCTCGACTCCGAAGCGGTGCTGCTCGTCGACCACCACGAGGCCCAGATCCGCGAACTGCACGTTCTCGGACAGGAGCGCGTGGGTCCCGATGACGATGCCGGCCTGCCCGCTCGCGGCCGCGAGCAGGCTGCGCTTCTTCTCGGCGGCGGACTGCGAGCCCGTCAGCAGGGCGACCTCGACGCCGTCGTCACCGGCGCCGCCCAGGAGGCCCTCGCGCACGAGCGGCCCCAGCGTCGCGCGGATCGAGGCGTAGTGCTGGGACGCGAGGACCTCGGTGGGCGCAAGCAGCGCCGCCTGGCCGCCGTCGTCCACGACCTGGAGCATGGCGCGGAGGGCCACGACCGTCTTTCCCGAGCCGACCTCGCCTTGGAGCAGCCGGTTCATCGGGTGGGCCAGGGACAGCTCCTCGGCCAGGAGCTCGCCGACGCCGCGCTGGCCCGCGGTGAGCTCGAACGGGAGCCCACGGTCGAACGCGTCGAGGAGGCCGCCGCGGCGCGCCGGACTCGGGCGGGACGGGAGGGCCGCATGCTGGGCCCGCCGCCGCGCGAGCGCGGTCTGGAGCACGAGGGCCTCCTCGAAACGGAAGCGATCCTGCGCGAGGCGCCATTCGGCGTCGTTCTCCGGGACGTGGATCATCCGGTAAGCCTCAGCCGCGGACGGGAAGCGGTACTTCCGGAGCAGCAGCTCCGGGACCGGTTCCGGAAGCGACTCCAGATCGAACGCGCCCAGCACCGTCTCCATGGCCTTGGCGATGGTCCAGCTCGGCACCGCCGCCGTCGCGGGATAGACGGGGATCGGGCGACCCGCGAGCTTGGCGGCAGCCTCGGCGTCGAGCTCCTCCGGATCGAGCAGCTCATAGATCGGATTGGTGAGCTGGAGCCGCCCGCGATACATGCCCACGCGTCCGGAGAACATGGCCACCACGCCGCGCGTGAGCTGGCGCGACGCCTTGATGCCGTTGAAGAAAGTCAGCGAGAGCGTGCTCGGTCCGTTCGTCTGCCCGGGGCGGTCGCTCACGAGCACCTCGGTAATGCTCCCCTTGCGCTGGTTCATGCGCCGTGTCGAGGTGGAGACGACCTGCGCCACGAGTGTCACGTCCTCGTCGAACGGGAGCTCGCGGATGGGCGTGAGCTCGCCGCGCGCGAGGTAGCGGCGCGGGAAGTGCCCCAGGAGCTCCCCCGCCGTCGTGATTCCGAGCTGGTCGGCGAACTTCTTCCCGCTCCGCGCACCGATGAGCCGGTCGAGCCCGGTGCTGCGCTCAGCTCGCATGGTCGGGGCGGAGCTCGGTCAGCGAGATCCGCTCGGGCTCGCCGAGGCGACGGATCTCCGCGAGCGCGTCCTCTGGCTCGCGGACGTGGACGTGGACCCGCCAGCGGACGCAGCCCGAGTCCTCGTCGAGCGGACCGAGCGGGCTCATAATGACTGATTCGCCCAGCTCATCGAGACGGTGGCGGAGCCCGGCGGCGTCGAGCGGGCTGAGCGTAATGGTGCACATGAGCTCGACGCCCTGCGCGGCCGGCTGCTCCGCGTGGATGTGCGGATCCTGGACGTCGAAGCCGTGGAGCGCGTCGACGATCGGCTCGGCGAGCCCGACGCCCAGCACAGCGGCGCGGAGCGCGCCGAGCACGAGGAGCAGGCCGACCGCGCCCGCGTCCACGACGTTCGCATCGTGCAGGCTCGGGAGCTGGCCCTCCGTGTCGACGACCGCGGCCACCGCCGCGTCGACGACCGCGTCGAGCGTCCGCGCGAGGGCCGCGTTGCTGTGGGGCTTGTCGGCGTTCGCGTCCATGCCCGAGTTCGCGTCGGCCGCCGCGTCGGCCGCGGCTGCCAGGACGGACAGCATCGTCCCCTCGACCGGCTCGCTGAGCGCCGACCACGCCCGGATACGGCTGCGGTGCAGGGCTTCGGCGAGCAGCGGGCCGCTCAGCCGCGGCTGGCCCGCGAGGGGCACGGCGAACGCGTCGAGGAAGACGGCGAAGAGCGTCCCCGAGTTTCCGCGGGCCTCCTCCATCGCGGCGTGCCCGGCCGCGCCGATCACCGTGCCGAGGTCGGAGCTGTCACACTCGGCGGCCGCCTCCGACGCAGCCCGCGCCGTGAGGTAGAGGTTCGTGCCCGTGTCGCCGTCCGGCACCGGGAAGATGTTGATCGCGTTGAGCCGGTCGCTGTGGTTGGCCAGCACCGTCTCCGCCATGCCCAGCCAGCGGCGCATCGCGGCCGCGTTGGACGCCGGTTTGGCGGCGTTGTTAGCTGGCAAAGTGGTCCCATCCCCTCGTTGCCGCTGGATGTCCACCCACGGACACCCCGGGCGCCCCGCCGACGGCGGGCAACACCGAGCCTATCGCAGCGAACCCGTGCGGAAGCTGTGTTGCGGCGGGGAACGTCGCGAGGAGTCCGTGGTCCTCCCCGCCGCCGAGGACCCACTCGAGGGGGTCCACTCCGAGGACCTCGGCCGCGGCGACGAGGGGCGCGGCCTGGGCCGCGAGGGCCGTCGGATCGAGGTCGAGGCGGACACCGCTCGCCTCCGCGAGGCGCCCCCCGTCCCGCAGGAGCCCGTCGGAGAGGTCCATCAGCGCGGTGGCTCCCCCGCGCGCGGCCGCGGGACCGGCCTCGAGCGGCGGGACCGGGCGGCACTGCCGGCCCACGAGCTCGCGGAGCTCGGCGCCGAGCGACTCGTAGCTGGGGCCGCCCTCGAGCAGGGCGAGACCCGCGGCGGCGGGGCCGAGCGAACCGGCGACGGCGACCACGTCACCCGGGCGGGCGCCGCTGCGCAGCACGGCCTGGCGCCCGTCGAGGCTCCCCAGAACCGTCGCGGTGATCGAGAGCTCGCGGCCCCGTCCCAGGTCCCCGCCGGCCAGGGCACAGCGCGCCGCGCCGAGCGCCGCGACCGCCTCGGCGAGACCGTCGGCGACGCCTTCGACCCACTCGACGGGCGTGGCAGGCGGGAGCGTGAGGCTCACGACGATCGCCGTCGCGACCGCGCCCATGGCGTTGACGTCGCTGAGGTTCTGCGCGGCCGCCTTCCAGCCCACGTCGCGGCCGGTATGGCGGTAGCCGTTGGGCCACTCGAGCCGGAAGTCGGCGTCCTGGGTCTGCGTGTCGGTCGTGACGACGACCCGCCCGTCGGGGGCCGCAACGACGGCGGCGTCGTCGCCTGGGCCGAGCAGCGCGGGCGGTCCTCCGGCGAGCCGGGGAAGGATCCGTGCGAGGAGCTCCCCCTCGCTCAGCTCGCCGACCGTCGGTGTCAGGGGGAACGTGGGCACGGTCTCAGCCTAGTAGTCTTGAAAGGGCCGGGCCGCTCGCTCGGCACCCCCGAATCCGTCCCGAGGAGGACCATGCCTCGCAGCCGTCGCCGTGCGAACAGCCTCTCAACGGGCGCCGTACTGCGCGCTTCTGCGCTGGCGTTGGCCGTGGGTCTCACCGCCTCGCTCAGCGCATGCGGCACCGCCGTGTCCGTCGAGGCCGCCCCGGACGCCGCGAACCCCGCGTGCGCTCCCGAGATGATCGCGCTTCCGGACTCGATCGGCGACGCGGCGCTGCGGAAGACGACAAGCCAGGCGACCGCAGCGTGGGGCGACCCCTCCGCCGTCGTGCTCCGCTGCGGCGTCGCCTCGCCGGGGCCCACGACGGACCGCTGCGTGACCGTCAACGGCGTGGACTGGGTGATTCGCGAGGCTGGCCGGTCGCCGTCGGCCTCGGCGTCCGCGAGCCCGAGCGGCCCCGCCACCTCGGGAGCCGGGCCCCACCCCACGGCGTCGCCCTCGGCCTCGGCACCCGCTTCGCAAGGCACCGACACCGAGAACGGGACGTACGTCCTCACGACGTTCGGGCGCTCGCCCGCGACCGAGTTACTCCTCGACAGCTCGAAGATCAGCTCCGCGACGGTCCTGGCGACGCTCGCTTCGGCGGTCGCGAAGGTCCCCCAGACCGCGAAGTGCGTCGGGCAGGCCGAGGTGGCCCAGCTGCCGAAGGGCTGAGGCCCGCGGCGTCGCGAGGGCCTGCTGCCGGGCCCGGCACCCGCCGGGCGGCCCGGCGCGAACCGGCCTCGAGCCCAAGCCCCGGCGGCTAGCGCAGGCCCGTGGGCCGCTCGAGTGCGAGCTGGATGAGCTCGTCGATGAGGTCGTGGTAGGCAAGCCCGGTCGCCGCCCACATCTGCGGGTACATGCTGATGGGCGTGAATCCGGGCATCGTGTTGATCTCGTTGATCACGAGCTCGCCCTCGGGCGTGTAGAAGAAGTCCACGCGGCTCAGGCCCTCTGCGGAGACGGCGTCGAACGCGAGCGCCGCCTGCTCGCGAACGCGCGCGATGGCCTCCTCGGGAAGATCCGCGGGGCAGCTCAGCGCGGCGGCGTTGTCCTCGACGTACTTCGCCTCGAAGTCATAGAACGTGTGGTCGTCGCCCTGCACCACGATCTCGCCGGGGAGGGAGGTCCGCGGGGGCTCGGCGCCGTGGCCCTCGAGCACGCCGCACTCGATCTCCCGGCCCGTGATCGCGGCCTCGATGACCATCCGCAGGTCGTGCCGGCGCGCCTCGGCGATCGCGGCGTCGAGATCCTCCGGACGTTCGACGCGCGTGATCCCCACCGAGGAGCCCGCGCGGCACGGCTTGACGAAGACGGGGAAGCCCAGACGGCCGACGGCGGCGCGCACCCCCTCGGGGTCGCGGCGCCATTCCTTGTCGGTCACCGCGACATACGGACCCACGGTCAGGCCGGCGGCCTCGAACGCGACCTTCATGAAGTGCTTGTCCATCCCGACCGCCGACGCGAGCACGCCCGCGCCGACATAGCGGACGTCCGCGAGCTCGAGCAGCCCCTGGACCGTCCCGTCCTCTCCGAACGCCCCGTGCAGGAGCGGGAACACGACGTCGACCTCGCCCAGCTCGCGCGGGACCTCGTTGGGCCGGGTCACCACGAGGCCCGGGCGCCCGGGTCCGCCCGCGAGGCTCACGGTCTCGGAGCCGGCATGTACCTCGGGCATCTCGCCGGCGTTGAGCGCCCACTGCTGCCAGTTGCCGTCGGAGAGGACCCACTGGCCGTCCTTGGAGATGCCGATCGGCAGCACCTCGTACTTGGCCGCGTCGATCGCGTTCATGACGCCGGCGGCCGTCACGCAGCTCACGGCGTGCTCGCTCGAGCGGCCGCCGAAGAGGAGCGCGACGCGGACCTTGCGCCCGGGGCCGGGGCTCTCAGGACCGGTTCCCTCGGGGGCGGAGTTCTCGGGGCCGTTTCCCTCGGGGGCGCCGCGCTCGGAACCTGCAGTGTTGGACACGCTATTCGCCTTCCGATTTGAGCTCGCGAGCGAGCAGGAGCGTTTCAAGCTGGTCGACCTCGACCCTGCCGGCGAGAACGCCGACCACGGCCTCGGTGATGGGCATCTCGACGCCGACCCGCCGCGCGAGCTCGCGCACCGCCGGGGCCGACTTGATGCCCTCGGCGATCTGGGTCATGTGCTGGCCGAGCTCGTCCACGGTGAAACCCTGGCCGAGCAGCGTTCCTGCGGTGTGGTTGCGGGAGAGCTTCGACGCACACGTCGCGACGAGGTCCCCGAGCCCCGCGAGCCCGGACAACGTCTGGGCGTCGCCGCCGAGCGCCACCGCGAGGCGCGTCGTCTCGGCGAGGCCTCGCGTGATCACGGAGGCCTTCGTGTTGTCGCCCATGCCCTTGCCCTCGCAGATCCCTACGCACAGCGCAATGACGTTCTTGACGACCCCGCCGATCTCGGCGCCGACCACGTCAGTGGACGTGTACGGCCGGAAATAGGGTGCCGTGCAGGCGCGGGCGAGCCGCAGCGCGAGCGCCTGGTCCCCGCACGCGACGACGGAAGCGGTCGGCTCGCGCCGCGCGATCTCCATCGCGAGGTTGGGGCCGGAGAGGACGGCGATTCGCTCCGCGGGAACGCCGGCAACGTCGGAGATGACCTGGCTCATGCGCAGGTCGGAGCCGACCTCGAGGCCCTTCATGAGCGACATCACGACCGCGCCGGGCGGGATCAGGCCGCGCCAGGCCTCGAGCTGCGCGCGCAGCGACTGGGCGGGAACCGCGAACACCACGAGCTGGGCTCCGGCGAGCGCCTCGGCGGGATCGACGGTGGCCGTCACCGTGGCCGGCAGCTCGATGTCGCCGAGGTAGCGCTGGTTCCGGTGCCGATTGATGTCTGCGATCGTCTCCGGGTTGCGGCCCCAGATCCGGATGGTGCGCTCCACTCCGCTCGCCGCGGCGGCGTCCGCGAGGACCTTGGCGAACGTCGTGCCCCAGCTCCCGGCGCCGAAGACCGCGATGCTCGTGAGCTCCAGCTCGGCCTCACGGGCCGGCGAGCTCGCGGGCCCGGTCTCCGAGGCGCGCCCCACGGCGGTGACGTCAGCGCTCACGCGGGGATCCCGCCATCGTGCGTGGAGCCTTTCGCGCCGCGCTCGACGTCCCGGCCGTGCTTGGGCTGCTGGTGCGCCGACGGGTCCCACCGCTCCGCCGGGGCCTCCTCGCCCCGCAGCTCTGCGAGGAGCTCCGTGATGGCCGCCATGATCTTCTCGGTGGCCGCAACGAGAGTCGACTTGTCGAGCGGGCGGTCCTTGAACTCGCTCAGGTCCACGGGGTCGCCCACGAGCACGCGGACGTGCTTGCGCGGCCACGTGTACAGGCGCTTCGCGTAACGCGGGAAGAGCTCCTGGGCTCCCCAGTGGGCGATCGGAACGACCGGGGCGCCCGTCTTGAGGGCTAGCCGCGCGGCGCCGGTGTGGCCCTTCATGGGCCACAGGTCCGGATCGCGCGTGAGCGTGCCCTCGGGGTAGATGAGAATCGCGCCGCCCTCGTCGAGGACCTCCCGCGCGACTTCGAGGGACTGGCCCCCGCCGGCTCCGCTGCGGTCCACGGGGATCTGCTTCGTGCCCCGCATGATCTGTCCCACGACCGGGGGCTTGAACAGGCCCGCCTTCGCGAGGAAATGCGGAGGCCGCCCCATGTTGTACAGCATGTGCCCCACCACGAGCGGATCGATCTCGGTGCAATGGTTCGGGCAGGCGATGAAGCCGCCCTCGGGCAGGCGCTCGGTGCCGAGCCACCTCTTTCCGAGGAGGGCGTTCATGGTGGGCCTCACCACGCCCCCGGCGATCGCGAAGGCGATGCGCTCCCCGATCGACTCGGCCCGGACCGGACGGCTCACGCTGCACGCTCCTCGAGGTCGAACTGGGCTCCCAGGGCCTCCAGCTTGTCCGTGAAGTGCTCGTAGCCGCGTTTGATGACGTCCACGCCGGTCGCGCGGGACGTGCCCTCGGCCGCAAGGGCCGCGATGAGATGGCTGAACCCGCCGCGCAGATCCGGCACGTCGAACTCCGCGCCCTTGAGCTCCGCGGCGCCGGAGATGACGGCGGAATGCAGGAAGTTGCGCTGCCCGAAGCGGCAGGGAACGCTCCCGAGGCACTCGCGGTGCACCTGGATGGTCGCGCCCATGCGCCGGAGGGCCTCCGTGAAGCCGAATCGATTCTCATAGACGGTCTCGTGCACGATCGAGACGCCCTCGGCCTGGGTCAGCGCGACGACGAGCGGCTGCTGCCAGTCCGTCATGAAGCCCGGGTGCACGTCCGTCTCGACGACGAGCGGCGAGAGCTTGCCACCGCGATGGAAGAAGCGGATGCCGTCGTCGCCGATCTCAAGACCGCCCCCGACCTTCCGGAACGTGTTGACGAACGTCATCATGTCGCGCTGGAGCGCACCCTCGACAAAGATGTCGCCCTTCGTCACGAGGGCCGCGCAGCCCCACGACGCCGCCTCGTTGCGGTCAGGGAGTGCCGTGTGCGTGTAGCCCCCGAGCGAGGGGACGCCCTCGATCCGGATCGTGCGGTCGGACTGGATCGAGATGAGCGCGCCCATCTTCTGCAGGACGGCGATGAGGTCCACGATCTCCGGCTCGGTCGCCGCGCCCGTGAGCTCGGTGATGCCTTCGGCCTTGGTGGCGCTGAGCAGGACCTGCTCCGTCGCACCCACGCTCGGGTACGGGAGGGAGATCTTCGATCCCTTGAGGACCTTGGGCGCCGAGATGCTGATGCCGCCCGGGCGCTTGTCGACGACGGCGCCGAACTGGCGCAGGACTCCAAGGTGGTAGTCGATGGGGCGGTCGCCGATGCGGCAGCCGCCGAGGTCGGGGATGAAGGCCTCGCCGATGGCGTGGATGAGCGGCCCGCACAGGAGGATGGGGATGCGTGAATCGCCCGCGTGCGCGTCGATGTCGGCCACGTGTGCCGTGCGCGCGTTCGCGGGGTCCAGCGTGAGCTCGCCGCGCACTGCGTCCCGCTCGACCTCGACTCCGTGGAGTCGGAGGAGGCTCGTGACGACCTCGACGTCCTTGATGTCTGGGACGTTCCGGAGGGTAGAGGGCTCGTCGCCCAGCAGGGCCGCGACCATGGCCTTCGGGACGAGGTTCTTTGCTCCACGAACGGTCACCCGCCCCGAGAGCGGCACGCCGCCGCGGATGGTCAGGACACTGCTCATATGCATTGCTTCCTCACTGCTCGCCTGACCCACCGGACCGGCCACGGACCTGCTAAGCATAGAAGCTCCTCCGTGGCCCGGCGAATCCCGCAGCCGGGTGAGGGGAGGCTCGACCGGGTGGGCGGCCGGGCCTCCCGGCTCAGCCTCGGGCTGGGAGGGTGGTCGGTTTGAAGGAGGGCCTCTGGCCCTCGTAGGCCGCGATGTCCGCCTCGCGCTGGAGCGTGAGGCCGATGTCGTCGAGGCCCTCGAGGAGGCGCCAACGCGTGTAGTCGTCGATCTCGAAGGGGGCCACGAGGTTCCCGCACGTGACCGTCTTGGACTCGAGGTCCACCGTAATCTGGGTGCCGGGGTGGTTCTCGAGCTCCTTCCAGATGAGCTCGACGTCGTCCTGCGCCACGACGGCGGCAAGGAGCCCCTGCTTGCCCGAGTTGCCGCGGAAGATGTCTGCGAAGCGGGACGAGAGGACGGCCCTGAAGCCGTAGTCCTTGAGGGCCCACACGGCGTGCTCGCGCGACGAGCCGGTGCCGAAGTCCGGTCCGGCCACGAGCACCGAGCCCTGGTTGAAGGGCTCCTGGTTGAGGATGAACTGCTCGTCCTTGCGCCAGGACGCGAACAGGGCGTCCTCGAAGCCGGTGCGGGTGATCCGCTTGAGGAACACCGCGGGGATGATCTGATCCGTGTCGACGTTGCTCTGACGCAGCGGGACGCCGATGCCGGTGTGGGAGGTGAACTTCTCCATGGCTAACTCCGTATCGTTCGTGGCCGGGGCCCGCGGCTCAGGCGGCGCTCGTCGCGGCTGGGATGGGTTCGAGGTCCGACGGCGACGAGAGCGTTCCGCGGATGGCCGTCGCGGCGGCGACGACAGGAGAGACGAGGTGCGTGCGGCCGCCCTTGCCCTGGCGGCCCTCGAAGTTGCGGTTCGAGGTGGACGCGCAGCGCTCCCCCGGCGCGAGCTGGTCCGGATTCATCCCAAGGCACATCGAGCAGCCGGCAAACCGCCACTCGGCGCCGAACTCCTTGAAGACCCTGTCCAGGCCCTCAGCCTCGGCCTCGAGCCGCACGCGGGCCGAGCCCGGGACCACGAGCATGCGCACGTTCGGGTCCTTCTGCCGGCCGCGGACGATGTCGGCCGCGGCGCGCAGGTCCTCGAGGCGCGAATTCGTGCACGAGCCGAGGAAGACGGTGTCCACGCGGATGTCCTTCATGGCCGTGCCGGGGGCGAGGTCCATGTACTGGAGGGCGCGGCGGGCGGCGGACTTCGAGTTCTCGTCGCCGAAGGAGTCCGGGTCCGGGACCGCCTCGGAGAGCGAGACGCCCTGACCCGGGTTCGTGCCCCACGTGACGAACGGCTCGAGCTCGTCCGCGTCGAGGAAGACCTCGGCGTCGAAGACGGCGTCCTCGTCGGTGTGCAGGGTGTTCCAGTATTCGACGGCGGTATCCCACTCAGCTCCCTGCGGGGCGTGCGGGCGGCCCTTCATGAATTCGTACGTGGTCTCGTCCGGGGCGACCATGCCGGCGCGGGCGCCGGCCTCGATCGACATGTTGCAGATGGTCATGCGCGCCTCCATCGAGAGCGCGCGGATCGCGGAGCCACGGTATTCGAGCACGTAGCCCTGGCCGCCGCCGGTGCCGATCTTGGCAATCACGGCGAGGATGATGTCTTTGGAGCTCACGCCCGGCTTGAGCGTGCCCTCCACCGTGATAGCCATGGTCTTGAAGGGCTTGAGCGGGAGCGTCTGGGTCGCCATGACGTGCTCGACCTCGGACGTGCCGATGCCCATCGCGAGCGCGCCGAACGCGCCGTGCGTCGATGTGTGCGAGTCGCCGCACACGATCGTCAGGCCCGGCTGCGTCAGTCCCAGCTGGGGGCCCACCACGTGGACGATCCCCTGTTCCTTGTCGCCGAGCGAGTGGAGACGCACCCCGAACTCCTTGCAGTTGGCGCGCAGGGTCTCGATCTGGGTACGGCTCGTGGGGTCCGCGATCGGCTTGTCGATGTCGAGCGTCGGGGTGTTGTGGTCCTCGGTCGCGATGGTGAGGTCGGGGCGGCGCAGCGGGCGGCCGGCGAGGCGGAGCCCCTCGAACGCCTGCGGCGACGTCACCTCGTGCACGAGGTGAAGGTCGATGTAGAGGAGGTCGGGCTGGCCGTCTTCGCCCTTGCGCACCACGTGCGCGTCCCAGACCTTCTCGGCCAAAGTGCGTCCCATGGCCAGCTCCCTTCGATTCCGTGCGCCTCCAAGCGCCTCTTCACCAGTCCAGCAGGCGCCCCGGATCGGGGCCAGTCCGTCGACTTGCATCTCAGATATTGAGACGGCAATATCAACCTATGGACAATTCTAGTGGCGTCGGCGTGATCGACAAGGCCGCCATGGTGCTCGACGCCCTCGAGGCCGGCCCGACGACCCTCGCGCAGCTCGTCGCCGCCACGGGCCTGGCCCGACCCACCGTGCACCGCCTCGCTCTCGCCCTCGTCCACCACCGACTCGTGGCGCGCGATATCCAGGGGCGCTTCGTGCTCGGCTCGCGGCTCGTCGAACTCGCCTCGGCGGCCGGCGAGGACCGCCTCATCGCCGCTGCCGGACCCATTCTCGTCCAACTGCGCGACGCGACGGGCGAAAGCGCGCAGATCTTCCGCCGCCAGGGTGATTGGCGCGTGTGCGTCGCCTCTGCCGAGCGCCCAGTGGGCCTCCGCGACACGATTCCGGTCGGCACGCAGCTCACCATGAAGGCCGGCTCGGCGGCCCAGGTGCTCGTCGCCTGGGAGGACCACGACCGGCTCCTTGAGGGGCTCAACAATGCGCGCTTCACGCCGACGGTCCTGGCCGGCGTACGACGGCGGGGCTGGGCCCAGTCGCTCGGCGAACGCGAGCCGGGGGTCGCCTCGGTGTCCGCGCCTGTGCGCGGGCCGTCCGGCCGGGTCATCGCGGCAGTCTCGATCTCCGGGCCGATCGAACGCTTGACCCGCCAGCCCGGCCGTCAGCATGCTGAGGTGGTCTGCGGCGCGGCGCGGCTCCTCAGCGAGGCGCTGCGCAAGGCCAACGACTGAGACCCGCCCCAGGAACCCGAGTCACCCGAGGAGACCAAGTGACCGCCTACGCCGTATTCCTCCGAGGGGTCAACGTGGGCGGGATTAACCTCAGGATGGCGGACGTCAAGACGGCCCTCTCCGAGCTGCCCGTCACGGACGTCTCGACGCTCCTCGCGAGCGGGAACGCGGTACTGCGCTCGGATCTCGACGCGGACGAGCTCAAGGAGGCGGTCCAGGGCGCGCTCCGGAAGTCCTTCGGGTACGACGCATGGGTCATCGTCATGACGGCGGACGACGTCGACGCGACCGTGGGTGCGTGCACCTACCCTCCCGATGACGAGACCACCCATGCGTACGTGACGCTCTCCACGGATCCCTCCGTGCTCGACGAGCTCTGGGAGCTGGCGGAGGGCGGCGGCACCGAGCACACGCGCCTCTCCCCCGTCGCGACGGCCTGGCTCGCACCCGTGGGCGGAACGCTCGACAGCACGATGGGCGAGGCGACCGGCAAGGCCAAGTACAAGGCCACGACCACGACGCGCAACCTCCGCACGCTGCTGAAAGTCCAGTCCGCCCTGGCCAAGCTCCCCTGACCGTCTCGGGTACACCAACTCCCACACAGACACGTCTCGGGTACACCAACTCCCGCCCTTGGCCATCTCGGGTACAGATCACCTGTACCCGAAACGTTTCTGGGCCGGATTATCTGTACCCGAAACGTTTCTGGGCAGGATTATCTGTACCCGAAACGTGTCTGGGCCGGATTATCTGTACCCGAAACGCAGAACACCCCCGGTCCGAGGACCGAGGGTGTTCTTCTGCAGTGACCCCAGCGGGATTCGAACCCGCGTTACCGCCGTGAGAGGGCGGCGTACTAGGCCTCTATACGATGGGGCCGCACACTGCACCTTCCGTAAAGAAGGCATTACCTTCCCAAAGAAGGCATTGAGAAAGTCCGGCGCAGAACGCCGAACTTCGTGACCCCAGCGGGATTCGAACCCGCGTTACCGCCGTGAGAGGGCGGCGTACTAGGCCGCTATACGATGGGGCCGCGCACTTTACCGACCGTCAGGCCGCGACTCGATCGCGGACATCAGGAGCTGGGATACCAGGACTCGAACCTAGAATGACGGTACCAGAAACCGTAGTGTTGCCAATTACACCATATCCCAAGGTGTCTGCCGGGTCAGGGCTCCTCGGACTGCCGTCCGGTTCGCTCCGTGCCCCTCAGCACGAGTAATTACTCTACTGGATCGCGAGCCACGCTGCCAAATCGGCAGGGGCCCGGCGTGGCGTCCGCCGTGCCGCGATTCGAGATACCCAGGCCTGCGGATCCCAGCAGGTTTCGGCGGGGGCTGACAAGCCCGCGAACGCCAACCGGCAGCTCCCCTGGCTAGGTGATGCCGATGAGGGCGGGGAGCTCCCCAAGCCCCGTGATCTGCTCGGCCACCGAGCCGGCCACATCCTCGGGGAGGGCCCGCCCCGAGCGGTTGAGCCAGATGCCGCGGAGGCCGGCGCTGGCTGCACCGATGACGTCGTGGCGAGGGTTGTCGCCGACGTAGACGGTGGCCTCGGCGGCCGTCCCCAGGAGGCGAAGTCCCTCACGGAAGATCGCGGGATCAGGCTTCGCGGCGCCGACCGCGTCGATGCCCACGAGGACCCTGATGCGGCCCAGGCCAGCTGTATCGAGCTTGGCGCGCTGGTAGTCGTGCACGTTGTTGCTCACGGCGCCGTACGGAACCCCGGCGGCGTCGAGCGCGTCGAGGAGGGGGACGACGTCCTGGAACGCGCGGACGTAGTTCGGCTGCGCGGCCTCGTAGGCGCCGAGCCACGCAAGAGCGGCCGCGCCGTCCACGAAGGCCGTGCCGGCGTTCGCGAGGCAGCGCTCGGCGCGCTGAACCCGCTGCTCGGCGAAGGTGATCTCGCCGGCCACGTAGCGGTCGTAGATGTCATCCGAGCCTCGCGTGAACATGAGGCAGAATTCGGTCCAGCCGGCCTCGGTGAGCGCCGCGTACGGCGCGGTGACCTCGCGGAGCGCCTGATGCATCGCGCCCTCGAGGTCCACGAGCGTCTCGTCGATGTCGAGCAGGACCCCGGCGACCGTACCGTGCGACGGCCGGCCGGCCGCCGGCGCCAAGACCGAATCAGCCATGGAACGCCTTGAGCCGCGCGAGCGACGAATCCTTGCCGAGGATGACCATGGACTCGAAAAGCGGCGGGGAGACCCGTCGACCCGAGACAGCAGTGCGGACCGGCCCGAACGCGAGGCGCGGCTTGATGCCGAGCCCCTCCACGAGCGCCGCGCGCAGCGCGTCCTGGATCGCCTCGGCGGTCCAGTCCTCGAGCGGCTCGAGGGCCGCAATGGCCGCGCCGACCACGTCGGCGACGTTCTCCGGGAGCCCCTTCCGCCCGTCGTCCTCCACCTCGATCGCCGAGTCCTCCGCGAAGAGGAAGCCAATCATTCCGGGCGCCTCGCCCAACAGTGTGATGCGCTCCTGGATGAGCGGGGCCGCCTCCGTGAGAATCGCCTCCTCGCGCGGAGTCAGGGTCTCCCCCACCACGTGGGCCGCGCGAAGGTACGGCACGAGTCGATCGCGGAAGTCCGCGGGCTCGAGGAGCCGCACGTGCGTTCCGTTGATGGCCTCGGCCTTCTTCTGGTCGAACCGCGCGGGGTTCGGCAGGACCGAGGAGATGTCGAAGTTCTCGACGAGCTGCTGGACCGTGAAGATGTCCTCGTCCGCGGACAGCGACCAGCCCAGGAGCGCGAGGTAGTTGAGCAGGCCCTCCGGGATGAAGCCGCGGTCTCGGTGGTGGAAGAGATTCGACTGCGGGTCGCGCTTCGAGAGCTTCTTGTTGCCCTCGCCGAGGACGTACGGGAGGTGCCCGAAGAGCGGCATGTAGGAGGCCACGCCCACGGCGTGGAGCGCGTGGTACAGCGCGACCTGGCGCGGGGTCGAGGAAAGCAGGTCCTCGCCGCGGAGCACGTGCGTGATGCCCATGAGCGCGTCGTCGACCGGGTTGACGAGCGTGTAGAGCGGCGAGCCGTCGGCGCGGACCACGACGAAGTCGGGGACGCTCCCGGCCTTGAAGGTGATCTCGCCGCGGATGAGGTCGTTGAACACGACGTCCTCCTCCGGCATGCGGAAGCGGAGCACGGGCTCGCGGCCCTCGGCGCGGAACGCGGCGACCTGCTCGGCCGTGAGGTCGCGGTCCGAGTTGTCGTACCCGAGCTTCGGGTCGCGGCCCGCGGCGCGGTGGCGTGCCTCGATCTCCGCCGGCGTCGAGTACGACTCGTAGAGGAAGCCCGCGTTCTTGAGCTTCGCGGCGACGTCCTTGTAGAGGTCGAGGCGGCGGGACTGCCGGTAGGGCTCGTGCGGGCCGCCCACTTCGATGCCCTCGTCCCACGTCAGCCCGAGCCACTTGAGGGCCTCGACGATCTGCTGGTAACTCTCCTCCGAGTCGCGCTGCGCGTCCGTGTCCTCGATCCGGAACACGAACGTCCCACCCGTGTGACGCGCGTAAGCCCAGTTGAACAGGGCCGTGCGGATCAGGCCGACGTGCGGGGTGCCCGTGGGCGACGGGCAGAAGCGCACGCGGACAGGGGTGTCCGGGGTGACGGTGGGGATCTGATCGGCAGGGTTCAGCGCGGTCGCGGCGGAGGAAGTCATAGTGACCCCATTCTAGGCCGCGAGACGGCGCCGCTTCCCGCGTGGGCGCTTGCGGCGCCAGCTGGCCTCAGCGGCGCACGACGGGGTTGGTCAGTGTGCCGATGCCCTCGATCTCAACCTCGACCCGGTCCCCCTCCTGCACGAGCCCGACGCCCGCAGGGGTCCCGGTCATGATGACGTCGCCGGGGAGGAGGGTGAAAGCCTGTGACACCGCGGAGACGAGCTCGCGCACGCCGAAGACCATGTCCGCCGTCGTGCCGTCCTGCACCACTGTTCCGTTGAGGCGCGTCACGACCGAGAGGTCCTCGGGGTCGAGCTCAGTCTCGATCCACGGGCCGAGCGGCGACGACGTGTCGAACGACTTCGCGCGGGCCCACTGCACGTCCGCCCGCTGCTTGTCACGCGCAGTGAGGTCGTTGCCCACCGTGTAGCCGAAGATCACGTCCTCGACCTTCTCGGCCGGGACGTCCTTGCAGATCCTGCCGATGACCACGCACAGCTCGCCCTCGTAGGAGACCTCGTCGCTCCAGTCAGGGAGCACCACCGGATCGCCGGGGCCGACGACGGCGGTGTTCGCCACGAGGAACATGGCCGGCTCGGTCGGGAGCTCGTTGCCCATCTCCTTCGCGTGGTCGGCGTAGTTGCGGCCGATGCCCACGATCTTGCTGCGAGGGATGATCGGCGCGACGAGCCGCACGTCCTCAAGCCGGTGCACCTGCCCGGTCGGCGTGATGCCCTGAAAGAACGGGTCGCCCTTGATGACGGCCACTTGCTCCTCGCCGGGGTCACCCTGGACCACGCCGTAGACGGGCTCGGACTCAACAACAAATCGGGCGATACGCATGGCTCCCACCCTATCGCGGCGCGTGCGCGAGACCCGCTCTCGGCCGACCTTGACCGAGCCTCGAACTGCCGCCACACTTTCAGAACCCAAGGGCACCGGTCCACGTCCGCCCGGGGCCAGGGGTGGGGTCATGGCTTCTAGACGGCGCATCGCCGCGATCGCAGCGGCGCTCGGCGCACTACTGACGACGACGGCGTGCGGCGCCGCGTCTTTCGGCGCGCCTGAGGCAGTGCCTGCGGGAGTCGAGACGGTCATTGACCACGCCGTGAACGACCGCGCCCAGACAGCCCTCGAGGTTCCGACGTCTTCGCCGGCACTGACCCCGGACAGCACCACCGATCAGTTCAAGGCCGGCTGGGCACGGGCCGTGGCGCGGATTCAGGAGTCCAAGAAGGGGTTCAGACTCAAGGGCTTCACGTACATCAGCACATCGTCAAGGATTTCGGTGACGTCGTGGACCACGGCCGGGGACACCGGTCGCGCCCATTTCACCGAGGCCACGACGCTTTACCTGGCCTCGGCCACGAGCGGCCCGAGCGCTGTTCCGACTGAATACACGGCGAATGAGACGGCGACATTCAAACGCACGAACCACGGGTGGGTCCTCGACAGCATCGTGTCGGACGAGGGCCAACACGGCCAGCCCATGGCTGAGGTCGACATCTCGTCCTGACCCTCTGGTATCCCCCAACGCCCCCACTCATCAGAACAGCACCGCTCGGATGCCCAATGCGGCAGTCCGGTGGAAAATCAGTTCTATGGGCGGATCGATGGGCGACCGCCGGGACAGCGTCCCGCGCGCCGTGATTCCTCCCGCCGCGGCGCGGATTCCACCATCCATGACTCCGATAGCCGCGGCTCCTGAGCCGTTCGGTGCCTATACCTTGAGCACAGGCACCGGCGCCGGCACCCGCGGAAGCTGGACCGGCGCCGGCACCCGCGGAAGCTGGACCGGGGCAGGCACCGGCGGAGGCGAGACCGGCGCAGGAACGGGCGGCGGCACCGGCGCAGGCACCGGCGGAGGCGGGACCGGCGCAGGAACGGGCGGCGGCACCGGCGCAGGCACCGGCGGAGGCGGGACCGGCGCAGGAACGGGCGGCGGCACCGGCGCAGGAACGGGCGGCGGCACCGGCGCAGGCACCGCCGGCGCCGGCACAGGAGCAGGAACCGGCGGAAGCGGGACCGGCGCAGGAACGGGCGGCGGCACCGGCGCAGGAACGGGCGGAGGCGGGACCGGCGCCGGAACGGGCGGCGGCACCGGCGCAGGCACGGGCGGCGCCGGCACAGGAGCAGGAACCGGCGGAAGCGGCACCGGCGCAGGCACGGGCGGCGCCGGCACAGGAGCAGGAACCGGCGGAAGCGGCACCGGCGCAGGAATGGGCGGAGGCGGGACCGGCGCAGGAACCGGCGGCGCAGGCACCGGCGCAGGAACCGGCGGCGCAGGCACCGGCGCAGGCACCGGTGGAAGCGGCACCGGCGCAGGCACCGGCGGAACTGGAACGGGCAAAGGCACCGGCGGGACCGGCACGGGCGCAGGCACCGGCGGAACCGGCACGGGCGCAGGCACCGGCGGAACCGGCACGGGCGCAGGCACCGGTGGAAGCGGCACGGGCGCAGGAACCGGCGGAACCGGAACAGGAGCAGGCACCGGCGGAACTCGCCGCCGTTCGATGTGACCAGGGCGCGCGCGAATCTGCAGCAAGGCAGTCGCCTTGAATCTGAACTACCTCCGAGAGGCTTACGAGGTGGGCGCGGGACGCCACCTGAAGGAAATGCCGAGGGACCGAACGACTCGCTGAGGTCGGCACCGGCGTTGGTAGTGTCGAGGTCACCGATCCTAGGGGGCAGCTTTGGGCGAGGGGACTTCGACCGCGCGGGTTTTTCGGCTGCCCGGGTTTGCCGCATTTTGGGCGGCGTCCACGATCTCCGGGTTCGGGAGTTCGATCACGCAAGTGGCGATTCCGGTGCTCGTCGTCTCGACTCTGGCCGCTACGCCCCTTGAGGTCGGCCTCATCAATGCCGTTCAGTTCCTTCCGTATCTGCTGTTCGGGCTCATCGCGGGCGTCCTCGTGGACGGCGGGCGGAAACGAAGCACGCTCATCGTCACATCGCTGGCCAGTTGCGCGCTCCTTCTCACCATTCCCGCTTTGTGGCTGACGGGGTATCTGTCCCTCTGGACCGTCGCCGCATTGCTCTTCCTCTTCGGCATTGCCGGGCTGCTGAACGCGGCGGCTTCTCAATCGTTCTTGCCGCGCTTGACTCCTCGGAGATACCTGGTGGCGGCAAATGCGCGATTGGATCAAAGTTCGACGGCGGCGCAGACCGCCGGCCCCATGCTCGGCGGTGCGTTGGTCGCCGCGTTGAGCGCGCCCTTTGCAGTACTCGTCGATGCAGTCAGCTACGCCGTCGAGGCGGCGTTGATCGCCCGCATTCGCACGGAGGAGCCGCGAGGCGCACGGAGACAACGGGCCAGGAACGTTCTACGTGACATCCGCGAGGGTCTCGCGTTCATCTACCACCACCGGATGCTCGGGCCGTTGGCCTGGTCCACGCACGTCTGGTTCGTGGCGAATGCCATCGCCCTCGCAGTCTTCGCTCCGTTTGCGCTCCGGGCACTGGACCTTGGCGCCCTGGGGTATGGCATCTCGCTGGCCGCGGCCGGAATAGGAGGCCTGCTGGGCGCGAGCCTCGCGACGAGATCGGGCACCCGCCTCGGAGCGGGCCGTTCCATCCTTGCGGGGCGGGCACTGATTCCCCTGGCCTGGGTGGTGGTCGCGCTGGCGCCGTCGACCTCCCAATCCGGCTCCCTCGCATCCGTGGGCGTTGTCGCTGTCGGGCAATTCGTCTACGGGCTCTCGATGGGCATCGAGAACGCCAACGAGATGGGCTATTGGCAGGCCGCCACGCCAGACGAGCTACAAGGACGAGTCAACGCGACAAGGCGTTCCGCGAATCGGACGATGTTCGTCGTCGGCTCACTCCTCGGCGGTGCCCTCGCGACCCTGCTCGGCTACCGCCCGGCGATCTGGATCGCCGCCGGCGTCTTCCTGATCGCGGTGCTCGTGATCGGCCTTTCGCCGTTTCGCAACGCCCGGCACCTCCAGCACGACGCTCCGGCCACACGATGAGGCTCCCCAAAGCGGGCGGCTGCCCGACGAACGACGACGGCGCGTCCCCCGAGGTGGGGAACGCGCCGTCGTTCGCTGTGGTGAAGGCGCGCTACGCGAGCCGAGTGAGCCAGCCGTGGAGGTCCTCCGGGTCAGCGCGGGCGGGGCGGCTCGTCCGGTTCTGCGCGGGCGACCGTCGCAATCCGGTTCGTGAGCTCGTCGAGCCACGAGCTCACGGTTGCCCGGGCGACGGCGTTGCTGGGGTAGCGGCAACGCAGGTGGAGCCCGTCGTCATTGACGATGAACCAGATCATGAGATTGTCCGTGGGCAGCTCAGCCGAGACGAACTGCGGCTCGAACGACGCCTCGATGCGCAAGGGCAGGCGGCGCACATCGAGCCAGGAGAGCGCGAACATCCCCGGGGGCTCGGTCCCGCCGATGCGGTCGAAGATGGGAGCCAAGGGAAAGGCGCCAAGGCGCACTGCCTCGCCGACCGCCGCAGCGCAGGACGCCGGGGCCGGATCCCCGACGTCGAGCACGGCGTTGGTGATGTACCAGCCGACCGAGTCGCGCCACCGCGGCTCGTTGCGCGAGTGCACGGGGAACACGGCACGCAGCGGCGCGTCCGCAACATCGCGGAACAGCTGAGCGAGCTCGGACAAGACCAGGGGGAGAATTCGCACCTCGCGCGCACGCGCCTGCTCTTCGAGACGCGCAAGCTGGCTGACATCGAGCACATCGCGCACCTCCACAATCGCCGACGACGGCGTCGACACATCCCCCAGCGACAACGGGAACACAGGCATCGCCCCGCCGCCCGCGCGCAAGATCTCCTCCCAGTGCGCGATCACCTCAACCGGCGCCTCGGGCATCGCCGCGAGCGCCCGCGTGTGATCGACGAACGCCGCCGGGAGCGGATCAGCGGGGGCCGCCGCCGAGGTCGCGTCCCCTCCCGCGCCCTCGCCATCGACGCGGGACCTCACCTCGTGGGCGAGGATCAGCAGCGACCACATGTCAACGTGCGCGTGGTCGCTCGCGAGAACGACGACGGGCCGCGGGTCGGGTTCGGCCGGTGAGGGCACCACCATGGCGAGAAGGTACGACGGCGCCGCAAACGGGCGGCACTCTGCGTCAAGCAGCGCGTGCAGCGCCTCGCGCGTCGTTGCGCCCGGGCTTGCCTCATGCTCTCGCCATACGCCGTCGTCGACGGTTGCCTCGTGCAAACGGACCCCAGACTCAGCGGCTGAGAACACGGTGCGCAGGGTGCCGTGTCGGGCGATCGCCGCGCGCCACGCATCAGCGAGCACAGCGTGGCTGGGAGACTGGGCGAGCCGGAATGACACCGCCATCCATGATCCTGCACGATCACCGCGCCCGACGTGGCGGCTCTGGTCGAACGATACGGGCAGCTCGCGCGTCGGATCGGGCGTGGCGCGCACAGCGAAGCTCTGGAGGGACCCCTCTGGCAGGGCCATCTGGGCGACCGTAGTAAGGCGCATGGTGCCGTAGTCTAGGGCCCGGATGTTTCGCGAAAGTACGCGGGAGGGCTCGTGACCTCATTTCAGACGCGCGGCGCGACTCTCGACTTCGATGTCGCCGGAACCACCGGTCCCCTGGTCGTGCAACTGCACGGCCTGACATCCAGCCGCGAGCGCGACGGACAGCTCGGCCTCAACCTCGCACGAGCGCTGCGTGGACACCGGATCCTTCGCTATGACGCCCGCGGCCATGGCCGCTCCACCGGCACGTTCGAGGAAGCCGACTACACCTGGCCCCGCCTTGCCGACGACCTCTTGGCCCTGCTCGACAGTGTCGCCCCGGGCGAGCGGGTACACGGGGTGGGGCCGTCCATGGGGACCGGGACGCTTCTGCATGCTGCAGCGAAAGATCCCGACCGATTCGCGTCCCTGACTCTTGTCACGCCCCCGACGGCTTGGAGGACCAGAGTCGCGCAGCGCGAGACCTACCTGGCCAATGCCACCATGATCGAGCAGGAAGGGGTCGCGGCCTTCGTTCAACAAGGATCCACGGCCCCTTCCCCGCCGGCGCTCGCCGACGCGCCTGAGACGAGCATCGCCGTGGGGCAGAGCCTCCTGCCGACGGTGATGCGCGGCGCGGCGAATACGGACCTGCCGCAGAAGAAGACCATTGCGGCTGTCGAGGTGCCGACCCTTGTCCTTGCCTGGAGCGGCGACCGCTCGCACCCACTGACCACGGCGCATCAGTTGCACGCCACGATGCCCCGAAGCCGCATCGTGGTGGCCCGCACGCCCTACGGCATCTTGGCGTGGCCGGGACTCTTCGCGGAGTTCATCACGACTGTAGGCAAGGGAGATCCGGTCGACTGAGCGGCAACAGTCTCTACGGCTCAAGCACGATCTTGCCGCGGGTGTGCCGGCGCATGAGTTCGCGGTATGCCTCGCGGACCTCAGTGAGCGGGTAGCTCGCGGCGATCGGAACCTCGAGGTCCCCGTCCGCGGCAAGCTTGACGAGCTCGGCCAGGACGGCGGCATTCGCGGAACCGTCCATGCCCTCGCTCTTGACTCCGGTCCGGGCTGCGCCGGCGAAGTCGATGATGGTGTTGATGCGGTCTCTGGCGACGCCGAGGTCTAGTGCCAGATCGACGTAGCCGTTTCCGAAGGTGTCGACGAACGCGTCGATGCCCTCGGGGGCGACGGCGCGGATCCGGTCGGCGACGCCGTCGCCATAGGTGACCGGGACCACGCCGTGCTCCTGCAGCCACTCATGGTGAGGCTCGCTGGCCAGCCCGATGACCGTGGCGCCGGCGCGACGGAGCAGCTGCACCGTCAGCGAGCCCACCCCGCCCGCGGCGCCGGCGACCACGACGGTGTCGCCTAGGCCGGCGTCGACCGCACGCACGTTCGCGTGTGCGGTGGTTCCTGCGACGAACAGCGAGCCGCCGACCTCCCAAGAGACCGCGGGGTCGCGCGCTACGAGATTGGCGGCGGGAACGGCAACCAGCTCTGCATGGCTGGCTCGGGTATCCACCCAACCAATCACCTCGTCCCCCACCGACCAGTCGAGCACCTCGGAGCCGATCTCTTCAACGACGCCGGCGAGGTCGCTGCCCTGGCCGGAGGGGAAGGTCGCAGGCCACCGGTCGTGGAGAACGCCAGCCCGGATCACGCTCTCGCCCGGGCTGATTCCGGCGGCGCGCACGCGCACCAGGACCTCGCCGGCCGCGGGTACCGGCCGGGGCACCTCCCGAACCTCGAGCACGTGGATGTCACCATAATTGTCGAACTGCACTGCCTGGGGCATAGCGCCCTCCCTCCGTGTTTCCGCTCTGCAGCTTCTAGGAAACCGTCTCGGTGAGGCGCGATCCATGCTGGATTCGCCCGATTACATATGCGATCGTCTCAGGTGTGGACGTACTGACGGATCTCTTGCAACGTTCGCGTGCGCGCGGCGCCGCGTTTTCGCATTCGACCGCGCATGGCGCATGGGGGGTCAGATTCCCTGTCGGCGCCCAGCTCGCGATCCACGGCATCCTCGGCGGCGAGGCGTTCGCGTGGACCGACGACGCCGGCACGTCGCGCCACGTTCTGGCCGGCGACATCGTGCTGGTGCGCGGGTCGGCGGAGCATTTCATGGCCCACTCGCCGGGGGCAGAAACGGTTTCGTTCCTGGGCCATCCGTCCGTCGGCCCGCCGGGCGGGGCACAGCGGATGGTGTTCGGCGAGGGCCCCGGAAGCTCAACCACCTTCTTCTGCGGTGCCTACACCTTCGTGGGCGACCTGTGCGCGGGACTACTGGCCGGGCTCCCGGAGCTGACCGTCGTGCGGCCGAGGTCCGGCTCGAGCCTGCGCGCGACTCTCGATGTGTTCGCCGGCGAGCTGCTCGACGATGCTCCCGGACAGCAGGCACTTCTCGACAGCCTCCTCGACGTGGTCCTCGTGCAGGCGCTGCGGGAACAGCTTGCAGCCGATGTTCACGCCGCGCCCGCGTGGTTCCGCGCGATGGACGACCCGACGGTCGGCTCTGCCCTGCGCGCCGTACATGCCGAGCCAGCGCGCAACTGGACGGTCGCGGACTTGGCCGCGGAGGCATCGGTATCCCGCGCCGTGCTGGCACGTCGGTTCACCGCTCTGCTCGGCGTCGCACCTCTGGCCTACGTCACGGACTGGAGGATGGCGCTCGCGCGCGAGCAACTGCGCGAGGGCGCTACCAGTCTTGCCGCTATCGCGCGTTCTCTGGGATACGCGTCGGAGTTCTCCTTCGCCGCAGCCTTCAAGCGTCACCACCGCATGCCGCCGGGGCGCTGGCGGACCGCGTCACGAAGGCAGGCCGCCGGTTTGGCGTCGGTTTGAGTCGGCGAGCCTTCGACGGCGTAGGCGGCGGCATGGTCGGCCGCGGGTGCGGCGGTGCGGACGCTTCATGAGGCCCCGCCGCCAGCATGGGCCGCGCGGAGCCTTGTCGGTGCGGCAAGGCGCCTCGACGAGGAATGCGAGCTACTCATACGAGGCGGCATCCTTCCCGCCGACATGGTCACGCGGAATCGCAGGATTGCCGAGGCCGCGCTGCGACGGCGCGTCCCCCGAGGTGGGGGGACGCGCCGTCGTTGGCTGTGGTGAAGGCGCGCTACGCGAGCCGCGTGAGCCAGCCGTGGAGGTCCTCGACGGTTCCCGTCTGGATGCCGAGGAGCTGCTCGCGGATGGCCATGGCCACGGAGTCGGCGCCGAGCGGCGGCGACACGAACGAACCGTTCGCCGTCTTGAGCTCGCCGATGGGCGTGATGACCGCCGCGGTGCCGCACGCGAACACCTCGGAAAGCGATCCGTCCTCGAGCGACTCGTGCCACTCGTCGATCGTGATCTTGCGCTCCTCGACCTTGTGGCCACGGTCGGAGGCGAGCTGCAGGACGGAATCGCGGGTCACGCCGTGGAGGATGTTGCCGTTGAGCGCGGGCGTGACGATGCGGCCGTCGGTGAAGACGAAGAACACGTTCATGCCGCCGAGCTCCTCGACCGCATTGTCGTTGAACGGATCGAGGAAGAGGACCTGCTTGCAGCCGTGTGCCTCGGCCTCGAGCTGCGCCGCGAGCGACGCCGCATAGTTGCCGCCGCACTTGGCCTCGCCGGTCCCGCCGCGGCCGGCGCGCGCGAAGTGCTCCGAGAGCCAGATGGAGACGGGCTTGAGCTCGCCGCCGAAGTAGTTGCCTGCGGGCGAGGCGATGACGCGGTACGAGACCTCGCGCGACGGGCGGACGCCGAGGAACGCCTCAGTGGCGATCATGAACGGGCGGAGGTAGAGCGCCTCGCCGTCGCCACTCGGGACCCAGTCCTTGTCCACGGAGACGAGCTGGCGGAGCGACTCGATGAAGACCTCGGGGGGAAGCTCCGGGAGGGCAAGTCGCTGCGCCGAGCGGTTGAAGCGGTGGGCGTTCGCCTCGGCGCGGAACGTCCAGACCGAACCGTCGGCGTGCCGGTACGCCTTGAGGCCCTCGAAGATCTCCTGGCCGTAGTGCAGGACCGCGGCGGCCGGGTCCATCGCGATGGGACCGTAGGGCTCAATCCGGGCGTCGTGCCAGCCGCCCTTGCCTTCCGTGTCAGCCGTCCAGTCGACCACTGCCGTGTGGTCGGTGAAGTAGTCGCCGAATCCCGGGTTCGCCAGGATGGCCGCACGCTCCTCAGCGCTCTTCGGGTTGTCCGTGAGCCGCTGCGAGAATTCAACGCCCAGGGCGTTCTGAGTCATGGTTCCTCCACATCCTTGTGCCCAACAGATTCTGGGCACGTGCCCCGACGACCGTGGCCCTCGGGCTGTCAGTGCCATCAGCTTACGCCGAAGCCCACGTTCGCCGGGCGTCGAAACAGGGCCCCCGCCCAACCTCGAGGGCGGCTCTAGACGAGTGCCGCGATCGCGTCGCCGATCTGCGCCGTGGTCCGCTGCTCCCCAGCGGTGCGGGACTCGACCTCGGTCTTGACGGCGGCCTCGATCCGGGCCGCCGCCTCGGCGTAGCCCACGTGGTCGAGCAGGAGCGCGGCCGAGAGGATGGCCGCCGTAGGGTCCGCCTTCTGCTGGCCCGCGATGTCCGGCGCCGAGCCATGGACGGGCTCGAACATGGACGGTGCCGAGCGGTCGAGGTTGATGTTCCCTGAGGCCGCTAGGCCGATGCCGCCCGTGACGGCGCCGGCGAGGTCGGTGAGGATGTCACCGAACAGGTTGTCCGTGACAATCACGTCGAAGCGCGAGGGATCAGTCACGAGGAAGATCGTCGCGGCGTCCACGTGCAGGTAGTCGAGACTCACCTCGGGGAACTCCGCTGCGACGGCTTCGACGGTGCGCTTCCAGAGGTGGCCTGCGTGGACCAGGACGTTGTGCTTGTGAACGAGCGTGACCTTCTTGCGCGGCCGGAGCGATGCCCGCCGGAACGCATCGCGGACCACGCGCTCCACGCCGTAGGCCGTGTTGACGGAGACCTCGGTCGCGATCTCGTGCGGGGTCCCAACGCGAAGTGCGCCGCCGTTGCCCACGTACGGACCCTCGGTGCCCTCACGCACCACGACGAAGTCGACCTCGCCCGGTGCCGCGAGCGGGCTGCCGACACCGGAGTACAGGCGCGAGGGGCGCAGGTTGACGCAGTGGTCAAGGCTGAAGCGCAGCTTGAGGAGCAGTTCGCGCTCGATGAGCCCGGACGGGACGCGGGTGTCCCCCGGGGCCGCGCCGACGGCGCCGAACAGGATGGCGTCCCGCCCGCGGAGATCCTCGAGGACTTGGCCCGGGAGCGTCTCCCCCGTCTCGAGCCAATGCTGGGCGCCGAGCGCGTAATGCGTCTCCTTGACCTCGACGCCCGCTCCGTCGAGCGCCTTGCGGAGCACCTTGAGGGCCTCCTCGGTCACCTCAGGGCCGATTCCGTCACCGGGGATCACTGCAAGGTCGAGTGTCTGGGTCATGGACCAACCCTAGCCGCACCATCCACATGCTGGGCAACCGGTCTCGCAATTCGGACCACGCCACGACGATTCACGGCAGGACACGCGGCCGCGGCGGCTCAGCCCCTGGCATGATGCCTTCCCACCCCGATGCGGCCCACACGCTCGTCCAGGTCATCCTGAGCAATCAGCCGGTGACAGCCCGAGGTCCCGGTCTTCCCGACCGGGACCCGCCGCCTTCGCGGAAGGGTGGCGAGGCGTCAGACCGCCGCGGGCTCCTCGTACTTCGGGAAGACCGGCGACGGCGCCGGCAGCTGGGTGCCGGGCGCGATCCGCGTGCCGAGGGAAGCGAACTCGCGCGGGGCGCCCTCGCCCTGCCCGAGCGCGTCGAGGAGCCTGCCCGCGGAGCCCGGCATGACGGGCTGGACGAGCACGGACACGACGCGCAGGACCTCGAGCGTCACGTACAGGACGGTCGCCATGCGCGCGGGGTCCGTCTTGCGCAGCACCCACGGCGCCTGCTCGGCGAAGTACGCGTTCGTGTCGCCGAGCACGCCCCAGATCGCCTCGAGTGCGCGGCTGAACTCCTGCTTCTCGAACGCGGCCCGGACCGCGTGGAGCAGCCCGTCCGCCGCCGCGAGCAGCGCAGTGTCGGCAGCGGTGAGCTCTCCCGGCTCCGGCACGATCCCCTCGAGATTCTTCGCGACCATCGAGAGCGAGCGCTGCGCGAGGTTGCCGAGGTTGTTGGCGAGGTCTGCGTTCATGCGGCCCACGATCGCCTCGTGGTTGTAGCTCCCGTCCGCGCCGAACGGCACCTCACGGAGGAGGAAGTAGCGCACCTGGTCGAGGCCGTACTGCGCGATGAAGTCCCGCGGCGCGACGACGTTGCCGAGCGACTTCGACATCTTGACGCCGTTGTTCTGCAGGAAGCCGTGGATCATGACGCGCTTGGGCACGTCGAGCCCGGCGCTCATGAGGAACGCGGGCCAGTAGACGGCGTGGAAGCGCGAGATGTCCTTGCCGATCACGTGCACGTCCGCGGGCCAGTACTTCCGGAACTCCTCCGACTCGACGTCCGGGAAGCCGACTCCGGTGAGGTAGTTCGTGAGCGCGTCGACCCACACGTACATGACGTGGCCGGGGGCGTCGGGGACGGGAATGCCCCAGTCGAACGTGGTGCGCGAGATCGAGAGGTCCTCGAGGCCGCGCTTGACGAAGGAGATGACCTCGTTGAACCGGTACTGCGGCGCACCGAACTCGGGCTGCGACTCGTAGAGCGCGATGAGCCGGTCCTGGTAGGCCGAGAGGCGGAAGAAGTAGCTCTCCTCCGCCGTCCAGGTGACCTCGGTGTCGGTCTCCTTCGTGTACCGCACGCCGTCGCGGACCACGGTCTCGTCCTCGGTGTAGTACGCCTCGTCGCGCACCGAGTACCAGCCCTCGTACTTGTCGAGGTAGATGTCGCCGTTGGCCTCCATGCGCTTCCAGATGGCGGCCGCGGCGGCGTAGTGGTCCGCGTCGGTCGTGCGGATGAAGCGGTCGTACGTGATGCCGAGCTCGGCGTGGGTCTGCTTGTAGAGCTCGGCGTTTCGGTCCACGAACTCCTTCGGCGTGATGCCGGCCTTCTGTGCGGACTGCGCGATCTTGAGTCCGTGCTCGTCCGTGCCGGTCATGAAGAAGACCTCGTGCCCGTCGAGGCGCTTGAAGCGCGCCATCGCATCCGTCGCGATGTACTCGTAGGCGTGCCCGATGTGCGGCTCGCCGTTCGGGTACGTGATGGCGGTCGTGATGTAGAAGGGTGCCTTCTGGGCTGCGGACGTCACCCTAAGAATTTACCGGATCCGCGAGGCCGGCGCGGCGAATGCGTCAACGGACGACGGCGGGCCCCACCGCATGTGGTGGGGCCCGCCGTCGTCGTGGGTGTCGTGCCGATCCAGCTCAGCTGGCCAGCTCAGGAAACTAGTCCTCGAGGTCGATCTCGCGGACCGCGGTCGCGCCGATCTCGCTCTTGACGGTCTCGAGCACGGTGGCCGGGATCTTGGAGTCGACCGTGAGGAGGGCCATGGCCTCCCCTGCCTCCTCGGCGCGGGCCACCTGCATCCCGGCGATGTTGACGCTGTTCATGCCGAGGATGTGCCCGATCGTGCCGATCACGCCCGGGCGGTCCGTGTAGGCCATGACCACGAGGTGGTCGGAGATCGGGATCTCGACGTCGTAGCCGTTGACCCCCACGAGCTTCTGGACCTGCTTCGGCCCCGTGAGCGTGCCGGCCACCGAGACCTGCGAGCCGTCGGAGAGCAGGCCGCGGATCGTGAGGACGTTGCGGTAGTCCTCCGCCTCGCTCGTGGTGAGGAGGCGCACCGTGACGCCGCGCTGCTCGGCGAGCACCGGGGCGTTCACGTAGGAGACCTTCTCCGACACGATGTCCGTGAAGACCCCCTTGAGCGCCGCGAGCTCGAGGGACTTCACGTCGAGCGACGCGATCTCGCCCGCGACCTCGACGTCGATCTGCGTGACCGGCTCGTGGCTGAGCGCCGTGAAGATGCGGCCGAGCTTCTCGATGAGCGGGATGCCCGGGCGGACGTCCGGCGCGATGACGCCGCCGGCCACGTTGACCGCGTCCGGCACGAGCTCGCCCGCGAGGGCCAGCCGCACCGACTTCGCGACCGAGATGCCGGCCTTCTCCTGGGCCTCGTCCGTCGACGCGCCGAGGTGCGGGGTCACGACCACGCTCGGGCTGCCGAAGAACGCGAGGTCCGTGCTGGGCTCCTTCGCGAAGACGTCGATGCCGGCACCGGCGATCTCGCCGTTCTCGAGCGCCTCCGCGAGCGCGTCCTCGTCGACGAGCCCGCCACGGGCCACGTTGACCACGTACGCCGAGCTCTTCATCTTCTTGAACGCCTCGGCGCCGAGCATGCCGACCGTCTCCGGCGTCTTCGGCATGTGGATCGTGATGAAGTCGCTCTGGGCGAGCAGCTCGTCGAGCGTGAGGAGCTTGACCCCGAGCTGGGCCGCGCGCGCGGACGTGACGTACGGGTCGAACGCGACGATGTTCATCTCGAACGCCTGCATCCGGGCCGCGACGAGCGCACCGATCCGGCCGAGGCCGATCACGCCGAGGGTCTTGTCGAGCAGCTCGGTGCCCGCGTACTTGGAGCGCTTCCACTCGCCGCCCTTAAGGGACGCGTTGGCGGCCGGGATGTTGCGCGCGAGGCTCAGGATGTGGCCGCACGTGAGCTCGGCGGCGGAGACGATGTTCGAGGTCGGCGCGTTCACCACCATGACTCCGGCCTGCGTGGCCGCCTTGATGTCGACATTGTCGAGGCCCACGCCCGCGCGGGCGATGACCTTTAGCTTCTTGGCGGCCGCGATGGCCTCGGCGTCGACCTTCGTCGCGGAGCGGACGAGGATGGCGTCGACGTCGGCGATCGCGGGCAGGAGCTGAGCGCGGTCGGCGCCGTCGGTGTGGCGGATCTCGAAGTCGGGGCCCAGGGCCTCGATGGTGGCGTGGGAAAGTTCCTCGGCAAGAAGGACGACGGGCTTGTCGGTAGACACGGGCGGGGCCTCCGGTTCGGGCGGGTGGGGCTGTGGTGAGTCGAGGGGGGCTGGAAGGCCGGGTGTGCACTGGGTCACACCCTGGGCGGTGACAGCCGAAGCGGCGGGTGCCGGGCACCCGCCGCCTCGATCGTCGACTAGCGGGCTGCGCTGCCCTCGGTGTAGTCGTTGTCCTGCTGGCTCCACGAGAAGTGCGATCGGAGGTCCTTGCCGGTCGCCTCGATCGGGTGGCCGGCCTCCTTCTCGCGAAGCTGGAGGAACTCGACAGCGCCGTTGTCCTGGTCGTCGATGAACCGCTTCGCGAAGGCACCCGACTGGATGTCCGCGAGGATCTCCTTCATCGACTCCTTGACCGCCGGCGAGACGACGCGCGGACCCGAGACGTAGTCGCCGTACTCGGCCGTGTCGGAGATGCTCCAGCGCTGCTTCGCGATGCCGCCCTCCCACATGAGGTCGACGATGAGCTTGAGCTCGTGGAGGACCTCGAAGTAGGCGATCTCCGGCTGGTAGCCGGCCTCGGTGAGGGTCTCGAAGCCCGCCTGGACCAGGTGGGACATGCCACCGCAGAGCACGGCCTGCTCGCCGAAGAGGTCAGTTTCCGTCTCCTCGGTGAACGTCGTCTTGATGACGCCGGCCCGCGTGCCGCCGATGCCCTTCGCGTAGGCCTTCGCGAGGTCCCACGCCTTGCCCGTGGCGTCCTGCTCGACCGCGATGATGTCCGGGATGCCGCGGCCGGCGACGTACTCGCGGCGCACCGTGTGGCCCGGGGCCTTCGGCGCGACGAGGATGACGTCGACGCCCGCCGGCGGCTGGATGTAGCCGAAGCGGATGTTGAAGCCGTGGCCGAACACGAGGGCGTCGCCGTCCTTGAGGGCCGGGGCGATGTCCTGCGCGTACAGGTGGCGCTGCGTCTGGTCCGGCGCGAGGATCACGACGACGTCGGCCTCCTCCGCGGCCTCGCGCGGGGTCAGGACGCGGAGCCCCTCCTCCTCGGCCTTGGGGCGGCTCTTCGAGCCCTCGAGCAGGCCGACGCGGACGTCGACGCCCGAGTCGCGGAGGTTGAGCGCGTGGGCGTGGCCCTGGCTGCCGTAGCCGATCACGGCGACCTTGCGGCTCTGGATCACCGAAAGGTCGGCGTCGTCGTCGTAGTAGAGCTCGGTCATTTCTTCTCCCTTGACTTGCTTCTCGGATGCGTGGGGGCGGCGCCCGCCCTCGCGGGCGCCGCGCAAACTAGCTCGCGCGGAGTGCGCGGTCGCTCATCGACCGCGCACCGCGGCCGATCGCGAGGGTTCCGGACTGGACGATCTCGCGGACGCCGAACGGCTCGAGCACCGTGAGCAGCGCTTCGAGCTTCTCGGTGGTGCCCGTCGCCTCGATGACGAGCGCATCGGTCGAGACGTCCACGATCGACGCGCGGAACAGGTCAACGGCCTGGGTCACCTGGATGCGGGTGGCCGCGTCGGCGCGAACCTTGATGAGGAGGTGGTCGCGACGCACCGAGTTCTCGGGCAGCAGCTCGACGATCTTGATGACGTTGATGAGCTTGTTGAGCTGCTTCGTGACCTGCTCGAGCAGATCGCCCTCGGCGTCGACCACGACCGTGATGCGGGAGATGCCCTCGACCTCGGTCGGCCCGACCGCGAGCGAGTGGATGTTGAACGCGCGGCGGGCGAAGAGGCCTGCGACGCGCGTGAGCACGCCGGGCTTGTCCTCGACCAGCACGGACAGGGTGTGGCGGGCCATGCGTCAGTCCTCCTCTTCCCACACGGGCGTGGAATTGCGGGCCACCTGGATCAGGTCATTGCTGACGCCGGAGGGCACCATAGGCCAGACCATCGCGTTCGGGCTCACGACGAAGTCGATCACCACGGGACGGTCGTTGATCTCGAGGGCCTTCTTGATGACCTCGTCGATCTCCTCCTCGCGCTCGACGCGGAACGACGCACAGCCGTACGCCTCGCCCAGCTTGACGAAGTCGGGGACGCGCACCGTCTCGGCGCCCGTGTGGAGGTCGGTGTTGGAGTAGCGGCCGTCGTAGAAGAGCGTCTGCCACTGCCGGACCATCCCGAGCGAAGAGTTGTTGATGACCGCGACCTTGATCGGGATCTTGTTGAGCGTGCACGTGGCCAGCTCCTGGTTGGTCATCTGGAAGCACCCGTCGCCGTCGATCGCCCACACGACCCGGTCCGGATTGCCGACCTTCGCGCCCATCGCCGCAGGGACGGAGTAGCCCATCGTGCCGAGGCCGGCGGAGTTGAGCCAGGCGCGCGGCCGCTCGTAGTCGATGAACTGCGCAGCCCACATCTGGTGCTGCCCCACGCCCGCCACGTAGACGCCCTCGGGGCCCGTGAGCTGCCCGATGCGCTTGATGATCTTCTGCGGGGCCAACAGACCGTCCTCGGGCTCGGTCCAGCCGAGGGGGTAGTCCTCCTTGAGCCGGCGCAGGAACGTCCACCAGGCCGTCAGGTCGGCGGGGCCGTCCTTCTCCTGGAGCGCGCGCACGGCGTCGGAGAGCTCGGGGAGGATCTCCTTCACGGAGCCCACGATCGGCACGTCCGCCGTGCGGTTCTTGGAGATCTCCGCGGGGTCGATGTCCGCGTGGATCACCTTCGCGCTCGGCGCGAACGTGCTCAACACGCCCGTGACGCGGTCGTCGAAGCGTGCGCCGAGCGTCACGAGCAGGTCGGCCTGCTGGAGCGCTGTCACGGCCGAGACCGAGCCGTGCATGCCGGGCATGCCCACGTGCTGCGGGTGTGCGTCGGGGAAGGCCCCGCGAGCCGTGAGGGTCGTGACGACGGGCGCGCCCGTCGTCTCCGCGAGGCGAAGGAGCTCCTCCGACGCGTCTGCCTTGATCACGCCGCCGCCCACGTAGAGCACGGGCTTCGACGAGGCCGCGATGAGCCTGGCCGCCTCGCGGACCTGCTTGCTGTGGCCGCGCGTCACGGGGCGGTAGCCCGGGAGGTCGACCTTGGGCGGCCAGCTGAACGTCATCTTGGCCTGCTGGGCGTCCTTCGTCACATCCACGAGGACGGGGCCGGGGCGGCCGGTCGACGCGAGGTGGAAGGCCTCCGCGAGGGTGTGCGGGATGTCTTCGGCGCGCGTGACGAGGAACGAGTGCTTCGTGACCGGCATCGTGATACCGACGATGTCCGCTTCCTGGAAGGCGTCGGAGCCGATGACGCTGCTCGCGACCTGCCCGGTGATTGCGACGAGGGGCACGGAGTCCATATGCGCGTCGGCGATCGCGGTCACCAGATTGGTGGCACCCGGACCGGACGTCGCAATGCAGACCCCAACACGTCCCGTGACCATCGCATACCCTTGGGCAGCGTGGCCGGCGCCCTGCTCGTGGCGCACCAGGACGTGGTTGATCTTCGAAGCCATCAGAGGGTCGTAGGTCGGCAGGATCGCGCCGCCCGGAAGACCAAAGACATCGTCCACGCCAAGTTCCTCGAGCGAGCGGACGATTGCTTCAGATCCAGTCATCTCTGTGGGCTCAACAACACGGTTGGGCCCCAGGACGGCAGAGGCAGAGTCGACAGAGTCGACAGAATCCGCGGCCTTGGCCGCAGACGGCTTCGAAGCCATCAGCGATGGGCTGATTGGCGTTCCTTTGCTCATCAGTCTCTTCCTTAGGATCTTCGTGGCGAAGGAGCTGTGCCCAGCTCAAATAAAAACAACCCCTGTGAGCCTTTCGGCTCTCCGAGGGGTTGCGCGTGACAGAACGTTGCCAGTCGGGCTTTAGTGGGCCACGCGCTTGGCAAGGACGACGACATTGAGCACCATGTCGGCCGAAACGGTCTGCATGCC
Source organism: Sinomonas albida (assembly GCF_004919045.1). Taxonomy (GTDB): domain Bacteria; phylum Actinomycetota; class Actinomycetes; order Actinomycetales; family Micrococcaceae; genus Sinomonas; species Sinomonas albida. The sequence goes on from NZ_SWDW01000010.1 coordinate 158,657, forward strand.
CACAGTCTTCACAATGGCTCCTCAGAGTGTCAATCGGTGAACCGACTGTCTCAACATGCGGACAGCCATCCACTCAGTGAGACCGCGGGGTGGCGAGGCAAGGACCTCGCCACCCGTGGACGGTCGTCGCGGTGCTGTCAGCTGAGCCGCCGTCAGCTGAGCCGCCGTCAGCTGAGGACGGCACCCTCGCTCGCCGAGTGCACGAGCTTGGCGTACTTGGACAGCACGCCCTTCGTGAACTTCGCCGGGAGCGGCTGCCAGCCCTCGCGGCGCGAATCGAGCTCGGAGCCGTCGACGAGGAGCTCGATCGTGCGGTTCGGGATGTCCACGCGGATCCGGTCGCCGTCGCGAACAAAGGCGATGGGGCCGCCGTCGACCGCCTCTGGGGCGACGTGCCCGATGCACAGGCCCGTCGTGCCGCCCGAGAAGCGACCGTCCGTGAGGAGCAGGACGTCCTTGCCCAGCCCCGCCCCCTTGATCGCGCCCGTGATCGCGAGCATCTCGCGCATGCCCGGGCCGCCCTTGGGGCCTTCGTAGCGGATGACGACGACGTCCCCCGCCTCGATCTCGCCGTTGTCGAGGGCATCGAGCGCGCCCTGCTCGCGCTCGAACACGCGGGCCTTGCCCTCGAAGACCTCGGCGTCGAAGCCTGCGGTCTTGACGACCGCGCCCTCAGGAGCGAGCGAGCCGCGGAGCACCGAGAGGCCGCCCGTCTTGTGGATCGGGTTGTCCATGGCCCGGACGATCTTGCCGTCGAGGTCCGGGGGCGCGATCTCGGCGAGGTTCTCAGCGACCGTCTTGCCGGTCACCGTGAGCGCATCGCCGTGCAGGAGACCCGCATCCAGGAGCGCGCGCATGACGACGGGGACGCCGCCCACGCGGTCGAGGTCGTACATGACGTAGCGGCCGAACGGCTTGAGGTCGCCGAGGTGCGGGACCTTGTCGCCGATGCGGTTGAAGTCCTCGAGCTCGAGCTCGACCTCGGCCTCGCGGGCGATGGCCAGGAGGTGAAGGACGGCGTTGGTCGAGCCGCCGAACGCCATGACCACGGCGATGGCGTTCTCGAACGCCTTGCGCGTCATGATGTCGCGGGCGGTGATGCCTTGACGGAGGAGGTTGACCACGGCCTCGCCCGAGCGGTGCGCGAACATGTCGCGACGGCGGTCGGCCGAGGGCGGGGCCGCGGAGCCGGGGAGCGACATGCCGAGGGCCTCCGCGGCGCTCGCCATGGTGTTCGCGGTGTACATGCCGCCGCATGCACCCTCGCCGGGGCAGATGGCCCGCTCGATGCGGTCCAGATCGCCCTTCGACATCTTGCCCGCGGCGCACGCGCCGACGGCCTCGAACGCGTCGATGAGGGTCACGTCCTTCTCGGTGCCGTCCTCGAGCTTGACCCAGCCGGGCATGATCGAGCCCGCGTACAGGAAGACGCTCGAGACGTCGAGGCGGGCCGCAGCCATGAGCATGCCGGGAAGGGACTTGTCGCAGCCGGCGAGGAGCACCTGGCCGTCGATGCGCTCGGCCTGCATGACGGTCTCGACCGAGTCCGCGATGATCTCGCGCGAGACGAGGGAGAAGTGCATGCCCTGATGGCCCATCGAGATGCCGTCGGACACCGAGATCGTGCCGAACTGCATCGGGAAGCCGCCGGCTGCGTGGACGCCCTCCTTCGCGGCCTTCGCGAGACGGTCGAGCGACAGGTTGCACGGGGTGATCTCGTTCCACGAGCTCGCAATGCCGACCTGCGGCTTGGCGAAGTCCTCATCGCCGAACCCGACGGCGCGGAGCATTCCGCGCGCCGGTGCAGCATGGATGCCGTCGGTCACGACACGGCTGCGCGGCTTGATGTCGACGCCCTCGGAGGGCGCGGGAGATGTCTGGCTCTGCTCGGTCATGGGGAGAGTCTATGACCGCCGTTCTCGTGGTCGGGGAGCGATCACGGCCGCTGCCGCGAGATTCAGCGTTTGTTTCGCCCAAATCACGGACATCTGTCCGCATGATGGACACGTAGACTGGGGACGCGGCGAAAGGAGCAAGCGTGAGCAGCCAGCACCCGCCCCACCCCGAAGGCAGGGCCCGTGCCATGACAGACGCAGCCCTCAAGACGGCACTGCATCGGATCTTCGACGGACAGATCCCCAACTACGGCTCGTACAACCTGGTGTGCGCGGCCGAGACAGGCGGAACGGTCGACGGCGTCCTGCCGGGCGCGCCGGTGCCGCACGGCTTCGTCCTGGGCTACCGGAGGCAGCCTGCCGAGCTTGTCATCGCGCCCTTCGATCGGCGCACCCTCGCACCCGCTGGCCGGCCATGGACGGTCGACCTGACGAACCTCGTCTACGCCGAGGAGGCCACCCCGGGGGCGTTCGACGTGGGCACGAGCACGGGCCGGATCTTCTCGTTCACGGTTCGTGGGCGCTGCGTCATCGACTCGCCCAGCCCCGCCACGCCGCGGGTCGTCGAGCAGGAGGACGACGCCGAGGACTTCGCCGAGTTCATGCGGGTGCTCGCGGCCCTCTGAGCGCCGCCCCGAGATTCGGCTCCCCGCCCCGCCCCGAGGTCCGGCTCCCCGCCCCGCCCCGAGGTCCGGCTCCCCGCCCCGCCCCGAGGTCCGGCTCCCCGCCCTAGGTCCAAGTTCTCTGGACAGGCGTTCTGGCCACCCCTTCAATGATCCCAAGCGCGCCGCGGGCAGCCGGCCCACGACGGCGCGCCGAGCGAGGGAGGTCGCCGTGGACTGGCTGCCCATCACCGTATCCGCAATCCTGCTTGCCGCCGCGGCGGCTTGGACCGTCCTGCACGAGGACACCTCCACCGTGGGCACTGGGAGGCACCGCCTCCAGCGCCGCCCCACCTCCTGACGCCCGCCTGCCCGGGGCGCGGGAATTTCGCATCTCCAACGCTTGATTGGACATGTCCAGCGGAGTAGCCTCACGCCATCATTTCACTTGGATAGTGGGGGTACTCCATGTCATCTCGTTCGCTCTTCCGTGCGCTCGCCGGCGCTGCGCTCGCCCTCTCCCTCGCGGGATGCGGCGGCACCGCCAGCACGACCCCGAAGGCCAGCCCGCCGCCGTCGTCCGCCGTGTCGGTCACGGCGAGCGCCACCCCGTCGCCCACGCTCACGACTCTCGCGCCCGCGCCGAGCGCGACGAGTGCGAGCCCGGTCGCGGCGCCGGCGACCGTCGCGCCCGCGCCTGCCGCTCCAGCGCCGGTCGCGCCCGCGCCGGTCGCCC
>NZ_SWDW01000011.1 GCF_004919045.1 Sinomonas albida
TCGCCACTAATCCACCCCGAAGGGCTTCATCGTCCGACTTGCATGTGTTAAGCACGCCGCCAGCGTTCATCCTGAGCCAGGATCAAACTCTCCGTCAAAAACAAAAACAACAAAGAAAACCAGGACAAAGCGGAAAAACCCCGCCCCGGCAATCCGATCCAAGCCGAAACCCAGCCCACACACACGGGGTGCGCACAGACCAGGCAAACAGCCATCAAAAAAATGGCATCAATCCAAACATGGCACGCTATTGAGTTCTCAAACAACAGGCCCAACAGGAATAACCGGAAACCTCCCGGCATCGCCCCTGCGGACGAGGTACTAACTTACCAGATCGTCTCGCTCGCCTCAAATTCCTTTTCGGGAACTAATTGGTCCGCAAACAATCTGTTCCTTCGAGCGCACAACGCGCAGCGGTGCTGCCATTCTGGCTGGTTCGAAGGGGTTCGGCCGCCCGGTCTCGCGCTGTCCGCGCTCCCCGTGGCGACTCGGAATACATTACCGGGCCGGGTGGGGCGCAGCAAATCAGAACGCTGTGGGTTCTGCCACAACGCCCGGCGGCCTGGCGCCGTCGTCCGCGACACCCTTGGCCCCTCCGCCCTCATCGCCGCCCCGCCATGGGACGCCTCCGGAAAGCCGGTCCCTCGAATACCCCCTGGGGGTACTTGACCGATACCCCCTCTGGGTATAGGTTCGACTCGTGGAACCTACAGAATCCCTCCTGGACGGGGCGGACGCGGACGCGCCCATCTACGGCTACACCCCGAACAAGGCCGCGTATCTCCGCCGACTCAAGCGGATCGAGGGCCAGGTGCGTGGGATCGCGCGCATGGTCGAGGACGACAAGTACTGCATCGACATCCTCACGCAGGTCTCGGCCGTCACGAAGGCTCTGCATGCCGTGAGCCTCGGCCTCCTCGAGGAGCACATCGGCCACTGCGTGGTCGGCGCCGCGAGCGAGCCGGACCCCGACCGCCGCTCGGAGGAGATCGAGTCCAAGGTCAAAGAAGCCTCCGACGCCATCGGCCGGCTTCTCCGCTAGTCAGCGCGCTACGCCGTCCGTCAGACCACCGGCCACCCGAACCTCCAGACGCAGACGCAAACCCCACCCCGAAGGAGCCGAAATGACCCACTTCACCACCACCGTTCACGTAGAAGGCATGACCTGCGGCCACTGCGTCGCATCCGTCACCGAGGAGCTCGAGGCCCTCGAGGGCGTCGAGACCGTCTCGGTGGACCTCAACGCGGGCGGCGCGTCCCGGGTCACGATCGCGTCTGACCGCAAGCTCAAGCACGAGGCCATCAGCGAGGCGGTCGCGGAGGCCGGCTACCTCGTGATCGACAACAACGCGTAGCGCCGCCCACCGCACCAGCCCCACCCCCCCCACGGCTAGCCACGACCAGCCCGGCCGCCAGCCACCTGAGCCACCAGCCACCTGAGCCGCCAGCCACCTGAGCCACCCGCACCAGCCCCCGCCCCACCCATCGCGAGGAGAGACATGGAACAGTCCACGTACGCCACCGCGCGCGTCGTCGAACTCGACATCCAGGGGATGACGTGCGCTTCGTGCGTGGGCCGCGTCGAGCGCAAGCTGGACTCAATCGCCGGTGTCCAGGCCACGGTCAACCTCGCGCTCGAATCGGCGCGCGTGCTCGCACCCGCAGGCGTCGGCGACCAAGACCTCCTCGATCGCGTGGCGTCGGCCGGCTACAGCGCGAGGCTCCACGAGCGGAAGCCGGCCGCAGGGGCAGAAGGGGGCGAGCCCAGCCCCGGCGCGGACCTGCGCCCGCGGCTCGTGGTCGCCGCGGTGCTGACCGTCCCGACTTTCGCCATCTCCATGATTCCGCTCCTCCAGTTCCCCAACTGGGGCTGGTGGGTCGCGGTCCTTGCGCTGCCGGTCGTGACGTGGTCGGCGTGGCCGTTCCACCGCGCGGCGGCCATCAATGCCCGCCACGGTTCGTCGACCATGGACACCCTCGTCTCGCTCGGGATCGTCGCGGCCTATGCGTTCTCCGCGGGCCAGCTCATCGCGGATCCCGCGCTCACGGCCCACGGCATGGAAGACAGCGGGACGGGCATGGGAGGGCTCTATTTCGAGGTCGCGGCCGTCGTCGCGACGTTCCTCCTTCTGGGCCGCTATCTCGAGGCGCGCGCGAAGGCACGCGCAGGAAGTGCCCTGCGGTCGCTTCTCGACCTCGGCGCGAAGGAGGCCAATCTCCTCAAGGACGGCGTGGAGTACAGGATCCCCGCGGAGAGCCTCGTCCCGGGGGACACTTTCGTGGTCCGCCCCGGCGAGAAGATCGCGACCGACGGCCTGGTCCGCGAGGGCCTCTCGGCGGTGGACACCTCGCTGCTCACCGGCGAGTCCGTGCCGGTCGAGGTGGGGCCCGGCGATGCCGTCACGGGCGCCACGATCAACGCCTCCGGCCGGCTCACCGTCGAGGCGACGCGCGTGGGCGCGGACACGACCCTCGCCGCGATGGGACGGCTCGTCTCCGAGGCGCAGACCTCGAAGGCCCCGATCGCTCGGCTAGCGGACCGGATCAGCGGCGTCTTCGTGCCGGTCGTGCTGGCCGTCGCGGCCCTGACGTTCGTCGCGTGGCTCGCCGCGGGCGGCTCGCTCGACGCAGCGTTCGCCGCCGCCGTCTCGGTCCTTGTCATCGCCTGCCCGTGCGCGCTCGGCCTCGCGACGCCGGTGGGTCTCCTGGCTGGGTCGGGCCGCGGGGCCCAACTCGGCATCCTGATCCGCGGCCCGCAGGTGCTCGAGGACACGCGCACCGTCGACGCGATCGTCCTCGACAAGACCGGGACGGTCACCACGGGCCGCCTCTCGGTTGACGCGGTCGACGTCGCCGACGGCTGGGCTGCCGGCGAGGCGTTGCGGCTCGCGGGTGCAGTCGAGGCAGCAAGCGAGCACCCTATCGCGCGCGCCGTCGCCGACGCGGCACGGCAGTCGATCCAGGCGAACGACGGCGGCGCCCTCCCGAGCGTCGAAGGCTTCAGGTCCGCGCCGGGCGGCGGGGTCTCGGGCCAAGTCGAAGGCCGGCGCGTGGCCGTGGGACGCGAGACGTGGCTGCTGGACAACGGCATCGCCATCCCCGAGTCTCTGCGGGAGCGGTTCCGCTCGCGCGAGGCCTCGGGCGCCACGGCGGTGTGGCTCGCCGTCGACGGCTCCGCCGTGGGGACCGTCAGCCTCAGGGACACGCTCAAGCCGGGCTCTAGGGCCGCCGTCGAACGTTTCAAGGCGCTCGGCCTGCGCCCGTACCTCGTGACGGGCGACAACGCCGCGGTCGCGGCGCGGGTCGCGGCCGAGGTGGGCATCGCGCCGTCGGACGTGCTCGCCGGGGTGCGCCCCGAGGGGAAGGTCGACGCCGTGCGGCGGCTGCAGGGGGAGGGCGCCACGGTCGCGATGGCGGGCGACGGCGTCAACGACGCCGCGGCGCTCGCGCGGGCGGACCTCGGAATCGCCATGGGCTCGGGTACGGACGTGGCGCGCGAGGCCGCCGACCTCACGGTCATGGCGGACGACCTCGGGCAGGTCGCGACCGCCATCGAGCTCTCGCGGGCGACGCTTCGGACCATCAAGGTCAACCTGTTCTGGGCGTTCGCCTACAACTCGATCGGCATCCCGGTCGCGGCGCTCGGGCTGCTCAACCCCATGATCGGCGGGGCCGCGATGGCGGCGAGCTCGGTGCTCGTGGTGGCCAACTCGCTCCGCCTCACGCGCTTCGCCCGCTAGCCGACCATCGCGAGGGGCGGGCTACGCGGCCGGGAGGGCCTCGGGTGCGGCCTCCTCGAGGGCCGGCTCGGGGATCGGCGCACGCAGCTCGTCGACGCGGACCAGAAGGACGCCCGCCACGATGAGCACTCCGCCGAGCGCCTGGATCGGCGCGGGAACGTCCCCGATGAGGATCCACGACGCGAGCACCGAGAACAGGACCTCGGTGAGCGAGACGAAGCTCGCGACCTTCGGACCGAGGCGCTGAACCGCAACGATGCCGAGCGAATACGCGACGACGGCGGCCACGATCGTGATCCCGAGCACGGGCACGATCCAGCTCGTCTTCGTGCCGAGGAGCTGCACGGTGCCGAACGTGGCGGCGAGCGGGAGCACGCCTACGAGGGCGAGGACCCCGAGGCCCAGCGCGCCGAACACCATCCCGCCTCCGACGACGACGAACGGCGGCAGGACGCCGTCGGCCTTCGCGGACAGGACAAAGTAGACGGCGAGGCACGCGGCCGCGCCCATGCCCCACAGGACGCCAACCGGGTCGACGTGCGTCGCGCTGAACAGGTTGAGGACGAGCACCAGGCCCGCCATCGCGACGACCGTGCCAGCGACGGTGAGCATGCCCGGCCGACGACGGGTGCGCAGCCAGAGCCAGCCCACGATGACGATCGGCGCGAGGTATTCGAGCATGAGCGCGACCGGCGGACTCATCCTCGCGACCGCGTTGAAAAAGCAGAACTGGCACAGGGCCACGGCGACCATGCCGTACGCGGCCATGATCCCGATGCCGCTCCGCAACCGGCCCCACCGGCCGCGCATCATCACGAGCGCGGGCACGATCATCACGGTCGCTGCGAGGCCGATGCGGGTGCCGACCGTCGCGCCGGGGCTCCAGCCGGCCTCGAGGAGAGACTTGCCGAGCGGCCCGCTCACGCCGAACGTCGCGGCCGAGAGCACGGCATAGACAAGACCGGAAGCCGAGCGGTTCGCGGACAGCACAGGGCACCTCCAACAGGATGTCAGGACCAAAACGAGTGTATGGTGATGACAGTAGACCCGAGAGGAGTCATGAGTCAAAGTGTTGTTCGCCCCTGACACCGAAGTCGCGCTGCGCAGCGTGGTCAACCTCATCAACACGCTGGAATCGGACGGGACCGAGCACCTGAGCACGCGCGCGGACCTGGACCGCTTCATTGAGGAGGAGGAGTTCACGGGCTCCCGCACGCACGACGACGGCGAGCTCGCCTCAGTGCGCACCCTGCGGCAGCGCCTCAGGACGCTGTGGGACGCCTCGGAGGACGAGGCTGTGACCCTGGTCAACGCGATCCTGCTGGAGTCGCGTGCCCTGCCGCAGCTCGTCAAGCACGACCACTGGGACTGGCACCTCCACGCCACCACGCCCGAGGCACCCCTCGCGGAACGCATGAGCACGGAGGCCGCGATGGCGTTCGTGGACGTCATCCGTTCGAAGGAGCTGGACCGCCTGCGCGTGTGCGCCGCGGACGATTGCGAGGCCGTCCTCATCGACCTCTCGAAGAACCGCTCGAAGCGCTACTGCGACACCGGAAACTGCGCCAACCGCGCCCATGTGCGCGCCTACCGCGAGCGCAAGGCGGCGGGCTGACCGGCCCAGACCCGCTCGCTTGATACCCTTTTTGACAGGTCCTGGAATGGACCGGTCACATTGAGAGGTTTCCGTCGGCACCACCGGTTCACCGGCCCCCGACGCCGCAAAAGGGTGGTGATCGCTATGCCGACGAGCTCGCTGCTGGCAGGGCTGCGCAGAATGGTCCTTGGCGCGCGCCACGAGGGCCTCGCGTCGGCGTCCAACCTCGGCGGCGCTGGCCTCGGCGGCGACGGCCTCGACAGCGCCGGCCTCGAGCCGCTCGCTGGTGCCCGTCGCTTCACCCTTCCGGACCTTTCGCCGACGCCCGCTCGCGAGGACGTGGGCCGGATGCTGCACGGCATGGGGGCGCCTGTCGTGGTCGAGGACAACGTCGGCAGCGCCCCGCTGCGGGTGCCGGGCAGCCTCATCGTGGTCGCCGCACCGCACGACGCCGCCCTCGGACCCGCCATGGCTCTCGCCGAGGCGGTTCGGGGACAGCTGCACACATCCGGCCTCATCGAGGCCTACCGCATCCCGTCCCTCGAGGGCCGCCGGGAGGCGGCAGCCGCCCGGGCCGAGGCGGCCGCGGCCGGGCAGCCCGTGGTCGTCGCATACGGGCTCGGGCGCCCGGCATGGACGGCCACGCACGCCGCGAGCGCAGAGCGGCTCAGGGCCGATCAGACCTGGCTCGTGGTCGACGCGCGGCACAAGCACTCCGACACCGCGGCCTGGGTGGCTGCGGTCCAGACGCGACTCGTGGTCCACGCCCTCGCAGTGGTCGGGGCAGCCGAGACCTCGACACCGCGCACCGTGGAACGGCTCGGGATTCCGGTCGGCTGGACCGATCAAGGTCCCGTCTGGGGCTGAGCCCCGCGGAACCGCGCGCCCTCACCGCCTAGCCGCGCGCCTCGCGCCGAGCCGGGCGAGTCCTAGCGCAGCTCGCGACCGTACGCATCCGTGCGGAACGGTTGCGCGCCGAGCACGATGAGCGTTCCCTCGACGATCCCCCACAGGAAGATCGCGCCGTACGTGGCCCTCGCGAGCAGGATGGCTGCAAGCACCTGCGCGACGCCCATAGCGGTGTAGCCGAGGTAGAAGCGGTGCGCGCCGAACGCGCCCAGATAGATACCGAGCAGCCCCGCGACGGCGCGGCGGCGCGGCGAGGGGCTCGTACTCGCATAGGTCTGCATCATCCGGGCGGCTCACAGTTCACTCGAAGAGAGCATCAGCTTACGGCACGCGGAGGGCCCGAAGTGGACGTGTACAAGCCGGTGACGCGAGGGTCAGGCCTGGGGCTCGTCCCCGCCTGCGGAGTCCGCCCGATCGGTCCCCGGAGTGTGGCCTTCGGGGCGCTCCGCGGCCTGCCCCGACGAAGGGCTCTCGGCCCCCGGCCGCTCCGCGCCGTGACGCTTGAGGCGATCCTCCGAGCGCAGATTGACGCCCGAACCGTGGCCGAGGTGGTCGGCATTCTCCTTGTACGTCATGGAGAGCATCGCCGCGATGACGAGGCACACGATGAAGGCAATCCCGCCCGCGGAGAACGCGAGGTCGAAGCGCAGGCCGTGACCCGTCCCGCCGGAGCCGAAGATCAGCACGGTCACGAACGCGACCACGCCGAAGAAGGCGGAGAACATGAGGGGGCCCTTGATGCCGACGCGGGGTCCGCGCGGGGTCTGGTCAGTCATGGGCCCTCCTTGCGCTGTTCGCGCTCCTGTGGGTACGGCGGATGCGGGGTCTCCGTCAGATTCTGGGAGTTCTACGCCGAGTAGAACCACTCAATTCTAGGCCACGCGTGCGTCAGCGGCTGCATCGTGCCTGAGACTCAGGCCGGCAATGACGAGCAGCACCCCCGTGATAACGGCCGCCCCGCCCGCGACCCCAAGAAGCGCGTGCGGCCCGGAAGCCGCGAAGAACGGCAGGAGAATGCCCGCACCCAGATTGACGACCCCCGCAATCAGGGCGTCGCGCGCGAGTGGCGACACCCCGCTGCCGGACGCGCGCCGCGAGAGGGCTCCACGCACGACGTCGGAGATCCCCACGAGCGCCAAGGCGGCGGCCCCCGCGCCACCCACCACGGCGTCGCTCGGCAGGGCGGCGATCACGACGCCGAGAACGGCCGCGCCCGCGTAGGGGGCCAGGCCGATCAGGGCGGACGCGCGCCCCGGGGCCGGGCGCTCCGAGCGGATCAGCCAGACCTCCGCGGCGAGCAGGAGCCACAGGTAAGGCGCCACGGCCCAAGCCGCGCCCGCCGTCGTCGGATGTCCCCAGAACACCGTGACGGTCCCGAACGCCAACGCGACCACCGCGCGCCCCAGGACGGGTGGCCAGAGGCGGGCACGGGAAGGCGAGGACTTGTCGGCAGGCACGGGGCCAGTTTAGTCGCGCGGTCCGCCGAGCTAGGCCGCCCCGAGGACAACCCACTTGGCGCCGCGGGCCCGCAGCCCCAACGTGAGCGCCCGCGCGAGCATGTACCCGCCGGCGAACGCACCCCACAGCCATGCGAGCCCCGAGGGGCCGCTCAACCCGGCTGCCCCCACCCACACGAGGAGTGGTCCGTAGACCACGAGGTTGAGCACGCCCGCGAGCGCGAGGTACCGGGCATCTCCCGCGCCGATGAGTACGCCGTCGAGCACGAAGACGAAACCGCAGGCGGGCTGGCTCGCGGCGAGGACCCAGAGCGCGGGCGTGAGCGCCTCGTGCACGCCGGCATCTGTGGTGAAGATCCATCCGATCCACGGCGCGGCCGCTGCGAGCACCGCGCCGGTCACGAGCCCGAAGCCAAGGGACCACCGCACCATGATTCCCGTGAGCTCGCGGGCCCTGGCGGCGTTCGAGGCCCCGAGTTCCTTGCCGATGAGCGACTGTGCGGCGATCGCGAGCGCGTCGAGCGCGAAGGCTAGGAAGTTGAACATCGTCATCGCCAGCTGATGTGCCGCGAGATTCTCGGCGCCCTGCGCCGTCGCGACCACGACAGTCGCGAAGATCGCGGCGCGCAGCGTGAGCGTGCGGAGCATGAGCCACGATCCGACGTGGGCGGCGCCGAGGATCCCCCGCCAGTGCGGCGCGAGCGAGACCCCCTCGTGGCGCATCCGCGGGACGACGATCGCGAGGTACACGGCAGCCATGCCGAGCTGCGCCACGCTCGTGCCGATGGCTGAGCCCGCGATCCCCCAGCCGAAGCCGTAGACGAAGAGGAAGTTGAGCGCGGCGTTCGCCGCGAAGCCGCACGTCGCGACGACGAGCGGCGTCTTCGTGTCCTGCAGGCCGCGGAGCACGCCAGTCCCCGCGAAGACGAGCAGCATGCCCACGAGGCCTGGCATTGACCACGCGAGGTAGTCGGCCGCGTAGCCCTGGACTGCGGCGAGCCCACCCACGGCGTGGACGATCGCCGGCGCCGCCGCCCAGCCGACCACCGCGAGCACCAGGCCGAGAAGCAAAGCCAGCCAGACGCCGTCGCGCGCTGCGGCCATGGCCCGCCCAGACTGCCCGGCGCCCAGGTAGCGGGCGACCGCCGGCCCAGTTCCGTATGCGAGGAAGACCATGAGGCCCACAACTGTCTGCAGGACGGTCGTGGCCAAGCCCAAGCCCGCGAGCTCGTCGACTCCGAGATGGCCCACGATCGCCGAGTCGGCGAGGAGGAAGAGCGGCTCCGCGATGAGCGAGCCGAAAGCGGGCAGCGCGAGGCGCAGAATCTCGCGGGCCATGGGCGCCGAGCCCCCGCTGGCGCGGCCGCGAGGCCCGGTGCGCCCGCTCAGTGCGCCCGCGTGAAGATCGGCCTCTTCGGCCCCCGTTCGGTCCATGGCACCCACTGTAGGACTCGCCACCGACACTCGAAATTTAGCAAGCGACAACCTCTTGACAGCCATACGCTTCTGAGAGTTACTGTCAATTTATGGCTACTTCCAAGATCTCCTCGGTCGCGGCATCCGCGGAGGCCCAGGCGGGACACCCCCGCCGGTGGTGGATCCTCGCGGCACTTGCCCTCTCCCTCCTCGTCGTCGGCCTCGACGCCACCGTGCTCAACGTCGCGCTGAGCGACATCTCGCGCGCACTCGGCGCGAGCACCACGGAACTCCAGTGGATCGTCAACGGCTACTCGCTCACCTCGGCGGTTCTGCTCATCCCCGCCGGGCTTCTCGGCGACCGCCTGGGACGCCGCCGCGTGCTCGCGGTGGGCCTCGCCATCTTCGTGGCGGCGAGCGCAGCGGGCGCCTTTGCCCAGAATCCCTCCGAGCTCATCGCCGCCAGGACCGTCATGGGGATCGGTGCCGCGGCCGTCTTCCCTCTCGCGCTCTCGATCATCCCGACCGTGTTCGCGCCTTCCCAACGCTCCAAGGCCGTGGCCGTCATGACCGCAGCGATGGGCGTCGGCATGCCGCTCGGGCCGCTCGTGGGCGGCTGGCTCCTCGACAACTTCTGGTGGGGCTCCACGCTCCTGTTCAACGTGCCGACCGTCGCCGTGGCCCTTGCCGCGGGACTCGCGCTCATCCCCGATACGCGGGACGCCAGCCCGCGGCGCGTCAACCTCTTCGGGCTCGGGCTCACCGTCGCGGGGCTCACCGGCATCGTCTACGGGATCACGCAGGTCCCGATCGATGGCTGGGGGTCGGCGTCCACGCTCGCGCCGCTGTGCGGCGGGGTTGCGCTGCTCGTCGCGTTCGGCGTCGTCGAGTCCAGGAGCGGCGAACCGCTCCTGGACCGCCGCCTCATAGGATCGCCGCTCTTCGTGTGGCCGACCGTCGCGACGGCCCTCACCTCGTTCGTCATGATGGGGCTCCTGTTCGCGATCCCGCTGTACCTCCAGGCGTACGTCGGCGACTCGGCGCTCACCACGGGGCTCAAGCTCATGCCCATGATGCTCACCCTGGTCGTCGGCTCGGGCGTCTCGACGAGGCTCGGCTCGCGGCTCGGGCTGAGGGTGATCGTGCCCGCGGGCATCCTCATCTCGTCGGCGGGGTTCCTCGCCCTCCTGGGGATCACGCCGTCGTCCGACTACTGGCCGCTCTTCGCGACGCTCGCCATCACCGGCTTCGGGTTCGGCCTCGCGATGCCTCCCGCCATGACCGCGATGCTCGACTCCCTCCCCGACGGCGTGCAGAGCACGGGAACCGCGCTCAACCTCTCGGTGCGGCAGACCGTCGGCGCGCTCGGCGTCGCCGTCCTCGGAAGCATCCTCACGGCCGCGTACCGCGCCGGGATGAGCGCCCCGACCGCGCACCTGCCAGGTGCCGCGGCGAGCGCGGCGCGGGACTCGCTCGGCGGTGCCGTCGCCGTCGCGAGCCGCCTCGGGCCCGCGGGGGGCGCCCTCCGCGATGCGGCCGGATCCGCCTACCTCGACGGCGTCCACGCCGTAAGCCTCGTGTGCTTCGCAGCGGCAATCGTCATCGCCGTCATGATGGCGATCGTGCTCCCCCGCCGCGCACAGACCGCACGGACATTGGAGCCACGGACGACGGCGGCTGGCAAGATGGATTCATGACGGAACCAGGGCTACGGGAGCGCAAGAAGGCGAAGACGCGACGCCTCATCCAGGACGTCGCGCTTCGCCTTTTTGCCGAGCAGGGCTACGACGAGACCACGGTCGACCAGATCGCGGCCGAGGCCGAGGTCTCCCCGAGCACGTTCTTCCGGTACTACCCCACGAAGGAGGACGTGGTCCTCGAGGACGAGTACGATCCGTTCCTCCTCGAGGCCCTCGAGAGCGTGCCGCACGGCACCCCCCTTGTCGAGGCCTTCCGTCTTGCGGTGCACACGGCGTTCGAGGAGTTCTACGCGAGCGAGCGCGACCGCATCTACGAGCGGATGCGCCTCACGTTCACCACGCCGGCCCTCAGGATCCGGGCCCTCGCCGCGAACCACGACGTGGGCCGGATGTACTCGGGCGTGGTGGCGAAGACCTTAGGGGTCTCGCCAGATGACCCGATGATCTCGCTCGCCGCCGGGGCCCTCACGGGCGTGCTCCTGGTGGTGTTCGAGCGATGGATCGAGGACGAGGGCCGCAGCGATCTCCCGGCCATGATGGACGAGGCGCTGCGGCTCCTCGGCTCCGGGTTCAAGATCGAGGGCTAGCAAGGAAGTCTTCCCACGTCCGGTGGCCCACCCCGCGATCCGGGGCGATGTTGGCGCCCCCGCGGATGGCCCGCGCGGCCCCGCCGGGCATGGGCATCGGCACGAACAGCCGGTGCAGCCCGGCCGCGACGACGTACGAGCGGATCAGATCGTTCATGGCGTACACCGTGGGGCCAGCCATGTCGGGGACGAGGCCGACCGGGGATCCGAGGGCGAGCTCAACGAGCCGGTCCGCGACCTCTCCCGAATCGACCGGCTGGAAGCGGAAGCCGGACGGCACCGGGATGACGGGGAGCTTCGCCATGGCCTGGGCCGTGAGCAATGTGAGCTCGTAGAACTGGGTCGCGCGGAGCGTCGACCACGGGATGCCCGAGGACTCGATGACCAGCTCGGCGTCGCGCTTCGACTCGAAGTATGCGAACGCCGCGCGATCCAGGCCGCTCACCACGGGGATCGTGTCCGCGCCCACCACCGAGATGAAGACGATGTGGCCCACTCCGGCGCGCTTGGCCGCCTCGACGAGGTGCCGGGCCTTGTCGCCGTCGCCCTTCTGGGTCCCAGCGCAGTGGACGATCGTCGCCACGCCCTCGACGGCAGGGCCAATGCCCTCGCCCGTGGCGAGGTCGCCCGCGAAGTATTCGACGCCGTCGGCCGCGGGACGGGCGTGCCGGCTCAGGACGCGCACAGGCCGCCCCGCCGCGCGGAGCCGCGCGACCACCTGCCGACCCAACGTGCCCGTTCCGCCCGTAACCAGAATCGTGGAGGCCATGGCCCAACCTTTCTCCCGTCAGCAGGGCCCGATTTCGGACCCCTCTACTTGCCATGACCCGCACGGGTGCAGGAATGTGACAGGCGTGGATGTCGAGGAGATCCTGGCCAGCCGTTTCGAGTCCGAGCGCGGGCGCCTGCGAGCCGTCGCGTACCGCATGCTCGGGTCCCTGCCCGAGGCGGACGACGCCGTGCAGGACGCGTGGCTGCGGCTCGCCCGCACCGATGCCGGGGCGATCGAGAACCTCGGGGCCTGGCTCACGACCGTCGTCGCCCGGATCTGCCTCAATGCCCTCAGGTCGCGTGCCGCGCGGCACGAGGAGCCGATCGAGGGGCTTGAGGACGCGCTCCGTGCTTCCTCAGACGGACCTGAGGAGGAGGCCGTCATGGCCGATTCCGTGGGCCTCGCCCTCCTCGTGGTGCTCGACACCCTCCAGCCGGCGGAGCGGCTCGCGTTCGTGCTGCACGACATGTTCGACGTCCCGTTTGACCGCATCGCGCCGATCCTCGGCAAGTCCTCGGAGGCGACGCGCCAGCTCGCGAGCCGCGCACGACGGCGCGTGCGCGGCTCCGAGGCGCCCGATCCGGACCGCGCGCGGCAGCGGCGCGCCGTCGAGGCCTACCTTGCGGCCGTCCGCACGGGCGACTTCGATGCGCTCGTCGAGCTGCTCGCGCCGGATGTGGTCATCGACGCGGACGCCGCCTCGACGCCGTCGCGACTCGCAGTCACGCTTCGCGGCGCCGAGACCGTGGCGCATGCGGCCGTCGTGTCCGCGGCGCGCGCACCATTTGCCCGCGTTGCCCTGGTCAACGGCCAACCGGCGCTCATCGTCGCCCCGAAGGGTCACCTCCGGCTCGTGCTCGCCTTCACGGTCGACGGCGAGCGCATCACTCACGTCGGCGTCATCGCCGAGCCCTCGCGGCTGCGGGCGCTCGAAGTCGCGGTGCTCGAGTGAGCAGCCTTCCCGCAGACTCCCACCACGCCCAAGGATTGGAGAAACCGTGAAAATTGTCATCATCGGCGGGAGCGGCCACATTGGCACGTTCCTTGTCCCCCGGCTCGTGCGGGCCGGCCATGAGGTGATCAACATCAGCCGCGGGACTCACAAGCCCTATACCGATGCCGTCGAATGGCAGCAGGTGCGGCAGGTTGTGGCCGACCGCCAGCAGGAAGACCGGGAGGGCACGTTCGGGGACCTGGTCGCGCGGCTGGGGGCCGACGTCGTCGTCGATCTGGTCTGCTTCACCCTCGAGTCCGCCGCCGCGCTCGTGGACCGGCTTCGCGGCGAGACCGGGCATCTGCTGCACTGCGGGTCGATCTGGCGGTACGGGGCGAGCCTCAAGGTGCCCATCTCCGAGGACTCCGGCTCGGCCGCGGCGCCGTTCGGCGAGTACGGCGTTCAGAAGGACAGGATCGCGCGGATGCTGAAGGAGGAGACCACCAGCGGCGGCCTGGACACCACGTCCGTCCACCCTGGCCACATCGTCGGGCCGGGGTGGCACCCGATCGGCCCACTCGGGAACCTCGACCCCACCGTCTGGCACGCGCTCTCTGCCGGCGAGGCGCTGCACGTCCCCGGGAGCGGCAGCGAGTCGATGCACCACGTGCACGCCGACGACGTCGCCCAGGCGTTCCAGAGGGCCATCGAGCATCGCGACGCGGCGGCCGGCGAGGACTTCAACGTCGTGGCCCCGACCGCCCTGACCGTCCGCGGCTACGCAGAGATCGCAGCGGGATGGTTCGGTCAGGCGGCGGCGCTGGAAGCGGTCACGTGGGCGCAGTTCCGCGCATCGACCACGCCCGAGCATGCCGAGTCGAGCTGGGGCCACCTGCACCGGAGCCATTGCTTCAGCATCGAGAAGGCCAAGTCGCTCCTGGGCTACGCGCCGCGGTACGAGCCAGAGGCGGCCGTGCTCGAATCCGTCCGGTGGCTCGTCGAGAACGGTCAGCTCACCGTCGCGCGCGGTCTAGAGGTCTGACCAGGGGGTGCGCTTCGTCCAGGGCGCGCGGCTCGAGTGCGCGGAGGATCTGGCGGACGACGGCGGGTCGGCCGCAGCAGCGGCGCGGTGACGGTTCGCGGCGCGGTCAGCCCTTCTCCAGTTCGGCCAGGCCGCGCTTGAACGAAGCAGCGACCGGTTTGCCGTGGGACATCCGGATCATCCGGCACACGAGGCGTCCCATCAGGTTGCTGCCGGTGCGGTTCCACGCGATATGAACGACGCTGCCGCCGTCTCGACCGGGCTGGACTGTCGCGGCCACGTAGCTGCCCGGCGCCGAGAAATTGCTCTCCTGCACCGTCCAGCGAACCGTATCCGGATTGGACCAGTCGTAGCGCTCACGCGCCCAGATCTGGCCGCCGGGACCCTTGGTGCCCTCGCGTACTTCGGCGGCGGTTTCGCCGATCGAATAAGCCTTGTAGAGCGAAGGCTCAATGCCGGGCCACAGCTGGGGCCGGCGCTCCGAGAAGTCAATCAGCGCGCCGCGCACGGCAGACGGACTTGCGCTGGTCTCAAGGTCGAACTCGACCACTCTTGCCTTGCTGTTCATGCACCCAGCATCGCGCCGGAACCGAGCAGTGCACATCGCGCGATCGCGCGATCTTGTCGGGCCCGCTCTCGGAGCGGCCGGTCCTCGGGACAGCCGTCCCTAGGACGGCCGCCAGCAGGCTAGAACCCGCCGCCGCCCTCGCCGTCGCCAGAGTCCGCGGCCATGTTGGCGAAGCGCGAATAGTGGCCCTGGAACGCCACGACGATGTCCTTCGTGGGGCCGTTGCGGTGCTTGGCGACGAGGATGTCCGCCTCGCCGGCTCGCGGGGATTCCTTGTTGTAGACGTCCTCACGGTGGAGCAGGATCACCATGTCCGCGTCCTGCTCGATCGAGCCACTCTCGCGGAGGTCAGAGACCATCGGCCGCTTGTCCTGGCGCTGCTCGGAGCCGCGGTTGAGCTGAGAGAGCGCAATGACCGGCACCTCGAGCTCCTTCGCGAGCAGCTTGAGCGCGCGGGAGAACTCCGAGACCTCCTGCTGGCGGCTTTCGACCTTCTTGCCGGACGACATCAGCTGGAGATAGTCGAGGACCACGAGCTTGAGCCCGTGCTGCTGCTTGAGCCGCCTGCACTTTGCGCGGATCTCCATGAGCGACATGTTCGGGGAGTCGTCGATGAAGAGGGGCGATTCGTTGAGTGGTCCCATGACCTTCGCGATCTTGGCCCAATGCTCGTCGCGGAGCGTCCCGCGGCGCAGGTCTTGGAGCTGGATCGTCGCCTCGGCGCTCATGAGGCGCATGGCGATCTCGTTCCGGCCCATTTCGAGGGAGAAGAAGACCGTGGGCAGCTTGTGCTTGATCGCGGCGGAGCGCGCGAAATCGAGCGCGAACGTCGACTTGCCGACGGCGGGGCGCGCCGCAATGACGATCATCTGGCCGGGGTGCAGCCCGTGCGTGAGCTCGTCGAGCTCATAAAAGCCGGTCGGCACGCCCGTGATGCCCTCGCCCCGGTGACCGGCCGCCTCGATCTCGTCCATGGCGGACTCCATGACCTCGGAGAGCGCCACGTAGTCCTCGCCCTGGCGCCGCTCGGCCACGGCGTACACCTCGGCCTGCGCCTGGTTGACGAGGTCCTCGACCTCGCCGTCCTGTCCGTAGCCGAGCTGGACGATTTTCGTCCCCGCGCTCACAAGCCGGCGGAGGACGGCGCGCTCGGCCACGATCTCGGCGTAGTATCCGGCGTTCGCGGCCGTCGGGACCGACTGGATGAGCTCGTGGAGATAGGCGGGGCCGCCCACGCGGTTGATTTCGCCGCGCTTCGTGAGCTCGTCCGAAACCGTGACGGCGTCCGCCGGTTCGCCCTTGCTGTATAGGTCGGCGATGGCGTCGAAGATCGTCTCATGCGCCGGCCGGTAGAAGTCGACCGAGCGCACCACCTCGACGACGTCTGCGATGGCGTCCTTCGAAAGCATCATGCCGCCGAGCACCGACTGCTCCGCGACGATGTCCTGGGGTGGGGTTCGGCCCGAATCCGAGTCCCGGTACGACGAAACTGACTCGACCTGTGATGCGGACACCGGCGACACCTCACCTCGCATGTGACGCCCGGACCGAGGCAGTGCATGTCAGGGCGGTGCGCCGCGTTTACACGCCTCTTCCGGATGGTTGGAGCAAACGTATCCGGGCCCTCCGACATTAGCCAGCTGGCCGTCCACCCTGCCTGTGGACAACCTGTGGAATATGCCCCTAAAGTTGTTCACCGCGCCTGTGGACAACTGTGGACAACTTTCCCCACCCATGAATAATCTGCCTCTGACGTGGGAAAACTTACTCTACATCTTGTGGACTAAAGATTTTTTTCCACATTCGAAATCCACAGTGCTGACGGAGATTTTTAGACAAACGCTTGTGATTTCACGTGACCTACGGCACTTATGTGACCTTTGCCACATATTCCCACGTCCGGTCTCGTGGCGGTCCATGCCTGGCCATTCATGCACACTGAGCGCCGTCGAACTCGGCCTCGGGAAGCCTGAGGCGCCACCGAATCGGTCCCTCAGCCGTGTGCCGGTGCAACGGCTCCGTACTACGCTGGAGGTGCCCCGGGCTGGGGCCGCCCGCAACGTTCACCGCACCGATCCGGAAGCCCCGATGGAAAACCTGTTGCCCCCACTTATCATCCTTGTGTGCGTCGTCGCGATCGTCGTGGTCGTGCTGCGCCGGGGCGCCAGGCGCACACGCGCGTCGGTCGAGACGGCCCGCGCCAACGGGCCTGAGGCTGCCGCGGAGATGTCGGCCCGCCTCACGGAAGAGCAGCATCGGGCCATCTATTCGCTCATTGCCCAGGGCCTCACAGTTCAGGCCATCGCCGCGTACCGCCAGGCCACGGGCGCGAAGCTCATCGACGCCCGCAACGCGATCCTCCTCATGGAGAGCCACCCTCAGGCGTACGGCGAGCCGCGGGAAGCGCCGGTCGCTCCCGCCGAGCCTGCCCCTGCCGCGTCGTCGGCGCCGTCTGCCCCGTTGACTTCGTCGGAGCCAGCCGCCGCACTACCGCCGGCTGGAGAGCCCGAGGCCGCGCCGCCGTCGTCCGCGCACGAACCCTCCAAGGTACCCGCGGGCGCGCCCGGCGAACGCTCGACCACGCGGTTCCCCTATCGGTACCGCGCGATCGTGAGCAACGGCCGGCAGACGCTCGAGGTCGCGAGCAATCTCCTCAACGACCAGATCTACGCGGAGATCAAGGCACTCGCCCAGATCGGCGACGCCGAGGACGCCGCGCTCATGCTGTGGCGCCATTCCGAGATCAGCATCGAAGAGGCCCGTGCGTTCGTCGACCTCCTCTGAGAACTCGAGGATCCGACTTCACTAGCGCCCGGCTCTCACGCCGAATCAACGTCCGGCACCGGGGACGCCGTCAGGGGCCACCCGTTTAGTGCGCCGCCACCTTCTCGGTCTCTTCGAGCACCCGCAGCGCGTTGCCCCAGCACAGGGCATCCAGCTCCTCCGCCGGCCAACCCCGCTCAGACAGGGTTTCGAGCAGCGGGGCATAGCCGGCCACACCGTCCATCCCCTCGGGGAGCTCAGGTGTGCCGTCGAAGTCGCCGCCGAGCCCCAGATGCTTGGGCCCGACCACTGAACGGGCGTGCTCGAGGTGACGGACGACGTCGTCAATGGTCGCCTTGGGCGCCGGATTGGCGGCCAGCCAGGCGTCGAACTCGGCGGCCGCCTCGGGATCCTCCGCAGGGGCCACGTCGTGGAAGCCGACGGGCAGCCCCAGCTCGACCCGCCGCTCCTGGACCGCACGCGAATGGTCGTGGCAGGCCTCCGAGACGAACTTCGGGACGAACGTCACCATCAGCACGCCGCCGTTCGCCGGGAGCATCTCGAGCACCGAGTCCGGGACATTCCGCGGGTGGCTGCAGACCGCGCGGGCAGACGAATGCGAGAACATGACCGGAGCCCTCGTGCAGGCCAGCGCATCCACCATGGTCCGCTCGGAAACGTGCGACAAATCGACGATCATCCCGACGCGGTTCATCTCCGCGACGACCTCGCGCCCGAAGGGTGCCAGCCCCGTGTCCTCGCCCTCGCCCGTCGCCGAAGACGCCCACGGCGTGTTGTCGTTGTGCGTCAGAGTCATATAGCGCACGCCGAGCGCCGCCATGGCTCGGAGCACGCCGAGCGAGCCCGCAATGCTGTGCCCGCCCTCCATGCCCATGAGCGAGGCGATCTTCCCGCGTTCGACGGCGCCCCGCACCTCGGCGGCCGTGCTCGCCAGTTCGAAGGTGCCGGGGTGCGCCTCGACGAGCCGGCGCACGCAGTCGATCTGTTCGAGCGTCGCGACGGCCGACTGCTCCGGGCTCAGGGTCGACGGGACGAACACCGACCAGAACTGCGCGCCGACGCCGCCCCGGCGAAGACGCGGGATGTCGGTGTGGAGGCGAGGCTGCCCCGCCTCGAGTCCGGCCTCAGCGACGCTGTACCCGAACTCCTGACGGAGCGCCCAAGGGAGGTCGTTGTGGCCGTCGATGATGAGGGCGTGTCCGATGGAAGCTCCTCTGGTTGGGGATTGACCGATGGAAGCTCCTCTGGTTGGGGATTCACCGATGGAGCCCTGTCCCATTGGGGGTTGACCGATGGAGCCCTGTCCCATTGGGGCTTGACCGATGGAGCCCTGTCCCATTGGGGCTTGTCCGTGGGCTGGTTGCACCACGTCATCGTACGCCCGCCCGTCGACCCGCCTCCCCGCCCCGTCTCGGGTACAGATCCTGCCCGGTTTTCCACGTTTCGGGTACAGATAACCCGCCCAAACACCGTCTCGGGTACAGATAACCCGCCCAGAATCCGTTTCGGGTACAGATAACCCGCCCATCAACGGTTTCGGGTAGAGATCATCTGTACCCGAAACGAGGCGCCGGATTTACGGCGTCGGACCACCAGGTCAGCGGCCGCCGGTGAGATCCGCGAGCAGCTGCTCGAAGCCCTTCTCTTCGGGGCGGGTGGCGACCTGAGGCACCCGGGGGGCTCCGGCGTCGTCCGTGAGCTCGGAAGCAAGCTCGCCCGCGGCGCGCTCGATGCGCGCGCTCAGGCTGCCGGCCGCGAAGCCGTCCCCCTCCGAGCCGCGACCCCAGTCCATGGGAGCCGCGAAGACCGCGGTCGGGACGATCCGGGCACGCAGGTACGTGAAGAGCGGACGCATTGCAAAGTCGAGCACCATGCTGTGTCGCTCCGAGCCGCCAGTTGCCCCGAGCAGCACCGGAGTGCCGTCGAGAGCCTTGTTGTCGACCAGATCGAAGAACGACTTGAAGAGGCCGCTGTAGGAGGCGCTGAAGACCGGCGAAACTGCGATGAGGGCGTCGGCGTTCTCGACGGCCGCAATCGCCTCGGCGAGCTTCGGGGCGGCATAGCCGGTCACGAAGTTGTTCGCGATGTCGACGGCCAGGTCCCGGAGCTCATAAGTGGTGACCCGGACGTCGAGTCCGAGACCCACCACGAGGCGGGCGGTTGCGTCGCCCATCTGGTCAGCGAGAAGGCGGCTCGACGAGGGCGTTCCGAGCCCCGCGGAGATGACCACGATCTTCTTGGCATCCATCTGTTTGCTTCTCCGTTCCGGATGATCCATGTGTTTGCATCTATCCGAACAACGGATGGGATGCCGTACCTATTCCTTCCTCGTCTCGGGTACGGCAACTGCGTCGCTGTGGCGTTCCGGGTAGGCACCGCGGAGCCCACCCTAATGCAGGAAGAGTCGATCCTCGCTGCAAAGTTCCCGTCCCGGAAACGGGCGCCAGGGGCAGGATCTGTACCCGAAACGGGGAAGACCAGGCAGGATCTGTACCCGAAACGGGGAAAACCGGGCAGGATCTGTACCCGAAACGGGGAAAACCGGGCAGGATCTGTACCCGAAACGGGGAGAGGGGGCGGCGAGGGGCGTAGAACGAAGCGAGGGCCCCTGCCTCGTGGCAGGGGCCCTCGCTGGGGTCCAACAGCGTCAGCTCCAACAGCGTGAGCTGCAGCAGCGTCGGCAGGGTCCGGACTACTTCGCGGCGACAACCTGAAGGTTGATGGTCGCGGTGACGTCATCGTGCAGGCGCACGGAGACGTTGTAGTTGCCCGTGGCCTTGATGTGGCCGGGAAGGACGACCTTGCGCTTGTCGATCGAGCCGAGGCCAGCGGCCTCAACGGCGGAGGCGACGGCTTCGGTGCGGACGGTGCCGAACAGGCGACCTTCCTTGCCGGCCTTGACCTCAAGGCGAACGGGCGTCTTGGCGAGAGCAGCAGCCTGCTCCTGCGCGGCCTCGAGCGTCTTGTGGGCCTTCGCGGCGCGAGCCGCGTTGAGCGTCTCGACGTGAGCCTCGCCACCACGGGTCCACCGCAGCGCGTAGCCGCGCGGGTAGAGGTAGTTGCGGGCGTAGCCGTCCTTGACCTCGACAACGTCACCAGGGGTGCCGAGTCCGGTCACTTCCTGGGTGAGGATGATCTTTGCCATGGTTCTCTCGTTTCCCTTCTCAGCCGCGGCCAGCGCCGGAGTAGGGGAGCAGGGCAACTTCGCGGGCGTTCTTGATCGCCTGAGCGATCTTCCGCTGCTCCTGCACGGTCACGCCGGTCACACGGCGAGCGCGGATCTTGCCGCGGTCCGAGATGAACTTGCGCAGCAGGGCGACGTCCTTGTAGTCGATGACAGTGATGTCAGCGGCCTTCAAGGGGTTGGACTTTGGTTTCGGCTTACGGATTTCAGCCTTTGCCATCGTGGAGCTCCTTTAGTCTCGCGGAGCCCGTGGTCACGCCACGGGATGGTTGGATGTGATGATCAGAACGGCGGCTCGGAATCGGAACCCGATCCCCAGCCACCGGCGTTGCTGACGCCCGGGGTCGCCCACGGGTCGTCGTTCTGGGCGCCGCCGCCGCTCCAGCCACCCGAGTTGCCGCCCTGGTTCTGAGAACCCTGGCCGCCTCCCCAGTTGTTGCCGGAGCCACCACCGGGGTTGCCCCCGGAGTTGCCGCCACCGAAGTTGCCGCCGCCGCCGAAGTTCCCACCCTGACCGCCGGAGCGCTGGGTGCGGTTGACCTTGGCGGAGGCGTAGCGCAGGCTCGGGCCGATCTCGTCGACCTCAAGCTCGATGACGGTGCGCTTCTCGCCCTCCTTGGTTTCGTAAGAGCGGCTCTTGAGCCGGCCGGAAACGATCACGCGCATGCCCTTCGTGAGGGACTCCGCAACGTTCTCGGCAGCCTCGCGCCAGATCGACGCGCGGAGGAACAGGGTCTCCCCGTCCTTCCACTCGTTGGACTGGCGATCGAAGGTGCGCGGCGTGGAGGCCACCGTGAAGTTGGCCACCGCCGAACCTGACGGCGTGAACCGGAGCTCCGGATCGTTCGTCAGATTTCCGATGACCGTAATCGTGGTTTCGCCTGCCATGCTGCCTCCTGGTCCGAGCCTTATGACGTTCTTACGGGGTGCCGAAGGGGTTTACGCCAAGACTACTTGGCGGACACCTTCTGGTCTTCGGGGCGGATGATCTTCGTGCGCAGGATCGTCTCGTTGAGGTTCAGCTGACGATCGAGCTCCTGCGCCGTGGCGGGCTCAGCCGTGAAGTTGACGACCGCGTAGATCGCCTCGTTCTTCTTCTTGATGTCGTAGGACAGGCGACGACGGCCCCAGATGTCCACCTTGTCGACGGTTCCACCGTCGGTGGTGATCACACTGAGGAACTTGTCGAGCGACGGCTGAACGGTGCGCTCGTCAACCTCGGGGTCGATGAGGACCATCAGTTCGTAAGGACGCATGCGTGAACCCACCTCCTTTGGGCTAAGCGGTTGCGGTCTCTCCGCAACAGGAGGTTCATTTGCGTTTGCCGCGCCCCGGCCATCGACGCGATGCGCCGGCCGGCAGCACAGACTTCCCTATGTTACCGGATCCAGTGCCCCTGTCCCAGCCGGGCCGCCTCCTCCCCCGGTGACGTCAACGCTACGCCGAGCCGCCGCCGTCGTCCGTACTGCGCGAGGCGATGTGGACGACACGCCGCATCCCCTGCCTGGGGAGGGAAAACTGGCCGGTTGCGAGACTCGAATGCAACGATCGTGACATGACGCCACAGACCGTCCCCGCCCGATCAGCCCGCGCCAGGACCGCACGCCGCCGCATCTGGATCATGGTGGTCGTGGGCCTCGCCGCCGCCCTCCTGACCGGCTTCCTCAACTCGTGGTGGCACGCGCCCGCGGCCGGTTGGGGCGCCGCTGCGCTCCTCTACGACATCTGGGTCTGGGCCCGGATCAGCCGGATGGACCCCGCCGAGACTCGCGAGCACGCGCGCGAGGAGGATCCGCGCAGATCCACCCGCGACTTCCTCATCCTGTGCGCGAACGCCGCGGCCATCGTCGCGGTGCTCATCGTCATGGTCTCGGGCAACCAGGCCGAGAAGCCCATGAAGATCGCCCTCGCCCTCCTGGCCCTCATCGTGGTCGGAGCCTCGTGGCTCATGCTGCACACGCTCTTCACGCTCCGCTACACCGAGCTGTACTACGCCTCGGAACCCGAAGGCGGCATCAACTTCAACCAGGACATCCCGCCGAGGTACACGGACGTGGCCTACATGGCGTTCAGCCTCGGCATGACCTACCAGGTCTCGGACACGTCGATCACGAACCACAACATGCGCGCCGAGGCGCTCAAGCACAGCCTCCTCGCGTACGTGTTCGCAACGCTCATCCTCGCCGCGACGATCAACCTCGTGATCGGCCTCGCGAGCTAGACGCCCGAGCTAGACCCGCGGACGGGGCGCGCGGACGGCGCGGGCTGGGCGCCGCGGCCGGGCTCTCCGGCTGGGCCCGCTCAGCCCGCGAAGAAGCGCTCCGCGACGAGCGCCAGCCGCCACGGGTCCTGGACCCCGGCGAGTTCCCGCGCGGAATGCATGGACAGGAGCGGGACGCCGACGTCGACCGTGCGGATTCCCAGCCGGGTTGCGGTGAGCGGCCCGATCGTCGAACCGCACGGCACGTCGTTGTTCGAGACGAACTCCTGGTACGGAACCTCGGCCTCCGCGCACAGCCGGGCCCAGAGGGCCGCCCCCGCGGCGTCCGTCGCGTACCGCTGCTGGGCGTTGATCTTCAGGAGCGGGCCGCCGTTGAGCACGGGGCGGTTGGCCGGATCGTGCTTCTCGGGATAGTTCGGGTGGATTGCATGGCCGGCGTCCGCGGAGACGTGCCAGGACGCCGCGAACGCACGACGGCGCTCGGTCGCCGTCGCGCCGAGGACGTCGCCGATGCGGGCCAGGACATCCTCGAGGAACGGTCCGCATGCGCCGGACCGCGTGGACGAGCCGACCTCCTCGTGGTCGAACGCGGCGAGCACTGGGATCGCCGTCTCCCGGGCGCCGTCGAGGGCCCGGACGAGGGCCGTCACGCCCGCGTGCACCGATGAGAGATTGTCGAGCCGGCCGGAGGCGAAGAACTCGCCCTCCGAACCGAAGACCGCTGGCTCCTGGGTGTCCGCGACCACGAGGTCGTAGCCGCCGACCTCGCCCGGATCGACCCCCGCGAGCTCCGCGAGCACGCCGAGCAGGTCGGCGCCCGCCGGGTTGCCGAGGCCCCAGACGGGATTCATGTGCCGCTGCCTGACGAGCGTCAGTCCATCGTTGACGGCGCGATCGAGATGGATCGCAAGCTGTGGGAAGCGCAAGAGGGGCCCGCTCGCCACGAGGTGCTCTGCGCCGTCGACCGTCACGAGCCGGCCGGCGAGCCGCAGCTCGCGGTCCAGCCACGAGTTCAGCATCGGCCCGCCGTAGACCTCGACGCCCGCCTGGAGCCACCCGTGCGCGCCCGTGGTGGGCTTGGGCTTGAGCTTGAACGACGGCGAATCGGTGTGCGCCCCGAGGATCCGGAACGGCGTGAGCGGGCCCGTGCCGTCCGGGATGACCCACGCGATGAGCGCACCGTCGCGGACCACCGCGTAGCCGCCGGGCGCAGCGGGCCACTCGTCGGCCTCGGAGAGCACCCGGAAGCCACCCTCCTCGAGGCGCCGCGCACCCTCCCGGGCAGCGTGGAAGCTCGACGGCGAGGCCATCACGAAGCGGCCGAGGTCAAGGGCGTGCAGATGCGCGGCGGTAGGCATGAACCCGAGTCTAGCCAGCGCGCACCGCCCGAAATTGGCCAACGCCGCCCGGAAGTGGCCAGCGTCAGCCCGAAGTTGGCCGGCGCCCGCAGGAACCCCGGCTCAGCGCGCGTAGCGCTCCACGAAGTTCCGCAGGATCCGCTGGGGTTCGTGGACGTGCGCGACCCGGGCCCGCTCCTTCACGGACTCGGCCTCCTCCGGCGGGAAGTAGCCCGAGTGCCGGTACGCGTCGACGCGGCGCTCGAGGCCGGCGAGATCGAGCTCGGGATGGAACTGGGTCGCGTAGAGGTTCCGACGGAACCGGAACATCTGGACGGGACACGAGGCCGAGCCCGCGAGCAGGGCGGCGCTCGAGGGGAGCGTCCGCACCGCCTCCTTGTGGCCCACGAACGCGTCGAAGCTCGTCTCGAGGCCCGCGCACAGCGGGTCGATGAGCCCAGCGGGGCTGAGCCGGACCCGCACGGGCCCCACAGGCTCGCCGAAGCGGCGGTCCACGACCGCGCCCTCGTGGACTCCGAGGAGCCCGACGCCGTAGCAGGCCCCGAAGAACGGGAAGTCCTCGACGACAATGCGGTCGAGGAGCGCCCCGATCTCGGCTTCGACCCGGAGCTGGCACGCGCTCTTGGATTCAGGGGGATCTGACGCCGTGTACGGACTGCCGCCCAAGATCACCCCCGAATAGTCCTCGAGGCGGATCTCGGGAAGTGGGCCGGCCTCGGCCCGGACGCGGTGAAGATCGCGGGACTCGAGGCCGCCGTACTCGCAGAACGCCCGGTATTCGTCGTCCGCGACGACGTCGTGGTCTCGCGACGCGAGCAGCAGGAAGGGCCGCATGCGGACATTGTGCTCCCGGCGCCGACGCGCGCGATAGCTAGCCACGCCCGGGGCGGAGCGCGGAGCCAACGCGCGCCTAGTTCCCGTCGCTGCCCGAACCGCCCGTGTAGTGGCCCGTGGTCCAGTCTGTCGCCATCGTCCTCTGGATGGAGGCGAGGCTCGCCGTGCCCGCGCAGAGCGCCGAGAACGCGTCCTCCTCGACCTGATCCTTGTCGTTGTGGACGAACGACGACGCCGAGGGCTTGCCCGACGCGAAGGTGTTGGGCTCCGGCCACAGATTGCGGATATCCGAAGCGCCGCCGTCGGCGAGCGGCACGAGGTGGTCGAGCTCGTACTTCGAGGACTCGGACGCCGGAATCCCGTACGCCGCCATGATCTGGGCCTTGGCCTTGTCCGTGATCCCCACGGGAGGCCGCACGCTACTGGTGTAGCCGCCCTTGCGGCACACCGTCTGCGAGAGCGTGGCAGGCGTCACGGCGCCGTCGATCGCGCCGGGCGTGCACGCGGGGTCAGGCAGGGGCTCATGGCTCGAGGTGTAGCGGGTGTGGCACGAGCCCGGGGCGGGCATGGGGCCGTCGACTCCCTTGTCCGTCCATCCGTGGCCGGCCGCGACCACGAGGCCCGAAGCGTCCGAGCTGCCCAAACTGCCCGAGGATTCCTTGCTCGGGCCGGCCGACCCTCCGCACCCGGCGACTCCAACGGCCAGGCCGAGGAGGAGCAGCGAACACGCGGACAGGGAGCCGAGGCGGCGCGCAGAGATCACGGTCGTCCAGCCTAGGCGAAGGCAGCGTCGGGGCCGGTTCGCGACACCGCGGGAGGCCGGGGTGACGAGGCTCGAACGACGGCGGACGGCAGTGCGCTGGGCTATTCCGCTCAGTAGTCCGGGTTGCTCGGCACCACGAGGCCTGTCTCGTACCCGTACACGACCGCCTGCACGCGGTCGCGCAGGTGGAGCTTCGACAGGATGCGCCGGACGTGGCTCTTGACCGTGGCCTCGGAGAGATAGAGCCGGTGCGCGATCTCGGCGTTGCTGAGCCCCTCGCAGATGGCGCGGAGCACCTCGAGTTCGCGCGGGGTGAGGTCGGCGAGCAGCGGGTCGGGCTGGGCTTCGGGGCGTCCGACGGCGGCGCCCTCCGAACGCACGTACGTCTCGAGCAGGCGTTGGGTCACCCGTGGGCTCACGACCGCGTCACCACTCGCCACGAGCCGCACGGCGTGGACGAGCTCAGAGGGCGCCACGTCCTTGAGCAGGAACGCCGACGCCCCCGCCTGGAGCCCGGCGAACGCGTACTCGTCGAGGTCGAACGTGGTCAGGATGATGATGCGCGCGGAAGGAGACGCCGCGGCGATGCGACGCGTCGCCTCGATCCCATCCATGACGGGCATGCGGACGTCCATGAGCACCACGTCCGGCTCGAGCTCCCGCGCGAGACGCACGGCCTCGGAGCCGTCGCCCGCCTCTCCGACCACCTTGATCCCGTCCTCCGCCTCGAGGACCATCTTGAAGCCGACCCGCAGGAGCGGCTGATCGTCCACGAGCAGGAGCCTGAGCACCTGCGCCTCGTCGTTCTCCCCCATCAGTCCCTCTCCGTCCAGTGAAGTTCAGCGTCCACTCGCCATCCTCCCCCGGACCGCGGCGCAGCGCGGAGCGATCCGCCGAAGATCGCCGCGCGCTCCCTCATGCCGGCAATCCCCCCGCCGGTCCCAAGGTAGGCGTCGGGGCCCTCAGGTGCCGTCCCGCCGTCGTTCTCGACGCGCACTCGCACCACGCCAGCTTCCCGGGCCACCCGCACATCGACGCGGCCCACGCCGCGCGCGTACCTCAGGACGTTCGTGAGCGATTCCTGCACGATCCGGTAGACGGCGAGTTGGAGGGCGGCGTCGCTGGGGAGGGCCTCGCCGTCCTGCGTCAAGGTCACGGGGAGACCCGCGGCCCGGAACCCGTCGACGAGCGACTGGAGCCCGCCCAGGGCGGGCGTCCTGCCCGCCGAACCCGAGTCGGCGCGGAGCACACCGAGCACGCGCCGCATGTCCGCGAGCGCAGCACGGCCCGTGCCCGACAGCTCGCCGAGCACGGCTTTGGCGGATTCGGGATCTCGGTCGACGACGCGCGCGGCGCCGTCGCTCAGCGTGACCATGACGGTGAGCGAATGGGCGACGACGTCGTGCATCTCCCGCGCGATGCGGTTGCGCTCCTGCACCGACGCGAACTGGGCGCGGCGCATGGCCCACTCCCTGACCTCTGCCTGGTGCAGACGATTCCCGCGGACGACGATCCCCACGCCCACGGCCACGAGGTTGGACAGCACGACCGAAAGTGACGCGACGAGTCCGATGAAGGGCCCGTGCTCGGCCAGGAATTGCTCGCCGGGCCGGTACGCGAACGCGAAGTACGCGGCGATCGGCACGCTCGCGGCAACCGCGGTCACGAGCGCCCACAGCGTCCGGACATTCACCGCGACCGCGTAGAGCGCGAACCACACCGCCGCGCTCGTGCTGCCGACGTCCGGCGTCGCGAACAGCACTGCGGTGTCCGCCGCGACGATCGCCGCGAGCATCGGCCACGGGGCCTGGCGCCGGAGGAACAGGGCCGCCTGCTCGAGCACGACGACGGCCAGCTGCCACCAGTGCCCGCCCGCGGCGGTCTCGACGATGGCCCCGAGGGACAGCACGATGCTCGCCACGACGACCACGGCGTCCATCACGAGGGGCCGCTCGTACAGGTACTGGCGCACCCGTCCTCGCCGAGCGGGCGGGATGTACCCAGCGCCGACGGGCTCCGTGGGAGCGATCGCGGGCACGCCGGCGGGGGGCACGCCGTCCGTCCTGGGCGTACCCCCCGCCGGAGTGAGGCGGACCATGCTGTCCATTGTCCTTCGGGCTACACGTCCCGCTGCTTCAGGGCCGTGTACGCGGCCCCGAGGAGCACCACCACGTAGCCCGCGAGGACGAGTGCGCCCTGCCAGGGCTCGAGGTAGGTCGTGTCAAGCGGCGCACTCGAGCCCGCCTGGAACATCGCGTCCGCGGCGTTCGAGGGGAGGTACTTGCGCGCCTCCTTGAAGAAGTCGCCGGGGATGAGCTGGAAGATGATCGGCAGGACGAACTGCAGCGCGACGAGCGTGACAATCGATCCGGCCGAGTTCCGCAGCAGGCCCCCGAGCGCGAGGCCCATGAGCGCCACCGCAGCCACGTAGGCGGCGTTGAGCAGCATGAACCGCTGGACGTCCCAGCTCGCCATGTCGAGGTGCAGCCCGTTGTAGTTCCCGAGGATCGGCTGCGCGACGAGGCCGCCGAGGTAGCCGCCCACGTACGTGAGCACGAAGCCGATCACGATCGTGTACACGGCCTTAGCGGTGAGGACCGGCCAGCGGGTAGGCACCGCGGCGAACGTGGCGCGCGACATCCCCGTGGTGAACTCGCCGCTGATCATCAGGACCGCGAGCGAGCCGATGATGAGCTGGGAGAACGTCACGCCGGCCACGGGAAGGTGCGGGAGCAGCTGCGCGATGTTGACCGACTCACGCGGCCCGGGGCCCCCGCTCCTGAGCGACTGGCTGAGCTGGCCGGCGCCCCACGCCTGGAGCGCCGCGAAGCCGACCATGAGCGCGATCGCGCACAGCAGGAGGATGCGGGTGGAGAGGAGCGACAGGATCTTGATGCGCTCGGAGTTGAGCACCCGGAAGAAGTTGGGGCCCGGGACGCGCTCCGTCTGAGCGGACACGTGACGATGCGGCTGGACTGCGGTGCTCATCGGGATGCCTCCTGGGCCTCGGCGGGAGCGGGCTGGGCAGCGTGCGCGCCACTCGGGTGGGCGGCAGTGGCACCTTCGTCCGAGCGGTACTCCACCTCGTCCTTCGTGAGCTGCATGTAGGCCTCCTCGAGCGAGGCCTGGAGCGGCGTGAGCTCATACACGAGGACACGGTTGTCGAGCGCGATCTGCGCAATGGTGCGGGGATCGAGGCCACTGACCTCGAGCACCTCGCGCTCCGAGGCCTGGATCGAGACGCCGGAGCGCGCGAGCAGCCGCGAGAGGTCCTCGGGACGGTCCGTGCGCACCCGGGCGCGGGCCTTGCCCTGACTGTCGATGACGTCCTGGATCGGGGCGTCGGCGAGGATCTTGCCCCGCCCGATCACGATGAGGTGATCGGCCGTCTGCGCCATCTCGCTCATGAGGTGGCTCGAGAGGAAGACCGTGCGCCCGGTGCTCGCGAGGTACTTCACGAGATTGCGCACCCACACGACGCCCTCGGGGTCGAGGCCATTGACGGGCTCGTCGAGGACCACTACCTGTGGGTCGCCGAGCAGGGCTGCGGCAATGCCGAGCCGCTGGCCCATGCCGAGCGAGAAGCCCTTGACCTTCTTCTTGGCGACGGCCCCGAGGCCGGTCATCTCGATGACCTCGTGGACGCGCTTCGCAGGGATTGCGTGGGTCGCTGCGAGCGCCGAGAGGTGGCTGAAGGCGGTACGCCCCGGGTGGACGGCGCGCGCTTCGAGGAGCGCGCCGATCTCGCGGAGCGGGGCCCTGTGCTTGATGTACGGCGCGCCGTTGACCGTGACGGTCCCGCGCGTGGGCGCATCGAGGCCCATGATCATTCGCATCGTGGTGGACTTGCCGGCGCCGTTGGGCCCGAGGAAGCCGGTGACCCGGCCGGGCTCCACGGTGAACGTGACACCGTCGACGGCGGTCTTCTCGCCGTAGACCTTCGCCAGGTCGGTTGCCTGGATCATGTCGCCTCCTGAGGTAGCTGACGGTTCCACGCTAGGACGCTCCACCCCGTCGCGCGACGCCCAGCGGGATGAACCTCGGTCTCGCCCATCCTCCTCGAGGACTAGGGGTAGGTGGGGCTTAGGGGGCGCGGGTAGGTGGGCGCCGGGACGGCTCGCAGCGCCGTCACGGAATCGTAAGGCGTGCCCGGCACGCGGCCTGACGCGCTGGGGCACGATGGGTTCGTGGAAGCTGCGAACGAGCCAGAGACGAACGGTTCAGGGCCGACGGCCACCGTCGCGATCGTGGGAGGGTCTGGCCTGTACAGGCTCGAAGGTCGCGCGGTGGAACTGGAGATCCCGACGCCCTATGGCGCGACGTCGGCACCGATCTCACTCGTGGACGCTCAGGGCACCACGATCGCCTTCCTGCCGCGACACGGCAGGGGCCACACGGTCGCGCCCCAGGCCGTCAACTACCGTGCCAACCTCTGGGCGCTCAAGCGTCTCGGCGTCTCCGCTGTGTTCGCCTCCGCGGCGTGCGGGGCCCTCGTGCCCGAGCTCGCCCCAGGGACCTTCGTGATCCCGGATCAGTTCATCGACCGGACGTGGGGCCGGCGTGACACCTTCTTCGACGGCGAGGGCGCGGTGACCGGGGTCCTGCACCTTCCGGCCGCTGATCCATACTGCCAGACTCTGCGGGGCGTCCTCGCGGACGCACTGGACGAGGCCTGGGTGCCGTTTGTCCCGGCGGCGACCATGGCCGTTGTCAACGGACCCCGCTTCTCGACCCGGGCCGAGTCTCGGTGGCTCGCCCAAGCGGGCGCCCACGTGGTCGGAATGACCCAGTACCCCGAGGCGGTCCTCGCCGCCGAGCTCGGGATCGGTTACGCAGCTCTGGCGTTCGTCACCGACTCCGATGCCGGCGTCGACGCCGCCGAGGCAGTGACTGCGGACACGGTGTGGGAGCGCCTCTCCGCGGCGAGCGAGATCATCGAACGCGTCCTCACGGCCGCCGCCCGGCGTGTGCCTGCCGACTACGAACCCCGAACGCTCCTTCCCCGCGACGCCGTCGGCACCCTCATGGCCGCGAACGTCTCGGCCGCCGGAGTCCGGCCGGCGGCCGACTGGGCCGGAGCAGACCGATGAGGGTCCTTGTCACGGGGGGCGCCGGATTCATCGGCTCGGCGGTTGTCCGCACGGCGTTGTCGGAAGGCTGGGAGGTCCGCGTGCTCGATGCCGCGGCGCCCCCCGCGGAGGGCGGTCCGGTCTCCGGCGATGCAGCGTACGACGGCGCTGACTACGTCCGCGGCGACGTCGCCAACGCTGAGGTGCTCGACGCTGCCCTCCCCGGTGTCGACGTCGTCTGCCATCTCGCAGCGAAGGTTGGCCTCGAGCGGGGGATGGGGGACGCGCCGTCGTACACGAGTGCCAACGTCCTCGCGACCGCCGAGCTCTTGTCGGCGCTCGCCCGCCATGGGGTACGGGGACTCGTACTCGCGTCGTCGATGGTCGTCTACGGTGACGGTTCGTACGTCCACCCCGAGTCGGGGCGAAGCGTCCGGCCCGCGCCGCGGAAGGAGGCCGATCTCGCCGCCGGCCTTTTCGAACCTCGCGACCCGGACGACGGCTCCGTGCTCCTCCCAGCGCTCACGTCCGAGGACGCTCCGACGGATCCGCGCAGCGTCTACGCACTGAGCAAGCTCGCGCAAGAACATCTCGCCGCGGCGTGGGCGCGCGCGAGCGGTGGCACCGCCGTCGCCCTCAGGTTCCACAACGTGTATGGCCCCGGCATGCCGCGGAACACCCCGTACGCGGGGGTGGCTGCGCTGTTCGCGTCGGCCGTGAGGCGGGGCGAGGCGCCGCAGGTGTTCGAGGACGGCAGGCAGCGGCGGAGCTTCGTGCACGTCGACGACGTCGCAGCGGCGACCGCGCTAGCGGCCGGAAACGTCGCGGCGCTCGCTCGGAGCAGCACGGGTTCCGGGTCCTTCCGCGCCTTCAACGTCGGCGGCCCCGGGGTGCAGACCATCCTCGACGTGGCCCAAGCGCTCACCCGCCGGCCCGGCGCCCCGGCTCCCGTCATCACGGGCCGATACCGCGCCGGCGATGTCCGCCACATCACCGCGAGCTCGGCCGCGATCGCCGCCGATCTCGGCTGGCGTCCGCGCGTCGCCTTCGACGAGGGGATGCGCGACCTCGCGTCCAGCCTCTGAAAGCCGGCCGCCGGCGTCGACCGCCCCCTCATCGCCGCCGGCGTCGAGCGGAAAGGCGAGGGTGAACCGGCAGCCACCGTCGCGGTTCTCCACCGTGACGCTCCCGCCATGGGCCCGAACGATGCCCGCGACGACGCTGAGACCCACGCCCGCGCCCGCGTAGAGGAGCTCCCCGCCCCCAGACCCAGCTGCTCTACCCCGCGACGCCGACTTCCGCCAGCCCGGAGTGAAGAGCTGGGGCAGATCCTCGTCGGGAATGCCCCCGCACGTGTCCTGGACCCACACGAGTCCCTCGCTGCCTCCTTTGCCGAGGCCGACCGTGACCATGCCGCCGTCGACGCTGTACATGATGGCGTTGAGCACCACGTTGCGCAGGGCCCGACCCGCCGTGCGGGCATCCACCAAGACTCGGCACCCGGACGATTCGCCAGATTCGCCGCCACTCAGCGAGACGCCCTGCTGGGCCGCGAGCGGCGCGAGCTCGGCCATGACATCGCTCGCCAAGTCGTAGAGCTCGAGCGGTTCCGCGCGCAGCGTCAAGGTCCCGGCTTCGAGCGTCGAGAGCTCGAGGAGGTCGTTGACCATCACCGCCATGTGGTCGGTTTCGGCGATCATGCGGCGGTGGTAGTCGTCCGCACTGGTGGCCACGCCGTCCTCGAGGGCCTCCGCCATGGCCCGTACGGCGGCGAGCGGGGTTCGCAGATCGTGGGAGATCCACGCGACGAGCTCGCGGCGCGCCGATTCGATCGCGGCCTCGCGGGCCCGCGACTCCTCGAGTTTGCGGCTGGTTCGCGCGAGCTCGTCCGCGAGAGCGGTGAGTTCGGCGCTCCCGACCCCGCGTGCAGGCGGCGAGGGGCGCACGCCGAGGACCTCGCCGCGGCCGATCCTCGCGGCGTCGGCAATAAGCCGCGCGGTCGAATGCGAGAGGCGGAATCCGAGGAAGAGGGACATCGCGATCGCCACCGCGCCCGCCGCCGCGAGGATGACCCACAGCGCGAGCAGATCGCTTTCGGCGATGGCCATGGCGTCGAAGGCGTTGACGACTCCCGCGACGAAAACGCCGACGGTCGCGGCCACAACGATGACGAGCTGAATCCAGAAGGGCGCGCGCCTGGCGAGCCGCTGGAGGCCGATGCTCACTGCGGTGATCCCGGCCGCCCACGCGAGCAGCCAGCCGAGGATGCCGAGGAGGGCCTGTGCCTGCATCAGGTGCTCCCGTCGAATCTGTAGCCGACGCCCCACACTGTCGTGAGCAGCCGCGGGTGCTTGGGGTCCGCCTCGATCTTCTCGCGGAGCCGGCGGACATGGACGGTCACGGTCGAGAGGTCTCCGAAAGACCAGCCCCAGACGGCCTTGATGAGCTCCTCCCGGCTGAACGCCTGGCCCGGACGCCGCAGGAAGAAGGCGAGGAGGTCGAACTCGCGAAGCGTCAGCGTGAGAGGTTCGGCGCCGAGCTTCGCCGTGCGCGACCCGGGATCAAGCCAGATCCCGCCGCCTTCGACCGGAGGCTCAGGGTCGAACTCCCTGAGGCTCCTCCGGAGCACGGACTCGACCCGAAGGACGAGTTCGCGCGGAGAGAAGGGCTTGGTGATGTAGTCGTCGGCCCCGGCCTCGAGGCCCGTGATCCGGTCCTCCTCGGTTCCCAAAGCGGTGAGCATGATGAGCGGGACGTCCGTTGTGGCCCGCAGCCGCCGGCACACCTCGGCGCCGTCGAGGCCTGGGATCAGGCGGTCCATGAGGATGAGGTCCGGCTCGCGGGTCGCGGCGAGGTGCATTGCCGTGAAGGCGTCGTGGGCAACGTCGACCTGGAATCCGGCCTGGAGAAGGTACCCGCGCACCACATCGCTCAGAGTCAGCTCGTCCTCGACGACCAGGACCCTCCGATTGCCCAAGGGATTGCTTGCGGCGTTGCCCAGCGCCTTGCCTGAGGCGCTGCCCGAGGGGGCAGCCGCCGGCGTGCGGGGTCGCTCTGCGCTCACCCTCGCAGGATAGGCCCTCCCGCGCGGCACGGCGCCGGTCTGGCCCGTCTGGGCTGCATCGTTCCGCGTTCCGTAAGGTTATCCGGGCCCGCGGGGCGAACTGCCGCCCTAGCGTCGTTGGTGTGAACGCGATCCGTGCCGATGTCATCTTCCCGTGCTTGGACGAACGGGACGCGCTTCCGTGGGTCTTGGGCCGCGTGCCCAGCGGATGGCGAGCGATCGTGGTCGACAACGGGTCGTCCGACGGGTCGGGGCAGCTCGCCGCAGAACTCGGCGCGACAGTCGTCGTCGAACCGCGCCGCGGCTTCGGCGCCGCGGTCCACGCCGGGCTTGAGCGGGCGTCCGCCCCTTTCGCCGCCGTGTGCGACGCCGACGGCTCCCTTGATCCGGCCGACCTCCCGCGCCTGCTGAGCGCGCTCGAGGACGGCGACGCCGACCTCGTGCTCGGCGCGCGCCGCCCGGACCGCGGAGCCTGGCCGCTGCACGCGCGGCTCGCGAACGCTGCCTTGTCCGCGGTCCTGAGATCCGCCGCACTCAGGGTCGGATCCCGCGTGCCCCTGACCGATCTTGGCCCGCTGCGGATGGCCCGCACGGACGCACTCCGGGGCCTCGGGCTGCGCGACCGGCGCAGCGGCTACCCCCTCGAAATGGTGCTGAGGGCCGCGGAGGCGGGCTGGCGCATCACCGAGCTCCCGGTCCGCTACGCGCCCCGCGTGGGCCGCTCCAAGGTCACGGGAACCGTGCGCGGCACCCTGACGGCCGTCCGCGACATGGCGGCGCTTCTCGCCGAACATCGCCCGCCGCTCGGAAGGCCAGCGGACGACGGCGCGCGGCGGCCTGCCGCGCCCGAGCTCACCATCGCGGTGGTCGCGAAAGAATGCGTGCCCGGACGCGTCAAGACCCGTCTGTGCCCACCGTTCTCGCCCGAAGAAGCCGCACTCGTGGCGACGTCGAGCCTTGAGGCGACCCTCGGCGTCGTACGCTCTCTGCCGGCTCGCCGCCGCGTCCTGTTCTTCGAGGGGGACCCGAGCGCCGCCGACCCCGCAGGGTTCGAAGTTCTTGCCCAGCCCTCCGGCGACCTCGACGCCCGGCTCGCGGCGCTGTTCGACACAGTGGACGGGCCGCTCCTCGTGCTCGGCATGGACACCCCCCAGCTCACGCGGGACGACCTCGCCCCGCTCTTCGACGATTGGCGCCGCGCTGACGGGGCCGACGCCTGGTTCGGGCCCGCGGTCGACGGCGGGTTCTGGGCACTCGCCCTCGCTCGCCCCGACGGTCGGCTCATCCGCGGCGTACCCATGTCCCGGCCAGACACCGGCCGGCGGCAACTCGACCGGCTCCGCCGCGCGCGCCTCACCGTCGGCGAGCTCCCGCCGCTCCGCGACGTCGACACGGCCGCGGACGCCCGTGACGTCGCCGCGACCCTCCCCGGGACGGACTTCGCGGCGGCCGTCGCACGCGTTCTCGGTGCGGTGGCCCACGGCGCGCTCGGCAGCGCGGAGGCGGCGCCGTGACGCTTGCTGCTCCCCGAGCTGGCACCGCGCCCCAGCCCGGCCTGGCACCCCAGGCTGGCAACGCGCCCCAGCCCGGCCCGGCGCCCGAGTCGTTCGGTCGCGGCGGTGGCTTCCCTTACGCGCGAGCCCTGCGCCGCGGCCGCGGAACCCTCCACCTCGTGGCCGAGGGGCCCGGGCGGACTGAGGTCTACGCTCGGCTCGACGTCGGAGCGTGGTTCCGCGTCACGGCAGGCGAGCGCGCCCTGGTCGCCGCGTTGCGCGGG
Organism: Sinomonas albida; assembly: GCF_004919045.1. Lineage (GTDB taxonomy): Bacteria > Actinomycetota > Actinomycetes > Actinomycetales > Micrococcaceae > Sinomonas > Sinomonas albida. The sequence continues at coordinate 35,777 of NZ_SWDW01000011.1, forward strand.
CCCGTCTTGGACGTGGGTTGCGGGCCCGGGCGGCTCGTGGCCGCCGCACGCTCCCTGGGGCTCGACGCCGTGGGGATCGACGTCGACCCCGAAGCCGTACGGCTCGCCCGCGAGAGCGGCGGCGAGGCCATCCATGGCTCTGTCTTCGACGCCGCGGCCGCCCTCGATGCGACGGGCCGCCGCGGCCCGGGATGGGGAGGCGCGCTCGTGGTCGACGGCAACATCGGGATCGGGGGCGACCCCGTGAGCCTCCTCGCGCGGATCTGGGAACTCACCGCGCCGGACGCGCTCGCGTGGGTCGAGACCGCGGCCAAGCCGTGGGTCAACCACCGCTTCACGGCTCGCGTGCTCGATGCCCGGGGTCGAGAGAGCGGCGCGTTCCCGTGGGCCGCGGTCGGATGGCAGGTGCTTCCGGCCCTCGCCGACGCGTGCGGCTGGGATACCCTCGCGACCCGCTCCCTCGAGGGCCGCGTGTTCTGCCAGCTCCGGCGCCGCTGAGGCCACAGGGCGTGAGGCTGTGCCGACCGGCGCGGCGTCAGCGGGCCGTGCGGGCGTCAGCGGGCCGTGCGGCGCAGCGCCCGCCGGGCCCAGCCGCCACCCCGCGAGGCCGCCGTAACGAGCGGCACCCACACGCCGTCGTGAAGGACGACGGCGCATGCGAGCCACACGCCGAGCCCCACGAGCTGGGGGACGGTCAGCATCGTGGCGAGGAGGACGGCTCCGACCCCGATCAGGACGGTGCCAGCGGCCACGATCGTGGTTCTCATGCCTTGCCTCCTGTGATCACGCGGAGTTCGGCGAGCCATTTGGTCTGGAGGACGCCGGGGCGGCCCGGCGCGATGAGCCGAGCCGGGAAGCCGTGGTCGAGGCTCAGCGGCTCGCCGCCGAGGCGGAGGGCCACAAGCGTGAGCGGATCCCAGGCGAAGCGTTCCGGCAGGATGGTCATGCGATAGTTCCCCGCCCGCTCGAGGCTTTCGACGACGACGTCCCCGGCGCTCGCTCCCGCGGCCTCGAGGAGCCCCGCGAGGGGCACGCCGCCCCACGCGGCGTCCTGGACCCACCCCTCGACACAGGCGATGGGAAGCGAACGCTCTGCCTGCGGGCGGGCGGCGAGCTCGGCGAGGCTGAATTCCGAGACCCTCTCGCCGACGACGACGCGAAGCCGCCAGTCCGCAGCGTCCGCGGGCACGGCAACCCCCGCAGCTTCCGCCGTCCGGTTCACCGCGAGCCCCTGCGATCCGCGGCCCGGCCGCCGCGGAGTGAATACCGCGAGGGCACGCACGGCCGGGACATTCTCACTCGCCGTGCCCACGAACGCGGCCGCGGCGGCCGCCCCGACGAGGGCCAGGACCCGCCGGCGAGCGCGGCCGGCGTCGGGCGCGCTGGCGGCGCGGCTCCCGCGCCAATGGGCCGCGATCTTGGGGTACTTGACCGCGACGTGGATCAGGAGCGAGCCCAGGATCACCCACGCAAGAGCGAAGTGCGTCTCACGGAACGGGAACGGCCACGGGTACCACTGGAACGTGTTGATGACCCCGATCGTGACCTCGACGAGCGATGCGGACACGAGGACCGCGATGCTCACCCGCTCGAGCCCATGCAGGACGGACGTGACCGGCGGCCATCGCAGGAGTTCGGGATACACCGCCCACAGCTTTCCCAGCAGGAGCGGAATGCTGACCGTGCCCGCGACGATGTGCACCGATTGCGTGACGGCGTAGAGCCACGCCGGACGGGAGAACGTGACTCCGGGCCACGTCGACGGGTCTTGAAGGAGGTGCGAATAGAAGCCCGTCACGAGGCACACCGCGAACGTCAGCGCGAGCCACCGGCCGATCACGACCGAAAGCCTTGTCCCCCGCGCAGGGGAATGCGCCGCGTCGAGCAGCTTCGCGGACACGGCTGCGGCGATCCGACCGCCGGCTCGAGTGCTTTCCCGGTCCATGGTTCTAGGACAGCACCGTCGGAGTCCAGGCCAGCCGCCCAGACCTTACGGAACGCGAACGGGCCGGGCAGATCGGGTCCGCGCGGGCCTGCGGTGCGGCACTGTGGAACCGTGGCTTCTCCCGCAGTCGACCGCGCCCCGCGACGGGCCGCCCACGCGCTCCGCGCTGCCACCGCAGCTGCCGGTCTAGCAACGGCGCTTGCGGCCCTGGCCGCGGCCGTGGCGTGGACCGTCGTCGAGCGCGAAGGCGGGCGGGCGCACATCCTCGTCGGGACGGCCGCTTGCTGGGTCGCCGCGGCAGGTGCATGGTACGCGCTCCGCCTCGCCGAGCGGCGCGGAGCCTCGGAGCGCTGGGTGACGATCGCCGTCGTCCTCGGCCTGCTCGTGGCTGGGGCCGCCGCCCTCGCCGCGCCGCCGTCGACGAGCAACGACTCCGCGCGCTACGCCTGGGACGGGATCGTGCAGAAGGCCGGAATCTCGCCGTATCGGGACGTCCCCGCCTCCGACACACTCGCGCCTCTGCGGCCCGCCTGGCTCTTCGCGGGCGGGTGCGACGGCCCTTCGCCCCACTTTCCGACGGGCGACGTCGCGACCGCCTCCATCCCGAGCGGGTCGCCGCTGTGCACAGCGATCAACCGCCCCCAGGTGCCCACGGCCTATCCGCCGGTCGCCGAGGGTTATTTCCTGCTGGTCCGGCTCCTGCTGCCCTCGAACGCAGCGTGGCTTGCGTTCCAAGCGGCGGGGTTGGCCCTCGCCGCCGCTGTGGCCCTCGTGCTCGTACGGCTGATGCGGCGCGAGGGACGTCCCGTCTCGTGGGCGGCGCTCTGGGCGTGGAACCCGCTCGTGTTCCTCGAGGCCGTCAACAATGCGCACGTCGACGTGCTCTCGGCCGCGCTCCTGCTCGGGGCCAGCCTCCTCTCAGCGCGGAAGGCTGGCTCGTCCGGGGTACTCTTCGGTCTCGCCATCGCGACCAAGCTCATCCCCGCCATCGCCCTCCCGGGAATGCTCCGCAACAGGCCGTGGCGTTTCGTCGCGGGGGCCACGCTCGCCGTCGTCGGCGCCTACGTTCCCTACGTCGTACTGTCCGGGCCGGCCGTCATCGGCTATCTGCCCGGCTATCTTTCCGAGGAGGGGTACGCGTCCGGCGACACGACGCGCTTCGCCCTCCCCGGGATCGTGCTGCCTCCGCTCGCGGCGCTCGTCGTCGGCCTGGCGGCGGTGCTCGGCGTGTGGATCTGGGTATGGACGCGCCGCCACGCCGTCGCGCCCGCCACCGCACAGGCCATGGCGGTCGGCTGGACCCTCGTCATCGTGTGCCCCAGCTACGCGTGGTACGCGCTCATGCTCATCCCCCTCGCTGTGCTCGGCCGGCGTATCGAGTTCCTCATCGTTCCGCTCGCGCTCGAAGCCGTGACGGCAACGGTCGGGACTGATGCCGGCCCCGCCGTGAGCCGCGTCGCCATGGCAACGGCGGCCGCTGTTGTGCTGCTGGTGGCCCTCAGGAGGCGCCGCGACGCCCGGTGCCGGTGAATCGCACCGACGGCACCCGATGTTGCGGCCGGGCGTGAGAGAGGTCACGCGAAGTCATGCATGGCCGAGACCCCGCCCCCGCACAGCCCACGCATAGGATTCGTCCTTACATTTCTGCCGTGAACCGAAGAACCGTCGTCATCAACTCCGCCCTCGGAGTCGCCGCCCTCCTGCTCGCGGGCGGCACCTACGCGACCATCACCGCCACCGCGAAGCCGGTGAGCGCGGTGAGCTCGCGCACCGTAGCGGTAAGCCGCGCGACTCTCGCGGCGACGGCAACGGCGACGGGGAACGTGTCCTCGACCTCGACGACCGCCGTCGGGCCAGGCAACTGCTCGGGTCCCGTCACGGCAGTCAAGGTCAGTGTGGGCCAGGCCGTCAAGGCCGGCCAGGAGCTCGTGGACCTCGATCCGACCAACCAGCAGAACGCCGTCGACTCCGCCCAGGCCGCGCTCGACTCCGCCGTGGCGCAGGCCGGGCAGCAGGCCGCCCAGTCGGCGAACTCGGTGTCGCAGGCCCAGCAGCAGCTCACGAACGCCCAGCAAACGCAGGCGCTCGACGCGCAGCAGCAGGCGGCTGCCGTGGCCAACGCGCAGAAGCAGGTCGACACGGACCAGGCCACCGTCGCCACGGCCCAGACGACGGCGACGGCGAACCCCAACAACGTGCCTGACCAGAACGCGCTGACCTCCGCGCAGTCCCAGCTCACCAAGGACCAGCAGGCGCTCACCCAGGCTCAGAACCAGCAGCAGAGCACGGCGCTCAAGGACCAGCAGTCGATCGCGTCGGCCCAAGTCTCGGTGAACTCGGCCGTGAACTCCCAGGCCAACGCGGCGCCAGGCAACACGACGTCCTCGCAGATCGCCCTCCAGACGGCCCAGAAGAACCTCGCGGACTGCACCGTGAAGGCGCCAGCCGACGGAACCGTCACTGCGGTCGGTGCGGTCGTCGGGGCGAACGCCGGCAGCGGCTCGAGCTCCGGTTCGTCCAGCGCCTCCGGCTCCGGCGGGTCCGGGTCGGCGGCCTCCGGATCGAGCTCGGCCTCGAGCACGTCCTCGTCCGGCTCGGGCCTCGTGACGCTCACGGACACCGGCCACCTCGAGGTCGTCGCGGGCTTCTCCGAGTCGGACGTGGCCGCGATGAAGGTCGGCCAGGCCGCGACGTTCACGTTCCCCGCGATCAAGACGGACGCCAACGCGGCCGCCGTCACCGGCGCCGTGACCTCGATCGCCGCGACGTCGACCACGACGAGCGGGGTGGTCACCTACGCGGTGACGGTCTCGATCGCGAACCCGCCCGCCGCCGTCCGGCTCGGCGAGAGCGCGAACATCTCCGTGACCACCTCGACGGCCGCCAACGCGCTCGTGGTCCCGACACTCGCCGTCACCACGACCGGTAACCGCCAGACCGTGAGCGTCGAGCGCAACGGGACCGAGCAAACAGTCGCCATCACCACCGGCATCACGGCGAACGGCCGCACCGAGGTCCTCACCGGGCTCACGGAGGGCGATCAGGTGGTCCTTCCGAGCGTCACGACGAGCACGGACACGAGTTCCCAGAGCACGCGCGGCGGGCTGTTCGGCGGAGGCGGCTTCGGCGGTGCGGGTGGCGCCGGCGGCGGAACCGGGGGTTCCGGCAACGGCACCACGCGAGGGGGCACTGGTGGCAGCAACAACACCGGCACCGGCAAGTGAGGTCCGGGCGGCGCCAGCCGCCCACCGCGCTCCGCGTCCCGTCATTGCGCTGGACCGCATCCGAAAGGTCTACGGGCAGGGCGAGGCAGAGGTCCGCGCGCTCGACGGCGTGAGCCTCACCATCAAGCGTGGCGAGTTCGTCGCGATCGTCGGCGCATCCGGCTCCGGCAAGTCCACGATGATGAACATCATTGGCTGCCTCGACGCCCCCACTTCCGGCCGATACTTCATGGACGGCATCGAGACGGGCGAGCTCGACGAGTTCCAGCTCGCGCAGATCCGCAACCGCAAGATCGGCTTCGTGTTCCAGAGCTTCAACCTCATCCCGCGGACGCGGGCCGTCGAGAACGTCGCCATGCCGCTTGCGTACCGCAAGGTGCCCCGGCGCGAGCGGCACGACCTCGCGCTGAAGGCGCTCGACGCCGTCGGCCTTTCGACGCGCGCAGGGCACCTTCCCTCCCAGCTCTCGGGCGGCCAGCAGCAGCGTGTGGCGATCGCCCGCGCCCTCGTGACCGAGCCCGTGCTCCTCCTCGCGGACGAGCCGACGGGCGCGCTCGACACGCACTCGTCCGAGGAGATCCTGGACCTGTTCGGGGCCCTGCACGCTCGCGGCCGCACGATCGTCATGATCACGCACGAGCCCGAGGTCGCCGCGCGGGCCCAGCGCGTAGTGCGCATGCAGGACGGGCGAGTGATCGCAGACACGGCCGCATCCGGGGCGCAGACGTCCGCGCAACACTTCGCGGGAGGTGCCCAATGATCACGGAAGCGGTCCGCTTCGCGCTCTCCGGCATTGCGGCGAACAAGATGCGCTCGGTCCTCACGACCTTGGGCATCGTGATCGGCATCAGCGCCGTCATCACGCTGCTCGCCGTCGGCGCGGGGACGTCGAACATGATCAAGGACCAGATCGGCAAGCTCGGCACGAACGTCCTCACGGTGAACCGCGCCGTCGCGACCGGCGGCCGCTCGACCGGAGGGAGCGCGACCGGGGCACGCACGCAGTCCACGAACCTCACGATCGCGGACCAGCAGGCGCTCAACGATCCGGTGCTCGCGCCGGACATCGCCACGACCGCCCCCGTAGTCCAGGCCCAGTCGGTCACCGCGACGCTCGGCACCTCGACGCACTCGATCGCGTCGACGCTCGGCACCTCGCCCTCGTACTTCGGGATCTCGAACTTCACCGTCGCGGCGGGCCGACTCCTCGACGACGCGGACTCCGGGCAGGCGGTCGTGGTGATCGGGAACAGCGTCGCCGTTGACCTCGCGACGGACGTCTCGACGCTCGTCGGGCAGACCGTCTCCCTCAACGGACAGAACTTCACGGTGGCGGGCGTGCTCGCGTCGAAGGGCACGAGCGGCCTCAACGACCCGGACGATGTGGCGATGGTCCCGTACGCGACCGCCCAGGACAAGTTCACGGGCTACTCGGCGAGCCTCTCCTCGATCGCCGTGCAGGCCAAGAGCGCGGACGTCATGACCCAGGCCCAGAACGAGATCCAGCAGATCCTCGACGCGCGCCACAACGTCACGAGCGCGAACCGCGACTACCAGGTCCGCAATCAGGCGCAGGTCCTTTCGACCGCGACGACGACGACCCAGACGCTCACGATCCTCCTGAGCGCGGTGGCCGGCATCAGCCTCCTGGTAGGCGGCATCGGCGTCATGAACATCATGCTCGTGACCGTCACGGAGCGAACGCGTGAGATCGGCATCCGGAAGGCGATCGGCGCGACGCGGGGGAACATCGTGATGCAGTTCCTCGTAGAGTCGCTCATCATCTCGATCCTCGGCGGCATCGTCGGAATCCTCATCGGATTCGGCGCCTCGAGCTTCACGATTGCCGGAATCCGACCCGAGGTCCAGTGGTGGACCGTCTGGCTGAGCGTCGTCGTCTCGGCCGGGATCGGGCTCGTGTTCGGCATCTACCCGGCGAACAAGGCCGCCAAGCTCCGCCCCATCGACGCCCTCCGTTACGAATAGGCCCCACCATGAGAGAGCCGCACATGTCCGAGCGCACCTCCGAGAACGAGCGCACCGAAGAATTGGGGCGCGCAGGCGAATTCGAGCACACCGCCGAATTCACGCCCGTCGAGAGCCCCACCCAGTCCTTCGAGTCCCCGTCCCCCGGCTGGGGCGCTCCCGCCTGGGGCGCGCCACAGCAGCAGGCGGCGTACGACGGCGGGGTGCCGGCCGCCGTCGTCGGCCATCCTGCCGAGCCGGCCTGGGCGGGCGAGCCGCTCGACCAGCCGGTTGACGACGACGAACCCTTCGTCCCAGCGAAGCGGTACCGCATGTCGCGGTTCACGAAGGTGCTCGTGTGCCTGTGCCTCGTGCTGGCTGGCGCGCTGGGCGGGGCGGCCATCCAGAAGGCCGTCGACGCAGGAAACGGCACGGGAACGACCGGCCGCAACTTCTCGCAATTCGCGCCCGGCAACGGGACCGGCACAGGCAGCGGCCAGAACGGCGCGGGCACGGGCCAGAATGGCACTGGCGGCTACGGCGGGCGGACCCGGGCCAGCCAGGGCGCGACTGCTCCGACGGCACCGGCCGTCGCACCGTCGGGCGGCTCGGGCGGCAACTGACGCGAGGACGGGACCCCGCAACCCGCGGGACGAGACCCCGCAACGTTGTGGGGTCTCGTCCCTTTCGTTGTGGGGTCTTGTCCTGTCCTGAGTTGTGCGCCGCGACAGAGCCTGTATCATGTACAGCGCAAGGTGCCGTTCGTTAGCTGAGGCTCCTTCGCGGATACAAGCCAGCGACCCTAAACGTCGAGAGACGCCACCGGTCAGGACAGGCTGCCCCGGTCTAAGGGGCAACCCCGATTGGCTCCCTCCCCTCGGAGGGTCACGACGCGAAGTGCCAAAGGTCTTACGAGGAAGGGCACCCCGGCATTTCTTGCCGGGGCCTCCTTCAGGTGCGTGAAAGACGAGCACAGGAGGTGACGGCCCGTGTCAAGCGGCGATAGTAGTACTTCCTTGCGTAACCCCTGAACCTCCCGCTCAGGGCTCTCCTCCTCTTTCCCAGCGCGTCGATCCCGGCCCAGACCCGGGCGAGTTCGGCGTGCCCGCTTCACAAACCCCGGCCACCGTCGGGAGGAAGCAGGTCCCCATGATCAAGACCTCACTGTCCCGTGCCCACCGCCCCTCAACCTCCAAGATCCAGGCGCCGCACGCGGCCGCTCATGAGGGCCCAACCACGAACGGCCCGACCACGGGGGCCTCTGCCGTCCTCGATACCGCACACGTCGGCGACATCAAGGGCGCGTTCGGCACCATCCTGCTCGACGAGAACTCGAGCCCGCAGAGCTGGAAGGCGCGGCTCAAGACGCTTCTGGCCATCATCGGCCCGGGCCTCATCGTCATGGTCGGCGACAACGACGCCGGTGCCTTCGGCACGTACACCCAGGCCGGGCAGAACTACGGCACGAGCCTCCTCTGGACTCTCGTGCTCCTGGTCCCCGTGCTCTTCGTCAACCAGGAAATGGTCCTGCGGCTCGGCGCCGTGACGGGCGTGGGCCACGCCCGTCTCATCCTCGAGCGCTTCGGCAAGTTCTGGGGTGCGTTCAGCGTCATCGACCTGTTCATCCTCAACGCACTCACGATCGTCACCGAATTCATCGGGATCAGCATCGGCCTCTCGTACCTCGGCGTGCCCCAGATCCCGGGTGTGATCGTCTCCGCGCTCGTAGTCATCGGCGCGACGAGCACCGGCTCGTTCCAGCGCTTCGAGCGCGTCTGCATGGTGCTCGTCTTCGGCTCGCTCCTGCTCGTCCCGATCTTCTTCATGTCCAGCCCCGACTACGGCCAGATCGCGCACGACTTCGTGGTCCCCGGCATTCCCTCCGGCTCGAGCATCTCCGACGTCACGCTGCTCATCATCGCGATCGTCGGCACCACGATCGCCCCATGGCAGCTGTTCTTCCAGCAGTCCTACGTGATCGACAAGCGCATCACGCCCCGCTACATGAAGTACGAGAAGGCCGATCTGTGGATCGGGATCGTCATCGTGGTCCTCGGCGCCGGCGCGATCATCTCGTTCACGGCCTTCACGTTCGCCGGCAAGCCTGAGTTCGGGCAGTTCACGGACGCCGGAGGCGTCGCGCAGGGCCTTGAGAAGTACGTGGGCCACATCGCGGGCATCCTGTTCGCGCTCGCGCTCATCGACGCGTCGATCATCGGCGCCGCGGCGGTCGGCCTCTCGACCTCCTACGCGCTCGGAGACGTCCTGGGCCTCAAGCACTCTTTGCACCGCAAGGTGAGCGAGGCGAAGGGCTTCTACGCCGCATTCGCGGGAATCATCCTCGTCTCGGCGATCATCGTTCTCATCCCCGGAAGCCCGCTCGGCCTCCTCACCGTCGGGGTCCAGGTCCTCGCGGGCGTCCTGCTTCCGTCCGCGACGCTGTTCCTCCTCCTGCTGTGCAACGACAAGCAGGTCATGGGTCCGTGGGTGAACGGCAGGGCCATGAACGCCTTCACGTCCCTCGTCATCGCGGTCCTGGTGATCCTTTCGGTCGTCCTCACCACCGCGACCCTGTTCCCGGGCATCGACGGCGGCACGATCTTGACGATCCTCGGCGGCGGTGCCGTCCTGGTCATCCTCGCGGCGCTCGTCTTCGCGGCGTTCCGGATCCGCGCCCGGGCCCTGGGCCAGGTCACGCAAGCGCCCGCCGTCGACCGTTCCGAGCGGCTCACGTGGCGCATGCCGCCGATCGCGCTCCTCGAGCGCCCACAGCTCTCGCTCACGCGCCGGGTCGGGCTGGGCGTCCTGTGGGTCTACCTCATCGTCGCGATGATCCTCGTGATCGTCCGTGTGGTCCAGCTCGCCCTCGGCGCCGCCTGATCTTCTCCTCCCGATTCCCCTCGTGCGTGACGTACAGTCACCTCGAGCGGACTGACGTGCTCCCGAAAGGCACCCGATGAACGTTGCAACCCAGACCCTGTCCCTGTCCACGATCCTGCGCCACCCGGTGACTGATTCCGAAGGCCTCCGCATGGGCACGCTCGCGGACGTCATCATCCGGCTGCGCCCGGACGACTACCCGCTCGTGACCGGCCTCGTCGTCGCCGTGGGTGGTGCCCACGTCTTCGTCTCGGCGGCGGACCTCGCGGCGCTCACGCCTGAGCGGGTCGAGCTCGGCAACACGAGCGTCAACCTCGGCGAGTTCCACCGGCGCGAGGGCGAGGTGCTCCTCTCCAACGACGTCCTCGGCCATCGCCTCATCGATCTTGCCCGCATCACGTTCGTGAAGGCCTACGACGTCCAGCTCACCCAGGTTCTCGACGGCTGGGCCGTCACGGGAATCGACGTGCACCGCCGCCGCTGGCTGGGCCTGGGCACGCGCCACTCTGCCCACCAGACCCGCGACTGGCTGGACTTCGAGCCCCTCATCGGCCACGCCGAGTCTGCTCGCGTACGCCAGGCCACGGGCCGTCTTCCTGAGCTCAAGCCCGCCCAGATCGCGGACATCATCGAGGAGGCAAACGACAACGAGCAGGACGAGCTCCTCGCCCAAGTCCACGCCGACCCCGAGCTCGAGGCGGACGTCTTCGAGGAGCTGGACGAGGACAGCCAGTCCGAGCTCTTCCGCGACCGGTCCGACGCCGAGGTGGCCGAAGTGCTGGGGCGCATGCAGGCCGACGACGCTGCGGACGCGATCATGGACCTCGCGCAGGAGCGCCGCTCGTCCGTCCTCAGCCGGCTCCCCGAAGCTCAGAGGGACACGGTGCAACGGCTCCTGGGCTACCACGACCTCACCGCGGGCGGGCTCATGGGCACGGACTTCATCGCACTCCCGGCCACGGCCACGGTCGCGGACGGGCTCGCGGCGGTCCGGGCGGCGAGCGCGCTGCAGCCGCAGGCGCTCGTCATGCTCTACACGCTGAATCCGGATGGCACGCTCGACGGCGTTGTGAGCCTCGTGCAGGCCGTGCAGGCGCCCGCGGAGCAGCGGCTTGCGGACGTCGCCGACACCGACGTCGTGGTCGCCTCCCCCACGGACGACGTCGTCGATGTCACCACGCGGATGGCCGACTTCAACCTCCTTGCGCTGCCCGTCGTCTCCGAGGACCGGCGCATCATCGGCCTCATCACGGTCGATGACGCGCTCGAGGCCGCGATTCCCGAGGACTGGTCCCGGCGCGAGTCAAACCACCGCGAGACCGGCTCCGAATAGTCTGCGGACGGACCCAGCGGTGGGCGGCGGATTCTGTTCCGCCGTCCACCGCCACGTACAGTGGATGACGATCCGGGGCAAGAGATCCGGGGCAGAAAGGCGGTGCGAGCATGCGTGCGGTATTCCGGCTTTCGCGCGCGGCCGCCGTCGCCGGCGTTTCGGTGCTCCTTGCCGCCGGGGCGCACACGGCCGCAGGCGGCGCCCTTCCGGACCCTCTGATCCTCGCGGCCCTGCTCGCGCTCTCGCTCGTTGCGGTCATGCTGATCTCGGGGCGAAAGATCTCCGCGACGGCCATGCTCGCGGTGCTCTCCGGCACCCAGCTCGTGCTGCACGAGGCGTTCATTGCGCTTTCGGAAGGGCCTAGCACCGCGCCGGTCCTTGCTCCCGGGAGCGAGCACGTCCACGTTCTCGGGATGATGGCCTCAAGCGGAGGCGCCCACGTGCACTCGGAGGGGCCGGCGATGCTCGCCGCCCACGCCGTCGCAACGCTCGCTACCGCGCTCGTCCTCGCGCGCGGAGAAGCCGCCGTCTGGGCCCTGCTCTCGTGGCTCCGCCCGCTCGTGCGCATGCTCGCGGCGCTCGTTCTCCTGCCCGCGCCGGCCGTGCCGACCTTCATCCAGGAACACCTCCCGCGCGTCTGGCGGTCGCTTCGGCTGCCGGCTCGTCGCGGCCCCCCGTCTGCCTTCGCCGTCGCCTGAGACGGCACGCGCCGCCCGCTCCCGCGGGTTCCCCATTTTCGTCCTGACCGAGCGTTGCCCGGCGACACCGAAGGCAAGACACATCATGAAATTCACCCTCCGCCGTACCCTCAAGACCGTGGGCACCGTGGCGGCGACCGCCGCCCTCATCTCGGCCGGCGCGGCCGCCGCGTCGGCCCACGTGACCGTGAGCCCCGACGACCCCGCGGCCAACGGCTACACGCATCTCACGTTCAACATGCCGAACGAGTCGGCCACCGCCAAGTCGAACAAGCTCGACGTCAAGCTCCCGACTGATACGCCGTTCACGTCCGTGTCGGTCAAGCCCATCGAGGGGTGGACGGCCCAGGTCATCACGGGCGATCTTCCCAAGCCCGTGACCATCGGCGGCTCGACGGTCACGAAGGCCCCGACCGAGGTGATCTGGACGGCGAACGACGCCGCCCACGAGATCGGACAGAACCAGTACCAGTCGTTCTCGCTTTCCGTCGGCAAGCTGCCCGGCGCGGGCACGAAGATCGTGCTCCCCGCGGCCCAGACGTACACCGACGGCACGGTGGTCAACTGGAACGAGACAGCCGAGGAGGGCCAGCCCGAGCCCAAGCACCCCGCGCCGTCGTTCACGACCACCGCGGCTGACGACGCGAAGCCGTCCGCCTCAGAGAGCGCGACCCCGGCGGCCGCCGCACCGGCCTCGCAGACCACGAGCGACTCGGGCGCGTCGACGTGGGGCATCGTCCTCGGGGCGGTCGGCGCGATCCTCGGCGCGGCCGCGCTCGTGCTCGTCCTGACCGGACGCCGCAAGTCGGCCAAGTAGCACAACACAGCACAACACAGCCGGTCGGCCGGAGGCACGCTCCCGGCCGACCGGCATCCCGAGGGGGAGCCATGCCAGTCTTCATCCGCCGCACCCGCGCCGGATCGCTCGCGATCAAGGCGGGCGCGGCGCTAGCCCTCGCCGCCGCCCTGCTCGTCCCGGCAGCCGCCGCGCAGGCCCACGACGTTCTCGAGGCGACCAACCCGGCCAACGGCTCGACGGTCGCGACCGTGCCCGCCGCCGTCGTCCTCACCTACGACCACACGCCCATCGCGATCGGCACCGAGATCCAGGTGAAAGATGCGGACGGCACGAATCAGGCCGACGGCGCGGCCACGGTCGTCGACAACAACGTCACCCAGGCCATCAAGCCCGGCGCGCCAGCGGGCAGGTACACAGTGGTGTGGCGCGTGGTCTCCTCCGACTCGCATCCCATCGAGGGCACCTTCACGTTCACCGCGACCGCGAAGGGCGGCGGCACGGGAGGGACGGCGGCGGGGACCGCTGGCGGCGCTGCGTCCACGAGCGCCGCGACCACAAGCGCCGCGGCCCCGGGCGGCCCCACCGAGGTCGTCGGGGCGGGCGTTCCACTCTGGCTCGTCGTCGGCGGAATCCTTGTCCTGCTGGTGATTGCCGCGCTCGCGTACTTCGTGCGCCGGGGTCTTTCGGGACCCTCCTCGGAGGACTAGCCGAAACTGGGAATAAGCTGGGAAAGGCCGTTGGGCTCTTGTAACGTGCGTCACAAACCTGCAACAGTCCTCAAGACCGCGTTGACAAAAACTGTCAATGCCTGCGGTCCTGAGCAAAGGGGACGTACTTGAAGCGGAAAATCTTCGCGGCGGTAGCATCCGCGCTGCTGCTGGGAGGCAGTCTGGCGCTCACCACGACACCCTCGTGGGCGACGCCGAACGGCGCAAATCACTCAGACAACTCGATCAAAGTGTGCTCGACGCCCAAAGCGGGCGAAGCGGCGTGCACGGCCCGGCAGGCGGTTGACCCGAACGGGCATCCGGTGACTAGCGCGAGCGCCCCGCCCGCCACGGGGCTCACGCCGACCCAGCTTCAGAACGCCTACAAGCTCACGGGAACGTCCTCGGGCGGACGCACCGTCGCGATCGTCGACGCCTATGGCTACCCGAACCTCGAGAGCGACCTCGCGACCTATCGCTCGCAGTTCGGCCTCCCGGCCTGCACGACCGCGAACGGCTGCCTGAGCATCCGCGACGAGAACGGCGGCACGAAGCTCCCGCGGTTCAACACCGGTTGGGCACAGGAGCAGGCGCTAGACGTCGACGCGGTCTCGGCCACGTGCGCCGACTGCAAGATCGTGGTCCTCGAGGCGAACAGCGCCTCGTTCACCGACCTCGGGACGGCCGTCCAGACCGCTGCCAAGATCCCCGGCGTCGTCGCGATCTCGAACAGCTACGGCGGCTCCGATGCCGCCGACTCGACGTACGGGCCCTACTACAACTTCCCGGGGATCGCAGTGACGGCGAGCGCCGGCGACAACGGCTACAAGGGCGCGTCCTACCCCGCGTCGTCCAGCTACGTCACGGCCGTGGGCGGCACGTCCCTCGTGGCGGCGTCCAACTCGCGCGGATGGAGCGAGAGCGTCTGGTCGGGCACCGGCTCGGGCTGCTCTAGCCTCAACGCGGCGCTTCCGGCTGCGTCCTCGTACAACACCGGCTGCGCCGGTCGCGCGATGAACGACGTCTCGGCTGCCTCGGATCCGAACAACGGCGGCCTGGCTGTCTACTACCCGACCGCGAGCAACAGTTCGACGTGGGGCCAGTTCGGCGGCACGAGTGAGGCCTCGCCGATCATCGCCTCGGTATATGCCCTCAACGGCAACACCGGCTCCGCGGCGACCGGTACGTACGCGAACTCGCTCCCGTACGGTCACTCGAGCAGCTTCTTCGACGTCACGTCCGGGAACAACGGAACGTGCCCGACGTCGCAGTGGTGCACCGCAGGAACCGGCTGGGACGGCCCGACCGGCCTCGGCACCCCGAACGGCACCGGCGGGTTCTGACCCTTCCGCAGATCGACCGTCCCCATCGGCTCCCCGAGCCGATGGGGACGGTCGTTTAAGCGGATTCCTTACGGGTGGCGCCCGCCAGGATGAGCGCGACGGCGATCGGCACGAGGATCGCGAGGAGCGCGGGCCGCAGCCCCACCTGGTCGCCGAGGAACCCGAGGAACGGCGGTCCCGCAAGGAACGCGATGTACCCGATGGTCGCGACGACCGAGACGCGGGAGGCCGCGTGCCGAGGATCGTCGGACGCCGCCGACATTCCCATGGGGAACGCGAGCGCCGCGCCGAGCCCCCACAGGAGCGCGCCGACGCCGGAGATCCAATAGATGCCCGAGAGGGAATACACGGCGAGCCCGATGAGGGCCGAGACCATGCTCAGACGGAGGGCCATCACGCGTCCCAGCCGGTCGATGATCCGACCTCCGAACCACCGCGCAACGGTCATCGCGCCCACGAACACGGCGAAGAGCCCGGCCCCCGCAGACTCGCTCGCGTGCAGGCCGTCCACGACGCCCTTCGAGATCCAGTCGTTGCCGGCTCCCTCGGTCAGCGTCGCCCCGAGGACGACGACGCCGATGAGCAGCGTGCGCCGGTCCGTCCACGCGGCGCGTGCCCCGCCCGGCCCTTGGGGCGCGGGAGCCGGGGACGCGCCGTCGTCCGCGGCCTGGGCTGGGGCAGGCGCGTCGTGCGTGGTAAGCGGCAGGAAGTGCCGCGGGACGAGCACCATGATCAACAGGACGGCAACCATGATGGCCGCGAGGTGCACGGGAAGTGGGACGCCGGCCGCGCTGAGTGCCGCACCGACCAGCGCGCCGATCACCGCACCGCCGCTGAAGCCCGCGTGGAACTGCGGCATGATCGTGCGGCCCAGACGATGTTCCACGTCCGCGCCGGCGATGTTCTGCCCCACATCCCAGAAGGCGATCCCGACGCCGAACAGCGCAAGGCCAGCCGCTACGACGACCACCGAATGCAGCACGAGGGCCGTCGCGATCAATCCGCCCGCGATCACGGCGAGCAGCCCGCCGAGCCGCACCGTGCGCACGATCCCGATCCGCCCTGCGGTGGGGCCGACGAGCGGCATCGCACACAGGGATCCGATCGCACCGATGAGCAGGATGAGGCCCATCTCGCCGGTCGTGAGGTCGAGGGTCTGGGTGACGGCGGGGATGCGCGCGGCCCAGCTCGCAAAGATGAAGCCGTTCGTCCCGAAGATGATGAACGTCGCGATGGCGGCGCGACGGACGACGGCGCGGTCCGCCGCAGGTGCCGAGGCGGCGGTTGTGGACGCGTCGCCTTGGAAGCTCACTGGGCGGCCTTCGTGAGGAAGTCGGTGAGGATCGGGCCCGAGATCGTCGCGCCGAGGCCGCCCTCGTCGACGAAGACCGCTACCGCGAGATCGCCCTGGACCCCGATGATCCACGCGTGGGTCTTGGGCGGGTTGTCGCTGCCGAACTCGGCGGTTCCCGTCTTGGCCCCCACGGGCGCGCCCGGGACGGACAGGAGGAAGCCCGCGTGCCCGCTCGTGACGACCCCGCGCATGAGATCGCGCAGCGTGCCCGCCTCGGCCGCCGTGACCGGCTTCGCGACGGCCAGCGCAGGCTGCGACGCGGACGCGGACGCCGAAGCGCTCGGCGAACCCGAGGCGGAGGCCGACGCAGTCGCCGCCGGCGAGCCGGTTGCCGAGGGCTGGTCCTTCTCGCCCACACTCAGCACGAGCCGCGGCGAGACGACGCCGCCCTTCTCGACCGAGGCCGCCATGACCGCTGCGGCGAGCGGGGAGAACAGGATCTTGCCCTGGCCGATCATCGACGCGGCGTGCTCGGTGCTCGTCGCGTCGGCGGGCACCGAGCCCAGGAAGCCGGGGGCCCCGAGGAGGCCTGGGTTCAGGCCGATGCCGAGTGAGGTCGCGGTCGACTGGAGCTGCTCCTGGGTGACCTTGTCGCGCTGCGAGATGAACGCGGTGTTGCACGAGTGCGCGTACGCGTCCCGCAGCGGAATGGTGCCGAGGTGCGCGGTCGGATAGCCCGTGGCGTTCTGGAACGTCTTGCCGTCCACCGTGAGGCTGGGCGTGCACTCCACCGGGAGGTCGGGCATGGCACCGGTGCGGAAGAGGGCGAGCGAATCGATCGTCTTGAAGATGGACCCCGGCGCGTACTGGCCGAGCATGGCCGTGTTGTAGCCGTTGCTTCCGGGGCCGCTCGCCGCCGCGAGCACGGAGCCGTCCGAGGGCCGGATCGCGACGATCGCCGACGCCGGTCCGATCTTCGCGAGCGCGTCGTCGGCGATCTGCTGGAGGCGCGGGTCGAGCGTGGTCCGGAGCGGATTTCCCGCTGCCGGGGCGGCAGTGAACAGCTGGCGCTTCGGAGCCGCGGACGGCGACGCCGACGGCTTCGCACTCGGCGTGGGGTTCGCGCTTGCGGTGGAGCTGGCGCTCGGCGAGCCCGAGGGTCCGCCGGCGTCGGGCGAGGCGACCGCGTACACCGTGACGCCGGCCTGGCCGCGGAGTTCGTCGTCGTACTGTTCCTCGAGGCCGCCCGTACCCGTCTCGTCGCCCGCCTCGAGTTCGCCCTTCGACTTCTGAATCTGCTCCGCGGTGGCCTGTCCCACCGTTCCGAGCACTGCGCGCGCGAAGGTGCGGGTCGGCGCGAGCGGGAGGGTATCCGGAAGCAGGACGGCGCCGCTGATGGCGGTTACCTGCTCGTCCGTCGGGGTGCGCCCGGGAACGTCGCGGAGCACGATCGCCTCGACGAAGGCCTGGGAGCCCGCGGACGCGACCTGCTTCGCGTAGTCGGCCGGATCGAGGCCTACGAGCGTCGCGAGCGCGCGGGCGGACGCGTCTTGGTCCTTCGCGACGACCTTCGTCTTGTCGATTCCCACGCGGAGGACGGGCCGCTCGGTGATGAGCTTCGCGTCGCCGGCCCCGAGGATGTCCGCGCGCGCCGGGGCCTTGGTCTGCGCGACGAGCACCTCGCCGGGCTGGAGACCGGGCGCCAGGAGCTCCGGGGACCACTCGACGGTCCACTTGTCTCCGTTCTGGGCGAGCCGCGCCGTCGTGGTGTAGTGCCAGTCGCGGCCGGAAAGCTGCCAACGAAAATCGAACGGCACCGTGGTGGTGCCGTTCGAGGTGTTGGCCTGACCGGCCGAAACCGTCGGCTTGACGTCGCCGAGGCCCTCGACGATCGCCTTGAGGCGCGTCTGGGCCGCCGACGGATCGGTGCCGCTCAGGGGCGCCTGGGAGACGTCGAGGGCCGAGATCGCCTTGGATACCTGGTCGGCGGCCGCCTTGGCGGCGGCCTGGGAGCCGTTGTCGCAAGAGGTCAGGGCAACGCCCACCACGGCGACAGACAAGGCGAGAGACAGAGTGCGCAGATTCCCCACTGGCTCAGCCTACGCACTCGCGCGCGCGGGCGATAAGGGGCGTCCGAAAATTATTCCGATCGATGGCCTAACCGCCGCTCAAGCAGCACTGTGTCGCGCCAGGTCCCGCCGAGCGGGCCGTGCGGCATGAGGGCGATTCGCTCGCGGCGGCCCACCTCGCGGAATCCGAACTTGCGGTGCAGCCCAAGGCTCGCCACATTCTCGGGAAAGACCGTGGCCTGGACGGTCCAGATCCCCTCGCGCTCCGCCGCGTCGAGCAGCCCGGCCATGAGCGCGCTTCCGACCCCACGCCCCGCGGCACCCGGATCGACGTACACGGAGTGCTCGACGACGCCGCGGTAGACGGCCCGCCGGGAGGCCCGGGCCGCGCTGGCCCAACCGAGAACCCCGAGTTCGTCCTCGCAGACGATCACGAAGACCTTCGAGGCCGCGAACTCCTCCCACGATTCCGGCGGTGCCGATTCGAAGGTCGCATCACCCGCTCGGATCCCGGCGGCGTAGATGTCACGGATACGGGGCCAGTCGTCGGAGGTCGCTGGGCGGCACTGAAGGCTGGGCGAGGAGCTCACTGGGCCATCGTACGGGGGCAGTCAGAGCCCCCGCTGGTCAGATCCCCAGTCCGGATGCGCGGTCTGCGGCCCCTCATACGGCCGGTCCCCGTAGAACTCCTGGAGCCTGGCCAGCTCGTCCCGCAGCTCGGCGAGCACGGAGGCGTACGCCGGGTCCGCGATGACGTTCCTCAGCTCGTGCGGATCCGTCTCCAGGTCGAACAGCTCCCACTCTTCGACGTCCC
This sequence comes from Sinomonas albida, assembly GCF_004919045.1. GTDB lineage: Bacteria > Actinomycetota > Actinomycetes > Actinomycetales > Micrococcaceae > Sinomonas > Sinomonas albida. Next base: position 54,848 of record NZ_SWDW01000011.1, read on the forward strand.
TCTCCGGAGAGGAACCCGGAACGCCCAGCCCGTCCCCGTAGTAGTGGATGAGCTTGTTGGTCCGCGTGCGGACGCCATAATGGGCCGGCACGTGATGGCTCGGGTCGCGGTGCTCCCAGTAGCGGTAGTACATCGACTCCGGCCAGTCCGCCGGCGTCTCCCCGCGCAGGATCGGGCGGAACGAGCGGCCCTGCGACGTGGGGAGGGCGGAGGCCGGATCAAGACCGCAGAGGTCCAGGAACGTCGCGGCGAAGTCCGCATTCGTGACGATCGCGTCCCAGCGGCTGCCCGCGGGGATCTCCGCCGGCCAGCGCAGCAGGAGCGGCATCTGGAGGGACTGCTCGAACATGAGCCGCTTGTCGAACCAGCCGTGGTCGCCGAGGAAGAACCCCTGATCCGACGAGTAGGCCACGATGGTGTCCTCGGCGAGCCCCTGCGCGTCGAGGTACTCGAGGAGGCGGCCCACGCCGTCGTCGATGGACGCGACGCACTGCAGATAGTCCCGCATGTACCGCTGGTACTTCCAGCGGGCCCTCTCGGCGGTGTGTTCGGGCCCCTCGAGCTCGGGCGGGAGGGGCTCCTTGATGTCCTCCTCGGTGAGATCGTCCGCGATGCTCATGCGCACGGACCGCACGCTTGAAGACAGAGCCGCATGGTCGTCGTCGAACGTCTCCGGTTCGGGGATCGAGCCGAGCGGGAACAGGTCCCGGTGGCGCTCGTCCGGGATCCATGGCCGGTGCGGCGCCTTGTGGTGCACCATGAGCGCGAACGGGCGCTCGGGGTCCCGGTTGATGAGCCAGTCGAGGGCCAGATCGGTCACGAGGTCTGTCGCGTAGCCGGCCAGCCGCCGCTCGCCCTCCGGCCCCACCATGACGGGGTCCACGTACTCGCCCTGGCCCGGGAAGACGAGCCACTCGTCGAAGCTCCGTGGGCGGGCTCCCGCAGACTCCCCAAGGTGCCACTTCCCGAACAGGGCGGTCGCGTAGCCGGAGTCGTGGAGAGCGTCGATGAACGTGGGCACGCGATAGTCGAACTCGGCGAAGATGCCGGGCACGCCGTTGACGTGGCTGTAGGTCCCGGTGAGGATGGTGGCGCGCGAGGGGCTGCAGATCGAGTTCGTGCAGAACACAGACCCCAGGAGAGCCCCCTCCCGGCCGATCCGGTCGATCGCCGGCGTCGAGTTCAGCCGGCTCCCGTAGGCCGAGATGGCGTGCGCGGCGTGATCGTCGGAGAGCACGAAAAGCAGATTCGGGCGGTTCATGGTGAGCTCCTCGTCGAGCGGGCGGTCAGGGACGGACGATCGCCTGTCCCAGGAGGCTCTCCGCGCAGGCGACGGCGGCTTCCTCGTTCGAGCGCGGCTCCCACCGAAGGACTCTGCGCGCCTTCTCATTGCTGGCCGCACGGATGATGTTGAGCTGCGGCGAGATCTCCCGGACCGGAGGGACGACGACGCCGAGCGCCTTGAACACCCACGCGGGCGCCGTGCGGGTGGTCACCTTCGAGGCCCGCGCCCCGAGGGCCGACCGGAGTGCGAGCGCGATCTCGTGGAACGAGATCGGATCCCCCGCGACCGCGATGAAGCGCTGGCGGGCCGCGCCCGGGTCCGTCATGGCCCGGAGGTGGAGGTCCGCGACGTCCCGCACGTCCACGACGTTCATCCACATCGGCGGGGCCGCCGGGAGCTGCCCGCTCAGCAGCGTCGAGATGATCCGGATCGAGCTCGAGAGGTCCGGGCCGAGCACCGGCCCGAGGATCCCCACCGGGTTGACGACGGCGAGCTCGAGCCCACCGCCCTCGCGCTCGACGAAGTCCCACGCGGCCCGCTCCGCGATCGTCTTCGACTTCACGTAGGGCGTGATGCCCGGCGCGGTCGGATCTGTCCAGTCGGTCTCGTCGAAGACGTGCTGGCCGTCCGGGTGTCCGTAGCCGACGGCGGCGAACGAGGACGTGAGGACCACGCGCCGCACGCCGGCCATCCGCGCCGCACGGAGCACGCGCAGCGCGCCGTCGCGGGCTGGGACGATGAGCTCGTCGGGGTCCTTCGGCTGGCGGGTCGGGAAGGGTGAGGCGACGTGCAGAACGTAATCCGCGCCGTCGACCGCCTCCGCCCACCCGGCGTCGGAGGTCAGATCCGCCTGAACGAAGGCGACCGAGTCGCTGCGCGGCGCCCCGGCAGCGGCGAGCATGCGGGCCACGTCGGGCTGCCGCGCCGACGAACGGAGCGTGGTCCTCACCGCGTGGCCGGCCTCGAGGGCCTGGGCGATCGTGTTGGCGCCGACAAAGCCTGTGCCGCCGGTCACAAGTACGGTAGCCATGGGTCCATTGTGCGGCGCAAGCTTGAGAGTGTCCCAGCCACCCTTGCCCGTCCGGCGGATGGGAGGCGGGGTGCCGTTCAAGAAGTTCTTCGACGCAAGGAGGAGACATGAACAACGGACCGGTCCTGGTGGTCGGCGGAACGGGGTGGCTCGGCGGCCAGGTCGTGGGCGCGCTCTCGTCCCGCGGCAAGGGCGTGCGCGCCCTCGTGCGGCCGGCGTCCGACGCCTCCGGACTGGAGGCGAAGGGAGCGACCGTCGCGAGGGGCGACCTCATGGATCCGAAATCGCTCGACGGCGCCCTCGAGGGCGTCGACGCGGTGGTCACGACGGCAGCGGGCTACACGCGGCATAGCAAGGGAGACACCGAGGAGATCGACATCGTGGGCAACCGCAACCTCGCGGACGCCGCGGCCCGTGCCGGCGTCCGGCGCTTCGTGCTCACGAGCATCCTGACCTGCGACCTCGCGCCGGATGTCCCCCACTTCTGGCACAAGAAGCTCATGGAGGACCGGCTCGAAGAAAAGGGCGTGCCGTTCGTCGCCCTGCGGCCGGGCGCGTTCCTCGACCAGCTCGCCAGGTTCGGCGGCGACCCGTTCGACAAGGGACGCCTCTCATGGTTCGGCTCCGTCGACGTCCCGCTCACGTTCGTGCTCACGGCCGATCTCGCCGCGTTCCTCGCGGCGGCCGTCGACGTCGATACCGCGCCGGGCGCGCGCATCGACATCGGCTGGGACCGTCCGGTCAGCCTGCGCGACATCGCGGACATCGCGAGCCGGCTCCTCGGCCGGCACATCGGAGTGCGGTCGATCCCGGGCGTCGTCGTGAGCACGGCGGGCCGCCTGCTGGGCGGCGTCATGCCCATGGCACGGGACATGAGCTCGATGATGGAGTGGTTCGCCACCGGACGCTACGTGGCCGACACGACGCGCCAGCGCGAGGTGTTCGGCACCGTGCCAAGCGCGGAAGACGCGATCGCGCGCTACCTCACGGCGCTGGGGCACCCCGTCCAGGCGTGACCTATCGCCCCTCAAGCCGTCGCTTCGTCTGTGCCGTCGCGACAGCCGTCCAAGGGTCCTCGGGCCAGGGGTGCTTGGGGTAGCGTCCGCGCATCTCGGCCCGCACCTGCGCGTACGGACCCGACCAGAAGGACGCAAGATCGTCGGTGACCGCGAGCGGCCGCCCGGCCGGCGAAAGCAGATGGAACAGGACGGGCACGCGCCCGTCCACGAGACGGGGCGTCTCCGCCCAGCCGAAGCACTCCTGAAGCTTGACCGCGACAACCGGCCGCCCGCCGTCGTCCGTTGCCCCGTCCTCCACGGGCGGGTAGTCGATCCGCATGTGATTGCCGCTCGGCACCGCGAGCCGTTCCGGAACGAGCGCCCCGAGCCGCGACGCCTCCGGCCACGGCAGGAGGCGCCGCAGCGGCTCCAGCAGATCGATGCCGCGCACGGACGCGCCGCCTGCCAGGGCCTCGAGCTCGGGGCCGAGCCATTCGCCGAGGCGCGCCACGAGCCCAGCATCGGAGACGTCCGGCCACGGCTCGCTGAGCTCTCGGCGCACGAGCGCGAGGCGGCGCCGCAGCGCGTCCGCCTGAGGCGACCAGCCGATCAGACCCAAGCCGTCCGCCGCGAGGGCGCGGGTGACGGCGACCCGCCCCTCCGCGGGAGTGGGTCGCACGGGCGTCGACGCGAGGACGATCGCCCCGAGCCGGCGCTCGCGCCGCGCTGAGACGCGGCCGTCCGTGAAGCTCGCGTCGACCTCGTCGACCAGGAGATGGCTCGCCGCGAACTCCGCCGCGGCTTGGCTCATCGGCGCGGCCGCGCGGATCACGGCACCCGTGCCCGCGGCTTCGCGCCCCTGCGACCGGGCCGCGTCGGCGACCGCGAGCCACTCGTGACCGGCGAGCGGGCTCCTGGCGGGGAGTGCCGCACGGGTTCCCGAGGCGAGCAGGTAGCGCTCGTCGGGTCCAGGGACCCGCCGCGCCACGAAGGAGGGGAACGCGAGGGCGACGACGAAGCCAGCCCGCTCGGCGTCGTCCGCGAACGCCGGCGGCGGCGGGTCCGTCGCTGGACGAGCCGAAGCCGGTCGCTGCTGCCGGGCCTCCCGCGCGAGCCGCTCGAAGCGTGCGGCCTCGTCCGCCCAGGCGCGCGCGGCAGGATCCCGCCCGCTGCGCACCGAGGCCAGGAGCCTCCCGAGGTCGGCGCCGGGGGCGCGCGCCTCGCGGGCCACGAGCGCCACGACTTCAGCGGCGCGGCGGTCTCCCACGACTTGCGCGCCCTCGAGCAGTGCCCGTCCGAGGCGCGGGTGGGCCGGTATTCGCGCGAGGGTTCGGCCGAGCCCGCTCGCGAGCCCCTCGCTGTCGACGGCCCCGAGCGCCTCGAGCGTCGCCACGGCATCGGCGAGGGCGGCCGACGGCGGCGCGTCCGGAAGCGCGAGGCCGCGCCCTCCCGGTGCGCCCCAGCAGGCAAGAAGCAACGCGGCCTCCGTGAGGTCGGCCGTCACGATCTCCGGCGTGGCGTGCGCCGGCGCGGCGGCATAGGCACGCTCGTCGTAGCACCGCACCACACGTCCCGGCCCCTGCCGGGCCGCGCGGCCCGCGCGCTGCTCCGCGGACGCGCGCGAACACGAGACCGTCACGAGCCCCGACATCCCACGGCTCGCATCTCGCCTGGGCTCGCGGGCGAGGCCGGAGTCGATGACGAGCCGCACGCCGGGCACCGTGAGCGAGGATTCCGCGAGGTCAGTGGACACGACGAGACGCGGCCGCTCACCGGCTCCGCGCCCCGAGACCGCGCGGTCCTGGCTCGCCGGATCCGCCTGGCCATGGAGCTCGAGCACCTCGGCCGTTCCACCGAGCGCCGAGCGGAGCCGATCCGCGACGTCCCGGACCTCCCGGGCGCCCGGCACGAACACGAGCGCATCGACGTCGCAGCCGGCCGCCAGCGCGGCTCCGTGCTCGGCGGCCGCTGTGTCGGCGACGTGGTCGAGGAACGCGCGCGTCACTCCGCGCTCGTCGAGCCTCGGAGCGGACGACGGCGCCCAGGTCACCTCGAGGGCGTACTGCGCGGAGGCCGCACTCACCACGGGGGCCGGGCGGCCGCCGTCGTCGGGGAGGAGGGCGGCGAATCGCGGGGCATCGAGCGTCGCCGACATCGCCACGAGCGTCAGGTCGCCGCGCAGCTGCCGGACCTCGGCGAGCATTCCCAGCGCGAGGTCCGTCTCAAGGGCGCGCTCGTGGACTTCGTCGAGGATGACCGCCGAGGTCCCCTCGAGGGCCGCGTCCGCGAGCAGCCTGCGGAGCATGATCCCCGGCGTCACGAACTCGACGATCGTCTCGCGCCCGGCCCGACGATCGCCGCGGACCGTATAGCCGACCCTGCCACCGAGCTCGCTGCCGTCGAGCGCTGCGAGGCGTCTGGCCGCTGCCCTGGCAGCAACGCGGCGCGGTTGGGTGACGACGACGCGGGACGCCGGCCCGCCGCCTTCCGCAGCCAGGCCCCTTGCGAGATTGGACACGAGAGGCGGGACGAGCGTCGTCTTGCCAGTCCCCGGAGGAGCCTGGACGACGACGGCGCCCGCCCCGCCTGCGTGCTCGATGGCCGCCTCCAGCTCAGGAATCGCCTGGGCGAAAGGGAGCCCGGCCCCGATCTCGCTCAGGCCGAAGAGGCGGCCCGGCACGCGTGGCTCGCTCAGAGGCAGGCGTTGATCTGGAGCGTGCCCCCGCGGGCAATGAACGGATGCGTGGCGAGGATCTCGCGGACAGCCTCGACGGAGTCAGCCTCGATAATCGAGTAGCCGGAGAAGTCGGTCACCGGAGCCGGTTCACCCTCCGAGACCTGGCCCACGAAGTTGACAGGCGCTCCGGGTTCCGGGACAGAGTCCCGCACCGACTCCAGCCACGCGCCGAACGCCGCGCGGCCGGCCTCCATCATCTCTGGTGTGGGGTGGTCCATTCCGCTGTAGGTGACGAGGTACTTGGCCATGAAGGGGTGTCCTTTCGAAGGCGGCTTGGGTTGAGGGTGAACGCATCCGGTGCGCCGTCGAACGCGCCACCTTGAGGGTCGTCCTGGTGGCTTCGGCGCACGGGATCGCCGGACGAATCGTATATGTCCGAAATGACATGCACGCAGAGGTACGTCAGGACGGCCATATGGAGGAGGACTGCGAACGCGTAGTAGGGCGAGTCGATGTTGTTCTGAACAGGCCCGTTGCTCGTGCTCCATCCGATGTACATCCAGACAGCGACCCAGTGTAGCGACTCGGCAGCCATCCAGATCAGGAAGTCCCGCCAGCGCGGCCGCGCGAGCGCGAAGAGCGGAATCAGCCACACGACGTACTGGGGCGAGTAGACCTTGCCCGTGAGCACGAACGCGGCCACGACCAGGAACGCGAGCTGGGCGACGCGCGGGCGGCGCGGGGCGTGCAGCGCCATGACCGCGATCGCGAGGCAGCACAGCCCGAATGCCACGATGAACAGGGCGTTGGCCGCCGGCGCGGAAATCTTCCCGAACTGGAGCCGATCGGCCACGAGGTTCCACGCGTAGTAGGCGGAGGAGAAGCCCGGGTCCCGATTGGCCGAATACTGGAAGAAGAACGCCCAGCCTCGCGGGTCGCTCACCATCGCCGGGAGGTTGACGGCGGCCCACGCCGCGAGGGCCGCGCCGACGGTCGCCACCGTCTGGCGCCAGCGCCCCGTCCGCAGCGCGAGCACGACGAACACGCCGAGCACGAGCGCGGGGTAGAACTTGGTCGCCGCGCCCAGGCCGATCGCGACGCCCGCCAGAACGGGCCGGTTCCGTGCGAAGGCAAGCAGCCCGAGCGAAAGGAGCGCGACGGCCCAGAGGTCCCAGTTGATGAAGCCCGAGAGGATCACCCCGGGCGCGATGGCCACGAGGGCGGCGTCCCACGGACGGCGGCGGTTGGCGCGGGCAGTCGCGATGACCGCGACCATCCACATGATCGCGACCAGGACCGCATTGAGGTCGAAGTACTCGGTGGCCCGCGCCTCAGTCGCGCCCGTGCCCGGAATCACGAGGGCGGTGAGGCCCGCGATGAGCGACGTGAGGACGGGGTACTCGAAAAGCGTCCCGTGGGAGAACAGCGGGAGGACGCCATCGGCGAGGCCCCGCTCCTTGAACAGCGTCGGGAAGTCGGAGTAGCACGTCGCGTAGAACTCGCTCGGCGAGGTCCAGCCGTTCACCCTGCAGTAGCCCTTGATGAGCACCCCGGCGATCGCCGCCACGACGGTCAGGATCAGGAGAATGAGCTCGGGCCTCCAGAAGACCCCCCGCACGGAGCCAGGCGCGGCATGCGAGCCGAGCGGGCCGCCCAGCCCCTCGCTGAGCGTGTGCACGAGGGGATCGTTGCGGCTCGGCGAGATGACAGCGCGCGGCCCGCGCCCGCCGTCGTCCGCGGTGGGTTCCATGGCTCAGAGCATACCGGCCGGCCCCTCACGCCTGAGGGTGCCGCCCGCCGTCTGGCGGAAGCGGCACCCCTCAGCCCGTCAGCTAGGAAACGACGCCGAACCCTGCCAGCCACGACTGGACCGGCGCGAGGTCGACGCGCTGGAGGCCGTCGAGCGCGAGGCAGTTGGAGCGGCCGAAGCTCGTGAGCGCCACGATCGTGTCGCCGAGGAACGCGGGTCCGCCGGAATCACCGGAGCAGATCCCGCCCGTGCCCGCGCCCGGGTTCACGTTGGCGTGGGTGGTCAGGATCTGCGGGCCAACCTGCTGCGCGCGCAAGTCCACCGAGCGGCGGATGAGCGGGTACGTGACAGGGACTCGGCGCTGCGGGCCGGTGGCCGGCTTCGCGAGCTCCGTTCCGTAGCCCACCGCCGTGACGCGGGTCTTGGGAACGTCGCCTGGCGCGAGCGCGTCGAGCGTCCCGGCGGCAGCCAGCGAGTAGGTGGGCAGCGAGACCGGCGAATCGAGGACGATCACGCCGACGTCGTTCCAGTTGTTCTCATCGGTGAAGTGGGAGAAGTCGGGGTCCGTGTGCGCGGTGCCCGAGATCTTCCCCGCCAGATCCGCCGACGTGTAGCCCACGCTCGGGTTGGCCGCTGCCGGGAAGCCCGACGGCGGCCGCTCGGCGATCGTGGAATCGAACGAAACAAGCGTCTTTCCGAGCGCACCGTCTGTGCAGTGAGCGGCGGTCAGAAGAACGGTCGGAGAGACGAGTGCGCCCGAGCAGCGGAATCGACCCTGGGGTGTGTAGTACACGATGATCGCCACGCCCGCATGGGTGCTGCCATCGGGCTCACCGCCCGTGCTCGCCTGGGCTGGCGCTGCCGAGAGCGCCAGCCCGAAGGCGGCGGCGAGAGCCGCAACGGCGGCTACGATTTTCCTGCGCATGAATCCCTTCCTGGTGCACCGCGCGTGCACACGGAGTCGATTCTTCACGAGACCCGCGGCGCAGACCAGCATTTACCGCATGGGATTGGTCAGGTCGACTTCGCGCCGGACGGCTTCGCGGTGCGCCTCAATGCGCTCGGCGTCGACATCGGTGGCGAAGGCGCGCAGGACCCGCTGGATCACGGTACTCACCTCCTGCGGTTCGGAATCGACGGACGACGGCGCGTGGCCGGCTTCGGATAGGGGCGTTTCGCCGCTTAGTTCGAGTAGGGGCGACGACTGGCTCAATGAGGACACGAGTGCTCCTGAGGGCGTGACAAATTGCCGCGCGAGAGGGCGCGGTGAATGAGGGAATGCGAAATGCGAGATTTCCGGCGCGTTGATCAGCTCACGGCGCACCGAATGCGTGCACACAAAAGCCTAAAAGGCATCGGGAATGCCGGAATGCAAAAAGTGTGATTCCGGAAAGCGGGAGCACTCGAGTCCGCTCGCACGCGAAGGCGCGGGGACGCTCGGGCTACCCGAATGGATGAGGCGTGAGACCGTCGACCGCCAACCCGTCAAGCCGGGTCAGCAAGCCGCAGAATGCCTACGCGCGCACGGCGCTAAACATCGGCAGCAGGCCGCGGACTCCGCGCGCCGTGGTGGCAATCCAACCGCGGTACAGAACCTGGGTGATCATCGTGGGTCCAACCTCCTCTGCTGCCAAATGAACTTCTGGGGCCGCTTCGAGGGGACTCCTCGGGGCACAAAAATAAAGTTAGCCCACCCGACGGAGAAAAGGCAAGCGGTGAGAAGGAATTTCCTGAATTTTGTCTCAGAGGCCCCAAGCCTCGACGGCCGGGGTCTTCTTGTCCCAGCCGAGGCGGCACACTTTTGCGGTGCCGAGAATGAAATGCCGTCCCTCGATCGGCGCGAGTTCAAGCCAACGCGCCGTGATGATGCGGCAGAAATGTCCGTGGGCCACCACGAGGACATGGGGAACGCCCGCGCTCAGCGCGCGCTGGACCACGCGGTCGGCACGCGCTGCAACCTGGTCGAGGGTCTCGCCGTTCGGGACCCCGTGCGTCCAGATGAGGTAATCGGGATTCTCCTTGCGGATGTCCGAAGACTTGATGCCCTCGTAGTCGCCGTAGTCCCATTCGACGGCGTCCGGCTCAAGCTGCGCCTCGGGGAAGCCAGCCAGCTCCGCCGTCCTCCGGGCGCGCTGGAGCGGCGACGTGAGCACGAGCCCGAAGTCGACCCCGTCGAGGGCTGCCTTGGCCTGACGGGCCTGCTGCTCGCCCTCCGCGGTGAGCGGGAGGTCGGTGAGTCCGGTGTACTGTCCGCTCTTGGACCACTCGGTTTCCCCGTGCCGCAGCAGCCACAGCCTCGGCAGTCCGAATTCCTCCGCGCTCATTGGCCATCTCCCGTTTCTGCCGATGCCTGTGTGTCTGCGCCTGCGCCGTCGTCGTACTCGGGCTGCGCCGCCCACCATTCAAGCAGCTTCGCGCGCGCCGCATCCTCTGTGACCGGCCCGTGCTCCATGCGCTCGTCGAGCAGGAACTTGTACGCACGGCCCACAAGAGGGCTCGGCCCGATGCCGAGGGCGGCCATGATCTGCTGTCCGTCGAGGTCCGGGCGGATGGCCGCGAGCTCCTCCTGCTCGGCGAGTTCGGCGATGCGGCTCTCGAGGTCGTCGTACGCGAAGGAGAGGCGCTCGGCCTTGCGCTGGTTCCGCGTTGTCACGTCGGAGCGGGTCAGGCGATGCAGGCGTTCGAGGAGGGGGCCGGCGTCGGTGACGTAGCGGCGCACGGCTGAGTCGGTCCACCCCGCGTCGCCGTATCCATAGAAGCGCATGTGCAGCTCGACGAGCCGCGCCACCGACTTGATGGTCTCGTTGTCGAACCGCAGCTCGCGCATGCGCTTCTTGACGAGCTTCGCGCCGACCACGTCATGGTGGCGGAAGCTCACGGCCCCGCCTTGTTCGAACCGGCGCGTCGCGGGCTTGCCGATGTCGTGCACGAGGGCCGCGAACCGCAGCACGAAGTCGGGTGCCGGAACGGGTCCGTCCGGGCCTGTCTCGAGGGCCACAGCCTGATCGAGCACCGTCAGGGAGTGCTGGTAGACGTCCTTGTGCCGGTGATGCTCATCAACCTCGAGGCGAAGCGCGCTCACCTCCGGGAGCATGACGTCAGCGATCCCGCTCTCCACGAGGAGGTCGACGCCGACGCGGGGCGCGGCGCCGTTGATGAGCTTGATGAGCTCGTCCCGGATCCGCTCGGACGAGACGATCGAGAGCCGCCCCGCCATCGCCGCCATGGCTTCCCTGACCTCTGGCGCCACGTCGACCTTGAGCTGGGAGGCGAAGCGGGCCGCGCGCATCATGCGGAGCGGATCGTCCGAGAACGAGTCCTCCGGGGCGCCGGGCGTGCGCAGGATGCCCGCGTGCAGATCGCGGACCCCCCCGAAGGGATCCACGAGTTCCAGGCCCGGAAGCCGCAGAGCCATCGCGTTCATGCTGAAGTCGCGCCGCTCGAGGTCTCCCTCGAGGGTGGAGCCGAACGCCACGATCGGCTTGCGCGACTCGGGATCGTAGGCCTCGGCGCGGTACGTCGTGACCTCGAGCTGGAAACCGTCCTTGCGCAGCCCGATCGTGCCGAACTCGCGGCCGATCTCCCAGTGCGCGTCCGCCCAGCCCTTGATGACGGCGAGCGTCTCATCAGGGCTCGCGTTCGTGGTGAAGTCCAGATCCGGCGAGCGGCGGCCCAGGAAGAGATCGCGCACGGGCCCGCCGACCAGAGACACCTCGAAGCCCGCATCGACGAACCGGCGACCCAGTTCGAGCACCACGGGTTCGACACTGAAGGGCACGGTCGGTGGCCCGACCACCGGCGTCTGCGGGTCCTGTTCGTTCTGTTCTGCCATAGTGCTTAAAGCTTGGCAGATCCGCGGCGCAGCCCGAGCACCCCTGACGAGCGCCAACCATTGCGAGAGCCTTCTGGTTAGAGTGGACTGCATGGTCATCCCGTTGCCGAGCGATCCTCAGAAGAGGAGGAGTGCGCCCCTGCCGTCTGCGATCGGGCCGCACGTCGCGCCGGCCGGTCAGGCCTACATTCATGCGCTTCCCACGGTGGAGGAGATCTCGGCCGGCGGCGTGATTGTGGACACATCCGATCCCAATCTGCCGGTCGCCATCATCGCGCGGCTCAACCGCGGCGGCCGGCTGGAGTGGTGCCTGCCCAAGGGACATCCGGAGGGAAAGGAATCGAACGAGAAGGCCGCGATCCGAGAGATCAGCGAGGAGACCGGGATCGACGGCCAGATCCTCGCCCCCCTCGGAAGCATCGACTACTGGTTCACGGTCACGGGTCACCGCGTCCACAAGACGGTGCACCACTATCTTCTGGAAGCCGTGGGCGGCGAGCTCACGATCGAGAACGACCCCGATCAGGAGGCCGTCGACGTCGCGTGGGTGCCCATCTCCGAACTCTCCAGACGGCTTTCGTTCCCGAACGAGCGCCGCATCGCAGATCTGGCCCGGGAAGTGCTCCCGGAGCATCTGCTGAAATGACGGCTTCCTGATGGCCGCGAAGGCCGGAGGGGCGTCGGAGGCCAGGTCGAGTGCCATCATGGCAGTCGGCACCCTGCTCTCCCGCGTGCTCGGCTTCCTGCGCCAGCTGCTCCTTGTCTATGCGCTGGGCCTCGGCTCAACCGTGACTGACACGTTCGTCAACGCGAACAACCTGCCGAACCTGATCTTCCTGCTCGTCGCGGGCGGCGTGTTCAACACGGTGCTCGTGCCGCAGATCATCAAGGCGAGCGGGGCGCCGGACCGGGGGGCGGACTACATCAGCCGGCTCCTCACGCTCGGTGTCATCGTCACGTTCGGCCTCACCGCCATCGTGACCATCGCCGCGCCGATCGTCATGCAGCTCACCACGTCCGGGTACAGCGGGAACCAGCTCGCCCTCGCCACGGTCTTCGCGTACTGGTGCCTGCCACAGATCTTCTTCTACGGCCTGTACGCGCTGCTGACGCAGGTGCTCAACGCGCACGGTGCCTTCGGCCCCGCCATGTGGGCGCCGCTCGTGAACAACATCGTGGCCATCGCCGGCCTCGGAATGTTCATCTGGGTCTTCGGGACGAACAACACGCACCAGCACACCCTCGACAACTGGGGCACGCCGCAGACGCTGCTCGTCGCGGGCGCCTCCACGGTGGGCGTCGTGATCCAGACCGCCATGCTCTTCGTGCCAGTAGGGCGTCTCGGGCTCGGGCTGCGGCCCAAGTTCGGCTGGCGGGGCGTGGGGCTCGGCGCCGCCGCGCGCATCGGGGCGTGGACGCTCGCCACCACCGCCGTCGGTCAGCTCACGTTCCTCTACCTCATGAAGGTCGCGTCGATGCCGGGTGCCGTGCGCGAACATCTGCGCGAGGCGAACCCGGACGATCCCGCGTGGAAGTTCATTCCCGGCAATACCGTGCTCGAAATGGCGAGCCAGCTGTACCTCCTGCCGCACTCGATCATCGCGCTCTCGCTCGCCACCGTCCTCTTCAACCGCATGACCCAGGCCTCCCAAGCGGGCGATCGCCATGGCGTCCGGATAGCGCTTTCCCGCGGACTGAGGACGATGGCGGTCGCGACCGTGTTCAGCGCCCTGGCCCTCTTCGCCCTCGCCGCACCGCTCGGCATGTTCTTCTCGGGCGGACGCCCGTCGGACGGCGTCATGCTCGCCCAGACCATCAGCATCCTCGCGCTCAGCACGCCATTCCTGAGCGCAAACTTCATGATGTCCCGCGTGTTCTATTCGTTCGAGGACGCGAAGACGCCGTTCAAGATCCAGGTGTGGCTCGGACTGCTCAACGTGGTCGGGGCCACCGTGATCCAGTTCCTCCCCGCGCGGTACATCATCTTCTCCATCGCCATTCTGTACACGGTGGGGAACGTCCTCTCGGTCGTGCTGAGCGGTTCCTACCTGCGGCGCCGCATCGGCCATCTCGACGGCATCACCGTGGCACGCTCCTACATCCGCATGGGCTACGCGGCACTCGGTTCGGCGATCGCAGGCGGCCTCGCCGTATGGCTCATGGGTGGGCTGTCGCCGACCGGGTTCATCTGGAGTTCGAGCCTCGCCGCGCTCGTCGGGATCGTCGTCATCGGCATCCCGATGCTCCTCGTCTACCTCGTCCTTCTCCGTATCTTCGGCGTGAGCGAGCTCCGCGATCTGCTGCGCCCCATCATGGGGCGCCTCGGGGCGCGTGGGGAGCCCGCGCCGTCGTCCGCTGCCGGGGCGACGCACGACGCCGGGGCTGCCGCCAGCGCCGGAGGCCAACCCACCGAAGTCCTCGAGCCCTACGCGCTCCGCGAAATCTCGTCGACGATTTCGGACGACACCGGGATCATCCCGCGCATCTCCGGCCAGTTCGATCCGAACCTCTACCGCGCGCGTCCCGCCACCGCTCCGGGGCCGGGCAAGCTCCCCGGTCGGCGGACGTATCAGGGACCTCCGGGTCGGAATCCCCACTTCCGCGACGCGTGACGCGGCGCCCGCCAGATCAGCCCGACAAGGGTCGCGCGGCCGCCTTCCGCTAGGATCAATTCTTAGCAAAGGGCCCGGCATGTCCGGGCTGGCCGGGGCAGACTTTCCAAGGAGGTACCCGTGTCCCAGTCCATCGACGTCGGCACCGTGCTGGGCGGGCGGTACAAAGTCACGTCATCGATCGTCGAATCGCATGACGGCGATCTGGTCCTCGACGGTGTCGACCAGATCCTGAACCGCCCCGTCAGTATCCTCGTCTCCGCCCCCAACAACTCTGAGCAGCTCGCCCAGAGCGCTCGCGAAGTCGCAACGGGCGAACGGCCCATCGGCATCCAGGTCCTCGATCTGGGCGTGAGCCACGGGGCGACCTATCTCATCACCAACCACGCGGCCGCCGCGGACCTCCTCGACCTCATCGTCGCGCAGGACGCGCCTTACGTCGAGCCGTTCTTCACCGACACGCTCGGCAGCGAGATCTTCGGCGAGGCGCGCTCGCGCGAGCCCGAGACCTATAACGGGCTCTACGAGCACGACAGCAACGAGTACATCCACTACGAGCCCGGCGAAGAGGGGCAGCCGGGTGCTCAACCCGCGCAGCCCTCGCCCCACGGGGGCGCGGTCCCGCCGCCTCCGTCCGCGCCGCCGCAGTCCGCCCATCGGGCGACCGCCGCGGGCATCGCGGCCGCCGCTGCCGCAGCGGCTGCGGCTGCCGGGAAGGCGCCGACTCCGCCAAAGGTCACGCCTTGGTCCGATGCTGCCAAGGCCGCCAACGCGGCTCCTGCGCAGCAGCGGCCGGCCGCCTCGCCGTCGTCCGCTCAGCCGGAGCCTTCCGCCGGGGGGCCCGCCACGGCCGCATCCCCGCGGCAGCCCGCCCCGGGCGGTCCCGCCGAAGGCCGCGGCGCGGCATTCCCGGCGGCCGCGCGCCAGACCACCTGGAACGATCCGTCCGATCGCATCTTCGACCGCGACGATGACCTCGAGGAAGACGACGAATCGACGCGGCCCAAGTCCGTGCCGTGGCTCGTCGGCGGAATCCTCGCGCTCGTCCTCATCATCGCGCTCATCTTCGCGTTCACCACGCTCGGGGGCGTGTTCCAGCCGCAGGCAGCGAGCCCGAAGGCCACCACGTCGCACTCGGACGTGCCGTCCCAATCGCAATCCGCTGGCCAGTCGCCTCCGCCGGCGCCCGTGGTCGCCCCGGTGATCGACTCCGTGACCCGCCTCCACCCCGAGGAGCTCACGTTCGCCGACCAATTCGATTCGAAGCTCGTGAACACCTACGACGGCAACCCGGCGACGTACTGGTCCGACATGGAGTTCGCCCGCGAGGACTGGGGCGGCTTCACGAAGAGCGTCTCCCTCGCGGTCAAGCTCAAGGACGTGTCCGACATCAAGTCGGTCGAGTTGGACCAGCTCGGCGGCACGGGCGGCAGCGTGAGCGTCTACACGAACGCTCAGCCTGACGTGGCCGGGGCGACGCTCGTGGGCACGAACACGTTCAACACGACCCAGCTGGTGTTCCCGCTGCCCACCGCGGTCAAGGCGCAGTACGTGATCATCCAGATCACCGCGCTCCCGCGCCTGGCCGCCCCGAAAACGCAGTACCCCTTCGGCCTGCGGCTCGCGGAGATCAAGGTGCAGTAGAACGGACGACGGCGGTTCTGCCGCTTGGTTCGAAGGGTCGCCCGGGGCTTTGGTGCCCCGGGCGATCTTTTTTTCGTGCCCTTTCGCGGCGTCCTTTCGAGGCATTGTCTGGGGCATTGTCCGGGGCATTGTCCGGTGGCTGCATCAGCAGTCCGTTCTCGCCAGCGCGGAATTCTTCATACGTCCGGCAGGCGCGCTCACCCTTGGGTACCCTTGAAAGGCGGCGCGGCGGAATACCAACGTCGGTCGACATGTTGTGAGCTGTGGACGTACGGAGTCCAGCACGTCAGAAGAAGAGGTCATTCGCCCGTGAGCACTGCCGAAAGCACCGCCACTGAAATCCGCGACGTCATCGTCGTCGGATCCGGTCCTGCCGGATACACCGCAGCCATCTACACCGCGCGAGCCAACCTCAAGCCGTTGATTTTTGCCGGTTCGGTGACTGCGGGCGGCGAGCTCATGAACACGACGGAGGTCGAGAACTTCCCCGGATTCCCCGAAGGTGTGCAGGGCCCCGAGCTGATGGACAAGCTCGAGCAGCAGGCCTCGAAGTTCGGCGCGCAGATCGAATTCGAGGATGTCGAGTCCATCGATCTCGAGGGTGAGGTGAAGCGGGTCGTCCTCGCGAATGGCGAAGAGCACTTCGCGCGCGCCGTCATCATCTCGACCGGTTCCGCCTACCGCGAGCTTGGCCTCCCCAACGAGAAGCGTCTCTCCGGACACGGCGTGAGCTGGTGCGCGACCTGTGACGGCTTCTTCTTCAAGGACCAGGACATCGCAGTGATCGGCGGTGGCGACTCGGCCATGGAGGAGGCACTCTTCCTGACCAAGTTTGCGCGCTCCGTCACGGTGGTGCACCGCCGTGATTCGCTCCGCGCCTCGAAGATCATGGCCGACCGCGCCCTCGCCCACGAGAAGATCTCCTTCGCCTGGAACAGCGGCGTCGCAGACGTCCTCGGTGACAACAAGGTCACCGGGCTGACACTGCGCAACACCATCGACGGCTCCGAGTCGCACCTCGCGGTGACGGGTGTCTTCGTGGCCATCGGCAACGATCCCCGCACCGAGCTCGTCAAGGGTGTTCTCGAGCTCAGGCCCGAGGGCACCATCGCCGTCGAAGGGCGCACTTCCCGCACCAATGTCCCAGGCGTCTTCGCCGCCGGCGATGTCGTTGACCCCACGTACCGCCAGGCCATTACCGCAGCCGGTTCCGGTTGCGTTGCGGCAATCGACGTCGAGCACTACCTCGCAGACATCGAGGCTCGTAGCCTCGCGACCCAGCAGGCCTAAAACACCTCACCACAGATCGGAAAGGCAGACATGAGCAACGCCAGAGACGTCAGCGACGCCCAGTTCACCGACGAGGTGCTTCTCTCCGAGAAGCCCGTCATTGTCGACTTCTGGGCCGAATGGTGCGGGCCGTGTCGCAAGGTCGGTCCCATCCTTGACGACATCTCCGTTGAGTACTCGGACAAGGTGGACGTCGTGAAGGTGAACGTCGACGACAACCCGAACATCGCAGCCGAGTACGGCATTACGTCGATCCCCGCCGTCTACCTCTTCGAGAAGGGCAAGGTCACGGGAACCGTGATCGGTGCCCGGCCGAAGCAGTACTTCGAGAAGGAATGGTCTGAGGTACTCGTCAAGTAGACGATCACCGTGAGAGGGGCGCAGCCGACGGCTGCGCCCCTCTTTCTGTCTTTGGGCCTTCTGTCCTTCTATCTTTCTGGCTCACGCCACTCTTTTTGGCTGACTATTCGCTCTTCCGTGCACCTTCCATGCAGGGATCGCGCGGGTCAGCGCGCCTTGCAAATTTTGCAATTCTACCGAGAACGTCGTCAGGGTGCCGTGTTCGGGCCACTTGAGGGTGACGCAGCTGCTTCGTTTCACGTGAAACGTTGATGGGCGCTTCGTTTCACGTGAAACGTTGATGGGCTTTTCGCTTGATCAGACCGTCCCCACGATGGGGCCCAGACAGGCGAACTCGGTGCTCCTCAGGGTGACCGACCCGCGCAGCTCTCCACCGAGACGCTGTCGTCTCCGGTGCTCAACCGTCTTGGTACGCCTGCTTGCCCACTGCGAGCACCGAATCCTCTGTGTAGGGCGCTGCGACCTTGAGCAGCGCGTCCAACCATCCCGAAACACTCATCCACACCACTCGAACGCCGTGCGTTTCGACCGCCAATCTCAACATCCCCCAAGCCAATGGACTAGTGGGAGGGAATTGCATGGACTTAGCGGATTTCCGTGCGGTCACCGGGCGTCCAATATCCTCCGCAGGGCAACGCTGTTCTCGCGGATCAACATCGCACGTCGTCGACGGCCTCGCGGCCTTCGATCGCCCTGACTGCGATCTCAATCGGTGCCTGAACGGCCGCATTCCGCTCGTCCCTGCCTCCCAACCCCCGATTTCGAGGGCACGCTGAAGGAACGACTTCATCTGCGTACGCCACATCGAACCACCCGCTCCCGACTGGGAACGACACCATACCTCGGTGGGCCGGTTGGGAGAACGGTCTAGCCCGGCCGCAGATAGGTCGAGATCTTCAAGCGGAGCGGCCAACGTCCACCTGTCCGGCTGAGCCGCTCGCTTTGTCCCTGAGAACTCGTTTGGTCGGGGCGAATAGACGCAGAGCAGCTTCTCATGCGCCTGACTCAGGCGGTCTGGTAGGTATTCGGTGAGTTCGCCGGACCTCTCTGCCCCCAAACCCGCGTCTGTGGCTTCGGATGATCGTGCGGGCTCAGAGGTACGCCATCAGGCGACCAAAGGGCGCGAGAGCGCAGATTCGCCGGTTCTCGCGGCCGGCGCTTGACGTCATGCAGGCGAACTCGCTCGACTCGTAGCTGGCACTCCCTCAAGCGGCGTGTGCTGCGGCGACGGTTCCCCAATCCAGTCCACGCCAGGCCGGCGCCAAAGTCAGATCCACGCCAAGCCGGGGCGTCGACGCATGTCACGAGCAGCCGAGGGCTCAGCCCAGCAGATCCCCTGTTTCACGCGAAACAGACTCCCGCCTTCCTCCCAACATCTGAACGCTCGTCGGCTCCACATCGCGGCGGCCCCATCTCGACGATTGCGACGCCCTGTTTCACGTGAAACATGGCGACGCTCCATGACAGCTCTTTTGGTCCCTTGAGCCGATCTGTCAGGCGAGGTTCAAAAGTTTGGGGGTGGACGTTCAAAACGCTCGAGCGATGAGATCCCCCGGTCTGTCTACGGCCCAGCGGAGGGCCCACTCCAGCGGAAGAGCCTGGGCCGCTTCGCCCCACAAAGCAGCAGGAGCCGAGTCCCCGACTCTGCGCCGGGGGCGGTTCCCGTGAGCAAGCATGAAGTCCGAGGATCACTCCGGAAGCCCGCCCGGCCCACCGACCAATTGAATGAAGCCGCTGGCGGGACGAAGACCTGGCCCGCCATTTGAGCGGCCAGCCCGAGTTCCCCGCCAAGCGGGCGTTCAAAGGCCTCCATCTTCCAGGAGCGATCACTAACGTCGAGCGCCACACGCCAGATCTAGCCAGACCGGCGCTCCTGACCCCAAGACCAACGAAACAGGCTCACAACGACGCAATATCGGGCAACGATCCGAGCTGACGAATGACAGCGGCCCGTGTCGACGAATGTCCGCGGCCGAAGCTGACTGGTGGAGTAGGCCCGGCGACTCCCGGATTGACCGGTGTACCAGGCTGTGGTTCAGCTCGATGCGACGAAACACCCTCGCTCAGGGCGCGGCGATACATGCTGGCCCACCAAGTGTCTTCCCTCATGCGGGCCTCGGAAGCGGTCGAGAGTTCGATCCTCCGTGCTCCATCACCCGCTTGGCCATTCGCCCCTCTGACAAGATATCCACGGACCGCGCGGAAGATATCCACAACGATATCAACAGCCTTTTTCCACAACCGGGGACCATGAGCTGTGGATGGCATCCACTTGTGGGTGTCGGCAAGCGGCCATGCTTTGGCTTCAAGTGTCGCGGTCATCTCCAAACCGATCTGCTTAGCGCTGTTCTGGCCAGAATCTTCATCCCCCAACGGACTCGTACGAACGGCAAAAGCGCATGTCAGGAGTCGAAAATGCGGTCCAAACCGCGCAGAGCGCGCTTTGGACGCCTGCAGTCACCGTGATCTATCCACTCCCCGTGTGCTCAGCAGGATCCGTTGGTCGCGGTCCTACGGAGGCTTTCATATTCGGGCACCACCCTTCATGCACATCGACCACGATTATCCACAGCCCCCGATATACCTGTGCAATCCTTGTCCCGCAGTTATCCACAGGCGATTTCCAAAGCTCGTCGCCGTGTCGAGTGCTCGGGGAAGCAACAACCGTCCCTGACCCGCCTCGGCGTAGCCCCGTCTCTAATCACCGCATCAGGACAATGCCGTCCCGCAGACCCCTTACTGTTTCACGTGAAACAGTAAGGGAACGCTGGCCGGCGGATCCGCACCGTTTCACGTGAAACAGTCGGGCGACGGGTCAGGCGATCGTCCGCTGCGACCCGGGTCCATTCACGGCAAGGGAGTGGCGCCCATCGGAAAATCGGGAAGGCTGACCGTTTAACTATGGAAGCTCACCGAATCGCTTCGCTGGGCATCCCTGGTTTGGTACGTAGTCACAGTGCCGGAATCGAGGCTGTCGCCCGGTTCGTTGAGCGTGCGCCCATTTCCACCACCCAGGTCCTTCTCCTGAGCGCGACAGCCTGTGCAGGCCGGGCAGGAGTTCAAGCAGATGACGAGTCGAAGCAGAGGAGAACGTGGAACCAACGGCGGTGCCCGCGTCGTGCATGATCGACCTCCGATCGAAGCTAGCCGTTGAGGGATAACCCGGGCCCCCAAATGCCGGTATTCCGAACAGTTCTCCTCCTAACCAGCACCACCGCGTCCAGAGATCTCCCTCCCGTACACATCAGGCGATATGGCTGCCGCTAGGATCTTTTCGACCCAAGCTCTCTGCCCTGGGCGCCAATCCGTCTGCCCATTCGCAGTTGCTCGTGCCCCACGACCGCATGGCGTCCGCCGGCGCCGATCCAAACCGCGCGAACCGAGAACCCCTCTGGAACGACCTTCCGCCAGCATTGGCGCCGTCACCGTTGGCTGCTGAGCAAGAAGTGTGTGCTGTGACGGCGGAGGCGGGGCGCGAGCTCTCAACGCGGACGAATCCAGACTGGAAGACACGCCTCCAGACCGTCGGGCCACAGGAGGGTTCCCGGATGCAGGCAAGTGGCCGCCTTCAGTGGGAGCGACCCGCGGTTCGGGGGCTGCGCTGTTCACTACTGGCATGCCGGAACCCCGTAAGCCAGAGCTCGTGGCTTCGGGGCTTCGTGGCCTCGTGGAACGCTTCTGTGGGACAAGCCTCGGCAAATTTCCCTGGTCAAGCAAGGCGGACGACACGAGGCCCCCCCCGAAACTCCGGGGGCCGGGGGGGCCGGCGGCCGCGTGAGTGCGTCGCGTCATCTGGCACAGATCCCACAAGGCCCATGGCGACCAGGCACCGAGCCGCATAAACAGCATGGCCTCGTACGGCAATGGATTTCCCTCGTGCCAAAGGCCGTCGTTGTGTCGCTGCAGTAACTCAGCTGCTCCGCTGTACGACTCGCTCCGCACTTCGTAGAGCTTCCTCCACATTTCGTAGAGCTTCGCTGCGCCGCCATGTGTCTTCCTCACGTCCTTGAAGGGCCTCCGCTGCCTCGCTGTCTGGCTCGCTTTGCGTGCGGGCCGCGATCCAGAGGGGCTACGGGCAGCAACTCAACCTGATGCCGCGGATTTCGTTGACGTTGAACCCCGCGCCGTCGGTTGGAACACACGGCGGCACTCGAAGCTCACCGACGAGCCCGTACCGCACGGCGTGCCAACAATCAGCGAACTTCGCACGCTCCCGAACCCGAGAGCCGAACTCTTCGCGCTGCAGCGCTTCCGTCGGCGAGGATCACGGCGCTTCTTTAAGCGATCAGCCCGCTGTGGAACATCTCAGGTCACCGTCGTGAACGGGCTAACGCGCAGGCCTCCGTCGGCTATGCAGGCGCGTCCGAACTCTGCCCAGAGTGCTCGTCTGCCATACGAGGCACCGCGGCGCTGAGGTTTCACGTGAAACAAGGCCGCATGTGTCGTCGCCGCTGCGCCAAACGCTACTACGACGCGCTATCCGGGATCTGAACGGCCCTTCCCCCACACCCAGGGTCGCGCCTCGACAGACAAGAACCGGTGCCCTCGGTACATCGGGCATTCAGTCGTCTGCAGTTAGACCTCGATGCACGCAATCACCGGCCATGGGCTCTGGTCTTCAGTCGGCAACTATGCAGCGTTGCATCGGACGATCCTCTCGTCGCCGGCTCCTCCTCCACGGGACCGCATCATCGGGGCAGCCAATCGCAATGTGTCGAGTCGCTTCTCACCTTTCGTCACCCGCAACCGAAACGCGTGTACTAGGTGGTCCCGCCCCTACCCCTTCACCTCCGTTTCACGTGAAACGGAGGCGATGTGGACGCGATGTGGACGCGGCGCGCGCGATCACCCGCCCAAATCGTGTCCAGCCTCCCACCACCAACCAAAAAGGGACTCCCTCCTAACTGGAGGGAGTCCCTTTGAGAACTACGAAGGTCGGCCGGACGGCTACTCGTCGCCGGGGCTCAGAACGCCCATAATGCGATTCAGATCTTCAACGCTAGCGAACTCAATGCTCACACGTCCCTTGCGTGCACCCAAGGTGATCTTGACGTTCGTATCGAGACGGTCTGCAAGGGACGAGGCCAAGAAGTCGAGCCGCTCGTGGCGCGCATTCGGCTTGGGGATGTTCGAACGACGGGGCTCGCCCGGATCCTGGTACATGGCCACGGCCTCCTCGGTGGCCCGCACCGAGAGCCCCTCCGCGACGATACGCTGGGCCACTCGCTCCATAGCACCGGCATCGGGGAGCGACAGCAGCGCGCGAGCGTGACCTGCAGACAGCACTCCAGCGGCCACTCGGCGCTGAACCAAAGGAGGAAGACGAAGCAGGCGGATCGTGTTCGACACCTGCGGACGGGATCGGCCGATGCGATCGGCGAGCTCTTCGTGGGTGGTGCCGAAGTCCTCCAGCAACTGCTGGTATGCCGCCGCTTCTTCAAGTGGGTTCAGCTGGCTGCGGTGGAGGTTTTCAAGCAGAGCATCGCGCAGAAGATCGTCGTCACTCGTGTCTCGGATGATCGCTGGGATGGTCTCCAGCCCAGCCATCTGAACCGCGCGCCAACGACGCTCGCCCATGACGAGTTCATAGCTTTCGCCACCGGATTCGGTTGACTTTCGCACGACGATCGGCTGGAGGACGCCGATCTCACGCACAGAGTGCACCAGCTCGGCCATCTCGTCTTCGTCGAAGACGCTGCGGGGCTGCTTCCGGTTCGGATGGATGTCGTCGACGCGGATCTCGGCGAACTGAGCTCCCGGAACCTCGACGAGGTCGAGTTCGTCGGAGCCAGCCGACGAAGAGTCGTTGGCCGGGACGCTCGCCTTGGATTCCGTGGCTTCCTCGGAACGCGCGGCGGAAGCCTTGCTCCCGCCGGCAGACCTGCCCCGCGCGGGAGCGGCCGTCTCGGTCTGGGCCTTTGCGGACGAACCTTTCGTTGACCCGGACTTGGACGAGGTCGACTTCGAGGTCTTATCCGCGCCCGCGGCCGATTCAGCTTCAGCTGCCTCATTCTCCGACGCGGTGGTCGGCGACTCATGGGTTGCCCCGGACCCGGCCGAAGTGGGTGAGCTACTCTCGGTCTGAGAATCCAGCTCCCGCTCGTGCCCCGAGCCGGCGGAATCCGGCTGCGGCGTTGCAGTCTCCGTCGGGGCGTGATCGATCGGCTCACTTGCTCGGCGACTCTCGGGGAAGAACAGGTCAACGGGACGTGACGGAGCGGCCGTCCCGCCTGCAGCCGTCCCCGAACTGGGGATCAGAGCCCCCAGACCACGGCCCAGACCACGGCGCTTCTCGCTCATGCGCGGACTTCCTCCTTCGAACCCTCGGACGTGAGGGTCTGACCAGTATGCAAACTCAGCGTTCAGCGATCTCGGCCGCTGCCTCCATGTAGGAGAGAGCGCCCGTCGACGAGGGGTCGTACGTCATGACGGTCTGCTGATAGCTCGGCGCTTCAGAGATACGCACCGAACGCGGAACCACTGCCTCGAGCACCTGCTCGGGGAAATGCTCGCGGACCTCAGCAGCAACCTGAGCGGCCAGGTTGGTTCTGCCGTCGTACATCGTCAACAAAATAGTAGAGACTCGAAGCCCCGCATTGAGATGGGTCTGGATCATTTCAATGTTCTTGAGCAGTTGGCTCAGCCCCTCGAGTGCGTAGTACTCGCACTGGATGGGGATGAGGACCTCGTCGGCGGCGCAGAACGCGTTGACCGTGAGGAGGCCGAGGCTCGGAGGGCAGTCGATGAAGATGTAATCGAGCCGCTCACGCCCCTGCTTGGCCCGTTCCTTCGCATAGACGTCGATGGCCCGGCGCAGCCTCTGCTCCCGGGCCACGAGCGACACGAGCTCAATCTCGGCTCCGGCCAGATGGATCGTGGCCGGCGCACACTCAAGTCGCTCGACGTCCGGGCAGACGCCGACGACGTCCGCGAGGGGTACGTCGTTGATGAGCACGTCGTAGATGCTCTCGACCTCAGCGTGGTGCTCGATGCCGAGGGCTGTTGAGGCATTCCCCTGGGGATCGATGTCGATCACCAGGACATTGAGGCCCGAGGCCGCGAGGGCCGCAGCGATGTTGACAGTCGTCGTCGTCTTGCCGACGCCGCCCTTCTGGTTCGAGACCGTGAAGACGCGGGTCTCCGCGGGCTTCCGAAGCTTGCGCTGGCTCAGGCGTTCGCGACGTCTCGCCTCGTTGGCAAGCTGGCTTCCGATGGGGCTGCTGTCATCGGCCGACGACGGGCTGCTGGCCCGCGATTTATCGGGAGAGAGACTCGGGCGAGGAGTGGCTTGAGCAGAGGACGACGGTGTCACAGTTGCCGAACGCGCCGGCCCCAGGGATACGAAAGGGGGAATCCGCTGAGCCGATGACTCGTCACTGGTCACTGTTCACTCACTCTCGGTTCGCGTCGATTTCCTCACTCTAGCCTAGCCGGTGGACGCTCACCCCCGGCTGATCACGCCGAGTCGACGTCGATCCGAACCACGGTCGTGGGCTCCTCAAGAAGCCCTTCGCCGATGACCTTGATCTCCGTATTCCGGCCTCGGAACTTCTTGATCGCCTTCGCGGCATTCTCGATCTCCTCGCCAGCACTCCGGCCTTTGATCGCGACGAGGGAACCTGATCCGCCGAGCAGCGGAAGCGTGATGGGGATGAGCTTCGAGAGGGCAGACACGGCACGCGCGGTGACGTAGTCCGCGTTGACAAGGTCCACGGCCTGCTCGGCGCGGGCCCGGAATACCCGCACGTTCGTGAGACCCAGATCGGCCACGACCTCCTCGAGCCAGACGACGCGGCGCTCGAGCGGTTCGATGAGCACGAGGGTGAGGTCCGGCCTCGCGAGGGCGAGGCAGAGCCCCGGAAGTCCGGCTCCGCTTCCGACGTCCGCGACCGTCGTCCCGTGGGCAAATTCCGTCTCGATCACGGCGCAGTTGAGGACGTGCCGGCTCCACAGACGCGAAACCTCGCGCGGGCCGATGAGCCCGCGCTCGAGTCCCGACGTCGCGAGGTGCTCAACGTAGCGGCGCGCCAGGTCGAGGCGATCGCCGAACAGCTTCTCCGCCGCGGCGAGCTCCGCGCCCGCCAACTCCGGAAGACCGCCGTCGGCCGTTTCCTCCGACGCCTCCTGATGCTCCGCCACGTCAGTCAGCGGAGACGACGATGTGGCGCCTGGCGCCCTCGCCCTCGGACTCGCTCACGAAACCCAGATCGGCCACGGCATCGTGGACGATCTTCCGCTCGTAGGAGCTCATCGGCGAGAGGTGCACCGCGGAGCCTTCGGACTTGACCTTCGCCACGGCGTCCTCGGCCAGCGAGTGCAGATATTTG
Organism: Sinomonas albida; assembly: GCF_004919045.1. Taxonomy (GTDB): domain Bacteria; phylum Actinomycetota; class Actinomycetes; order Actinomycetales; family Micrococcaceae; genus Sinomonas; species Sinomonas albida. Next base: position 80,653 of record NZ_SWDW01000011.1, read on the forward strand.
GTGCGCTCGCCCCGGTAGCCGTTGATGTCGAGGACAAGCCGCGAACGGTTCCCGGTCTGCGAGAGCACCGCGAGTCGGGTGAGCTCCTGGAGCGCCTCAAGGACCTCCCCGCCCGTGCCCACGAGGGCGTCGAGCCCCTCGGCGCTCTCGTCGGCGATCACGGCAAGGTACGTCCTGCCGCCGCGGACCTCGATATCGATGTCCCCGTCGATGTCCGCGATGTCGAGGAGCTCCTCGAGGTAGTCGGCCGCGATGTCGCCCTCTTCTTCGAGGCGGCTGAGCGGGGCCTGCTCGTCGTCGGTCGTCGCCTCGTCAGCGGCGGCGTCCTCGCCGTTCTCCCAGTCCATGCTCTCTTCGGGGCCGCTCTCAGCGGTGGTCTCGGCAGGGGTCACTTCTTCCTCCGGTTCTTGCGCTGCGGCTGCTGCCGCTGGGTCTTCGGCTCGGGCGGCGGAGGCATGTCCTCCGGCTTCACGGCCTTGCCGGTCGTGACGTCGATCGGCGGAAGTCCCTTCGCGGCCCGGCGCTCATTGAGCGCCCTGGCGGCGGGAGATCCGGGCGCCGGCATCCGCTGGATGACGTAGAACTGCTGGCCCATGGTCCACAGGTTGCTGATGGTCCAGTAGATCAGGACGCCGATCGGGAAGTTGATGCCGCCGATACCGAAGACGAGCGGCAGGATGTACAGCAGGATCTTCTGCTGGCGCATGAACGGGCTCTGCATCGCAGCCTCGGACATGTTCTTCGCCATGATCTGCTTCTGGGTGATGAACTGCGAGGCGGTCATCGCGACGATCATGAAGATCGAGAGAATAGCGACAACGACAGGGTTCCCGCCCCCGCCATGCAGGAGGGACGCCGAGAGCGGCGCGCTGAGGATCTCCGAGCCGTGGAACTGATTGACCTGGTCGGTGCTCATCGCCCCGATGCCCGGGTTGTTGGTCTGGGCGCCGCTGACGTTGGACAGGACTCGGAAGAGGCCGAAGAAGAACGGCATCTGGATGATCATGGGAAGGCACGCCGAGAACGGGTTCGTGCCGTGGTGCTTGTACAGCGCCATCTGCTCCTGCGCCATAGCCTGGCGCGAGAGCTGATCCGTCTTCCCCTTGTACTTGGCCTGAAGCTTCTGAAGGTCCGGCTGAAGCAGCTGCATGCCGCGCTGGGCCTTGATCTGACGGACGAAGACCGGGATGAGAGCGCCTCGGATCACGAGCACGAGGCCGATGATCGAGAAGGTCCATGTCCAGCCGCTCCCAGGCGGCAGACCGATGAACGAAAGCGCCTCGTGGAAGGCCACCATGACGAAGGAGACCAGCCACTCAAAGGGCAGGAGTATTGTCCCAAGAGGGTCCATGTTGTTTCCTATTCCTCGTCTCTCAAGCTGGCAGGGCCGCCTGAGGCGGGTTCGTCCTTCCAGTAGCGGTCAGGGTGGTTCAGCACCACGATCCGCGGCATACGGTCGGCGGGCCAGTGCCGGTGCCCGTCAGGCACCGGATCCAGACCGCCGGAATTCCAGGGGTGGCAGCGCGCGAGCCGACGAACCGCCAAGTACGATCCTCGCACAGCCCCGTGGACTGTGACTGCTTCGAGCGCGTAGGCCGAGCAGGAGGGGTAGAACCGGCAGACCTGCCCATACAGGGGCGAGATGACCAGCCGGTAGGCCTTGAGCAGCAGGATGAGGACGTTGCGAGGGAGATCCCACACAAAACGTCCGACGGCGGCCGCCACGAGAGCAGCCCCATGTCGCCGCGGGACCTCACTCACCGCTGCCATCGCCGTCCTCCCGTATGCCGCCGCTGGGCTGCGCCCCGCCGTCGTGCGTCGTGCCACCGCCAGGCTCCGGGGTGAGCCGGCGCATCGCGCCGCGGAGCGCGGAGGCGTAGTCGCTGCGGAGGGACGCCCAGTCAGCCGACGCCGCGGCGGGCAGGGCGCGCACCACAACATCGATGCCCGCTGGCCGATCCCGCAGCGCTTCCGCGCTGGCTTCCCTCAGCCTCCTCTTAACGAGGTTGCGGGTGACGGCGTTCCCTACGGCCTTGGAAACAATGAAGCCGAACCGGGAAGGCACGGCGTCCTCCGAAAGGACCGCATACAGCACGACGTTCCGGCGCCCTTGGCGGACGCCGGAACGTACGGTGTGCGAGAAATCGGCTCCGGTGCGCAGCCGGTTTCGGACGGGAAGCATCCCCTGCCCTAACGCTGCTAACCGAGGAGGCTGGTGCGGGCCCGGCCTTAGGCCGAGAGCTCCGTGCGGCCCTTGCTGCGGCGGGCGGCCAGGATGGCGCGGCCGGCGCGGGTGCGCATACGAAGACGGAAGCCGTGCTTCTTGGCACGACGGCGGTTGTTCGGCTGAAAAGTCCGCTTGCTCACGGTGATCACTCCAGTGGATCCGGCGCCTCACCCAGGTGGGCCTGGCGGACGCTAATAATCTGCGGTGCCTGCGGCCCCGCCGCGCCTCATGCCGTTCACCCCGTTCCAGCCTCGCGGCTGAATCGACGGTGTCCGGGGGCATGCGACAGGACAGTATGCAGACAAAGGACTTAACGACGTTAGGCCACGAGGGCAAACCACGTCAAACTCGCGCGTGGCGTGAGGGCACGCCGGAGGGCCGAGAGCAGGCTCCCAGCAGTTTGTCCCCAACTGTGTTCAAATCCACCGCAAGCCTGTGGACAGCGTGGTGTCGCGGGACACGGGGTGAACTCCATCAGTGTAATTCACATGGCGCCCATGCCCCGCTGTCTTCTGGTTTTTCCGTCGTCTAGGCTTGCCCAGTGCACCCAGCTCACGCGTGTGGATAGACGTGTGGAAAACCGGGTGCCAGATCATCGGCATGAGGCGGGCAAGAAGGGCACATGGGGACAGACGAGGCGAACGAAGCCAACACCGTTGGCAGTTCGTGGCGGCGCGTAGTACGCCTGCTCGAAGAAGACGACCGCGTCTCCCCGCGGCAGCGCGGATTTGTTGCGCTCGCCCAGGCACAGGGGCTCATCGGATCGACGCTGCTGGTGGCGGTCCCCAACGAGCTCACGCGAGAGGTTCTCCAGACCCAGCTCAAGGAGCCGCTCGACTCGGCCCTTCGCGGCGTGTTCTCCGAGGACATCCGCTGTGCCATCGACGTCGACACCGAACTTGTGCCGATCCGCGAAGAGATCTTCGAGCCGATCAAGCGGCCCGAGCCGGTTCCGGACCTGCGCCCCGCCCCGACGCCGCCGAGCACCTCCCAGGAGTTCGGGCGCCTCAACCCCAAGTACACGTTCGACACGTTCGTGATCGGCGCCTCGAACCGCTTCGCCCACGCGGCCGCGGTGGCGGTGGCCGAGGCGCCGGCGAAGGCGTACAACCCGCTCTTCATCTACGGTGACTCGGGACTCGGCAAGACCCACCTCCTGCACGCGATCGGCCACTACGCGCGCCGCCTCTACACCGGCATCCGCGTCCGATACGTGAACTCCGAGGAGTTCACCAACGACTTCATCAACTCGATCCGCGACGACGAGGGCACGAGCTTCAAGACCACGTACCGCAACGTGGACCTCCTGCTCATCGACGACATCCAGTTCCTTGCGGGGCGCACCGGGACGATGGAGGAGTTCTTCCATACGTTCAACGCCCTCCACAACAGCAACAAGCAGGTGGTCATCACCTCGGACCAGCCGCCGAAGGCGCTGCACGGCTTCGAGGACCGCATGAAGTCCCGCTTCGAGTGGGGCCTCCTCACGGACATCCAGCCGCCGGACCTCGAGACGCGCATCGCGATCCTCCGCAAGAAGGCCAACAGCGAGGGCCTCTACGCGCCGGACGACGTCCTCGAGTACATCGCCTCGCGGATCGCCTCGAACATCCGCGAGCTCGAAGGCGCGCTGATCCGCGTCACCGCGTTCGCGAGCCTCAACAAGCAGCCCGTGGACGTGGCCCTGGCGGAGATGGTCCTCAAGGACCTCATCATGGACGATTCGGCGCTCGAGATCACCGCGGACCAGATCCTCCACGAGACGGCTGCCTACTTCAAGCTCTCGATCGAGGAGCTCAACAGCAAGTCCCGCACGCGGACCCTCGTCACCGCGCGGCAGATCGCCATGTACCTGTGCCGCGAGCTCACCGATATGTCGCTGCCCAAGATCGGCCAGGTCCTCGGCGGACGCGACCACACGACCGTCATCCACGCCGATCGCAAGATCCGCGAGCTCATGGCCGAGCGCCGGGTGATCTTCAACCAGGTCACCGAGCTCACGAACAAGATCAAGCAGGCCCAGCGGGGCGTCTGAGAACGCCGGCGGGAGGTGCGAAGAACAGCCCCCGTCTGGACCCGCCGTCGTTCTTGTCATTCCTTATTAACAAGTGCCTGTGGACAACCCTGTGGGAAGTTAAGTGCACATCTGGCCTCGATGGGCTTAAAACTCCCCACCACTCTGTGGAGACACCGAATGACAAGAGTCTTCCGGTCCACAGCCAAGGGCCTGTCCATCCGCAGTGGGTCAACATCTCGTGAACATCCCAGCCCCGCGGCCCATCAGGCCGGAACGCGGTTTTCCACAGTTTCCACAGCAGTTATTAACACCACTAATCACAAAATTCTTCAGATCCGTTAGATAACAGGAACCGTCCTCCCGATCGAGGGACCTCCACTCGGCCCCCACAGGGCCCCGGCCCGTTGAACGCGCCCCGGCTCTTGCGGCTAAGCTGTCCACAGTGCGCGCTGGGATGCACGAATCGTTGAAAGGCGGGAACCCTTCCGTGAAGTTCCGAGTCGAGCGGGATGTCCTCACCGAGGCAGTGAGCTGGGCAGCACGTTCCCTTTCGCCACGGCCGCCAGTCCCCGTCCTCTCGGGTCTCCTGCTTCGTGCTCACGACGGCGTCGTGAGCCTCAGCAGCTTCGACTACGAGACCTCGGCTCGCCTTGAGATCCCCGCCGAGATCAGCGCCGAAGGAACGATCCTGGTCTCGGGTCGCCTGCTTGCGGACATCTGCCGCAGCCTCCCAGCCGCGCCTGTCGACGTCGAGACGGACGGCTCCAAGGTCACGCTCACCTGCCGCCGCAGCTCGTTCCACCTCGCCACCATGCCCGAGGCGGAATATCCCCCACTCCCGGAACTTCCGAACATCACCGGCGCCGTCTCGGGCGACGCGTTCGCGAAGGGTGTCTCCCAGGTCATCATCGCGGCGAGCAAGGACGACACGCTCCCGATCCTCACGGGCGTGCGGATGGAGTTCGAAAATGAGCTCATCACGCTCCTCGCAACGGATCGCTACCGGCTCGCGCTCCGCGAGATCGCGTGGAAGCCCGGCACACCGACCGTCTCGACCAGCGCCCTCGTCAAGGCCAAGACCCTCAACGAGGTTGCGAAGACGCTCGGCGGATCGGGCGAACTCAACATCGCACTGGCCGAGGACGATTCGCGGCTCATCGGCTTCGAGAGCGGCGGCCGCACGACGACCTCGCTCCTCGTCGACGGCGATTACCCCAAGATCCGTTCGCTGTTCCCGGACAGCACGCCGATCCATGCGATCGTCTCAACCCAGGACCTCGTCGAGGCCGTCCGCCGCGTCTCGCTCGTCGCCGAGCGCAACACGCCGGTTCGGCTCGCGTTCTCGGAAGGCCTCGTGGTGCTTGACGCGGGCACTGGCGAGGACGCCCAGGCCTCCGAGGAGCTCGAGGCACAGCTCACGGGTGAAGACATCACGGTCGCGTTCAACCCGCACTACCTCGTGGAGGGCCTCGGCGTGATCGAGACCCCGTACGTCCGCTTCTCGTTCACGAGCGCTCCCAAGCCCGCGATGATCACGGCCCAGAAGGAGCAGGACGGCGACGACGAAGCGGACTACCGCTACCTCGTCATGCCCGTGCGCCTCCCGAACTGACGAACTCACGCGAGGGGCGAACACATCCCGAGTCGCCTCCGCCGCCCCAACCCGCCTTCCGCTCACCAAGCGACGTCGAAAGGACACCCATGCACTTCGGATTGATCGGCCTCGGCAAGATGGGCTTCAACATGCGCGAGCGCGCGCGCAAGGCCGGCCTCGAGGTCACCGGCTACGACCGGAACCCTGCGGTTGCCGACGTCGCTTCGATTGACGAGCTCGTCGCTGCCCTGCCGTCTCCGCGCGTCGTCTGGGTGATGGTCCCTGCGGGTGAGATCACCGACAAGGTGGTCGAGGAACTCGGCGAGAAGCTCTCCGAGGGCGATCTCGTGATCGACGGCGGAAACTCGCGCTTCACCGAGGACCAGCGCCACGCCGCGCAGCTCGCCACCAAGGGCATCCGCTTCGTGGACTGCGGCGTGTCCGGCGGCGTGTGGGGCCTCGAGAACGGCTACGGCCTCATGGCCGGCGGCGAGGCCGAGGACATTGCGATCGCCATGCCGATCTTCGACGCGCTGCGGCCCGAGGGCGACCGCGCCGACAGCTTCGTCCACGTGGGCGGCGTCGGTGCGGGGCACTACGCCAAGATGGTCCACAACGGCATCGAATACGGGCTCATGCAGTCTTACGCCGAGGGCTATCAGCTCCTCGCCGCGAAGGACATCATCACGGACCTCCCCGGCACGTTCCGCGCGTGGCAGAAGGGCACCGTGGTCCGTTCGTGGCTCCTGGACCTCCTGGTCAAGGCGCTCAACGAAGATCCCGGCCTCGAGAACATCGGCGACTACGTCGAGGATTCGGGCGAGGGCCGCTGGACCGTCGAGGAGGCGATCGCGAACGCGATCCCAGCCCCGGCCATCACGGCAGCACTCTTCGCGCGCTTCGAGTCCCGCGAGGACAGCTCCCCCGCGATGAAGATGGTCTCCGCGCTGCGCCACCAGTTCGGCGGGCACGCCACGCGCCCCGCCAAGTAGCGCGAAACCAGCGGGGTTCCTCCCGGTGTACGTCGAGCGGCTTTCACTCACCGACTTCCGGAGCTATGCGCAGCTCGACCTCGAGCTGGAGCCTGGTCCTCTGGTGCTCGTGGGGCCGAACGGTGTGGGCAAGACGAACGTCGTGGAGGCGCTCGGTCTCATGTCCACGCTGTCGTCTCACCGGGTCTCCTCTGACGCCCCGCTCGTACGGTTCGGCGCCTCCCAGGCGTTCGTGCGAGCAGGCTTCGTGCGCGGAGCGCAGCGATCGCAGCTTGAGCTCGAGATCAATCCGGGGCGGGGCAACCGCTCCCGCATCAACCGGGGCTCGCCACGCCGCGCGCGCGAACTGCTCGGCATCGCTCGGACGGTCCTGTTCGCGCCGGAGGACCTCGCCCTCGTCAAGGGCGATCCTTCGGCGCGGCGCCGCTTCCTCGACGAGCTGCTCACCGTCCTGGTCCCCCGCCACGCGGGCACCCGGGCCGACTACGAGCGCGTCCTCAAGCAGCGCAACGCGCTGCTCAAGTCGGCCCGCACGTCCCGATCGCGCGGCGGCCGCGTTCCCGATGCCCACGGTGCCACGGTCGATTCGACGCTCGACGTGTGGGACCAGCACCTTGCGACCATCGGCGCACAGCTTCTCGCGGCGCGCCTCGAGCTCGTCGAGCGCCTCCGCCCGCATGTCGCGACGGCCTACGCGCAGCTCACCGACGGTTCGAAGGCGGCGCGGCTCGTGTACCGGTCCTCGATCGAGGGCTTTGTCCCGGACGACGACGGTCAGGCGGCCCCGGAGGGCCGGCCGGCGCCTGGCGGTGCGGCCGCCCCGCCCGGAGCTGAGGACGGAGCTGCCCACGGCACCGATCCGGATGGCACCTCTCCAGACAACCCGGCCGCGGCTGGCCCGGCTTCGGACGGTCCATCAGGGTCCGAGGGTGAGCACTCCCCCGGCAGCGACCGGTCGCCGTCGTCCGCTGGGGAGCCGCCCGCGGGAGGCGGGCTCGAGCGCCTCTCCGTCCCAGAGATTGCCGAGCGGTACCTCTCGGCGCTCGCCGCGGCTCGCCCGTCCGAGCTCGACCGCGGCCTCTCCCTCGTGGGCCCGCACCGCGACGAGCTCGAGCTCCTGCTCGGCCCGGCGCCCGCCAAGGGCTTCGCCTCGCACGGCGAGACGTGGTCATTCGCGCTCGCCCTGCGGCTCGCCTCCTACTACGTCATGCTCGACGACTCCACGGTGGACGGAGACGAGCCGATCCTCATCCTCGACGACGTCTTCGCGGAGCTGGACACGGCCCGGCGGGCGCGGCTGGCCGCCATTGTGGCCCGCGCCGAGCAGGTCATCGTGACCGCCGCGGTCGACGGCGACATCCCGTCTGAGCTCGCCGGTCGGCGGATCCGCGTGGTCCCCGGAGGGATCGACGCCGGGCCAGGCGGCGGGCGCGATCCTTTGGCGGATGCTCAGCCGGACTCCGGGACGGATTCCGCACCCAACGCCGTGGGCGAGTGATGGCCGGGGAGACGACGGCCGGGGATGGCCGGGCGGAACACCCCAACGAAGTTGACGCGGCGCAGGCCGCGCTCAACCGCGTACGCCAGGCCGCCGAGGCCCGGGGCGAGGTCCGCACCCGGTCCACGGGCTCGCTCGTCCCTCAGGGCCCCGGCGCGGCGGGCGGCGTCCGCGGGCGACGGCGGGGTCCCGGCAGCGGCGGGTACGGCGGGCGCGATCCGCAAGGACTGGGGAGCGTCATGGGCCGGATGGTCGCCGAGCGCGGCTGGTCCTCCCCCGTGGCGGTCGGCTCGGTCATGGCGCGCTGGCGGGAGCTCGTCGGTCCAGAGGTCGCAGCCCACTGCACGCCTGAGAGCTTCGAGGACACGACGCTGCGCGTGAGGTGCGACTCGACGGCGTGGGCGACTCAGCTGCGCCTCCTGAGCACGGCGCTCCTTGACCGCTTCGCGCGGGAGCTGGGGCCCGACGTCGTCCGTTCGCTCCACGTGCTCGGGCCGTCGGCGCCGAGCTGGCGCAAGGGAATGCGGCACGTGCGCGGCCGCGGCCCGCGGGACACCTACGGGTGAGGACTCGCGGACGACGACGGTGTGCGGCAAAGGGGGCTTCATCCGCGCCGGCGCGCGGGCTGACCGGGCAATGTGGCGTGCGCCGCGATCCTTGGGCGGTAGGCGTGGTTGCACTGCCGTGAGTCGCAAGCCGGGAATCCGCTGTCTAGGCCGCTCACGGCCCGGGAGCCACACTCCCCCTTGGTCGGCCGTCCGCTGAGCCGCCAAATCCGCCGTTGCGGCCTTCCCATAGGCACCCTCAGGGCGCGTGTGTCCGGGAATCGGCGGACGACCCGGTAGAATTGACACGTTAAGCCTGCCTACTGAAGAGGGGTCGAGACCGCCTGTGGCCGACGAGAGCGCAGCGAACGCGTCCAACGGAGAAGGTGCCGCCGGTTCCCATCCTGAGCCGAAGCCCGAACCTACGGCGCCCAATGAATACGGGGCCAGCAGCATCACGGTGCTCGAGGGCCTCGAAGCAGTCCGCAAACGCCCCGGCATGTACATCGGATCGACCGGTCCTCGCGGCCTTCACCACCTCGTCTACGAGGTTGTCGACAACTCGGTCGACGAGGCCCTCGCCGGTTTCTGCGACCACATCAAGGTGACGCTCCAGCAGGATGGGGGCGTCCGGGTCGAGGACAACGGGCGCGGCATCCCCGTGGACATCCACCCGACTGAGGGCAAGCCCACGGTCGAGGTTGTCATGACGATCCTCCACGCCGGCGGGAAGTTCGGTGGCGGCGGCTACACCGTTTCGGGCGGCCTCCACGGTGTCGGCATTTCCGTGGTCAACGCCCTGTCGACGTGGGTCGAGACTGAAGTGCGTCGCCAGGGCCATGTGTGGCGCATGTCGTTCCGAGACGGCGGCCATCCCGTGGGGGGCCTCGAGGAGGGCGAGGAGACCACGGAGACCGGGACGATCCAGACCTTCTACGCGGACCCTGCGATCTTCGACAGCACCGAGTTCGACTTCGAGACGCTCCGCGGGCGCTTCCAGCAGATGGCGTTCCTCAACAAGGGCCTGCGCATCACGCTGACGGACGAGCGCACCACGCAGGTGGACGAGGAGGAGCTCGCCGACGAGGCGGAGCACGCCCCGGAGCCGCGAACGGTCGACTACAAGTACGACGAAGGCCTGCTCGACTACGTACGGCACCTCAACTCCTCGAAGCGGATCGAGGTGATCCACGAGGAGGTCATCGCGTTCGAGAGCACCGACAGCGAGCGGGGCATGACGCTCGAGACCGCGATGCAGTGGACCACGGCGTATGCAGAGTCCGTCCACACGTACGCGAACACGATCAACACTCACGAGGGCGGAACACACGAAGAGGGCTTCCGCGCCGCCATGACCTCGCTCGTGAACCGCTACGCGCGCGAGAAGGGCATCCTCAAGGAGAAGGAAGACAACCTCACGGGAGACGACATCCGCGAGGGTCTCACCGCCGTCATCAGCATCAAGCTCGCGGAACCGCAGTTCGAGGGCCAGACGAAGACCAAGCTCGGCAACTCCGAGGCGAAGGGCTTCGTCCAGCGGGTCGTGACGGATCAGCTCGGCGACTGGCTCGAGCGGAACCCGGGGCCGGCCCGCGACGTCATTCGCAAGGCCATCCAGGCGTCCCAGGCGCGCATGGCGGCTCGCAAGGCCCGCGACAACGCGCGTCGCAAGAGCCCGCTCGAATCGTTCGGCATGCCGGGCAAGCTGTCCGACTGCTCGTCGAAGGACCCCTCGGAGTGCGAGGTCTACCTCGTCGAGGGCGACTCGGCCGGCGGCTCGGCGAAGCGCGGCCGCAACCCGAAGACGCAGGCCATCCTCCCGCTGCGCGGCAAGATCCTCAACGTCGAGCGCGCGCGCCTTGACAAGGCGCTCGGCAACGCTGAGATCCAGTCGATGATCACGGCGTTCGGCACGGGAATCGGCGAGGACTTCGACATCGCCAAGCTGCGGTACCACAAGATCGTGCTCATGGCCGATGCCGACGTGGACGGCCAGCACATCACCACTCTGCTCATGACGCTCCTGTTCCGGTACATGCGCCCGCTCATTGAGAACGGCTACGTGTACCTCGCGCAGCCCCCGCTGTACCGCATCAAGTGGTCCAACCACCCGCACGACTACGTCTACAGCGACCGCGAGCGGGACGAGACGATCCGGACGGGCACGGCCAAGGGCCAGCGGCTCCCGAAGGAGAACGGGATCCAGCGCTACAAGGGTCTCGGCGAGATGGACTACACCGAGCTGTGGGATACGACCATGGACCCCGATCATCGGACCCTGCTCCAGGTGACGATGGAGGACGCCGCCGCGGCCGATCAGACGTTCTCCGTCCTCATGGGCGACGACGTCGAGTCCCGCCGACACTTCATCCAGCAGAACGCCAAGGACGTCCGCTTCTTGGACATCTGACGCCGGGTCCACGACCCGCCAGATGACCACGAGCAATCAGAGGAGACATTCATGAGCGACGAGACCCCCGAGAATCCCGGCATCGGCGGCCCGGACGGCATGCCCACCGGACCGCTCGCGGAGGGCGCCCTCATCGATCGCGTCGAGCAGGTGGACCTGCAGACCGAGATGCAGCGTTCGTACCTCGACTACGCGATGGCCGTGATCGTGGGCCGCGCGCTGCCGGACGTGCGCGACGGACTCAAGCCCGTGCACCGCCGTGTCCTGTACGCGATGTTCGACGGCGGCTACCGCCCCGATCGCGGATTCAACAAGTGCGCCCGCGTGGTCGGCGACGTCATGGGCACCTATCACCCGCACGGTGACATGGCGATCTACGACGCCCTCGTGCGCCTCATCCAGGACTGGGTCATGCGGTACCCGCTCGCGCTGGGCCAGGGGAACTTCGGCTCCCCCGGCAACGACGGCGCCGCCGCCCCGCGGTACACCGAGACCAAGATGGCGCCGCTCGCAATGGAGATGGTCCGGGACATCGACGAGGAGACCGTCGACTTCCAGGACAACTACGACGGCAAGAACCAGGAGCCGACGATCCTGCCGGCGCGGTTCCCGAACCTGTTGGTCAACGGGTCCTCCGGCATCGCGGTCGGCATGGCCACGAACATCCCGCCGCACAACCTGCGCGAGGTGGCCGCCGGCGTCCAGTGGTACCTCGAGAATCCCGAGGCGAGCCGCGAGGAGCTGCTGGAGGAGCTGCTCAAGCTCGTCAAGGGTCCGGACTTCCCCACCGGCGCCACGATCTTGGGCCACCGCGGCATCGAGGAGGCCTACCGGACCGGCCGCGGCTCGATCACGATGCGCGCCGTGGTCAACGTCGAGGAGATCCAGGGCCGCACCTGCCTCGTCGTCACCGAGCTGCCCTACATGGCCAATCCGGACAACCTGGCCATCAAGATCGCCGAGCTCGTGAAGGACGGCAAGCTCCAAGGCATCGCCGATCTGCGCGACGAGACCTCGGGCCGTACCGGTCAGCGCCTCGTGATCGTCCTGAAGCGGGACGCCGTGGCGAAGGTCGTGCTCAACAACCTGTACAAGCACACGCAGCTGCAGGACAACTTCGCCGCGAACATGCTCGCGATCGTGGACGGCGTACCGCGCACGCTTTCGCTCGATGCGTTCGTGCGCCACTGGGTGGCGCACCAGATGGACGTCATCGTGCGCCGGACGCGTTTCCGGCTGCGCAAGGCCGAGGAGGAGATCCACATCCTCCGCGGCCTCCTCAAGGCACTCGACATGCTCGACGAGGTCATCGCGCTGATCCGCCGCTCCCCCACGGTGGAGGAGGCCCGCGACGGTCTTATCGCGCTGCTCGACATCGACGAGCTCCAGGCCCGCGCGATCCTGGACATGCAGCTGCGCCGCCTCGCGGCCCTCGAGCGGCAGAAGATCCAGGACCGCAACGATGAGCTCGAGGCGCAGATCGCCGAGTACCACGCGATCCTCTCCGATCCGGCGCGCCAGCGGCAGATCATCTCCGAGGAGCTCAAGACCATCGTCGACAAGTACGGCGATGATCGCCGGACCCGCATCCTCGCGGGCTTCGACGGCGAGATGAGCGTCGAGGACCTCATCCCCGAGGAGGAAGTGGTCGTCACGATCACGCGCGGCGGGTACGTGAAGCGGACCCGCAGCGACCAGTACCGCGCGCAGATCCGTGGCGGCAAGGGCGTGCGCGGCGCACAGCTGCGAGGCGACGACGTCGTGGAGCACTTCTTCGTCACGACGACTCACCACTGGCTGCTCTTCTTCACGAACCTCGGGCGCGTGTACAGGGCCAAGGCCTACGAGCTCGCCGAGGGCGGCCGCGACGCGAAGGGCCAGCATGTGGCCAACGTGCTCGCGTTCCAGCCGGACGAGCACATTGCCCAGGTGCTCGATCTGCGCGACTACCAGCAGGCGCCCTACCTGGTCCTCGCGACCAAGCGCGGTCTCGTGAAGAAGACACGGCTCGAGGACTACGACACGAATCGTGCCGCCGGCGTCATCGCTATCAACCTCCGCGAGGACGACGAGCTCGTGTCCGCGCAGCTTGTCAGTGAGACAGACGACCTCATGCTCGTCTCCCGCCAGGGCCAGTCCGTGCGCTTCACGGCGGACGATGACGCGCTGAGGCCCATGGGCCGTGCGACGAGCGGCGTGACCGGGATGAAGTTCCGTGAAGACGACGAACTGCTCGCGGCGGATGTCGTGACCGACGATTCGTTCGTGTTCATCGTCACCGACGGTGGGTACGCGAAGAAGACGGCCGTCGAGGAGTACCGTCGCCAGGGGCGCGGAGGCCTCGGCATCAAGGTCGGCAAGTACCAGGAGGGACGAGGCCACCTGCGCGGCGCGCTCATCGTGCACGACGAGGACGAGGTGCTCGTGGTCATGGGCGGGGGCAAGGTCGTGCGCTCCTCGGTGTCGGGTGTTCCCGCGACGGGCCGTGACACCATGGGCGTCATCTTCGCGCGTCCTGACGACGGGGATCGCATCATCGCAGTGGCGCGGAACTCCGAGCGAGGGCTCGTCGAGGAAGTGGAAGCCGACGCGGCCGCGGGCGGTACTGAGACCGCGGCCCACAGCACTGAGACTCCGGATGCCGTAACGTTGACCGGAGACTCTGTCGAGAACCCCGGAGGTAACGAGTGAGCACGCCCGAGAACGAGGGCCGTCCTGGCGGCTACCCTCAGGTGACCCCACCGGCCCGTCCCCCGCAGCGGCCGGCGGTGTCGCCGTCGTCGTCCGCCAACAGCCAGCCTCGCGGCGCCCAGCCCACCGTGGCCCAGCGCCCGGTGGGGCCCTCGGGGGCTGCGCGGCAGGGTCAGCGTCAGGGTACGCGCCCGCCTCTCGGTGGCGCGCCGACGCAGGGTCTCGTGCGCCCGGCACCGAAGGCCAAGCAGCGCCGCGCTCGCCTGCTCGTGAGCAAGGTCGATCCGTGGTCGGTGCTCAAGATGGCGTTCCTCCTCTCGGTGGCGCTCGGCATCGTGACGGTCGTCGCGTCGATCGTCCTATGGACGGTCCTCGACATCACGGGCATCTTCGACAAGATCAACGGCCTCCTCGGTGAGGTGGCCGGCTCGGAGAGCGGCGGATTCGACCTCAAGAAGGTCGCGTCGCTCGGTCAGGTCGCCTCATTCGCCACGATCATCGCCGTGGTGAACGTGGTGCTCCTCACGGCGCTTTCGATGCTGACGGCGGTGCTCTACAACATCGCGTCCGCGCTCGTCGGCGGCATCGGAGTGACCCTTACCGACGACTGATTCCGATTTGGCCGGTGGCCCCGGGGTGCTGTAAAGTCTTATCTCGGCCCAAGGCCACATGGGGGCGTATAGCTCAGGCGGTTAGAGCGCTTCGCTGATAACGAAGAGGTCCCAGGTTCAAGTCCTGGTACGCCCACGGAACCTGATTTCCGACGTGGAGGTGCTCGTGAAGAAGTTGATTGTTCTGGCAATCGCTGCTTTCGCGGGCGCCTTTCTTGTACGGAAGATTCAGGAGTCCGAAGCCCAGAAGAAGGTCTGGAGCTCGACGACGGACACCGTCGACTAGCTTCGGTCCGCGGGCACGCGGGGGCATGGCGCAATTGGTAGCGCACCTGCTTTGCAAGCAGGGGGTTAGGGGTTCGAGTCCCCTTGCCTCCACCGCAAGATGAATGAAGGAAGCCAGGCGTTCTGAACGCCTGGCTTCCTTTGTTTTCCCCGGTCTGATGCTTGACAGATCGTTCAGCAGTCGCTTCATAATCATGAGGCATGAGGGGCGCTTGGCCGCTCTAACGATTGGGGGATGGCGTGAGCCAGGATCATCGGCCACGGGTGCTACGAGCACAGTCCAGCCGCGTCGTGGCGGTCTTCATCTGGTTGGCCTGCTGTGCATTAGTCGTCCTCTTGCTCAGCACGGGCGCCGCCGACGGCCTGCTCCGGTTCGGGGCTTGGGCGGCTCTGGCCGCCTGGGTCGGCTTCGCGGTCTTGTGGCAGCCGTGCATCGTGCTGGACGCGGACGGCATGACGATGGTGAATCCGTTGAAAACCTACCGGGTTCCCTTTGCCCAGGTGTCCGATCTGAAGGTCGGGATGACGGTCGCGGTCGAGGCAGCCGGCAGGCGGTACACCAGCTGGGGCGGTCCGACGCCGCGGGGGTCGTTCAGCGCGGGACGCGAATTCCAGCGCCGGAGCCAGATCCAGGTCCTGACGCCGACGGACGAGAGGCTGCCGGCACCCAGCGCAGTCGACCCGGACCGAGACTCGCTCCGTCGAGCGTGGGAAGAGGCGAAGCGGAATCCCGCCGCCCAGAGCGCGGCTCTGTCGGCGCGCTGGAACACCCTGAACATCGTGGGTGGCATCGTGTGTCTGTTGCTGATCGGAGCCGCAGCGATCCGCTGAGGGCGCCATGTGCAGGACGCTTGACAGGCCCGTTCAGGGGTTGCCGAATGATGTGGGGGGAACTCTTGCCGCTCGAAGAAGCCGAGGGGAATGGCAGCATGAGCCGAGGTCGTGGGGCCAAGGTGGTGGGGTCGCCGAATGGCCGCAGCGTTTCGACGAGATCTCGGCGGACCGGGAGCGCTGCAAGGCTCGCCCTCTCGGACAGCCTGATGACGACGGCGGGGCTCCTCCTATTGCCGTCGGCGCTGCTGGGCTATGACATCTGGCTCTTGGTAACCGGCCAGGCTGCCGGCATGACGCTGCTGGCCGGCGCTGCCGGGATCGTCTGCGCGCTGGGTGTTGTCTCGCTGGGAGCTGCCTCCCTGCTTGTCCGGCGACGGCGGCTCGCGGCAGCGGAAACAAGGGAGTCGCGCGGAGACTACGGCGACCTCGACCCCGACAGCCACCCCGAGCCACCTCTCCTAGGAGGCGGCCAGGGCAACGACACGTTCGGCTGGCCGCGAATCTGAGCCGGCTCGCTAGCGGCTCGGTTCACTCCCCCTCGACCTCGGCGGGGTCCTCCACGGCTTGCGGGCTATCTTCGCGCGGAAGCAGGTAGTCCGTCCCGTCCTCGGACCGCACGACTTCGTACTCGCGTGCGACGGCGTCCATCGCGGCCTGGTCCGCAGGTCCCGGACTTCTGACCGGTCCGGGGTCCGGGGTACGCTCGGCGTCGCCGAAGAGCGCACCCAAACCCTGCGAGGACGGGGTGACCTCGCCGACGGCGGCCTTCCCGTCATCCGAGGGCCTGCGCACAGGCCTGCCAGGCTCCGGCTCAAGGTTTCGGCTGTTCTGCATGGGCTCTCCTTCTTCGGGGCCAACGTGCCGGGCCGTATGGTTCCTGCCCTCAGGGTGTTGCCCCATCAGGACAGCGCGAGCATAATCTTTCTCGACAGTCGAGATACTCGATGGTCGAGATTCTAGTCGTTCGGCCGTCGATCGGAAATGGGGACTGCCTCGCCAATGAAAGTCAGGCCCGCCCGGGCCCCGAACTCTGGAGCAGAACAATGCGCAATCGCCGCCTCGCCGCCACAGCAGTTTCAGCAGCAGCCCTAGCCTCGTCGATCCTCTTGGCCCCCGCCGCCCACGCGGACGCCGGAACACCCGCAGCCGAGTCCGGTCACGGGGCTACGACAGTGGTGCTGAACCCTTCGCTCGTGCCGGTTCTCACGAATACCCTCAAGGTTCGGCCCGTCGCCCCTGGACGTCTCAGTACTGCCGGCGGGACGGCTCGGCTGACCTTTCCCATCACCGACGTCGACGGCAGCGTCGTCGAACATGCCGGCGGACTCGAGTTCACCCCGGTCGGCGGCGGCCAGCTGCGCGTGACACGCTTCGACATCAACCTCGCCACCGGGGTGCTCGACGCGCGGGCACGTCTGGACGGCAAGCGCCTCCCGGGCCGGGTCGACCTCTTCCTCCTCGGCCCCGTCCAGCCGATCGACGGCAGGATCCCAGCCTGCGCCGGCACCCCTGCCGGGCTGACTCTGACCCCTGCTGCCGCCGCCGCACTCGGAGCCCCGTCCTTCGCCGGAGCCTTCGTCGGCGACGCGTGCGTCATCCCCGGCGGCGACGACTGACCCACCCGGTCACGAGAGACGGGACTCCGCGACTGACTCGGAGTCCCGTCTCGAAGGCACCCGAGGCTTGGCGGTCGTCGTTGGGGTCAGTGCGGCGTCGTTGGGATCAGTGCGGCAATGTCGGGGCCTGCGGCCCTAGTCGAGTTCGGAGCCGTAGATGAATTCCTCGGCGTGGGCGACGGCCTTCTTGAAGGAGTCGTTGCGGAGGGCGACGGCGTGCTCGCTGGTGGGTGTCCCGTTGGCGATGGCTTCGGCGTAGGTGCCGAGGCCTGGTGGGCGTAAGACCCAAATTCCTCCGTGCGGGGGGAGGTAGAACACCGCGAACGACCGGGCCGTCGGGTCGTCTTCCCAGACAGGGGCGACGGCGACGGCCGCACCGGTGTCGACGTTGATCCACTGCGCCCGGGGGCGGGGCTGGTCCGCCTCGTAGACGCTGGGGTCCAAGAATGGGGCGGTGCCAGGGCCCCACTTCTCCTCGAACCTCTCGTGGAAGACGGGGAAAAGGTTGTGGTCGTAGCGGCGCCAGGCGCCGCGTCCAGTGCTCACGGGTTCGTCCTTCCTTGCCTGCCATCAGAGGAGCCACCGCCGGAACATCGCGCGGAGAGCATCGTCCAACGATTCATCGGGCCAGGCCGGCCTCGTCGGCCTGGGGAACTGGGCCCAGAGCGCCGCCTCGGCCCGGCGCAGGGCCTGGTCGTAGGCCTCCCGGCGGCGGGGATGGCTCAGGACCGCGTAGGCCTCGAACACCCTGGCCAGCTCCGCGGGGTCGGCACGGTCCCGGTCCGGCCCGTCTGGATGGAGCTGCCGGACGAGGCGGCGGTAGGCTCGGCGGATCTCCTGCTGGGTAGCGGCACGGTCGACTCCCAGCACGGTGTAGAAGTCAGCGGCACCCATCGCGACTCCAGATCCTGGTGGGCTCCTCGCCCCCGGGCAGGGCGAAGCTGCGTACCCTGCCCGGGCGCGGGGATCAGGCGGCGATCTCCTTCTTCGACTTCGACGCCGTGACGGAGATCTTGCGCGGCTTGGCCCGCTCGGCAATCGGGATGCGCAGGGTCAGGACACCGTCGGCGTAGTCGGCCGTGACCTTCGAGGTCTCGAGCGAGTCACCCAGGATCAGCTCGCGGCCGAATGTGCCGGCAGGGCGCTCGGCCGCGATGACCTCAGCCCCGTCGGGCCGGTGCGAGCTCCGCTCGGCGCGCACTGTCAGTACGTTCCGCTCGACGTCGACATCGATCGAATCGGGTGCCACCCCGGGCAGGTCGAACTCGACGACGAACTCGCCGTCCTGGCGCCAGGCCTCCATGGGCATGGTTGTGGGCCTCGAGACCGTACCGAAGACCTGCTCGGTCAGGCGGTCGAGGTCGCGGAAGGGATCGGTTCGCATCAGCATCGTTGCCACCTCCAGGCATTTCTCGATGTAGGGTCAGATTATCTCTCGCCTGAGAGGCCTATTATGTACCTCTCAAGACGTAGATATAGTGGATCAAGCAGCGAACGTCAAGGGCAAGGAAAGGAGTGGGCATGGTCCGCAGCCGCGACTCCTCCGATGCCGTGTATGCGATCTCCGTCGCCGCCGAGCTCTCCGGTCTGGGGCTCTCGAGCCTGCGCCTTTACGAGCGCAAGGGCCTGCTGACCCCCTCCCGCACCGGCGGTGGCACCCGACGGTATAGCGAGGACGACATGGAACGCCTTCACCGCATCGGCGAACTCGTCGAGATCGGGCTGAACATCGAAGGCATCCGGATGGTCCTCGAGCTCGAGGACGAGAACACGCGCCTTCGGGCCCAGCTCGCCGAGGCTCGCGCTCACCCGAAGGTGAACGAGTAGAGCTCGAGGCCGGCGCTTGCGGTGACCTCGAGTGTCCCAGTTTGGACGGCCGAGCCGTCGAGCAGGACGTAGGAGCGCGGTGTTCCGCTCACGTTGATGGTCTGGTCCCCGCCCGGTCCGTGGACGGTGAGGGTTCCACTGCCGGCGAGCACGGCCTGGACTTGGCGTGCGTGGAAGGACAGCCGAACCCGGGACGCTTCGTCTCCGGCGGCAGGCGCCACGATCCGTTGCGTGTCGAGATTCCACGGGCCCGCCAGAGTGAAGCTGTCGGCGCGCTGGGTCGCGGGGTAGGCGAAGGTGCCGAGTCCGGCCTTGTAGGTCTCGGTGCCCGCGTAGTTGGTCTGCTTGGCCACGCCGAGGAAGGTCTCGGGGGTGGTGCTGCCTGCAGTGGGGGCCGTGTCCTTCCCTTCCACGGGCTGCGGCAGTGCAGTGCCGGGGTGGGCCTGGTCGAGCAGCTGGCGTACGAGAGCCTCGGTGGTCTGGTATCCGCCCTCGCCTTGCTGGATGTGACGGACGTTGCCGTTGGCGTCGATGAGGTATTGGGCCGGCCAGAAGCGGTTCCGGTAGGCGGTCCAAGTCCCGTAGGAGTTGTCCATTGCGACGGGATAGTCGATGCCGTGCGCGGCGACACCGTCTTGGACGTTGTGCTGCTCGCGTTCGAAGGCGTACTCCGGGGTGTGGACGCCGATCACCGTCAGCCCGGCCGACTTGTAGGCGTCGTTGAGCTGGACGATGTGCGGAAGGGACCGCTGGCAGTTGATGCAGGAGTAAGCCCAGAAGTCCACGAGCACGACCTTCCCCCGCAACTGGCTCATCGTGAGGGGCTGCGAACCGAGCCAGGCCGTGACGTCGTGGAAGGCGGGGGCGGGTCCGCAGTCCTGGAGCATTGTTGCGTTCTGGGTGCACCGGTCCAGGTCCCTGTTTTCGTCGGTGACGAGGCCACCGAGGGCCAACGGGCTCCCCGCCTGAGGGGCGAGCTGGTCCTGGAGCCCAGCCGTGTAGTCGGGGATCAGTCGCTGAACGGCGGCCGGGAGGTCGAAAGCGAGGCCAGCGGCCAGAGCGATCATGAGCGCCCCTCCGACGATGCGGATGCTGCGCTGGCGGCGCCTGAACGACTTGAGGCGTTCGGCCACCCTGCGCCCCGCCAGGGCGAAGAAGAGAAGCGGAACCGCGACCCCGAGTGCGAACGAGAGGGTCAGCGCGATCGTCTCTGGTCCGATCCTGCCGGTCGCCCCCGAGACCGTGATCGCTGCCAGCACGGGCCCCGCACACGGAACGAACACGGCGCCGAGGGCAAGGCCGAGTCCCAAGCCGCCCCTGCGTGCGTCAACTCGGCGCATCGGGATCCACGAGAACGGCTTCTCAAGGAGCTCCTCGAAGCGCGGAACCATGAGCCCTACCCCGACCGCAGCCAGAATGGCGATCCCGGTCCACCGGAAGAGGTCCTGCGGGAGCCCGAGAACTCCGAGGACGAGTGAGCCGATCAAGGTGAAGGCGCTGAAACTCACCACGAGGCCTGCGATCACCTGGTACGGACGCCAACGGGACGGCGGCCGGGCTGTAGAAGACGGCTCCGCGCCCGGTCGCGCGCTGTCGAGGCCGCCGGAGAAGAAGATCACCGGCAGGACTGGGAGGATGCACGGCGAGATGCCGGTGATGAGACCACCCAGGAAACCGATAACGATGTTTGCACCCATGCCCACCGTTCGGCGCGGCCGGGCGGCACGGATTGGCGCGCCCCAAGCAAGGGGCCGCCAATCCGGACTCGCATCCGCTCCGAAGAGTGGTGGCAACCGCCCCTCAGTCAACAGGAGTGAAAGTCATGAACAGTCATCAGCGCACCTTCGGAGTCGCCGGCCTCGCCGCCCTGACGGCCTTGGGCCTCGCCGCCTGCGGCGGATCGACGACGGCGGGCAGCTCACCGTCGAGCGCCGCGAGCTCGCCGAGCATGTCCAGCAGCCCGAGCGCGTCGATGATGTCGTCGTCGGCCGCCGCGGACCCGGCCGCGAACCTCGTCGGGCCCGGCTGCGCCGGCTACGCGAAGTCGAACCCGAGTGGTCCCGGCTCGGTGCAAGGCATGTCCGCGGACCCTGTCGCGGTCGCAGCGTCGAACAACCCGCTGCTGACCACGCTCGTCTCGGCCGTCTCGGGCAAGCTCAACCCGAAGGTCAACCTCGTCGACACGCTGGACTCGAGCCAGTTCACTGTCTTCGCACCCGTCGACTCGGCATTCGCCAAGATCGACCCCGCAACGATCAACAGCCTCAAGACCGATGACGCGACGCTGAAGAAGATCCTGACCTACCACGTTGTCCCGGGCCAGATCGATCCCTCCTCGATCGCCGGCGACCACAAGACGGTCGAGGGCCAGAGCGTTACCGTCACCGGATCTGGGAACACCCTCAAGGTCAACGGCGCCAACGTAGTCTGCGGCGGCGTCCACACCGCCAACGCGACCGTGTACCTGGTCGATTCGGTCCTGATGCCCCCGGCCAACTAAGGCCGGGTTCCACGGTGGGCGCCGTCCGGGCTGGGGCCGGGCGGCGCCCATTGTCGTCCCCACGAAGTGAGGACGATGTGGTCGGGGCAGCGGGCTACGAGCGCCGAAGTGCGACTCAGCCAACCATCCGCCGCTAGGCGGAGCGCTGGTAGGCGCGGAACGCCGCAGTCGCGAGGCCGCCCATGACGACGACGAGGGCGGCCAGGAGCCCGAGGTCGCCCCACACACTCCCCCAGTCCGGCGAGGCCTGGAGCGCACCACGGCCCGCCGCGACGGCCCACTCGAACGGGTTGAACCGGGCGAGATCCCGCACCCACGTGGGCGAAAGCCGCGTGTCCATGATCGCGGAGCTCACGAACATGAGCGGGAACGAGAGCAGCTGCGAAATCCCGATCAGTGCCGTTTGCTGGCGCGCGAGAAGGGCCACGGCGTTCGAGAGCGCCGAAAACACGAAGGTGAGCAGAATCGCGGCGAGGAACAGAATCGCGAGCCCTGCCCAGCCGCCGTCGAACTTTGCCCCGGTGAGCCCTGCGATCGGCAGCACGACCGCGGTCTGGATGACCGTGAGCACCGCTTGGAACAGCATGGTCGACGCCATGAGCGCTCCGCGGCTCGCAGGCGAGGTCAGGAGACGGTCCATGACGCCGCGATCCATGTCCTGGATGTACGAGGTCCCAGCCCATGCGCTCCCGAACAGGGCCATCATCATGACGATTCCGGGGGTCATGAAGTCCACGTAGCTCCCCGACGCGAACCCCGGGATATCGGCGATCGATTTGAACAGCTGCCCGAACAGGAGAAGCCAGATCATCGGCTGGACGAGGTTCATGACGAGGTACACCGGCATGCGCCAGAAGCCGCGGAGCAGACGGGCTGTGAGGAACGCGGTATGCGCGAGGAGGGCCGGCGCCGCGGACACGGGCCGCGTCGGGCGGCTCTGGCGGACCATCGTGAGCTCGCTCATGCCGCCACCTCCTCGGCCGCGGAGGCTGAATACGAACGGCCCGTATGGCGAAGGTAGACGTCGTCGAGGCTCGGGCGGGCGAGAGTCGCGGACGCGACTGCCACCCCAGCCGCATCGAGAGCCGCGAGCACGTGCGGAAGCGCCGCGGCGCCGTCGTCCGTCCGCCCGCGGACGGTGCGCCCGTCGCGCGAGACGTCGCGCACATAGCCGAGGGACGCCATGGTGCTCGCGGCGGCGGCTGGATCCGCGTCGAGCCCTGTCTCGAGGATCACCGCGTCGCCTCGCAGCTCGCGCTTGAGCCCCTCAGGCGTTCCGCTCGCGACGACGCGGCCGCCGTCGAGGATCGCGACGTGGGCGGCGAGGCGGTCGGCTTCGTCGAGATAGTGCGTAGTGAGGAGCACTGTCATGTTCTCGGCCGCTGCCATCCCCTCGATCTCCTCCCACATGTCCGCGCGAGCCTCGGGGTCGAGTCCGGTGGTCGGCTCGTCGAGGAAGAGGACGCTCGGACGGTGCATGAGGCCGACGGCGACGTCCAGCTTGCGCGCCATCCCACCCGAGTAGGTCTTCACGAGGCGATCCCTCGCGCTGCCTAGCGAGAAGCGGTCGAGGAGCTCGAGCGCGCGCGCCTTGGCGGCAGGGCCCGCGAGGCCCTGGAGCCGGCCGGCGAGGACGAGGTTCTCGTAACCGGTGTCCATGGGATCGCAGACGGACTTCTGGGCGACGAACCCGATCGCCGCGCGCACCTTCTCGGGCTGGCGTGCGACGTCGATGCCCGCCACGTGCGCGCTGCCCGAGTCTGCGCGGGAGAGGGTAGAGAGGATTTTGACGGCGGTGGACTTCCCCGCTCCGTTCGGCCCGAGGAGCCCGAAGACTTCACCGGCCGCGGCCTCGAAGGTCAGCCCCGCGAGGGCGTGGACACGTGGCTTTCCGCGCCCGCCTGGGTAGCTCTTGGCGAGGTCGACGGCGGTGATCGCCGAGGCCGTGCCAGGACTCTGATGTGGTGACATGGGTGGATTCCTTTGCTGAGGTCCTCCCACGGGGCCAGCACTACAATGGCCGTACCCCGGGCGAACGCAGCGCTTCGCGCGCTGCGGCAGGTGACACTGGAGGACTCGGGTGGTGGCGGCTCGGATGTTGGCGCATCCGGGCCGCCCTTTTTGTGATGCCGCAGATGCGGCGGGCCTGTCAGGCCAGGGTGCTGCCTCCCTCCTCTCCTAGGCGGGCCGCGAGCTGGGCGGCGATCTCGTTGCGTGGCGTTCCGGCTGCGAGGGCTTCGTGGAGGCCCTCCCAGAGGTCCAGCCCGCCGAAGGTTCTTCGCTCGATGCGGTCGAGCAGTTCGGCCACGAAAGCGCGCTCGGCCGTCTGCATGGCGACGCGGTACGAGGACTCGATGAGGAAGAGCTCGGGAAGGCCGAGGGCGCTCGTCTCCTCGAGCTCGGTCCGCGCGCGGATCTCGGCGTCGAGCCGCTCGAGGCGCTCCTCGAGGCATTTCCGGGCCACCTGGGGCGACAGCATGGGAAGGAGGGACAGCCCCGCCTCGAAGTCCGGGTATTCCTTGACCGGACGGGCCAGGAGATCGCGCATCCAGTCGAGGGCCTCGGTCATGCCGGCGGGCGTGATCTCGTACACGATGCGCTCCGGACGGTTGCCCTCCCGCTCCGTGCGCGCGGCGCGGATCAGGCCGTGCGATTCGAGGGAGCGGATCACCGCGTAGAGCGAGCCGAAGTTGAGGCGGATGCTGTCCTGCTTGCCCCGTTCGCGCAGGGTTGTCGTGATCTCGTACGGATACATCGGGCGCTCCCACACGCACGAGAGCACTGCCAGCGCGAGGGGGTTTGATACGGGACGCTTTGGCATGGTCGGGGCCCTTCCCTCTCTCCGCTGTCGGCTCGGACTGGCCCTCTCGAGACCTATATCCGCCTTCAAATACTTCACTCAGAGTATTCTCCATGGAATGCTTGGTCAAGAGCCTAGAGTGGTCTGGTGACCCTCCTCCTCGCAGCTGCCGGCGTGCTCGGCGTCTCCGCCTCCGGACCGCTCATCGCCGCGACGCTCGCCGGAGGCTCCGTCACAGCCTTGGCCATCGCCTTTTGGCGCAACGCCCTCGCGGCGGTCGTCATGGCGGCACCCGTCGCGGTCCGGGAGCCTGCGCAGTTCCGCCGCTTGGGCCGGCGCGAGTTCATGTGGTCGGCTATCGCGGGGGTGGCCCTCGCGTTCCACTTCGTGTGCTTCATCCTTTCCCTCACGCTGACTTCCGTCGCAGCAGCGACGGCCCTGGTGTGCCTGCAGTCGGGCTGGATCGCGGTCTTCTCGCTGGTACGTGGCCGGAAGCTTCCGGCCACGGTCGTGGTAGGCCTAGGCCTCTCCTTCGCGGGGGTTCTCGCGATCACCGGGCTCGACCTCGGCGGCGGATCCCGTGACGCGGCCCTGGGCGACGTGCTCGCGGTCGGTGGAGGCATCCTCGCCGCCCTGTACACCATGGCCGGGGGCCAAGCGCGGCGCACCATGAGCACGGGCACCTATACGGCGATCTGCTACGGCGTGTGTGCGGCTGTCGTCGCGATCCTGGCCGCTGTAACGGGCCAGCGGCTCGCGGGCTTCGAGCCGATCGGCTGGGCAGGAATCCTCGCGATCACCGTCGCGGCCCAGCTCATCGGCCATACAGCGTTCAACCACCTCGTGGCGACGCTCAGCCCGCTCGTCGTGTCGATGATCATCCTGCTCGAGATCCCAGGGGCGGCGATCCTCGCGGCGGTCTTCCTCCACGAGGTGCTCCCTGGCGGGATCTACGGGGGGCTCGCTGCGATCCTCGCCGGGCTCGCCGTCGTCGTCCTCGGCCAGCGGCGATCGCGACGCGAGCCGCGAAGCCAGCCGGAGCTCGGCGCCGACTAGCGGGGCCTGCGGCTCGCCTCGGGCCTCGTCAGATCCCGCCGCGCTTCACGGTCGTGGTGTTCGCCGTGTGGATGGCCCGCAGGAGCTTTGCCGGGTAGTAGATCGAGAAGAACACGACCATGGGTGCTTTGAGGGCCATCTTCTTGACGTTGTGCGCCTTGTACGTGCGGTCGAAGCGCGTGACGTAGTACCGGTAGTCGCGCGGAGAGTCCTCGAGGCGCCGGGCGGACATCCCCGAGACCATGTTGGGCCAGTACTGGACGCGCAGCTGGTGCTCGGCGAGGTGGAGCGAGAGATCGATGTCCTCATGCATCTCGTCCCGCTCGTCGTCGCACACCTCGCCGCGGATGATTTCCCATGCCCCGCGGCGCAGCGCCATGTTGGAGCCGAAGAGGAAGTGGTATTGGTGCTTGGCGAGCTTGAGCATCAGCTGGCGGACCTTGTCGTCCGCCTTGAGCCCGAACCGCCGCATCGGCATGTCGTAATACACCACGGGGCCTGTTGCGGCCTGGACCGAGCCGTCGGAGAAGGCCTTGGTGACTTCTTCGACCCAGTCCGGCTCCAGGAGCGAGTCTGCGTCGATGCGGCCGAGGATGTCGCCGCGGGCGGCGTCGAGGCCGAAGTTGCGGGTCGGGATGAGCCCCTGGGCGAGGTCCTGGCTCAGAAGCCGGATTCCGGCCTCGGGGTACTCCGCCTGCATCTGCCGGACGATCGCCGCGGTCGAGTCCTTGGACATGTTGTCCACGACGATGATTTCGAGGGCAGGCGCCGACTGGTAGATCGCGGCGGTGACGCACTGCCGGATCACGGACTCCTCGTTGTAGGCCGGGATCACGATGGACACGCTTGGGTGTCCGGTCGTGTACGACGACGACGGCGAGGAGGCGGGTTCGGGAGCCATCAGCCCCCAATCTAGCAAAGCGAAGGGAGGGGACCCGCCTTCCCGGCGGATCCCCTCCCTTCGTGCGGCGTCATACGCCGGCGAGAGCCTCTAGGACTCCGAGTCGGCGCCGTCCGAGTCGCGGCTCGCGTTGTGGATGGTCCGCATCGCGGCCGACGCGTCGCTCGCGACGTGCTTGGCCTCGGACTTGCTGTCCTCGCTCTGACCCTCCGAGCCCTCGGCGCTCTCCGGGCCCATCGACGTCTCCGCCGCGGGAACCGGGGCGGGCTCCGCGGCAGCTGAGCTCGCCGACGCCTCGGCAGCGGCGGGAGCCTCGGAGGACGACGGCGGCGTGACCGCAACGGGCTTCACGGGAGCCGGTGTCTTCCAGGGGTCCTCGACCGGCTTCGCGGCCCGCCAGGCCGCGACGCCAGCCGCAGCGGCGGCCGCGAGGACGCCGAAGATGAGGAGGCCGCGCCTCTTCTTCTTCTTTGGCTCCTTGGCGACCTGGTGAACGGCCTCCTGCGCGGCCTGGACCGCCTGCTTCGCAGCGGCATCGGCCTGGCGCACGATGCCCGAGTCCGCGAGGCGCTGGGCGACGGCGTCGACCTGGGCCGGGGTCGCGGCGAGGCCGCGGGTCACGGTGTCGGCCGCGGTGGCCAGTCCCTCGGAGATGCGCGGCAGGACCTGGTCAGCCGCGTCCTTGATGGCCGGAGCCGCCTTGTCGACCACGTCGTGGACCCGCGGTGCCGTGCTGTCCACGATCTCGGTGATCTTCGGTGCAAGGTGCGAAAGGCCCTCCTGGAGCTTCGGCGTGACGGTCGCAACTCCTTCGGCAATGTTGTGCGCCGCCGTCTTGATGCCCTCCTGGACCTTCGGCGAGGCGGCATCGAGTCCTTGCTGAAGTCTCGGGACTGCCCACTCGACCGCTGCGTCGACGCGGGGCTGCGCCCAATCGCGCGCATTCTCGACGCTGCTCGTCACGGTCTTTTCCAGTGATTTCTTCACGGCTTCCTCCAGACATCGGCTCGGTCAATCGCCAGCCTACGAGAGCATTGCGCCGTATGCTACGAATGTCGGGCAACAAGTGGTGTCTGGTTCCCGGATTTCACCGACCGCAGAACGCCCGTCCGGTCCCCGCTGCCGTTCTGACGCGCGTGGAACAATGAGCGCATGAGCGCTAACGCAACTGCCAAGGCAACCATCCACACGAACCACGGCGACATCGTGGTGAACCTTTTCGGCAACCACGCCCCGAAGACCGTGAAGAACTTCGTGGGCCTCGCAACGGGCGAGCAGTCGTGGACCCACCCTGAGTCGGGCGAGGACAAGAGCGGCACTCCCCTGTACAGCGGCACGATCTTCCACCGCATCATCAAGGACTTCATGATTCAGGGCGGAGACCCCCTCGGCAAGGGCGTCGGGGGCCCGGGCTACCGCTTCGACGATGAGATCCACCCGGAGCTCAACTTCAAGGAGCCGTACAAGCTCGCGATGGCGAACGCCGGCGTCCAGGGTGGACGCGGCACGAACGGCTCGCAGTTCTTCATCACGACGGTCGACACGAGCTGGCTCTACGGCAAGCACACCATCTTCGGCGAGGTCGCGGACGACGCGTCCAAGAAGGTCGTCGACGAGATCGAGGGGGTTCGCACGGGCCTGCAGGATCGCCCGGTCGACGACGTCGTGATCACGTCGATCGACGTCGAGCAGCTCTGACCATTCCAAAGACGGAATCTATCGTTCCGAAATATTCTCCATGAGTTATGGAATGCCTTCGGGTGAGCCGGCCGCTCCGCCCGTGTGCCCCCGCCACCCCGACCGCGTGTCCTATGTGAGGTGCCAGCGGTGCGGGCGGCCTGCGTGCACGGAATGTCAGCGGCCGGCTCCCGTGGGCATCCAGTGCGTGGACTGCGTCCGCGAACTCTCAGCGGCCACGCCGGTCCGAACGCGGTATGGGTCCGTTGCCCGCACGGGCGCGCCGATCGTCACGTGGACGATCATCGGGCTGTGCGCACTCGTCTACGGCCTCCAGTGGCTGATCCCCAACGACGAGGTCTTCCAGGACTTCGCGTACGCGACGGCCCTCACCGAGGTGCAGCCGTGGCGGATGTTCACGAGCGCGTTCCTGCACTCGGAGGGATTCATCCTCCACATTGTGCTGAACATGTACTCGCTGTGGATCTTCGGCCGCCTGCTGGAGCCCGCCCTCGGCCGGGTCCGCTACCTGGCCGTGTACATCCTCTCGGCGCTCGGCGGCTCAGTCGGCTTCTTCCTTCTGACCCCGGTGTCGATGAATCCCGTGATCGGGGCGTCCGGGGCGATCTTCGGCCTCTTTGGCGCGCTGTTCGTCGTCGTCCGCCAGCGCGGCGGCGACGTGACCCAGCTCGTGGTGCTCATCGCGATCAATGCCGCCCTGGGCTTCATGGTGCCGGGGATCGCGTGGCAGGCCCACCTCGGCGGGCTCGTCACCGGCGGGCTGACGACGGCGGTGATCGCCTATTCACCGCGAGGCCGCTATCAGCTGGTCCTCCAGATCGGCGGAATGGTGCTCGTCGGAGCACTCCTCGTCATCATCACCCTGGTCCGCATAAACACGGTCGGAGGATCCCTTCCGACCTCGGCGGTCGTTTCTAGCACCTGACTCTTTCTGAACACCAAAGGGCCCCGACCGGACACTGTCCGGTCGGGGCCCTCGCGTTGTCCACACGCGTTTTCCACAGTGTGTACAACTTACAGAGGTGTAGTTACTAGCCAGTCACCCCTGCAAACACAGCGATCGAGGGTGGTGGCGCGGCGAGCCGTACAGGCCTGTCTCCCCAGCTGTGGAGAACTGGATGCCCATGCTGTGGATCTCCTGTGCTGAAGACTTCCCCACCGAAGGCCGCGTCCGCGACAACGGTCTCCGGGCACCGCTCGCGGGGTCGCGGCGCTTGGGCGTCAGTCCCGGGCACGGTGGGGGCTCAGTCCCGAGCCTGGTGGGGGGTCAGTCCCGGGCACGGGCGGGAGGGTCAGTCTCGGGCGAGGACCTCGTCGAGACGCTCGTAGCCCTCGCTCATCCCGTCGGCCATCCCGGCGGCGAGCATCGCGTCGCGAGCCTCGACGGACTGGAAGGACGAACGCACCGTGAGCCGGCAGCGTCCGCCGTCGAGGTCTTCGAGCGAGGCCGCGTCGAGCTGGACGTGGCCCGGCGCGCCCTCGAACTCGAACGTCTGGACCATCCGCTGGGGAGCGGTGATCTCGTGGAACGAGCCGTGGAAGCCGAAGGAGTTCCCCTCGGTGTCGCTCTGGCTGAAGCGGTAGGCACCGCCGGAGCGGGCATCGTAGTAGTCGATCGTGGTCACGTACTTGCGTGGTCCCACCCACTGGGCGAAGAGCTCGGGATCGGTGTGTGCGCGGAAGACGCGGTCGGCGGGCGCATCGAACTCGCGGGTGACGGTGATGAAAGGCAGTCCCGGCTCGGCGGAGACGGCAGTGGTCTTGGTGGTGGTCATGACGGATCCTCCTGAGATGCGAGCAGCGCGTCGAGGCGCGAGTAGCGCTCCTCGGCGGCCTGGCGGTAGCCCTCGAGCCACGCCGTGAGGCGTCCAAGGGCCTGGCTGTCGAGATGGCAGGGGCGTCGCTGGGCGTCGCGGCTGCGCGTGATGAGGCCGGCGTCCTCGAGAACTCTGAGGTGTTTCGAGATGGCCTGCAGTGTGACGGAGAACGGCTCGGCGAGTTCGTTGACCGTCGCGTCTCCTTGGGCGAGGCGCGCCACGAGCTTCCTGCGGAGCGGATCCGAGAGTGCGGCGAAGGCCCGGTTGAGCCGGTCCTCTTCGGCCGTCTCGGGGTCTGCTGCGACGTTGCTCATGGCGTCCTCCGGATATTCAACCGATAACTTGATCAACTAAGCAGTTGAATACATCCAGATTAAGTCACTCCCGTCCGGCAGTCAAGACGCTCGCCGCGAGGGGGTACTGGAGGATCTCGACAAGCGATGTCCACAGTTGTTGTCCACAGTGTGGGTAACTTACAAGCATGTAGTTCAGGCCCCGTTAACCCCGGGGGAGGTGGCTTCGGCCAGCCGCGTCCACGAGAAGCCCCACGTTTCTCCACACCTGTGGATAACTTTGGGGATAGGTCCTGTTGGAAAGTGCACAACTTGCTCTCGGCGATGTGCGGCGGCGCAGAACCGGCCGGGCCGAACGCGCGACGCACGCTCGGATCAAGGCGCTCGCCGGTGCGGGCTCAACGGGTTAAGCTCGGGCCAAAGGAGGCCGCCATGAGCAATCTCGAACTCGAGCCGCAGGAGACCCTGTGCGGAACAGGGCAGAGCGAGCCGGGGACCGCCACGGTGGAGCTCATTGAGCCGCGTGACGTGCCTCTGGGTGGTCCCCGCGCGATGCCCGTGAGGCGAACGCTGCCCTCGAAGGAACGCTCGCTGATTGGCGCTTGGTGCTTCCTGGACCACTACGGCCCGGATGACGTGTCCCTCTCCGGCGGCATGCGGGTCCCGCCGCACCCCCATACGGGGCTCCAGACTGTGAGCTGGCTCTTCACCGGCGAGATCGACCACCGCGACAGCGCCGGGCACCACGCCTTGGTCCGCCCCGGCGAGCTCAACCTCATGACCGCCGGGCGCGGCATCAACCACTCCGAGTACTCGACGCCGGGGACCACGGTCCTCCACGGCGCCCAGCTGTGGGTAGCCCTCCCGGACGAGGCCCGCCGCACCGATCCGGGGTTCGAGCGGTACGTGCCGCCCGCCGTCGTCCTTGCTGATGGCGACGGGACGACGGCGGGGGAGGCGCGCGTGTTCCTGGGCGCGCTGGCCGGCAGCGTATCGCCGGTGCGCACCCACACCCCACTGCTCGGCGCCGAGATCCTTCTGCTGCCGGGAGCCCAGACCGCCATCGAGGTGGACCCGGGGTTCGAGCACGGTCTTCTGGCCGACAATCTTCCCGCGCGCATCGGGGGCGCGGAGGTTCCGACGCGGACGCTGGCGTACGTCGGCCCCGGTGCGACCCTCCTGCGCCTGGCCAATCCGGGCAAGGCCACCCTGCGCCTCCTGCTGCTGGGCGGGGCTCCGTTCGACGAAGAGATCACCATGTGGTGGAACTTCGTGGGCCGCGGCCACGAGGAGATCGTTGCCTTCCGGGATGCCTGGCAGCGCGAGATCGGAGCCGAGCCCGGCGGACCGGCGGACGACCCCGACTTCTTCGGGCCCGTGGTCGAGCCCACGGGCGGCGACGCCGCGCTTCCGGCGCCCGAACTGCCGCATGTCCGCCTCCGCCCGCGCGGAGGCTCACGAGAAAGGAAGACCCGGTGACGGACCAGATCGAGGTTTCCTGGGTGCCCGAGCACCATCGCTACGAGCTCCGCGACGCCGGGAAGCGCATTGGCATGACGCTGTACCGGCCCCAGGAGAAGGGCGAGGTGTACGCGTTCGATCACACCGAGGTGGACGAGGGCTATTCGGGGCTCGGTCTTGCAAGCCGGCTCGTGACGTTCGCGCTCGACGACGTCCGTTCCCGGGGCGTGAAGATCCGTCCGTACTGCCCCTACGTGAGGGCATTCCTGCGCCGCCACCCCGAGTATCGCGGTCTCGTGGCCGACGGATTCGTCGCTCCCGAGGACTGATGCCGACCAGTCATCCACAGGAAATCCACGGCGTGGATAACTTACATCCGTGTGGTTTAAGGCCTGGGCCCGGCTAGCGGCGGCTGACTCACAGGACTATCCCCAGCCTGTGGATAATTTGTCGCACAAAGTTCACATGCTGTGGACGGTCCCCGCAACAAGCGTCGCGGGGTGCGGTGTTAGCGTTGCTGACCGGTGATCCGGCCGCTCCCTCGCAGAGGAATCCCATGAGCATCGTGTGGAAGCCCATCGTGCCCGCGCACGCCCCGGCCTGGGCGGAACTCAGCAACCTCCTCGCCTTCGACCCAGGTCTGGAGGACTATTACGCTCCCCAAGACCTCGCCTCGGAGCTAGAGGAACCGGGGGTCGACTCGTCACTGGATACTCTCGCCGCGTGGGACGGCGGCACGATGGTCGCGTATGGGCAGCTGCGCGTCTCGCACCGCCTCCAGGACGGCCTCGCCAACGCGTTCCTCGGCGGGGGCGTCCATCCGCGATGGCGCGGACGCGGGCTGGGCGGCGCCGTCATGGACTGGATTGAGCCGCGCGCGGCCGAACTCTCGAGGAGGAGGCATCCCGGCGCCCCGGGAATCCTCTCCTTCTGGGCGGGTGCGCCCGGCTCCTCGTCCGCGCACCTTGCCACGACGCGCGGCTACCTTCCGGCGCGGTACCTCCACGACTTCGCGCTCGACCTCACGTCGTGGAGCCCCTCCACCTCGCCGGGTGCTGCGCCTCAAGACGTGGCCACGCGCACGCTCGACCTCGGTGACCGCGCGATCGTCGAGGCGACCCGCAGGGCCCATAACGAAGCGTTTGCCGGCCAGCCGGGCGCGGCGGAACATGACCCGGACTCGTGGGCGGGGCAGCTGCTCGCCGGCGCCTTCCGTCCGGAGCTCAGCCGCGTCGCCGTCGGCTCGGGGGAGGGGCTTCCGCGGGAGGAGTCGGTCGAGTCGTACGTCCTGAGCCGGGACGGCGCGCCCGGAGAGCTCTATGTGAGCCTCGTCGGGACGCGCGTCCGGGCTCGGCGGCGTGGCCTGGCGAGGCGGCTGCTGCGGGAGGTTCTCGTCGCGGCGAATGCCGCGGGCTACCGGAGCGTGGCGCTCGGGGTCGACGCGGCGAGGCCGTCCGGCGCGGTCGGGCTCTACACGCAGGCGGGATTCCGCCTCCTCCGGACGGACGTCGTGTACGAGAAGTTCTTCCTCGGCCTCGCCGAACGGCCGAGCGTCGCCGTCCTGCCGGGCCAGCCCGCACAGGCTGGCCGGCGCGCGCGGGCACTCGCGGTCTCCGCGTGAGGCGCGGGCTACGCTGGCGAGCATGGACCAGCTGAGCCAGCCTGCGCCGTCGTCCGTTTCGGGGGAGCGGCCGCTCGCCCTCATCACGGGCGTGGGCCGCCCAGTGGGAATCGGCGCCGGGATCGCGCGCGAGCTGGCGCGCCAGGGCTGGGACCTGGCCGTCTCCTACTGGTCCCCCTACGACGAGCGGGTTTCCGGCAGCAAGCCGCACGAGGTGGCCGAAATCCTGCATGAGCTGCGGGGCCTCGGTGCCGCGGTCCACGCCATCGAGGCGGACCTCACGGATCCGGCGACCCCGGCGCGGCTCCTCGCGGGCGCTGGCTCCACACGGCCTGTCCGGGCGCTCGTCCTGAGCCACGCCGAATCGGTGGATTCGTCGATTCTCGACACAAGCGTCGAATCCTTCGATCGGCACTTCGCCGTCAACGCGCGCGCCACGTGGCTCCTCGTGAAGGCATTCGCCGAGCAGCTTCCGGAAGGTCTCCACGGGCTCGGGCGCATCGTGGCCCTCACGAGCGACCACACCGCCCACAACCTGCCGTACGGGGCGAGCAAGGGCGCGCTCGACCGGATCGTCCTCGCCGCCGCGCGTGAGTTCGGCCACCTCGGCGTCAGCGCGAACGTGCTCAATCCCGGGCCGATCGACACCGGGTGGATGGACGAGTCGACACGCGACGCGCTCACCGCTCGCCAGCCCGGCGGCCGGCTCGGCCGGCCCGAGGACGTGGCGGCGGTGGTCGCATTCCTCCTCAGCGGGCCCGGCGGCTGGATCAACGGCCAGCTGCTGAAGGCCGACGGCGGCTTCTCGGCTTAACGCGCGACGCCGCCTCCGCGGGGTGGAACCCTGCGAAGGCGGCGACGACGTGCTGCGTAACGGCTTGGGCCTGCCGTGCCCGGCGAAGCCGCTAGTGGACTGTTGCCTAGTGGACCGCCGCCGCGGGTGCCCCCTCCTCGGTGGCCGGGAGCGCAGGACGGTTGCGCAGGAACGCCGCGAGGACGATCGCCGCGATCGCGACGATGGCTGCGACGAGGAAGGCTGCGCGGAAGCCGCTCAGCTGCGCCTCGATCGCCGACGTCGCGGCGCCAGTGGCCGAGGCATGCGCCTGGGCTGCCATGACGCCCACGAGGAGCGCGGTCCCTGCGGCGCCCGCGACCTGCTGGAGCGTGCTCAGGATCGCCGAGCCGTGGCTGTACAGGTGCGGCGGCAGCGGGTTGAGGCCGCTCGTGAATGCCGGCGTGAACAGGAGCGCGAGGCCGAGCGACATGAGCATGTGCATGACGAGGACGAGCCACACGGGGGTCGCCGCGTTCAGGAAGGCGAGGGCGAACAGGACGGCCGTCATGAGGGTCGTTCCCGTGAGTGTGAGCGGAACGGGGCCCACGCGGTCGAACCACTTGCCCACCGTGGGGGAGAGCAGGCCCATGACGAGGCCGCCGGGCAGGAGGAGGAGTCCGGTGGCCAGGGTGTCGAGGCCCTGGACCTGCTGGAGGTAGATCGGCAGGAGGATGACGACGCCGAACAGCGCAACCATGCCGACCACGAGCAGGGCGGTGGCCACCGTGTACATCGGGTGGGTGAACGCCCGCAGATCGAGAAGAGGCGAGCCGGAGCGCTGCAGCACCAGCTGGCGCCAGACGAACAGCCCGAGTGCGGCCACGCCGACGGCGAGCGGCAGCGCCGGGCCGAGCCCGCTCCCGGTCCCGCCCAGCTGGCTCAGCCCGTACACGAGGCCGCCGAACGCGGGCACCGTGAGGACCACGGAGAACGCGTCGAGCCGCGGTCGCTCGGCCTCGGCGGAGCCGCCGAGCTTCCGCGCGCCGTAGACGAGCGCGGCGAGGGCGATCGGCAGGACCGTGAGGAACATGAAGCGCCACGAGAGGAACTGGAGGATGAGGCCGGAGATCGTGGGACCGATGGCCGGGGCGACCGAAATCACGATGCTCACGGTGCCCATCACCTGTCCGCGCCGGGCCACCGGCACGAGCGTGAGGACGCTCGTCATGAGCAGGGGCAGCATGATGGCCGTCCCGGAGGCCTGGACCACGCGGGCCAGGAGGAGGATCCCGAAGCCCGGTGCGAGGGCCGCGAGGAGGGTGCCGGCGCTGAAGAGGCCCATCGCGAGGATGAAGACCGTTCGGCGCGCGAGCCGCTGAAGCAGGAAGCCCGTGGTGGGAATCACGACGGACATGGTGAGCATGAACGCCGTCGCGAGCCACTGGACCGTGGTCGCGTCGATGCGGAGCTCGGCCATGAGGCGCGGAAGGGCGACGTTCATGATCGTCTCGTTGAGGATCACGACGAACGTCGCCGTCACGAGTGCGGTGATCACGAGACGGTTCTCGTGGGAAATCTGGGGTGGGGACGCGGGCGTCACAGGGTGTCTCCTGAGAGAGTTTTGGGCGCGGTGTCAAAGAGCAGTGGTGGAGATCGGGCTCGGCAGGAGGGCGTTGGGCCTAGCCCTGCTGTAGAGACAACACTTCAGTCTGCCCGATGATTCCGCGGCCGCGCCAGCGTCACGCGCAGCCGACCCGAACCGTGGCCCATCCCGCCCGGCGATGTCCTGAGGACAGCGCGGCGTGTCGCGGTCTGTGGGCGTGTCGCGCGAGAAGAAGCGGGGCGGCCGGGAGTCGCGCTGGAGAGTGAACCGGAGGCGAACGTGGGCTTGCTAAGCTCTTAAGGCCCAGCCGCCGCCGCGGGTGGCCCACCCCCTTCCTTCGTCCGGATTCGGACGTGTTCTTGCGTGCCTCGCCGGTGCGCCGACCTCGAGGAGAACCTGCAGCCGATGACAGTCCTGGCCTCGCGCTCCGCCTACGACGACTACGACGAGGACTACCGGTCCGACCTCGATTCCAAGTACGAGGAGGGCTTCGGCCAGGGCCCGGATCTCGGCCATGACGACGAAGACGACTTCGACGACCTGTTCGCCGGGCTCTTCGACGACGAAGACGACGACGATGACGAATCGCCCGCACCCGCGCCCAAGCGTGGAACGGCCAAGCGCGCTGCCGCCAAGAGGACGTCCGGCCGGCAGTCAGTCGCCACTTCCGGAAAGCGGACGACGGCGGCGTCCGCCGTGGCGGCGCGCACCGTCACCCCTGGTGCCCCGGCCCTGACGGTCTTGTCGAGCCTGCCGGTCGCGGTTGTGGAGCCGGTGGCGCTGCCCGAGGGGCTGCGAGCCTCGGAGCCGGTCCGGATTGGCGAGACTGCGCCCGCGGTGGAGGCGCCCGTACGGGCCGCCTCTGTGGATCCCGAGCTCGCGTCTCTGGCCGAGGCCGCGTCGCGCGCCCGGGTGGCCGCCGAGTCGGCGACGAACGCGGCGAAGCGGGCCGTGGCCGAGGCGGTGGCGAAGGCTGCGGCGGCGAGGGCGGCGGCGGCCGAGGCCTCGGCCGCCGAGGAGGCAGCACAGGCTGTGCTCTCGCGCTCCACTGAGGCAGACGCGGCGGCACGGGCAGCGGCAGAGCGTCTCGCGGTGGCTCAGGCGGGCGCGGCGGGCGCGGCCGGCGAGGACGAGCCCCAGCAGGAGACGCCGACCGAGGATGTCCTGACCGAGGAGGTTCTAGGCGAGGTGGCCCCGGCCGACGAGGCGCCGGCTCAGGATGTTCTTGCAGAGGATGTCCTGACCGAAGAGGTTCTGGCCGAGGTAGCCGTGGCCGACGAGGCGCCGGGCGAGGCTTCGGCACTCGAGCCGGCCGCCGCCGTCGTCCGTGACGTCGCTCCGGTGACGGACCCGCTCTACGCGCCGTCGATCGCACCCGTCAGCGAGCACGTGGACTTCCTGCGCAAGCTGCGCCCGGGCCTCGAGGTGCCGTACGTGGATCCGATGCACTCTGCCGAGGAGTGCCGGATCGTGAGCCTGTTCTCCAACACGGGCGCGGCGAACCCGAGCGGCTTCGTGTGGGCCGGGGACGACGCGGCCGCGACGCGCCTGCTCGGCCTCCAGTACCAGCTCGGCCTGCGGCCCGAGTGGATCATGCCGTGGAACGTCTACCCCTGGTACACCCCGGGCGAGGCGAACGGCAAGCTCGACCCCGAGCAGGTCCAGGCAGGGCTCAAGCCGCTCCTCGCGCTGCTCAAGCTCCTGCCGCGCGCGTCGGCCATCGTGGCCCACGGCCCGGAGGCCAACCGCCTCGCGCAGCAGCTGCTCAAGACCGGCAACCCGCTCATCTGGCGCCGCGGTCTCAAGGTCTACAAGGCGCGTTCCCTGCACGGCCGGGCGTTTGCGGGCTCCAAGGAGCGGCAGACCGAGTGGCTCATCGAGATGGGCAAGTCGTACGCGGACGCGATGGCACGCGCCGGGGTTCAGCTGCGCAGGGCGTAGGCCGGCGGAAAGGGACGCCCCGCCACCCGGGAGTCGGGTTCGGCGGGGCGTACGGTCAGCGGTTCGTGCGGGGCTTGCGGAGGTGGGCCACGGGATCGGCGTTCATCGCGCCCTCGCGTTTGGCCCTCTTGTCAGCCCTCTGCTCCTTGATGGACTTGGACGGCTTCTTGTGCTGATCCTGATGTGGCTGCTTGTCAGGCATATGGGCTCCTAACCGGTGTTCCCCCCATGCCCCGACGATACGCCGCTAGACTTCTGGGCACCATGGCTTCTTCGCACGCGCCCGCCTCGGCGCCGTCCGCAGTTCGGATCGACGCGTGGCTGTGGGCGGTGCGCGCCTACAAGACCCGTTCGGCGGCCACAGCTGCATGCCGTGCGGGGCATGTTCGACTCAACGGGAACCCCGTCAAGGCATCCCAGACCGTGGTCCCAGGCGACACGATCCGCGTCCGGCAGCCGGGCTTCGAGCGGATCCTCGAGGTGCACGTGCTGATCGTGAAGCGGGTGGGCGCCGAGGCCGCCTCCCGCTGCTACACCGACCACACGCCCGAGCGGCCGCCCGCGCCGTTCCTGGGCCTGCCGCAGCGCGACCGCGGCGCCGGGCGGCCCACCAAGAAAGACCGCCGGGACATGGAGAGGCTGCGCGGCCACCGCGACGAATAGTGGGAGGTCAGGACGCCTTCGCCTGGAACCGCAGGATGCGTTCGACGGCGGCGCTCACGGCCGCGGAACCCGCGGCGAAGCTGAGGCGCACCGAGCGGTGGCCGGCCCGCGCGTCGAAATCGGTGCCCGGCACGAGGGCCACGCCCTCGGCCTCGAGCAGCGCGCGGCAGTACTCGCGCGAGTCGCCGAAGCGCTCGAGCTGGGGACCGACCTCGGCGTAGAGGTAGAACGCGCCGTCGGCCGGTGCCGCCGGGCCCCAACCGAGGGGGCCAAGCCCGTCGAGCAGCGTGCGCCGGGTCTCGGCGTACTCCGCGACCCACCCGTCAGCCTCGGCGTACGACTCGGGCGAGAAGGCCGCGACCGCCGCGAGCTGCGACGGCGCGGGCGGGCACAGCGCGACGTTGCCGGCGAGGGCGTCGACGGCGGGCGTGAGCTCCTCGGGCAAGAGCATCCAGCCGAGCCGCCAGCCAGTCATGCCCCAGTACTTCGAGAAGCTCGAGACGACGATCGCCTCCGGATCCAGCTCCCACGCGCACACGCCGCGCGCGTTGGCCGTGTCCGCCCTGGCCCCGGCCCCGGCGTCCGCGGCCGCCCTGGGTCCGGGGTAGGTGATGCCGTGGTAGATCTCGTCGCTGACGAGCCTGGCCCCGTTCGCCGAGCACCAGGCCGCGAGGTCCGAGAGCTCGGCCCGGCTGACCATCGTCCCGGTCGGGTTGGCCGGGGAGGCCACGACCACGCCGGCCAGCGGGCCGCGCTCGCGCGCGGCCGCCTCCAGGAGCTCGGACGTGGGCTGATACCGCGTCTCCGGACCGCAGTCCACCTCGACGACCTCGCAACCGAGCGCCGCGAGGATGTTCCGGTAGGCAGGGTAGCCCGGGCGGGCGAGCGCAACGCGGTCGCCCACCTCGAACGCGGCGAGGAACCCGAGCACGAAAGCCCCGGAGGAGCCGGTTGTCACCGCGACGCGGGCGGGATCGACGTCGAGCCCATACCAGCGGCGATAGTGGCCCGCGATGGCGGCCCGTAGTTCCGCGGTGCCGAGCGCGGGCGTGTAGGTGAGGGCGAGGCCCGAAGCGTGGAGCTCCGCGGCCTTCGCCGAGACACCGGAGGGGGCGCCGCCGGATGGTTCGCCCGCGCACAGCGAGACGACGTCGCGGCCCGCGGCACGGAGCTCGCTGACCCTCGCGAGGATGTCCATGACCGCGAACGGCGGCACGTTGGAGCGCGAGGACGCGGCGAGTCTGCGGTGGCTCATGGGCCCAGCTTGTCACACCGGGCAGCGCCCGGCGCGGTGGCGACGGGGCCGGCGGACGACCGGGCGCTGGGTCCTCGAACTCGCCGCAATCCGACGATTCCGGGGAATCCGGACCTGGGGTAGCGTTGAGGACCATGCAGCAGGTTGCCCTCGTAACAGGTGCGTCCAGCGGAATCGGCGAGGCCACGGTGCGGGCCCTCCTCGGCGCCGGCTTCACGGTCTATGCGGCGGCGCGGCGCGTCGAGCGCATGCAGGGCCTCAAAGACGACGGCGCGCGCATCCTCGCGATGGACGTCACCTCGGACGAGTCCATGAGCGCGGGGATCCAGCAGATCCGCGACGAGGCCGGCGAGCTCGACGTCTTGGTCAACAACGCGGGCTACGGCTCCTACGGCGCGCTCGAGCGCGTGCCGATCGACGAGGCCAGACGGCAGTTCGAGGTCAACGTCTTCGGGCTGGCGCGGCTCGCCCAGCTCGTGATCCCGGGCATGCGGGATAGGGGCTCGGGCACGATCGTTAACATCTCCTCGATCGGCGGGAAGTTCTACGAGCCGCTGGGGTCCTGGTACCACGCCGCCAAGTTCGCGGTCGAGGGGCTCTCGGACTCCCTCCGGATCGAGCTCAAGCCGTTCGGGATCCGCGTGGTGCTCATCGAGCCAGGGCCCATCCTGTCCGAGTGGAGCACCATCGCCCGCGACTCCCTGCTCGAGAACTCCGAGGGCACGCCCTACCAGGAGAACGCCCGCAAGGTCGCGAACGTCCTCGCCGACTTCGACAGGCCCGGCCGCGCCGGGGTGCCGGAGGAGGTTGCCGGGACGATCGCGCGGGCCGTCCAGTCCAAGAACCCGGCCGCGCGCTATCCCGTGGGCGGCAACGCGGGGCTCATCCTCGCCGCCCGGAAGCTCCTGCCGGACCGGGCCTTCGATGCGATCGTCGGTGCGATCTACGGCCACTGATTCCGTATCGCGGACCCTGGGTAAGAACTCGGCGACCGCGGCGACGGGACCCGTCCGGTCCGGGGATTTCGGCACTGACACAGGCCGGCACTGACACTGGAGGGAGCCAGATTCATGGAAGAACTCGACGGCCAGTACAGCGAGGAAGACGGCCGCGCGTCAGTGACGTTCGTGCGCTCCTACCCCGTTTCGGCGGCCAAGGTCTGGGCCGCCGTCAGCACGAGCGAGGGATTCGCTGGTTGGTTCCCCTCCGCCGTCGTCATCGATCACGACGGCGGGTCGGTGACCCTGAGCGGTGACCCCAACCAAGAACCGTCGGTGGAGCGCATCGCCGAGTGGGAGCCGCCGCTGCGCTGGGCGTTCGAGTGGGGAGAGGACACGCTCGAGTTCCGGGTCGAGGGTTCGGCGACGGACTCCGAGCTCACGCTGCGCAACTGGCTCGGCGACCGCAATGCCGCCGCCCGCAACGCGGCTGGCTGGCACGTGTGCCTCGCGGAGCTGGCTCTCA
Organism: Sinomonas albida; assembly: GCF_004919045.1. Lineage (GTDB taxonomy): Bacteria > Actinomycetota > Actinomycetes > Actinomycetales > Micrococcaceae > Sinomonas > Sinomonas albida. Next base: position 121,648 of record NZ_SWDW01000011.1, read on the forward strand.
AGCTCGGCGGCGGGGAGCCCGGTGGGCCGCACAGCGCGGGGGCGCTCGAATGGCAGCCGCTCTACGACGGCTACATCAGGGAGGGCCTCCCGTTCGGGGCTCCGATCCCGGGGCACGGCTGACCATGCCGCGCGCCGCGCCGCCTCCTGGGACGCCGGTTCTCCGTGGCACAGCCTCCCCGCGGCACCCTCCGCCACTGTGAAGCCGCAGGTGAGAGCCCCATTGACTGCGACTTGATATCAGTCACTCAGATTTACAGCGCCTCGACGAAATGTTCGGTAATGTTCGTCGGGTTAAGGGGGACCAGTCGTAACAAATGACAACCCGCAAGGGAAGGGTCCGAATGGCACACAACGTTGTCCGTCCGTCGGAACATGGCGGCAGACCGCTTAAGAGAGTTGTTGGATTCTGGGGGTTGACGTTCGTCTCCCTCGGATCGATTATCGGCTCCGGGTGGCTCCTCGGAGCGCTCGGCGCAGCAAAGTCGGCCGGACCGGCCTCGATCATCTCGTGGCTCCTCGCCGCAGTCCTCCTGCTGATCTTGGCGCTCATCCACGCCGATCTCGGTGCCGCGTACCCCGTGGCGGGCGGCACCGCACGCTACCCCTACTACGCGTTCGGGGCCTTCGCCGGGTTCACGGCGGGATGGTCGGGCTATCTGCAGGCGGTCATGATCGCGCCGATCGAAGTTGAGGGCGCGATCACCTACCTGGAGAGCGCACCGTGGGCGTCGGGGATCAACATGGTCAACAAGGACCAGACGCTGACCCCGACGGGGATCGGGATCGCGGTCGTGGCTCTTCTCATCTTCACGTTCATCAACCTGATGGGAGCGAAGTGGCTCTCTGACAGCAACATCCTGGTGGTGATCTGGAAGACCATCGTGCCGATCGTGACGATCGTCGTGATCATTGCGCTGACGTTCCACGGGGGGAACTTCTCGCAGGGTGGCGGCGGCTTCGCGCCGAACGGCTTCCACGGAATCTTCGCCGCGCTCCCGCTCGGCGTCGTGTTCGCGCTCCAGGGCTTCGAGCAGGCCGCGCAGATGGCCGGCGAGGCCAAGAACCCGAAGAAGCACGTGGCCCGCTCGATCATCCTCGCGATGTTCATCGGCGCCGTGATCTACATCTTCCTTGAGGTCGCGTTCATCGGCGCGATCGATCCGAACAACATCACGAAGGGCTGGGACAACCCGCTCGGCGCCGGCAGCTTCGGCCCGTACTACGACCTGGCTATTGCGGCTGGGGCGGGATGGCTTGCCTCGATCCTGCTCATCGACGCCGTGGTCTCGCCGGCCGGAACCGGCCTCGTGTACCTCGGCACCTCGGCCCGCATCTCCTACGCCCTCGGCGAGGACGTCGCGATGCCGTCGGCGCTGACGAAGATCAACAAGCGCGGCGTGCCGTGGGTGTCGATCCTCATCGCCTTCGTCGTGGGCCTCATCGCGCTCCTGCCGTTCCCGAGCTGGCAGGAGCTCGTGGGTCTCATCACCGACGCGACGGCCATCATGTACGCGTTCGCGCCGGTCTCACTCGCGGCGCTCTACCGCCAGCACTCAGGACGCGATCACCCATACCGGGTTCCGATGGCCAAGATCATGACGCCGCTCGGATTCATTGCCGCGAACCTGATCATCTACTGGTCCGGCTTCGAGGCGATCTGGAAGCTCGTCGTGGCGATCGTGGGCGGTGGCGTGGTCTTCTTGATCGCATCCCTCGTCCGGATGCGCCAGCGGAGAAGCAAGGACCTCGGCCTGCGCTCGCTCCTGTGGGTCTGGCCGTGGCTCCTCGGGATGCTCGTCATCGGCCTGCTGGGCCGCTACGGCAAGGGAGCCCTCAACGTCCTGCCGGAATGGATCGACATCGTGGTGGTCGTGATCTTCAGCCTCGTGATGTTCTACGTCGCGGTGGCTCTGGCCATGAAGCCCGAGCAGATCGAGGCGGCCGTGGGCGCCGACGAGTTCGAATTCGAGGCGATTGACGCCGAGGCGGCTCCGACCACCGCCTGACGGGCAGGCCAGCGCCTCCGCGCTAGTTGTCGTCCTGATCCTGAGTGCTCGGCTCGGGGGCCTTGTCCTTCTTCTGGGATTTGGACGGCGTGCTCGGCGCGGAGGGGCTGGTGCTCGCGGAGGGGCTGGTGCTCGGGGTACTCCGGGAGCCCATGAGGGCCTGGAGATCCGCACGAACAAGGGCCAGCGCCGCGAGGACATCCTGTTTCCTCGCGGCGCTGAGCTTTCCCTGCGTGGCCGCGTCGTTGGCTTCGGATTCGATGCTCTGAAGCTCCTGGAGCGCGTTCGCGTAGCGCCCACCGGCGGCCTCCGTGCGCACCTTCTCCGTCGCGGCCTGCAATGAGGCCGCGACGCTCGAGTCAAAGTCCGACGGCGACTGCGCACACCCCGCGAGAGTCGCGGCTGCGAGGCAGGCCGCGGCCGCCGAGAGCACGATGCGGTGAGTGACTGTCACGGTCTCACGCTCCGTTCGAGCTGGTCGAGATGGGTTCCTAGGGGCCCCGGGATGGACGGCGAGGCCGGTGGCGGTCCCGGCCGAGGGGCGGCTGCACGCAGCGCGAGCGGCACCGAGACGAGCACGCCGAGAAGGACGACGGCGGCCAGCACCCACGCGATGGGCCTCCGGAGGAGTGCCTTGCGCCGCGCGGAGGCCTGCGCGGTAGGGGCCGGCGCCGTGGTTGCCTGAACCGAGCGCGGCTGTCGGGTCGGATACGGCGGAGCCGCTGGGAGCGTCCGTGTGGCGTGGGGAGCGGGAGCTGCCGCTGGGGGCAGCGGGCGAGTGGCGCCGTCGTCCGTTCCGATCACTTCGGTTGCGCCGTCAGCGGACGTCGGCCTGAGCGCGCGGTCGATCCTGAGGAAGCCCTCGACCTCGGCCGCCGTCGGCCGGTCTGCGGGATTCCGCGCCAGCAGGCGGGGCAGCAGCGACACCCAGGGCTCCCCGAGGGAGGGCGGGACGCGGGGATCGCGCTGGAGCCGCGCGACCGCGGACTCGACGGCCCCGCCCGGGAACTCGACCGTCCCGGTGAGGCACTCAAGCAGCACGAGCCCGAGCGAGTACACGTCCGAGGCCGCGCCCACGGTCTCGCCGCGTGCCTGCTCGGGGCTCAGGTAGTTCGCCGTGCCGATGGTGGTATTGGTGGCAGTGAGCCGCTCCGCGTCCGCGAGCCGGGCGATGCCGAAGTCCGTGAGCTTCGCCGGCTGGCGGCCCCGGCCCTGGTCGGCGGGGATGAGGATGTTCGCGGGCTTGATGTCGCGGTGCACCACGCCAAGGCCGTGGAGGTAGGCGAGCCCGGCGGCGAGGTCCAGGCCGAGGAGGCGGACGCTCTCGGGCGGAAGGGCGCCCGAAGCGAGGCGGCGGCGGAGGTCGGTCCCTTCGACGAACTCCATGACGAGGTACGTGACGTTCGCCGTGCCGTCTCCGCCCGTCTCCGTCCCGGCGTCGAAGAGATGGACGAGGTTGGGGTGACTCAGGCGCGCGAGGACTTCCATCTCGCCGCGGCGGCGCTGTTCGTGCTGCGGGTCCGGGGTGTGGGTGCGGAAGGTCTTGACTGCCACTGTGCGGCCCAAGACTTCGTCCCGTGCGCGGTGTACCGTCGCCATCGCTCCGCTGCCCGCGACTTCGAGGAGCAGGTACCGCCCGCCCACGAGTGAAGGCCTGAGCCCGGCGTCGCTCTCGGCCACGTTCTGCCTTTCGCCCGGACTTCGTTCCTGACCAAGCCTAGTCCAGGCGGGCCGCTCCTCTGCGGTAGCGGGCACTCGGTTGCGGCGGATCGGGCCGCCGTGGTGCCGGCCTAGGCTCGCAGCGAGGCCACGGCATCGAGGACGAGATCGAGCCCGATTCCGAACTCGTCGGCGAAGTCGTAGCCGCCGGACGCGACGACCTCGCGCATGAATTCCTCGAGGTGCGGGAACCCCTCGGCGGCCTGGGCCTCGAGCATCGAGGAGGCCATCGCCGGCGCGGATTCGGCGTCGAACGGCAGGGCCTGTTCCTGGACGACGAATCCGTACACGAACGCATCGAGGAGCGCGTAGGCGTGGCCCGCTGCGCGCACACTGAAGCCCGCGCCGCGGAGGTAGCCCAGGACGGCGTCGTGGTGACGGAGGTTTGCGAGGCCTGGCGTCGACCGGGATTCGAGGAGCGGGAGAGCCCACGGGTGGCGGTGCAGCGCCGCCCGCTGCGATCGGGCGCGGTTCCCCAGGCCCGAGCGCCAGCCGCCCGAGGGGAGCTCGATCTCGGCGAACACGGAATCGACCATCTCGTCGAGCAGCGACGTCTTGTTCGGCACGTGGTGATAGAGGGACATGGCCTCGACGCCGAGGGTCTCGCCGAGCCGGCGCATGCTGAGCTTCTCGATCCCTCCGGAGTCAGCGAGGGAGACGGCCTGCGCGACGATCTCGCTGCGGTTCAGGTTGGTGCTGCGTCGCGCGCTGCCTGCCATCGATTCCACCCCTTGACTCGCTTACGCCGTAAGGCTACCGTTCCTTACATCGTAAGGTTCGTATTTCGGAGGCAACCATGTCGCGCGATTCCAGCACCTCATATCCCCTCGCGACGGCCCAGGGGAGCGCGCCGATCCCGGAGCGCATGGCCGCCGTCGTCCAGGAACGCTACGGCGACGGGCTCGCCTCGGTGCTCGCCCTCGGCGACGCGCCGGTGCCCATGCCCGGCCGGGGCGAGGTCCTCGTGCGGGTGGACGCGGCCGGCGTCGATCGCGGGGTCTGGCACCTCGCCACAGGGAAGCCGTACGCCATCCGCCTCGCGAGCGGCTTCTCCCGGCCGCGCTCGACCGTGCCGGGGCTGGACCTCGCGGGCACGGTCGCCGCGGTCGGCGAGGGGGTCGACGGCCTCGCCGTGGGCGAAGCCGTCTTCGGCACGGGCGTGGGGACCTACGCGGAGTACGCGCTGGCGAAGGCCGGCATGGTCGCCCGGCGGCCGGCCCATATCGACGTCGCGGCCGCCGCGGCGCTGCCGGTGTCCGGGTGCACGGCACGTCAGGCCGTGGTCGACCATGCGCGCGTTGCGTCCGGTGAGCGGATCCTCGTGATCGGTGCATCCGGCGGAGTCGGTTCCTACGCGGTCCAGCTCGCGGCCGCGGCGGGAGCCGTGGTGACGGGCGTCGCGAGTGGAGCGAAGCGCGACTTCGTCCTGGGGCTCGGCGCCCGCGCGGTCATCGACTACCGCCGCGAGGGCATCGACTCCCTCGGAGCGGGCTACGACGTGGTCCTCGACCTCGCCGGCAACCGGCCCCTCGCAATCCTCCGCGGCGTGCTGGCTCCGCGGGGGCGGCTCGTGATCGTGGGCGGCGAGCAGGGCGGACCTCTGACTGGTGGGCTCGATCGGCAGCTGCGGGCGCAACTCCTCGCTCCGTTCGTAGGGCAGCGGCTGGGCGGGATGTTCGGCCGCACTGCGCGCGCAGATCTCGAGGCGCTCGCAGCCGCAGTTGGCCGCGGCAGTCTGCGGCCCGCCGTGACGCAGACCTACCCGCTTGCCCGAGCGGGCGCCGCGCTCGACGACCTCGCCGCCGGACGCGTGAGCGGCAAGGCCGTGATTCTGGTGCGCGAGGGCTGATCCGCCCGGCTTGATTCGGGATCAGTCCTGGGTGCTGTGCCGGCCGCTGGGAGGTTGCGCTCGTCGTGCGCTCATCGTGCACCCCATCGCGCGGGGTAACGCCCCTCCGGTCGGCTCGGGACTGTTCGGGGACAGCGGAGTGCACCGTAGGGCGCGTGGGTCGGCCGGCTTACGGGCCCCTGCTCTCACTTGCCGAGACAGGACTCACTCGATGGGGAGACCAGCCCAATTGTGCGGAGTCCAATCCACCGCATAGCCGCATTCCTCCAGGAATAGAAGGAGGGGTTCGGGACGGTTGGGCGACCAGAACGTCCACCACACACTCGGATCGGTGGTGACGATTTCGACGTCCCAAGCTATCAATGGGAAGAAATTTGGTCGCCTCTTTGCGAAGACCTCCTTGACCTGCTCGCGCGGGATCGCCCAGGGTCCGCGGCTGAAGAGGCGCGCCAGCCCGCGCGCACGGAACTCGACTTGTTTCGTGGTCACCACAAGGCGGATCCAAGGCGGGCCCGCCTTGACCTTGTAGTTGCTGTAGGCACCGCCGATGAACTCCTGTTTCAGCGCTTCACCGCTAACGCCGCCACCATCGGCCTTCCCCATGGAGGGAGTCTATGGCGTGCAATGTCCGCTGAGATATCGCCTTGCGGACACGCCAGAAGTACCTGTGAGCTGAGCTGCTCGGAAAGCCCAGATACGAGAGCCTCAGAGACCAAGTTTGGCTGACAATCGAGCAGGAATGGTGAAAAATCAGTGCTCGACGGTCGACGATTTCGTTGACGATGTGCTGGGAATCTGGATGGGGACCGACCGGGTGCGTGGAATATCTGACTCTGAAGGGCTTGAAACTCTTCGATTCGCAAGGCGAGCGGAGCGAATGGCAGGATTGCTCATCTGGGTTGGTGTGGTGTTTGTTGCGACGGCCTGCGGCAGCTACGTCGACGGTGACCAATGGGCGGGCGTCACGATCACAAACAACACGAGCAGCGAAGTCACGCTCGACCTTCACGAAGCCCGGCATCTGGCTCCGGGGAACAGCACCCTGCTTGCTGTTGATTCGAATAGCAATCCTCAGCAACTCCGCGTTCGCGGCGAGGACGGCGCCGCTCTGGGGTGTCTTGTCTTTCGGTTTCGCACAAGATCGGCTGAGAAGTTCTCCGTGAATACAAGTGACATCACTACGTGTGACGAGAGCCTTCGCCTCATGTCTGGATGATTGCACGTTGAGTGGTTCTAGCGGGTTGACTGGGTCCAGCGAGAGTGAGCCGGGCTGGGGCGGGGCGGGTCTACCGCTCGGTTGTTCGCACGTTCTGGGCAGCGGGTTTCGACAAACTCGCCCTCTACGGCCGTCCGTTGATGGACCGACCGACGGTCCGGCTGGACCCTCCTTTTCGCCGCCTCCGCCCGGCTCGGCTCGAACGGGTTGAGGCGTGGGCAGAAAGGTCGTCGCGCGGTCGCAGGAGACCGTCGACGACAACTCCTTGGGCGGCAACGATGAATGATCAAGGTCGGGCTTCGCGCGGGTCTCGACCGCCGAGCAGGACCTGACCGCCCAGCGCGACGCGCTCGCGAACTATGGCTTGCGGCTCCCCATGGCCTTCGCACACTGCGGCTGGCCCGCGGTTTAATCCTCGTACTCGAAGCGTGTCTGCTTGCCGGCCTCGCTGGCCGGCGACCATTCCGCTGCCTGGCGGAAACTCGTCACTCGGGTCCGGTCCGACGGGCCTTCGTACTTCCGGCCTTCGAGCTGCTCGGCATGCGTCCACCGTGGCTGGTAGAACGCGATCTGTAGCGCGTGCAGGAGCTCTGCCCTGCGCCGGTCGGCCGGGAGGGCGAGTTTCCCGTCGGGCGAGAAGACCTGGCCTTCCCTGTCGACGTGCTCTATCGCGCGGCCGTCCTCACCGTGCACGGACACTCCCATGAGCTGGGCGTAACCCCTGACGTCGTCTTTGGTTTCCAGGTAGCCGACCACTGCTTCGGGCTGCCGCGCGAGAACGTCACGGGCGAACAGGGCAGCGAGGCACCGCATGGCGGCCATGCGGCTGTCGTTGGCCTTCAGCTTGGCCTCGTCCGCCAGAGCCTGGAGCGCGGCGTCGTCCAGGCGTTCCTGGTCTGGCTGCAGATCCGGGAACCCGTCTGCCCGTGTCCATCCAAAGCCGAAGTTGACCGTGTCCTGGCCCAGCCAGGCGTGCCCGCCCGGCCGCTGGCTCGTGACTTTCGGCCAATCGATCTTGTACAGCCAGTCCTCGGCCCAGTACTTCAGAGCATCGGTGATGGCCCATGCCCTGCTGAACAGCCAACTGTCGTGGTCGCGGCTCTCATGCTCGAACTGATGCGCCGCCACAAGGATCGTCACGTAGTGCTGACCACCCAGCGGGGCGACGTGGATTTCATCCACCGGTGTCCATTGGTACTCGATGGGCTCGGTAGGTTCTTCGCCCAGATTGAACGAGAGCCGGTTGGCCAGGATGAGCTCCCGGCCCAGCTTGCTCGCTTCGGTCCGGATCTGCTCGTTTCCGGCCTCGTAGCTGGCAAGGTCTCTTGTGAACAAACGATAGGCCGCGGTGACAAGCAGGTCGACGGTGTCGTCCTGGACTTCGTATCCCCCCATTGGTTCCCCTTCTTCGATGGACCGACGGCCGTCCCGGCTGCTCGAAGCCTAAGGGGCTGGGCTGATCCATGGCCAGAGTGCTGGTCTCCCGCCCCCGTGTGGGGCGCCCGTAAGCCGGCCGGCTTACGGGCGCGCCAGATTTTTCAGACGTTGTGCGAGGGGTGAGGGATCCCTCAGGGGGACGATCGGTATATGAACTGCCCGTTGGACGCCAAGGTTGCGATCTGGTTCGCCGTCCCCTCGGGGTCCGTTTTGGGCGAGATGAAACGATGGCGGTCCTCGATGCTCGATTGGTCGAAATCGCGCCACATGTGCTCTGCGGCCTCGAGGTCGGTGAAGCCGTGGTTCGTGCGTGTCTTCACCCGAGCGATACAGGTACCGAGCGGTGGCAGAAGGATCACATAATGCAGTTCCTCAAGCCCCGTGTGCTCGAGGAAGGTCTTGATGAACCACGGCCCGACAACACCGTCGTAGACGACATCGCAGTGTCTGGCCAACCGTCCGGCGGTCTGGGCGGCGGCTTCGATGACCGCCGTGTTCTGAGCGTGCGCCTCAGGCAGCCAAGGCGGGATGAAGCCCTGTCGAAGGAAGCCGAAGAAGCGATCGCCTTCGACGAGGGCGCTTGTATCAAAGTGGTCAGCCAACAGAGTCGCCACGGTTGATTTGCCAGACCCGGGCGGACCTGTGACGACGAGGATCCCGTTCAGAACGTCATCCTTCCATAGGCCTTCAGACCACTGTTCGAGCTGATCCACACGATCATGGACCGAACTCTAGTGCCAGAGGACTCCTTGAAGTCGCGCCCGTAGGTCGACCCCTCACTGGACGACTAAGCGAGGGAAGTGGCCCGGTTCGACTACTGCATGCGCGGTCCGATCGCCGCTTCGAGGAGCTGCCCGCGTCTGGAGGACGTGGTCCATGCCCGCTCGGACCAGGATTCCCCGTGGAGTGCGTCACCGCTGTAGAGCACGTGCGCGAACCTGACGCCGCGGAACTGGCACACGGCTGCCAGCGATGCCGCTTCCATCTCGACCGCGGCGCATCCTTCCGCTCGACGACGTTCGACCCGTGCGCGGGTCTCTCGGAAATCGGCATCCGTGGTCCAGGTGACGCCCACGCGGGCGGAGATCCCGTGCTCGCCAAGCGCCCTGACAATTCGCTGTACTTCGTCGGGATCGAAGTCGACGCGGCGGCCAGGCGGAAGGTAGTGGAATGAGGTTCCCTCGTCGCGGACCGCTGATTCCACGACGATAACGTCGTCCCGGCTGAATTCCTCCGCGAGGGCTCCGGCCCCGCCGATGGCGAGAACAGATCTGACGCCGCTTGCGATCGCCTGCTCAAGGCAATGGGCACTCAGCGGCCCGCCCACGCCGGGGTGGAACACCGCGACCCTGTGGTCAGGAGTCGCGAAGATGCCGGCTCCGCCGATCTCGTCACTGAATTTCCCGATCTGGACGAGCCGACCTTGTTCGCGTAGTTCTTCGATCGCCTCACGGAAGAAGCACAGGACCGCCGTATCCGGAAAGCCTCCGTCGACAGCGATCGGCCTCGGCCGGAGCACGGAGTCGTCGCTGTCGTCGAACTCCTCGAGCGGAATGGTCACATGAGCACACTAACCGTCACAACACGCCGGTCCGGAGGCAGGTGGTCCCGAACCAAGCCGGGCAGGTTACACCGGTCCTGAATCAAGGCGCCATAGTCAGACGACGGCGAGGCCCCCGCCCGGGCGAGCCCCGCCGTCGTCCGTCGGTCGTGCCCCGAGCGTCGGGGAAGCCGAGCCCCTGAGGCGGGGAACCGAAGCGTGGCGGCGGCTCCCGCTTCCGCCCGCTCTGGATCGCTTTCGGACGCCGGACCGCGTACGATCGTGAGAAGCGATCGGCGTCCGCCTTTGGCTTTCATGGTCTGCCGAGCCGCCTACAGGTGTGAGGGCAGCCGATCGAACGGTCGTCCTCATCGCATTTGCTTCCGGCTCTACCGTCCATTCTGGCCTCCAACACGAAGCCTCCACGGATGCCGGGTCCTTCCCGCCGCTGACTCGGGCATATCTCCAGGTCTCGCAAGTAGCGCGCGAAGCAGGACTGCTGCGGCGCACGCCTGTGTTCTACTCGATTTTCGGCGCAGCCCTTGCAACCGTGCTGGCCGGCCTCCTCGCGGGTTCCATCCTGCTGGGTGAGAGCTGGTTCCAGCTGCTGGTCGCCGCGGCCCTCGGCATCGTGCTCACCCAGGTCGCGTTTTTTGCGCACGAGGCAGCGCACAGACAGGTGCTGTCAACGGGCCCGGCCAATGACCGGCTCGCTCGAATCCTTGCGGCCGTGGTGGGGATCAGCTATTCGTGGTGGGATTCGAAGCACAGCCGCCACCATGGCAACCCGAATCGGATCGGGCGCGATCCGGACATCGAGGTAGACACGGTCTCCTTCCTCCCAGAGGACGCTGCGAAGGCCAAGGGCCTGCGCCGCTTGATCACCCGCCGCCAGGGCTGGCTGTTCTTCCCGCTGCTGACCCTCGAAGGCCTGAACCTGCACATCCTGAGCTTCCGGCACCTGTTCTCGCGCGCACCGATCAAGGGCAGGTGGGCAGAGCTTGCCCTGCTGGGGGCGCGCTTCTGCCTGGTCCTCATTCCCCTGTTCTGGCTGCTGCCGGTGGGGATGGCGTCGGCGTTCCTGGGGGTTCAGCTGGCGGTGTTCGGCCTGTACATGGGCGCCACGTTTGCCCCGAACCACAAGGGCATGCCCGTGATCGCCCGCGACGCGAAGCTGGACTTCTTCTCCAAGCAGGTGCGCACCTCGCGCAACATCTCCGGCGGCTGGTGGGCGAGCTGGCTCATGGGCGGTCTGAACTACCAGATCGAGCACCATCTCTTCCCCAGCATGCCCCGACCCCATCTCGCCACGGCTCGCGGGATCGTCCGCGAGCACTGTCGTGCCTTGGGTGTCCCCTACACCGAGACCACGCTGTGGCGCTCGTACGGGACGGTGATTTCCTACCTGAACAGGGTCGGCCTCGCGGCCCGGGACCCGTTCGAGTGCCCCGTGACCGCCGCCTACCGACGCACCTAGCCCGACCTGGCCCAGAGAGACTCGGCACCTACGCCGCTCGGGCCGACAAGGCATCCCCAATGGGGCACTGCCGCCGCAGATCTCCATGACCGAACCGGCATGGACGAACCGGCCCGCTTCCGCGGTCCGGCAGAACAAGAAGAGGAATACATCATGGCTACAACCGGCATCGTCAAGTGGTTCAACTCCGAGAAGGGCTTCGGCTTCATCAGCCCGGACGACGGATCGGCGGACGTCTTCGCCCACTTCAGCGCGATCGAAGGCACTGGCTACCGTGGCCTCGAAGACGGCCAGAAGGTCGAGTTCGAATCCCAGAACGGGCCCAAGGGTGCCCAGGCTGCGAAGATCCGGGTGCTTTCCTGACTCGAACCGGACGGGGCGACTAGCCCCGCCGGCCGCCGGAGCAGGAGCCCTGCGCTCGTCTCCGGCCTCGCCACGCGGCGACAGGCTTGCCTACAAGGCTCAGCCTGTCCCCGCACGGCTGCGGACCTCGCCCCCGGGGAAAGGCTGGCCTCAGAGCAGGCCAGCCTTCGTCATGAGGTCGTTGACCTGGGGGCCATTGAGGGTCCCCGGATCGATCGTCGGCGCCTGGAGCTCCGTGAGGGGGACGAGCTTCGGATTGGCCGGGACGCCGGAGCCGACGGTGTACTCGAACGACTTGCCGTTCTCGAGCACCTCCTGACCGGACTTCGACGTGACGAACGCGATGAACTTCTGGGCCTGCGACTGGTGCTTGCTCGAGGCGAGGACCGCGCCGCCCGAAACGCTCACGAACGCGCCCGGATCCTGGTTCTTGAAGTAGTGGAGGGCCACGTTGTTGCTGTTCTCGCCAGTGTCCGCCTGGTCGACGAACGAGTAGTAGTGGTAGAGGATCCCGGCCTCGATGTCCCCCTTGTTGACGGCCGCGAGCACAGGCGTGTCGTCCTGGTAGGCGTGGGCGTTGTCCTTGATGCCCTTGAGCCACGCGAGCGTCGCATCGCTGCCCTTGAGCTGGTACATGGCGCTCACGATGGCCTGGAAATCGGCCCCGCCCGTGGACGCGCCGATCTTGTCCTTCCACGTCGGGTCGGAGAGGTCCATAAGCGACTTCGGCATCTGGGCCTCGGTGAGCTTGGTCTTGTTGTAGGCGAGGACGGTCGAGCGGGCCGCAATGCCTGTCCAGTCCCCGGCCGCGGGGCGGTACTTCGCGGGCACCTGGTCGAGGGTCGACTGGTCGAGCTTGGCGAGCAAGTGGGCGTTCTCGACCTGATCCATCGCCGGCGAGTTCTCGGTCAGGAAGACGTCCGCGGGTGAGGCCTTGCCCTCCTGGATGATCTGGTTGGCCATCTCCGGGTCTTCTCCGTTGCGGAGATTGACCTTGATCCCAGTCTCTTTGGTGAACTCCGCGACCCAGGCCGAGGTGAGCTCTTCGTGCTGGGCGTTGTAGACGGTGATCGAGGCCCCGGCATCGCCCGAGCCTGACGGGGATCCGGTCGACGTACCGGAGCATCCGGCCAGCATGAGCGCTGCCATGGCTCCCGCGCTCATGACGCTCGTTGATTTCCAGCGGTGCATGGGTGGGCCTTTCGGGGGGAGGTCGGGGGGACCGGGTGGTGGAACTCTCGCCTGTTAGGCAAGCCTTACCCGGCAAGAGGAACGTACACCGGGAACCCGACTTTCGGGAAATTAGCGCACGTTCACCTTACGTAATGCAGCGCTTGTGGTTGAGCGGTGGGAAAGACGTCGCCTGTGGTTGAGCGGTGGGAAAGGCAGTCGCCTGTAGTTGAGCGGTCGGGCGGGCCAATGGAGGCGCGGGCGCCCGGCACGCGCGGTGCCGGGCGCCCTCCCGTTCCCCGGGGAAATGCCCTTTTGTCCTAGATGCTCTGCCCAGTATCTAGGGGGTTTTGGGCCGATCCGGGGCGGGTCCGGTGGGCCGTGAGCCGTAAGTCCGCTGTGAGCAGCCTACGGCCAGCGGCCCCGAACCGGGCAGCGCCGAAGCTGCTCGAAGTGCCGGGACGATGCTTTGGGTGGTGCCCGGGACAGGTGCTCGGGATGGCGCCCGGGATGTCGGGATGGAGTCTGGCCTTTGCCGCATGGGTGGTCGAATGCTATAAATCCGCATATGCATGCAGATAAGCAGATATGCGGACGCAATCCCGATTCGCAGTACGTGGATCTTGCGGTCGAGGTCTTCTCGATGCTCGCGGATGCGACCCGTGTGCGGATCATCCTCGCCTTGAGCAACCACAGCGAGCTGTCCGTGAACCATCTGGCAGACGTCGTGGGCAAGGCTCCGGCCGCAGTGTCCCAGCATCTCGCGAAGCTGCGCCTCGCGCGGATCGTTACGGCGCGCCAGGACGGCACGCGCGCCTTCTACACCCTTGCGGACGAGCATGCCTCCCGGCTGGTCACCGAGGCGATCTTCCAGGCCGAGCATTCGCTCGGCGGCGTCCCCCGGCACCACCACGCGGTGGCAGACCCGACGGCCGCCGAGCCGGTCGCAGCCGGCGAACCTCACGTGGCGGTCGGGGCCAGCGAACCTCGCGAGCCGGTCGAGGAGGCGCGGGCATGACGGCGCATGGCCACCACCACGAGGGATCGCCGGTGCATGAGCACGAGCAGGTCCCAGACCACGGCCATTCGCATGACGATGGCCATCCGCACGACCACGGCCATTCGCATGACCTGGACCACCATCCGCACGATCACGATCACGACCACGGGACCGGCGTGTTCGGCGTGCTCAAGGAATTCTTCGTTCCGCACACCCACGACGCGGCCGATTCGATCGACGACGCACTCGAGGCGAGCCACGAGGGCGTCCGGGCCCTCAAGATCAGCCTCTTTGCCCTGCTCGGCACTACGGTGCTGCAGTTCGTCGTCGTCCTCTTCAGCGGATCGGTGGCCCTTCTCGCGGACACGGTCCACAACTTCTCCGACGCCCTCACGGCCGTGCCGCTCTGGGTGGCCTTCATCCTCGCGAGGCGGCCGGCGACCAAGCGCTACACGTACGGCTACGGGCGCGCCGAGGATCTCGCGGGGCTGTTCATCATCGCGGTCGTCGCGCTCTCGGCGATCGTCGCCGCGTGGCAGTCGATCGGCCGCCTCGTCCACCCGCAGCCACTCGAGAATCTGTGGTGGGTGGTCGTGGCCGGCCTCATCGGCTTCGCAGGCAACGAGGCCGTCGCGGTGTACCGGATCAGGGTGGGCCGTCGCATTGGCTCCGCGGCGCTCGTGGCCGACGGCGTCCACGCCCGGACGGACGGCTTCACGTCGCTCGCCGTCGTGGTGGGCGCCTTCGGCGTCATGCTCGGCTTCCCGCTCGCGGACCCGATCGTCGGCCTGCTCATCAGCATCGCGATCATCGTGCTCCTGATCGGCACGGTCAAGAGCCTGGGACGCCGGCTCCTCGATGGGATCGAGCCAGACCTCGTGCACCGCGGCGAGCACGCGCTCGAGGCGACTCCCGGCGTGCTCGGCGTCGAGCGGCTTCAGCTCCGGTGGATCGGGCACCGGCTGCACGGGACCGCCGTCGTCCGGGTGGCGTCGAGCGCCACGATGGGCGAGGCGGATGCCATCCGCAGCGAGGCACGTCGCCGGCTCAACCGCGCGCTGCCGAACGTCGAGGACGTGACGATCGCCGTCGGCGCCGGGTAGCGCCCCGCCCAGAAGGAGCCCCGCGGAAAGGGCTGCCGGCCTACATCGCCAGCGGGAGGCTCCGGAGCTGGACCGTCACTGGGGACTGGGCTGTCGCTGGGGACTGGAGTGGCACCGGGGACTGGGTCTCAGCCGCCGGCGCTGCCCCGAGGCTGGCCCGGTGGAGGTTGAGTTCGTCCATGACGATTCCGGCGAGCTCGCGCAGGATCTTGGCCTGGGCGGCCGTGAGGGTGCGCGGTGTCTGGTCGAGGACCGACAGCGTGCCGATATTCGCCCCTGAAGGCGACTTGAGCGGCATGGCGGCGTAGAACTTGATGCCAGGCGCTCCCGTGACCAAGGGGTTGGTGGAGGCGCTGAGGTCCGCTGCGGCGTCCGGGATGACCCAGAGATCGTCCTGGAGGATGGCCGAGGCGCACAGCCCCGGATCCCTCCCGACTTCGCTCGCGTCGATGCCGTGGCTCGAGAGGAACCAGATCCTCTCGATGTCCACGATGCTCACCGTGGACATGGGCGCCTCGAGAAGGTGGGCCGCGAGGCGCGTGATGCGGTCGAACGCGTTGTCCGGGGGCGTGTCGAGGATGCCGTAGCTGCGGACCTCCGCCATCCGCTCTTCTTCCTGCGCCGCCTCTCGACGCGGAGAGAGTTCGGCGAGGGCGCCCAGCGCGGCGATCCGGTAGAGGCATTCGGCGGCCTCGCCTGCCGTGGGCCGACCCTCGGGGTCAATCTCGGTCATTCTGGCGATGAGCTCGCGCCACAGCGGATCGAGCGCCTCGTCGATCGGTGGCGCCTGCGTGAGCCGCCGGACCGCGCTTTCGAGCGGCGGCCCCGGGAACGCCAGCTCGCCCGTGAGGCACTGGAGCAGCACAAGCCCGAGCGAGTAGATGTCGCTCGCCGGCCCGATCGACTCGCCGCGGACCTGTTCGGGGCTCAAGTAGGCGGGCGTGCCCGATACAGCATCCTCGAGAGTCAGGGCCGAATCGGGAACCCAAGCGATGCCGAAGTCGGTGAGCTTGGCGTGAGACCGCGAGGCCTCGTTTCCGGCCTCCAGCAGCATGACGTTTGCGGGCTTCACGTCGCGGTGGACCACGCCGCGGCCGTGGATGTAGCTGAGGGCCTCGGCGAGGTCGTGGCCGATCTCCGCCACGGCCGGGGCCGGGAGCGGACCGCTCCGGAGCCGCCCACGGAGGTCCGGGCCGTCGATCAGCTCCATAACGAGGAACACGCGCGGCTCGCCGCTCGGGGTGCGCTCGGTCCCGGCGTCCAAGAGGGTGACGAGCCCCGGGTGGGTCAGCTGGGCGAGGAGTTTCACCTCGGTGTCGCTTCGCCGGAGCTCGGCGTCGTCCGCCGCCGCTGTTTGGGTCAGCTTGACGGCGACCTCCCGATCGAGGGGCTCATCGAGGGCGCGGTACACCACCGCCGTGGAGCCGCGCCCGATGATCTCCTTGAGCCGGTATCGGCCCCCTACCAATTCCCCGCCACTGCTTTGGCCCCACAGCTGACCTGGCATCCGAACCTGCTTTCGGCCCATGAACGGACGGCAGAGGAAGCCAGAGCGGCAGCCAATCAAGCCCGATTGAGAGTTAACTACCCTCTACGCGGGGGCGCGAAACCACCGGATTTTGGCCTCTGGAAGCCTAGGTGGGCGGGTGATCTTCACATTCGCACATATATTCGCCACTTTACATGTCAATTTACATGTCCAATGATTGGAACTGCGCAGTCGACAGGCCATGCTGGAGCGCCGGCACGGGCGGTAGCGCGAACCGTCTGTGTCTGTGTGGAGGGGACCCAATTTCATGGCAGGACTAGCGCTTGTGGCCGATGCGCGGCACCTCGGAGCTTCTCGGGGACCCGGCGCGGCCGCCCTCTGGCGCATGGGTTCGGCTGCCCGCTGGCGGGCGCTGTTCGCACGGCCCACGAGCCGCGAGCTCAACAACGTGATCGGCCTGCTCCCGCAGGCGTGCTTCCTGTGCCCCGCGACGGAGGAGACGGGGTGGTGGAAGATCGACGCCGTCCTCGACTTCGTGGCACTGAGCGGAGCCGACCGCGTGGTTTGGCTCGACGGCGCACTCCAGGTCTTCGACCCCCATCTGGGCGTGACGTACCGGGAGGCGGCCGAGGACGCGCTTGCCGACGCCGGGATCCCCGCGCTTCTCATGGCCCCCAACCCCGTCCGCGGGCTCAACGACGCGGCGGCCCAGCTCGTGGAGGACTTCGGCTCCGGCCGGCTTTGGGCTCCGGTCTGGAGTGTGGGGACGCCGCCGCTTCCGTCGCTCGAGGCGGCGGTCTGAGCGCTGCGTCTCAGCCCCGCGTTGCGAGGAGCACGGCGAGCGTGAGCATGAGGACGGCGACGCAGCCGTCGAGCACGCGCCAGGACGCGGGCCGCGCAAAGAATCCGGTGAGGCCACGCGCGCCGAAGCCGACGAGCGGGAACCACACGGCGCTCGCCGTCGCGGCCCCGGCGCCGAAGAGCCAGCGGCCCGACTCGCCCTGGGCGTTCGCGAGGGATCCGAGAAGCACGAGCGTATCCAGATAGACGTGGGGGTTGAGCCACGTGAGGGCCATCGCCGTGAGTGCGGCCGACCAAAGCGTGGCGCCGCCGCGCGAGGCCGTGGAGGCCACGAGGGCCCCGGGCCGAATGGCTCGCCGGGCCGCGAACAGGCCGTAGGCCACAAGGAAGGCGGCCCCCACCCAGCGGATCACGTCGAGCAGCACGGGCGCTCCCTGAATCGCCGCGCCGATCCCGCCCACGCCGACGAAGATGAGCAGCGCGTCGCTCGCCACGCACACGATCACGATGGGCAGGATCCACTCGCGGCGGATGCCTTGGCGCAACACATACGCGTTCTGGGCGCCAATGGCGACGATGAGTCCGAGGCCTGCGCCGACGCCGGTGAGAAAGGGGGCGATCACTGGGGTGAGGGGGTGGAAGGATGCGAACACTGGGGTGACGGGGTGGAAGAAGTGGAGGTCATGGTTCGACGGTAGGTCCGAATAATCTAAAGATCAATTCACTATTTTTGCAGCGCCATTAGAGTTTCTTCATTAGAATCGTCTCGTGGAACTGGACCAACTGAGGGCGCTCGCCGCCGTCGTCGATTTCGAGACGTTCGAGGCCGCGGCGGGCGAGCTGCGGCTCACGCCCTCGGCCGTGAGCCAACGGATCAAGGCGCTCGAGCGCTCGGTGGGAAGCGTCCTGGTGCGCCGCCTCAAACCGGTGCGGCCGACCCCGGCGGGGGAGCGGCTGCTCCGCTCGGCGCGCCAGCTCCTGCTCCTCGCCGACGAGGCCGTGCTTGCCCTGCGCTTCCCGGACGCCGCGGGCGAGGGCGCGAACGACGGCGGCGCGGGTCACCCGAGCTCTGCGCACCCCGGCGCCGAGCGTCTCCGGGTCCCCATCGTGGCCAACGCGGACTCGATCGCGACGTGGCTCCCCCCAGCGCTCCAGGAGATCGCGCTCGGCGGGCGGATCGCGCTCGAGCTGCTCCGCGACGACGAGCACGCGACCGCCGATCTGCTCCGTTCGGGCGACGCGGTCGCGGCCGTCACGGCAGACCCCGCCCCGGTTCAAGGCTGCAGCGTCCGCCCGCTGGGGACGATGCTCTACCGGGCCAAGGCGTCGCCAGAGTTCGTGGACCGGTGGTTCCCCGACGGCTCGACGCCGGAGGCGCTGGCGGCTGCCCCGGTCATGCAGTACGACCGCAAGGACAGCCACCAGCTCGGACTCCTCGCGCACGTGGCCCCCACGGCGGTGCCCCCGCAGCACTTCATCCCCGACTCGGTGCAGTACGTCGAGTCCGTTCGCGCCGGGCTCGGCTGGGGCATGGTCCCCGACCAGCAGGATCCGGACCACTCGCTCGTCACGCTCAATCCCGACTGGACCGAGCCCCTCCGGCTGTACTGGCAGGTGTGGACGCTCGACTCGCCGGGCCTCGCGGAGGTGACCGCCGCCGTCGTCCGCGCCGCCCGGGTGCTCGCCGCCTAGGGCAGTGAACTCAGGGGCGACCAGCACGGGCCCATTGAGTGCGGGCCCATTGAGCGCGGGCCCAGTGAGCACGGGGCCAGGGACGCAGGGGCAGTGGGCGCGTGCCTCAGAGGGCCGCCACTTCGAGCTGCCGCAGTTGTAGCCGGAGCCATGGGCTGAACGCGTACGGGGCCGCGACCACCGCCGCGCGGAGGCGATCGGGGGTGGTCCATTGCCACTCGCAGACCTCGTCCGCCGCGGGGACGGGGTCCGTCTCGGATCGGGCGCGGAAGACCGGGCAGATCTCGTTCTCGACAATGCCCGACGCATCCGTGGCGCGGTAGCGGAACTCCGGCAGGACCACGGACACGTCCGCGAGCTCGAGTCCGAGCTCCTCCCGCGCGCGGCGGCGCACGGCCTCGGCGAGCGGCTCACCCGGGGCGGGGTGCCCGCAGAAGGAGTTGGTCCAGACCCCCGGCCACGTCGGCTTGGCGAGCGCGCGGCGGGTCACGAGGAGGCGCCCGGCGCCGTCGTGGACGTGGCACGAGAAGGCGAGGTGCAGCGGCGTGTCGGTGCCGTGGACGGCGGATTTGGGGGCCGTGCCCAAGGCTGCCCCGGCGTCGTCGACCAGCTGGACAAGGGTCGTGTCGTAGGCCATCGCTTTCACCCTAGACCCCGATCCGATGGGCCTTCACGGCCGCTGCCGCGGCGGTGATGCGCGCGGCCATGCCCTTGAAGACGACGCCGTGGAACGGGAGGACGGCCGCCCAGTAGAGCCGCCCCGCGAGGCCCCGCGGAACGAACACCGCGCGCTGGAAGTAGAGGCTCCCACCGCCCCTCGGCACGACGCTCAGCTCGAGCCATGCGCGGCCCGGCACGCGCATCTCGGCGCGCAGTCGCAGGAGCCGCCCGGGTTCGAGGGCCTCGACTCGCCACCAGTCGAGTGCGTCGCCGAGCTGAAGGCGCCGCGGGTCGCGGCGTCCGCGCCGAAGGCCCACCCCGCCCGCGAGCTTGTCGATCCAACCGCGCACGGCCCACGCGAGGGGGAAGGAATACCAGCCGTTCTCGCCGCCGATTCCCTGGATGACCTCCCAGAGGTCGTCCGGCGGCGCGGTGGTGAACTGGGTCCGGGAGTCCGTGAAGACCCGGCTCCCGGCCCAGTTCGGGTCGCTGGGGAGCGGGTCGGAGGGTGCGTCCACAGCCGTCGACCCCGCCCACGTCGTCTCGACCTCGCCGCGGGCGATCTTCGCGAGCGCCAATTCGACGGCCCGCTCGTAGCTCGTGAGCCCCCCGGCTGGAGGCGGGAGGAAGTCCGCGGTGTCGGCGTCCCGCACCACGCAGTCGTTCTGGAGGGACTCGACGAGGGGAATCGCGAGGGCACGCGGGATCGGCGTGACGAGGTTGACCCACTGCGCCGCGAGCCACGGGGTCAGGACGGGGAGGGGAAGGATGAGCGGCGCGCGCATCCCGGCGACGAGCGCGTAGCGGCGCATCATCTCGCCGTAGGTGAGCACGTCCGGCCCCCCGATATCGAGCGTGCGGTTGACCTCCCGCGGAAGGTCGGCCGCCCTCTCGAGGTAGTCCAGGGCATCGCGGACGGCGATGGGCTGCACCCGGTTGAGCACCCAGCGGGGCGCTGGCATGACGGGCAGGACGTCGGTGAGATGGCGCACCATCTCGAAGCTCGCCGAGCCGGATCCGATCACGAGGCCGGCCTGGAGCACCGCCGTGGGCGCGCCGGAGTCGAGGAGGATGCGCCCGACCTCGGAGCGGGACTTGAGGTGGCGGCTGAGTTTGGCGCCGGGGTTGAGCCCGCTGAGGTAGACGATCCGTGAGACGCCGCCTGCTGCCGCGGCCTGGGCGAGCGCCGTCGCTCCTGCCCGCTCCTTCTCCCCGAAGTCTCCGTTCGCGCGGGCTCCCATGGAATGGACGAGGTAGTAGACCACGTCGGCCCCGTCGCACAGGGCGCGGACGGCGTCCGGATCCTCAAGGCTCCCGGTGACGGCCTCGACGTCGTCGCGCCAGGGGACGTCGCGGAGCTTCGCCGGGTTCCGCACGAGGACCCGGACCTGTTGGCCGGCGGCGAGCAGTCGGGGGACGAGGCGCCCGCCGATGTAGCCCGTTGCGCCGGTCACGGCGATGATGCGGCTCAAGCGCGGTTCCCCTTCCGGCCGCGGAGGCTGGCCACCAGACCTGCCGCGAGGACGACGACGGCGGCCGAGGCTGCGGTCACGGCCGTTCCGGGAAGGACCAGCGTACCTCCCGCCCGCGCCACGGCGATCCAGGCCAGGCCCCACGCCACAGCGAGGACCGGGCTCCACCGCCTTCGCGAGGCGAGCGCGAGCCCCACGAGTGCCGCGAGGGCGAGGACGACGGCGGCGGACGGCTCGGCGGGCAGGCTCACCCCGGCCCAGGCCAAGACCGATGCGGTGTTCGCGACCGTCGCGACGCAGATCCAGCCGAGATAGAGCCCGAACGTCCCGTCACTGAGAACTGCCTCGGCTCTGGAGGCTGGGCGCTCGGCCAGGCTGAGCGCGAAGAGCCGGCACAGCACCCCGAGGAGGGCCAGCATGACCACGAGGCTCGCGGGGACGGAGCCGAGCTGCACCGCCCAGAGCCATGCGGCGTTCAGGAGCATCGAGGCCGCAGCCCAGGGGCGGATCCGGCGCTGGCGTGCGCTGTGCCGGGCGCCTGGAAGGAGCTGCCAGACCGCGTAGGCGAGCAGGCCCGCGTAGATGACGCTCCAGATGGCGAAGGCCGGGGCCCCTGGGGCCACCGGCGTCGCCGTGCTCGAGAAGTAGCCGCCTGCGGCGGAGGCCACCGGGGTGCCGCCGAAGGCTCCGCTTCCCACGGCGGCAAAAGCCAGGGCGGCGACCGCCGAAGCGGCAGTGAGGATGACCGGCGTCGTGCGTGAGGGTCGGGGTGATGTCTCGAGAACGGCCACGGTAGCTCCTCTGGACACGGGCGGCTTTCTCGATCATCATATTTCTCGAACATCGAGACATCAAGGTTGGACCCCAGGAGGCATGATGGACGGGGCAGTTTTAGCTTCGGTGGCAGCGTCGGCGACAGCGCAGCGCGCACCCCATTCGGCCAACCGCCTCCGGGAAGGGATCGGCGGCCGAGGTCTCGGGTGGAGCGAGGTCGCCGAGCGCGTCGAGGCGATCGTGCAGGACTATGTGGCGACGTCTCAGCGGCGGTCCGCCTCCGCACCCGCCCGCGAACTCTGGAACCACATCGGCGCGTCGTTCGGCGGAGGAAAGCGCCTGCGGCCCCAGCTCGTGTGGCTCTCCTACGCCGCCTTCGGAGGCAACGACCCCGAGTCGTGCGCCGCGGCCGGGGCCGCGTTCGAGTTCCTCCACGGCGCACTCGTGGTGCACGACGACGTGATCGACCGCGACACCGTGCGGCGCGGGCGCCCCAACATCGCGGGCACGTACGCAGCCCGGGCGCAGGCACGCGGTATTGGGGCGGTCGAAGCGAGCCACCTCGGCAGCTCCGCGGCCATCATCGCGGGCGACCTGCTGCTCGCGGCCTCCTATCGCATTCTGGAGCGCGCGGCGAGCGATTCGAGCACGCGGACTCGGCTCCTGGACCTCCTGCACGGGGCGATGGCGGACGCCGCGAGCGGCGAGTTGGCCGACGTCCTCATGGCCCACGCCTCGGGCACCGTCGACGAGGTCCTCGAGATGGAGCGCCTCAAGACGGCCGTCTATTCGTTCGAGGCGCCGCTCCGCGCCGGAGCCGTGCTCGTTGGGGCAACCGACGCCGAGGTCGAGGCGGTGGGCCGCGTGGGAAGCCTCATCGGCATCGCGTATCAGGTCATCGACGACGTGCTCGGCACCTTCGGCGACCCGCGGCAGACCGGCAAGCCTGTGACCTCGGACCTGCGCGAGGGGAAGCTCACCGTCCTCACCGCCTTCGCTGGGCGGGACCCCGAGGTTGCCGCGTACCTGGGGCCGCCGCGGGACGGCCATGATGACGGGAGCCCCGAAGCCCGCGAGGATCCGGCCCGAGAGGATCTGGCCCGCGAGGCCCTCCACCGTGCGGGCGCGGACGGCTACGCCCTCAATCTGGCCCACTCGCTCGTCACGGAGGCGCTCGACGAGGCCCGGCGGTGCGACCTTCCCGCCCCCTTGCGCTCCGAGCTGACACGTCTCTGCAATCACGTCCTCCACCGGGAGCGCTGATGTCTGCCACGGCTCATCCGCAGCGCCTCGGCAGCCGTGCCCGCTCCGGCGGTGCGGCCCCGGGCGACCCGCTGAGAAAGTACACGGCCGCGGCCACGGCGAGCTCCGCCGTCGTCATCCGCAGCTACTCGACGTCGTTCGGGCTCGCGTGCCGCCTCCTCGGGTCGTCGATCCGACCCGACATCGAGAACATCTACGCGCTCGTGCGCCTCGCCGACGAGATCGTGGACGGCGCCGCGGCGGGGGCTGGCATGGCCCCCGAGGCCATTCGGATGCAGCTCGACGGCCTCGAGCGCGAAACGCACGCGGCCCTCGACTGCGGCTACAGCACGAACCTCGCGGTGCACGCGTTCGCCCAGACGGCGCGCCGGGCGGGGATCGGCCGCGATCTCGTCGACCCGTTCTTCGACTCGATGCGGAGAGACTGCGAGGTCAGCTCGCATTCGAGCGAGTCGCTGAGCGAGTACATCTACGGCTCGGCTGAGGTGGTGGGCCTCATGTGCCTGCGGGCATTCCTCGTCGGGGTGGAGGTGCCGGCGGCGGAGCGGCGCGTGATGGTCGAGTCCGCGCGGCGGCTCGGCGCGGCCTTCCAGAAGGTCAATTTCCTCCGCGATCTCGGACAGGACAGCGCTGAGCTGGGGCGCGAGTACTTTCCAGGGGTCGAGGCGCGTCATCTCACCGAGCTGGAGAAGGCGAGGCTCGTCGCCGACCTGCGGGCGGATCTGGACGCCGCGCTTCCCGGCCTGATGCTGCTCCCGGAGACGTCCCGCCGCGCGGTTGCCTTGGCCCATGCGCTCTTCTCCGAGCTCGGGGACCGCATTGCAGCGTGTCCGGCCCACGTGCTCGTGACGACCCGCATCAGCGTGCCGACCGCCGTCAAGGTGAGGCTCGCGGCGGCGGCGCTCTTCGGACTCCGACCGTCCCGGCCTTCAGCCGGCGCGCCCGGGAGGGCGAGATGATGGCCCGTCCCGAGCGCACGGCCGCCCGCCCAGGCAGGCCGCGCAGACCGCGGAGCGTCACGATCATCGGCGGAGGGGTCGCCGGGCTCGCCACGGCCGGGCTCCTGGCCCGGGATGGGCACGCCGTCCAGGTGCTCGAGCAGGGAGCGGAGCTGGGCGGGCGCGCCGGTCGATGGGAGTCGGAGGGCTTCCGCTTCGACACGGGCCCCTCGTGGTATCTCATGCCCGAAGTGATCGACCACTGGTTCAGGCTCATGGGGACGAGCGCGGGAGACGAGCTCGAGCTCGTGCGGCTCGGTCCGGCCTACCGGACGTTCTTCGAGGGCGAGCAGCGGCCGGTGGACGTGCCCGGGGACCGCGCGGGCGCGATCGAGCTCTTCGACACCCTCGATCCCGGCTCAGGGGCAGCGCTCGAGCGGTACCTGGACGAGGCCGCCGACGCCTACGAAGTGGCCACCAGGCGCTTCCTCTACGACGACTTCTCCTCGGTCCGGGGACTCGCGAGCCTCGAGATCCTGCGCCGCGCGCCGCGCCTGGCCCGTCTCGTCACGCAGACGCTCGACGCGCGGATCGCCCGCCGCTTCGGCGACCGCCGCGAGCGTCAGATCCTCGGGTACCCCGCCGTCTTCCTCGGCACGACACCGTTCCGCGCCCCCGCCCTGTACCAGCTCATGAGCCACCTCGACCTCGGCCAGGGCGTCATGTATCCGCAGGGCGGATTCGCTTCGCTCGTCGACTCGATGGGACGGCTCGCCCGGGAGGCGGGGGCCCAGATCCACCTCGGGGCGCGGGCCACGAGGATCATCACGGGAGAGGCGCCGGGTGGCGCGCGCGTCGAGGGCGTGGAATGGACGGACGACGGCGGGCGGCAGCATCGCATGGGGGCGGACGTCGTGGTCGGGGCGGCCGACCTCCACCACCTCGAAACCGAGCTGCTGCCGCAGGAGCTGCGCAGCCATCCCGAGTCCTCGTGGGCACACCGCGACCCCGGACCCGGAGCGGTCCTCGCGTGCCTCGGCGTGCGCGGCAGCCTTCCGGAACTGGCCCACCACAACCTCTTCTTCACGCAGGACTGGCGCGACAACTTCGGGCGGATCGCGCGCGGCGAGAAGCTCCCGCACCAGACGTCCCTCTACGTCTCCCGGACCAGCGCCACCGATCCGCAGGTGGCTCCCGCGGGCCACGAGAGCCTCTTCGTCCTCGTCCCGTCGCCGGCCCGGCCGGAGTGGGGGAAGGGAGGGCTCGGCGGCTCGGGGGCTCCGGCCGTCGAATCGGTGGTGGATCTGGCCATCCGGCAGATCTCCGCGTGGGCAGGGATTCCGGACCTGCGGGATCGAGTGGTGGTGCGCAGGACGTTCGGGCCCGCCGACTTCGCCGCCGACTTCAACGCGTGGCGAGGGGCAGCCCTGGGCCTCGCGCATACGCTTGCGCAGAGCGCCTTCCTGCGACCCGGGAACGCGAGCCATACGGTAGCTGGCCTCCTGTATGCGGGTGCGTCCGTGCGCCCCGGGATCGGCGTGCCGATGTGCCTCATCAGCGCGGAGATCGTGCTCAAGCGCGTGCGCGGCGACCGATCGACGGGACCGGTTGCGCTGCCGGAACCACCCGCGCAGCGCGGGCTTGCGCCGGCCAAATCTGCGCTGCCCGCCGCGCTGGCAAGCGGCGAGGGGGCGACATGGCGTACCTGATCTCGTTGCTGACAGCGTCCGGCTGCCTCGCCGCCGTCGACCGCCGCTTCGTGCTGTTCTTCTGGCGCGCGCCGCGTGCGGCGGCCGCTGCCGTGGGGATCGGAACCGCCTTCTTCCTCGCCTGGGACTTCGCGGCCATTGGCGCCGGGATCTTCGAACGTGGCGAGTCGCCGCTCATGACGGGCATCCTGCTCGCACCCGAACTCCCACTCGAGGAGCCGTTCTTCCTCGCGTTCTTCTGCCACGCGGCGATGGTGCTGTTCACCGTCGCCGAGCGGCTGTTCCGGCTGCTGCGGCTCAGCCCGCGGCGTCGCGATGCGGGGGGCGCGTCCGCGGACCGACGTGGTCGCGCCGACGGACCGATGGGCAGCCCGGCCCCGCCGATGGGCAGCCCGGCCGCGGGTCGCTCCGACCTGCCCTCCGGAGGGACGTCGCGATGACGAGCTACGCGATTCTGGACGCCCTCTTCCTCGCCGCTGCGGCCGCCGTCGTCCTTTTGCTGCGGCGGCACAGCTCGCTGAGGGGGCACAGCCCATTGGGGAGACACAGTTCATTGCGGAGACGCCCCCAATTTCAGAGCTACAGCGCTGGGCGGTGGGGGCCGGTGCTGGCTGGCGGCCTGTGCCTCCTTGTCTTCACGGCCATCTTCGACAACGTCATGATTGCCTTGGGCCTGTTCGTGTACCGGGCCGGAACCCTGAGCGGCCTGATGCTTGGACGGGCGCCGCTCGAGGACTTCGCCTACCCCGTGGCGGCCGCCGTGCTGCTGCCCGTGCTCTGGCGCTGGCTGCGTCGCTCCGAGATCGAGGCCGAATCCGAGCCCGAGCCCGACTCCGAGGAGCCCACGTGAGCTTCGTAACCGCCGTGCGGGCGGTGACGGCCCGCGACCTCCTCGTTTCGTCTCGGCCGCTTTCGTGGGTCAACACGGCCTACCCGTTCGCGGCGGCCTACTTCCTGGCCACCGATCGCGTCGACTGGCGGTTGATCGTCGGGACGGCGTTCTTCCTTGTGCCGTACAACGCCGCGATGTACGGGACCAACGACGTGTTCGACTACGAATCTGATCTTCGGAATCCACGCAAGGGCGGCGTCGAGGGCGCCGTCCTTGACCCCGCGAAGCACGCCGCCATGCTGTGGTTTTCCTGGGGGTCGTGCATGCCGTTCGTCGTCGCCCTCGTCGCGGGCGGACCGCCGGCGAGCTGGGCCGTCCTGGCCTTGTCGCTCTTCGCGGTCGCCGCGTACAGCGTGCCGGGACTCCGTTTCAAGGAGCGCCCGGTCCTCGACTCCCTGACCTCGAGCACGCACTTCGTCTCGCCCGCGGCGTACGGGCTCGCGCTCGCGGGCTGGCAGCCCTCGGCCCAGGGCGTCGCCGCGCTCGCTGCGTTCTTCCTGTGGGGCGTCGCGAGCCACGCGTTCGGAGCGGTCCAGGACATCGTTCCGGACCGGGACGCCGGCATCGCCTCGAGTGCGACTCTCTTCGGTGCGCGCGCGACCGTCCGCCTCGCGCTCGTCTGCTACCTTGGCGCGGGCGTCCTCCTGCTCGTTGCGGGCGGGGACGCGTGGTGGGCGGGCCTGCTCGCGCTTCCGTATGCCGCCAACGTCGCCCCCTTTGCGGCGCTGCACGACGCGCGGTCCGCCCGCGCCCGCGCTGGCTGGCGCCGATTTCTCTGGCTCAACTATCTGACAGGATTCGCCGTGACGCTCTTGCTGATTGCTGTGGAATTTGGTCGGGAGGTCGGACGATGACCCACCAGAAGCCGTCCATTGCCTGGTTCCGCGACGACCTTCGCGTTACGGACCACCCCGCACTGCGGGCAGCGATGGAATCCGGACCGACCATCGCCCTCTTCGTGCTCGACGAGAAGTCTCCAGGCGTGCGGCCGCTCGGCGGAGCGGCGCGCTGGTGGCTCCATCGTGGGCTCGATGCGCTGCGCGAGGAGCTCGAGCACCTCGGCGTTCCGCTCGTGCTGCGGCGGGGGCCGGCCGCCGCCGTCGTGCCTTCCGTCGCCGCGCAGGCGGGTGCCGGCGCGGTGTTCTGGAACCGGCGGTACGGGCGGCCCGAGCGGCGCGCGGACGAAGCGGTCAAGGCGCTCGTGAGTGGCGCGGGACGGCGCGCGTCGAGCTTTCAGGGCTCTCTTCTGCACGAGCCGTGGGAGCTCACGAACCGCCAGGGCGGGCATTACAAGGTCTTCACGCCGTTCTGGAACGAGCTGAGCTCCTGGGAGTTCCGGCATCCGCTCCCCGCTCCGGACGCGCAGTCCGAGGCCCCCGAGGGTCTCCCGGACAGCGAGGCGCTCGAAGACTGGGCGCTCCTCCCGCACAGCCCCGACTGGTCCGCGCCGCTTGCCGAGGCCTGGACGCCTGGGCCGGGCGCCGCCGCCGAGATCCTCGACGACTTCGCGGAGGGCCCCCTCGCCGACTACGCCGACGCGCGCGATCGGCCCGACCGCGAGGGCTCGAGCCGCCTCTCACCGCATTTGCGCTGGGGTCACGTGAGCCCGTTCGAGGTGTGGCACGCGATCGCCGCGCAGCGGCGGGACGCGCCCAGTAGCGCCGCGGTCTTCGCCTCCGAGCTGGGCTGGCGGGAGTTCGCGTGGCACCAGCTGTACCACCACCCCGATCTCGCCACCGTGAATCTGCGGCGCGAGTTCGATGCCTACCCATGGTGGTCGCCGGAGTCCGGCTCGGACGCGGAACGCACGGACGACGACGGCGGCGCTCGCTTGGGCGGATCCCATGCCGACGGCGGCATGAAGGCGCTGCTCGAAGCTTGGCAGCAGGGGCGCACGGGGTTCCCGATGGTCGACGCCGGGCAGCGGGAGCTGTGGAACACGGGCTGGATGCATAACCGGGTCCGCATGGTTTCGGCGAGTCTCCTCGTGAAGAATCTCGGCATCGACTGGCGCCTCGGCGAGCAGTGGTTCTGGGACACGCTCGTTGACGCGGACGCGGCCTCCAATCCATTCAACTGGCAGTGGGCGGCGGGGTGTGGAGCGGACGCTTCGCCGTTCTTCCGCATCTTCAACCCGCTCACGCAGGCCAAGACCCACGACCCCGACGGCGCATACGCGCGCCGCTGGATTCCCGAGCTCGGCACCGAGCGCTATCCCGAGCCGTTGGTGGACCTCGCCGACTCGCGGGCCGAGGCGCTCGAGGCCTACCGCTCGCTGCGCGGGGACGCTGGCTCATGAGCGGCCGGTCTTAGAATGTGGCCCGTGCCTCCAGAGCGTTCCTCCGAGTCTTCCGCCGCGTCTCGCGGCGAGGTTTCCGCTGATCCTTCGGCTGAGCTTTCCGCTGATCCTGGCGCTGAGTCGTCCGTCGAGCCTTCCGACGCGTCTTCGGGCGACGCACTTTCCGGCGGCGATTCGGGCCGCGGCGAGCTGCGCTCATCGCCGGGGTTCGAGCTTCTGTTCCTCCTGCAGAAGTTCACCACCGAGGCCGAACGATATTCGGAGGTCGTGCGCCGCCGGCACGGTCTCGCGCGGAACGACATCCACGCGATCAACGCGGTCGTCGAGGCGGACCGCACGGGCGGCACCACGACTCCGGGCGGGCTCCGTGAGCGGCTGGTGCTGAGCTCCGCCGCGATGACCGCGGTGCTCGACCGGCTTGAGGCGTCCGGTCACCTCCGACGCGAGCACAGCGCCGAGGACCGCCGCCAGGTGCTCCTCTCGGCAACGCCGAGCGCCCGGGAGACGGGCCGCGAGATGTTCGATCCCATGGTCGAGCACATGCTGCCAGTCCTCGCCGACTACGGGCCGGAGCAGCTCGCCTTCCTCGCCGAGGCAATTCAGCGACTCACGACGGCGATCGCCGAGGCGCGTGCGGAGCTCAACGCGCGGGGCGTCGGCCGGGAGGGCGTCGGCGGCGAGGGCTGATTGCCCCAAGAGGCCGGCGCTCACGGGCGACGGCGGCGACCCACCGCCGGATGCGGCGGCGACGGCTCGCGTTCGCACGTCCGTAATTCGCGGCCGTTCGCCGCGGTATTCGGCCGCATGTACCGTAGAACGGTGGACAACTTTGCGGCGGGCAGCTCACGATGAGCGCGCACGATCACTCCCACGCCGTTGACGCGACGCGGGACCGCAAGCGGCTCGTCCTCGCCCTCGGGGTGACGGTGCTCATCCTCATAGCCGAGGTCGTGGGTACCGCGCTGTCCGGGTCCCTCGCCCTGCTCGCGGACGCGGGCCACATGTTCACGGACGCCTCGGGGCTGCTGATCGCGCTCATCGCGGCGTCGCTGGCACTCCGGCCGCCGACCCCCGAACGCACGTGGGGCTACAAGCGGGCCGAGGTTCTGGCCGCGGCCCTTCAGGCCGGGCTCCTGCTCGTGGTCGGCGTGTTCATCCTCTACGAGGCGATCCGCAGGCTCATCGAGCCGCCCGCCATCGGCTCGTCGGCGATGCTGTGGTTCGGCATCATCGGCCTCGCGGGCAACGCCGTCGCCCTCTTGGTGCTCGCCTCGGGTCGGCACTCGAGTTTCAACCTTCGGGCCGCCTTCCTCGAGGTGCTCAACGACGCCCTGGGGTCGGCCGCCGTCATTGTCGCCGCCGTTGTCATCACGGTCACCGGATGGACACAAGCGGATGCGATCGTCTCGCTGTTGATCGGGGCCCTCATCATCCCGCGGACCCTGCGGCTGCTCCGCGAGACCACGGACGTGCTGCTCGCCGCGACGCCCAAGGGGCTCGACCTCCGCAGCGTGCGCGACCACATCCTTGCGCTCCCGCACGTCGTAGATGTCCATGATCTCCACGCGACCCTCATCGGCACCGGGACGCCTGTGATCACCGGCCACGTGACACTTCGAGACGAGTGCCTCACCGACGGGCACGCACAGAGGATCCTTGTCGAGCTGCAGGAGTGCGTCGCGGAACACTTCGACGTCCCCGTGGAGCACTCGACGTTCCAGCTCGAGACCACCACGCACCGCGATCAGGAGCATCTGCACCACTGAAGCGGATGCGGGCGGTCGCCGGTTTTTTGGGGGAGCCTCCCCCGCGGTAGCCGCGAGTGGGCGGTCGCGGACGACGTCGGCGCTGGCCTCGGCGCGGGCGGTCGCCGGTTACTTGGGGGAGCCTTCCCGCGGTAGCCGGGCGCAGGCGGTCGCGGCGTGTGACGTCTGCGCGGGCGTCGCCGGATATTTGGGGGAGCCTTCCCGCGGTAGCCGGGCGCAGGCGGTCGCAGCGGAAGACGTCGGCACGTGCCTGGGTGCCGGCGTCGCCGCTTCTGTGGGGGCTTCCCGCGGTAGCCGCGGCGCGCACGCTCGAATGCCGTCCAGCGGCACGGAATCTGGCCCATCGCGTGAGTCCGCCGCCCGGCCATGCGGGGGTCGAGTTCCTAGGGGGTGCTCGGCGACTGATTCGAATTCATATTCGTAACACGTGACGACCTGTGGTAGTATTAGTCAATAGTTTCGATTGATGTTGGGGGGCATCATGGCTGGGGGGACGGGGTCGGCCGGCGGCGGGTTGGCTGCTGCCGAGGCGTCCGGGGCGGTGGTGCTCACGCCGCGGCCGGGTTCGCTGCTGGAGGGCTCGCTGTGGCACCCCGACCCGTCCACCCTCACGGGCCCGGACGCGCGGCGGGTGCTGGCGGACATCGGGCGGGTGCGCTCGTTCCTGGCCGCGCTGGAGGCGCTGGCGGTGGAGCGGATGCGGCTGGCCTGCAGGGAGGAGGCGCGCCGCGCGGCCGAGCGGTCCGATCCCGGGGGCGGGGCCGGACCGGCCCGGTTCGGCGGGGACGTCTCCCACGCCCTGGCCGTGTCCGAGGTCGCGGTGGCCGAGGGGATCTCCGAGCACGCCGCGGCCAGGCTGCTCGGGGCCGCGCAGGCGCTGTGCGGGGCGCAGATCGCCGTGCTGGAGCACCTCGAGAGCGGGACCCTGTCCGAGGCGCACGCCCGCGTGCTCACGGACGAGGCCTCGACCCTGCCCCCGGAGTCGGCCGAGGAGTTCGGGATCGAGGCCCTGGCCCGGCTCGAGACCCGCACCGGGCGCAGGC
>NZ_SWDW01000012.1 GCF_004919045.1 Sinomonas albida
TCGTCCCTCGCAGCGGCCTCCGCCGCCCGAGCCCAGAAACCGAAGTGCCTACAACGTCCTGAGACATCAAGTGTCAACAACGTCCTGAGACAGGAAGTGTCCACGAGGTCCTGAGACATCACACGGCAAATCGGGGGGTGTAGCTGTACCCGAGACGAGTGGGACGGCGGTGGGAGGGGTGGGAGACGAGACGAGGGGGAGAGGCGCAGGATCGCCGGTCAGGCCTTGGGGCTCCACTTGGCGAGATCGGCCGCGTTGACGGCGGCGGCCATGAGCACGGCGGCCACGAACATGTGCACACCCACGAGCGGCGCCGGAATGCCCGTGTAGTACTGCGTGATGCCGATGGCGGCCTGCACGATGGTGAGCACGAGGAGCCAGACGACGGCGGAGCGGAACGGGCCCTTGATGCGCCGGGAGAACACGACGGCCAGCGCGAACAGTGCGCCGAGGGTCACGAGGTACGCGGGCACGGCGTGGATGTGCGAGACGAGGTCCCAGTCCAGGCCGTTGCGAGGCGCGTTGGCGTCGCCGGCGTGCGGGCCCGCGCCGGTGACGACGACGCCGAGGATCACCGCGAGTGCCACGGCGGCCGCGGTGGCGATCATGACGGGCCGCATCGAACTAGGGAGCGCGGACAGGGCCTGCGCCATGTGCCTTCCAGTCCGGCCGTACGCCCGGTTGACGAGCAGCATCGCGAAGACGACGAGCGCCATCGAGACGAGGAAGTGGAGGGCCACGACCCAGGGATTGAGGTCCGTGAGAACGGACACGCCGCCTATGACGGCCTGTGCGGGGATGCTCGCGAGCAGCGCGATCGCGAGCCAGAACAAGTCGCGACGCTCCTTGCGCAGCCTCCAGAGCGCGACGACCATCGCCACCGCGACGGCGGCGAGCACGAACGTCAGGAGGCGGTTCCCGAACTCGATGACGCCGTGGTACCCCATCTCCGGTGTCGTGGTGATCGAGCTGGCAGTGCAGCGCGGCCATGTCGGGCAGCCCAGGCCCGAGGAGGTGAGCCGCACGGCGCCGCCCGTCACGATGAGGACGATCTGCCCGATGAGCGACGCGGCCGCGAGTGCGCGCACGCGCGCGTCGACCTGGGCGGGGAGCCAGCCCACGAAGCGGCGGACGGCGGTCTGTGACATGGTCTGTTCTTCTCCAGGGTCAGGTGTCGGTGCGAAGTCGGTCAGTTCCACTTGAACCAGCGGACGGCGGCGATGCCCGCGGCTGCGCCCCACACCAGGATCGCGATGGCAGCGGGAAGGTCAAGGGTCCCATGAAGGAACGCGGCTCGAGCGGCATCGCCGAGCGCGCCCGAGGGGAGGTAGCCCACGATCCCGGCGATCTGCGAAGGGAGCCTGCTGCTCGGCATCGCGATGCCGCCAAAGACCCCGAAGAGGATCCAGACGAGGTTCGTGACGGCGAGTGTGGCCTCAGGGCGCGCGGTGCCCGCGATGAGCAGGCCCAGGGACGTGAACACCGCGGCGCCGACGGCCAGCAGGACGAGGCCGAGGATCGTGCCGCCAACCGGCGGACGCCAGCCGAGGAGCACGGCGACGCCGCCGATAACGATGACCTGCAGCGCGAAGACCACGAGCACTGCGATGACCTTGCCGGCGATGAGCCCGCCACGGCCGAGTGGCGTCGTGGAGAGGAAGCGCAGCACGCCGTAGCGGCGGTCGAAGCCGGTCGCGATGCCCTGACCCGTGAACCCGACGGACATGGTGCACAGGGCGAGCACGCCCGGCGCGGCGACGTCGATCCGGTTCGCCCCGAGGCCGTCGAGGAAGGGCGTCACGGTGAGGCCCACGAGCGCAATGAGCGGGAGTACGAGCATGAGGACGAGCTGCTCGCCGTTGCGCAGCATCGCGATCGTTTCGTAGCGGCCCTGCTGCCAGACGCGCTGCGTCAGGGTTGCGGCGTTCACGCGGTCTCCCTTCCCGTGGCGGACACGGCCTCCTGGGCGGAGGCCTCCGCGATACCGAGGAAGACGTCCTCGAGGCTTCGGCTGCCCAGCTCGAGCGAAGTGGGCATGATGCCCCGGGCATCGAGCCATTGCGCGAGCGCGGAGAGGTGCGCGGTGGTGAGCTCCCCTTCCACCGTGTAGTGGCCCGCCGGCGCCTCCGTGACGCGCAGCCGGTCCGGGGCGTCGGCGAACGCCGCGGCAACGTCGAGACCCGCGGCCGCCCGGAGCGTGAGGCGGCGGGCCGCCGGCGAGGACGTGCCCAGGAGCTCCGCCACGGTGCCCTCGGCGACGATGCGGCCGCGGTCGAGGATCGCGACCCAGTCGGCGAGCCGCTCGGCGTCGTCGAGGAGGTGCGTCGTGAGGATGATGCCGAGTCCCTGCGTGCGGAGCTCGGTGATGAGATCGAAGACCATCTGGCGGGACTGCGGGTCGAGGCCCGCGCTTGGCTCGTCGAGGAACACTACTTCGGGGCGCCCCACGAGAGCGGCAGCGAGCGCGACGCGCTGCTTCTGGCCGCCGGAGAGCCGCCGGATCGTGGTTCCGGAGAACTCGTTGAGACCGAGCCGCTCCGCGAGCTCGTCGACGGGCAGCGGATTCCGGTACATGCCCGCGACGTGACGCAGCAGCGGGATCGGGCGGGACGACGGCGGGAGCCCGCCGTCCTGGAGCATGACCCCGACCCTGGCCCTGAGCTCAGCGTCGGCGGTCTGCGGGTCCTCGCCGAGGAGGCGGATCGTGCCTCCGGTGCGGCGGCGCAGTCCCTGCGCGCACTCGAGGGTCGTCGTCTTGCCCGCGCCGTTGACGCCGAGCAGGACCGTCACCTGGCCCGCGTGGGCGGAGAGGTCGACGCCGGCGAGCACCCGCTTCATGCGGCCCCCCTCGGCGGCGATCGGCCCGACGTCGTGGATCAATCCCTCGATCTCTAGGCAGGGGGTACCGGTTCTGAGCACCCAATCATTCTACGCACGGTAGTACAACGCTGCCCGTTGCGGACCGCTGCCTATGTGACGCATCAGTCACCCAACTAAGCCCCGCCTTACTAGAGGTGTGGGGCATATTAGGCAATGATTGTTTTGTGTATTCCGTGGCCAACCAGCAGTCGCGCGGCCGAGCTGTGCCTGTAGACGTCGAGGATCGCACGCGTGATCGCGTCCTCAGCGCCGTCCTCGAGCATGGCCCGGTGAGCGCAGCCGAGCTCGGCGAGATGCTGAGCGTGACGCCGGCCGCCGTGCGTCGCCATCTGGACGCTCTCACCAAGGACGGCGTGGTCGAGGTCAAGCGCATCGCGACCTCGGGAACGGGGGCGGGCCGCCCGTCGCGCCGATATGTCCTGACTTCGCGCGGCCAGTCCACGATCGGCGACGACTACCTCGACATCGCCCGCACCGCCCTGCATCGCCTCGCCGAGGTCGCGGGGCCCGGCGCCGTCGAGGATTTCGCCGAGGAGCGCTTCGCCGCCATGGAGCGCCGCTACCAGCCCATGGTCGACGCCGCGGGCGACGACGTCGCGGCTCGCTCGCGCGCGCTGGCCGAGGCGCTCACCAACGATGGCTTCGTGGCCTCCGCCGCGGACGTCACCAGCCGGGTTCCGCTCCCGGGCCACCTCGCGAGCGTCCAGCTGTGCCAGGGGCACTGCCCGGTCCAGCAGCTCGCGGCCGAATTCCCCGTGTTCTGCGACACCGAGACGGCGGTGTTCTCGCGCCTGCTCGGCGTCGACGTGCGCCGTCTGTCGACCCTGGCCGGGGGCGGCCACGTGTGCACGACCCATATTCCGACCGGCCGCGGGGTCCACCGGACCTCCGTGCCGGAGACCGCAACTCCGCACTGACGACGAAACAATCCGACACTGAGAGGCCGTGATGACGGATCAATTGGCCGAGAAGCATGCCGTGGACGTCGAGCCCACGGTCATCTCGGAGATTCTGGAGAAGAACCCCGAGCTCCACGGAATCGGCACGTACGAGTACGGCTGGGCCGACTCGGACAACGCCGGGGCCAACGCTCGCCGTGGACTCAACGAGGACGTGGTCCGCGACATCTCCGAGAAGAAGCGCGAGCCCGAATGGATGCTCGACCTCCGTCTCAAGGGGCTCAAGTACTTCGACCGCAAGCCCATGCCGCTGTGGGGCGCTGACCTCTCGGGCATCGACTTCGACAACATCAAGTACTTCGTGCGCTCCACCGAGAAGCAGGCTGCCTCGTGGGAGGACCTCCCCGAAGACATCCGCAACACGTACGAGAAGCTGGGCATCCCGGAGGCCGAGCGCAGCCGCCTTGTGGCCGGCGTCGCGGCGCAGTACGAGTCCGAGGTCGTCTACCACCAGATCCGCGAGGACCTCGAGAAGCAGGGCGTGATCTTCCTCGACACGGACACTGCTCTCAAGGAGCACCCGGAGTTCTTCCAGGAGTACTTCGGCACCGTGATCCCGGTGGGCGACAACAAGTTCGCCTCGCTCAACACGGCGGTGTGGTCGGGCGGCTCGTTCGTCTACGTCCCGAAGGGCGTCCACGTCGAGATCCCGCTCCAGGCCTACTTCCGCATCAACACCGAGAACATGGGCCAGTTCGAACGGACGCTCATCATCGCGGACGAGGACTCCTACGTCCACTACATCGAGGGCTGCACGGCCCCGATCTACACGTCGGACTCGCTGCATTCCGCCGTCGTCGAGATCGTCGTGAAGAAGGGCGCGCGCGTCCGGTACACCACGATCCAGAACTGGTCGAACAACGTCTACAACCTCGTCACGAAGCGCGCCATCTGCCACGAGGGCGCCACGATGGAGTGGATCGACGGCAACATCGGCTCCAAGGTGACCATGAAGTACCCGGCCGTCTACCTCGTGGGCGAGCACGCCAAGGGCGAGACGCTCTCGATCGCGTTCGCGGGCGAGGGCCAGCACCAGGACACGGGCTCGAAGATGGTGCACATCGCGCCGAACACGAAGTCGTCGATCGTCTCGAAGTCCGTGGCCCGCGGCGGCGGCCGCGCGGCCTACCGCGGCCTGGTCCAGGTCCGCGAGGGTGCCAAGCACTCGGCGAACACGGTTCGCTGCGACGCGCTGCTCGTGGACACGATCTCCCGCTCGGACACCTACCCCTACATCGACATCCGCGAGGACGATGTGGTGCTCGGCCACGAGGCCACGGTGTCCCGGGTGAGCGAGGAGCAGCTGTTCTACCTCATGTCCCGCGGCCTCCCGGAGGACGAGGCCATGGCGATGATCGTGCGCGGCTTCATCGAGCCGATCGCGCGCGAGCTGCCCATGGAGTACGCCCTCGAGCTGAACCGCCTCATTGAACTGCAGATGGAAGGGTCCGTCGGTTGATGACTGGAATCACTGAAGAGGCTACGAAGGACGGGGCCCGCATCGGCGCGCCGTCGATCGAGGGCTTCACCGAGGAGGGCGAGAGCCTTTCGCCGACGCCCGTCGTCACGGGTCCCCTCGGCGGCGCCGCGTCGAAGAGCCACTCCCACGGCGGCGGCTACGGGATTCCGGACAGCTCGCGCGCGGGCCGTCTCACCTCGTACCGGCTCGCCGACTTCCCGGAGCTGAAGGGCACCGAGGAGGAATGGCGCTTCACGCCGCTGCGTCGCCTTGGCGGGCTCCACAAGGACGCGCTCGACGGCGCCGCCCCCGCGGTCGTGGTCGAGGCGCCGGAGTCGGTCCGCGTCGAGACGGTCGGCCGTGACGACTCCCGCGTCGGGTCTGCCGGCATCCCCGAGGATCGGGTCTCCGCGAACGCGTGGGCGCACTTCGCCGACGCGACCGTTGTGACCATCCCGGCCGGGGCCGAGCTCGAGGAGCGCATCAGCGTGAACCTCACGGGCGCGGGTCTCGCCGCGTCCGCCCAGCACGTGGTGATCGTCGCCGAGGAAGGCGCGCGTGCCGTCGTCGTCCTCAACCACGAGGGCCAGGCGGTCGTCTCGGAGAACGTCGAGATCGTGGTCGGCGACCGCGCCGACCTCACGCTCGTGACGCTGCAGGAGTGGACCGACGACTCGATCCACGTCTCCTCGCAGCAGGTCAAGGTGGGCCGTGAGGCGAAGATCAAGCACGTTTCGGTGAGCCTGGGCGGCTCGCTCGTCCGCCTCACGCCGACGGTCCGCTTCGCGGAGCCCGGCGGCGAGGCGCAGGTGTTCGGCCTCTACTTCGCGGACGCGGGGCAGCACCTCGAGCACCGGACGTTTGTGGACCACGCGCAGCCCAACTGCATCTCCAACGTCCTGTTCAAGGGCGCGCTGCAGGGGAAGGACGCCCACACGGTGTGGGT
This sequence comes from Sinomonas albida, assembly GCF_004919045.1. Taxonomy (GTDB): domain Bacteria; phylum Actinomycetota; class Actinomycetes; order Actinomycetales; family Micrococcaceae; genus Sinomonas; species Sinomonas albida. The sequence continues at coordinate 6,245 of NZ_SWDW01000012.1, forward strand.
CGGCGACGTGCTCATCCAGAAGCAGGCCGAGGGCACGGACAGCTACGAGAAGAACCAGAACCTGGTCCTCACCGACGGCTGCCGCGCGGACTCCGTTCCGAACCTCGAGATCGAGACGGGCCTCATCGCCGGAGCCGGCCACGCGAGCGCGACCGGCCGCTTCGACGACGAGCACCTGTTCTACCTCATGGCCCGCGGCATCCCGGAGGATGTGGCCCGCCGCCTCGTGGTGCGCGGCTTCCTGCACGAGATCATCCAGAAGATCGGCGTTCCGTCCATCGAAGAGCACCTCGTCGAGGCGGTCGAGCGCGAGCTCGAAGCCGGAGACAACTGACCCCCAAGGATTGGTTCCGGCGGCGCCGGAACCCTCAGCACTGAGCCCGGCGCGCCGGGCACAAGGAGAACACACATGTCGACTCTGGAGATCAAGGACCTGCACGTCTCGATCGAGACCGAGCAGGGCGTCAAGGAGATCCTCAAAGGCGTGACGCTCACCGTGAAGACGGGCGAGACGCACGCGATCATGGGCCCGAACGGCTCTGGCAAGTCCACGCTCGCCTCGACGATCGCGGGCCACCCGCGCTACACGGTCACGTCGGGCACGATCACGCTCGACGGCGAGGACGTCCTCGCGATGAGCGTGGACGAGCGCGCGCGGGCGGGCCTGTTCCTCGCGATGCAGTACCCGGTCGAGGTCCCCGGCGTGACCATGACGAACTTCCTCCGCACTGCGAAGACCGCGATCGACGGCAAGGCCCCGGCCATCCGCACGTGGACCAAGGAAGTCAAGGAGGCGATGGCCCAGCTGCGCATCGACGCCGACTTCGCCCAGCGCAACGTGAACGAGGGCTTCTCCGGCGGCGAGAAGAAGCGCGTCGAGATCCTTCAGCTCGAGCTCTTCAAGCCCAAGTTCGCGGTGCTCGACGAGACCGACTCGGGTCTCGACGTCGACGCCCTCAAGGTGGTCTCCGAGGGCGTCAACCGCGCCCAGGCGGAGGGCAACATGGGCACGCTGCTCATCACCCACTACACGCGGATCCTGCGCTACATCAAGCCGGAGTTCGTCCACGTGTTCGTCGACGGCAAGATCGCCGAGCAGGGCGGCCCCGAGCTCGCCGACCGCCTCGAGGAAGAGGGCTACGACCGCTACCTCGCCGGCGCCGGCTCCGCGGTGCAGGCCTCGATCTAAGGAGACACTGTGACTGATTCCCAGCCTGCGGCTGGACTCGAGCCGGCCCCGACGGCGATCGAGGACGTCGAGGAGCGGCTCAAGGACGTGATCGATCCCGAGCTCGGCGTGAACGTCGTGGATCTGGGACTGGTCTACGGCCTCGAGTACGGCGAAGACGGGACGCTGCTCATCAGCATGACGCTCACCACGGCGGCGTGCCCGCTGACCGACATCCTCGAGGAGCAGGTCGGCACGGCCCTCGACGGCGTCGTGGACGAATGGCGCCTCAACTGGGTGTGGATGCCCCCGTGGGGCCCCGAGCGGATCACCGAGGACGGCCGCGACCAGATGCGCGCCCTCGGCTTCAACATCTGAGGCGTCCTTCAACAAGCGCCTCGAGCGCCCTGAGCGCCACCGACGACGGCGATGCCCCGCAAGGCGCGTCAAGCGCCGTCATCGTGCGGATCGCGCCGCGCCCGGCAGGCCCGCGCCGCATAAACTCGGAGGATGCCCTTCCTCAACCGGCTCTCGGCGTGGGCCGCGGAGAAGCCCCACGAGCCCGCGGTCGTGTGCGGGACGTCGCACGCCTCGTGGTCCGAGCTGGCCGCGCAGGCGGGCCGGCTCGCGGCCTCCGGCGAGGACGTGCGCGTGCTGCAGGAGCGGAACGGCGTCGCGTTCGCGGCGCGCTGGGCCGCCGGGGTCGCGGGCGAGCGGGAATGCGCCGTGCTCGACCCGCTGTGGCCGGCCGAGCTTTCGAGCGAGGTCCGCGAGCTCCTGGCCCGCCGCTGGTCGGGCGCGGACGTCGCTCCCTCGGTGTTGTCCGACGGCGATCCTTCCGCGAGCTTCCTCGTCGGCCTCACCTCTGGGACCACGTCGATGCCGAAGGCGTTCTCCCGCACCCGCGAGTCGTGGCGGCGTTCGTTCGAGGCGTCGACGGCCCTCTTCGGGCTCACGGGCGCCGACCGCGTCCTGGCCCCCGGGCCGCTCTCGGCGAGCCTGAACCTCTACACGCTCTCCGAGTGCCTGTACGCGGGCGCCTCCTTCCACACCCTCGCGCACTTCGACGTCGCCGACGCTCACGCCGAGATCCGGCAGCGGGGGATCACGCGGCTCGTGCTCGTGCCGACCATGCTGCGCGTCATCGCCGAGCGGGGGCTCGCAGGGGACGTCGATGCGAGCGGGATCACCGCGATCGTGTGTTCCGGCCAGAAGCTCGACCGGCGCACGCTCGAGGCCGCGCGGCGCTGGGCGCCGCACGCGGTCGTGTGGGAGTACTACGGCGCGTCCGAGCTCAGCTTCGTCGCGGCGACCGCGCACCGGCCGGGCGAGGCGCCCGCGGCGGTGGGCACCGCCGTCGGACGTCCCTTCCCTGGGGTGGACCTCGCGGTCCTGGGCGACGACGGCGCGCCCGTCCCCGACGGGCAGACGGGGCACATCAGCGTGCGCAGCCCGCTCGTGAGCCAGGGCTACGTGTGGGGCGACGACGGCGAGGCCTTCACGCGGCTCGGCGAATGGTGCACGGTGCGGGACCAAGGCTTTCTGGAGGACGGCCAGCTCCACGTGCTCGGCCGCACGCAGGACATGATCAATACCGGCGGTCACAACGTCTACCCGCATGAGGTCGAGGCCGCTCTGGCGATGCTGCCCGGCGTCGCCGAGGTCGTCGTGGCGGGCATTCCCGACGACCTCCGCGGACAGCGCGTCGTCGCGGGCGTGGTGCCCTCGCACGCGGGGCTGTGCCAGCTCCAGCTCCGGGCGGGCCTCGAGGGGCGCCTCCCTCCCGCGAAGCGACCGACCCAGTACGTCGAGCTCGCCGAGCTGCCCGTGACCGAGCGCGGCAAGCTGAGCCGCACCCACTTCCAGCGCTGGGTGCTCGAAGGGGATCCGCGTGCGCGCGCCCTCGCGTGAGCAGGCGGCCCGCGGGCCTCTCGTGGTGGCGGGCCGGCGCACGCCGCTGGCCCGTTCGGGGACCGAGCTCGCCGATGTGCCGGTGCACCGCCTCCTCGCGCCGGTCCTTGCTGCCCTCCGTGCCGACGTCCCGGGCCTTCCGCTCGCCGACGTCGTGGTGGGCAACGCCGTGGCCGGCGGGGGGAACCTCGCACGCCTCGCCGCGCTCGAGGCGGGCATCCCCGAGCCGGTCCCCGGGCTGACGATCGACCGGCAGTGCGGGTCTGGGCTCGACGCGATCGTCCTCGCCTGCCGGCTCGCGCAGGCGGGCGGCGGAGAGGCATTCCTTGCGGGGGGCGCGGAGTCGATCAGCACGGCACCCGTGCGGGGGCGCAGAACGGCCGACGGCGGCGTCGAGTTCTACCGGCGCGCCCAGCACGCGCCCGCTCGCCTGGGCGAGTCGGAGCCCGGCGATCCCGACATGGGGTGGGCCGCCGAGACAGTGTCGCGCGAGGCTGGCGTGTCCCGCGAACGCCAAGACGCGCTCGCCCTGCGGAGCCATCGGCGTGCGCTCGCTGCGGCGGCCGGGGGCGCATTCGACGGCGAGCTCGTCCCCGTGCCGGCGCCCACTGGCACGGTCACGGCTGACAACGGGCCGCGGGCGCGGCTCGACGCCCGGCTGCTTGCTCGCTTCCCGGCGGCCTTCGTGGACGGTGGCACGGTGACCGCCGGCAATTCGTGCTTCGACGCGGACGGCGCAGCCGCCGTCGTCGTCATCGCGCCGCACGCGGAGTGCCCTGGGCTCGCCGGGCTGGCCGCGCTCGAGTTCCGCGGGGCGGCGACCGTCGGCGTGGACCCGCGCCGGCTCGGGCTGGGCGCCGCGGTGGCCGCGGAGCGGCTCCTCCGGGAGCACGGGCTCGTCGCTTCCGAACTGGCCGCGATCGAGTTCAACGAGGCGTTCGCGGGTCAGGTCCTCGCCTGCACCGACCGGCTGGGGCTCGACGACGCGGCGCTCGACGCGGTGCTCAACACGGAAGGCGGTGCGCTGGCCCTGGGACACGCCTACGGCGCCTCCGGGGCCGTCTCGGTCGTCAGGCTCCTCGCGCGGGCCCAGCTGCTCCCGGAAGGCGCGCCCTGCCTCGCGATGATCAGCTCGGCAGGCGGAATCGGCACGGCGGCCCTTTTCGAGACGCGCCGTCTCCCGTAGCGGTCAGTCGCCGTCGGCGAGGCCGCGGGCGGCGAGCGCCTCACCCGTCCGCCGTCCGTACGCGACCGCGGAGAGCACCACGGGAAGGGCGCGCGCACGCACGCTTCGCTCGAGCCCCCGGGCCCGGGCGGCGTCACCCACTTCGTCGAACGAGGCGGCAAGCACCGGGATGCTCCGGAGCATGATCGCGAGGGCGAGGGCAAAGCGCTCGGGGTCGGCCCCCCAACGCCGGAGCGGATGAGCGAGGCGGGCAACCGCGTCGAGCAGCTCGCGGAGCGGAACGGTCGCCGTCAGGAGGCCTGCGGCGACGAAGCACACGAGGAGGTTGAGCACGATCCTCGCGGCTGTCGCAGGGCCGAGCTGCCACCACTGGAACGCCCCGAGCACGGCACAGAGCGGGAGCATGAGCCTGCCCGAGCCCGCGAGGCGACGCCAGCCGAGGCGAGCCGAACCCCACGCGGCCACGAGGACCAGCAGGACTGCGCCGGATGCCTTCCAGTCGAGCAGGAAGCAGCTCGCCGCCCCCGCCGCGACGACGCCGAGGAATTTGCCCCAGAGGGGTGCGCGGTGCAGCCACGAGCTCCCCGGCACGTAGCCGGCCAGGATTCCCCCGGCGGGACGCCCCCTCATGCGCGGGGCCTCGCCGGAAGCCCGCAGAGCTCGCGGTAGTACGCGACGCCTGCCGCGGGCGAGCCGTCGAACGCTATCCGCCCGCCGTCCACCACGAGAACCCGCTCGGCGTCGAGCGCGAGCTCGAGGTCGTGGGTCGAGAAGATCACCTGTTGGTCGAGGCCCGAGACGGTGCGACGCAGGAGATCGCGGTTGCGGAGATCGAGGAGGGTGGACGGCTCGTCGAGCACGAGGACCTCGGGGTCGACGGCGAGGACCGCGGCGAGCGCCATGAGCTGCCGTTCGCCGCCCGAGAGTTCGTACACGCTCTGGTCCGCCAGCGTGCCGAGGCCGAAGCGGTCCAGGACGGACTGGGCGGCGGCAGCCCGCTCGGAGCGTGAGCGATGCGAGCGCCGCAGCGAAAGCTCCACGTCCTCGCGACCTGTGGGCATCACGAGCTGGGAAAGCGGATCGGTGAAGACGAATCCCACCTGTCGGCGCACCGCGCGCCCGTCGCGCACCGTGTCCATCCCGCCGATGCTCACGGTGCCCGCGGTGGGCTCGACGAGCCCGTTCAGGAGCCTCAGGAGCGTCGACTTGCCCGAGCCGTTCGCCCCGATGATGCCCACCCGGCGCTCGGTGAGCGTCGCGGACACGCCATCGAGGACCACCTTGTCGGGGCGGTCCTCGAGGGAGACGGCCACCGTGACACCGTCGAGCTCGATCCGGCTCACGCGCGCTTGACCCTCCGCACCAGCACGTCGGGGAAGGCACGGTGCACGGCCGAGGCCGCGACCGCTGCGACGAGGTCCTTGAGGATATCGCCCGGGTAGTACGCGAGGTCAGCCACGAAGGCGGCATTCCACGAGAGCTTGAGGTTGATCATCATGCCGAGCACGCCGAAGCCGTGGATGATGACCACCGAGACGAGCAGCGACGCGATGAAGAACCACAGCACGCGGCGCGCGGCCGCGAAGCGGCGGATCACGAGCTCCGCGAGGACGCCGAGGACGTACGCCCCGACGAGGAACGAGACAACGTAGCCGGCGGATCCGCCCGCGAGGATCTGGAGCCCGGCGCGGCCGCCCGAGAAGATCGGCAGGCCCGCGAACGCGACGATGAGATAGAGGCCGACGGCGGCGGCGGCCCTGGTGCCCCCGAGGACGAGCGCCGTGAGCACCACGGCCAGGGTCTGCAGTGTGATCGGAACGCCGAAGCTTCCCACGGGGATGCCCGGCACGATCGCGGACACGGCGATGAGGGCGGCGAACACCGCGACGAGCGCGAGGGACTGGGCGTCCCACGTGCGGCGCGGTCGCGAGATTCCTTGCCCGTGGGGCGCGGTCTTCTGGCTCATGATTCCTCCCTGGCGGCCCAGCGCACGCCGGACCCTTGATGAAGAAGGCTACGCACCGCCGTCGTCCTCTATTTTGTGGGCATCCCACCAGATCGACCTCCTCACAGTTGGGGAGCGCCTACAACTGCGGCCTCCGCATCGGTTCGTTTCGGGCCTCGCGGGGCGGGGTAATCCGCTCGCGCCCTGCCGTTTTGGGTGCCTGCCAGCTACGGTGGGGGAGATCACGGTCGCTCGCTGGAGAGGATCCCAGGTGAAGAATCCGTTGCAATGGCCTGTCCTGCGGCAACTCCGCGAACACGACCCGACCGGGCGGCACCACTCGGTCAAATCTCCAGCAACGGAGCATCTGAGAGCCCGAATATCGACGGCCGACCGGGTGACGTCCTCGGTCTGCCCCTTCTGCGCCGTGGGATGCGCGCAGAGGGTGTACGTCAAAGACGAGAAGGTCGTCCAGATCGAGGGCAACCCTGATTCGCCGATCAGCCGCGGCCGCCTGTGTCCCAAAGGATCCGCGTCGCTCCAATTGACCACCGGCGATTCCCGGGAGAAGTACGTCCTGTACCGGCGCCCACACGGTACGGACTGGGAGCGATTGGACCTAGACACGGCGATGGACATGGTGGCCCAGCGCGTCGTCGAGACGCGCAGGGACACATGGGAGTGGGACGTCGACGGCACGCGAACCAGACGGACCCTCGGCATCGCGAGCCTCGGCGGCGCGACCCTGGACAACGAAGAGAATTACGCGATCAAGAAGCTCTTCACCGCGTTGGGGATCATCCAGGTCGAGAATCAAGCCCGCGTGTGCCACAGCTCGACCGTGGCGGGGCTGGGCACGAGCTTCGGTCGTGGTGGGTCGACGACCTACCTCCAGGACCTCCAGCACTCTGACTGCATCGTCATCCAGGGATCGAACTTCGCCGAGGCCCACCCCGTCGGCTTCCAATGGGTCATGGAAGCCAAGGAGCGCGGCGCGAAGATCATCCACGTCGACCCGCGGTTCTCCCGCACAAGTGCGCTCGCCGACACGTTCGTTCCGATCCGCGCAGGAACCGACATCGCGTTCCTCGGCGGGCTGATCAACTGGGTCATCACCCACGACGCGTATTTCCACGATTATGTGGTCAACTACACCAACGCGGCGACGATCCTGCGCGACGACTTCCAGGACACCGAAGAACTCGACGGAGTCTTCTCCGGGTTCAATCCCGAAGGGCCCTCCTACGATCCTGAGACGTGGCAGTACGAAGGCGCCGAAGTGGCCGCCTCGTCGGGCGAGCGGGAGTCCGAGCTGAACGAGGGCTCCGGCACGCTGGGGGAATCGGGCCACGCGCACTCCCACGGATCCGGTGGGCCCTCGCTGCGGGGATCGTGGCAGAGGGACGAGACCCTGACGGATCCGCGCTGCGTCTTCCAAGTGCTCCGCCGCCACTACGCCCGCTACACCCCGGAGATGGTCGAAGAGGTCTGCGGGGTTCCGTCAGCGCTCTTCACGGAAGTCGCGGAAGCGATGACCTCGAACTCGGGCCCTGACCGGACCACCGCCTTCGCGTACGCGGTCGGCTGGACCCAGCATTCGACGGGCGTGCAGTACATCCGGGCGGCGTCCGTCCTGCAGCTCCTCCTCGGCAACATCGGCAGGCCCGGTGGCGGCATCATGGCGCTCCGCGGGCACGCGAGCATCCAGGGGTCGAGCGATATCCCGACGCTCTTCGACCTGCTGCCGGGTTACCTGCCGATGCCTCACGCCGAGCACCATCTGGACCTCGACGGATACGTCGAGGCTGATTCCCCGGACCGGGGCTTCTGGGCCAACATGAGGGCCTACACGGTCAGCCTGCTCAAGGCGTGGTGGGGGGACGCGGCGACTTCCGAGAACGACTTCTGCTTCGACTACCTGCCCAGGATCACGGGAAGCCACAGCACCTACGACACAGTCGTGGCCCAGCTGGACGGCACGTGCCGGGGGTATTTCCTCTATGGCGAGAACCCCGCGGTTGGTTCCGCCAACGCCCACCTTCAACGCATGGGCATGGCCGCCCTGGACTGGCTCGTGGTGCGGGACTTCTCCCTCATCGAGAGCGCCACGTGGTGGAAGGACGGCCCCGAGATCCAGACTGGCGAGCTGAAGACCGAGGACATCGCCACTGAGGTGTTCTTCTTCCCTGCTGCGGCGCACACCGAGAAAGCCGGCAGCTTCACGAACACCAACAGGCTTGTCCAATGGCGTGACCAGGCGATAGAGCCTGAGGCAGACCGGAGGAGCGACCTCTGGTTCACGTGGCACCTCGGCAAGCGGATCCGGGCGCTGCTCGCCGGCTCGCCGGACCCGGCTGACCGTCCTGTCCTCGACCTGACGTGGGACTACCCGACGATCGGCAGCCAGTCGGAGCCTGACGCCGAGGCCGTGCTCGCCGAGATCAACGGGACGTCCGCTGATGGGTCCCCGCTCTCGGCCTACACGGAGCTCAAGGACGACGGCTCGACCACCTGCGGGTGCTGGATCTACTGCGGGTGCCGGGCGGACGGCGTGAACCAGACCGCGCGGCGAAAGCCGCACACCGAGCAGGGCGCCTCGAGCCTTGAGTGGGGCTGGGCATGGCCCGCCAACCGCCGTGCGCTGTACAACCGTGCGTCAGCCGATCCGGACGGCCGGCCATGGAGCGAGCGCAAGAAGCTCATCTGGTGGGACGAGGGCGAGGGCCGCTGGACGGGCGACGACGTACCCGACTTCGAACCGACCAAGGCGCCCTCGTACCGACCCGATCCCGGGGTGCTCGGCGTGGAAGCGATCTCCGGCATCGACCCGTTCATCATGCAGGCAGACGGAAAGGGCTGGCTCTTCACGCCCGCAGGGCTCGTCGACGGGCCCCTGCCGACACATTACGAGCCGCAGGAGTCGCCGTTCGAGAACGCCCTGTACGGGCAGCAGCGAAACCCCGTGCGCAAGCTCATCCCCAGAGAGGGCAACCGCTACCACCCGAGCGGACTGGAGCGGGGCTCGAACGTATTCCCCTACGTGCTGACCACCTACCGGCTCACCGAGCACTTCACCGCCGGGGCCATGACGCGCTGGCTGCCCTATCTGGCCGAACTCCAGCCGGAGAGCTTCTGCGAGGTCTCGCCCGCGCTCGCAGCAGAGCGTGGCCTGACGCACAAGGGGTGGGTCACGCTCGTCTCTGCCCGGGGCGTCATCGAGGCGCGTGTCCTCGTGACCGACCGGATGAAGCCCCTCACCGTGCAGGGCCGCACCGTCCATCAGATCGGCATGCCTTATCACTGGGGTCCCAACGGGCTCTCCAAGGGCGACGCAATGAACGAGCTTTCGTCCATTGCCATGGATCCGAACGTGCACATCCAAGAGGTCAAGGCGCTGACCGTGGACATCCGCCCGGGCCGGCGGCCCCGCGGTCCGGCGGTGCCCGCTTTCCTCGAGGAGTATCGCCGTCGGGCAGGGATCACGGAGCACACGGGAGTGGAGGGAGCGAAGGCATGAGCGTGACGCAACTCGGAATGCCGGCGATCGGTGAGCCCCGCAAGGGGTTCTTCACCGACACGAGCCTGTGCATTGGATGCAAGGCCTGCGAAGTGGCATGCAAGGAGTGGAACGGAGTCCCGGCCGATACCTCGATGAGCCTGACCGGCGAATCCTTCGACAACACTTCGGCGCTCGGCGCGGACACCTGGCGCCACGTGGCCTTCATTGAACAGAAGATTCCTGCGAAGGATCCGACGGAGCACGACGGTGTCCGCTGGCTCATGTCCTCGGACGTGTGCAAGCACTGCACGCACGCGGCGTGCCTCGACGTGTGCCCCACGGGTGCCCTGTTCCGCACCGAGCACGGGACCGTCGTCGTCCAAGAAGACATCTGCAACGGCTGTGGCTACTGCGTGTCCGCGTGTCCCTACGGGGTGATCGACCAGCGCAAGGACGATGGCCGGGTCTTCAAGTGCACCATGTGCTATGACCGTCTCGGGGCGGGGGAGGAGCCGGCGTGCGCGAAGGCCTGCCCCACGAAGTCGATCCAGTTCGGTGAACTCGACGAGCTCCACGAGCGCGCGGATGCGCGGCTCGCCGAGCTCCACGAGCGGGGCGAGGAGGGCGCCCGGCTGTACGGGCGCGACCCGGACGACGGCGTGGGCGGCGACGGCGCGTTCTTCCTCCTTCTCGACGAGCCGGAGGCATACGGCCTCCCGCCGGATCCGATCGTCACCACGCGCGACCTGCCGTCGATGTGGAAGCACGCTGCAGGTGCCGCGGCGGGCCTTCTCGCCGGCGCGGCCCTGATGTTCTGGGGAGCCAGGAAGTGAGCCGGCGCAGGCCCACTGAGGAGTTCACGTCCTACTACGGGCGGCCCATCCTCAAGGAGCCCACGTGGAAAGCGCTTGACATCGCGGGCTACATCTTTGCCGGAGGGCTCGCCGGAGCGTCGTCCATCCTGGCGGCGGGCGCCCAGCACAGCGGCCGCCCCGGGCTGGAGCGGACGGCGAAGGTCACGGCGCTCACCGCCATCGGGGCGTCCGTCGTCGCCCTCGTCCACGATCTGGGCCGCCCCGAGCGCTTCGTCAACATGCTCCGCGTCGCCAAGCCCACGTCGCCCATGAGCGTCGGATCATGGATCCTCTCTGCGTACGGTCCGCTCGCGGGCGCGACCGCCGCGGCGAATCTCCTGGGCATCTTTCCCCGGGCCGGCAGGGCGGCAGGCATCGGAGCGGGGATCACCGGCTCGGCCGTGGCCACGTACACGGCGGTGCTCATCGCAGACACCGCGGTGCCGACGTGGCACGACGCCCACGGAAGGCTGCCCTTCGTCTTCGCCAGCTCCGCTGCCGCGTCGGCGGGCGGCGTGGCCGCAGCGCTGGCACCCCTCGAGGAAAGCGCTCCGGCCCGGCGAATGGCCGTCGCCGGGGCGATTCTCGAGACGGCCCTGAGCATGCGGATGGAGCGCAGCGGGCATCTGTCAGCGGAGACGTTCCACGCCGGCCGCGCCGGGACGCTCCTGCGCCTGTCCAAGGCCTGCACCGTGGGCGGGGCAGTCGGGCTTGCCCTCGGGGGCCGCTCGTCGCGCGTCGTGAGCGCGCTCAGCGGCCTTTCGGTGGCCGCTGGCTCGGCGCTCCTGCGTTTCGGGGTGTTCGAGGCGGGCCGCGCGTCCACTCGCGATCCGAAGTACGTGGTGGTCCCGCAGCGTGAGCGCGCCGACGCGCGCGAGGGGGTGTCCGCTCCGGCGGCTAGCATGGGATAGGCCCAATCCGGGCCACAAACCCGAAAGGCCTACCCTCGTGATCACTGTCCAGGACCTCGAACTCCGCGCTGGCGCGCGCCTGCTCATGGACGAGGTGACGTTCAGGATCGACAAAGGGGACAAGATCGGGCTCGTGGGCCGCAACGGTGCGGGCAAGACCACGCTCACACGAGTCCTCGCGGGGGAGGGCACCCCGGCCGCGGGGACGGTGACCCGCAGCGGTGAGATCGGCTACCTCCCGCAGGACCCGCGGACGCCGGATATGGAGCAGCTCGCGCGGGACCGCATCCTCTCAGCGCGAGGTCTCGACGTCGTCGTGCGCAAGCTCCGGGAGGCGCAGGCTGAAATGGCGAGCGACGACGCCACCACGCAGCGCAAGGCGATGGCGCGCTACGACCGTCTGGAGTCGGAGTTCCTCGCGGGCGGCGGTTACGCGGCTGAGGCCGAAGCCGCCGCAATCTCGGCGAACCTCGCGCTCCCGGACCGCATCCTCAACCAGCCGCTGAGGACCCTCTCGGGTGGCCAGCGCCGCCGCGTCGAGCTCGCGCGCATCCTCTATTCCGCAGCGGACACGCTGCTCCTCGACGAGCCGACCAACCACCTCGACGGCGACTCCATCGCGTGGCTGCGGGACTTCCTCAAGGCGCATCAGGGCGGCCTCATCGTCATCTCGCACGACGTCGAGCTGCTCGAAGCCACCGTCAACAAGGTCTTCCACCTCGACGCGAACCGCGCCGTGATCGACGTCTACAACATGGGCTGGAAGCGCTACCTCAGCCAGCGCGAGACTGACGAGCGCGCACGACGGCGGGAGCGCGCCAATGCGGAGAAGAAGGCTCAGGTCCTCATAGACCAAGCGAACAAGATGCGCGCCAAGGCGACCAAGGCCGTCGCCGCGCAGAACATGGCGAAGCGTGCCGAGCGCCTGCTCGCCGGGGTCGCGGAGGAGCGGGTCTCGGACCGCGTGGCCGCTCTCCGGTTCCCGGAACCTGCCCCGTGCGGCAAGACCCCCCTGCAGGCGGAAGGCCTCTCCAAGTCGTATGGCTCGCTCGAGATCTTCACGGACGTGGACCTCGCCGTCGACCGCGGTTCCCGCGTGGTGATCCTAGGCCTCAACGGCGCCGGGAAGACGACGCTCCTGCGGATGCTCGCGGGCGTCGACTCGCCGGACACAGGCGAGGTCGTCCCGGGCCACGGGCTCAAGGTCGGCTACTACGCGCAGGAGCACGAGACGCTCGATCCGGACCGCACCGTCCTCGAGAACATGCGCCGCGCGGCGCCGGATCACCTCGGCGACGCGGACGTGCGCGGCATCCTTGGCTCGTTCCTATTCACGGGCGACGACGTGGACAAGCCGGCAGGCGTCCTCTCCGGCGGGGAGAAGACACGGCTCGCCCTCGCGACGATCGTTGCCTCGAGCGCGAACGTGCTGCTTCTCGACGAGCCCACCAACAACCTCGACCCGGCGAGCCGTCGCGAGATCCTCGGAGCGCTCCAGACGTACAAGGGCGCCGTGGTCATGGTGAGCCACGACGAGGGCGCCGTCGAGGCGCTCAATCCCGAGCGCGTCGTGCTGCTGCCGGATGGGGTCGAGGACCTGTGGAGCGCTGACTACTTGGACCTCATCACCCTCGCGTAGTCGCTGCTTGATCCCACTTAACATCTGCCTAACATTTTTGACGGACGGTTGACAGTATTGTCATGACGCCCTGAGGCCGCCTAGCTTGGGTTTTGCACGCTTGTTGTGAAACATGCAGGGGGGTCATGGGCTTCGAGCATCCGCTGCTCGAGCGGTGTGTCGGGCGCTTCGCCTGCGCCCGCCTCGAGGGACGCGTCGTCTCGCTGAGTGAGCCGCTCGCGGATTTCATCGTCGGGGCCGTGAGAGTCGGTCTCGTGCCGGTCGTTGTGAGCGCCTCGAGCGCGCGCTGGACGTGGCTGGCTCGCTTTGTGCTTGAGGGTACGGGTGGGCTCCGGGTCGGCGCGATCGACGGTGGATTCGTGGACGGGCGGGACGGCACGCTGCACGAGGAGCTTGACGCGCTCTTGGGCGGGCAGGCCTCGGTCCGCGGCCACCCGCCTGGCTCGGCGGCGGCGGCGGACCTCGGCGCCTGCCAAGCGACGTTCTCGGTGAGCGTCCATTATCCGCCGGACGAGACGACGATCCTCGGCAAGCCTGCCGAACTCCTGTCACTGCATCTGGCCGGCGCGCCGCTCGCGGCGTGGGGACCTCACGAGCCGGCGACCCTTCAGTGGGACCCCATCGCGCTCACTGAGACCGCCCGCCGGCGGATGCCCGGCGACCTCCGCCTCGTCCTCGCGGGCCCGGGAGTTCACATGACGTCCCTCATCAAGCGGACTCGGACGGGCGTCGAGGAGACGGTGAGCGGCGTCGGGCTGCTCGGCCCGGCGTCGATGGATCTCGACACGGTCGGCGAGCAGGCCGCGAACAGCCTTGCCGCCGTCGCCCATGAGGTGCCCCTGCCCATCTTCGGTACGGTGACCGCGCAGCTCGGGGCTGCTGATCTCACGAGCACGCTCGCTCCGGCGCCGCCGTCCGTGCCCGTCGCGGCGCTCATCGGGCCGCGCGCCGTGCGCTCCATGGCGTGCGACGTCGATGGGCTGAGTCGCGATTTTGCCCTCCGTACGGCAGGGAAGCTTCGTGTGCCGTCGCTCGTCGCGAGCTTCGCCGGCGCCGAGCTTCCGCCGTGGGACGAGGCGCGAAGGCTTGCAGAAGCGCTCGGAAGCGAAGCAATCAGCCGGGCGTTCGCGCCTTCTCGTCGGGGAGGTTCGGGCAGCGCAGCTGATGGTTCCGGTGCCGATCTGGTGGAAAAGGTCGTCGCGAGGTGAGGGGGGAACGGTGGTGAATGGCTGGAGGCTCGCCCCGGCCGGGGTGGGGAGCGCCTTGGTCGCGGCGCAGGATTCGGTGGAGCAACTTCGGAGTGGACTCACTGACCTGTCTTCGGCGCCTGAGTCCTTGGCTGGCGGAGCCGGGGGAGACGGGGTGGTCGCTTCGGCCTTCGCCTCGTTTCTCGAGGAGCAGGCCGCGGGCCCGCTCGCGTCGATGATGGGGCGGTATTCCGCGGCCGTTACGGCGACGGCGTCGGCCGCTGAAGTCTACGTGGCGGGCGACGAGGAGATGGCCGCAAACTTTGTGCGCGATGCAGGGCAGGTGGCATCGACCGAGGACTCGCCTCAGTTCACTCGTCGGGGAACGGCGTGGTAGCGGGCGCAGCCCGAGCGGACGGGCTCATCGTCCCGGATCGGATCCCTGGGGAGGAACTGGATCCTGGTCGCGTGCGAACTGTCGCGGACGGCCTGGTTGCGTCGCGTCGCCGGATTGCGGCCGGGGCTGACGGGGTTGAGGCGGCTTGGGCCGGGCTCCCTGCAGTGTTCGAGTCACCGGAGGCGGCTATCGTGTACCGCGCGATGGAGCCTGCGAACCGGGCCGCTCGTGATTTCGCTGGGCGGCTCGATGCCGTGTCGCGCACGCTCGAGGAGTACGCGGACCGAATTCAGCCGATCAAGGCCGAGCTTGCGGCCGTTCGAGCCGACGCGGCGGCGTTCGTTGATGAGGTCGGCCCGGACGGGCTCGTATGGGTGAACGCGTCCGAGACCAAGCGCTACGAGTTTGATGCGCTGGCTACGGCTGGGATGGGCGCTTCCGGAATGGTCGACGGCGCCGCGATGGGCGCGCTGCTGTCGCCTCAGGATCCGGTGGACTACCTGATCTCGAAGGGGGAGACCGCCCGTTCAGGGCCTGACGGCCCGCAGATCCTCGCGCCGTGGCACGAATCGGGATCGTACGTGGACCGGAACAACCGCCTGCTCGACCGGGTCGCAGACGCCTACGCCAAGCTGAGCCAGGCCGAGGCGGACTGCGCCGACGAGATCAACCGACAGCGCACAGGCGGTAGTGCTCCGGTGGCCCGCGTGGAGGCGTGGGAGCTCAAGCAGTCTGGAGCTGAAGCGGTGGACCTGCCGTGGGGCCAGCGCGCGGACGAGGACCGCAACTGCGGGGAGAGCATGTGGTGGGGCGCGGGCAACGCCCTGAAGGAGACAAGCCAGGGGCTCGGTGGCCTCGCTGTGGGGTACGACCCGCAGCGGAACGAGTACTGGCGGGGCGACGCCTATGCCAGCGCGTGGAAGGGATTCGGTCTCGGGATCGGCTCCTTGGCGCTGTCCCTGAACCCGCTTGCGCCGATCCTAGGCTCGATGGGCGTGCCGGTGTTCAAGGAGGCCAACGAGAACGTCCAGGCCATGGCCAAGTCGCTCGTCGCATGGGACACCTGGGGAAAGAACCCTGGCGAGGCGCTGGGCATGGCGGCTGTCGGCATCGGCGGTTTCCTGGTCCCGGGGCCGGGTGAGGCGGCGGGAGCGCTCAAGGGCGCGGGCGTGGCCGCGAAGCTCGCCAAGGGGTCCAAGACCGCCGAGGAAGCAGCCCAAGGCGGGAAGGCGGCGGAGGATGCCGCTGCAAGCGCGGGCAAGACGGCCGGTCACGCCACCGAGTCGATCGAGCAACGCCTCGCCGATCGCGAGAAGACCGGTGCGGACGTGGCCGGGCAGAGCGGGCACGCGCGGGAGACACTCTCCGACTTGGGCACCCGCGAAACCCAACTCGATCTCGACGGCCTCAGCCAATCAGAACTTCCGGGCCACTCAGCGTCGGATACCCGTAGCGTAGATCTCGGTATCGCTGGCTCGGCAGACGGAGGCAACTCCTTTCCCCGCAGTGACTCCGAGGTACACCTCGGGCCAGGCGTTCATGCTTCGCCGGACGAAACGGGAAGGCTCCCGCGAGACCCATACGCCCCGGGCCTCCACCATCCAGGGGGTGACCCACCTCGAACACCGGCCTCAGGTGACTCTGATGGAAGCGCTGGAACATGGGAGTATATTAAGCGAAATTCTCCAGGTGAAGAATGGAAGGTCTACCAAGAACAGATCGCCGGCATTCGCCGGAACGCCCAAGGTTACGTTCCCGAGTATCTTGTCCCAAGGGAATTCGGAAAGCCAGTTCAGTTCGACGGTCACGTGTGGCGCGGGCGGCCACCACGCGAGATATTCCTTGAAGCTAAGGATGGGTATGGAATCATGGTCGATCCGGCGAAGCCAAGATTCTTCTTCACGAAGCATGGACAGGAATTTATTGAACAAGCCAGGAGCCAAGCCGAAGCAGTTCGGCGACTGTGTCCAGAGGCTAGGATCGAATGGCACTTTTCAAATCGGGACGTCGCGGATGCTGTGCGAGACGTCTTCTTAGATTCGGATATTTCCGTCGAAGTTTACTACACGCCGAAAGCGTAATGACTTGAAGAATAGAAGAAGGAACCAATCATGATTCCAGGAAAGATGTTATTGCGTGCAAAATGGGGAGGGCGAGGTGAAAGCCTTGAATCGATTGTGGACCGGATATGGGAGTTGCTAGGCTATCTGGAGTCGTTGGGGGGGAGAATTGGTCAGCCGATGTGGTCGGCGGAGCCCGTCTTGGTGACCGGCGATCGGGTCGAGCTTGAGAAGATAGTTCTAGCCCGGTACGAGAAGGACGATGCGACCGGACAACCAATTTGGGCCGCCGGAACTCACGTATCGCTCTTGCAGGAGCCATACAGCACGGAGAGGCCCGCAGCTGTGGATTTAACTTCCACCCTTGGCGCCGAGGCCGGGATTCAAGGTCTTGCCGTCAACTCGGCGTTGGTAACTTTCGGGGGACTCGGCCCGCAGCGGAACGAGGAGCGATTCCCGATAGAGGCCGAGGTGCTGCCTCGTGCGGTAGAGCTCGTGAAAAAGTTCGTCCGTGTTTGGGAGCCCGATGCCGCCTCTCTGGATTGCACTGACCTTCTTCGTGCGCAAAAAGTTCAGGGAATCACATATCCGACGATCGGGTTCGTGACCTGGCTCGCAGACAATGTCGTGGCCGGCGACTTGTCTCGAGTTCAAGTGGCGCACCTCGAACGTTTCGCGAACGGCACGCTCCTGAGCGTCGATCTTACCGGCGACCGACTCCTCGAAGATGGTCTTGCGCTCGTGGATCAGGTCTTCAAGGCTGGACTTATGCGTCCTATCCCGGCTATGCAGGGTGAATGACACGGCGGCGCTCTAGTGACGATCCCAAGTTTATTTCTGCTGCGAGCCGGCTGGGGCACCCGCGAGGAATCGGCGGCGGAATTGACTCACCGCATCTCGTCTCTTCTCGCAGTCTTTTCTTCGGCCCGCGGGTCACTCGCGAATAGATTCTGGTCTACCGAGCTTCAGCCAGTGACAGGAGATCGGCGGGTTCTGGACCATCTGGTCGATCAGGGCTATGAGCGGAATGTGGAGACCGGGCGGCCCGTGAGGAACTCCGCCGCGTACGTCCCAGAGACAGGCCACAGGCCCATGGCCTCGAGCCCTGCCGCCCGGATCTTCGGGTGCGAGTGCATCTTCGAGTCCGCATTGAACCACGGCATCAGCGCGACGCCCCTTTCTCGCGCTGTGCGCGGATGATGTTGCCCACGGCCTGCTCGCCGGTCGGGTCACGATAGGTCAAAAAGGGTGCGGCCCGCCGCTCCTGGGAGTAGCGGGCCGCCTTGTGATGGCCGCATCTGCGCCCCGTTTCGGCAGGCGATGAGACCCGTTTGGAGATCCATTTGGAGCGGAAATATCAGGCGCGTCTTGCCGCCAATGGTTTGCCCGCCATAGTTGCCGGTTTTATTCTCGGAGGTTTGCCGGATCAGTTCTTGGACACCTACGGGCTGGGGTCGCTCCTTATGGCCGCAGGGGTCGTGCTGCTCTGCTATTTCGGTTGGAAGACCATCTCGACGGGTCGGCGGAACCCTTGATCCTCATCCCAGCCGATCGCGGGCCATCGGCTAGCGCGGGCGGGCACGTGTCGCCAGCGTGAGCCGGACGTGTCTTTCAACGGTCTCCTTTCGGGGCGTAAGCTTTCGCTGCCGTCTGAGGCGGCAAGAGATTGGGGGTGTCCGTGAACCGTGACCTGCTCAAGGGACCGTCTGCGTACGTGCTTCTGGGGGCCGCAGTCAGGATGGCTTTCGTCACAGGCGGGTGGTACCTGTTCCTTCTCCTTCTGATGTGGCTAAAGGTCCCGGGCTCGTGGTTCACGACGACACTCGTCCTGATGGGGTTTCTGCCGCTTTCTTCGCACACCGTGTCTTATGCCTGGTCTTCGGCCAAGGAGCGCGCAGAAAAGCGGGCCGGCTACACGACCTTTCCCTTTAGATACAAGGAGCTCGAACAGCGAGACCCATATCTTGGGGCGGTCATTCGGGCGGCCGGGGAAGACTATCTGGATGGATCCGAATTTAGTGCTCTCGTTCAGCGGTCGCGGGCGCTGGCACGCATGATCCAACCGACGGGCTCGATGCTGACACCACCGACGGCCGCCTTTCCAAAGGGACTACGTTCGACCCGAGTGGATTCGGCGCGGAAACCCTACCGTGGGCCAGCTCTGTGGATCGTCCTCTTCTTGGGCGCCGTCCTCATCTCTGCGTGGGGCGGGGAACAGCTCACACCCACAGGCACCGACTGGTACTCGACCGACGGAATGGGGTGGAATCCCGCCATCATCCTCATCATGTGGATCACCGGCCAAGTGCCCGTATCCCGCGGAACCATCGCGATACTCTCCGTGCTGCTCGCAGCGCTCGTCATCGCCTACTACCTCACGAGAAGAAGACGAACTCACAGCGGGGAACGCTGACGATGTATGGGTCTTTTAAGACTCTCCTTTCGGGCGTGGTCTGGCGCGGTTGGGGATATTTGGGGGCGCCATGAGTAGACCGGGAGGTCAAGCACCAAAGCGCAGCATTATGTGTCGCAGGTCCTCCTCTCCCGTTTTTTGGGAACGGACGAGAGGGCGAGGACGGGAATCGCCCAGTCCGACATCGCGAAAAACACGGTGCTCGACCCTAAGCCGCCGAGATCTGTGGCATTTGACTTCGATTTTGTTAGGCACGAAGCCAAGCGCATGGAGGACCTCTGGAACACGGTCGAGAACCCGATGCGTACGGTCTACGAGATCCTGGCAGATGGGAGACCCGAAGATCTCGACTCTCACCGTATTTTGGTGGAGGACTCGACCTAAGCTCGGCCCCTTCCCTCGTCGACAGCATGGCCGACGAAGCTGGTGGCCGGGAATGAAAAGATCGCGCGGCACCTCGCGCACAGTGGCAACGCGCACAGTGGCAAAAAGAACGCATCCGCCCCTGCCGTCCGGCGGGTTCAGATGCCTTAACGCACCTCGAGCGGCTCCGCGCCGGTGACACGTGCCAGATCGGGGTAGCTGATCGAGAGCATCGACTGGTGGTCGCCGGCCCCCGCCCAAAGCAGGGGATACCCGCTCAGGTGCACGTCGATGAGAGTCCGCAGGCGCTCCGGATGCCCCACGGGGGCCACGCCGCCCACGCGCTGACCGGTGTGTTCGAGCACGAACTCGGGGGTCGCGCGCTTGATCTTCCCGGAACCGAGCTGCCGCGCCACGAGCTTCGTGTCGACGCGGGCCGCGCCACTCGCAAGGATGAGCAGCGGGGCGCCGTCGAGCTCGAACACGAGGCTGTTCGCGATCGCGCCGACCTCGCACCCCAGGACCTCGGCCGCCGCGACCGCGGTGGGGACGTCGTCGTCGAACGTTGTCACGGTGTCCGGCAACCCGGAGGCGAGCAGGGCGCGGCGCACACGGTCGACGGCGGGGCGGTCGCCGTCGTTCGTGCCAGTCACCGGAAGCCCTGGGCGTCGAGGATGGCGTCCTCTTCTTCTTCCGCGGTGGGCCGCTTGCGCTTCTTCGGGGTGAAGCGGGCGGCGCGGGCCGCGGCGGCGTCGGCCGCCTGCTGGGCTTCGGCGTGATCCTCGCCCTGGGCGCGCGCCGTCTCGGCTGCTTCTGCGGCATCCGCGGCCGCGTCGATGGCGCGGTTTCGGGCCTGCTGACGCGCGGCGTAGCCGAAACCGATGAACATGAGCACGCCGAACGCGAGCCACTGCAGCGCGTAGGAAAGATGAGTCCCGTCATCCGGCTGCGGCTTCGGCAGCGCGGTTGGCGTGGTTGCCGCGGCAGGTGTCTCGCTCGCCATCAGTCCGTACGAACCCGTGAGGATCGGGTACTGGACCTGCCCCGCGTACGTCGCGAGGTCGATCGACGCGAGCTGGCCGGCGGGAGCCCCCCGATCGAGGTTGGGTTCGCTCGGGCGCAGACGGACGACGACGGTCACCTCGCCCGAGGGCGGGGCCGGGACCGAGTCGGGCCGGCCCTGTTCTTGGTTGCCGATCGGGAGCCACCCGCGGTCAACGATCACCGTCTGGCCCGAATCGAGCCGGAGCGGGACCACGACCTCGTAGCCGGGCTGGCCGTTGAGGGGGCGGTTCCGGACCACGCGAGTGTCCGCCACGTCATACGTGCCGTGGAGGCTCACCTGCTCCCACTCGTGGTCGCTCGCGAGGTGCGTGAACTGGTCGGAGGCCTGCGCGAACGGCACGGGGGCCGCATCGTAGTTCCGATTCACCAAGTTGATGACGGCCTGGGCCTCGTCAAGCCGAGAGATCTGCCAGCGGCTCAGAAGGACGCACGCGACCGCGAACAGGATGGCGAGGCCAAGATAGGTGAGCCAGCGGCGCGAGAAGAGAAAGCGGTACACGTCAGCGGCCCTCGCTCGCTGCAGGCTGGCCGTGCGGCACGGTGTCACGCCACAGCGAGCGCGTCTTCAGGTAGTCCTCGAGCCAGTCGCGGTGCTCGTCGCACGCGAGCCAGACCTTGCGCCGTTCCGGCGTGTGGATCTTGGGGTTGTTCCACAGGAGCTCCCACGCGGCGGCGGCACTGCAGCCCTTCCGCGAGCACACCGCCTCCTCGGGCCCTTCCCCGGGCAGCATTCCCAACAGACTCACGCGCTCCTCTTCTCGTTGCCCGGCTCCTGGCCGGAGGCCCGCCCGCGGCCATCACGAGTGTCGTCCTCGGGCGAGGTGGGTCCTGCCTCGCCGGAGCGGTCCGCCGGAGCCGAATCGGCGCCGTCGTCCTCGTTCTCCACGACCTCGCCGGGCAGGACGTCGTCGTCGCCGGGCCCCGCGAGGCCGCCTTCGAGCTCAGCGAGCGGAGGGTTGTCGAGGAGCGAATCGCTCGAAGAGTCTGCGCGATCGCCCGCGTTCGCGATCACCACCGCGACCCATGGAAGGAACACGGCACCGATCGCGGCAATCAGCTTGAACCACCCGTCGACCACGAAGAGCAGCACAATGCACACCATGCGGATGCCCATCGCGGTCGCGTAGCGGACCATGCGCTTGTGCATGTCCTCGCTGTGGCCGGGGGCAGCCGTCGTGATGCTGTGGATCTCGGGGTCGTCGGAGGACCGGTCTTCCTCCGGCACCCAGTCGGCCCCGCTCGTCAGTCTTTCCATCACACTCCCAGTCGATCCATTGTCCCACCGGCGTCCCCAGCCGGGCCAATCCGGCGGGCCTCTCGGCGTGCTTGACGCGCGGTAGGCGGCGGCCCGCGGCGCCGACGGCTAGGATGCTCGACAGACAACGGCAGTCGGACGCGGTGCCCGCGTTCCGAGCGAGTCGGCCTGACTACGACCCCAAGGAGCACCGTGAGCACGGAAGCCCACACCCCGCGCAGCGTTCTCATCACCGGAGGCAACCGCGGGATCGGCCTCGCGATCGCGAAGGAGTTCGCGGCCAACGGAGACAAAGTAGCGGTCACGTATCGCTCCGAGACGGCGCTGCCCGAGGGCATCCTCGGCGTCCAGGCCGACGTGACGGATGAGGCGTCGATCGACCGGGCGTTCAAGGAGGTCGAGGCGGCACACGGTCCGGTCGAGGTCCTCGTGGCCAACGCCGGCATCACCAAGGACACGCTGCTTCTGCGCATGAGCGAGGACGACTTCACGTCCGTTCTCGACACGAACCTCACGGGTGCGTTCCGCGTCGTGAAGCGCGCGTCCAAGGGCATGATCCGCCTGCGCAAGGGCCGCGTGGTGCTCATCTCCTCGGTGTCGGGGCTGTATGGCGCGCCGGGGCAGATCAACTACTCCGCGTCGAAGGCCGGCCTGGTGGGCCTCGCGCGCTCGCTCACCCGCGAGCTCGGCTCGCGCGGCATCACGGCGAACGTGGTCGCGCCGGGCTTCATCAAGACGGACATGACGGCTGAGCTGCCCGAGGACACCCAGAAGGACTACCTCTCGCGCGTCCCCGCCGGCCGGTTCGCCGAGCCGGAGGAGGTGGCCGAGGTGGTCCGCTGGATCGCGAGCGACGAGGCGGCCTACATCTCCGGCGCGGTCATCCCGGTCGACGGCGGCCTCGGCATGGGCCACTGAGCCCAACGAACTTCTTCAGCGATGGAAGGGAAAAACCTCACATGACAGAGCAGGGAACGGCACAGGGCGGTCCGCTCGCCGGCAAGACGGCGATCGTCACGGGCTCGTCGCGCGGCATCGGCGCGTCGACGGCGAAGATCCTCGCGGGGGAGGGCGCCGCCGTCGTCATCAACTACCGGCAGAAGGCGCCGCGCGCCAACAAGGTCGTCGCGGAGATCGAGGCCGCGGGCGGCCGAGCGGTCGCCGTGGGCGGCGACCTCACGAACGCGGACGACGTCGCTGCCCTCGCCCAGGCGGCGCTCGACAACTTCGGCTCGCTCGACGTCCTGGTCCTGAACGCGTCCGGCGGCATGGAGTCCGGGCTCGGCGAGGACTACGCGCTGCGGCTCAACCGTGACGCCCAGGTCAGCATGCTCAAGACTGCGGCCGAGCGCATGAAGCCGGGCGCGCGCGTGGTGTTCGTCACGAGCCACCAGGCCCACTTCATCGACTCGACGCCGACGATGGACGCCTACGAGCCGGTGGCTCGGTCCAAGCGGGCAGGCGAGGTCGCGCTCCGCGAGCTCATCCCGTGGCTCGAGGAGAAGGGGATCACGTTCGTGGTCGTCTCCGGCGACATGATCGAGGGCACCATCACCGCGACGCTCCTCGAGCGCGCGGCGCCGGGTGCGATCGAGTCGCGCCGCGAGGCCGCGGGGAAGCTGTACTCCGTCGACGAGTTCGCGGCCGAGGTCGCGAAGATGGTCACAGCCGAGGTGCCCACGGGCCACACCGAGCTGGTGGGCGGCGCCGAGCACTTCCAGGGCTGACCAGCGACCCCACAAGCTAAGGGACGGGACCCCGCAACATCGTGTGTTGTGGGGTCCCGTCCCGACTGGGGCCACGCCGGCGAGGGCCCCGGCCTGAGCTTGCGAAGGCTGGGAGCCGGTGGGGATTGTGGGGTCCCGTCCCGACCGTTGTGGGGTCCCGTCCCAACTGGGAGCCGGTGGGGATTGTGGGTCCCGTCCGTCGTCAGACTGCGGCGAAGTGCCGGACGACGTCGAGGTACGGGAGGTCGACGGCGGCATCGGCCGCGGCGCGCACGGCCGGCTTCGCATGGAACGCGACGCCCAGCCCGGCCGCCCCCAGCATGTCGAGATCGTTCGCGCCGTCGCCCACGGCAATGCAGGCCTCGAGCGGCACGCCGCGTTCGGCCGACCACGCGCGCAGGCTGTGCTCCTTCACGGCGCGATCCACGACTTCGCCGATCACCCGCCCGGTCAACGCGCCGTCGACGATTTCGAGCTCGTTGGCGCGCCAGTAGTCGAGGCCCAGTCCCTCGGCGAGCGGGGCGAGGATCTGGTTGAATCCTCCCGAGACGACGGCGACCGCATGCCCGGCGGCGTGGAAGGCCGCCACAAGCTCCTCGGCCCCGGGGGTCAAGAGCACAGCCTCGCGGACCCGATCGATGACGTCGGCCGGGAGGCCCGCGAGAGTCCGGACCCGGGCATGGAGGCTCTGTGCGAAGTCGAGCTCGCCGCGCATCGCCGCCTCGGTGACCGCGGCAACCTCGGCGCGCTTCCCGGCGTGCTCCGCGAGGAGTTCGATCACTTCCTGCTGGATGAGCGTGGAGTCCACGTCCATGATGAGGAACTTCCGCTCTGCCTCGCGCACACTTGCCGGCACCAGCGCGGCGTCCGCCTCGGCGAGGCCCGCGAGGGCCGTCCGCGCGTCGCCCAGACGCGCCGGATCAAGTTCGACGACGGCGGTCAAGACTTCGTACCGCGCGTCGCCCGCCGCCTCGAAAGGCCCGACGGTGGCGCCCACCGGGGCGAGCAGGGCCGCCGCCGCCGCGCCGACGGCGGGAGACAGCGCGCGGGCAGAGAGAACGAGGGCGAAGCGGGAAGGCATAGCCGCGATTCTACCGAGGCGGCATGCGGTTCGCCGACGGCGGAAGTCTGGAATAGGGTCTTCACCATGACCAATGTTCTCCAGCTGTCTGGCGTCAGCGTGGTGCGCGGCACCAAGACGCTGCTCGACGGCGTCGATTGGCAGGTGCGCGAGGGGGAGCGCTGGGTTGTCCTCGGTCCCAACGGCGCAGGCAAGACGACCCTCCTCCAGCTCGCGGCGGCCCGGATGCACCCGACGAAGGGCACGGTGGGCGTCCTCGATGAGACGCTCGGCAAGGTCGACGTCTTCGAGCTGCGCCCGCGCATCGGACTCGCGTCCGCCGCCCTCGCGAACCAGATCCCGGAGCACGAGAAGGTGCTCAACGTCGTCGTCACGGCTGCCTACGGCGTGACGGGCCGCTGGCGCGAGCTGTATGAGAGGGACGACGAGCGGCGGGCGTTCCGCCTCCTCAACGAGTGGGGCATGGGCCCGCTCCTCGGCCGCGTCTTCTCGACGCTCAGCGAGGGCGAGCGGAAGCGCGTGCAGATCGCCCGCGCCCTCATGACCGACCCCGAGCTGCTTCTCCTGGATGAGCCCGGCGCGGGCCTCGACCTCGGCGGCCGCGAGGAGCTCGTGTACAAGCTGAGCGAGCTGGCGCAGGACGATGTCGCCCCGGCCCTCGTGCTCGTCACCCACCACCTCGAGGAGGTCCCCCCGGGCTTCACGCACGCGCTCCTGCTGCGCGACGGCAAGGTGGTGGCGCAGGGCGAGATCACGAGCGTGCTGACCGAGGAGCACCTGAGCGAGACGTTCGGACTGCCGCTTGACGTCACGGCAAACGGGGGCCGCTACACGGCAGTGCGCCGCACCCCCGCGGCCGCCGCCGTCTGATGCTGGAGTTCTGGCGCGATCTCCTGATCTTCATCGGCGGCCTCTGGGCCGGGACGATCAACACGATCGTGGGCTCCGGATCGCTCGTGACGTTCCCGATCCTCGTCTCGCTCGGGTTCCCGCCGGTCAACTCGATCATCTCCAATGCCATGGGTCTCGTGGCCGGCGGCGTCTCGGGCGCGTGGGGCTATCGGCGCGAGGCTGCGAGCGCGCGGCGCACGCTGTTCCGGCTCCTGCCCGTCTCGTTCTTCGGGGGCCTGCTCGGGGCATACCTGCTCCTGCATCTTCCGGAGAGCGTGTTCGGCTACGTCGCCCCGGTGCTGATCGTCGTGGCGATCCTCCTCGTGATCTTCCAGCCCCGGCTCTCGGCCTGGGCGAAGAGGCGCCAGGCGCTCACGCACGTGACCCCGGAGCAGGCGGATCATCAGAAGCTCCCGCTCATCCTCTACGTCCTCACGTTCCTGATCGGCGTCTACGGCGGCTACTTCACGGCGGCGCAGGGTGTCCTCCTCATGGGGGTCCTGGGCATCTTCTTCCATGGGACGCTCCAGCAGTCCAATGCGATCAAGGTCATCCTGAGTCTCGTCGTGAACCTCATTGCCGCGGTCTCCTACCTGTTCCTCGCTTTCGACCGGATCAACTGGCTTGTCGTGCTGCTGATCGCCGTCGGCTCTCTGTTGGGCGGCTTCCTCGGGGCCGGTATCGGGCGCCGGATGTCGCCGACGGTGCTGCGCGTCGTCATCGTGATCCTCGGCGTGATCGCGCTCGTCAACATGATCGGGAAGCTCGTGGCAGCTTGAGCGTGGTCCGGATCGACGGCGCCGACGATCCGCGGGTGGCCGACTACACCCACCTCACCGACGTGCACCTCCGCAAGGTCCGCGAACCAGCGGAAGGCCTGTACATCGCAGAGTCCTCGCGGGTCCTGCGGCGCGCCCTGGCCGCCGGACACCGCCCGCGTTCCTTCTTCCTCGCCGACAAGTGGCTTGAAGGGCTCGGCGACGTCCTCTCGGCTCACCCGGACGTGCCCGCGTTCGTGGGGCCGCCCGAGCTCCTCGAGGAGATCACGGGCTTCCACCTGCACCGAGGCGCGATGGCGGCCATGCACCGGCCCGCGCCGGTGCCCGTCGAGGCGCTGCTCGCCGACGCCCGCCGCGTGGCGGTGCTCGAGGACATCACCGACCATACGAACGTCGGCGCGATCTTCCGCTCCGCAGCGGCCCTCGGCGTTGACGCCGTGCTCGTCACGCCCCGCTGCGGGGATCCGCTGTACCGGCGAAGCATCCGCGTGAGCATGGGGACCGTCTTCCAAGTTCCGTGGGCCCGGCTCGACGCGTGGCCCTCGGGCGTCGACACCCTGCGCGATCTCGGCTTTACGGTCGCCGCCATGGAGCTGACCGAGGACGCCGTGGACCTCGACGTGCTCGCGGCCAGAGGCATCGAGCGGCTCGCGCTCGTGCTCGGCACCGAAGGCGCGGGAATCCTGCCCGAGACGCTCGACGCCGTCGACCTCGCCGTGAAGATCCCTATGCGCCCCGGAGTCGACTCGCTCAACGTCGCCGCGGCAAGCGCCGTCGCGTTCTGGGAGCTGCGGGCGCGCTAGGCGCGACGCCGAGCGGGACGCGGCAGGAGGCCCCGCCGTCGTGCTAGGATTTAAAGCTGGCCCTCCAATCGGGAGGGCGTTCACACCTGGCCTCTGGCAAAATCCAGGGGCGTAAGCAAAGGGCCCATTGTGAAGTCTGACATCCACCCGAAGTACGCACCGGTCGTCTTCAACGACCTCGCTTCCGGCGCCAAGTTCCTGACGCGCTCGACCGTCTCCTCGGACAAGACCATCGAGTGGGAGGACGGCAACGTCTACCCGGTCATCGACGTCGAAATCTCCTCGGAGTCGCACCCGTTCTACACGGGCAAGCAGCGCATCATGGACTCGGCCGGCCGCGTCGAGCGCTTCAACGCGCGCTTCAAGAGCTTCGGCAAGAAGGCCTGACGCCTCCTGCCGCCAAGCGAAGGCGCCGTCCCCGGTGGGGGAGGGCGCCTTCGCCTTTTCTCCCCCCGGCTGTCGCGCGCGAGAGCGTACGACGGCGGGACTAGGCTGGGTGCCGTGGCTGAACATCACGGCGAATACAAGGTGCCCGGCGGCAAGCTCGTGGTCGCGGACCTCGCCACGGAGCGTGGAGCAATCACGTGGGCGAGCATCAACGGCGACTTCTTCCTGGAGCCGGACGAGGCCCTCGCCGACCTCAACGCGGCGCTCGTCGGACTCTCGACCGACTCGCCGAACGCGACGATCAGTGCGGCGATCGCCGAGTCTGCCGGTCCCGGGACGGTCATGTTCGGCTTCGATCCGGAATCCATCGCCGTAGCGGTGCGCCGGGCCCTCGGCCACGCGACGTCGTGGGCCGACCACGAGTGGGAGATCATTCCGCCGAGGCCGCTGCACATCACCGAGCAGGTCGCGCTCGACGAGATCCTCACCCGCGAGGTCGGGGCGGGCGTCCGTAACCCGACGCTGCGGCTGTGGGACTGGGACGAGCCGTCCGTGGTGATCGGGACGTTCCAGTCCTACCGGAACGAGGTCGATCCAGACGGCGTCGCGCGCCACGGAATCACGGTGGTGCGTCGTGTGAGCGGCGGCGGGGCCATGTTCATGGAGGCCGGCAACTGCATCACCTACTCGCTCTACCTCCCGACGTCGCTCGTGGACGGACTCTCGTTCGCGGATTCGTATCCGTTCCTCGACGCGTGGGTCATGGAGGCGCTCGGATCGGTGGGCGTGAAGGCGTTCTACAAGCCGCTCAACGACATTGCCACGGAGGCAGGAAAGATCGGGGGAGCGGCGCAGAAGCGGTTCGGCAACGGTGCGATGCTCCATCACGTGACGATGAGCTACGACATCGACGCCACCAAGATGACCGAGGTGCTCCGGATCGGGCGGGAGAAGATCTCCGACAAGGGCATCTCGAGCGCCCAGAAGCGCGTCGATCCTCTCAAGCGCCAGACGGGGCTCTCCCGCTCGGCCATCATCGAGGAGATGATGGCCACGTTCGCGCGGCGGTACGGCGCGCGGCGCGTCGAACTGTCCGACGCCTCGCTCGGAGCCGCGCGCGAACTCGCCGCCACGAAGTTCGCCACGCCTGCGTGGCTTCACCGCGTGCCGTAGTCCCGGGGCGCAGGCCCTGCGGGACCGCGGGCCGCAGCGGATACTGACCGTCCGCAGCCAAGCCCGCGCCGAGTCCGGCCGGCCGGTCGGAGGCGAGCCTGTGCCTACGTCGTGTGAGACCGCGCTTGCGCCACGAGCGCACGGCGGAGATGGTCGCGCTCCTCGATGACCAGACGCCGGAGCGCAGCCGGGGCCCCCGCGTGGGCGGTGAGCCATGCGTCCGTCTGTCGCAGGATCCGGTTCTCCTCCGGCGCCTCGCCCGGAGCGAGCGTCGCGTCCGCGGGGAACAGGCCCCTGATGATCCGGCTCGCGATCTCATTGGACCGCTCGCGCCAGATCGGCTCCAGCAGCGTGAAATAGCGATCCTCGTACCCGGCTCGCAGGTGAGCTGGACCCAGAGAGAAGCCCTGGACCGTCGCGCCGAGAAGATCGTTGGAGAGCGCCTCCGACTCCACCGACTCGCTCCACGCGGCGCTCTTCGCCTCCGGGGTGGGCCGCGCGGCGACGGCGAGCGCATGGCCCACCCGGCCCCGCGCGGTCGCGTCGCGGTCGAGCTCCGCGTCGAGGTCCGCCTCGCTCGCGAGGCCCTGAGCGGCGAGTGCCTGCCACAGGGACCACCGGAGCTCGGCGTCGGCCGACACGCCCTCGACCTGGCCGCCGCCGGTCAGGAGGGAACGGGCCAAGTCGAGCTGGCCGCCGCCGTACCGGCTGCCCTTGGCCAGCGCGCGCGCCCAGGCCAACTGGTGATCGGATCCCGGTTGGGCGGCCCGCAGGTGCGCCGCGACGGCTGCGAGGTACTCGTCCCGCAGCGCGTCCCGCTCGCTCGCGGACGAGTACCGCTCGATCGCGTGACGAGCGTTGTCGAGCACCGTGAGCAGGACGCCGATCGTCGTCTCCGACGGTCCGAACTGGGCGACGGCGCGGACGTAGTCGCGGGCGGGGGAGACGCCGTCCCTCGCGTCGTGCCACAGGGCGGTCCAGCACAGGGCCCGGGCGAGGGGATCCGACACGTCCCCAAGCGATGAGCGCACGGTCTGTTCGGACGCGTGGTCGAGGCGGACCTTCGCGTACGTGAGGTCCTCGTCGTTGACCAGAAGGAGATCCGGCGCCTCGAGCCCCGCAAGCTCGGGGAGCTCCGTGAGCTCGCCGTCGACGTCGGCCTCGACGCTGTGGGTGCGCACGATCGCGCCGTCGACGGTCCGCGAATACAGTCCCACGCGGAGCCGGTGGGGACGGGGCGCGTCCCGGCCCGTCACCGGATCCACCGCGGTCTGCCGCAGCGCGACCCGGGCGAGCCGCCCGCCGTCGTACTCGAGCTCGGGCTCGAGCACCGGCAGCCCGGCCGTCTGGAGCCACGCGGCGGCCCAAGCCTCCATGGGCCGTCCGGATGCGCGCCCCAGCGCGTCGAGCAGGTCGGCGAGAGTGGTGTTGCCGTAGGCGTGCTTCGCGAAGTACTCCCGCGCAGCGGCGAAGAACGCCTCCTCGCCCACGTAGGCCACGAGCTGCTTGAGCACCGACGCGCCCTTCGCGTACGTGATCCCGTCGAAGTTCTGTTCGGCCGCCTCGAGGTCGGGGATGTCGGCGACGATCGGATGGGTCGTGGGCAGCTGGTCCTGGACGTAGGCCCACGCCTTGCGGCGGTTCGCGAAGTTGACCCATGACGTGGTCCAGTCGGTCGCGCGCTCCACCGCAAGGGTGCCCATGAACTCGGCGAACGATTCCTTGAGCCAAAGGTCGTCCCACCAGCGCATCGTCACCAGGTCGCCGAACCACATGTGCGCCATTTCGTGCATGAGCGTGTTGGCGCGCGCCTCGTACTGCGAATCGGCGGCCCGCGACGCGAACACGTACTGCTCGGTGAACGTGACGAGCCCCGGGTTCTCCATCGCGCCGAGGTTGTACTCGGGCACGAATGCCTGCTCGTACTTGCCCCACGGGTAGGCGGGCGTGAAGACGGAATGGTAGAAGTCGAGCCCCTGCTTCGTGAGCCCGAAGATGCGGCTTGCGTCGAAGTGCGGCGCGAGCGACGCGCGGCAGTAGGCCGCGAGCGGAACGGCGAGCTGCGCGCCGTCGCCCGTCGTGCCCAGCCATTCATCGTCGGCCCGGTGATAGGGCCCGGCGAGGACCGCTGCGAGATAGCTGGGCATGCGCGGGGTCGGCGCGAAGTCCCAACGGGCGACGGCGGGTTCCCCGGTTCCCGCGCGGACGCTCGCCTTCCCCGCGGGCGCGCCGTTGGCGCTGACCACCCAGTCGGCGGGGGCAATCACGGTGAACGAGAACGTGGCCTTGAGGTCAGGCTGCTCGAAGTTCGCGAAGTACCGCCGCGCGTCAGCGGGCTCGCACTGCGTGTAGAGGTACGTGAGTCCGTCCGCGGGGTCGACGAAGCGGTGGAGTCCCTCACCGGTGCGGCTGTAACGCGCGAGTCCGCTCACTTCGAGGCGATTGTGTTCGGCGAGGCCCGTGAGGTGGACCCGCGCGCCGTCGTACGCCCGTTCCGTGTCGAGGGGGAGGCCATTCAGCACCACCTCGGTGACGCTCTCGCCGACGAAGTCCACGAACGTCTCGGCCCCGGCCTCGGAGCGGAACTCGATGATGCTCTGCGTCGGAAAGACAGCGCTCGCGGGATCACCGGCGGAGCGCAGGTCCAGAGTGATGCGGTACGACTCGACGGCGACAACGCGGGCCCGTTCGGCGGCTTCGTCGCGGCTCAGGTTCTCGGTGGGCACGCAGGACATTCAACCACGGCCGTGAGGCGGCGCGGCGGCCCGGGTCCGCGGAAACACGCCGGACTTCTGCCCGACATGCGCGCGTCGCCGATTGGTGAAAAGCTGTCTCCATGTCGGATCTGTTCGAGGACTACGCCGTGGCCGCTGCCCGCACGGGCGCCTACGACGAGATGTTCGCGCCGGACCAGGTGGCGCGCCCCAGTTACCGCCAGCTAGCCGGAGCTTTGGCCAGCCTCGACCTCACCGATGTGAGTTCGCGTGCCGATTCGATGGCGCGCACGTTCCTGGACCGCGGCGTCACGTTCGACTACGCGGGGGAGGAGCGGCCCTTCCCGCTCGATCTCGTCCCGAGGGTCATCTCTGCGACCGAGTGGGGCGTCCTCGAGCGAGGCGTCGCCCAGCGGGTGCGTGCCCTCGAGGCGTTCCTCGACGACGTCTACGGCAAGATGGCCGTCGCGGCGGACGGAGTGGTCCCGCGCCGTATCATCACGTCGAGCAAGCACTTCCACCGCCAAGTCCACGGCTTCGAGCCGGCCGGCGGCGTCCGCGTGCACATCTCCGGCATCGACGTGGTCCGAGATGGCGGCGGCACGTTCCGCGTCCTCGAGGACAACGTGCGCGTGCCGTCCGGCGTCAGCTACGTCCTCGAGAACCGGCGCGCCATGGCCAAGGGCCTCCCCGAGGCCTTCAGCCAGCAGCCCATCCGTCCCGTCGAGGAGTATCCGCGCCGCCTCCTCTCGGCGCTGCGGAAGACGGCGCCCGCAGGAGTCGACGATCCGACCGTCGTCGTGCTTACCCCAGGCGTGTTCAATTCGGCGTACTTCGAGCACACGCTCCTGGCCGGCCTCATGGGCGTCGAGCTCGTCGAGGGGCGCGACCTCATCTGCCGCGGCAACCGTGTGTACATGCGGACCACCGCGGGCGAGCAGCGCGTCGACGTCATCTACAAGCGCATCGACGACGACTTCCTCGACCCGCTGCAGTTCCGGTCCGACTCGATGCTCGGCTGCCCTGGCCTCGTGAACGCGGCGCGCGCGGGCGGGGTGACGATCGCGAATGCGGTGGGCAATGGCGTCGCGGACGACAAGCTCGTGTACTCCTACGTGCCCGATCTGATCCGTTACTACCTGGGCGAGGAGCCGATTGTCGCGAACGTCGATACGTTCCGGCTCGAGGAACAGGCGGCGCGCGAGGAGGTCCTCGACCGGCTCGAGGAACTGGTGGTCAAGCCGGTCGACGGGTCAGGCGGGAAGGGCCTGGTCATCGGGCCGGACGCCTCGAAGGAGGAGCTCGAGACGCTGCGCCAGCGTCTCGTGGCCGATCCGCGCGGCTGGATCGCCCAGCCCGTGCTCCAGCTCAGCACCGTGCCGACGCTGAGCGGGGACAAGTTCGGGCCCCGGCACGTGGACCTGCGCCCATTCGCGGTCAACGACGGCGACGACGTGTGGGTGCTCCCCGGGGGGCTCACGCGAGTGGCGCTCAAGGAGGGCAGCCTCATCGTGAACTCGAGCCAAGGCGGCGGGTCGAAGGACACGTGGGTGCTCGCCGAATCCCGCAACGTGCCCATCGAGGCGGAACCGCGGCACTCGATCAGCATTCGCGAACGCACGAGCGTGTGGCCTGTCGAGAGCAGCTGGCGCGACCGTCAGGCGGAACAGCAACAGTGAGTCCTGTGGCCGTGCTCCCCGCCGCCCTACGCCCCGACCACAGGAGGAGGCTTCCTTGCTGAGCCGCATCGCTGAATCACTGTTCTGGATCGGGCGCTACGTCGAGCGTGCCGACGGGACCGCGCGCATCCTCGATGTGCACCTCGAGCGCCTCAACCACCTTCCGCCCGAGGATCAGCACAGCGTGGCGAAGGAGCTGCTCGCCGTCATGGGCTCGCGGCCCGAGCACGAGGACTTCGGCCTCGCGGAGCTGCTCCACACCCTCGCGTACGACCGCACGCATGCGACGTCCATCGCCGGCTCTCTCGGCGCGGCGCGCGAGAACGCCAGGCGGGCGCGCGAAACCGTGTCCTCGAGCCTCTGGGAGTGCCTCAATACGACGTACTACGGACTGAGCCAGCACCGCAAGGACGTGGTGGGCACATACCGTTTCTGCCACTGGGTCCTTGAGCGGACCGCCATGGTCGGGGGCCTCACGGACACGACGATGAGCCACGACGAGAGCTGGCTGTTCCTCGTCCTGGGCCGCTCGCTCGAGCGGGCCGACATGACCGCTCGCATGCTGTCGACGCGCGAGGTCCACACCGCCGGCATGTCGTGGGTCAACATGCTCCGCTGCGCCGGCGCGTACGAGTCCTTCCTCAGGACCCGCCGCGCAGCGTTCGACGATCGTCACGCCGCCGAGTTCCTGCTCATGGACCGGCTGTTCCCGCGTTCGATCGTGTACGCGCTCCGGGACGCAGACGATTCGCTCGCAAAGCTCGATCCGTCCGACACCCGCCTCGGCCTCATCAATGACGCTCGCCGCATCGTCGGCCAGGCACGTACGTTCCTCGAGTTCCACAGGACAGACGACCTCATGGTCGAGCTGCCGGAGCACATGGAGCGCGTGCAGCGCGCCGTCGCGCAGGCTTCGGACGCGATCTCGCGCAAGTACTTCAATCAGGCCGATGAACAGGCCTGGGTGGGAGAGGTGTCATGACCCGGCTGAGGATCCTCCACCGGACCGCGTACCGCTACAACCAGCGCGTGACGCTCAGCTACAACGAGGCGCGCATGACGCCGCTCACGGAGCCGCAGCAGGTCGTCCTCGAGTCGCAGGTCCGCGTCCTGCCGTCGCAGGCCGCCGTGAGTTCGTACAAGGACTACTGGGGAACGCGCGTCACGGCGTTCGACATGCAGCTCCCGCACGAGTATCTCGAGGTCACGTCGACGACGACCGTCGAGGTGCACCGCGTCGAACGTGTCCCCACCGAGGGATCGGTGGTTCCCTGGGAGAAGCTCCGGAGCGCCGAGGTCGAGGACCAGTTCAGCGACTGGCTCCCGCAGTCGCGGTTGTCGGGACCCGGATCCGAGGTGCTCGGGATCGTTCCCGGCCTCGTCGAGGGGTGCGATCCCAACGCCGCGGCGCATTCGATCTTCGACTGGCTCCGCGGCGAGATGCGCTACATGCCTGGCTCGACGGGCGTGACGACGGACGCCGAGCAGGCGTGGAACCAGCGTCAGGGCGTCTGCCAGGACTTGGCGCACCTTGCGATCGGGTCTCTCCGCAGCATCGGGATTCCCGCGCGCTACATCTCGGGGTACCTTCATCCGCGGTCGACGGCGGAGGTCGGCGAGGTCGTGGCCGGACAGTCCCACGCCTGGCTGGAGTGGTGGGACGGCGAGTGGCGCAGCTGGGATCCCACCAACCACAAGCCCGCGGGCGACTTCCACGTGACGGTGGCGCGCGGCCGCGACTACCGAGACGTGCCGCCGCTCAAGGGCATCCTCTCGGGCGGGGGAGGCTCGCACCTCGACGTCTCCGTGGAGCTCACGCGCCTCGCCTGACGTTGCGGGGTCCCGTCCGGCCGGTTGCGGGGTCTCGTCCGGCGTGTTGTGGGGTCTCGTCCGGCGGGTTGCGGGGTCCCGTCCGGCCGGTTGTGGGGTCTCGTCCGGCCGGTTGTGGGGTCTCGTCCGGCCGGTTGTGGGGTCCCGTCCGGCGGGCTGTGGATAACCGGGCGGGCGACGTGACGGTTCGTGCGAGCATAAAGTCATGGCTTCGGGGGACAGCTTTCACGATCTCATTCAGCGCTCGTTCACTATTCACGAGGCGGCAGCCTTGGGAATTGAGCCTAGGGCTCTTCGGATGGCCGACGTCCGGGAGACGAGTCGCGGGATTTTCGAGCCCGCCTCGGGTCCGGGAGTTGGCGTCCTTGACCGCGTAAGGACACAGCTGAGTGTCCAGCCCGATGCGTGGGGATCTCACAGAACCGCGGCAACGATCCACGGGCTGTGGCTGCCGCCGTCGCTCGATGAGCACGCCCAACTTCACCTGAGTAAACCTACTCATCTTCCCAGAATTCGTCGCCCAGGAATCGTTGGGCACCGAGTCAGAATTCTGCCGGGAGAGGTCATTCAGGTTCAGGGTCTGTGGGTTTCGTCGCCCGCCAGGACATGGCTCGACTTGGCCGCCGAAATGACCCCCGCAACTCTGATCGCCTTGGGCGACCAACTCATCAGACAGCCCAGAGCAGGGTTCGAGGGTCGCACCACCCCGTACTCGACCAGAGCGATTCTTCTTGACCTGCTTCGCGCCCACCCGAAGGTCAAAGGTGTGGGGAGGTGCAAGGACGCGCTGGCGGATATGCGGGTGGGATCCGATTCGGTGCCCGAGACCCTGCTCCGACTTTCCCTGGTCGCCCACGGTTTTCCTGAGCCGGACCTACAGATTCTCTTGGACCCGTCCGACCCGTATTCTCCGAGTGCCGATCAGGGCTATCGCAACTTGAAGATTGCCCTCCAATACGAGGGGCAACATCACGAACTGGCAGAGCAGCAGGCTAAGGACCGGTGGCGCGATGCGAGGTTTGCAAGATCTGGATGGGCGACGATCCACGTTGTCGCAGCCGATCTAGCAGACGATTTCATCCGAGTTCGTCGGGAACTGAGCGTCTTGATTCGGAAACGCGCAGCCTGAGCCGGAGCTGGAGGGACGGGACCCCGCAACCCGCGGGATGGGACCCCGCAAAGCGCGGGACGGGACCCCGCAACCCGCGGGATGGGACCCCGCAACCCGCGGGATGGGACCCCGCAACCCGCGGGACGGGACCCCGCAACGCGCGGGACGGGACCCCGCAACCCGTGGGACGGGACCCCGCAACCCCGAGGGGGCCGGTCACCAGGGGGAGGGCTTGTAGTCCTTCAGGAAGACCCCGTAGAGATCGGTGCCCTCTTCGCCGACCACGATCGGGTCGTACACCCGGGCCGCGCCGTCGACGAGGTCCAGAGGAGCGTGGAAGCCCTCGTCGGCGAGCCGGATCTTGGTGTAGTGCGGCCGCTCGTCCGTGATCCACCCGGTGTCCACGGCGGTCATCAGAATGCGGTCGGACGTGAACATCTCCCCAGCGCTCGTGCGGGTGAGCATGTTGAGCGAGGCCTTCGCCATATTGGTGTGCGGGTGGCCCGGCCCCTTGTATTTCCGCCCGAACTGCCCCTCCATCGCCGAGACGTTGACGATGTACTTGCGCCGCGCCGTCGAACGCTGCATGGCCCCTCTGAGGCGGCTGATGAGGAGGAAGGGCGCCGTGACGTTGCACAGCTGGACCTCGAGCAGTTCAAGCGGATCCACCTGGTCCACGACCTGAGTCCATGAGTTGAACTTCGCGACGTCAGGCACAAGCCCTCCGGCGTCGATCGCGGTCCCCGCCTCGATGCGGTCCAGGGTCGTGGACCCCGTCGAGAGGGCGAGCGCCGTCACGGCGTCGGGTGCCAGGACGGGATGCCCGGTCACGCTGCCCGCAATCGAGAGGGGGTGGCGGTCATGCGCGTGGCCGAAGGTCAGTAGCTCCGGGCCGCCGTTCGACGCGAGCAGCTCGGCGGGCAGCGGTTCGTCCTCCGCCTCGGCGAGGGGGCGGTAGGCATTGGGCGAGCGGCGCACCGTCTGGGCTGCGTTGTTGATGATGATGTCGAGCGGGCCCTCGGCATTCACGGAGTCGGCGAGGGCGATCACCTGGGACGGATCGCGGAGGTCGATGCCCACGATCCGCAGCCGGTGAAGCCAGTCAGCACTGTCCTCCATGGCCGCGAACCGGCGCGCCGCGTCCTTGGGGAAGCGCGTCGTGATGGTCGTGTGTGCGCCGTCCCGCAGGAGCCGCAGCGCGATGTACATCCCGATCTTGGCCCGCCCGCCCGTGAGCAGCGCGCGCCGGCCGGTCAGGTCCGTCCGCGCGTCCCGCTTCGCGTGGCTGAACGCAGCGCAGTCCGGGCACAGCTGGTGGTAGAAAGCATCGACCTGGGTGTAGGGCTGCTTGCAGATGTAGCAAGGCCGCGGCCGCAGGAGGTGCCCGGCGACTTCGCCCGTGGCCGAGGACGAGAGCTTGTTGCCCTTCGTCTCGTCGTCGATCCGATCCGGCGCCGCAGTGGCCGTCTGCGCGATGACGGCGCGGTCGGCGGCGGCCACGGCGTCCCGCTTCTGGTTCCGCGAGAACCGGCGGTGTGCCTTGAACATCTTGCCGGTGGCGCGGCGCACGGCGACGAAGTCCGGGTGCTCCTCGTCGTACTCGTGGATTGTCTCGAGTACCTTGAGGCAGGCTTGGATCTCCTCCGGGGTCAAGGACCCCGGGGACGAAGGATCGGTGAAGCTCATGGCCTCCTAGTCTACCGAGGCTGAGCGTCCGCCGCTTCCGAGGCGGACGACGGCGCCTCCTCACCAGAGCGTGCAGCATCCGTGAGCAGGGGGTCGCCGTGGGCAGGGGTGGTTCCGCTTCCCGAGATGACCGGGCGCGCGCCGTCGGCCGTCGACCCGACGCGGTCCTCGAAGTCCGCGGGGTGCTTGGAGGCCCAGGCAGCGGCGAGCTTCCGTTCGTCGTCGTCCGGCTCGGGCACGGTCTGGTCCTTGGCGAGAATCGTGATCCCGGAGTCCGTGACCTGGAAGCCGCGCTGCTTGTCGAGCTTGGGGTCGAGGCCGATCGTCGCACCCGGCGGCACTACGACGTTCTTGTCGAGGATGGCGCGGTTCAGCACGGCCCCCTCGCCGACGAGGCACCCGTCCATGAGCACCGAGTCGAGGACGCGGGCGCCGGCGTTGACGCGGACGTCGTTCGAGAGCACGGAGCCCTCGACGGAGCCTCCCGTCACGACAACGCCGCTCGAGACGATCGAATCGAGCGCAGATCCGACCCGCCCGCCGACGCCGCGCACGAACTTCGCGGGCGGCGAGATGCTCTGGCGCGTGTAGATGGGCCACTGCGAGTTGTACAGGTTGAAGACGGGCAGCGGCGAGATGAGGTCCATGTGGGCGTCGTAGAACGAGTCGATGGTGCCCACGTCGCGCCAGTACGTCCGGTCGCGTTCGGTCGATCCCGGGATCTCGTTCTTCGTGAAGTCGTATACGCCGGCCTCGCCGCGCTGCACGAAGTGCGGCACGATGTCGCCACCCATGTCGTGCTTCGTGTCGAGGCGCTCGGCGTCGTGCTTGAGCGCCTCGACGAGCGCGTCCGAGTCGAAGACGTAGTTGCCCATCGACGCGAGGAACTGGTCGGGTGCATCGGGGAGGCCGGGCGTGGTCGGGGGCTTCTCGACGAAGGCCGAGATCCGCGACGGATCCGCGGCGTCCGTTTCGATGACACCGAACTGGTTGGCCATCGTGAGCGGCTGGCGGACGGCGGCAACGGTTGCCTTGGCGCCCGAGGCGACATGCGCCTCCACCATCTGGGAGAAGTCCATGCGGTAGACGTGGTCCGCGCCGACCACTACGACGATGTCCGGCTTCTCGTCCTTGATGAGGTTGAGCGACTGGTAGATGGCGTTCGCGCTGCCGAGGAACCAGCTCTTCCCCACGCGCTGCTGGGCGGGGACCGAAGCGACGTAGTTCTGCAGGAGCGTCGAGAGGCGCCAGGTCTCCGAGATGTGCCGGTCCAGGCTGTGGGACTTGTACTGGGTCAGGACGACGATGTGCCGGTATCCCGAGTTCACCAGATTGGACAGGGCGAAATCGATGAGCCTGTAGGCCCCGGCAAACGGAACGGCCGGCTTCGCCCGGTCCGCCGTGAGCGGCATGAGCCGCTTGCCCTCCCCACCGGCCAAGACGATAGCCAACACTCTCTTCGGCGCCATGGCGCAACCCCCGTCTTCCGTGTTCCGGTCAGGTGCGGCTCCATCCGACATTGGAGGAAGCCTCGGGGTTCACACTAGAACACCTCCCGGGCAGCGACTACGTTGGTGCCGTGCGAATTGACATTGTGACCAAGGAATTCCCTCCGGAGATCTACGGCGGTGCCGGGGTGCACGTCGCTGAGCTCAGCAAGGTTCTCGCGCGTGAGGTGGACCTGCGGGTCCACGCTTTCGGCGCGCCGCGCGAGGCGACGGTCGACGGCGCGTCCGTCACCTCCCACCAGGTCCCGTCCCAGCTCGCGGGCGCCAACGCCGCGCTCCAGACGCTCGGCATCGACGTCGACATCGTGCCCGAGGTGTCGGGCGCCGACGTCGTCCATTCGCACACGTGGTACGCGAATATGGCCGGCCACGTCTCATCGATCCTGTACGGGATCCCCCACGTCCTGAGTGCCCACAGCCTCGAGCCGCTCCGCCCGTGGAAGGCGGAGCAGCTCGGAGGCGGCTATCGCCTCTCGTCGTGGGTCGAGAAGACGGCGTACGAGGCCGCCGCGGCCATCATCGCCGTCTCGCACGGCATGCGGGACGACATTCTGCGCTGCTATCCCGGCGTGGACCCCGCGAAGGTGCAGGTGGTCCACAACGG
Organism: Sinomonas albida; assembly: GCF_004919045.1. GTDB lineage: Bacteria > Actinomycetota > Actinomycetes > Actinomycetales > Micrococcaceae > Sinomonas > Sinomonas albida. Next base: position 46,071 of record NZ_SWDW01000012.1, read on the forward strand.
AATCGACGTCTCGCGCTGGGGCCGTGACGAGGGCACGGACCTCATCCGGGCCCTCGGGATCGACCCGGAGAAGCCCTCGGTGGTGTTCGTGGGCCGCAACACGCGCCAGAAGGGCGTCCCGTACCTTCTCCGCGCGGCGGCGAAGCTTCCGGCCGACGTCCAGCTCGTCCTGTGCCTCGGGGCGGCGGACACGCCCGAGCTCGCCCGGGAGACCGCGGCCCTCATCGATGGCCTCAAGGCTGAGCGCGAGGGCGTCGTCCTCATCGAGCGCATGCTCCCGCGTGCCGAGCTCATCCAGGTCCTGAGCCACGCGACCGCGTTCGCGTGCCCGAGCATCTACGAGCCGCTCGGCATCGTGAACCTGGAGGCCATGGCGTGCGGCGCGGCGGTCGTCGCGACGGCCACGGGCGGGATCCCCGAAGTCGTTGACCATGGCTCGACGGGCCTGCTCGTGCCGATCGAGCAGGTGAGCGACGGGACCGGCACTCCGCTGGATCCCGACAAGTTCGTCACCGACTTCGCGGCGGCTCTCACCGAGGTCGTGTCGGATCCGGCGCGGGCGCGCGAGATGGGGGAGGCCGGGCGCGTGCGCGCCGAGCAGAACTTCTCGTGGGACACGATCGGCCAAGCGACCCTCGACGTGTACAGCTCGGTCCTCGCCGAGGGCTGAGACCGGGCCAGCGGACGACGGCGGCGAGGCACCCGCGCAGGGTGCCTCGCCGTCGTCGTTCGTCGCGCGAGCCGGTCGGATGAGCTGACTAGTCGCGGCTCACGTTGACCTTCGTCGGCCCCGGGCCGCTCTCGGGCGCGGACGGGACGCGGACTTCGAGCACGCCGTCCTTGTAGCTTGCCCGGATGTCCTCCTGCCGCGCGCCCCGCGGGAGCTGGACACTGCGGGAGAACGAGCCGTACCGGAAATCGGAGCGGTAGCCCTCCTTGGCCGCATTCTCAGGGTTCTCCTGACGCTCGGCGCGGATGTTCAGTTCGCCCTCGCTGACAGTCACGTCGACGTCCTTGTCGGGGTCGACTCCGGGCAGCTCGGCCCGCACTACGAGGTCGTCCCCATCGCGGAACTCCTCGACGCGCAGCCAGCCGGTGTCCCAGTCGCCCTCCATGAAGCGGCGGACGTGTTCAGGGAGTCCGAAGCGGCGGAACGGCGGCGGGACCGGCATGTCCCAAGGCCCACGGCGGGCCCATCCATCACCCATGGCATCCTCCTCGAGGTGTGCCCAGCCCCGTGGCCGGGCCCTGCCCTCAGGCTAGACCCCGGCCACAGGGGCGTGGAAGGCTCGTCGCGGCGGCTCTGAGCGAACACGTCAGTGGATGGGCTTAGCCCTTGGCCTTCGCGGTCCTGGCCTGCTTCTCGCGCCGAGGCTCGGCTCCGGCCGCCCGGAGCGCCGCGTAGTACTCCGCGGCCTCGTCCTGCCGTTCGGCCTCGCCGCCGGTCGCGATCGGCGCGCGGACGTGTTCGGGACCGTAGCCGAAGGCATCGACGAGGTCGAGGGCGTGCGGACGGAGCCGCGCGAGGAGGCGGTTGATGTACTCGCCCACGGTGCGGCCCCGCTGCATGCTGAGGCGGCCGTTCATGAGGTACCACGAGAGGTGCTTCTCGATGAGCGTGAGGCCGAACAGGTCCCGCAGCCACGTGAGGACCTTCTTGGTCCCGGGGTCCTCGACCCCGGCGAGCGCCTCGGTGAACGCCTCCCACTGGAGGAGCTCGGCATGCGCGTACGCGGCCTCGATGAGCTCGTTCTGGTGGGCATTGAAGCGAGCCGCGGCCTCAGCCTGGGGGAGCCTGTTGGCGCCGTGCAGCGCCTGCGCTGTCTGCGCGACCATCGTCTGGACCCGGTCCGCGAGGAGCAGCCGTTGGGTGTCCTCGTCGCGCAGTGCGAGGGCCGCCCGCTGGGCCCGGCCGCTGTCGCGGACGAACTGGGCCACTGCCCCGAGACCCGTCTTGTAGGCCACGCCGGCGGCCTGGCCGAGCGCGAACTTCGCGAGCGCCCCGACGCCCATGCCCCGGAACTCCTTGGCGTAGTCGTTGAGGAGCCGCTTGGCGACGAGCTGGAGGAGCACGTTGTTGTCGCCCTCGAACGTCACGTAGATGTCGAGGTCGGCCCGCAGCGAGGCGAAGCGGTTCTCCATGATGAAGCCCGCGCCACCGCAGGCCTCGCGGCACTCCTGCAGGATGTCGAGCGCGTTCCACGTCGCGAGCGGCTTGAGCGCGGCGGCGAGCGTCTCGAGATCCTGGCGGTCCTTGTCCGTATCCGCGCGGCCGGAGAACACGCCGTCGAACTTCTCCAGGAGCTGTTCGTGCGCGAAGTTCATGGCGTAGACGGTCGCGAGCCGGGGGAGCAGGCGGCGCTGGTGGCGCTGGTAGTCGAGCAGCACTTCCTCGGCCGTCTCCGAGGACGCATTGAACTGCCGCCGCTCGGACGCGTAGTGGATCGCCGCGGACAGGGCGAGCTTCGAGGCGGCCGTCGCGGCGCCGTCGAGCGAGACGCGTCCCTGCACGAGCGTGCCGAGCATGGTGAAGAAGCGGCGGCCGGGGCTCGCGATCGGAGAGGAGTAGGTGCCGTCCGCGGCGACCGAGCCGTAGCGGTTGAGCAGGTTCGTGCGGGGCACGCGGACGTGGTCGAAGTGGAGCCGGCCGTTGTCGATGCCGTTGAGTCCGCCCTTGACCCCGTCGTCCTGACCGCCAACTCCGGGAAGGAAGTCCTTCGTGTCGGGATCACGGAGGGGCACGTAGAGCGCATGGACGCCATGGTTGACGCCCTTCGTGATGAGCTGCGCGAAGACCACGGCTGCGAGGCCGTCCTTGGCAGCGTTGCCGATGAATTCCTTCCACGCCGCCTTGAACGGCGTGTGGATCACGAACTCCTCGGTCTCGGGATCGTACGTTGCGGTCGTCGCGATGCTGGCCACGTCCGAACCGTGGCCGATCTCCGTCATCGCGAAGCAGCCGGGCACGTCCAGCGACATGATGCCGGGGAGCCACTTGGCGTGGTGCTCCTCGGTGCCCAGGTGCAGGACCGCCGCACCGAACAGTCCCCACTGGACGCCGGCCTTGATCTGCAGCGAAGGATCCGCCGTGACCAGTTCCTCGAAGCCCGCGATGTTGCCGCCGTGGTCCTCGTCGCCGCCAAGCTCCTTCGGGAAGGCACGGTGGACCGCCTTGTGGTCCACGAGGTACTTGAGCTGGCCGAAGACGCGCTCGCGGTGCTCGTGGTGCGTGAGTCCCTCGAGCTTGTGCAGCTCCGCGTTGCCGGCGAGCGCGCGGGCCACGCGGCGCGTCTCCGCCCACGTGCCCAGGAGCTGGTCGCTCAGGGCTGCCACGTCGACGCGCACGTCATCGGCGGTCTCGGTGGGATCCTCGGCGAGATCTGCCGCGGAGTCGGTGGCGCCGGGGGCGAGTTCTGTCATGGCGTCTCCTTGCTCGAATTCGGGGTGTCTGATTCGGCGACGATGCCGGCGAAGAGCCAATCGGCGATCATCGCGGCCATCGCGTCGAGGGTGGGCTTGGAAGGCGTTTCCGGGGCTTCGAGCCAGCGCTCGCCAGCGGCGCGGACCAGGCCCATCGCCGCCGTGGGCCAGTAGAGGATCGTGGCGTGGCGCCCGGGGGAGAGGAGGCGCTGCATGGGCTCCTCGATCATGCTGCCGACGGCGTCGAAGAAGGTCCCGAACGCCGCGCCGGCTTCGGCGTCTGCGGGGCCGCCGGACGGGACTCGCGTCACGAACTCATACACGTGGGGTGAGCTCGCCGCCATTCCGAGGTAGGCGGCGACCATTGCGCGGATCCCCTCATGCGGCGTCTGTGCCGCCCGGGCTGCCTCGCCGATCCGGGTCTGCATCTGTGCGAGCACGAGTTCCCCCATTGCGGCCTGGAGGCCCGCCTTGTCCCCGAAGTAGCGGTAGAAGACGGACTTGGAGGTTCCGGCGGCGGCCGCAATGTCCTCCATGGGGACCTCGGAGCCCAGGCGGTGGACCGCTCGGCGCGCCAAGCGGATGAGCTCCGTGCGCCGCTCCTCGCGATGGGTCGCCCAGCGGGCGGTGCGGCCATCGACGGGCGCCGCCGTGGCGCCGTCGTGCGCTGGAAGCTCGGGTGCGCGCGCCGCTTGGCGCGCCGCTCGGGGGAGGTTCACGATACCCAGCGTATCAGGTACGCTTGGTATCGGTAACTCAGCTCACATCAGCGGCCGGGCGCGCGCCCGGCCCACGTATACGGAGGCATGATGTCCACTGTGCGCAAGGCCGTCGTCGTCGGCGGCAACCGCATCCCGTTCGCCCGATCGAACGGTGCCTATGCGATGAGTTCGAACCTGGACATGCTGACGGCCGCGCTCGACGGGCTCGTGGCCCGGTATGGGCTCCAGGATGAGCGCATCGGCGAGCTCGCCGCGGGCGCAGTGCTCAAGCACTCCCGCGACTTCAACCTCACCCGCGAGGCCGTGCTCGGCTCCTCCCTGTCCCCGGAGACTCCGGCGTACGACGTCCAGCAGGCCTGCGCGACCGGCCTCGAGACCGTCCTCGGCCTCTCCGACAAGATCAAGCTCGGGCGCATCGAATCCGCGATCGCGGGCGGGGTCGACAGCGCCTCCGACGCGCCGATCGTGGTCAGCGAGGGCCTGCGCCACGCGCTCCTCGAGCTCAACCGGGCCAAGACCCTCCAGCAGAAGCTGAAGGCCGTCTCCAAGATCCGGCCCAAAGACGTGACTCCAGTCGCGCCCGGCACGAACGAGCCGCGCACCGGCCTCTCCATGGGGGAGCATCAGGCCCTCACCACAGTGCAGTGGAACGTCACGCGCGAGGCGCAGGACGAGCTCGCGCTCGCGAGCCACCGCAACCTCGCCGAGGCTTACGAGCGTGGCTTCTTCGACGATCTCGTGACCCCGTACCGAGGCCTCACGCGGGACAGCAACCTGCGCGCCGACACGTCGCTCGAGAAGCTGGCGAAGCTCAAGACCGTGTTCGGGCGGCAGCTCGGGGATCGCGCCACGATGACGGCGGGGAACTCGACCCCGCTCACCGACGGCGCCTCGACCGTCCTGCTGGCGTCGGAGGACTGGGCGCAGTCGCGGGACCTGCCCATCCTCGCGGACGTCGTGGATGGAGAGGCAGCAGCGGTGGACTTCGTGCACGGCAAGGACGGGCTGCTCATGGCTCCCGTGTTTGCCGTTGCGCGGCTCCTCGGGCGGCTTGGGCTCACGTTCGAGGACATCGACTACTTCGAGATCCACGAGGCGTTCGCCGGAACCGTGCTCTCGCACCTCGCGGCGTGGGAGGACGAGGAGTTCTGCCGTGAGCGGCTCGGGCTCGACGGTGCGCTCGGCAAGGTCGACCGCGCCAAGCTCAACGTCAACGGTTCGTCCCTCGCCGCCGGGCACCCGTTTGCGGCGACGGGCGGACGAATCGTGGCCTCGCTCGCGAAGCAGCTGCACGAGCGGGGCGAGGTCGACGGGCGCCCGGCCCGCGGCCTCATCTCGGTGTGCGCGGCCGGTGGCCTGGGCGTCGCCGCGGTGCTCGAGGCTCGCTGAGGGGGACGGCATGACGGACAAGTACACAGCATTCGTGAGCCGCGGTTGGGGCCGTGACCTCGCCAAGCGTCTCGGGCTCCCGCAGCCGGTCGCCCTGCGCCGGTACGCGGCGGACGAACGGCTCCCCGGCCCAGCGCTCGTGGTCGGCTCCGGGCCCTCGGCCCAGGCGCTCGCGGATGCGCTTGAAGGCTGGGGCGTCGAGGTACGGCGCGACGGGGCGGACGACGGCGGGGCGTCGCCTGAGGCGGGCTCCGACGGTGCTCGCCGCCCCAAGCTCGGGGCCATCATCCTCGTCCTCGACGACGTCGAGGGCCCTGAGGGGCTGAGCGCCCCCGTGCTTGCGGCCGGGCGCGCTCTCCGTTCTCTTGCCGCGTGTGGGCGCGTCGTGACGGTGTCGCGCCGCGCGTCGGCGGCGGACGAGCCGTCCCTCGCGGCCGCGCGACAGGGCGTCGAGGGCATCCTGCGATCGCTGGCGAAGGAGCTCCGGTCCGGGTCCACGGCGAACGGGATCCTCCTGGCCGAGGGTGTTGGGGCGGACGCACCGAGCGTGCTGGGGGCGCTGCGCTTCCTGCTGTCGGGCAGGTCCGCCTTTGTCGACGGGCAGTTCCTCACGGTCGGCACCGACGGGGGAGCGCTGCCGCTCGACCCCGATCGGCCGCTCGCCGGAAAGGTCGCCGTGGTCACCGGCGCGGCACGCGGCATCGGTGCGTCGATCGCGCGAACTCTCGGGCGCGACGGGGCCAAGGTCGTTGCCGTCGACGTGCCCGCAGCCGGCGAGTCCCTCGCGAGGGTGGCGAACGAGGTCCACGGGACGGCGCTGCAGCTCGACATCACGCGAACTGACGCCGGCGAGCGCATCCTCGAGCACGCCGTAGGGCGTCACGGCCGCCTGGACATCGTGGTCCACAACGCGGGCATCACGCGGGACAAGCTCCTGGCCAACATGGATGCCGCCAAGTGGGACTCGGTCATCGCGGTGAACATCGCGGCCCAGCTGCGCATCAACGACGCGCTGCTCGCGTCCGATCACTTCGGCGACGGCGCCCATATCGTCTCGGTCTCCTCGACGAGCGGCATCGCCGGCAACCGTGGCCAGACGAACTATGCGGCGTCGAAGGCCGGGGTCGTGGGCATGGTGCGGTCGACGGCGGCGCGGCTCGCCGCCCGAGGCGGCACCGTCAATGCGGTCGCGCCGGGCTTCATCGAGACAGAGATGACCGCGAAGATCCCGTTCGCTACCCGCGAGGTGGCCCGCCGACTGAACTCGTTGCAGCAGGGCGGCCTGCCGGTCGACGTCGCGGAGGCCATCGCGTTCCTCGCTTCGGACGCGGCCGGCGGAATCTCCGGCAACGTGCTGCGCGTTTGCGGCCAGAATCTGGTGGGGCAGTGAGCGCGCCGGCCCGCGGGATCGAGACGGTCGAGCTCCCCGAGATGCCCTCGCTCTCGCGGCTCTACGTCGGCGCGGCGCGCGAGGCCGCGAAGAAGCTCGTCGGCAAGGGGAAGGGGCGTGCCACGCTGCCCGCCGCGCGCCACCACGTCACGGGGGTGCTGCCCGATCTCGTGAAGATGACGGAGTACCAGGCGCTGCTCAGCGAGACCAAGCTCGATATAGCACCGGCGGGCTATCTCCACGCCCTCTCCTTTCCGGCTGCCATGTCCGTCATGGGGCGGGACGACTTCCCGCTGCCCCTGCTCGGCATGGTGCATCTGCGGAACCATGTCGAGTACCGCAAGCCGGTCCTGTACCGAGACCTCTTGGACGTGACGGCGTGGGCAGAGGGCTTGATCGGCCATCGCGCGGGAACCCAGGTTGACGTGGTCACCGAGGTGCGGCATGCGGGAAGCGATGACGTTGTCTGGCGCGGCGTCTCGACGTATCTGGCCAAGGGCGTGTTCCTGCCGTCCGTCGACAAGCCTCGGGTCGCGGAGCCGCGGGAAGAGTTCCGTGCGCCGCTCCCCACGGCCCTGTGGCGGCTCGGATCCGAGACGGGCCGCGAGTACGCGGCCGTCTCAGGGGACTTCAATCCGATCCATCTGAGTTCGATCTCGGCCCGTGCTCTCGGCATGCGGCGATCGATCGCGCACGGCATGTACACCGCATCGCGCGCCCTCGCGGAGGTCGGGGCCCAGAAGGGCGATGCGTTCGCGTGGGACGTCAAGTTCGAGGCACCGGTGTTCCTGCCGGCGCGGGTGTGCCTGAACATCGGCGACTCGACCGACGCCCACGGCGCGTGGGTTCATTCAGCCTTCGTCGGGTGGAGTCCGACGTCGGGCCGGCGGCACTTCGTGGGCAGCGTCGAGCGGCTCTAGCCGCTTAGCCAAACAACCGCTGAGGCCAGAACAGCCGCTTAAGCGAGAACACCCCGGTCCATCGGACCGGGGTGTTCTCTTTGTGCGCGGAGGGGGACTTGAACCCCCACGCCCTAATCGGGCACTAGCACCTCAAGCTAGCGCGTCTGCCATTCCGCCACCCGCGCAGAGCGACGCCCAAAAGAACCCGCATCAAGCAATTTCCCTCGGGGCAACGAGTAAATACTTTACACCATCACGGAGGGCTCGATGACCCTTCGATGGGCGCGCCGCTCCGCCGTCGCCGCCGTGTGTCCACGGGCGGTGCGACGGCAGGAATCGGACCTTCGGGATGGCCGTGCCGTTGGAGGCCTGCCGGTCCGGGACCGCCTGATCCGCCTCCCGAGCGTCAGTTTGCACTGACGGGTGCAATGTGTTGTTAATGAGATGCATTATCAAGTAGGTGGGGGTGTTGACCCGAGCTGGACCCTGCGGGGAGGGCCCAGCCCATTCGAAGGAGTTTTGTATCATGCATGTGCCCCTGTCTTCCCGCGCTCGTCGCGGCTCTGCCCGCGCGGTCCTCGGCGCGGCGGCCATCGCGGCCGTCGCCGCCACGAGCGCGTGCTCCACGACCGCGCCGACAGCGAGTGCCCAGGGAAGCCCGAGCAGCAGCGGGAGCTCGAAGGTGATCCAGGTCGCGGCCGCCGAGAACTTCTGGGGCTCGATCGCCTCTCAGCTCGGCGGGAACCACGTGAAGGTCGCGAGCATCATCACCAACCCGGACACTGACCCGCATTCCTACGAGCCCACAGCCGCAGACGGCCGGACCGTGGCTGGTTCGGACTACGTGATCGCGAATGGCATCGGCTACGACTCGTGGTCGGACAAGCTGCTCTCCGCGAATCCGTCCACGGCCAGGACCGCGCTTAATGTCGGCACACTGCTGGGGAAGAAGGAAGGCGACAATCCACACCAGTGGTACTCGGCGGAGAGCGTGAACAAGGTCATCGACCAGATCACCGCCGACTACAAGAAGATCGACCCCGCCGACGCGTCCTATTTCGACGCGCAGAAGCAGACGTTCACCACCCAGACTCTGGCCAAGTACAACCAGCTCGAGTCCAACATCAAGTCCACCTACGGCGGCTCGCCGATCGGGGCGTCGGAGTCGATCGTCACCCCGATGGCCGAGAGCCTGGGCCTGCAGATGCTGACCCCGGAGACTTTCCTGGACGCCGAGAGCGAGGGGACCGACCCGACCGCGGCGGACAAGGCCACGATCGACCAGCAGATCGCGGACAAGCAGATCAAGATCTACGTCTACAACACCCAGAACTCCAACCCGGACGTCGCCGCGCAGGTCGAGGCCGCCAAGGCCAAGGGCATCCCGGTCGCCCAGGTGACCGAGACGCTCGCCCCGGCCAGCGCGAGCTTCCAGGACTGGCAGACGCAGGAGCTGCAGGGCATCGCCGACGCGCTGAAGCAGGCCACGGGCAAGTGAGCGTCCGCTCGACCAGAGGGGCCCGCCCGGCCCAGGAGGCCCACATGGACAAGGGTCATGAAGTGCCCGGCCCGGAACCAGTGCTCGCGGTGCGCGGCGCAGCTGTTCGCGTGGCCGGACGGACCCCTCTGGTCGGGCCTGGACCTCACCGTCGGCCCCGGGGAGTTCACCGCCGTCCTGGGCCCCAACGGGGCCGGCAAGTCCACCCTGATCAAGGTCCTCCTGGGAATGCAGCCGACGGCGGAGGGCGAGGTGACGGTACTGGGCGCGGCACCCGGGCAGCGCAACACCGCGATCGGCTACCTGCCGCAGCGGCGCAGCTTCGATGCGGGAGTGCGGATCCGGGGAACGGACATCGTCCGTCTCGGCCTCGACGGAGACCGTTGGGGCATTCCGCTGCCGGGCCTCGGCCGGTCGCGCGCGAGGGAGGCCCGCGACCGAGTGGAAGCAGTGATCAAGCTCGTAGGAGCCGAGGCGTATGCGCACCGACCCATCGGGCAGTGCTCAGGAGGGGAGCAGCAGAGGCTCCTGATTGCCCAGGCGCTCGTGCGCGGCCCCCGCCTGCTCCTGCTCGATGAGCCCCTGGACAGCCTGGACCTGCCGAACCAGAGTGCGGTGGCCAGCCTGCTGGGCCGGATCTGCGCCGAGGAGGGGGTGTCCGTGGTGATCGTGGCGCACGATGTGAACCCGATACTGCACCATCTGGACCGGGTCGTGTATATCGCCGAGGGGGGCGCGGCGGCTGGCACGCCAGCCGAGGTCATCACCTCCGAGACGCTGACGCGGCTGTACAGGACCCGCGTCGAGGTGCTGCGCACGGGCGACGGCCGGCTGGTCGTCGTCGGGCAGCCGGAAGCCCCCGCGGCCCACACGGACCGGCACAGCGCAGGGGTCCGCGATGCGGCCGGCTGAGGCGGGCGCACCCGTATTCTCCTGGAACCTCGTGGCGGACTTCCAGGACATGTGGTCTTACCTATACATGGTCAACGCCTTCCGAGCGGGCCTGATAGTCGCCCTCGTGTGCGGAGTCGTCGGGTGGTTCGTGGTCCTGCGCCGGCAGACATTCGCGGCGCACACGCTCTCGGTCGTGGCGTTCCCCGGGGCATCGATGGCGGTCCTGCTTGGTGCGAGCACGACCCTCGGCTACCTCGGGTTCTGTGTCGCGGCCGCCCTCGTGATCGCCGCACTTCCCCGCCGGGACCGGGAGGGCGGCGCGGAGGAGTCCGCTCTGACCGGCACGGTGCAGGCCTTCGCGCTGGCGTGCGGCTATCTGTTCATGAGCCTCTACAAGGGCCTCTTGGAAGGCCCTACCGCGATCCTATTCGGCGATTTCCTGGGTATCACGACGGGGCAGGTCGCGATCCTGGGTGCAGTCGGCGCGGGAGTGCTCGTGATCCTTGCGGTGATCGGCCGCAGGCTGCTATTTGCTTCGGTGGACCCAGATGTCGCCGCGGGGCGCGGCGTGCGGGTCCCTGCGCTGGGCAGGCTGTTCCTCGTGCTCCTGGGCGTGGCCACCGCCGAGGCAAGCCAGATCACCGGAACGCTCCTGGTCTTCGCCCTCATGGTCATCCCCGCCGCCACCGCACAGCAGCTCACCGCCAGGCCGAGCCTGGGCCTCGTCCTGTCCGTGGCGCTGGGATTCGTCTCGTGCTGGGCCGGTCTCACCGCCGCCTACTACGAGCCCTACCCGCTGGGGTTCTTCGTGACCGGGATCGCCTTCGCCGGACTCGTCCTCGCGCACGTTGTCCGGATCTCAAGGGATGCGATCGGCCGCGCGCGCACTCTCCAGGCGGTTCGAGGCGCGGCATGACGGTCATCGGGCAGCCCTTCTTCCAGCACGCCTTTCTGGCCGGGAGCTTCATCGCCTTCGCCTGCGGGCTCGTGGGCTACTTCCTGGTGCTGAGGGCCCAGGTCTTCACCGGCGACGCGCTCAGCCACGTCGCTTTCACGGGCGCGATGGCGGCCCTGGCAGGCGGCTACGACCTGCGGCTCGGGCTGTTCGCCGCCACCGTCGGCGTCGGGCTGCTGATCGGCGGGCTGGGCCGGCGGGGAGGGGCTGACGATGTCGCCATCGGAAGCGTCTTCGCGTGGATCCTGGGCCTCGGTGCCTTCTTCCTCACGGTCTACACGACCTCCCGCAGCGGCCTCCAGGGCGGAGCGGGAACGAGCGTCCTGTTCGGTTCGATCTTCGGCCTGAACGCCGATCAGACCACGACCGCCGTCGCGGTCGCGGCCGCGGCAGGACTCATCGTCCTGCTCATAGCCCGCCCGCTGCTGTTCGCCACGATCGACGGCGAGGTGGCGGCTGCCCGCGGCGTTCCCGTGCGGGCTCTTGGCTTCGGTTTCCTGGCCCTCGTCGGGGTGTGCGCCGGCGAAGCCACCCAGGCCGTGGGCTCGCTGCTGTTGCTCGGCCTGCTCGCCGCCCCGGCCGGTGCGGCGGCCCGGCTCACGGACCGCCCGTACCGCGCCCTCGCGCTCTCCGCCACGCTCGCGGTCGCGGAGATGTGGGGAGGGCTCTTGCTCAGCGCAGCCGTGCCCCAGCTGCCCCCGAGTTTCGCGATCATCGCGGCCGCAAGCGCGGTCTACGCCCTCACGTTCCTCATTCGCCCCGCACAGGCCTCGGGGGTCGGGGCCGTCCAAGCCGCACCCCACCAGGGGAATGTATGGCGAGCACCACGGACTCCGGACGCGTGACACCCCAGAGCCGGCCAGCCGCAAGCCGGTCGGGCAACTGACCCCACTGCTACTGGCAGCTACTGGTTCCGAGCAACAACGCTTCCGCGGCGGGCACTTTCATTCATGCATGTATTGCCAACTGTTTATACGTGTGCCTAGGCTTTGAGACATGGACGACGGTTCCGCACTGGCCGGCGCAGCGAAGCTGTTCAAGGTCCTCAGTGGGGAGTCAAGGCTCCGCCTGCTGGTCCTTCTCGGCAGGCAGGCGCAGACAGTCGGAGCCCTGTCCGAGTCCAGCGGACTGTCCCAGCCCCTGGTCTCACAGCATCTGCGGACACTCCGCCTCTCCGGCCTGGTCCGGGCCGAGCGGAGCGGGAGGGAAGTGACCTACCACGTGGCCGACCACCACATCAGCCACGTCATCGCAGACGCCCTCGTCCATGCACAGGAGGCGCCGACGGGCGGCGTCGAGACTGAATCGGAAGAGACCCATCATGCCTGAGACCGAAACCCACGCTGAGCACTCCGTCACAGACCACCAGCACGGCCCTGACTGCGGCCACGAGGCCGTCCAGCACGGCGACCACCTCGACTATGTCCACGGAACCCACCACCACGCCCTGCACGGAGACCACTACGACGAGCACGAGTCCGTCGCCGAGCACTCAACCGCCGAGCACCAGCACGGCCCGGACTGCGGCCACGAGGCCGTCCAGCATGGCGATCACCTTGACTACGTCCACGCAGGGCACAAGCACGCCGCCCACGGCGACCACTACGACGAGCACTGAGACTGATTGAGCCGTTGCCCCTGCGGCACGTCAGGCAAAAAAATGACCCCCAACCTGAGAATGTCTTCCAGGTTGGGGGTCATTTCCCTTTGTGCGCGGAGGGGGACTTGAACCCCCACGCCCTAATCGGGCACTAGCACCTCAAGCTAGCGCGTCTGCCATTCCGCCACCCGCGCAGGTAGGCTCCAGGAAGTGTTCGCATGGTGCGATTCCCTCCCGGGCAGCGAAGAAAACTCTACACGATCTGGGCCCGCGGAAGAAATCAGCCGGGGCGCCGTTTGCCCGCTGGGGCCGAAGGCTAGGCTGGGCCTCATCGAACCGTCGTCGCCGAGGAGCTTGCATGATCGACCGCCCAGCCGAAAGCCCGCTTCGCGCCGAGGACGAGGTGGTCCAGATCTGCCAGGACCTCATCCGGTTCGACACGAGCAACTTCGGTGACGGGTCCGGCCCGGGCGAGCGCGCGGCAGCCGAATATGCGGCGGGACTGCTCACGGACGTCGGCCTCGACGCGGAGGTCTTCGAATCGGCGCCGGGACGTGCTTCGGTTGTCGCGCGATTGGAGGGCACCGACCCCACGGCCAGCGCCCTCGTGGTCCACGGCCACCTCGACGTAGTCCCCGCCCAGAAAGACGACTGGACCGTCGACCCGTTCGCGGCCGAGCTCAAGGACGGGCTCATCTGGGGGCGCGGCGCCGTCGACATGAAGGACATGGACGCGATGGTCCTCTCCGTGGTTCGTGAGCTCCAGCGCACGGGGACCCGACCGCGCCGCGACCTCGTGATCGCGATGTTCGCCGACGAGGAGGCCGGCGGCGCGTACGGCGCCCGCTGGGCGGTGGACAACCGGCCCGAGCTGTTCGAGGGCGCGAAAGAGGCCATCAGCGAGGTGGGCGGCTTCTCTGCTGAGATCGGCGGGCGCCGCACCTACATGCTCCAGACCGCGGAGAAGGGCCTCTCGTGGCTCAAGCTCACCGCCTCGGGGCGCGCCGGCCATGGCTCCCAGACCAACACTGAGAACGCCGTGACGCGTCTCGCCCGGGCCGTGAGCCGGATCGGCGAGCACACGTGGCCGATCGAGCTGACCGACACGACACGACGGTTCCTGGACGGGGTCACCGAGCTCACCGGCGTTGAGTTCGACCGCGACAATCCGGAGATCCTCCTGAAGGAACTCGGGACGTTCGCGCGCTTCGTCGGGGCGACGCTCCAGAACACGTCCAATCCCACGATCCTCAGGGCCGGCTACAAGGAAAACGTCATTCCGGGCAGCGCTGAAGCGCGCATCGACGTGCGGACGCTCCCGGGCCAGGACGAGCTCGTGCTCGAGAAGATCAAGGAGCTTGCGGGGGAGGGCGTCGACTTCTCCTATGTGCACCACGACGTGGCGCTCGAGACTCCGTTCGAGGGTGCCTTGGTCGAGTCGATGGTCGGCGCGCTCCAGGCCGAAGACCCCGGCGCGCCCGTCCTTCCGTACACGCTGTCCGGCGGCACGGACAACAAGTCGCTGAGCCGCCTCGGCATCACCGGCTATGGCTTCGCACCGTTGCAGCTGCCCGCCGAGCTGGACTTCGCCGGCATGTTCCATGGGGTCGACGAGCGGGTCCCGGAGGAGTCTCTCCGCTTCGGCGCAAGGGTCCTGCGCCGCCTGCTCACCACGTACTGAGGGCCTGGGCCTCCAGCCCACAGCCCGGCGCCTGCCACGGCAAGGCAAGGCCAGGTAAGGCAAGGCCAAGCCAGCTTGCCGCAACCGAGAGGAGTCGGCGTGAGCCTCGACCCAGCCAGCGTCCTGCCCGATGGGCTCATCGACCGCATCCGCGCTCGTGCGCCGGGCTACGACGAGCGCAACGAGTTCTTCCACGAGGACTTCCATGAGCTCGTCGAGGCCGGCTATCTCAAGGCCTTCGTCGCCCAAGCCGCGGGCGGGCTGGGAGCCAGCCTTGCCGACGTCGTGCGTCTTCAGCGCCGGCTCGCGGCGGCCGCGCCGGCCACCGCGCTCGGGGTCAACATGCACCTCGTGTGGACCGGAGTGGCCCGCGTCTTCGGGGCGCGCGGCGATGCGAGTCTGGACTTCGTGCTCGACGAGGCTGCGGCCGGGGAGGTCTTCTCGTTCGGTATTTCGGAGGCAGGAAACGATTCGGTCCTGTTCGACTCCGTGACGGCGGCCGAGCCGCAGCCCGGCGGGGGCGTCCGCTTCACGGGTACGAAGGTCTTCACGAGCCTCGCGCCGGTCTGGACACGCATGGGGACGTTCGGGAAGGACTCGACGGGCCAGGAGCCCCAGCTCGTCTACGGGTTCATCCGTCGCGACGAGCCTGGGTGGCGTCAACTGGACGACTGGGACACGCTCGGCATGCGCGCGAGCCAGTCCTGCACCACCCTTCTCGAGGGCGCGCTCGCGCCCGAAGAACGAATCGTCCGGCGCCTCCCCGTCGGGCCGAATCCCGACCTGCTCATCTTCGGCATCTTCGCCGTGTTCGAGACGCTGCTCGCGGCGGTCTACACGGGAATCGCTGAACGGGCGCTCGCACTCGGGGTCGAGGCAGCCCATCGGCGCAAGTCCCTCAAGAACGGCGGCCGCCCCTACGCCCAGGACCCGGACATTCGGTGGCAGCTCGCCGATGCGGCGATGGCGGTCGACGGCGTCCTCCCGCAGCTCGAGCGGGTCGCGGAAGACGTGGACGGGCTCGTAGACCGCGGAGCGGCGTGGTTCCCCGCCCTCAGTGGGCTCAAGCACCGCGCGACCGAAACGGCGCGGGCCGTTGTGGACGTCGCGATGCGGGTGGGCGGCGGCGGAGGCTATTTCCGTTCCAGCGAGCTCCAGCGGCTCTACCGGGACGTGGTCGCGGGCCAGTACCACCCGTCGGATCCGGAGTCGGCTCACGCGACCGTGGCGAATGCGCTCTTGGGGCCGCTTGAGGATCCGGCCGTGGGGAGGAACTGAGCTAGGCCGTCCGCTCGACGGCGATGACCCTGCGGCGCAGCCAGTATCTCCGGCCGCCGCCCATGTAGAGACGGCTGCGTTCGAGCTCCCACTTGCCGTACTCGGAGTGCTCCCGCACGCGCTGGCGCGCCTCCGCGATCGACTCGCCGGGCTTGACGGAGAGCACGAGGTACTCGTACTTGCCGTTGGTGGCGCTGTTGGCCGGGCCCGGGCCGAGGATCCGTTCCTTCATGGCCCTCGCTTCCTCCTGAGTGTCCTGTTGCGCCATCCGGCGATCTAGGCAGTCCCTTCGAATCAGATTACCGTGGGCCCATGAGCATCGACCCTCGCGTGGCACTCGGTTCGCTCACGGCGGCGCTCGAAGAGCACCTCGTGGCGGCGTCGTCCCGTCGCGGTGACGACGACCCCGCGGTGGAGGCCGCCTACTTTGCCGTGGCGGACGCCTTCGAGGCCTATTCCGATGCCCTCTACGACGCCTACGGCGAGGACCTCCCCATCGATCTCCTGGACGACGGGGACGAGGAGGAGGGCTAGCGCCCGCATCGGGCGCCGGTTTCGAGCCGCTCTGCCCGGAGCACTAGGCTTGTCGCGTGAAGACTTGGCGCCAGGCCCCGATCCCCTCCCTCCCCGGCAAGAGCGGGAAGATCCGCCTGTGGGATTCGGCGAGCCAGGATATGGCCGAGCTCCCCGAGGCACCCCAGCAGTCGCTCTACGTCTGCGGGATCACGCCGTATGACGCGACCCACCTCGGCCACGCCGCAACCTACGTCGCGTTCGATCTCCTGAACCGGGTGTGGCGGGACGCCGGGAGCACGGTCGCCTACGTCCAGAACACCACCGACGTCGACGACCCGCTTCTCGAGCGCGCCGACGCGACGGGCGTCGACTGGCGCACCCTCGCGAAGCAGCAGATCGAGCTGTTCCAGACGGACATGGAGGCGCTCAACGTCCTCGCCCCGGATCACTACATCGGTGCCGTCGAGTCAATCCCGTGGATCGTTCCGGAGGTCGAGCGGCTTCTCGAGGATGGCCTCGCGTACCAGCTGGCGGGCGCGGAAGGCGAGCCCGACGGCGACGTCTACTACGACGTCACCGAAGCCACGCGCCGCGCGGACTCGCCGGAAGCGTGGCGTCTGGGCACCGTTTCGCACATGACGGTCGCCGAGATGATCGAGGTTTTCGGCGAGCGCGGCGGCGACCCCGAGCGGCCCGGCAAGCACAGCCCCCTCGATCCGATCCTGTGGCGTGAGGCCCGCCTCGGCGAGCCGCACTGGGACGGCGGCAACCTTGGCCGAGGACGCCCTGGCTGGCACATCGAGTGCACGGTCATCGCACAGCGCTTCCTCCCCGCCCCGTTCACGGTCCAGGGCGGAGGCTCGGACCTCGCGTTCCCGCACCACGAGATGGGGGCTGGCCACGCTTGGTCGCTGCACCACGTCCCCCTGGCCGAGCACTTCGCCCACACGGGCATGGTGGGGCTCGACGGCCAGAAGATGAGCAAGTCCCTGGGCAACCTCGTCCTGGTCTCGAGGCTCAGGGCAGCGGGGGAGGAGCCGCAGGCCATCCGGCTCGCGATCCTCGCCAACCACTATCGCTCCGATTGGGAGTGGACCGCAGAGCTCTTCGCGAGCTCGAAGGCCAGGCTCGCGCGCTGGCGCGAGGCCGTGCCGCAGGCGCCGAGGGGCTCGGCGGAGCTCCTGCTCACAGAGATCCGCGAGGCCCTCGCGGACGATCTCGATGCGCCGCGCGCGCTCGCCGCCGTCGACAAGTGGGCCGACGACGCCGTGGCTGCTCGGGCGGGTGAAGCGGCCGACGGCGAACTGGTCGCCGCTGCGCTGGACGCCCTCCTGGGCGTCCGGCTCTAAGGGACGCTCGCGCCGGGCCCACGGCCCCGGACGCCGCACGGCCTGAGCGGCCTCCTGCTCAGGTGGCGGCGCCACCCTCCTTGCCCCGGCGCTTCAGGTAGCGCTCGAACTCGCGCGCGATCGACTCGCCGGTGGCCTCAGGCAGGTCCGCGGTGTCCTTGGCCTCCTCGAGCTGCTGGATGTACGCAGCGATCTCGGGGTCCTCAGTCGCGAGCTCGTTGACCCCGCGTTCCCAGGCTTCCGCGTCCTCGGCGAGCTCATTCGTCTCGAGCGGGATCTGGACCATCTCCTCGATCCGGTGCATGAGCGCAAGCTGTGCCTTCGGCGACGGCGCCTGGGCCACGTAGTGCGGGACGGCCGCCCACAGAGAGATCGTGGGGATCCCGTGGTGGTCCGCCGCGTCGGCGAAGACGCCCACGATCCCCGTCGGGCCTTCATACTGCGACGCCTCGAGGTTGAGCCTCTCGCGCAGGTCTCCCGCTTCGCTCGTCGCGGTCACAGGGATGGGGCGGCTGTGCGGGACGTCCGCGAGGAGAGCGCCGATCACGATCAGATAGTCGACGTCGAGATCCTCGACGTATTCCATGAGCTCTTCCGTGAAGGCGCGCCAGCGGTACGACGGCTCGGTGCCCTGGATGAAGACGAGGTTGATGGGGTAGTCGTCGAGGCGCGCAGTCGAGACGCGAGTAGAGGGCCAGCGGATTCTGCGCCGGCCGGACCCGGAGCGGCGCACGGTGGGCCGGGTGAATTGGAAATCGTAGTAGTCGTCGGCGTCGATCGCCCCGACCTTCTGGGCACCGAACTGCCGCTTGATAGCCCGCACCGCCTCGCTCGCCGCCTCGCCCGCGTCATTCCACCCCTCGAAGGCCGCGAGCATGACCGTGACCCGCTCGCCCTCGGCGGGCGGCGGGAAGAGGCCGAGGTGGGGAGCCGGAGCGTCGGCGTCGAACTCGTTCATCGCTCCAGCCTATGACCAAGCGGCCCGGTTCGCAGGGTGGTTCCGAGGCGCAGGCCCGAGTTTCGCGGAGGGAGGACACCCTGCCCGTCCCCGTAGACTGGTTCATATGCGCCTTCCCGACGAACTCGACGCTGCCCGTCTGCGTGCCGTCCTCTGGGACATGGACGGAACCCTTGTCGACACCGAGCCCTATTGGATCGTGGCCGAGCACGAGCTGGTGGAGTCGTTCGGCGGCCAGTGGAGCCACGAACAGGCCATGCGTCTCGTGGGGCAGGCACTTCCGACGTCGGCGGCCATGCTCCGCGAAGCCGGGGTGGAGCTCGAGATCAGGGAGATCATCGACCGCCTCACGGCGAGGGTGATCGAGCAGCTGGCCAAGGCTGTTCCCTGGCGCCCGGGCGTCCGCGAACTCCTCGACGCGCTGCGCGGCGCGGGGGTTGAATGCGCCCTCGTCACGATGTCCGAGCGGCCCATGGTCGAGCGCATCCTCGCCCATCTTCCGGCGGATACGTTCCGCGCGGTGATCACGGGCGACAGCGTGTCTCGCGGCAAGCCTGACCCCGAGCCGTACCTCGCCGGCTTCGCCCACCTGGCGGCGTCACTTGCGGACCTCGAACCGTCCCAGTGCGTGGCCATCGAGGACTCCCTCCCGGGCGCGACCTCGGCCGTGGCCGCGGGACTCACCACGATTGTGGTGCCCAACGCCGTGGCGATCCCCGCCGAGCTGGGTGCCGCCCAGTGGTCCACCCTCGAGGGCCGCACCGTTGACGACGTCGCAGCCCTCCTCGAGCGCGCGACGTCGACCTTGGCCGGGCAGGGGCACGCATGAGTGCCGGACCCGAGGGCCAGCCCAATCCCGAGGGCCAGCCCAACCCCGAGGGCCAGCCGCACCCCGAAGGCCAGCGCAACCCCGAGGGCCAGCGCCACGCCGCAGAGGGACGGTCGCGGGACGGGATCCCGCTGGGACGGATCGCAGGGGTCCCCGTATACCTCGCTTACTCGTGGTTCCTCATTGCGGGCTTCACGGTGGTCGTCTACGGCCCCACGCTCGCAGCGCGCGAGCCGCAGCTCGGAACAGGGGCCTACTTTGTGGCCTTCGCCTACGCCGTGCTGCTCCTGGTCTCGGTACTGATCCACGAGCTCGCGCACGCCCTGAGCGCGCGGGCGTTCGGCTGGCCGAGCCAGAAGATCGTGCTCAACCTGTGGGGCGGGCATACGCAGTTCGAGACCTTCACGGCGTCCCCAGGGCGCTCGGTGGTCGTGGCGCTCGCGGGTCCCGCGGCGAACTTTGTGCTCGCAGGTGCCGCATGGATCCTCATCAACGCTGCCGAGCCGACCGGCGTCGCGGCAATCCTCGCGAACATCTTCATGTGGGCGAACTTCCTCATTGGGGTCTTCAACGTCCTTCCCGGCCTGCCGCTTGACGGCGGTCGCCTTGTCGAGAGCATCGTGTGGCGCCTCACGGGGTCCCAGGAGAGGGGCACGATCGCGGCCGGCTGGGCCGGACGCGTGGTCGTGGCCGCCATCGTCTTCTTCGGCCTCGTGCTGCCGTGGCTGCAGGGTCAAGGCATCGACATCTCGTTCACGCTCGTGCTGCTGCTCGTCGCGGCCTTCCTCTGGCAGGGAGCCAGCGCCTCCATCCGCAACGCGGGGTTCCGCAGCCGCCTTCCCAACGTCGTGGCAGGCCAGCTCGCCGTCGCCGCCGTGGGCGTGCCCAACTTCGCCACCGTGGAGCAGGCCGTCGAGGCAGGCGCGGGCCAGGGCGTCGTCGTCGTCCTCTGTGCGCCGGACGGCAAGCCGCAAGGCGTCGTCGACCCCACGGCCATCGCGCGCGTCCCGGAGCCGGCCCGCGCGAGCACCCCGGTGACCGCCGTGGGCTATGCGCTCGCGCCGGGCGCCTACGTTCCCGAGAGTGCCGGGGGCCAAGAGCTCGTCCAATACCTCGCCCAGCTCCAGGGCACCGAATACGCCGTCGTCGACGCCACGGGACGCGTCGTCGGGCTGCTCAGCCAGCGCGCCGTCGTCGCGGCCATCTCGGGCCGGCCCGCTCGCTAGCGGCAGCGTCGCCTCCCGCGCACCCGCATCCAGCAAGAAGGAAACCATGACCCACAGCAGCACGCCGTCCTCCTCCGCGCTCGTCCCGGAGCCGACCGGAGCCGCGATGCGCCGCGGGCCGTTCCGAGTCGGCGAGCGCGTGCAGCTCACGGACGAGCGCGGACGGATGAACACGATCACCCTCGAGGCAGGGGGAGCGTTCCACACCCACAAGGGCTTCCTGAACCACGACGCCGTCATCGGCCTTCCGGACGGCTCGGTCGTCACCAATACCGCGGGCCACCAGTATCAGGCCCTCCGCCCCCTCCTGTCTGACTTCGTGCTCTCGATGCCGCGCGGCGCGGCCGTGGTCTACCCCAAGGACGCGGGCCAGATCGTCACGATGGCAGACGTCTTCCCAGGCGCCCGCGTGGTCGAGGCGGGGGTCGGCTCGGGCGCACTGTCGATCTCGCTCCTGCGGGCGGTGGGCGACGGCGGCTACCTCCATTCGTTCGAACGGCGCCAGGAATTCGCCGACATCGCGCGCGGGAACGTCGAGACGATCTTCGGCGGACCGCATCCCGCGTGGCGCATCTCGCTGGGGGACTTCCAGGACGAGGTCGTCAAGGCCGAGGAGCCTGGAAGTGTCGACCGCGTGGTGCTCGACATGCTGGCCCCGTGGGAGTGCCTCGATGCGGTGGCCACCGTCCTCGCTCCCGGGGGCGTCTGGATCAACTACGTCGCGACGGCGACCCAGCTGTCGCGCACGGCCGAGGCCATCAGGGCCGACGGGCGCTTCACGGAACCCGATGCGTGGGAGTCGATGGTCCGCGGGTGGCACCTCGAGGGGCTAGCGGTGCGGCCGGAGCACCGCATGGTCGGGCACACTGGCTTCCTTCTCGTCGCGCGGCGGCTCGCCGACGGCGTCGAGCCGCTCGTGCGGAAGAAGCGTGTCAAGACGGAGTTCACCCAAGAGGACCTCAATGCGTGGACGCCCGAGTCCGTCGGCGAGCGCCAAGTGTCAGATCGGAAGCTGCGCCGGGCGGCCCGAGATGCAAGGGCTGGACGAGCCGAAGAAGACTGAGCTTTCCCGCCCGGATGCTTTCACGCCGCTCAAACGTTGCGTCAATGTAACGCTTAGCGTCTCTTGTTCTCAGAGTCGTTTGCTCGGGACACAGTGGGGCTAGTGTCGAAGTATCGGAACATTCCGAGCCACGAGAGGGTGTGAGAGTCATGGAAGAGCGCGAGGGGACTGGAGCTGGGCGCGAGGACGCCGCCCGCATGAGCGCGGAGCAGGTGGGAGTCCTCGAGCGTCAGGTCAATGTCCTCCGGGACAAGCTTCGGGCGGTGGACCGGCAGCTTTCCGCAGCCACGTCCAACAACACCCGCATGGCCGAGATGCTCCAGACGGCGAAGACCGAGATCGTGCGGCTCAAGTCCGCCCTCGAGCACGAGGGCCAGCCGCCCTACAGCTACGGGACGGTCGTCCAGCTCAACCGCCGCCGCCCGGCCGGAGGCGCTGCTGCCGCCGTCACGGACGAGAGCGCGGACGTGGTGACGGCCGGCCGCAAGATCCGGGTCGGGCTGAGCCCCCTCGTGGCCTTCAATGAGCTCAGCGTCGGGCAGGAGGTCCTGCTCAACGAGGCGTTCGAGGTGGTCGCGGGACTCGGCTACGAGCGTTCGGGCGAGCTTGTGACCGTCAAGGAGATCCTCGGCGCCGACCGGGTCCTCGTGATCGGGCGCGGCGACGAGGAACGAGTCGTGCGCCTTTCGGGCCCGCTCCTGCTCGAGCAGCTCCGCGTCGGCGATGCCGTGTCCGTGGACAATCGCACGCAGACGGCGCTCGAGAAGGTGCCACGGTCCGAGGTCGAGAATCTCGTCCTCGAAGAGGTCCCCGACATCAGCTACGACGACATCGGCGGCCTCGCGTCCCAGATCGAGCAGATTCGTGACGCCGTGGAGCTCCCGTTCCTGCACCCGGGCCTGTACCGCGAGCACGGACTGAAGGCACCCAAGGGCATCCTCCTGTACGGCCCTCCGGGCTGCGGCAAGACGCTCATCGCGAAGGCCGTGGCGAACTCGCTCGCTGCGCGGGCCATGGAGCGGGCCGGTGGCCAGGACATCAAGAGCTACTTCCTCAACATCAAGGGTCCCGAGCTCCTCGACAAGTACGTTGGGGAGACCGAGCGGCACATCCGCCTGATCTTCTCGCGGGCCCGGGAGAAGGCTTCGGACGGAAGCCCCGTGGTCGTCTTCTTCGACGAGATGGACTCCTTGTTCCGCACGCGTGGTACGGGTGTCTCATCCGACGTCGAGACCACGATCGTCCCTCAGCTCCTGAGTGAGATCGACGGCGTCGAGCGGCTCGACAACGTCATCGTCATCGGCGCCTCCAACCGTGAGGACATGATCGATCCGGCGATCCTCCGACCCGGCCGCCTGGACGTCAAGATCAAGATCCAGCGTCCCGACGCCGAGGCCGCAGCGGACATCTTTTCGAAGTACCTCACGGAGGAGCTTCCGATCCACGCGTCGGATCTCGCTGAGCACGGCGGTGACCGGTCGGCCACGGTGAACATGATGATCCAGCGCACGGTTGAGGCCATGTACTCGACCGACAAGGTCAACGAGTACCTCGAGGTGACGTACGCCAACGGCGACACCGAGATCCTCTACTTCAAGGACTTCAACTCGGGGGCCGTGATCCAGAACGTCGTGGACCGGGCCAAGAAGTCCGCGATCAAGGATCTCCTGCTGACGGGCTCGAAGGGCATCCGCGTGGAGCACCTGCTCCGGGCTGTGGCCGACGAATTCCGCGAGCACGAGGACATGCCGAATACGACGAACCCCGACGACTGGGCGCGGATCTCAGGCAAGAAGGGCGAGCGCATCACCTACATCCGCACGATCGTGCAGGGCAAAGGCGGGAGTGAGCCCGGAAAGTCCATCGAGACGGCGCAGAGCACGGGCCAGTACCTGTGACCCTGGGTCGCGAGGGGGAGTGACATGTCAAGCACTGACCACGGACCCGAGGGACTGCCGGCCGGCGGGGCGCTGCGCGTCATGGGCTCGGAGACTGAATACGGCATCCACGCGCCGTCCGCTCCGGGCGCCAATGCGACGTACCTGTCCTCGCAGGTGATCGCGTCCTATGCGAAGCTCACGCGCGAACGCCTGCACGCCTCGCCGGGGGCAGGTTGGGACTACACGGACGAGACGCCGTTGCGCGACGCCCGCGGGTGGTCGGTGCGGCGCACTCAGGCGCATCCGGATCTCCTGACGGACATGGAGCCTGTCCTGACGGCTGAGGGCGTGGCCCTCGCACATGGTCCGGCCGAGCTCGAGCTCGACGGGGACCAGGAACC
The DNA here is from genome assembly GCF_004919045.1 of Sinomonas albida. Taxonomy (GTDB): domain Bacteria; phylum Actinomycetota; class Actinomycetes; order Actinomycetales; family Micrococcaceae; genus Sinomonas; species Sinomonas albida. Next base: position 70,022 of record NZ_SWDW01000012.1, read on the forward strand.
CGCCCTCATGAACCTAGTGCTGGGCAATGGTGCGCGGCTCTACGTCGACCACGCGCACCCCGAATACTCGAGCCCCGAGGTCACGAACCCGCTCGATGCCGTGGCGTGGGACGCGGCGGGCGACGTCGTGGTGCTCGCGGCCGTGCGAGTCCTCGCGGGCGATCAGGAGCGCGGGCCGATCAACCTCTACAAGAACAACACGGACGGCAAGGGCGCCTCGTACGGATCCCACGAGAACTACCTCGTGCCGCGGGCCGTCCCATTTGCCGACTTGGTCAAGGGCCTCACGCCGTTCTTCGTCTCGCGGCAGCTCATGTGCGGGGCGGGACGAGTTGGAATCGGCCAGGACGGCCGCACCCCCGGCTATCAGATCAGCCAACGGGCCGACTTCTTCGAGGCGGAGGTCGGGCTTGAGACCACGATGCGCCGCCCGATCATCAACACGAGGGACGAACCCCACTCTGTGGCCGACAAGTACCGGCGCCTCCACGTCATCGTGGGCGACGCGAACTGCAGCCACGTGGCCAACTACCTCAAGTTCGGGACCACGGCAATGGTGCTCAGCCTCATCGAGGCCGGCGCCTGCCCGGCGGTCGAGATCCATGAGCCGGTTGCCGCGATGCACCGGCTCAGCCACGACACCGGGCTCCGGGAGACGGTGCGGCTGCTGGATGGCCGCCGGCTCACGGGGCTCGAGCTGCAGTGGGTCTATTTCGAGGCTGCCGCCAAGCTCGCCGCCGATGCCGGCGTCGCGGCCGAGCACGGTGGAGACGGTCACACGGCCGCGGTCCTCCGACTGTGGGAGCGCGCGCTCACCGACCTTGAGTCGGGGCCGGACGCAGCGGCGGGGTACGTCGAATGGGCTGCCAAGCAGAGGGTGCTCGAGGGCTACCGTGCGCGGGACGGCCTCGCGTGGGACGATGCTCGGCTTGGGCTCGTGGACATCCAGTGGTCCGACGTCCGCCCCGAGCGCGGCCTCGCGCACCGCCTGCTCTCGAAGGGGAGTCTCGAGCGCCTGGTCGAGGACGTCGACATCGCGCGCGCGTCGATTGACCCGCCCGCAGACACTCGTGCCTGGTTCCGAGGGAAGAGCATCCAGCGCTTCCCTGCGAATGTCGCGAGCGCGAGCTGGGACTCGGTCGTGTTCTCGCCGCCGGGGAGCTACCGCCTTCAGCGCGTCCCCACGCGTGAGCCGCTGCGTGGGACTAGGGCTCTCACCGAGGCTTTGTTCGAGGAGCATCCGAGCATCGAGGGCTTTCTCACGGCCCTCCTGGGGGAGCGCCACACCTAGCGCGGAGGCCCGCTCCCGCGGGAGGATCCGCCCGCATGAAAGAGTGACAGTATAGGTTTCACAGCCCGCTGCAGAGGCGGCGAGCTCGACGCAAGGAGGCGGCTATGGCCGGTCAGGAGCAGAAGAGCAGCCAGTCACGGGATGAAGCCGAAGACGTCGAGCCGGGCACGCCGGCGCCGGCTGCACCCCAGGCGTCCGAGGCGACGGAGGGCGTGGACGACCTTCTGGACGAGATCGACGGCGTCCTCGAGAGCAACGCCGAGGAATTCGTCCGCGGGTTCGTCCAGAAGGGCGGCCAGTAGGCGCCGGGATGAACGACTTCCTCGCGGAACGAGTCGCGGCGCAAGCGACTTCGTCCTTCACCGAGCATCTTGCGGCGGCACGCCCTGAACTGCTGCCCTCCAACCGAGTCCTGCCCACGGACGCCTCGCATCTGGCGCCGCACGGCACGACGGTCGTCGCGATGTCCTTCGCGGGCGGCGTCCTCATGGCCGGCGATCGCCGCGCGACGATGGGGAGCATGATCGCGAGCCGACACATCGAGAAGGTCTTCCCGGCCGATCAGTACTCGGTACTCGGCATCGCCGGGACGGCGGGCCTCGCGGTCGACATCGTCCGCCTCTTCCAGGTCGAGCTCGAGCATTACGAGAAGATCGAGGGCACGCTGCTGAGTCTCGAGGGCAAGGCCACGCGGCTCGGCGCGATGATCCGCTCGAACCTCGGCCTCGCACTCCAGGGACTCGCCGTGGTCCCGCTCTTCGCGGGATTCGACCTCGAACAGAGCATGGGCCGGCTGTTCTCCTACGACGTCACGGGCGGGCGCTACGAGGAGCTCGAGCACCATTCGGTGGGCTCCGGCTCGGTCTTCGCACGCGGCGCCCTCAAGAAGCTGTGGCGCCCGGGGCTTTCCGAGGCCGAGGCCGTGCGCGTCGGTGTCGAGGCGCTGTTCGATGCGGCCGACGACGATTCCGCGACGGGCGGCCCCGATCCTGTCCGCCAGCTCTGGCCGGTCGTGTACACGGTGACCCGGACGGGGCACCGGCGGGCGCCGGAGCACGAGCTGGCGCGGGTGGCGGGAGACATCTTCGAGCAACGCAGCATCGCCGGACGAGAGGCCTGAGATGACGCAGCAGTTCTACGTCTCGCCCGAGCAGATCATGAAGGACCGGGCGGACTTCGCACGGAAGGGCATCGCGCGAGGCCGCTCCGTCGCCGTGCTGAGCTGCCGGGACGGGATCGCCCTGGTCGCGGAGAATCCGTCCCCATCACTCCACAAGATCGGCGAGATCTACGACAAGATCGCGTTCGCGGCCGTCGGCAAGTACAACGAGTTCGAGAGCCTTCGTCAGGCGGGCGTGAGGTACGCCGACGTCCGCGGCTATTCGTACGACCGCGTGGACGTCACGGGCCGCGGGCTCGCGAGCGTCTACGCCCAGAGCCTCGGCGCTGTCTTCACCGCAGAGCAGAAGCCGTTCGAGGTCGAGCTCACCGTGGCCGAGGTGGGGCACGACGTCGGCTCCGACCATCTCTTCCGTCTCACCTTCGACGGATCGATCGCCGACGAGCGCCGCTTCGTCGTGATGGGCGGCGCGGCCGAGCGGGTTGCCGAGGCTGTCATCGACGGGTGGAGCGCGGAGGCTTCCTTCGCGGAGGCGATCCAGCTCGCAGCGAAGGCATTGCGCGAGGATCGCACCGAGACGCAGCTGAGCCTCGAGGTCGCCGTGCTCGACCGCAACTCCGAGACCGAGCGGGGCGCCCGGCGCGCGTTCCGCCGCATCGGGCCCGACGAGCTCCATGAGCTCCTGACGGGACCCATCTAGCCAGGTTGCATCGTCTGTCCTGACCGTCGCCGGTTAGGCCATCCTCGCTCACGGAAGGAGCCGCGTGGACCGCCGCATCTTTGGAGTGGAGACCGAATTCGGGATCGCCTACTCGAGCCCTCAGGGCCGGCCGCTCGCCCCCGAGGAGGTTGCGCGCTACCTGTTCAGGAAGGTCGTGAGCTGGGGGCGTTCGTCCAACGTGTTCCTCGGCAACGGCTCCAGGCTCTACCTCGACGTCGGTTCCCACCCGGAGTACGCGACCGCGGAATGCGACGACGTGGCCCAGCTCGTGGCGCACGACCGCGCGGGAGAGCGAATCCTCGTAGAGCTCATCGACGAGGCGCAGAAACGGCTCCACGAGGAGGGGTTCGATGGAAGCGTCTACCTCTTCAAGAACAACACGGACACGGCGGGGAACTCGTACGGCAGCCACGAGAATTACCTCATCCCGCGCCGCACCGAGTTCTCCCGGCTCGCGGAGATCCTCATCCCGTTCCTCGTCACGCGCCAGCTCCTGTGCGGCGCGGGCAAAGTCCTCCGCACTCCCCACGGTCCGATCTACGCGTTCTCGCAGCGCGCCGACCACATCTGGGAGGGCCTCTCCTCGGCGACCACCCGATCGCGCCCCATCATCAACACCCGGGACGAACCGCACGCCGACGCCGAGCACTTCCGCCGCCTGCATGTCATCGTGGGGGACTCCACGATGTCGGAGACGACCACCATGATGAAGCTCGGCACCGTGGACCTCGTGCTGCGCATGATCGAGTCGGGGATCATCATGCGCGATCTCCGCATGGAGAACCCGATCCGGAGCATCCGGGAGATCTCCCACGACCTGTCGGGACGCGCCGTCGTCCGCCTCGCCAACGGTTCGGAGCTCACGGCGCTCGAGATGCAGCGCGTCTACCTCGAGAAGGTGAGCCAGTTCGTCCAGCAGTACGGCGCGCACACGCCGCACGTCCCGCGCATCCTCGATCTGTGGGACCGCACCCTCACGGCGATCGAGTCCGGCGACACGTCCGGGATCGACACCGAGGTGGACTGGGCCATCAAGAAGAAGCTCATCGACTCCTACTGCTCTCGCAACGACGTGGATCTCGATTCAGCCCGGGTCGCACAGCTCGACCTCACGTACCACGACATCAGCCCGGAGCGCGGGCTCTTCTTCCTCCTGCAGCGTCGCGGGGCGGCCGCGAGGCTCGTCGACGACTCGGACATCGCGACGGCCGTCCAGTCCCCGCCGCAGAGCACTCGCGCCCGCCTCCGTGGCCGCTTCGTGCAGGCTGCCCAGGCCGCAGGTGCCGACTACACGGTGGACTGGGTCCATCTCAAGCTCAACGACCGCGCACACCACACCATCCTGTGCAAGGATCCGTTCGCGAATGAGGACTCGCGCGTCGACGAGCTGCTCGAGACGCTCCGGCCGTTTTCCGGCTGATTCCATCCGAAAGGTAGGGTATCCGGCGAGGGTGAGGGCTCCTTCACAGGCAGACTCGTTACCCTAGTGACGGCCCATGGGCCTCTACCTCCGCCACGACCGTGGCGGGGACCCCCACAGGAAGTAGATCAGTGCGCCGACTCATTGCGCTCTTGCTGCCGCTCGCGCTGCTCATGGCGGGCTGCAGCTCCGGAAGCTCGTCGTCGAGCGAGCCGACCAGCCAGTCCGCCGGTGATGTCAACGCCTTGAGCTCGCTCAAGGTGACGGCCAACGACACGAAGGCCCCGACGGTCGACTTCACCAAGCCGCTGAAGGTTTCGAGCCTCACGATCAAGATGGTCCAGGAGGGATCTGGTGCGCGCGTGAAGGCGGGCCAGTCCGCGACCGTGAGCGTCCTCGCCCTCAAGGGGACCGACGGAAGCACCCTCGGCGACTCGTTCAGCCAGGACCAGCCTGAGAAGGTTCCGGTCGACGACAGCCTCAAGCAGCAGAATTCGGCGCTGTACAACGCGCTTGTCGGTGCCAAGGTCGGCTCCTACCTCGCCTACGCGACCCCGCCCGTGAGCGCCGAGCAGGGCGGCGACGGGACCACGACGCTCCTCATCCTCAAGGTGACCGACGCGAAGGACGTTCCGTCTCCGCTGAGCAAGCCGTCTGGCGACACCGTGACGCCGCCGGCCGGGCTGCCCAAGGTCACCGAGGACTCGAAGGGCGTCCCGCAGATCGACGTCAAGGGCGCTGCGAAGCCGACCCAGCTCGTTTCGCAGGACCTCATCAAGGGCAAGGGCGCCACGGTTCAGGCCACGGATACGATCGTGGCCAACTACGTGGGCGTGAACCTCTCGGACGGCACCAAGTTCGACTCGAGCTTTGACCGCGGCACCCCGGCGACGTTCGGGCTCGGCCAAGTCATCGAGGGGTGGACGAAGGGGCTCACCGGGAAAACCGTGGGCTCGCGTGTTCTCCTCGTGATTCCTGCGGCCCAGGCCTATGGCGATCAGGGCCAGGGGCAGGCGAAGGGCGATCTGGTCTTCGTCGTCGACATTCTGGGCATCCAGTAACGGCCGCACCGCCACCCCGACGCGATTCCCACCGACACGATTCCACAGAGAGGAACACATCATGTCCTTCGGACAGCGTGAGTATGACCGGCAGAAGCCGGAGATCGACTTCCCCGAAGGCCCCGTGCCCGCGGAGCTGAAGATCGTCGACCTCATCGAGGGCGAGGGCCGCGAGGTCGCCGCAGGCGACAACGTGTCCGCGCATTACGTGGGAGTGGCCTGGTCCACCGGCGAGGAGTTCGACGCGAGCTGGAACAACGGCCGGCCGCTCGACTTCCGCGTGGGCGTCGGCCAGGTCATCCAGGGCTGGGACCAGGGCCTTCTCGGCATGAAGCTCGGTGGCCGCCGCCGGCTCGAGATCCCCTCGGAGCTCGCCTACGGTTCGGCCGGTGCCGGCGGGGTCATCGCGCCGAATGAGGCGCTCATCTTTGTCGTCGACCTCGTCGGAGTTCGCTGACGCTCGACTTGTGGTCGACCTCGTCGGAGTTCGCTGACGCGACCATGACCGAAGATCCCGTGGGGCGCGGGCGGCACAAGCCGCCCGCGCCCCGCGGGCGTTCCCGGTAGTCTGCCGATGTGTCCCAGAAGAAGACCGAACGTCTCCTGAACCTCCTGATCGCCCTCCTGCACACCGAACTCGGCATCTCTCGCGAGCGCCTCCTCCGGGACGTCTACGGGTGGGTTCCGGGAGCCGAGCGGGACAGGGAGGCGGTCGAGCGCCAATTCGAGCGCGACAAGGCCGACCTCCGGGCCCTCGGGGCCGAAGTCGCGGAGCGCCAGGGTTACGAGCGCGAGGACAGTGGCGCCACGACGTCGCTCTATCGCATCGATCCGCGCAACTTCAGGCTGCCGGAGATCGAGTTCACGCCGCAGGAGCAGCAGCTCCTCGCCCTAGCCGGCCTCGCGACGCAGGGCGCCCGCTCAGGCGCGTCCGCGCGCGCGGCCCTCCGCCGGCTCGAGGCCGCGGGCGCGCTGCCGGACTCGCCGCCGTCGCTCGTCCAGCCGCGCGTGAGGGTCGACGACCCTCGCTACGCCGCCCTCGCCGACGCCGCCTCTCGCCGAGCCGAGGTGACCTTCGAGTACTACGCGACGAGCACCGGCCGGCAGGAAGAGCGCCGCGTTCAGCCGTGGGGACTGGGGCAGCGTTACGGCCAGTGGTACCTCGTGGGGTTCGACACCGGGCGCGGGGCCCCGCGCGTCTTCCGCCTGTCGAGGATTCGCGGCCGGATCGGCGTCGGCGCCGACGGCGCGTTCGCCCCGCCCGCGGAAGGGGCAGTCCACGCCGAGCTCGAGGGCTTCGACGCGCTTCCCACCCGCTCCGCGAGGATTCGGATCGCCGAAGGCCGAGCGCTCGAACTCCGCACGGCCTGGACGCCGGTGGAATCCGACGCACCTGACGGCTGGGAGGTCGGCGAATACGCCTTCCGGGATCTCACCGTGGCCGCGGACTATTTGGCTGGCTTCGGCGACGCCCTCGTCGTCGAGTCGCCAGCGGAACTCGCGGACGCCGTCGTCCGTCGGTTCGAAGGCGCGCTCGCCGCCCTCGGGAGCGGGGGAGCGCTCCCGGTGCCCGCTGCCGCGGCCCGCAGGTCCAGGCCGTCCGACGAGCGGCTCAGCCGCATCGTGGACCTCGTGCCATACCTCCTCCGCGGCCCGGTCGCGGTCGAGGAGGCGGCAGCGAGATACGGGATGACGGAGCGGGAGCTCACCCAAGAGCTTTCGGTGCTGCAGTACTCGGGCCCCACCGACCTGGGCGGCTGGCAGGACTGCATCGAGGTGGACGTGCACGAGGGCATCGTGAGCCTCGCGAACGCGCCCGAGCTCTCGCTCCCGCGCAGGCTCAGCATCGAGGAGGCGCTCTCGCTCCAACTGGGCCTCCAGACGCTGCTCCCGATGGCTTCCCCGGAGGAGCGGCCAGCGCTCGAGGCGCTCGCCGAGAAGGTGGGCGTGGCCACGATCCAGGGCGCTCGCTCGGTGCCACAGATCGATGTGAAGGCCGAGCCGCAGCGGAACGCCGAGCTCCTGCCCGTCCTGCGCGCCGCCGTCGCGGACGGCGCCACGCTCCGGCTGACCTATCTCAACCCGACCAAGGATGAGCGGTCCGAGCGCTTCGTCAATCCGCTCGCCCTGCGCTCGGACGGCGACCGGTGGTACGTCGAGGCCTACTGTCATCGGGTCGAGGAGCGCCGCGTGTTCCGCGTGGACCGCATCGTCGAACTCGAGCCGAGCCAGCAGCTCCCTCTGCCCGAGGGGGTCGCACCGCGGGCGGAGGACTGGCTCGTCGAGCCGAGCGCCTCGGACGTCGAGGCCGTCCTGCGGCTGGCTCCCGAGGCCCTCTGGGTCGAGCACGAGTACGGAGCATACGACGGCGTCGACCTCGAGGACGGGGGCCGGCGCGTCCGACTGCGCGTCGCTCGCCTCGATTGGCTTCCCCGGTTCCTCGCGCAGTTCGGGGGATCGGTCGCGCTCGAGGGACCGGAGGCTGCCGTAGAGGCGGCGCGTTCGTGGTTCATGCGTGCGCTGCGTGCGGCGCAGAACGGATAGGCTCTTCCTCGTGCCGTGGTGGTTCTGGATCCTTCTGTGGGCGGCGCTGCTGGTCGGCAGCGCTGTCGCCTTGGCGCTGGGCTGCTTCTGGCTCGTGCGGAAGGCGCTCCGGACGCTGAGCGACGCAGGCGAGAGCCTCGCGGGGATCGGCTCAGGCGCGCGGCCGGTGCTTCGTGATGCAACGGACGACGGCGCAGACTCGCCGCGCGAGGCCAGCGGACCCGCGCCTGGAAGCGCCGTATTCGGGGATCCAGACGAAATGCTAAGCGCCTATCGGCGCGGCAAATCAGAGCGGCGCGACGCGCGCCGGGCCCGACGCGTTGCCCGCCGGGCAGCTCGTGGGCAAGCGCAGTCCCTGAGTGACCTCGGACTCATCTAGACTTGCAGTAGAAGGAAAGGACTTCTTGTGGGACGACTCTTCGATAGCCCGTGGCCTATCGTCATCATCATCGTTGTGGCGCTTCTGCTCTTTGCGGCGCCCAAGCTTCCCGGCATGGCTCGCAGCCTCGGGCAGTCCATGCGCATTCTGCGTTCTGAGGTCAAGGAGATGAGGAGCGAAGACGGCAAGTCGTCTTCGTCGTCGTCCTCCTCGAAGTCAGGCGAGGGCCCCGTCGAGGGCAAGGTCATCCCGCCCAAGGGCGCTGACGAGGGCGACGGCAACTCCGCCGGCCCGTCCCAGCGCGCCTGAGCGTGACCGCCGCCAAGGGGCGGAAGGCCAATCCCGAAGGCCGGATGCCCCTGCTCGAGCACCTCAGGGAGCTCAAGAACCGGCTCATCAAGTCGGCCATCGGCGTGCTCCTTGGGGCGATTGCGGGCTGGTTCCTGTACGACCCGATCCTTGAGGCGCTGCAGACGCCCGTCAAGGACATCGCGGCTCGCACGGGCGGCATCTCCGGGGTCAACTTCTCGACTGTCGGCTCGCCGTTCGACTTCAAGCTCCAGCTCGCGATCCAGATCGGCCTCGTCCTCGCAAGCCCGGTCTGGATCTACCAGCTCTGGGCCTTTGTCATGCCCGGGCTCACGGTGAAGGAGCGCCGCTACACGCTCGGCTATATGGGCGCAGCAGTTCCGCTGTTCCTCGCGGGCGTGTGGGTCGGGTGGAGCGTGACGCCGCAGGTGGTGCGCGCGCTCACCCAGTTCACGCCGTCGGGCTTCTCGAACCTGATCGACGGGCGCGAGTACATCGACTTCGTCACGCACATGGTGCTGTTCCTCGGCCTCGCGTTCCTCGTGCCGGTCGTCCTCGTCGGGCTCAACGCAGCAGGCGTCCTCGCCGGGAAGACGATCCTCAAGGCATGGCGCATCACGGTGTTCGCCGTGTTCGTGCTCGCCGCCCTCGCCGCGCCTGGAGCTGACGCGGTCTCGATGTTCATGCTCGCGGTTCCGCTCTTGGCGCTCTTCTTCGCCGCGATCGGCCTCTGCCTCCTGCAGGACAAGCGTCGACTGCGCCGCGAGGAGAAGCTCGCCGTCGAATCGGAAGCCGCCGCGGATACGCCTACGTCACGCGAGGACCTCGACAAGTTCTAGGCTGGACTCATGTCCAGCGTCCCCGAGAATCTGAGCCCAGCCGAGCGATACGCGTTGGACGCCGAACGGCGGGCCTTCTCCAAGACCGAACTCGGGGCCTTCGCGGCCGAGCTCCCGTTCCCTCTCGATCCGTTCCAGCGGGACGCGTGCCGAGCTCTCGAGGCTGGCCGAGGAGTCCTTGTGGCGGCGCCGACGGGGGCCGGCAAGACAGTCGTGGGCGAGTTTGCCGTGCATCTCGCGCTCCGCAAGGGGCTCAAGGCGTTCTATACAACCCCCATCAAGGCCCTGTCGAACCAGAAGTACGCGGAGCTGTCCGAGGCGTACGGCACGGACCGGGTGGGGCTCCTCACCGGAGACGTGACGGTCAACGGTGAGGCACCCGCGGTGGTCATGACGACCGAAGTCCTCCGCAACATGCTCTACGCGGGCTCCTCGACCCTCGACGGTCTTGGCTACGTGGTCATGGATGAGGTTCATTACCTCGCCGACCGGTTCCGTGGCGCAGTGTGGGAAGAGGTCATCATCCACCTCCCACGAGAGGTCAGGATCGTCTCCCTGAGCGCGACGGTCTCGAACGCCGAGGAGTTCGGCGCATGGCTCGACACGGTTCGGGGCGAGACCGAGATTGTGGTCTCCGAGCATCGGCCCGTTCCGCTGTGGCAGCACGTCATGGTCGGACGCCGGCTCGTAGACCTCTTCGCCACGCGTCAGTCCTTCGACGACCTCGCGGACGCGCACGACCACGTGGGGGACGCAGGGGAGGACGTTGAGGCCCAAGAGGCTCCCGCACGGGCCACTCGCTCCGCGGCGGAGCATCCGCGCGAGCTGACCGCCGTCAACCCCGAGCTCGTTGAGATCTCGCGCCGTGAATCGCAGGCCGTGCGCGGCACCCGGTTCGGCCATGGCGGCCGCGGGCGCCGGCGGGACGATCGGCAGCACGGGGGAAGGGGCCGCCCGGGCGGTCGCCCCGGCGGGTCCGACGGCGGCGTCCAGCTCGCGGGGACGCGCGCGAGCCGGCCCCAGATGATCCAGTCGCTCGAGCGGCAGGGCCTGCTTCCCGCGATCGACTTCATCTTCTCGCGGATGGGCTGCGACGCGGCCGTCCAGCAGTGCGTCGACGCAGGCCTTGACCTCACGACGCCGGAAGAGCGAGCGGCGATCTCCGCGGCGATCGACGAGGCCGCCAAGGACCTCCCGCCCACCGACCTTGCCGTGCTCGGCTTCTGGTCGTGGCGCGACGGGCTCCTGCGCGGTATCGCGGCGCACCACGCGGGGCTCCTGCCCACGTTCAAGGAAGTGGTCGAGAAGCTGTTCGCGGCCGGCCTCGTCAAGGCGGTCTTCGCGACGGAGACGCTCGCGCTCGGCGTCAACATGCCGGCGCGCAGCGTGCTCATCGAGAAGCTCGAGAAGTTCAACGGCGAGGCCCACGTCGACATCACCTCGGGGGAGTACACGCAGCTGACCGGCCGGGCAGGTCGCCGGGGCATCGATGTCGAAGGGCACGCTGTGGTGCAGTGGCGGCCTGGCCTCGATCCAACCGCCCTCGCGGGCCTCGCCTCGCGCCGCACCTATCCGCTCAACTCGAGCTTCCGGCCCACCTACAACATGAGCATCAATCTCGTGGCGCAGTTCGGACGCAAGCGAGCCCGCGACATCCTCGAGAGCTCCTTCGCGCAGTTCCAGGCCGACCGGTCCGTGGTGGGCCTCGCGCGCCAGGTCCGGGAGCGCGAGGAGTCACTCGCGGGCTACGAGAAGGCCATGAAGTGCCACCTTGGCGACTTCGCGGAATATGCGCGCTTGCGCGACGAACTCTCCGCGGCAGAAAAGTACGCGTCACGGGAGGCCGGCCGCATGCGGCGGAGCATGACCGTGGACTCGCTCGCGCGCCTCCTGCCGGGAGACGTCGTCGAGATCGCCGAGGGGCGTCTGAGCGGGTCGGCGGTGGTCCTGGCCGTCGATACGAACGCCCGGGAGCCCCGCCCGCACGTCCTCACGTTCGACCACAACCTCCGACGGATCGGCTACCAGGACCTCGAGGGCCCGGTGGAGCCGATCGCGAGAATCCGCATCCCCAAGCATTTCGACCCCAAGCGGCCCAAGGACCGGCGGGACCTCGCCGCGTCGATGCGCCACGCCGTCGACCGTTCCCGCTCGGAGGGCCCGGACGCCCCGGGCCGCAAGCGCAGGGCCCGCCGGGACTTCGCGTTCGCCGCCGGCTACGAGGACAGCGAGCGCCGCATCACGGAGCTCCGCCGCCAGCTGCGCGCCCATCCGTGTCACGGCTGCGCCGAACGCGAGGACCATGCGCGCTGGGGCGAGCGCTGGAGCAAGCTGCGGCACGAGACGGATCGGATCGTCGAGCAGATTCAGGGGCGGACGAACACGATCGCCAAGACGTTCGACCGCGTGTGCGAGGTGCTCGAGTTCTACGGCTGCCTCGACACCGCAGACGGCGACGTCCGCGTGACGGATCGCGGCCAGCAGCTGCGCCGCATCTACGGCGACAAAGACCTGCTGACCGCACTCGCCCTCAGGGCGGGCGCGTTCGACGACGTGGACGAGGCGGAACTCGCGGCCCTTGCGAGCGTGCTGGTGTATCAGGCGAAGCGCGAGGAGCCGGGGCTGCCGCCCAAGATGCCGAGCATCTCGCTCGACGTGGCCGTGGATGCCATCCTGCGGGAGTGGGCGGCCCTCGAGGGCGTCGAGGAGCAGCACCGGCTTCCCCGGACGGCAGAGCCCGATTTCGGGCTCGTCTGGCCCGTCTACAAGTGGGCGCGCGGGCGCGAGCTGCAGAACGTCCTGTCCGGCACCGAGCTCGCGGCGGGCGACTTCGTCCGCTGGGTCAAGCAGGTCATCGACCTGCTCGACCAGCTCGCCGACGTCCCGGGAGTCGAGCCGCGGGTGCGGCGCCTCTGCCACGCAGCGATCGACGCCATCAAGCGCGGCGTGGTCGCGTACTCGGGCGTCGCCGACTAAGGCCCTTCGAGGCGGAGCCATCCGTCCCCCGTCAACAGACGCCTACAGAAAGGCACCCGTATGTCTTCCGAGCGCGAGCTCACCCTGTACCGCAACGGCTCGGTGTACTCGACCGCAGATCCCCTCGCGTCGGCGATGCTCGTCGACGGCGGTACCGTGGCCTGGGTCGGGGGAGAGCAGGCGGCCACGTCCATCGCGGGTCCGGACGTTCGCGTCGTCGACCTCGACGGTGCGGTCGTGACGCCGGGCTTCGTCGACTCTCATGTGCACATCGCGGACACCGGGCTCGTGCTCCGCTCGCTCGATCTTTCGACGGCGCGGTCGGCCACCGAGCTGCTGGACGCCGTCGCCCGTGCCGCTTCGGCGACGCCGGGGGTCGTGCTCGGGCACGGCTGGGACGAGTCGGGCTGGGCCGAGCGTGCGCTGCCAAGCGCCGCGGAGCTGGACCGGGCGGCCAGCGGCCGCGAGGTCCTCCTGACGCGGGTCGATGTGCACTCTGCGCTGGTCTCGCCGGCCCTCGCGGCCGCCGCGGGGATCGACGGGCCCGGCGGGGCGCGGGCGGCCGGATGGGATGGCGGTCCGCTTGCGACGCGCGAGGCCCTCGCCGCGGTGCGTGCGGCCGCGCGCCCGAGCGACCCCCACGACGTGCGCGCCCTCCACCGGGCGGCCCTCGAGCGGGCCGCTTCGCGCGGCTACGTCGCGCTCGTCGAGCAGGCGGCCCCCCAGATCGCCGGCGTCGACGACCTGCGGCTCCTGCTCGGCGGCGGGGGAGCGGACGACGGCGGCGCCGTCCCGCAGGTCATGGCGTACTGGGGGCAGCTGGTCGGCTCGGCGGACGAGGCCCGGACCGTCCTCGACTCGCTCGGCGTGCCCGTACTCGGGCTCGCGGGGGACCTCAACATCGACGGCTCGATCGGCTCCCGTTCGGCGCTGCTCTCGGCGGACTACGCCGACGCGCCTGGTCACCGCGGCACCGCCTACCTCGACGCCGAGCAGGTTGGCCGCCACCTCGCCGCGTGCTCGGAACTGCGGGTGCAGGGTGGCTTCCACGTGATCGGCGACGGCGGCCTCGCGCTCGCCCTCGAGGGGCTGCGCCGCGCGGACGAGCTCGTGGGCGCGTCCGCCGTCCGGGCGGCCGGGCATCGCCTCGAGCACGTGGAGATGGCCTCTGGCGCCGCTATCGCCGAGCTCGCGGCCCACGCGGTGACCGTGAGCGCGCAGCCGCTCTTCGATGCAGCATGGGGCGGAGACGGACGGCTCTACGCGGAACGCCTCGGGATGCGGCGCGAGGGGATGAATCCCTTCGCGAGCTTCGCCTCCGCTGGCGTCCCGCTGTGCTTCGGCAGCGACGCTCCGGTCTGCGATCAGAATCCGTGGGCTAGCGTCGCGGCCTGCCTGGGCCATTCGACGCCCACGGAGCGCATCTCCGCCCGCGCGGCGTTCATCGGGCATTCCCGCGCCGGCTGGCGCGCCGTGCGGCACGCGGACCCGCTCATGGGGCAGCTCGTGCCCGGGGCGCCCGCGAGCTTCGCCGTGTGGGAGGTCGACGAGCTCATGGTCCAGGTCGCGGACGAACGCGTCCAGGCCTGGAGCACGGATCCCCGGGCGCGCACGCCGCTGCTGCCGGCACTCGACACCGAGAACCGGCCGCGGTGTCTGGCCACAGTGCATCGAGGGACCAGCCTGTACAGCGCCGAGGGTTTCGCATCGCACGCTGGCCGGGTGTCATAGGACGGGCCGTTGTGGGACCGGCCGTTGTGGGACCGGTCGTCACAGAACAGGTACGAGTGCCCCTTCTCATGTCGGAAACGCCGCGCTGAACAGGCAAAACGCCAGTTTTCGCAGGTCAGACTGCGGTTGACAGGCCGTGTGGGGCACGTAGGATCGAGTGTCATCGGGCTGCGCCGCTTGTTGGACGCATGCGGTCAGCCCAGCCGCCATCGAGCACCTCGGATGGTGGCACTGCCCTAGAGGCAGGTCCACGTGTCAGTAGAAAACAGCCGGGGGACTGACCAGCTGCCAGCCCCGCGACTGGCCCGAAGGCGCGTGGGCCTGCTGGGGTGCTGGATATAATGGGCGATTGCGCCCTCCCTCGGGGGGCCGTGACCCGTGACCAGCCTCCGAAAGGGACGCCTGCGTGCGTATTCTGACGATCATTCCGACGTACAACGAGCTCGAGTCCCTGCCCAAGACGCTCGGCCGTCTGCGCTCGGCCGTGCCGGCCTCCGACGTCCTCGTGGCAGACGACAACAGCCCGGACGGGACGGGCCAGCTCGCCGATCAGATCGCCGCGGAAGACCCGCAGGTGCACGTCATGCACCGAAAGGGCAAGGAGGGCCTCGGAGCGGCGTATATCGCGGGCTTCGAGTGGGCGCTCGAGCGCGACTATGACGTGATCGTCGAGATGGACGCGGACGGCTCCCACCGCCCGGAGCAGCTTCCCCTGCTGCTCGACGCGGTCGATCAGGGTGCCGACCTCGTGATCGGCTCGCGCTGGGTCCAGGGCGGCTCCGTGGTCAACTGGCCGTTCTACCGTCAGCTCATTTCCCGCACCGGAAGCACGTACGCGCGCATCATGCTCGGCCTGAAGGTCAAGGATATGACCGCGGGGTACCGGGCCTTCCGTCGCACCACCCTCGAGAAGCTGGACCTCAACGCCGTCGAATCCGTGGGCTACGGCTTCCAGGTCGACCTCGCATGGCGCGTGGCCAAGATGGGCCTCAACGTCGTCGAGGTGCCCGTGACGTTCGTCGAGCGTGAGCTCGGCTCCTCGAAGATGAGCGGCAACATCGTGGTCGAGGCCATGCTGAACGTGACCAAGTGGGGCCTGACCGATCGCTGGCGCCAGCTCACGGGGCGCGGCCAGCGCTAGAGCCCGGCGGCCTAGCGGAATTGCCCTTGGCGTCGCTGCGTTTCCGGCCCCGCCATGGAGCGCAGGTCGGCAACCGAGCCGCGCACGGTGAGCTCGACTGGGAGGCGAACGTCGACCCGTTGGCGCGCACCGTCGAGGAGCATGGCCATCACCTCTGTTCCCAGGCGCTCCTGGTCGAAGGTGATGGTGGTCAGGCCCGGTTCGAGGAGAGCCGACGTTGTGAGGTCGTCGTGTCCTACGACGCTCACGTCCTCCCCGACGCGGAGGCCCCGGGATCGGGCGGCATCGTAGATGGCTGCCCCCAGATAATCTGAGTTGACGATGAAAGCCGGAGCGCGCGTCGCGTCGATGGCTTCCGCGGCGGCTTGGGATACCTTGGCGTGGTCGAGCGGACACCGCATGATCGTTCCGCGGAGGTCCCACTCTCGGCAGAGGCTCAGGAACTCGCGTTCACGTCCCCAGTCCGCCGCCAGCTCGGACGGAGCCGCTACCAGGGTGGCAGATCGATGTCCTCGGTCGAGGAGATGCTCCAAGGCAAGCCTGATCGCTTCCTTGTCATCTGGCCCGACCGTGGGCACGCGTGCTGGATTGGCGAGGTCGGAGGGGTCCGGCGTCCGGTTGAAGGCAACGATCGGCAGGCCTTCATGCGTTGCCGCCCATTCGGCTAGCGGACCATTGCGTCCGATCGGCGCAACGGCGATGCCGCCGACGCCTTCGGACGTGAGCCTCCGCAAGGCGGCCGCCTCCCGATTCGGATCGTATCCGGAGTTGACGATCAGCAGGGAGGCGCCGTGCTGGTCTGCAAGCGTTTCCATCCCTCGCAGAACGTTCAGGAAGAACGGATTGCGCATGTTCCGAATCACGACTCCGTAGACGCTGGACCGTCCCGTGCGCAGGCTTCGCGCGCGAGCGTCTGCCTGATAGTCGAGCTCGCGGGCGGCGGCCATCACCCGCTCGACTGTCTCAGCCGCGACCCTGCCCGTGCCGTTGAGGGCGTAGCTGGCCAGGGCGGCTGACACCCCAGCGCGTGTCGCGACGTCGCGCAATGTGGGGCGAGGCGCTCGATGCGGCATCCGTGTCCTTTCAAGGGGCGGCCGGCGAAGGCAATGCAGGTAGTCGTTCAAGTATGGGTCGAGCGCATGTCCGGGCGCGCCGTCGTCAGCCTGCCGGCAGCCGGTTAATCCAAAATTTGACCACCCTCCGGCTGAAGTTCAGCTCGATGCACTCCGTCGACAACTGCGTGCTGAATGGTTTAAGCACCGACCCAACCGGGATTCACTCGCACCCACCACGGAGGAACACATGATGGCTTGGCGACGCGCTTCCACGGCGCTCCTCACCCTTCTTGTCACAACTACAGTCCTAACTGCCTGCGGAAATGTCACGGCTCCATCCGAGGCGAGCGGCTCACGGCCCTCCGTCTCGGGGGATTCGATCGTGATCACCTACAACTCGCCAGCCCAGTGGGGAAACTTCGGAGAGGTCCTCCCTGCCTTCACGAAGAAGACCGGCATCGCCGCTCCAAACGATCCCAAGAACTCTGGTCAAGCGCTCGCTGCCCTGCAGGCAGAGAAGGGGGCACCTGTGGCAGACGTTGCCTACGCGGGGATCGCGTTCGCAGGCCAGCTGGCAACAGCCGATGTCCTCCAGAAGTATGTTCCTTCCGGCTCCGACCGCGTTCCGGCAGACCTGCGCGGTCCTTCGGGCCTCTGGGAGGCCATCCACACGGGCACAGTCGCTTTCATCGTGAACAAGGACCATCTGGGCGGCGCTTCCGTTCCGACGGGGTGGAACGATCTCCTCGATCCGAAGTACAAGGGGAAGGTCGGCTATCTGGACCCGACGCAGGCCGCGGTCGGTTACTCGGTGGCGACGGCGGCGAACATCGCCCTCGGCGGCTCCCTTGACAACTGGGGACCGGGCCTCGACTACCTCGCGGCGCTCAAGCGGAACGGAGCGTCCACCTCCGCGCAGACGGCGACCGCCAAGGTCGCTCAGGGTGAGATTCCGATCCTCATCGATACGGACTTCAACGGCTACAAACTGCGCGACACGGGAGCCAATGTCGAGGTAGTGATCCCCAAGGAGGGGTCGCTGCAGATTCCTTACATCGTCGGTCTGGTGGCAGGCGCGCCCCACAAGGCCAACGGTCAAGCGCTTCTCGACTTCTACTTCTCCGAGGAAGGCCAGGCTCTCTTCGCCAAGGGCTACATGCGACCAGTCGTCGGAAGCGTTCCGGCTGAGATCGCCGCCAAGGTCCTTCCCGACTCCGATTACCGCCGCGCGGTGACGATCGACTACGCGAAACAGGGGAAGGTGCAACAGGACTTCATCAAGCTCTACCAGGACAAGGTCGGGTTCTAGTGTCGAGGATCTCGGCCTCCGGCCAGCGCGGCGCTCAGTCGAGCGGCGCGCTGGCCGGACACGTGGCCCTTCTCGTCTCGCTTGCGCCCATTCTCATCTTCAGCGTCTACCCGGTCGGGGTGCTGGTTGCAAACTCTGTGGGCCTGGGCGCTGTGCGGTCAGACGACGGATTCACGCTCAAGCACTACGAACAGGCCATCACGTCGGGATCGGTTCACGTCGCGCTTGGCAATTCAGCCATGATCTCCCTCGGAAGCGTTGCCATCTGTCTCGCGGTGGTCCTTCCCATAGTGCTGCGCCGTGCCAGGCCGCGCCGGCGCGGCCGCGAAGGAGTCGTGGCCGTCGTCGAGCACGCGATCCTGACTGCGCCCATCGCTCTGCCCGGAATCATCATCGGCTTCTTCGCCATCGTGCTCGTCGGGCGAACCGGACTCCTGGCCCTCGTCTGGAACGGCTTCTCCGGCGTGGCCTACCTCTTCGGCGGAATGCTCATCGCCTACGTGTATTTCAGCCTTCCGCGCGTGCTGGGACCGCTGCGCGCCGCGGCCGCATCGCTCGATCCCGCGCTCGCCGAATGCGCGGGCACACTCGGTGCATCGCGGCTGCGCGTGTTTGCAACCATCACCCTCCCCATCCTCCTGCCCGCAATCATCGAGGCCTGCGCAACCGCGACCGCGGTCGCGCTCGGCGGCTACGGCACCGTCGCGACGCTTTCGGCCGGCGTGAGGCTCTTGCCCCTCAACGTGGTCAACGAGCTGACGACTGGCTACAGGCTCGCGGACTCGTCGACGCTCGCGGTTCTTCTGGCGGCCATCGCCGTGCTCTCTATCGTCTCGGGGCGGGTGCTTTCACGATTTTCGAGGTGGGCGGTGAGCAGGGCATGAGCAGGATGATTCGCGTGCTCGTAGGACTGTTTGTGGTCATGCCGATTGCTGGGACGGCACTCGCCGCGACGAGTGTCGACTTCTCGCAGGGCCCGTGGGGTCGCGGCGTCACCTTGGACTGGCTTGGGTACGCGTGGGCACCGCTGGCGCCGGCGGTTGCGCGAAGCTTGGGAGTCGCGACGCTCGTGGTCGGGATCAATCTGCTCCTCGGAGGCGTGATCGCGTGGCGCATTGCGCGGAGCCGATCGCTTGTGAGCCGCGCGGTCGGCTATCTGGTCAACGTTCCGCTCGCTGTCCCAGGGATCGCGCTCAGCGTGGCACTGGTCGGGACCTTCCCGGCTCTGAGACCAAGCGGACTTCTCCTCGTGATGGCGCACGTGGTCCTGACCTTGCCCTTTACCCTCGCCGCCCTGGTTCCGGTGCTCGCGGATGAGAGCCTCCGAGCCGCCGAGGAGGTCGCAGCGAGTCTCGGAGCCGGATCCGCCCTCGTCATCAGGACCATCACGGTGCCAGCGTGCGGGCTCGCCATAGCGCAGTCGGCCGCAATGGTGTTCGCCCTCTCATTCGGCGAATTCAACATCAGCTTCTTTGTGAACCCGCCGGCCACACCGACGGTTCCGTTTGCCCTCTTCGACGCCTACTCGACCGGACGCCTTGAACTCGCCTCGGCCCAGACCGTGATCTTCATCGCCTTCATCGTCCCCGTACTCCTCGCGATCGTCTCGATCCAGCGAAGAACAAGGAGAACCGACCCATGACGACTTCGGCTCTACGTGCCACTGACCATTCAGGGCTTGCGGTCGCGGACGTGACGATCCGCTACGGCGCAGCCACCGCTGCAAGACGGGTGACGCTCGACGCCGCTGCGGGGGAGACGGTTGCGGTTGTCGGCCCCTCGGGATGCGGCAAGAGCTCGATGCTGCGCGCCGTAGCGGGGCTCGTCCCGGTGAGCGAGGGGAAGATCATGATCGGGGGGCGGGATGTCACCCGCGAACGGCCCGCCGCCCGGGGAGCCGGACTGGTTCCCCAGAACTACGCCCTGTTCCCGCACATGAGCGTTGCGGCCAACGTGGCCTACGGAATGAAGGCACACCGCATTCCCTCCCTCCGCCGCAGACAGCGGGTAGCCGACCTGCTCGAGCTCACGTCCTTGACGGCGTTCGGCGAGCGCCATCCCGATCAGCTTTCCGGGGGGCAGCGCCAGCGAGTCGCGCTGGCCCGAGCGCTCGCCGTCGAACCGAAAGTGCTGCTGCTCGACGAGCCCATGGCGGCGTTGGACCCCCAGCTGCGCGGTGCCCTGCGCCGAGAGCTTGCGCAGGTGCTGACCGCTACCGAGAGCGCGACCCTTCTGGTCACCCATGATCAGAAGGAAGCGCTCGCGTTGGGACAGCGGATCGCGGTCTTGCGCGACGGCGCCGTAGTCCAGTTCGGACCGGCGCGCGAGCTGTGGGACGATCCCGCGGACGCCTTCGTGGCGGACTTCCTGGGGGGTTCACGGCTTGAGGACGCGCGGCTCGAGGACGGACACGCGCTCCTCTTCGACGGGCGGTGGCGCGTGCCCATTGCGGGTCTCCGGCAGCGGCGCTCGGCGCACCGTGGAATCAGGGTGCTCCTGCGGGCCGAATCGCTCGCCGTCCACGACGAACCGAACGACGATGGTTCAGCCCTGGACGTTGCAGTTGTCCATCAGGAGTTCGTGGGCGATGCCGCGCAGGTGACGCTTCGGGCGGGGGACACGCTCCTGGTGGCTAGGCTGCCGCTCGGTGTCCGCCTTGGCACCCACGCCAGGGTCTCGGTGCGCTCTGGACACGCCGACCTCCTTGTCGGTGCGCCATGATCGGGCCTTCCGGCCCCGAGCCGAAACAATCGACGACGCCGGTCTGTGAGATTCTCGGCAGCTGCGCGACTGCGCCGACGGCCGCGGGCGCAGCCTCTTCCTACCTTGTGCGAAGTGGCAGCGGCCATGTTCTCGTTGACGCTGGCCCGGGGTCCCTCCTTGCCTACCTGCAGGCCGGGCACCGCCTCGACGAACTCCGCGGGATCGTGGTGACCCATCTGCACGCCGATCACTGCCTGGACCTGATGGCATGGGCATACCGCTGGACCTTCCCCCGAGCTCTCGCCAGCATCCCGCTGTTTGTCCCCGGAGAGGAGGTGGGCAGGCTCGGGCTGTTCGACTCTCTGTTTGGAATTCCGACCCTGCCGGGCATGGAGCGACCGATCTTCCAAGCGTGGGAGATCCAACCACTCGAGCTCGACGGTAAGACCTGGATCGAGTTAGACGGGCTTCGATTCAGGGCCTACGCCGCGCACCACAGCGTTCCCTCGGCCGCATTGCGGTTCGAGACGGATCGCGGTCAGGTGGTCGCCTTCTCGTCCGACACCGGCTACTGCCAGGGCGTGGTAGATGCCGCCCGCGACGCCGACGTGTTCGTCTGCGAAGCGACCTATCTCGACGCGGACGAGGAGTCGCTGGTCGGCCACGGGCACCTCACCGCACGGCTCGCGGGCGGCCTCGCAACGGAAGCGCGCGCCCGGCAACTCGTCATCACGCATCTGTCCGACCCGGCAATAGGCGCGCAGGCCGTCACGGACGCCGCGGAGACCTTCCGCGGCCCGATTCATCTGGCCGTCCCGGGGATGGTGCTCTGACGAGACGGGAAAGGGCGGGAACCTTGCGGTTCCCGCCCTTTCCACTCTCTGGTTGCGCTAGGCTCCCGCGCGCTCGCCGCGCTTCTCGCGCAGCAGCGTGAGGCGATCCTCGAGGATCTGCTCAAGCTCGGGGATGCTGCGACGCTCCAGGAGCATGTCCCAGTGCGTGCGCACGGCCTTCTCCGCGCCCTCCGACGGACGCTCGCCGTCGACGAGGAAAGCCTCTTTGCCCGTCTTCGACGTCCAGACAGGAGGGATCTCCGCCTCGGAGGAGAAAGTCACGAAGACCTGCTCGCCGTCCTCGCAGCGGTACTCGACGCGCTGGCGAGGCGCCGGCTCGACGCCCGCCTCGCTTTCCATGGACTGTGCACCCAGGCGCATGCCGCGCAGGCTGCGGTCGCTCATTATCTACTCCCTCGCGTTCTGCGGTCCGGACCTTTCGGGCCCGACGCACATCTCAACGCCCGCGGACGCGTGCGTGTTCCCGGGCGGACTTTCCATTATAGGCGCTCGGGCGGGCGTCGTGAGGGGCCGTCATGCCGAGGTGTCGTCGGACCTGCCGCGACGTAGGTGATGTTCGAGGATGCCTTGGGCCTCAGCATCGAGCTCAGACGGCCGCCCCGCCTCCTCTTCGAACTCCCGCGCGTCCTGCTCGAGCCTGTCCGCACTCGGGGAAGCCTCGGCGACGAGCTCGCTCGCGGGGGCAACGCCGTCGTCCGTGCGCTCGGGCGTAGCGGGAGCGCCGCCGCCGGCTGCGGCGAAGGCCTGGCCCGCGCTGCCGAGCGCGCCGCCAATGCCCTTGAGCGCCTCGCCGACCTCGCTCGGGATGATCCAGAGCTTGTTGGAATTGCCTTCGGCGATCTTGGGGAGTGTCTGGAGGTACTGGTAGGCGAGAAGCTTGTTGTCCGGGTTCCCGCGATGGATCGCGTCGAAGACCTTCTGGATGGCCTGCGACTCACCGTCTGCCTTGAGGACCGCTGCCTTCGCCTGGCCTTCAGCCTTGAGGATCTGCGACTGCCGCTCGCCCTCTGCCGTGAGGATCGCCGACTGCTTGGTGCCCTCCGCGGTCAGGATCGCGGCGCGCCGATCACGCTCGGCACGCATCTGCTTCTCCATCGAATCCTGGATCGAGTGCGGCGGCTCGATCGCCTTGAGCTCGACGCGGGAGACGCGCAGCCCCCATCGCCCGGTGGCCTCATCGAGGACGCCCCGCAGCTGACCGTTGATCTGGTCTCGCGAGGTCAGGGCCTCCTCGAGGTTGAGCCCGCCGACCACGTTGCGGAGAGTGGTGATGGTGAGCTGCTCGACGGCTTGGATGTAGTTGGCGATCTCGTACGTCGCGGCGCGGGGATCAGTGACCTGGAAGTACACGACGGTGTCGATCGACACGACGAGGTTGTCCGAGGTGATGACCGGCTGGGGCGGGAACGAGACGACCTGCTCGCGGAGGTCGAGGAGCGGCAGGAGCCGGTCGACGAAGGGGATGAGCAGGGTGAGGCCCGGGGCCAGCGTGCGCTGGTACTTCCCGAGGCGTTCGACGACGCCGGCGCGGGCCTGCGGAATGATGCGCACCGCCCGGACGAGCACGGTCATGACGAACAGGACCAGCGCTATGACAACGACGAGGAGGAGAACTCCACCTGCATCCATGATTACCCCCTGATGTTCTTGCGGCGGCCTCTGGGTTGGGCCGTCAGCTCCGATATGGTGAGGTCTCGCCGCTTGGCGCGACGACGGCCGTCGCCCCCTCGATGGCGACGACTTGGACTACGTCTCCTGGGAGGAACTCGCCCCGCTCGGCGCGGGCTGTCCACACGTCGCCTCCGATCTTCACGAGGCCGTTTCTGCTGTCGACAGGCTCCATCACGGTGGCCCGCGCTCCGACGAGCCGATCGACGTTGGTCCGCACGTCCTCGATGCCCAAGCGCATGTGACGCATCGCGATGGGGCGGACGAACGCGATCATGCCGACCGAGACCAGGGCGAACACGAGGCCCTGGAGCCACGCTGGTCCCCCGAGGAGCGCGGCGACGAAAGCCGCGAGGGCGCCACCGCTGAGCATGGCGAAAACGAGGCTGAGGCTGACCATCTCGATCCCGCCGAGCACGAGGGCCAGAACCAGCCACAGCATCCACGCGTTATGTGCGATCCAGTCCATTCGGGCCCTCCAACCCCATTCTTTCCACTACCCTAGCCCAGCTGACCCCCTCGTAGGGGGCCTGTGGACAACAACTCGGCAACGGGGCGTTGTACCTCGTCAGACCGCGACGAGAGGTTCGGCCAGAGGACCGCTCGCGTGCCTGTCGGCGGCCCTCCGCAGCGCCCCGACGGCGGCCCGGATCGACTCTGGGGAGTCAGTGAACGGGAGGCGGAGCCGGCCTTCGAAGGCTCCGTTGAGCCCGAAGCGCGGTCCGGCGGTGAGGGCAAGTCCCTCCTCGCGGGCACCGAGGACCAACTCGGAGGACGACCATGGCGAGCAGTCGAGCCAGAGTGCCAGCCCGCCGTCCGGATCCGGGACGGTCCACTGCGGGAACTGTTCGGCGAGGCCCTCCCGCATCGCAGCGAGGCCATCGGCGAGCCGAGTCCGCCGCTCGGCGACGAGGTCGCGCTCCCGCGCCAGGAGCTCGACCGCGACGAGTTGTTCGAACACCGGGGTGCCGAGGTCCATGCTCGTGCGCGACTGGGCAAGGCGCGCCACGAGCGATCGGCTCGCGCGGATCCATCCGACCCGGAGTCCGCCCCACGCGAGCTTGCCGAGCCCCCCGACGGTGACGACGGCGGGGGAGTACGCGGCGAGCGGCCGGCGCGGTCCGCGGCGGAGGTCGAGCCACATGGTCGTCTCGTCGGCGATGAGCACCGTGCCGTGGCGGTCGGCTGCGCGGGCGAGGCGTCCGCGCTCGTCTTCGCTGAGGCTCGCGCCGGTCGGGTTCTGGAAGTCCGGCATGACGTAGCCGAGCGAGGGCGTTGCATCCCGCATCGCTGCTTCGGCTTCGGCCAGGTCCCACGCGCCCTCCACGTCCACCGGCACGGGCACGGGCCGGGCCTTGGCTGCCTGGAGCGCGTCGATCGCATGGGGATAAGTGGGCTGCTCGATGAGGGCGCGATCTCCGGGCGTGGCGAGGACCCTCGTGAGGAGGGCGATGGCATGCTGCGCACCGGACGTCACGAGGATCTGTTCCGGATCGGTCGGGACGCCACGCCGGGCGAAGTGCGCGGCGACAGCCCCCCGCAGGGCCGGATGGCCGGTGATCTCGTAGCCCGATCGCGAGAGCTCGGGGCCGATGAGCGCGGCGGCGGCCGCGAAGCAGGCGGCGACCGGCCCGGCCGCGGGCATGGCGGCCTTCGTGAAGTCGAGCGCGATCCCGTCGACCGCGGCGTCCGCGGCGGGGCGCGTGCCGAGCGAGACGAAGCTGCCGGACCCGCGGCGGCTCTCGAGGGACCCCGCGTCGCGCAGCCGCGCGTAGGCCGCGGCCACGGTCGTCCGGCTCAGGCCCAGCGCTGCGGCGAGGTCGCGCTCGGCGGGCATCCGGGTGCCATGGGCCAGTCTTCCGTCGAGGGCCACAAGGCGGATCCGGTCCGCGAGTGCAGCGTACGCGGGGCTCTGGCTCCGCCACGGACCGAGTATCGTGGCCAATCGCGTGGCCGTGATGGAGGTCATGAGGCCATTATGTCCGAATTGGACCTTTTTGAGCATTCCACTTTGGGCGAATCTTTACTCCATGCAGCGTTTTCTCACCAGCCGGCGGATATCGGTCCGCCTTGTGCGCCTCTACCTCGGACTCTTCGCGTACGGGATCGCCATCGCGCTCATCCTGCGCGCGGGCCTCGGCGGCTCGCCGTGGGACGTCTTCGGGCAGGGCGTGGCACGAACCCTGGGCCTCACGTTCGGGACCTCGACGATCGCCATCAGCCTCGCCGTGCTGCTCCTCTGGATTCCCCTGCGCCAGAGGCCCGGCTGGGGGACGCTCTCCAATGCCGCGCTCATCGGCGTGTTCGCCGACTTCGGCCTCGCCGTGCTCCCGCCCGCGAGCTCGCTGCCCGTGTGGGGTCCAGCTGCCGAGGCCCTCTTCCTCGGCGCGGGTCTCGCGCTGCTCGCGTTCGCGTCCGCGCTGTACATCGGCGCGGGACTCGGGCCAGGGCCCCGCGACGGCCTCATGACGGGGCTCGTGGCCCGCACTGGATGGCCCGTGTGGGTGGTCCGCAGCGGGATCGAGCTCAGCGTCACCGCCATCGGATGGCTCCTCGGCGGGACCGTGGGCGTGGGCACGGCGGTCTTCGCCTTCGCCATCGGCCCGCTCATCCAGCTCGCGGTCAGGCTGCTCCGGGTCGAGCTGGGACGGCGCCGAATCGTGCCCGCCGCGGGCTCTGGCCCCGTGGTCCCGATCAGCGCCGACGCAGCACGCTGAGTTCCACGGCGGCCGTCGCGTGGATCGTGCCGCGGGTCAGTCCGGCCAACACGGCCTCCCGGGACGAGTGGTGGCCGGCTGGACCCATGAGGGCCACGTCAGCCGCCGATTCCTCGTCGAGCTCGAGGGGGATCCTCACCGGCCTCGCCGCGACGGCCTCGAAGTCCTGGGCCGCGGCGCGAGCGACCTCATGGACCTTCCCGGCAGGCACCTCAAGCAGTGGCAGCGCGCCGCGCAGCTCGGCCAGGTGCTCCGGGAGTGGCGTGACCACGCACAGGAGCCCGCCGGGCCGCAGGACCCGCGCGAATTCCGGCAGGTTCCGCGGGGCGAAGACGTCGAGCACGACGTCCACACATGCGTCCCGGAGGGGGAGGGGCCGCCAGAGGTCCCACACGATGGCCGCCGTCCTCGGCAGTTTCGCGGCGCGCCTCAGGGCGTGGGGCGAGAGATCGAGGGCGACGGCGGGCGACCCCACCGCCCGCTCCAGGACCGCCGACAGGTAGTACCCCGTGCCGGCTCCAGCGTCGAGCACGGCGCGGGGGCCGGGCCGGGCGGCGCGGTGAGTGCCGCCGTCGTTCGCTGGAGGCGCGGCCAACACTCCCGCAGCGGCGTCCGCAAGAGCGGCGGCGATCGGCGCGTAGTGGCCCGCAGACAGGAAGCGGTCCCGCGCCGCCACCATGTCCGCGGTGTCGGGCACGAACCGCGTTCCGCGTCCCGTGAGGAAGTTGACGTAGCCCTGGCGCGCCGCGTCGAAACGGTGGCCGCCCACGCACACGAGCGAGCGCTCGCTGCTCCGCGCCGCGTCCCACGGGCCCTCGCACACGGGGCAGCGCAGAAGGTCCTGGGCGGGAAAGGGCATGGCCTCCATGCTAGCCGTGGCGGCGAGGGCTAGGCTTCACGGCGTGAAGCCCACGCACCTCGACACCGTTGTCTCCCTGTCCGCCCCGACCGTGCACCCATCCGGCGCCCGCTGCGTCGTCGCGGCGACACGTCCCGACTTCCGCGCCGATGCACCCGTCGGCCAGCTGTGGGAGGTGCCGCTCGACGGCGGTGCTGCACCCCGGCGCCTCACGCGCGGGTTCCGTGACACGGCGCCGCGATACTCGCCCGACGGGCGGTGGCTCGCGTTCCTCCGGGCAACTCCGGAGGGCCGGCCCCAGCTGTGCCTCGTGGAAGCGCAGGGCGGCGAGCCGCGCGTCCTGACCAACCGGCTCCTCGGCGTCGAGCAGTTCGCGTGGTCGCCCGAGGGCAACCGGATCGCGTTCACGTCGCGCGAACCCGAGGCGGGGCGCTACGGAAGCATGGACGGGGTGGGCCCCCGCGCCGAGGACCCGCGGCTCGTAACTCATCTCAACTACCGGGTCAACGGGCCCGGGTACACGGGCGACCAGCGCTCGCAGCTCTTCGTCCTGGACCTTCCGAACGGCAACGACGAGCCGTTCGTGAGCGCGAAGGGCCGCGCGAAGGCGGCCGAGGCCGAGACTCCGGCCGACGAGCGCGAGACTGGCCTTCCCGAGGCCCGCCAGCTGACGACGACCGCGGTGGATCACTCGCTCCCCTCGTTCTCCTCGGACGGCCAGTGGGTGTACACGGTGTCGCAATTCGACCCTGCGGACGTCGACACCCTCGGATCCCGCGTGGTCCGGACGGCCGTGGACGGCGGCGGAAGCGCACCGATCGAGCTCGGGACGCCGGACGCGGCCTCGGTCCGGGCCGTGCGCGAGGCGGCGGACGGATCTGGTCTCTTCGTCCTCGCGTCGACTCTGGGGGAGTCCGGCACGGACTTCGTGGGCTGGAGCACCCACATGTTCTGGCACGATTTCGAAGCCGGCTCGACTGTGCGGGTCAGCGATCCGGACGACGACTTCGGCGAGGCACCGGCGGCGCTTCGGGTCGGGGCCGACGGTCGCGCCCTCGCGATCGGACGACGGCGCGGCACGGCTCGGCTCGTGGCGTTCGCCCCCGGCGGTGGCCGGGAGGTCCTCGTCGGGGACGATCGGGTGGTGACCGGCGCGGACTCGGCGGGCGGCGCCGTCGTCCTTGCGTTCGCTGACGCGACGACGCCGGGCGAACTCGCCGCGGTCCGGGAGGGTGCACCGGAACGCCTCACCGACTTCGCGGCCCCGCTCCGCGAGGCGGCAGCCCCGCTCGTGCCCCGGGAATTCACCGGCAAGAGCGCCGACGGGACGCCCGTCCACGGGTGGCTCGTGCTGCCTCAGGGCACCGGCCCGTTCCCCGTGCTGCTGAACATCCATGGCGGCCCGTTCGCCCAGTACACCGGCGCGTGGTTCGACGAGGCCCAGGTCTATGCCGGAGCGGGCTACGCGGTGCTCATGTGCAATCCCCGCGGGGCGGCCGGATACGGAGAGGACCACGGGAGGGCCATCAAGGGCCGCATGGGAAGCGTCGACCTCGAAGACGTTCTCGGCTTTGTGGACTCGGCCCTCGCCGAGTTCCCGGAACTGGACCGCGAACGGCTGGGCGTCATGGGCGGCTCCTACGGCGGCTACCTGACCGCCTGGACCATCGCGCACGACCACCGCTTCCGCGCGGCGATCGTCGAGCGCGGCTTCCTCGACCCGGTGAGCTTCATCGGCTCGTCCGATATCGGCTGGTTCTTCCCCGGCGAGTACACGGGCTGGGACGTCGAGGCGATGCAGTCCCAGAGCCCCATGGCCTTCGTCGACAACGTCACCACGCCGACCCTCGTGGTCCACTCCGAGGAAGACTGGCGCTGCCCGATCGAGCAGGCGCAGCGCTACTACACGGCATTGCGGCTCCGCGGCGTCGAGACGGAGCTCCTGGTGTTCCCCGGCGAGAACCACGAGCTGTCCCGGGCCGGAACGCCCCACCACCGGAAGCAGCGGTTCGAGCACATCCTGCGGTGGTGGTCGCGCCACCTTCCGACCGAGGCCAACCCCGCACCCGCGGAAGGCTAGGACCTCCGAGGGGCCTGCCGCCGCGGCCCGGCCCTTAGAATCCCAGTTCTCGGGCTGCGGCCTCGGGCGTCGGATGCGACCACCGCGCCGAGTACTCCTCGTTGCTGCACAGCGACCGGAGCTCGGCGCGGTCCACGTAGAGGGTGCCGCCGAGGTGGTCTGTCTCGTGCTGGACGATCCGGGCCTGCCAGCCGGAGAACTCCGCCCTCCGCGCCGAGCCGTCTGGCGCCGTCCACCGGGCCTCGACCCGCGACGGCCGCCGCACCACCGCGGTGTACCCGCGGACCGAGAGGCATCCCTCGTAGAAGGCGGACCGCTCTTCGCCGAGCGGAAGGTAGGTGGGGTTGATGACGGCGAAGAACGGGAGCGGAGCGCGCTCGCGGGCCAGCGCCACATCGTGATCGGCTGCCCAGGTGTCCTCGAGCACCGCGAGGCGCAGCGGGAGGCCGATCTGCGGGGCGGCGAGGCCAACGCCCGGCGCCGCGTGCATGGTGCGTCGCATGACCTCGATGAGCGCCGCGAGCAGGGCCGCATCGAGCTGTCCGTCGAATGGCAGCGCCTGCGTGCGCAGCACCGGATGCCCGGCCTGGACGATCTCGGGGAGGCTCTCCGCCGCGACGATCTCCGCGGCGGCCTCCATGAGGCGTGCGGGGGACCAGCGGCTGGGCGATGCGGGACTCATGGTGACAGCCTAGGGCGCGGGCGACGCTCCGCCCGCGCCGGCCCTCCGCGGCTCGGTCCTGTTCACGGCGCAGGCGTCCAGCCGCAGGATCGGGCCACAAACGCGTAGATCTCGGCGCGCAGGGTCGACGATGCCGCCACTTTGACCGTGCCTGTCGCGGACCCGAGGCGAACGGTGAGCGGGATGAGGGTCCCGACCTTGTCCTCGGCGACGGCGTGCGGATCGCAGCGAGCGGGCCGCACGGTCACCCGCAGCGGCGGCCCGCCCGCCGAGAGGCTCACTTCGCGCGGCCACGGGGCCGACGGGTCCTCGTCGAGGAGGGTCGTGTTGGCCACGGAGACGAGCGTCGCCTGGGCGGGTCCCGCAGTGGAGCGGCTCGTCGTGGAGGGCTGCGCGGCACCCTGGTTGAGCGTGAGGACCGCGGTGCCGGGGGCGGAGCCGGGGGAGAGCGCATCCGAGAATCGGAGCGTGACGACGGCGGACACGCGCTCTGCGAAGCACGCGTCGGCGTGGATCCGCGGCAGCACGACATGCGGGTCCGATGCCGCCACGGTGTGGAGCGAGCCGTCGGCGAGGGTCACGCGGACGGCGGGCGCGCCGTCGTCCGCGTGGTCGCAGCGCGGCGCCGTCGTCTGCGCCGGGAGGCTGATCGCGAGGCCGGGGGAGAGCTCCTCGCTCCCGCTCCAGGCGGTACCGTCCACGAAGCGGGCGTCCACGAGCTCCGCGCGGACCACGGTCATGGGCGCCGAGGCCGTGTCATCAAGCTGCAGGACGATCGTTCCGCTCGCGTAGCCGTCGCGGAACTGGTCGACGACGGCGGAGACCGGCCCCGCCGCGGTGGGGGAGACGGACGACGACGGCGGGAGGCTAGGCGGCGTCGCGGCACCCGGCGAGCACGCGGCCAGCGCGCTGGCCAGGCCGACGGCGATCAGACCTGCGGCGATCCGACCGGCGCGCGGACGCGGACCCATGAGGTTAGGCTACTGCGCGCTAGCCCGCGTGGGTGACGATGCCGAGGAAGTCCTCCGCCGATCGCGGAAGGGGTGCCGACGCAGACCACACCGCCCGCAGCACGCGCGCGAGCCGGAGCCCTGGCGTCCGCGCCTCGGAGAGTCGCCCGCTGCGCAGTGCGAGCTGAACCGCGAGCCGGCTCACGACTCCCGGGCCGAGTCCCGCGGCGACGCTCGCCGCGAGGGCCGCGTTGCTCCCCACCTCGAAGCGATGCCCGGCACCGTACGGCGCCAGCGCAAGGTCGGCAGTCTGCCGCGTCCCGGACCCCGGCTCCCGCACCACAAGCCCGGCCGCCGCGACCTCGTCGGGGGGGCACGTCGCCGTCGTTCGCCCACGGATGGTCCGGGCGCACGATGACCACGAGCTCGTCGCGGGCCACCTCGAGATAGCGGAAGCCGGTCTGCACCGTTGGGCCCTCGACGAAGCCCAGGTCTGCGGCGCCGGAGCGGAGACGGTCGAAGACCTCGTCGGAGTTGCCGACGTCGAGCGTGACGCTCATGCCGGGCAGGCGCTGCTGGGCCGCCGCGAGCCACTGCGGCATGAGGTGCTCGGCAACCGTCATGCTCGCGCACACGTGAAGGGTGCCCCTGTCCCGCTCGAGGGCGTCGACGGCGCGGGTCACGCTGTCCGCCGCCTCGAGGACCTCCGCCGCGAGGCCAGCGATGACTCGACCCCGATCAGTCAGCTCCGTGCCTCGGGGCGTGCGCCGCGCGAGGGCGAAGCCTGCCGAGGCCTCCATCTGCTCCAGGAGCCGCGACGCGTTCGGCTGGGCCATGCCCGTCTCCCGCGCGGCGGCACCGATGCTGCCCCGCGCCGCGAGCGCAGCAAGGAGACGGTAATGCCTCAGATCCCAGTCCCGAACAGCCATATCGCCAGCATATGACTCCATGCCGGATTGCCGTCTACTGCGCAGAGGCGGCGCACGGAAGCATGGAAGCATGGCAGCCCCAGAACACACGATCCCAGCGCCTCCGCGTCCCAGCTCGTCGGCCGCGAGCCATCTTGCGGGGTTCCGGAGTCTCGGGCCCGGGCTCGCCATCGCGGCGCTGGGGGCTGTGGCTGCCCTCGTGATCGCAGCGTTTGTCCCAGGTCTCAGCCCGCTGCTCGTGGGAATCGTGCTGGGCCTCGCGGCCCGCAACTTCGGCCTGCTCCCGGACCGTCTCGCGGCTGGCCTCGCAGTCGCCGCGCGGGTCCCGCTCCGGCTCGGGATCGTGGTGCTGGGCCTCCAGCTGTCTCTGCGCGACCTGGCGGCGCTCGGCTGGGGGATTCCGGTCCTCGCCGCAGCTGTCGTGGCGACTGGCATCGTGGCAACGATCGGGGTCGGGCGGGCCCTTGGAGTACCGGCGCGGCAGGCCCTGCTCATTGCGTGCGGCTTCTCCGTGTGCGGCGCGGCCGCCGTGGCGGGGGTGGAGTCGATCGTCGACGCCGACGAAGAGGAGACGGTCACCGCCGTGGCTCTTGTGGTCCTGTTCGGCACGGCCATGATCCCCGTTCTCCCGCTCCTCGCCGGCGTCTTCGGCCTCGCGCCGCACGTCGCGGCCATCTGGGCCGGCGCCTCCATCCACGAGGTCGCGCAGGTCGTCGCCGCCGGCGGGATCATCGGTGGAGGGGCGCTCGCGGTCGCCGTCACGGTCAAGCTCGCGCGCGTGCTCATGCTCGCGCCCGTTGCCGCCGTGCTCTCGTGGCGGCGCCGGCGCAGTGGCGCGCTTGCGGGCGCCAAGCGGCCGCCGATCGTTCCCCTCTTCGTGGTCGGCTTCCTGCTGATGGCGATACTGCGCAGCGCTGTGCCCGTGCCGACGGAGGTGCTCGGCGCGGCGTCGTGGGTCCAGAGCTTCCTGCTGACGACGGCGATGCTCGCCCTTGGTGCGGGCGTGCGGCTGGGCGTTCTGCTGCGGCGGGGCGGGCGGACGCTAGCCCTTGCCGCCTGCTCGACGGCGGTGGTCGGCGCCGTCGGCCTCGCCGGCGCGGCCCTCATCGGCTGAGCCACAAGCCGCTACCCGGGCCGCTCTCAGGGAACCTACAGTTAGGCGAATCCGCCGGCACAGGGTTCGTGTCTAGCCTCAGTTTCATGGGAAAGGTGAGCCGTCGGCGTTTTCTTCAGGGTGCGGGTCTTGCGGTCTTCGGGGCGGTGGCGGGCGCAGGAGTCGCGCGGTCCAGCATCTTCCCGCTCCCGCCGAGCGCCTCCGCGGCCACACCGAGCGCGACCCCCTCCGCCGGCGCGACGGCCGGCAGCCCGCCGCCGGACAGGACCTTCGTCAGCACGAAGCTGACGACGCCCCACGTCGACGTGTGGTCCTCGGGGGCGACCGCAGCCGGGCTCGTGTTCGCGGGACCCATGGGCCACGGCTCCAATGGGCTCATCATGGACAACGCCGGCCACCCGGTGTGGATGGAGCCGACGGGCGCGGGCGTCACCGACCTCAAGGTCCAGCAGTACCAGGGGAAACCGGTCCTCACCTACTGGAGCGGCAAGGGGATCGGCGGCCACGGCGAGGGCACGGGAATCGTCAAGGACACGAGCTACAGGACCATCGCCGAGGTCTCCGCGGGCGGCGGCCTCAGAGCGGACCTGCACGAATTCCGTCTCACGGCCAACGGCACCGCCCTCCTCACCGCCTACCCGACCGTGCAGGTCGACCTCTCCCCGCTGGGTGGGAGCACGAAGGACTACATGTACGACTGCCACGTCCAGGAGGTGGACGTGGCCACGGGGAGGGTCCTGTTCGACTGGAAGGCCTCGGACCAGATCCCGCTCGACGAGAGCTACGTCAAGCCCTCCGACGACTCCACGGCGGACGGAAGCACTGCGGCGAAGGCGTTCGACCGCTATCACGTCAACGCCGTCGATCTGCGCTCCGACGGATACCTCATCTCGTTCCGGCACACCCACACCATCTACCTCGTGAACACGTCGGGCGCGGTGGTGTGGCGGCTTGGCGGGAAGCAGAGCGACTTCGCCATCCCCGCCGAGGGCGCCTTCGCATGGCAGCACGACGTGCGGCAGCGGCCGGATGGGGTCATCAGCATGTTCGACAACCACTACAAGGACGGCACTGTCGGGACCTCACGCGGCCTGCTCCTCACGGTCGACGAGAAGAAGCGGACAGCGGCCGTCAAGCTTGAGCTCGCGAGGGGCGGGCACCGCGGCAATGCGATGGGGAACGTGCAGTTCCTCGACAACGGCCATTACTTCGTGGGCTGGGGCTCGGATCCGTCCGCGACCGAGTTCGACGCCGCGGGCAATGCCGTGTTCGAGGCCACGAGCATCGGTGGCGGTTCCTACCGCGTCTACAGGGAGGTGTGGACTGCCGCCCCGGACACCTTGCCGGACGTGGCCGTCCTCCCCGGGAACGGCTCGACGATGCAGGTCTACGCGAGCTGGAACGGCGCGACCGAGGTGGCGAGCTGGCGCTTCCTGACGAGCGACGACGCGGCCTCGCTCGCGGAGTCCGTCGTGGTCAAGCGCACGGGGTTCGAGACGACGGCCGCCGTCGCCACCGCACAGCATGTCGCCGCCGAGGCGCTCGACTCGACGGGCAAAGTGCTCGCGCGCTCCGCCGTCGTCAAGGCGTAGCCCGGCGAGGTGGGCGCCGGTCTGGCCTCGTGCTGGCCAACGGCACCCTGTGCCGTTAAATGGTGACGTGGTGGATTCCGGCGTCAACGATCGGAGCGAGGGCCACTCGCTCGGGATTGCGTGTGTCCTGCTCGCGTCCATCCTGTGGGGAACCACCGGGACTGCCTCCGCGCTCGCTGGATCGGTGAGTCCCCTCGCGATGGGGGCGGCGTCGATGGGTGTCGGCGGACTTCTCCTCGCGGCAACTTCGGCGCCGCAGATCGCCTCGAGCTCTCGGCTCCTTGCCGCCTCATGGCCGCTCGTCATCGTCGGCGGTGCCGCCGTCGCCCTGTACTCCGTGGCCTTCTACACTTCGATGCGCCTGGCTGGCGTGGCGATCGGTACGGCCGTCTCGATTGGCGGCGCTCCCGTGGCGTCCGCAGTGCTCGAGCGGTTCCTCGACGGCCGGCGGCTCACGCCGCAGTGGGCGGCGGGCGCGACCCTCGGCGTCGTCGGCGCGGTCCTGCTGAGCTTCGCTCGGGGAGGCGGCGGAGGAGGCGAGTCCGCCCAGACGGCGGCCGGCGTGCTCCTCGGCGTGCTCGCCGCCTCGACGTATGCGGGCTACTCATGGACGTCGCATCGGCTCATGCGCCTCGGCGTCCCGTCCCGCGCGTCGGTCGGGGCCACGTTCGCGGTCGCCGCGGTCGTCCTGCTGGCCGTGCTCGTCGGTGTGGGCCGGCCGTTCCTCGACTCGTGGACCAATCTCGCCGTCGGCGCCTACCTCGCGGCGGTGCCCATGTTCGTTGGCTATCTGCTGTTCGGCTGGGGCCTCAGCCGGGTCGCGTCGAGCACCGCCACGACCGTCTCGCTGGCCGAGCCCGTGGTCGCCGCGGTCTTGGCGGTCGTCGTCGTCGGCGAGCGCCTCCCATGGTTCGGCTGGGCCGGCATGGGTCTCATTGTCGCGTGCCTTGTGGCCCTGGCGCTGCCTGTACGCCGTAGGCCGGCCGGCTAGCTCAGCGACCAGGCCTCGGCCGCCGTCGTGACCATCGACTGCTCGGCAGCCGAGCGCTCGATCGCCAGGCCGAGCACGTGATCCTGCGCGGCCTCGGCAAGCGGATAGGGCGCCGGGCCGAATCCTCGGATCCACTCTGCGGTCGCGAGCAGGATCGAGGACATCGCGATGTCCTCGTCATTGAAACGGAGGCCGAAGAACGGATTGCGCCAGAGGACCTCGCCGTCGAGGCTCAGGTGCGCGGTGTCGAAGCCCTCGTGGTCGAGCTCGTAGCCCGATTGGTGGCGCTCGATGCGCGACTCCAGGATCGTCTCGGCGTCAACGATCCTCACGAGGCGATCGTTGCTGATTTCCCCCGTGCTGCCGCGCAGCACGAGGCGTCGGGAACGCAGGTGGTTGCGCGACTGGTTGTCCGTGAAGTCGTAGAGGGCGCTCCGCCCGCTCTCGAATTCGAGGGTGCCGATCGTGGTGGTCGCCATCCGCGGTTCGAGGTCATGCGTCCATCCGCCGCGGTCGCTCGGGTTGACCAGGGGTCCCGCGAACTTGCGCGCGCTCACAGTTGCCGGCTCGAAGCCCACGCCGAGGAACGATCTGATGATGCTCGCCGCGTGGTAGAGATGCGTCGAGGAGACCTGGACGGAGCTCAGCTCGCCGATGAGCCCACGACGCACGGCGGCAAGCCGGGCCGCGTGGGTGGGCATGTGCATGTACTGCTCGGCGACCTGGACGAGGCCTGACGGGCCCACCCGCTCCCACAGCCGCCGGAGCCCGCTCAGGTCTGGTGCCGGCGGGGTCTCGGAGAGAACCGCGACGCCCCGCGCGACAGCCGCCTCGATCTGGGCCGGATTGGCGTCCCAGCTCACGCTCGTGACCACGAATTCCGGGGCCGCCGCGCTGATAAGCTCATCGGCCGACGCGTAGACCGGGACGTTCCAGCGCTCGGCGACCTCGCGGCGCACCTCCTCGCGCCGCGCGACGACGCCGACGAGCTCGAGCTCGCGCGGGAATCGGCGCGCGAGCTGCAGGAAATACTGGCCCCGCCACGCGGCCCCGATGATGCCGACCCGGACCGGCTCAGAATTCTGCACTGGCGCTTCCTTCCCGCGCAGACGCCGCCGTAGCCGGCGACCCGGCCTGAGCGGCCTCCCGCGCCTCGTCCCACCAGGCCAGGGCCCGCGTGCCGTAGAAAGTGAGCCATTTGGAAGGTTCGCCGGGCTGGACATCGACCTCGAACCAGACCCGCCCGGGGTGACGCGCCTCCTGCAGCCAGGTGCCGTCCTCTCGGCGCGCCGACCGGATGACGTTGATGGCTTCCTCCACCCGTGGATCCGGCGCGGCGCCGCTGTAGAGCGAGGCAGCGCGGAAGTAGTCGACCGCATTGAGCGCGCTGTACTTCCAACGGAAGGGGTAGGCGAACGTCGTGACCCATGGTGCCACGAGCTCGCCCGTCGTCTGCCGGTGGAGAAGCCGGCGTCGCAAGAGGTATTCCTCGGCGCCTCGACGCGCCTCGCTCAGATCCGCGTTCCCGCCCGTGGCGGCCTCGAACGAGAGAATGCCCTTGAGCGCGTTGAGCGTCGAATGGAACGAGGAGCGCCTCGATCCCTCGACCCACTCGCAGTTCCACCCGCCCTCGTCCATCTGATGGTCAAGGAACCACTGGGCAATCGACGAGACGTCGGCGCCGAGCCATGCGCCGTTCGCGAGCGTGTAGGCGTTGATGCAGCAATCGACTT
Source organism: Sinomonas albida (assembly GCF_004919045.1). Classification (GTDB taxonomy): domain Bacteria; phylum Actinomycetota; class Actinomycetes; order Actinomycetales; family Micrococcaceae; genus Sinomonas; species Sinomonas albida. Next base: position 106,790 of record NZ_SWDW01000012.1, read on the forward strand.
CGCCGCCCCAATACGGGAGGCCGTTGTAGTCCCACCGGCTGTTCGCGTCGAGCTTCTCGGCCGTGCCCGCGAGGAACGAGGGGTCGAGTCCCCACTCCCGAAGCGAGTTGAGCGTCCAGGTCGTGGCAGTCCAAGGCTGCCCGGCGCCGTCGGCCGCCTCCGGGCCATGGAAGTCGAAGTCCGCCGGGAAGAACGAGCCGCCCGCCCACTGGCCGTCCTGATCCTGAAGCGCGAGGAGCCGCGCTCCGAAGCCCTCGGAGGCAACGCGCCGTCGCGTCGCCGCCCACACCTCTTCCGGCGCGCCGAGGAGGTCGCGCTCCACCTGCCAGCGCAGCGCAGGATCCGAATCGATGAGCCAATCTGTGACGGAGGCAACCTCGACCATCTCCTCAGCCTACCGGCCCGGGCGCAGCGAAACGGCGAGCCAGTCAGGATTCAAGAAGCCCCACCTCAGTACCTGCGCCTAGCATGATCGCGTAGGGGTGCCCGAACCCGTGCTGGCCTAGGCTGACCAGGTCGGGCTGGCGGCCCTGAAGACCGCGAGGGCCGTCCGGCCCCGGCAGAGGGAGAGACGATGAGCATGGCCACGAGTGCGGACGCCAAGCGGACCACGCCGCACGTCGCCGACAGCCACGACCTGATCCGAGTGCACGGCGCACGTGAGAACAACCTCAAAGACGTCAGCATCGAGATTCCGAAGCGCCGGCTCACGGTGTTCACCGGCGTCTCGGGCTCTGGGAAGAGCTCGCTGGTCTTCGACACGATCGCCGCCGAGTCCCAGCGCATGATCAACGAGACCTACAGCGCGTTCCTCCAGGGGTTCATGCCGTCCCTCGCGAGGCCCGACGTCGACGTCCTCGAAGGCCTGACGACGGCGATCATCGTGGACCAGGAGCGGATGGGCGCCAACGCCCGCTCTACGGTCGGCACCGTGACCGACGCCAACGCCATCCTGCGGGTGCTCTTCAGCCGCCTCGGCTCGCCGTATGTCGGCCCCCCGACGGCCTTCTCGTTCAACGTCCCGACGCGCAAGGCCAGTGGGGTCATGACGAGCGCGACGGGGGAGAAGACGATCGTGCGCGAGGCCATCTACCACGGAGGCATGTGCCCGCGGTGCGAGGGGCGGGGCACGGTCTCCGACATCGATCTCACGCAGCTCTACGACGAGACGAAGTCCCTCAACGAAGGTGCGATCCTGGTTCCCGGCTACACCGCCGACGGTTGGATGGTCCGCACGTTCAGCGAGTCCGGCTTCGTCGACCCAGACAAGCCGATCCGCGACTACACGGAGAAAGAGCTCCGCGAGTTCCTCCACAAGGAGCCGACCAAGATCAGGGCGAAGGGGATCAACGTCACCTACGAGGGACTGATCCCCAAGATCCGCAAGTCGATGCTGAGCAAGGACATCGACGCGCTTCAGCCACACATCCGGGCTTTCGTGGAGCGTCTCGCGACGTTCGCGACGTGCCCCGAGTGCGGGGGCACGCGGCTCAGCGAGGGGGCTCGTTCGTCGAAGATTGACGGCATCACCATCGCGGACGCCTGCACGATGCAGATCACGGACCTTGCCGCGTGGATCCGCGGGCTCAGGGAGCCCTCGGTGGCTCCGCTCCTCAACGCCCTCGGGGAGAACCTCGACGCGTTCGTCGAGCTCGGGCTCGGATACCTTTCGCTGGACCGTCCGTCCGGGACGCTTTCGGGTGGTGAGTCGCAGCGCATCAAGATGCTCCGCCACCTGGGCTCGTCGCTCACCGACGTGACCTACGTCTTCGACGAGCCGACCATCGGGCTGCATCCCCATGACATCCAGCGGATGAACGAGCTGCTGCTTCGCCTGCGGGACAAGGGCAACACGGTGCTCGTCGTCGAGCACAAGCCGGAGATGATCGCCATCGCCGACCACGTCGTCGACCTCGGCCCCGGGGCCGGCTCGGGCGGCGGCACGATCTGCTTCGAAGGAACGGTCGACGGTCTGCGGGGAAGCGACACCATCACGGGCCGGCACATCGAGGACCGCGTCTCCGTGAAGGAAGCCGTCCGCACGCCGACCGGGAACCTCGCGGTGCGCGGAGCGAGCACCCACAATCTGCAGGCGGTCGACGTCGACATTCCCCTTGGCGTGCTCGTCGCGGTGACGGGGGTGGCTGGCTCGGGCAAGAGCTCGCTCATCCACGGGTCCGTCTCGAAGCGCGAAGGCGTCGTCGCGATCGACCAGACAGCAATCCGCGGGTCGCGGCGAAGCAACCCGGCGACGTACACGGGTCTGCTCGAGCCCATCCGGAAGGCGTTTGCGAAGGCCAACGCCGTCAAGCCTGCGCTCTTTTCGGCCAACTCGGAAGGCGCCTGCCCCACATGTAACGGCAACGGCATGATCTTTACCGAGCTTGGCTTCATGGAGACGGTGGCGACCCCGTGCGAGGACTGCGGCGGCAAGCGCTTCCAGGCCGAGGTGCTCGAGCTTCGCTTCGGCGGTCTGAACATCGCGGAGGTGCTCGACCTGCCGGTCTCCGAGGCGCATGCGTTCTTCTCCAAGGGCGAGGCGAAGACGGCCGCCGCCGCCGCGATCCTCGCGCGGATGGAGGACGTGGGGCTCGGCTACGTGAGTCTCGGCCAGCCCCTGACCACTCTCTCCGGCGGCGAGCGGCAGCGGCTCAAGCTGGCCAACCAGATGGGCGAGCAGGGCGGGGTCTACGTGCTCGACGAGCCGACGAGCGGCCTCCACCTCGCGGACGTCGAGCAGCTGCTCGGCATGCTTGACCGGCTCGTCGATTCCGGGAAGTCCGTCATCGTGATCGAGCACCACCAGGCGGTCATGGCGCATGCCGACTGGATCATCGATCTTGGTCCCGGCGCCGGGCACGACGGCGGCCGGATCGTCTTCGAGGGCACGCCGGCCGAGCTTGTTGCCGCGAAGTCGACGCTGACGGGGGAGCACCTGGCCGCCTACGTGGGCGCCTGACGCGATCCGCGGCGGGCGATGGTGGTACTTGCAGCCGCCCGCGAGGATGATGGAAGTGCTTGAGAGGCGTGCGTGCGCCCGGGAGTCGGTACCAAGTCCACCGGCTACCGGGCGCTGGCTGTCTCCGCGGCCCGCGAGACGGATCCCTTCATCACCCCGAGAAGTCCAGCGAGCCGGCGAGGAATTCTGTGCGCCCGGCGTCGTGGGGGAGTGGCCTGCGTGAAGGGAACCCCTGCCTGAAGGGAACTAGGCCGTGGCGTAGCGCCCCGAGCGCACGGCTCGAGCGTGGGCCTTTGCTGCTTCTTCCTCGCGGTTCTTCGGCGGCGTCGTGGCGACCAGGTCGTCGAGGAGGTGCTGCGTGATGTGCGCGATCTCGTGCACAGCTTGCTCGAACGCCGCTTGGTTCGCCTTCGACGGTTTCGTGGTGCCCGCAATCTTGCGCACGTACTGCAGGGCGGCTGCGTGGACCTCGTCCGAGGTTGCTGCTGGCTCGAAGTTATGGAGCGTGTGAATGTTCCGGCACATGCTCCGACGATACGCCGCGCTGGGGGATCGGTCTTCCTGAATCGGGTCCTCCCGAATGGGCGAAGCGGTGCCGGAGGTCAGCCGTCACAGGGCTCGGACGACTCGATCGAGGCCCCAGGCCCAGGCGCGGTCGACGTCCCCGCCCATCTGGAAGGACTCGGCCAGCTCCATCGTGATGAAGCCGTTGGCCCACGCGGTGACGAGCCGCGCGGCATCGAGTGCATGCTGGTCACCGACGAGTGCCGAGCAGGCCGAGAGAATGGGGGCGACGGCGCGATCACGGGCCGCGCGGGTGGGCTCACTCGCTTCCTGCGCGAGCCCGAACACGAGCCCGTAGCTCTCCGGTCTTTCGTGGCCGAAGGAGCGCAGGGCTGTTGCGGCGCACGCCAGCTGCTCGCGCGGGTCTTCGATGCCATTGATTGCGTCCCGCAGTTCACGAGCCAGGTCCTCGATGACCGACCCGACCACGAGGTCGACGAGTTCGCCGCGGTTGCGCACTCGCTTGTAGAGCGACGGCGCTCTGACTCCGACCCGTTCAGCGACGGCCTGCATGGTGAGCCCGCCCAGGCCGCGTCGTTCCACGAGTTCACGTCCGGCCGCCACGATGGCCCCTTGGGTGGTCTTTTCTGGAGCGGGCATCTTGACCTCCTATCGATGGCTAACTATCGTAGCCTTCATGGAACTCGCCGCGCAACTTCGCCGCATCGGCAACGACATCGTCGCTGCCCACCTCATCGTCGCCGACGACGGCATAACTCTCGTCGACGCAGGTCTGCCCGGGCACTACCGGGACCTCATGAATGAACTGAAGGCAATTGGGCGCCCGATCACCGATATCAAGGGAATCGTCCTCACCCACGGCGACAGCGACCACATCGGGTTCGCCGAACGCCTGAGGAGCGAGCTCAACATCCCGGTCTACATCGGCGCAGAAGACGCTGACCGGGCGAAGGGTGCCAAGCCGCCAGCCACGCCAAAGGATCCACGGCGGCTCGGCCCGACGATTCGGTTCTTCGCTTACGCGATCTCCAAGGGCGCCCTGCGCATCCCGCCGCTGCGGGAGGTCTTGCCGGTCCACGACGGCGACGTCCTGCCGCTGCCCGGTTCGCCGCGGATCGTCGCCATGCCGGGCCATTCGCCCGGAAGTGTCGCCGTCTACTTTCCGGCCGTACGTGCGGTGTTCGTCGGCGACGAGCTGACCACGCGCCACGTTCTGACGGGCGTGGAAGGCCCCCAGCCGGCGCCGTTCACCGACGATCAGGCGGGATCGTCGTCGTCGATCGAGAAGTTGGCCGGACTGGATGTCGACTGGATCATTCCTGGCCACGGCGCACCATGGCGCGGTGACGCGCCGTCGCTCATCGCCGCGTACCGCGCCGCGGAGATCTAGCGAGCTCTGGTCTCCAAGCGGTGAACGAGGTACATCATGTACGACGACGACAGCGGGGGAGTCTGACTCATCCCTCACGGGTTCACGAGGGACCTATGCAGTGGTCAGTCTGAATCCGCGCGCAGCGCGAAGTCGAGGAGTCGCTGCTGCGACTCGGCATAGGACGTCGCGGAAGGGATGTCGCGACCGTCTCGGAGTGCCGTGGCGACATTTACCGCGGCGTCGATGGCGGCACGGTACGGCAGTGACCCGGTGCTGACCCGCCGCACGCCGAGGTTCCACAGATCAATCAGGGTCAGGCCTGATACGGCCAGCACGTTGACCGGAAGCTGGATGGCCGCGGTCAGCTGCTCCAATGTCGCGGGGTCTGCAGCACCGGGCAGGAAGATGCAATCGGCGCCCGCATCTGCGTACGCCTTCGCCCGATCCAGGACAGCACCGACAGTGTCGTCCTCGTGAAACCAGTAGGAGTCCACTCGGGCGTTGACGAACACGTCCGGGGCGGCCTGTTTGATCGCGCGAATCTTCGCGGCCGGGATCGCTGGGTCGACAAGTCGGCCGCCAGCGGAATCCTCAATATTCACGCCGTCTGGGCTGAGCCCAGCGACGAGTGCGGCGACCTCAGCCGGGTCGTCACTGTACCCGTTCTCGATGTCGGCGGAAATGTAGGTGGGCAAGGCCCGGAGCTGCTCGACCAACGCGGCGGTCGCATCTCGGCTCGCGCCCTCGGCGTCGGGGCGCCCGCTCGCCGCATTCACGCCGAAACTCGTCGTGCCGATTGCCGGGAAGCCTGCCGCGGCGAACGCTATCGCCGAGCCGACGTCCCAGGCGTTGGGTAGCAGCAGTGGGCTGTCCTGGAAGTGCAGATCACGGAACGTCATGAGTGGGCTCCTTCCCGCGATGGCAGGCTAACACCGAGCCGACCAACCGGCAGAGAGTGTTATTCGTGAGACTGTGGCGCGCTGCTCCGAACCGTCCTGGTCAATCGCCGATAATCTGCATTATGTCAAGTAACAGTCTGCGTATTTCATCTGATGAATCACGCGGCCCCCTCGCCCAGTGCTGACGCGGACCGGGCGTTGGACGCCCGGATCTGCGCGGATCGGAGCCCGGTCCCGCCCCTGATCCCCGACTCGGAACGGCTTCCGCACGAGGGCGGGCTGCGGCGTGGTTCGGCTCGAGAACCGGCCTCTGACGTGGGAATTTGCCTTGATGTTGCATCTGATGAATCATTGATTCGTTTGTTGAGCGGAGTCTGGAGGCGGAAAATTGGGTGTGGACCGGTCGGGCCGGGTGCTGGTCGTGGCGGGGTCGGTCCCGCTGCTGCACCCCGAGCAGCACACCTTCAAGGAGATGCTGGACGGGTGGCGCAACCAGCAGCTCTCGCGCAACCTCCAGTTCGACACGATCGCCCAGCGGATCCGCTACGTGCGCCGGTTCGTGGGCCACATGAACGAGTTCCCGTGGAACTGGACGCCGGCCCATGTCGAGGAGTACTTCGGCGACCTGCGCTCGATCAAGCGCCTCTCGCACTCCTCGGTCCGGGCCCAGCAGTCCGCCCTGAGGGCGTTCACCTCCTACATCGCCAACCCCGACTACGGCTGGGACCGGCGCTGCGAGGAGCTCTTCGGCACCCACCCGGCCCAGGTGTTCTTCGAGTGGAACACCGCCCCGCACGTGCAGGAGTTCGAGGGCAGGCCTGCGAAGCGCCCCTTCACGCGACGGGAGCTGCAGATGCTCTTCGACCACGCCGACGACGAGGTCGAACGCGCCGCCGCCTCCGGGAACAAGGGATGGCAGTCGGCCTACCGGGACGCGGTCATGCTCAAGGCCGCCTACTCCTACGGCCTGCGGTTCAACGAGCTGCGGCACCTGCAGGCCGTGGACTTCGCCACCAACCCCCACGCCCGCCGGTTCGGGAAGTTCGGGGTCTGCAAGGTCCGCTTCGGCAAGTCCCGCAGGGCCTCCCCTCCCAAGCCCCGCAGCGTGCTGACGGTCTTCGACTGGACCCCCGGGATCTTCGAGGACTGGCTCGCCAACGGCCGCGGCACCCTCGATACGCTCGACCTGTTCCCCAGCGAACGCGGCGGACTTATCTCGGAGTCCACCCTGCTGCGGCGGCTGCGCCGCTACGTCGACGAGCTCGGGATCCCCGCCGACGGCCTGGACCTGCATTCTCTGCGGAGGTCGTATGCGACCCATCTTCTCGAGGATGGATGGGATCCTAGGTTCGTGCAGTATCAGATAGGCCACGAGCATGCCTCCACCACCGGCATCTACCAGTTCGTCAGCGACGACTTCCGCGCCAAGACCCTGCGGGCCGGGCTCGAGCGGACCGTCGAGGAAGCCCTCGGGAACCCGGGAGGCACTTGGTGAAGCGGCAGGTAGAGTACCGCTGGCGGCTCGCGGAGCTGATGGCCGCCCGCGGCCTGCACAACACCACCGACCTCATCCCGCTGCTCGCCGAGCGCGGGATCGTCCTCTCGCGCCCCCAGGTCTACCGGCTCGTGAACCAGAAGCCCGAACGCGTCGCCCTGCAGCTGATCTCCGCGATCTGCGACATCTTCTCCTGCGGCCCAGAGGACCTCATCACCGTCACCGCAGCGGACGTGAAGGCCCGCAGGACCGGGACCGCCAGCTCCCCCAACGTCGTCGACCTCAACCGCGCCGCCCGCCCACGCCGCGCCCGCATCATCGACGACAGTGAGTGAACCCGCAGGCCTCAGCCCACGCAACACCACCCGCGGCCGGCCCCGCACCACAGGCACCGATGTCTGCGCCCGCTGCCGCCGCAGCGCCGGCAAAGCCCGGGCGAGGTGGCCGGAGGGAAAAGTCTGCGGCCCCTGCTTCACCGTCGCCACCCGAACCCACGGCGCCTGCCCCGACTGCGCCCAGCACCGCCTCCTCCCCGGCCCGCCCCACCCCGAGGGCGGACCCCGCTGCGCCGAATGCGCCGACATCCCCCACGACTTCCGCTGCTCCCGCTGCGGGAACGAGGGCGAGTCCTACCGGCGCGGAACCTGCGCCCGCTGCGCCCTCCGCGACGACCTCACGGCCATGCTCCTCGCCGATCCCGCGGACCCGGTGGCGATAGGCCGACTCGTCGACGTCCTCTGCAAGGCCGAGCGCCCGGAGAGCATCATCACCTGGAAGCGCTCCCCCACAGTCCAGACGCTCCTGGCCGCCATCTCGACCGGGAATACCCCGCTGACCCACGAAGGCCTCGACGACCACATCCAGACGGCCGGGCGCGCCGTCGACCACCTCAGGGCCCTCCTGGTCCACCACGGCCTCCTTCCCTACCGGGACCCGTATCTGGCCCGCTTCGAGATATGGATCGAGGACAAGCTCCGTCCCCTGGCGCCCGAGGTCGCCAGACCCGTCGAGCACTTCGCCAAATGGCACCACCTCAAGCGCATCCGATCCACCGCCACGCCGGACGCCCCCGCACGGGGCCCGGTCCACTCCGCCAAGCAGGAGATCACCGAGACCGCCAAGTTCCTCCAATGGCTCTGGGACACCCACGAGCGCACCGCCGCGACCTGCACCCAGCAGGACGTGGACGAATGGAGGGCAGACGGCCCCACCACGCGCAAGCAGATCCGGACCTTCTTCGTCTTCGCCCGCAACACCAGGCTCAACACCAGCGTCGAGGTCGGCCACTACACCGCCCGGACACGCCCCACCCTCGCCCAGGACCAGCGGCTCGCCTGGCTCCGGGAACTCCTCACCGGCGGCAGCGAATCCCGCCCCTACCGCGTCGCAGGCATCCTGCTCCTGCTCTACGCCCAGCCCCTCGTCCGCGTCGCAGCTCTCCGCACCGACGCGATCAGCATCGACCCGGCCACGGCCCAGACCGCCATCGCCTTCGGAGCCCGTCCCGTCCCCGTCCCGGCACCGTTCGCCGAACTGCTCCTGGACCACCTGAAGGCTCGGCCCAACCTCCGCACCGGCGTCGCCGAGAGCCCATGGCTCTTCCCCGGAACCCGCGCCGGCCACCACCTGCACCCGAACAGCATCATGGACCGGCTCCGCTCCCTCGGCATCCAGCTCACGGGCGCCCGCAACCGGGCACTCGACGACCTCGTCACCCAAATGCCTCCGCCACTGGTCGCCGACGCACTCGGCTACAGCTACCAAGTCGCGTTCCTCCACGCCAACGCCGCGGCAGAGCCATGGGCGCGTTATGCCGATATCAGCCGTCAACGGTAGGGCGTGAGGGATGAGGGACCACGGGAACGATGGATTCGTTCATCGGCTACTGCTTCCTTGCTCCATGCCTGCTCGGGTCCGTACATCTGCCCAACCCGCCAGAATATTCCCCATCTGGGGACGACACCCGGCCGCGACACGCCGAAGAGTAAAAGACGTTGAAGAAATTTTCTGACGACACTCGACGTCCCGTGCGAGTCGAGGAGGGCCCGACGAACGGCGTGATTTCGCGGTTTTCGGGGTTTGCATCCTGTGCGGCTGGCTTGGGCCGAGTGCCGAGTGAATGACAGGCCTGTAATACATCATCTTGGGGCCCGCATCGGGGCAGATCACAACATGTAGTATCGGATTCACCGAGGCTAGGCCGGGAAAGAGAAAGCCCCAAGAACGTCCTTGCCGAGATGGCGAACGTGTCCGGGGGCCTTCAATATCCTTTGGCGGGGATGTTGGGAGCTTACCTCCGCGGGTGGCCTGAGCCAAAGCTCGGGTGCCGGACACGCCGTCAGTTTTCGTAATCGAACTGGACGGAGAACTACACAGTGCGTGCCCGTTTCAAGCCCGGACATAAGTGTCCGGCAACCACCAGGTATCACATCCTCTACCCGAACGGTCGGCATACCGGTTGGTCCCGCCTCGTTTGCGCGGAGTCTCCTTTCCCCCGGCGCCTGGGCCGGGCATGAGCTACGAGAAGGCCACCCCCTAGTGCGTTAGCCACGGGCGGCGGTTCTTGCCGTGCGGTGAGACCGCCGCCTACGAGCCTTCAAACCACGGATGAGTCGCCGGAGTCCCGATTCCCTGCTTACGCCGGGCGGGGCTGGGCATCACGCTGCTGCTTGGCCGATGGCCCTTTTCGTCCATCAGGTCGAGGGATCTAAGCCTCGGCAGGGACCTCGTCCGCAGTTATCAACCAAGTTACATCCAGCAAAGGACTGAATCATGACCATGACCCCAGTTGTCTCGACCAACGTAGAGCGGGTCGGCTACGACGAGGTCGCCCAGATTCTTCGGGTCGAGTTCCGCAGCGGTGGCATCTACGACTATCACGGAGTTGCCCGTTGGCTGTTCGACGAGATGTTAAGCCCATATCCGTGGCGCCGCGTCGGTCGCATCGTAATGGCACACCGTTGCTACCGAATCGGTTGACGGGTTGCTGACTGTGTCAGGAGCGGAAGAATACGCCCGATCCTGATACGCAGGGGTGCCAGTAGAAGAGATCTGGGTGCCTCTGGGCCCCTAGACTCCGTGTCGACGGCTCCGATCATCTCTGTGCTCGACTGACGCCGTTGGCGTAGCCGCTTCCCCGCGTCAGTATTCGTTCTTGATCACGAAGAACGAGCCGCGGATGGTTCCTGCCAGCTTCGAGTTCTGCCTCGCGAACTTGAACTTGGTGGCGAGCTCCTCGGGGATCTCCATCCCATCGGACAGTTTGAACCCGGCCGCGCGCTTGCCGCCGTCGTCGATCGTGTACATGACGTTGATCGACAGGCCGTTCTGATAGAAGACATAGGCCATGCGGATGTTGTCCACCTGGAACGCGGTGGCCTCGAGGGGCGGGGACGAAATGACGATGTCCCGTTCTTCCTTGAGGATCCGGTGAACCCAGTCGACCGTCTCCTGCGCGTCGCTCGCGGGGTCCACGGTGAAGACGTGGTCGTACTTGTTCTTGAAATAGCGGGCTTCGTTCGCCCTGAGGCCCGCGAGTGCTGGCGCGACGGGCGACGATTCGAGACCGACCGTCGAGACGGTCGTGAAATCCACGGCGTAGGACACGTTGCACTCCAAATTCGGCTAGGTTGATGCGCTTTGCCTCAGCAGGAGGCTACCGCAGCCGCTTGCCGGGGACCGCCTATCCCCTGCCGTTCTTCTTCGTGGTCGCGGCCGGCGGAGTGGGACTGGGGCTAGATGGTGCCGCGGGTGTTGCAGGGGTCGTGCCCAGCTGAGTGCCGGGAGACGGAGTGGTGCCCTGCGACTGGTAGGAGGACGTCGAGCCTGAAATGAGGTTCTGGGGCGGCGCGTCGAAATCGCGGTGGTCGTAGAGGCCCGCAACCTGCTGCATGTACGCGGCCCACTGGGGGCCCGCGATGTAGGCGCCGTCGACGGAGTCATAGTGCTTGCCGTTGATCCAGACGTTCTGCCCCGGGTGGGCATCGCTGCCATTGAACGCGTCGCCGAAGAACGAAGCCGTCGCGAGGCCGCGCGTGTATCCGACCACCCACGTCTGGTTGTTGTACTGGTTGGTTCCGGTCTTGGCGGCCGCGGGAACGCCGAGCTTCTGCGGGATGAGCAGGCCGGAACCTTTAGTCAGGACGTCCTGGAGGACATTCGTGGCCGCCTTGGCGACGTCGGGGTTGAGCGCGTTCTGCTGGCACGACGGCGCCTGGCCGCCGATCTTCTGGCCTTGAGAATCGTCGACCTCGGAGATTGAAATCGGCGTGCAGTACGTGCCGTCGGCAGCGAACGTCGCGAACGCGTTCGCCATGGTGAGCGGCGCGACGTTCTGGCTGCCCAGGATGTTGCCGAGGACCGAGAGGTCGATCTTCTTGTTCCCACCGTCGCCGAGGTGGAGGCCCATCGCGTCGGCGGCGCGCTGGACGTCGCAGAAGTCGTTCAGCCCCGCGAGGGACGCGAAGGTCGCCGTGTTGATCGAGTTGTAGATGCCCTCCCGGACCGTCATCGGCCGGTAGTGCAGGTCGTCGTCGTTCTGCAGGTCGGTCGAGCCGGACACGGCGCTGTCGAACGATCCGCTCACGGGGCTGCACGTGGTCTTCCACGGATATCCGGGGGCATAGCGCCGCTTCGACGCGTCGACGATCTGGTTCGTCGGCTTGCCCTCGCTGAGCCACGCCGCGAGGGTCACCGGCTTCATGGTGGACCCAGGCTGCATTCCCCCGACCCCTCCGAGCGCGTTGCCGTTGGCGTCGGAGGTATCCACATTGAAGTTGTAGTCGGAGACGAAATCAGTCCCCTGCCCGGCGACCTTGCGCGAGTTCTGGGCCATCGCGATGATCTTGCCGGTGCCGGGCTGGACGGTCACCAGGGCCGTGCCCCACTTGTCCGGGTTCGTACCGGTTGTCGCATCCACCTGGGTCTGGGCCGGGCCCTGGAGGCGGGGGTCGAGGGTCGTCTTGATGGTCAGTCCGCCGGTCATGATCCTGTCGATGCGATCCTGTGTCGTCGTTCCGTAGGCCGGATCGTTCTCAATTTGATGGATCACGTAGTCGCAGCAGTAGGGGGCCTGTGATGCGTACTGGCAGCCCTGCTGGGGCGGGTTGAGCTTGAGCTGGAGCGGCGTCTTGACGGCGTCGTCGTGCTGCTGCTGGTTGATGTAGCCGTGCTGGAGCATCGCGTCGAGGACGAGGTTCCGGCGGGAGACAGCACGGTCGGGATACACCGAGGGGTCGTAGTAGCTCGGCCCGTTGACGAGCCCGGCGAGGAGCGCCGCCTGTGGCAGGCTGAGATCCTTCGCATCGACGGAGAAGAAGTACTGGCTCGCGGCCTGGATGCCGTACGCGTTGCCCGAGAACGGGACGATGTTGAGGTAGCCCTGAAGGATCTGGTCCTTGCTCATCTGCTTCTCCAAGCCGATGGCGAGCTTCATCTCGCGGAGCTTGTCGCTGACGCCCTTCTGCCCGTTGAAGACGAGATCCGCGCTCTTGCCCTCGGCCGCGAGATTCTCGTTGAGCGCGTTCGTGACGTACTGCTGCGTGAGGGTCGACGCACCCTGGTGGCCGCCATCGGCATTCGTGGTGAGCGCCCGGAGGATGCCCACGGGATCAACGCCCCCATGCTGGTAGAACCGGTAGTCCTCGATCGCAACAATCGCGTTCTTGATGCTCCCAGACATCTGGTCGAGCGGGACGTTCACGCGGTTCTCGGTGAACAGGGTCGCGATCTGGGACCCGTCGGCCGCGAGCACGCGCGTCACCTGGCTCGGCGGAGTCACCTTGAGCTCGCTCGGTAGGCCGTTGAAGAGCTGCGCCGAGCCGTTGGCGGCAGACTCACCCAGCGCGACTGCTGGAGTGATCAGGCCCGCCACGAGCACCCCGCACACCGCGCTAATGCCGAGGAAGGCAATGAGCTTTCCCCATCTGGTGCGGGTGTCGACGAGCCGTCCCCGGCGTCCCTGCCTAGCCGGTGCGAGGCGTGACGAGCGGGTGCCGTGGGGATCTCTGTGCATGGTCCCATCGTGAGCGGCGGATTCTAAGAACCCTCTAAGAATCCAGCCGCGGGAGGCGGACAACGCCCCGCCAGAACCAGACTATCGGAGCCGACGGGGCTTCCCGCAAGGCCCCCTTGTGGGCCCACAATGCTGGGTGTGCGTTCTGCGGACTGGGCCCAGGACGGCGGACGGAGGGCCGAAATGCACGTGGGGTCAAGGGTAGACGAACGGGCCGTGGCGATCGTCGGCGGAGGTCCGACAGGGCTCATGCTCGCCGGTGAACTCGCGTTGGCTGGGATCGATGTCGAAATAGTCGAGCGCCGCACCAACCAGGAGGTGGAGGGAACGCGCGCCCGGGGGCTGCACTCTCGCACCATCGAGGTGCTGGACCAGCGGGGCATCGCCGACCGCTTCGTCAGCGAGGGCCAGCCCCTTCAGATCCAGAGTTTCGCGGGTGTGCGTCTGGACCTCAGCGACTTCCCCACCCGCCGCAATTACGGCCTCGCGCTCATGCAGAACCGCTTCGAGCGCATTCTCGCGAACTGGGTCGAGGAGCTGGGCGTGCCCGTGGCCCGGGAGCGGGAGGTGACGGGATACGCAGAGGACGACGGCGGCGTCGTCCTTGAGCTTTCAGACGGCCGTCCGCTGAGGGCCGCCTTTGTAGTGGGCTGCGACGGCGGGCGCAGCCAGATCCGCAAGTCTGCGGGGATCGGATTTCCCGGCTGGGAGCCGTCGGTCAGTTCGCTCATCGCCGAGGTCGAGATGAGTGAGGAGCCTGCGTGGGGCATGCGGCACGACGAGAATGGGACGCAGGCACTGGGCCCGCTCGAGGATGGGAAGGGCGTGGGGCTCGTGGTGACCGAGCGCTACGCGGGGCAGACAAGTCGACCCACCCTCGATGACGTGCGACGAGCCGTCACGGCGGTCTGGGGCACCGACTTCGGGCTGCGCAGCGCGGCCTGGATCTCCCGGTTCACCGACGCGACGCGGCAAGCGGCGAGCTACCGCAGGGGTCGGGTCCTTCTGGCCGGCGATGCGGCCCACGTGCACTATCCGGTGGGCGGCCAGGGGCTCAACCTCGGCGTGCAGGACGCCGTGAACCTCGGCTGGAAGCTAGCCCAGGTGGTGGACGGCACGTCGCCGGAGAGCCTGCTCGACACCTACCACTCCGAGCGGCACCCGGTCGCCGCGCGCGTGCTGCAGAACACCATGGCACAAACCACGCTCGCACGAAGTGACGCGCGAATCGACGCGCTGCGGGGATTGATGGCAGACCTCCTCGGCTTGGATGAACCGCGGAAGCGCTTCGCAGGGATGATCGCGGGGCTGGATATCCACTACGACCTCGGCGAAGGGCATCCGCTGGTGGGGCGCCGGATGCCGGATCTCGACCTGGCGACGGCGGGCGGGGCGACGAGCGTCTTCGCTCTGCTCCACAGGGCGCGGCCCGTGCTCCTGAACTTCGGGACGCCGGGCCGCTTCGACCTGGTGCCCAGGACGGATCGGGTCCGCCTGGTCGACGCCGAGTACAGCGGGCGGTGGGAGCTCCCGGTGCTCGGCGAGGTCACCGCTCCCCCGGCGGTGCTGATCCGGCCCGACGGTCACGTCGCCTGGGTCGGAAGCGGAAGCGGAAGCGGAAGCGGAAGCACGGACGATCCCGGGCTCACTCAAGCACTGGCGACCTGGTGCGGATCGCCGACGCTTCGGTGAGTCCGGCGCCGTCGCCCGCTTCCTCCGCAAAGAGCGGCCGCCGCGGATACCACGGACGTCGTAGCCTGAGTGCATGGCCGTTCGCAGCGCGGGTCTCCTCCTGTACCGCCGCACCCACGCGTCGGCCCTGGACGTCTGGATAGCTCACATGGGCGGGCCGTTCTGGGCCACGAAGCAGCTGCGCGCCTGGTCCATTCCCAAGGGCGAGTACGGGGCCGACGAGGACCCGTTCGCCGCCGCGGTTCGCGAGTTCACGGAGGAGATCGGCTCGCCGCCGCCCGCAGCCGACTATCGGTCGCTCGGGGAGTTCCGGCAGCCCTCGGGCAAGGTCATCGCCGTCTTCTTTGGGGAAGCCGAGTTCGCGCCGAACGAGGTCCGGAGCAATACGTTCGAGCTGGAATGGCCGAAGGGCTCGGGAAGGATGCAGAGCTTTCCGGAGATCGACCGTGCGGAATGGGTGGCCGAAAGCGAGGCTCGAAAGCTCCTTGTCGCGGGACAGATGCCCATTCTCGACGCCTTGGTCCGTTCCGTGGGCGATTGACCGCGGTCAGGTCCGGCGCCGCGAATCTCAGGCGGGCGGCTCCGACTCGGCCCTGCGCATCTCCCTCAGGTGCTCAAGGAGTGCCCGCTCGGGATGGCCTTCATAGGTGGCGACGAGCTCACGGAGCCGCTCTTTGGACTGCTCCCCCAGGCCCGGGGTGTCGAGCACGTGCCTGAGGATCCAGCGCGCCTGGATATCAACGGTTTCGTTGATGGATGGTGCCTGTGCCGGGTTCCCCGGGGCCTCGGCGGTTCCGATTTCAGCCATATTCCGGACAGTAGACGTAGACAGACCGTTCTGTCTACGCGGCGATCCTTCTATGATGTCGTTGTGGATCCACATGCCGTAGACCAGCCAGTCGGGCCAGCCATCGCCGCGTCCGCCGCTTCTGCATCCGGCGCCGCCGCGCCAGCAGTCGCCGGGCCACCCGTCGGCGCGCGCGAAAGGATCCTCGCGACGTCGTACGAGCTCTTCGCCCGGCGAGGCATCAAGGACGTCGGCGGCGACGAGCTCATCGCGCGGTCGGGCGTCGCCAAGGCAACGTTCTACAAGCACTTTAGGTCCAAGGACGAGCTGGCACTCGCGTACCTGGACCGGTGGTATGAAGCGCGAAGTGCTGCTGTCGATGCCGCCGTGGCGCGCCGCGGGGACGTCGGCGATGCCGCGCTCCTGGCGATCTTCGACGTCTTCAACGACTGGTTCCGGCAGGGCGCCGCCGAGGTCAGCTCGTTCCTCCACGTCATGATGGAGATGGGCCCCGACCATCCGCTGGGGCGGGCGAGCATCGATTACCTCGCTCGGACCCGAAGCCAGATGGCGGCCCTCGCGACCGCGGCGGGACTTCGCGATCCCGAGGACTTCGCGTGGTCCTGCCACATCCTCCTCAAGGGAGCGATCGTCGCGGCAGCCGAGGGAGACGGCCACGCGGCCGAGCGCGCCCGCAAGATGGCCGCGCTCCTCATCGACCTCCACCGGGCTCCGGGCTCCCCGACGCTGTAGCTTCCTCCGCCTGTTTGCGGTCCCCTCGGCTTCTGGTTCCCTCGTCGCTGTAAACGCACCAATCCGACTCCGCTCGGGCTCCGAACAGCACGCATGATGATCGTGAGCAGTCAGCTCCGCCGTCGCTCTGGGGCGGCCGCCCTCGCGGCTGGGCCCACCGCCGTCGTCCTTGGCCTCGCTGCCCACATCGCCTCGGGGGGCGCTGCCCCGCCCGCCGCAGTTGTCCTGGCCGTCGTCGTGCTCGTGAGCCTGGCCGCTGCCGCGGCCGCCCGACTGCGCCTGCCCAGCTGGTCCCTCGGCGTTGGCAGCGCCGTGGTCCAGCAGCTCCTTCATCTCGTCTTCACGGCCCTGGCCGGGGCCAACGCTCCCCTGTTCCCGTCGTCTGGACACCACCACGGCGCCTCGCCGGTGCCGTCGTCGGGTGCCACGCAGGCCGCGGACCAGATGGACATCCACCTCCTTGTGGTGGCCCACGTCGCGGCGGCCCTCATCACGGCCCTCGTGGTGATGTGGGCACTGGCCCTTGCGGACCGGATGGCACCGGCGCGCGCCTCAGGGAGAGCCAAGCGCGCGGCGTCTGGCCTCGAGCAGGGTGCGCTCCCCCACGCTCGGCGCGAGGCGCGCCGCCTCGGAGTATTCGTCCGCCGCCTCGTCCACGCGCCCTAGCCTCCGCAGGAGATCGGCCCGCACCGCGTGGTACACGTGGTATCCGCGGAGCCCCAATGCGTCGATGAGGACGAGCGCAGCGCCCGGCCCCTCGACCTCGGCGACCGCGACGGCCCGATTCAGGCGCACGATCGGGCTCGGGGCCGCCGCGAGCAGCAGGTCGTAGAGGCGGACGATCCGTCCCCAATCCGTCTGGTCCGCGGAGGAGGCGACGCTGTGCACGGCCTGGATCGCGGCCTGCAGCTGATACGGGCCGAGCCGCCCGAGCTGCAGACACCGGCGGACAATGGCGAGCCCCTCGGCAATGAGCTCCGGAACCCACAGCGCCCGGTCCTGCGAGCCCAAGGGGATCAGTGAGCCGCCGGCCCCGGACCGGGCCGGGCGGCGAGACTCCGAAAGCACCAGGAGGGCGAGCAGGCCGGCGGCCTCGGGCTCCTCCGGGAGCAGTCGAGAGGCCGTGCGGGCCAGCCTCAGCGCCTCCGCGCAGAGGCCCGATCTCTCCGCGGGCGCCCCGAGTCCGGCCGAATACCCCTCGTTGTAGATGAGGTACACCACGGCGAGCACTCCTGAGAGCCTCTCGGGCAGCTCGGTCGCGGACGGTACCCGGTACGGGATAGCCGCGTCCCGGATCTTTGCCTTGGCCCGCGAGATCCGCTGCCCCATCGTTGCCTCGGGGACCAGGAAAGCGGAGGCGATCTGCGCCGTCGTGAGCCCACCGAGGACCCGCAGCGCGAGCGCGACCCGCGCCGGCATCGAGAGCGCGGGATGGCAGCACGCGAAGAGGAGCTTGAGGCGATCGTCTCCGAAGACGTCCGGCTCGGGCTCGGCCTCAGTGCGCACGAGCGCAGCCTGCGCCTCCTTCTCGCCTCTCGCAGCGTCCCGACGGAAACGGTCGACGGCGCGGCGCCGCGCCGTCGTGATGATCCACGCGCCGGGCTGCTCAGGCAGGCCCTCCGCCGGCCAGCGTTCCGCGGCCGCCGCGAACGCCTCCTGGACTGCCTCCTCAGCCAACCCGAGATCGCGCGTGGTACGGAGCACGACCGACACCGCGCGGCCGTATTCCTCTCGGAACACGGCCGCGACGGAGTCTGCAGGATCCGGGACGTCAGCCACGGGCGGGAGCGAACGGCCTCACTTCGATGGGCAGCCCCGTGATCTCCGCGAGGCGCCGGCCCCAGACGAGCGCCGCGTCCAGGTCCGGGCAGTCGAGGATGTCGAAGCCTCCGAGATGCTCCTTGCCCTCGAGGTACGGGCCGTCCGTCACGAGAACCTCGCCGCCGTCGAGCTTGAGGACGGTGGCCGACGAGGGGTCGAGCAGGCCATTCCCGAAGACCCAGGCACCCGCGGCCTGGAGATCCTCGTTGAAGGCCCCGATCTTTTCCATGATCGGTCCGAGGACCTCGGGGGGCGGCACGATGCCGTCGGGCTGATACATGCTGACGAGGTACTGGGTCATGGCTTTTCGCCTCCTGTTTCGGTGGGGCCGTGGTTGGCCCTCACCTACTGGACGATCGGGTGCGCCGTTTTTCGACAGTGGCGTGCTTCTACAGTGGCGTGCTCTTCGCTCGGCTCAGCCGACGGCGTCCGCCGCGGCCTCGAGGTCGGCGATGACGATCTTGTTCATCTGGAGCATCGCGCCCATGGCGCGCTGCGCCCGCCCCGCGTCGGGATCCTGGAGCAGCTCGGTGAGCCGCGTGGGCACGATCTGCCACGAGAAGCCGAAGCGGTCCTTGAGCCAGCCGCATTGGCTCTCCACGCCGCCGTCCGTGAGGGCGTTCCAATAGTGGTCGACCTCGGCCTGGTCCGCGCAGAAGACCTGCATCGAGACCGCCTCGGAGAACGTGAACTCGGGGCCGCCGTTGAGTCCAAGGAACGGCTTGCCGTCCAATTCGAAGGAGGCGGTGATGACTGTTCCAGCCGGACGGGGGCCGGCCTCGCCGTAGTAGTCGACGTTGGTGACTTTCGAGTTGGGGAAGATCGAGACGTAGAAGTTGGCCGCTTCTTCGGCTTCGGTGTCGAACCACAGACAGGGGACGATGTCCGGCATGGTCTCTCCTCGGTGCGTTGGGTGATGAGCCTCGACTCTCCGGATTCTGCCCCGGAGCGGCGCCGTGGTGAAGAGCCCGAGGCAGATTCGCCGTCGGGAACGTCCAGATTGGGCTCGTAGGCTTGACCCATGACCACGAATGCACCTCAGGCGACCAGCCGTGTCCGCAGCTCGATCCTCCCGCTGGTGGGGGACGCCGTCGTGGTCCTCGCGTTTGCGGCGACCGGGCGGGAGTTCCACGGCGAGGGCAACCCAATTGTCGGCGTCCTGCTCACGGCATGGCCGTTCCTTGTCGGGCTAGTGGCGGCGTGGGCGCTCCCGCTCGTCCACCGGCGCGCTCTGCGGGTCTGGCCGGCGGGCGTCACCGTGTGGCTCGGGACCTATCTGATCGGGATGATCCTGCGCGGTGTGAGCGGCGCGGGTCTCGCGGTGCCGTTCCTCGTGGTCGCGGCGAGCGTGCTGGGAGTGGCCTTCCTTGGCTGGCGCGCCGTCGCCTACCTGATCCGCAGGGCCGCCCGCAGTTCCTAGGCCGCCACGCACGTCCCGTCCGCTATAGGGTGGTGCTGCAGCACACACCGATCGGAGGACCATGATCACGGCATTCGTCTTCATCAAGACGGAATCTGACAAGATTCCGGAGGCGGCGGAGAAGATCTCGGGCATCCCCGGGATCAGCGAGGTCTACTCGGTGACGGGTGAGTGGGATCTCATCGCGATTGCCCGCGTCCAGCAGCACGAGGAGCTCGCGGACGTGGTCGCCGACCATCTTTCGAAGGTCGACGGCGTCGTCGAGACGACCACGCACATCGCGTTCCGTTCCTATTCGCGCCACGACCTTGAGGCCGCGTTCTCCATAGGCCTCGAGTAGGCTCCCACCCGGGCGCATGCGCCGCGCTGGGGTGCGCCGTGCCTAGGAACGGCTGAAGTCGACCCAAGCCTGCAGGGCCCTCGCTGCTGCGCCCGAGTCGATCGCGTGTTCGGCGCGCTCCTTCGCGAGGGCGAGCCGACCGAGGAGTGGGCCGTCCGCAGTGAGGTCAAACGCGACGAGGCCGGCCGCGGCATTGAGCACGACCGCATCCCGGATGGGGCCCTTCTCCCCCGCGAGCACGCGGCGCACGGCGCCTGCGTTGTGCTGCGCGTCGCCGCCCCGAAGGTCATCGAGAGTCGCGCGGGGAATGCCGAGATCCGCAGGGTCGAGGACCGACTCCTCCACGCGGCCGCCACGGACCTCCCAGAGCCGTGAGGTCGTGGTCACGGTGAGTTCATCGAGCCCGTCGTCGCCGCGGAATACGAGCCCACGGCTCCCGCGGTCCGCCAAGACGCCCGCGATGAGCGGCGCCATTCGCGAGTCCGCTGCGCCCACGGCGGAGGCCTGGACGTGCGCGGGATTGGTGAGCGGCCCGAGGATGTTGAACGCAGTGGGGATCGAGAGCTCTCGGCGCGGCACCGCGGTGTGCCGGAACGAGGGGTGGAACACCTGGGCGAAGCAGAACGTGATCCCGCACTCCTCCGCGCTGGCCCCGACGCGCTCTACGCTCAGATCGAGCCGCACGCCGAGCGCCTCGAGCACGTCCGCAGACCCCGCCGACGACGACGCCGCGCGGTTGCCGTGCTTGACCACCCGCGCACCGGCCCCTGCGAGCACCAGGGCCGCGGTGCTCGAAATGTTGACGGTGTTCTGCTGGTCGCCGCCCGTTCCCACGATGTCGAGCTTCTCGCCCGGGATCGTGATCGGCGTGGCACGGGCGATCATGACGTCCACGAGCCCCGTGAGCTCCTCGACTGTCTCGCCCTTGGCCTTGAGCCCCACGAGGAAGCCGGCGATCTGCGCGTCCGTCGCGTTGCCGCCCATGATCGTGTCCATGGCCCAGGCGGTCTGCTCGCGCGTGAGGTGCTCGCCCTTCACGAGCGCTCCGATCAGACTGCGCCAGCTGTGAGGCAGGGTAGCTCCGGGTTCCTGAGAGGTCACCCCCTGATGCTATCGACCAGCCTGCCCACGGGCGAACGGATGACGTCCCACCCGAGTTCCGCGGAATTTCGAGGGTTTGTAGAAAAAGTTCCCCGATGAGGCGGTTTGCGTTGGGCGAACCCGCCATTTGTAGACATAATGTCCTTGTGACGACAGCGACTCATGCCCCGACAACCCCGGCACATCCCACGCTGAACCGCCCCAACATGGTCTCCGTCGGGACCGTTGTGTGGCTCTCGAGCGAGTTGATGTTCTTCGCCGGTCTGTTCGCGATGTACTTCTCCCTCCGCGCAGCATCGCCCGACCTTTGGGCGACCGAGACGGAGAAGCTGAACTTCCCGTACGCACTCGTGAACACGATCGTCCTCGTGGCAAGCTCGTTCACCTGCCAGATGGGTGTGTTCGCTGCGGAGCGCCTGCAGCCGCGACGGGGTGGAGGCATCTTCCAGTTCGCGAAGTGGGGCATGGTCGAGTGGTTCGTGCTCACGTTCATCATGGGTGCCTTCTTCGTCGCCGGTCAGTCCACCGAGTACACGATGCTCGTGTCTGAGCACGTCTCGCTCTCGTCGAGCGCGTACGGCTCGGCCTTCTACATGACGACCGGCTTCCACGGCCTCCACGTGATGGGCGGCCTCATTGCCTTCCTGTTCATCATCGGGCGGGCCTTTGCCGCGAAGCGCTTCGGACACTTCGAAGCGACGTCCGCGATCGTCACGTCGTACTACTGGCACTTCGTCGACGTCGTGTGGATCGGGCTCTTCCTGGTCATCTACGTCCTCAGGTAACCACTGCCCGCGGCAGGCAGAAGAACTTTTGAGCACGCGCCCTCGGGGCTGCGGAACAGACGGATAGGAACGATTACGTGAAGGCACTCTCACAGAAGCGGCGGCATCCGCTGGCAGTGGTCGCACTGCTGGTCATGGGCCTCCTCTTGACCGGCGTCCTCTACTCGGTGGCCAGCACGGCCAATCAGGCCAAGGCCGACTCCGGCTTCACCGCCTCAGACGTGAGTTCGGGCCAGAAGCTCTTCGTCGCCAACTGCGCGACCTGCCACGGCATGAACGGCCAGGGCTCGGCATCGGGGCCGTCGCTCGTGGGCGTGGGCGCCGCGGCCGCTGACTTCCAGGTGAGCACCGGTCGCATGCCGATGCAGATGTCGGGGCCGCAGGCCCAGCGCAAGCCGGCGCAGTTCAACGCCGACCAGACGCGCCAGCTCGCGGCCTTCGTCGCGTCCCTCGGCGCCGGCCCGACGCTCCCCGACGAGTCGATGCTCGACGGCAAGGGTGACGCGACGCACGGTGGCGAACTGTTCCGCGTCAACTGCGCCATGTGCCACAACGCCGCAGCGGCCGGTGGAGCACTCACGCGAGGCAAGTTCGCGCCGTCGCTCGATGGCGTGCCCGCCCAGAACATCTACGAGGCCATGGTGACCGGCCCGCAGAACATGCCTGTCTTCAGCGACGCGAACATCTCGCCCGAGGGCAAGCGCGACATCATCACGTTCCTCCAGACCATCCAGAAGCAGGGCTCGCCCGGCGGCGCGGACCTTGGATCGCTTGGTCCCGTCTCTGAGGGCCTGTTCATCTGGGTCGCGGGCCTCGGCGTGATCATCGCGTTCACGATCTGGCTCACCTCGCGGTCGTCCTGACGGGCTGAACGCCACGAATTTCCGCCGCCTCGCGGCATTGATCTGAATATCGTCCCCGGGACCGCCGGGGCCAAGGAAGGATGAGGGGAAATATGGGCAACCCTAGTGACGGCGCCCCACAGCAAGGGGGCACCGTAGCTACGGCTGGTCAGGCCGGGGGGCGGTTCGAGGATCCAGGGATCCCGCCGCACCGTCCACGCCTGGCTGACACCGACCCCAAGGCCGCGAAGCGCGCCGAGCGCCAGGTGACGGCACTGTTCGTCATCTCCGTGATCGGAACCGTCGTGTTCCTGATCTCGTACTTCGCCATCGATCTCGGGAACGATTCGAGCATTGACACCATCAGGACGCAGAACATCCTGTTGGGTCTCAGCACGGCCTTCGCGATGCTTGGCATCGGCACGGGCATCGTCCACTGGGCGAAGGCTCTCATGCCGGATCATGAGGTCTCCGAGGCTCGCCATGCGGTTCGGACGGAGGAAGACCGTGCTGCCGCGGTCCGCATCGTTGACGACATCATCGAGGAGACGGGCATCAAGCGCCGTCCGCTCATCCGGAACACGCTCATCGGCGCCCTCGCGCTTGCGCCGCTGCCGGCCCTCGCGGTCTTCGGCGACCTTGGTCCGAACGCGAACGACAAGCTGCGCCACACGATGTGGGCTCCGAACGCCCAGACGGGCAAGAAGGTCCGCTTGACCCGCGACCCGGACGGCACTCCCATCCGCGCGTCCGACGTCACGATCGGTTCGGCGTTCCACGTCATCCCGGAGGGTCTCAACGACCTCAAGGAAGGTAAGCTCAATGAGAAGGCGAAGGCTGTCGTCCTCCTCATGCGCCTCAACCCCGAGGACCTCAACATCTCCCCCGGGCGCGAGAGCTGGAGCTACAACGGCATCGTTGCCTACTCGAAGATCTGCACGCACGTCGGCTGTCCCGTAGCCCTCTACGAGCAGCAGACGCATCACCTCCTGTGCCCGTGCCACCAGTCGACGTTCGACCTCACGCACGAGTGCCAGGTGATCTTCGGCCCGGCGAGCCGCCCGCTCCCCCAGCTGCCGATCGAAGTCGACTCAGACGGCTACCTCGTGGCCACGTCCGACTTCCACGAACCTGTTGGACCGAGCTACTGGGAGCGTGAGTACTCGTGAGCAACGCATCACCGACTTACCAGCCGCCGACCAAGGTCGGCCGTATCGCGGACTTCGTCGACCAGCGCACTGGCCTGTCGTCGGTCACGAGGGAGTTCGGCCGCAAGATCTTCCCGGACCACTGGTCGTTCATGTTCGGCGAGGTGGCGCTGTACTGCTTCATCATCCTCCTGCTGTCCGGAACGTTCCTCACGTTCTTCTTCAACCCGTCGATGGCGGAGACGACCTACAGCGGTGCGTACGTGCCACTGCGCGGCATGGACATGTCGGTCGCGTACCAGTCTTCCCTGCACATCTCGTTCGAGGTCCGCGGCGGCCTGTTCATGCGCCAGCTGCACCACTGGGCAGCGCTTCTCTTCGTGGCGGCGATGTCGGTGCACATGCTCCGTGTGTTCTTCACGGGAGCGTTCCGCAAGCCGCGCGAGATCAACTGGGTGATCGGCGGCGTGCTGCTCATCCTCGGCATGGCAGAGGGCTTCACCGGCTACTCACTCCCCGATGATCTGCTCTCGGGCAACGGCCTCCGCATCATCGACGGCGTCATCAAGTCGATTCCGGTGATCGGCACCTGGATCTCGTTCTTCCTCTTCGGGGGCGAGTTCCCGGGCAACGCGATCATCGGGCGCCTGTACGTGCTCCACATCCTGCTCATCCCTGCGATGATCCTCGGACTCGTGGCGCTGCACCTGATCTTCGTGGTGGTACACAAGCACACGCAGTACCCCGGCCCGGGCCGCAACGACCGCAACGTGGTCGGCTACCCGCTCGGCCCGGTGTACGCGGCCAAGGCCGGCGGCTTCTTCTTCATCGTCTTCGGTGTGCTCGCGGCCATTGCGGCCGGCTTCACGATCAACCCGATCTGGAACTACGGTCCGTACGACCCCTCCCCCGTGTCCGCAGGTACCCAGCCTGACTGGTACATCGGCTGGGTTGACGGTGCTCTGCGCCTGATGCCAGGTGTACTCGGCGCGGTCGGCGGCTACCGGCAGCATTTCGAGTTCGTGGTGTTCGGGCAGCAGACGCTCACGCTCAATGTCCTTCTTCCGGCGCTTGTCCCTGCCGGGATCGTCTTCACGGTGCTGTTCATCTACCCGTGGATCGAGCGCTGGATCACGAAGGACGAGCGCGAGCACCACGTGCTCGACCGCCCGCGCAACGCTCCGACGCGTACCGCGATCGGCATGGCCGGGTTCACGTTCTACTGCGTCATGTGGGCAGCCGCGAGCTCGGACCTCATCGCGACCCACTTCCACGTGGCGCTCAACGACGTCACGTACTGGCTGCGTGCGCTGTTCTTCGTCGGCCCGATCATCGCGTTCGTCGTCACGAAGCGCATCGCGCTCGGCCTCCAGAGGAAGGACCGCGAGATCGCGCTTCACGGTCGCGAGACGGGCCGCATCGTGCGCCTCCCGCACGGTGAGTTCATCGAGGTGCACGCTCCGCTCGACGCCTACAAGCGCTACCGGCTCATCTCGTTCGACTCGCCGGAAGTCCTGCCGGCGCAGCCGAATGCGAAGGGTGTCGTGGACCGTCGGGAGCGTCGCCGTGCGAAGTTCTCCCAGTGGTTCTTCGAGGATCGCGTCGCTCCGGTCACTCCGGCTGAGCTCGAGGCAGCACACGCTCATGGCCACCACGAGGCCATCGAGTCGGCACCGACCTCGGGTCACTGACCTGACCGAGCGCTAAAGGGCCCCGCAGCGGAAGCTGCGGGGCCCTTTCTCGTGATCCGGAGATCCCTCGCTGCCGATCGGCCGGGCGCCCCTGGCGGATGCCAGCTGGGCAGCCGAAGGCACGAAGCTGGATCAACCTGGCGGGATCACCGCGCCAGACGGCGCTGGACAGCTCCTGCTAGCCGGTGAAGCGCTGGGTGGTGTAAGTGCGTGGCGAACGGATTCCAGGCCGCTGGAGCGGCACCCAGAGCTTGTAGCGGTCCGCGCGGTAGTACGAGACCGAATAGTCCACCATCGCCTTGGCCACGTAGGCGTGGCGCTGGATCTTGAGCAGCGGGGCCCCCATGTCGACCTTGAGGAGCCGCGCGATGGAGGGCGAGGCAGCCGTTGCCTCGATCATGTCCTCTCCCCATTCCATGACGAGTCCGTACCGCTCGCTCAGCACCTGGTAGAGGGATGTGGGCGGGGGTCCATCGGCGAAGCCGGGGACCCGATGCGCGACGATGTAATTCTCGTCGACGCTCATCGGCTCCTGATCGGCGAGAAGGAGGCGGCGGAAACGCACGACGGCGGTGCCCTCCTCCACCTGCAGCTCGCGGGCCAGATGGGCCGAGGCCCCGATCTGCTCGAAGCTCAAGACCTTCGCGTCAGGGACCATGCCTCGACGCTGCATCTCCTCGCTGTATGAGGTGAGCTTCATCTGCAGGTCGACCTTCGGGCGGCTCACGAAGGTGCCGAGCCCCACGATGCGATCCAGGACGCCCTCTGCTACGAGGGCGTCGATGGCCTGGCGCACGGTCATGCGAGCGAGACCGAATCGGTGCGCAAGCTCTCGCTCCGAAGGGAGCGGAGCGCCCGGAGCGAGATTCGCGTGGATGTGCTCTCGGAGCAGTTCGCGGAGCTGAACGTAGACCGCGGTCTTCGAGGATCTGTCGAGCTTTCCGACGATGCTGTCGGCCACTCCACCCAGCTCCTTCCCGATCATCAACTACCCATTGAAGGCTACACGTTGCGGGTGGCCGTGGTCTCTGCCCGACCGCCCGGACGGGCCTGAAACGGGTTCCCGTAGCATTCGCCGAAAATCGGGCGGACATGGGTCGGTGGGCTTCCGGTTGAGAGAGCAGACTCTCGGACGGGAGGCTTCCCCGTGGCCACGCGGGTGTTCACTGACGAGGAGTTGGAGGGGCGCCAAATAGCGCTCCGATTCACAACCCAGCAGATGCAGAAAAGCATGCCCACACGCGATGCCACGTCTCGGATCAGCAACGATTGCGCACCGCCTACCGCTGACAGAAGGACCTCGATCCTCCCTGCCAGACGCTGTCCACATCGGAAACTCCGCGCAAATATGGGCCTTACATCCGACTACCTAAAGATATCGATCGTTTTCGACACGGGACTGTCGGATAGTCCAGCCGAACGCCATGCCCCCACCTAACCGCTAACAGCGCGCAGCTTCGACAGAAGCCGGAGAACTTCTTGACTACTTCTGTCGCAGGTGGCTAGCGTGCGGCGCCGCAGTCCTGATCCCAGCTTCGGCCGCCCTTGCCGTCCTACGGCTCCGCAGCCTCGGGGCCGTCGAGGAGAACACGGCCGGCCACTCATGGCGGAGACACTGAACCGGTGGACACAGACGTCGCGGTCATCGGCCGGCGCCGTGAACATCCGCGGGCTTCTGGCGCGGCCCGTTCTCTCGGCAGTTCCCTACCGCACGCCATGGAAGGGCGTGTACCTCTGCTCGGCTTCCACGCCCCCGGGCCCAGGCGTCCACGGCATGGCCGGATGGAACGCAGCACTTCACGCTCTGCGCGAGGTCTTCGGCATCACAGAGAAGCCTTCCCTCGCACCAGAATCGACACCGCGGACATCGTCGAACTGAGGGCTCGGGCCGGATGGCGCTGGCAGGCACCCGGCCCCGGGTTGACACGGCTCTGTTGCGGAGCGAACCGGCTCGAACTGGTGGCCCTCGCCCCTATCCGCCCGCTTTTCGGCGAATGCTACGCGAACCCGGGAACGGCGCATGCAAAAGGGCCCGGCTTCCGAAGAAGCCGGGCCCCAGTTCGCAAGGGTTCAGTGCGCGTGGTCTCCGCGGCTGTACTCGAACACCCAGCCGACGAGCGCAACGATCGCGATGCCCGCGCCGATGAACGTGATCCACCAGCCGACGGCGAGGCCGAGCATGCCCGTGGCAGCCGCGACGCCGAGCGTGATGGGCCACCAGCTCCACGGGCTGAAATGCCCCTGCTCGCCGGCACCCTCGTGGATCTCGGCGTCCTCGCGGTCCTCGGGGCGCGTACCGACACGCCGCGCCGTCACCCCGAGGTAGGAGCCGATCATGAGGGCGAGGCCACCCACGAGCAGCATGCCCATGATGCCGACCCACTCGCCCCAGTGGGTGAGGAAGCCGTAGACGATCGCGACCGGAACGAAGAAGAAGACGCCCGTGCCAAAGAGCCAGGATTCGATTTTCACTAGTGCGTGTCCTTCCGGTCTGCGGCGATCGCCGCGGCGGACTGAGAGTGCTGCACGGCCCCGACCATCGACAGCTCCGGGTGGTGCAGGTCGAGTGCAGGACGCTCCGAGCGAATGCGGGGAAGGGACGTGAAGTTGTGGCGCGGCGGCGGGCAGGACGTGGCCCACTCGAGCGACGCACCAAAGCCCCACGGATCGTCGACCAAGACTCGCTTGCCGCTACGGGCCGTGATGTACACGTTCCAGAAGAACGGGATGAGGGAGGCGCCCAGGACGAACGAGGAGATCGTCGAGAACTGGTTCATCCACGTGAAGCCGTCCTGGGGAAGATAGTCCGCGTAGCGGCGGGGCATGCCCATGACGCCCAGCCAGTGCTGGATCAGGAACGTGCCGTGGAAGCCGATGAGCAGAAGCCAGAAGTGGATCTTGCCGAGGCGCTCGTTGAGCATCTTGCCGGTCCACTTGGGCCACCAGAAGTAGAACCCGGCGAACATGGCGAACACGACCGTGCCGAAGACCACGTAGTGGAAGTGAGCGACAACGAAGTAGGTGTCAGAGACGTGGAAGTCGAGCGGCGGGGACGCGAGGATGATGCCGGTCAGTCCGCCGAAGAGGAACGTGATGAGGAAGCCGAGGCTCCAGAGCATCGGCGTCTCGAACGTGATCGAGCCTCGCCACATGGTTCCGATCCAGTTGAAGAACTTCACGCCCGTCGGGACGGCGATGAGCATCGTCATGAAGGAGAAGAACGGCAGGAGGACTGCGCCCGTCACGTACATGTGGTGGGCCCACACAGTGACCGAGAGGGCGGCGATGGCGATCGTCGCGAACACGAGGCCCTTGTAGCCGAAGACCGGCTTGCGGCTGAACACCGGGAAGATCTCGGACACGATGCCGAAGAACGGCAGCGCGATGATGTACACCTCGGGGTGGCCGAAGAACCAGAACAGGTGCTGCCAGAGGACGGCGCCGCCGTTCTCTGGGTCGAAGACGTGCGCGCCGAACCGTCGGTCGGCGCCAAGGCCGAAGAGGGCCGCAGCGAGCGGCGGGAAGGCCATGAGCACGAGGATCGCGGTGATGAGCGTGTTCCACGTGAAGATCGGCATGCGCCACATCGTCATGCCAGGGGCACGCATGCAGATGATCGTGGTGATGAAGTTGACCGCGCCGAGGATCGTGCCGAAGCCCGAGAGCGCGAGACCGAAGACCCAGAGGTCGCCGCCAACGCCTGGTGTGAACGTTGTATTCGACAGCGGCGCGTACGCGAACCAGCCGAAGGAGGCGGCGCCCTGCGGCGTGATGAAGCCCGCGGTCGCGATCGTGGAACCGAAGAGGAAGAACCAGAACGCCAGCGCGTTGAGGCGCGGGAACGCGACGTCCGGAGCACCGATCTGGAGCGGCATGATCACGTTTGCGAAGCCCGCAAAGAGGGGCGTCGCGAACATGAGCAGCATGATCGTGCCGTGCATCGTGAAGAGCTGGTTGTACTGCTCCTTCGTCTGCAGGATCTGCATGCCGGGCTCGAAGAGCTCGGCGCGGATGAGCAGCGCCATGACGCCGCCCAAGCAGAAGAAGACGAAGGAGGCAATCAGGTACATGTACCCGATCGTCTTGTGGTCGGTCGACGTGATCCAGTTGACGATGATCCGTCCCTTGGACCGCGGTACGACCGGTGCGCTGAGTGCCCCGGCTGAAGGCGACTGTGTATAGGTAGCCACGGTTGTTCCCCTACTTCTGGTTCAGATCCGG
Organism: Sinomonas albida; assembly: GCF_004919045.1. GTDB lineage: Bacteria > Actinomycetota > Actinomycetes > Actinomycetales > Micrococcaceae > Sinomonas > Sinomonas albida. The sequence goes on from NZ_SWDW01000012.1 coordinate 136,654, forward strand.
GTTGCGGTCATACGTCGTGTCGAGCAGGCCCTTGGGAAGGCCCGAGAGGTGCGCCTGGAATTCGGCCTCGGAGACGACCTTGACGCGGAAGAGCATCTCGGAATGGTATTCACCGCAGAGCTCGGCGCACTTGCCGTCGTACGTGCCTTCCTTCTGCGGCGTGAAGTACATGTAGTTCGGGTGGCCCGGGATCATGTCGCGCTTCTGGAGGAAGGCGGGGACCCAGAACGAGTGGATGACGTCACGAGAGGTGAGCTCGATCGTGACGCTCTTGTTGACCGGGAGGTACAGCGTCGGGAGGCTGTTGAGGTCGATGTCCGAACCGTTGAGGTGCGCCTGCGTCCCAGCTTCGTAGACGTTGTCCTTGACGACGCCGCCCTGCTTGTAGTTGAAGTCCCAAGCCCACTGCTTCCCGACGACGTTGATGGTGACGTCCGGGTTGGCGTTGGGGTTGTCGATCGCGCGCTGGTCACGATCGGTGAAGTAGAAGAACACCACGACCAGGAAGAGCGGAATCGCCGTGTAGAAGATCTCGAGCGGGAGGTTGTAGCTCGTCTGGCGCGGGAAGCCGATGGTCCCCTTGCGGCGACGGTACGCGATGATGCACCAGAGGATGAGGCCCCACGTGACGGCGCCGACGAGGAGTGCCGCGATCCAGGAGTTGACCCAGAGGTCAGTGATCATTCCTGTGTTGCTCGTCGTGTCCCGCGACCCCGGCAGCCAGCCATTCTGTACCTGGGATGTACATCCAGACAGTGCAAGCGCTCCCGCAGCGGCAACCGAGGCTACCGCGATGATTCGAGTGCGCTGGCTGCTGGTTCGGTTCTGCGACCTCACAGACGGCCCTTCCTCTTGATGCTGTGGCCGGGGCTCACTCCCCTACGGCATGACCCGCAGAAACTCTCCCCGACGGCATAGTTTTACTACTCGACGTAGAGCTTACAGCTAACCCAAAGGAATCGCCCACATGTCGCTTAAGCACGTCGGCCGTGCCTTCCGGGGCCCCCGAAGGAGGGGCAGGAAGGCACGGTCGACGCGCGGCTGCGTGCGGATCAGTGGAACGAGTCGCCGCACGCGCACGAGCCCTGCGCGTTGGGGTTGTCGATCGTGAAGCCCTGCTTCGAGATCGTGTCCTCGAAGTCGATCGTGGCGCCCGCGAGGTACGGGACACTCATCTTGTCGACAACGACCTCGACGCCATCGAAGTCGCGGACAGCGTCGCCGTCGAGCATTCGCTCGTCGAAGTAGAGCTGGTAGATCAGGCCAGAACAGCCACCCGGCTGGACCGCGACCCGCAGGCGCAGATCGGTGCGGCCCTCCTGCTCGAGCAGGCTGCGAACCTTGCCGGCGGCGACCTCGGTGAGGTTCACCTCGTGGGACGCGATGGCCTCGGTGGTCTCGTTGGTAACGGTGCTCATTCCATACCTTCCCTCTGCGGCCCGTGCCGCTGAGCGCTGCTGGGACGCCGTATCCTGCGTGGGCAGGCAGCCATCCCTCATCCAATGCTACGGCGGGCCCCTCCGGCTGGTCTAACCCTGATCGGCGCTGAGGGCCGCTAGGAGCAGTGCCTCCGCGACGATGCAGCGCTTGAACTCGCCCACGTGAAGCGATTCGTTGGCACTGTGCGCCCGGCTGTCCGGATCCTCGACACCCGTGATGAGCACCTCGGCCTCGGGGAACACCTCGTTGAGATCGGCAACAAACGGAATGGACCCGCCCATTCCCATCCGGACGGGTTCGGTGCCCCAGGCTTCGCGCAGCGCGTCGAGCGCGAGGCTCGCGGCGGGCGAGGACGTGTCGGCGAGATAGGCGCTCCCCCGCTCCCCGGGGACGAACTCGAGGCGCGCCCCGAAGGGGACGTGGGCCTCGAGGTGGCGCCGCATGGCTTCCATGGCCGCGTCCGGATCCTGGCCCGGGGCAAGCCTCATGCTGAACTTGGCGCGCGCCGTCGCCTGAATGGTGTTGGAGGAGACGGCGACGGCGGGCACATCCATGCCGATGATCGAGAGCGCGGGCCGGCTCCAGAGCCGCGCAGCGACGCTCCCGCTCCCGGCGAGCCGCACGCCGTCGAGCACTCCGGCATCGTTGCGGTACTGCTCCTCGGGGTATTCGATGTCGGGGTCGTCCGCAACAACCAGGCCGGCGACGGCGACGTTCCCCTCCTCGTCGTGCAGCGTGGCGATGAGGCGAGCGAGAAGAGTCGGCGCGTCGAGCACGGGGCCGCCGAAGACGCCCGAGTGCACGGAGTGGCTCAGCACGCTGACGGAGAACGAACCGTCCACGAGGCCTCGCAGGCTCGTGGTGAGGGCTGGCGTGCCGACGGCCCAGTTTGAGGAGTCGGCAACCACAATGACGTCTGCGGCAAGCCGATCACGGTAGGTCTCGAGGAACGTCCGGAAGCTCGGCGACCCGGCTTCCTCCTCGCCCTCGACGAAGAGGGTCACCCCCACTCCCCCGGCATCTCCCAGGACCTCGGCGATGGCGCGCGACGCGGCGAGGTGGACCATGATGCCGGCCTTGTCGTCTGCCGTGCCCCGGCCGTAGAGGCGCCCGTTGCGCTCTTCGGGGACGAAAGGCTCGGACTCCCACAGCGCGCGGTCGCCTGGCGGCTGGACGTCGTGATGGGCGTACAGCAGCACGGTCGGCTTGCCGGGCTGCGCCGGCCGGCTTGCCACGACGGCCGGTCCCCCGGGCTTGCCGTCGGGGCGCGGCGCGCGAAGGATCTCCACCGATTCGAACCCGGCACCCTCGGCCAGGCCCGCAACCGTGCGCGCGCTGCGCTCGAGTTCCTCGGCGTCGAAGGCCTCCCACGCGATGCCGGGAATGGACGCGAGTCGGACGAGCTCGGCGAGCGTCGCGTCGAAGCGGCGTTCGACGGCGGAGCGCAGCTCTTCAGTCAGGCCGGGAGCCGGGGGCATGAATTCTGAAATCATGGCTTCACAGTACAAGTGGAGCCATAGCGCATCAATGCCTCCCGGCGCCCCGTTGCGCGCGGAACCGTCGCCGTCGGGTGGCTATCCTTTAATGGTGTTTGGACGAAAGAACGGGGCCGCCGCCGAGAGCGCCGGACAGCCCGAGGAGAAGCCCGCCGACCCTATCACGGGCAAGGGAACGCCGACCCCGCGGCGCAAGGACCAGGAGGCGGCCCGCCGTCGTCCGCTGGTCCCCACTGACCGCAAGGCTTCTCGCGCAGCCGACCGGCAGGCGGCCGCGGACGAGAGGGCGCGGGTTCGCCGCGCCCTCGAAACCGGCGACGAGCGGCATCTGCCGCTCAAGGACCGCGGGCCTCAGAAGCGCTTCGCGCGGGATACCGTTGACGCCCGCTTCAACCTTGGCGAATACCTGATGTTCGCGGCGCTCGCGTTTGTGGTGATCTCCTTCGTGGTGCCCCAGGCCAGCGAGGCGCAGTTCTACATCCTCATCGCCTTCTGGGTGGTCTTCGCGCTCGTCATCCTCGACACGTTCTGGCTCTCGCGCCAGCTCAGGCGGCGGCTTACCGACAAGTTCCGCGAGATCGAGCGCGGCACGGTGTGGTACGGGGCCATGCGCGCGCTCCAGTTCCGCCCGCTCCGGCTGCCCAAGCCGCAGGTCACGCGCGGCCAGTACCCGTCCTAGCCCTACTCGACCGAGGTTCGCCTCGTGACGAAGCCGGCCTTGGTGAGCCCCCGGTTCACCGAGGCCGCCCAGAACGGGCCCTCGTAGAGGAAGGCCGTGTAGCCCTGGACAAGGCTCGCCCCCGCGGCGAGCCTTTCCTGTACGTCGGCCGCGGTTTCGACGCCGCCCACCGAGACGAGCGCGAGCCGATCGCCGACGATCCCGGCCAGGCGGCGCAGCACCTCGAGCGAGCGCGCCTTGAGCGGCGCACCCGACAGGCCACCGGCGCCGCAGGCTTCCACGGCGGCGGGATCGCTCTCGAGCCCCTCCCGCCCGATCGTCGTGTTGGTCGCGATGATCCCCTCGAGGCCGAGCTCGAGAGCGAGCTGGGCCACGTCGTCGAGGTCGCCATCGGCGAGATCCGGGGCGATCTTGACGAGCAGCGGGACGCGGTGCCCGGCGGCCGCCGTCGACTCCTCGCGCACCGCCTCGAGCAGGGGCCGGAGGGAATCGGCGCTCTGCAGGAGCCGCAGGCCCGGCGTGTTCGGCGAGCTCACGTTGACCACGAGGTAGTCGGCGTGCGGGGCGAGCGCCCGAGCGCTGACCCGATAGTCCAGGACGGCGTCCTCGAGCGGGACGGCTTTCGTCTTGCCGATGTTGACGCCGATGATCGGCCGCCCGGCACCGTAGCGCTTCTCAAGGGCAGCGCGAGCGACGGCGAGGCGCGGCGCGACGGCGGCGGCGCCGTCGTTGTTGAACCCCATGCGGTTCACGACCGCGCGGTCCTTGACGAGGCGGAAGAGGCGCGGCTTCGGGTTGCCGGGCTGCGCCTGGCCCGTGATCGTACCGACCTCGATGTGTCCGAAGCCGAGCTCCGCGAGGGCCTCGATGCCCTTGCCCTCCTTGTCAAAGCCCGCCGCGAGCCCGAAGGGCGAGGGGAACTCGACGCCGAACGCGCTCGTACGCAGGGAAGCCTGCGGAGCGGCGAAGCGCTCGAGAACCCGGCCCATGCCAACCCCGTGCACCGCCTGGATGGCCTTGAAGCCGATCCGATGGGCGCGTTCGGCGTCCATCCACGAGAATGCAGCACGGAAGAAGAGGGGGTAGACACGCATGCCTCAAGTGTCGCTTAGGCGCACTCCCCCCAACAAAACGGCGTCCTATCCTGAACGTGGAGGGCACGAGGAGGGCGCATGAACCAGTGGAGCTCCGACTTTCTGGGCCCTGGCTTCGAGCAGTGCGCGATCGGGGAGGGCGCGACGGCGGCCGGGACGCTCGTGCGTTTTGCCGGCGTCTCCGGCGGGTCGCTAGATCGGCCGGCCCTGGTGTACGTGCACGGGTGGAGCGACTACTACTTCAATGCCGAGCTCGCACGGTTCGTCGCGGCGCGAGGCTGGCGGTTCTACGCGCTGGATCTCCCCGAGCATGGCCGCAACCTGCGTCCCGGCGGCCGGCCGGGCTTCGTCCCCTCCGCGGCACACTACCTCTCGAGCATCGACGCGGCCCTGGACGCGGTACGGGCCGAAGGGAGCGGTCCGATCGCGCTCATGGGCCATTCGACGGGCGGGCTCGCCGTCGCGCTCGAGGCCCAGCGCCGGCCAGGACGCCTCGCCGCGGTCGTGCTGAGCAGTCCGTGGCTCGTCCCGCACGGCGGGCGCGCTGCGGGGCGGATGCTGGAGTTCGCCCTCGCGCCCAGGGCTGGCGGCCGGCCCGAACGGATCCTGCCGCTTCCGCCCCGCGGCTTCTTCTGGCGTGCCGTGGCGCGCGAGGCCGGAGGCGAGTGGGATCTGCGCGAGGATCTTCGGCCCCGCAACGCATTCCCCGTCCGGGCCGGGTGGCTGCACGGGGTTCTGACCGCCCAGCGCGAGCTCGCCGACGGCCCCCCGATCACCGTGCCCACTCTTCTCCTCGCGTCGACGCGGAGCGACACGGGCCTCGTGTGGCGCGAGCATATGCGTTCGCGTGACGCGGTGCTGCCGATCGCTCCGATGCGCCGGGCGGCCGCGCTCGTGTGCGGGGAGCTGGACGAGGTGCTCGTGGACGGGGGGCTGCACGACGTGCTCCTCTCGGCGCCTGGGGTGCGCCGAGAGGCCTATCTTCGGCTTGGCGTGTGGCTCGACGCCGCCCTTGCGGGCAGGGGCGCCGGAGCCTGATGGTCAGGCGCCGGGAGCCCGGTCCACGGCACCTCCGTAGCGACGGTCGCGGCGCGCGTAGACTTCGGCGGCCTCCCACAGCGTGCGGCGGTCGACGTCCGGCCACAGCTTGTCCATGAACACCATCTCGGCGTACGCCGACTGCCAGAGCATGAAGTTGCTCAGACGCTGCTCTCCCGAGCTGCGGAGGAACAGGTCGACGTCGGGCAGGTCCGGTTCGTCGAGGTAGCGCTGGATCGTCTTCTCCGACACGGCCCGTGGGCTGAGCGTGCCGGCGGCGACGTCGCGCGCGATGGCGGCCGCGGCGTCGGCGATCTCTGCGCGCCCGCCGTAGTTGACGCACATCGTCAGGTGGCACTTCGAGTTGCCGTGCGTGAGCCGCTCGGCCTCTTCGAGTTCGCGGATCACGGAGCTCCAGAGCCGCGGCCGCCGGCCTGCCCAGTGGATGCGCACACCCCACGAGTCGAGCGTGTCGCGCTGCCGGCGCAGGACGTCGCGGCTGAAGCCCATGAGGAACTTGACCTCCTCCGGGGAGCGCTTCCAGTTCTCGGTCGAGAACGCGTAGACGGACACGTACTCGATGCCCAGCTCGATCGCGCCCGCCATGACGTCCAGAAGCGCCGGCTCCCCCGCCTTGTGTCCTTCGATGCGCGGGAGTCCGCGCTGATTGGCCCACCGTCCGTTGCCGTCCATGACGATGGCGACGTGACGCGGCACGAACTCGGCGGGAATCGCCGGCGGACGGGCGCCCGAGGGGTGCGGGTAGGGGGCCACGATCTGTCGCGTTTCGCGGCGGGAAGGTGTCACGAGGTGCTGGTCTCCTGTTGGGTGCGGGGCAAAAGGGTTGTGTCGTCACGCTCGACGAGTCGGAGCGACCGCACGGCGCGCTCGAGGTGCCATTGGACGTACGCCGCGACGAGTCCCGACGCCTCGCGGCGGTTGGCCGTCTCGGAGACGTCCGCCGTGGACCAGTCCCCCGAGAGGAGCGCGGCCAGCAGGCGCACGGTGTCCGGAGCCGGCGCCGGCGAGCCCGGCGGCCTGCAGTCGTGGCAGACGATCCCTCCGAGGGCCGCAGAGAACGCCAAATGGGGACCAGGCTCCCCGCAGCGCGCGCAGTCGGTGAAGCTCGGTGCCCAGCCGGCGGTCGAGAGCGCCCGCAGGAGATACGAATCGAGGATGAGCTCGGAGGCGTGTGCACCCCGGCTCAGCGCGGCGAGCGCCCCCACGAGCAGCTGATAATGCGGAAGGGATGCCTCGCCGTCGTTCGCTGTGAGGCGCTCCGCGGTTTCCGTCATCGCGGCAGCGGCGGTGTAGCGCGAATAGTCGGCCGCGATGTCGCGGCCGTATGTGCCGCGTGCCACGGCCTGGCCAATCACCTCGAGCGAGCGGCCGCGCACGAGCTGGACGTCGGCGACCATGAATGGCTCGAGCCGGGCGCCGAAGCGGCTCCCCGTGCGCCGGACCCCGCGGGCGACGGCGCGCACCTGGCCGTGGTGCTTCGTGAGCAGCACGATGATGCGGTCGGCCTCGCCGAGGCGGTGGGTGCGCAGGACCACGCCGTCGTCGCGGTAGCTCCGCGCTGCGAACGTCGATTCGGCCATGGGATCTATTCTCCCACCCCGCTTGGCCCGACACCTGCCGGGCCGCGCTCAGGGCAGCCGTGCCGCGCCCCGCCGGTGCGGCGGGGCGCGGCTTCCGGGCTAGGCGCCCGCGGCGCTGTCGCGCAGGGCGCGGTTCACGGCGGAGATCACGGCCTTGAGCGCTGCGAGGCTCGTGTTCGCGTCGATCCCGACGCCCCACAGGATGCGCTCGCCGATGCCGCACTCGACGTAGGCGGCGGCGCGCGCACTGCCGCCCTCGGACAGGGCATGCTCGGTGTAGTCGAGGACGCGCACGTCGACGCCCTCGGACGAGAAGACGTCGAGGAGAGCAGCGATCGGACCATTGCCGGTGCCCGTGCGGTGCACCTGCATGCCGTCGATGCGGAGCGCGGCCTCGAGGGTCATCGTGCCGTCCTCAGCCGTCTCGGTGCTCACCGAGGTGAGTGCGTACCTGCCCCATGCCTTGCCGCCGTCGACGGACGACGCCGGGAGGTACTCGTCGCTGAAGATCTCCCACAGCGTCGACGGGCTGACCTCGCCGCCCGCGGTGTCGGTGTGCTGCTGGATGACGCGCGAGAACTCGATCTGGGCGCGGCGCGGCAGGTCCAGATTGTGCTCGTTCTTGAGCAGGTACGCGACCCCGCCCTTGCCCGACTGGGAGTTGACGCGGATCACTGCCTCGTAGGAACGGCCCAGATCCTTGGGGTCGATCGGCAGGTACGGGACCTGCCACGTGAACTCGTCGACCGGGACCCCGGCGGCGGCGGCGTCCCGCTCAAGCGCCTCGAACCCCTTCTTGATGGCGTCCTGATGCGAGCCGGAGAAGGCCGTGAACACGAGGTCGCCGCCGTAGGGCACACGCTCGGCGACCGGCAGCTGGTTGCAGTATTCGACCGTGCGGCGGATCTCGTCGATGTTGGAGAAGTTGATCATCGGGTCGACGCCCTGGACGAACAGGTTCAGCCCGAGGGTCACGAGGTCCACGTTGCCCGTCCGCTCGCCGTTGCCGAAGAGGCAGCCCTCGATGCGGTCGGCCCCGGCAAGGTAGCCCAGCTCCGCGGCAGCGACGCCCGTTCCGCGGTCGTTGTGCGGGTGCAGGGAGAGGATGATGCCCTCGCGCGGGTGCAGGTTGCGGCTCATCCACTCGATCGAGTCGGCGTACACGTTCGGCGTGGCCATCTCGACCGTGGCCGGGAGGTTGATGATGACCTGGCCGTCCGCCGACGCCTCGAGGATCTCGGCGACCTTGTTGCACACTCGTGCGGCGTACTCGAGCTCCGTGCCCGTGAAGGACTCCGGCGAGTATTCGTACGTGATGTGGGTGTCCGGCAGCGTCTCCTCGTACTTCTTGCACAGGAGCGCACCCTGGACGGCGATGTCGAGGATGCCCTCCTCGTCCGAGTTGAACACGACGCGGCGCTGCAGGACCGACGTCGAGTTGTAGAGGTGCACGATCGCGCTCTTGGCGCCGACGAGCGATTCGTAGGTGCGCTCGATGAGGTGCTCGCGGGCCTGCGTCAGGACCTGGATCGTGACGTCGTCCGGGATGTGCCCACCCTCGATGAGCTGACGCACGAAGTCGAAGTCGGTCTGCGAGGCCGACGGGAAGCCCACCTCGATCTCCTTGTAGCCCATCGAGACAAGGAGCTTGAACATCTTGAGCTTGCGGGCGGCGCTCATGGGGTCGATGAGCGCCTGGTTGCCGTCGCGGAGATCGACGGCGCACCAGCGCGGCGCCTTCTCGATGCGATTGTCCGGCCACGTCCGGTCGGGCAGGTCGACGGTGATCTGCTCGTGGAACGGGAGGTAGCGGTGAACGGGCATGCCCGAGGGCTTCTGTGCGTTGCGCATGGTTTTACTCTAGGCCTTTCTCAAAGCTGGGATCCTTGTGGCCGGGCGTCACAAAACTCCGCGGCGGGGATCCGGCCTAGCTCGTCGGAAACTCGGTCCGCCGGCAGCTACAGGGCCCCGCCACGGCAACTAAGAAGAAGGCGCTGCGCGTTGGGCACATCGACACGATAGCACGGGCCTCGGATACGCCCATCTGGCTGTCGGACCCCGCGCCTAAGATGAAGCCAACCGAGCATGCCCTCAAGGAGGCACCATGACCGATAGCCCCGTCGCGCCATCCGGCGTCGAGCGCGAGTTCTTCGACAGGACCGTGCGACCCCAGGACGACCTGTACCGCCACGTCAACGGCGCGTGGCTTCGAGAGACCGAGATCCCGTCCGACCGGGCTCTGGTCGGGACGTTCGTCCAGCTCCGTGACCTCGCCGAGGAGAACGTCCGCACCCTCATCGAGGAGCTTGCCGCAAGCGAGCACCCGGAGGGCAGCGACGAGCACAAGATCGGGGCCCTGTACCGCTCCTTCATGGACGAGGAGCGCGTGGCGCAGCTCGGTGCCGCCCCGCTGAAGGCGCTGCTCGCCGAGGTGGAGGCGATCGACGACGTCGAATCGCTGGTCAGCACGTCAGCGCGCCTTGGGCGCGGCGGCAGCGAGGGTCTCTTCGGTTACTACGCGGCGCCGGACGCGGGCAACCCCGAGCGCGTCCTCCTCTACCTCGCGCAGGGCGGCCTCGGACTGCCCGACGAGTCGTACTACCGCGAGGACCGATTCGCCGAAGCGCGCGAGGCATACAACGCCTATCTGACGGACATGTTCGCCCTCGTGGGCAGCGCATCGCCCGCTGACGACGCGGCCGCCGTCGTTCGTCTTGAAGGCCGGCTCGCGGCACTCCACTGGGACCGCGTGACGCTGCGTGACCCGCAGAAGACGTACAACCTCTACACGGAGGAGAAGGCAGCGGACCAGTTCCCTCTCTTCGCCGTGTGGAGCGAGGCGACGGGCGTGTCCGAGGCCGCGCGGGCCGAGGTGGTCGTGGGGAACCCCGAGTTCCTGGCTGGAGTCGCCCCTCTGCTCGACGAGCTACCGCTCGAGGACTGGAAGCGGTGGCTCACAGCGCACGTCGTGGCGGCGGCGGCGCCGTTCCTCTCGTCAGAGTTTGTGGACCGGCACTTCGCGTTCTACGGGACCGTGCTGAGCGGCACTCCCGAGAACAAGGAGCGCTGGAAGCGCGGGGTAGCGACGGTCGAAGGCGGCCTCGGGATGGCCGTGGGCAGGCTCTACGTGCAGCGCCAGTTCCCGGCGGAGCACAAGGAGGCGATGCAGGAGCTCGTTGCCGACATCGTCGAGGCCTACCGCGAGAGCATCAGCGTGCTGCCGTGGATGGGTGCCGAGACGCGTGAGCGGGCACTCGCCAAGCTCAACTCGTTCCGGCCCAAGATCGGCTACCCCGACGAGTGGATCGACTTCTCCGCGGTCCAGATCGACGCCGAGGATCTGCTCGGCAACGTCCGCCGGGCGCATGCGGGCGAACTCGACACGCTCCTCGATGAAATCGGCAAGCCCGTTGACCGGATCAAGTGGCTCATGACGCCGCAGACGGTCAACGCGTACTACCACCCGCTCATGAACGAGATTGTGTTCCCTGCAGCGATTCTGCAGCCGCCGTTCTACCACCCCGAGGCGGACGCCGCCGTCAACTACGGCGGGATCGGCGCCGTCATCGGCCACGAGATCGGTCACGGCTTCGACGACCAAGGCTCGCAGTTCGACGGCGACGGCGCGCTGCGCAACTGGTGGACGGACGACGATCGAGCTGCGTTCGAGGCCCTCACCGCGCGGCTCGTGGCGCAGTTCGAGGTCCTCTCCCCTGCCGAAGCTCCGGGCCACACCGTCAACGGCAAGCTGACGCTGGGCGAGAACATCGGCGACCTGGGCGGGCTGGGCATTGCCTTCAAGGCCTACAGGCTGCACCTTGAGGGAAGCGATGCGCCCGTGATCGATGGGTTCACCGGGGACCAGCGGTTCTTCGTCTCGTGGGCCACGGTGTGGCGGCAGGTGTGCCGGACTGAGGAGTCGATCCGGCGGCTTGCGATCGACCCCCACTCCCCCAACGAGTTCCGGACCAACACGATCGCGCGCAACCTCACCGCGTTCCAGGAGGCGTTCGGGGTCGGCGAGGGCGACGGGATGTGGCTCGCCCCGGCGGAGCGCGTCGAGATCTGGTAGTCGGCTGGCGACGGGAAGGCCCGGCATCCTCGGGGATGCCGGGCCTTTTCGTACCCGAGACGTCTGAGGAGGGGAGCTTCTGTACCCGAGACGTCTGAGGCGGGGTGTGAAGTCTCGGGACCTAATAGACACTTCTGTCTCGGGACCTCGTAGACAGTGTGTCTCAGGACGTTGTAGACGCTTCGGGCCGTCTGATCGGGTGCATGAGTGTTCACGAACCTGATCTGC
>NZ_SWDW01000013.1 GCF_004919045.1 Sinomonas albida
CCGGCCTCGCCGCGGCCAACCGCCTCGACACCCTCGCCCGCGCCCAGCGCAGGACCGACCCCGAAGAGGCCCGCACCCTGCCCCAGCTGCGCGCCGACGCCCTCGCCAACCTCATCCTCACACCCCCCGCCCCCACCCCAACGGCCGCGCCGGTCGTGGCGGAAGCGCCTGAGCCCTCGGCCGAGATCGTCGTGCACATTCCCGCCGCGACCCTGCTCGGGGCCGGCGAGGAGCCCGCGACCCTCGAGGGGTACGGCCCGATCGACGCCGGCACCGCCCGCGCCCTCGCCGCCGCGGCCCCGACCTGGCAGCGCCTCTTCACCGGCACCGACGGCGTGCCCCTCGCACTCGGGCGCACCGCCTACCGCCCGCCCAAGGGCCTGCGACGCTACATCGAATACCGCGACGGGACCTGCCAGTTCCCCGGCTGCGCCCGCCCCGCCCGCACCGCCGAGCTCGACCACCTCATCGAATGGCAGGACGGCGGCACCACCGACGCCCAGAACCTCCACGCCCTGTGCACCAAGCACCACGCCCTCAAAAGCCTGCGACTGTGGAACCCCGCCCGCCTTCCCGCCGGCCCCGACGACGCCATCGCCGACACCCTCTGGATCTCGCCCCTGGGCACCCGGACCGTCACCGGACCAACCGGCCACCAACTCCACCCCCCGCCCTCGGACCCACAACCTCTCGAACCACCAGCGGTCGAGCTCCCACCGCCACACCGCGGTGCGCCACCCGAAATTCGGGTGGGCGGCAGCCATGCCGCCAGCCCACAATGCGCCTCGCGGGACAGCAGCCCACCACCAGACCCCGGCCACCCGGTCGGTAGCCCGCCACCCGAGCCTGGTCCGCGGGACACTTCGGGTGATCGATCGGGCGACACTCCATTGGACAGCCGCTCGCCTGAAAGCGACCCAACCGCACACGGGTGCGAAGCGGGGCAGATGCCGAGTGAAATCGAGTCGCCGCCTTTTTGATCCCGTCTGGGGTCGGACCCAGCGCAGCCCAGCGCAGCCCTGCCCAGGCGCGCGCCTCACCTCACGCCGTCAGGCGCGCGCCTCACCCCACGCCGTCAGGCGCGGTCGCCGAGCTCGCTCGTCTCCCGCACCGGGTGCCGCACGTGCGGGACGTAGCGCGGGATGTAGCGCCGAAGTATCCCCGCGCCGAGGAGCGCGAGAACGCCGATCGTCCCCGCCGCGACAGGCAGCGAGGCGGCGGCGGTGAGGACGGAGACGAGCACCGGTGCGGCGGCTTGGCCGCCGTCGCCCGCGAAGCGCCATGCGCTGAGGAACGGCGCGGGCCGGCCCCGCGGCGCGAGGTCCGCGCCCAGCGTCATGATGATGCCACTCCCGAGCCCGTTGGCGAGAGAGAGGAAGAGGACGACGGCGACGAACCACCCCTCCCGCTGAGGGACGTCGTGCAGGAACGCGAGCAGCACGAAGCCCGTGCCGAGGCCCAGCATGCACGGCATGACGCTCCACAGCCGGCCCCACCGGTCCATGACGTGCCCGCTCGTGTAGAAGAGCGCGAACTCGACCCCGCCCGCGATGCCGATGACGAGCGCGGTGTTCGCCTCGCCGAGCCCGATGCTGAGCGCCCATAGCGGCAGGAGCGTGATGCGCGCCGACCTCGCCGCGCCGACGAGTGCCGCGCCGCTCCCCATCCGCAGCAGGACGGTGCGGTGCGCCCAGATGGCGCCGAAGAGTCCGTGCGCGCGGTGAGCGCCGTCGTCGTCCGCCTGCCCGCGCCCGGGCGAGCCCGTGCCGTGAGAGCCCGTGCCGTGCGGGGACGATCCGGTCCCGCGGACGGCGGCCCGGTGCCCGCGCTCGGGGTCCGGCAGCGCGATGAGCGAGATCGCGGCGAGGACGCACGCCACGGCGAAGATCCAGAACGCGGACTGCGGCGTCCCCGTTGCGGTGATGACTGCGGACGCGATGAGCGGACCGATGAACCAGCCGCCCCGGAACACGCCCCCGAGCGTCGAGAGCGCCCGCGCGCGGTAGCGAAGCGGAACGTGCGTGGTCATGAACGCGTGCCGCGCGAGCGCGAAGACGGCCGTCGCGAGGCCCTCGAGGAAGACACCGACCAGCAGGACCCAGGGATTCGGCGCGAGGAGGCTCACGAGAATCCCCGCCAGTGCGACGAACGACGCGACGATCATCGATGTGCGCTCGCCGATCCGCGAGACGATCCAGCCGCTCGGGATATCGCCTGCGAGCGTGCCGACCGTGACCATCGAGGACACGAATCCGGCCAGCGCGAGCGTCGCGCCGAGATTGTGCGCGGCAATCGGGATGATCGGCAGGATGGCGCCCTCGCCCGTCGAGAACAGGAGCGCCGGAAGGAAGACGGGCAGAGCGACCGAGCGGAAGGAGAAGGGCTTGTCGTCTGCTGTCATCGCCTTCCTACCCTACGCCTCCAATCCGACTCTTCCGCCGCTCCGAATTCCTCCTGCAGGCGGGCAACAACCGTGCCGGCGAGCGGAGCTTTGTGACGGAGGGCCATGGGTGGACGTGAGACAGTTGTCTACATGCCAGACCGTGACGCCGGGGGTACCCCGGGCCCGGACATCGATGAGCTCATGGCGCGCGTGGCGCGCGGCGACCAGGGCGCCTTCGGGAGCCTCTACGATGCGCTGGCTCCGCTGGTCCATGGGCTCGTCCTCCGGGTCGTGAGGGATCCGGCTCAGAGCGAAGAGGTCACGCAAGAGGTATTCCTCGAGGTGTGGCAGCAGGCCAAGCGCTTCGACGCCGATCGGGGCCGCGCGCGGGCGTGGATCACCGTCATGGCCCACCGCCGAGCGGTGGACCGGGTCCGTGCCGCGCAGGCCGCTGCCGACCGGGACCTCCGCGAGGGCATCAAGGAGTTCCGCGAGAGCTACGACGACGTCGAGCACCGGGTCGAGGTTGCCCTCGAGAGCGAGCGGGTGCACAGGGCACTCGAATCGCTCACCGAGGTGCAGCGGCAGGCGATCCGTCTCGCCTATTACGGCGGCTACACCTACGGCGAAGTCGCCGACGCCCTGGGCCTGCCCCTAGGGACTGTGAAGACCAGAATTCGCGACGGAATGATCCGTCTGAGAGACGTGTTGGGAGTGAGCCATGGATGATCAGCTGCACCTGCTGACGGGTGCCTATGCGCTCAACGCGCTCGACGACGATGAGCGGCACCGCTTCGAGCGTGCCCTCCCGTTCGGCCACCCGGTCGCCGAGGAGGCGCGCGAGCTGAGCGAGACCGCGGCCCTGCTCGCCGCGGGCGCCACGCCCGTCGCCCCGCCGCCCGGCCTCAAGGCGCGGCTCATGGCGCAGGTCGCCGTGACGCCTCAACTCGAGGTTGCGCCACAGCCGGAGGTCGCGCCACGACTCGAGGTCGTGCCGCAGCCTGAGGCCGAGAGCCCCGCGAGCAGGCCGGCCGGGAGTGCCACCGAGGTTTCGCGCGAGGAGGTCTCGCCCGTCGAGACCGCGCCCGCCGAGGGCCCAGCCGGGCCCCTCGCCAGCGTGGAATCAGGACGCTTCGGCGAGCGTCGTCGTCGTGCGTTTTCCGTCGGCAGCCGGTGGCTCGCCGCGGCCGCCGCGGTCCTCCTTGTTGCGGCAGGCGGGGCCGGACTGTGGGGCCTGCGCGCCCAGCAGCAGCGGGACGATGCCGTGCGTGCGCTGGCCGCTGCGCAGTCGGGGAGGTCGGCGGTCATGGACCGGATCCTGTCCGCCCCGGACGCGAAGATCCAGGAGGTGGCCGTCCCAGGGGGTGCGACGATGCTCATCGCGCGCTCGAAGGAGGCCCAGCTCGCCGGAGTCGTGACGATCGGGATGTCGGCGGCGCCTCAGGACAAGGACTACGAGCTGTGGCTCATCGATGCGGGCGGGACGGCGAAGGCCGCCGGGCTCGTTGCGGCCGGCGACGGTTCCACGTGGAACGAGCTTTCCGGCGGGATCGACGGGGCGTCCTACCTCGGGGTGACAGTCGAGCCCAAGGGCGGCTCCCGTCAGCCCACCACGAAGCCGATCCTGCTCCAATCCCTCGCCTGAGACCGCTTTCGAATCGGGTCCAATCCGGTTCAGCGGCGGCTCCGAAGTGTCGGTGCGGGCACACCGCACCGACACGGTCGGAAGCTCCGGCAAGGCGTGGGACCTGGCTCCCTGGGACTGGCTCCTCTGGGACTGGCCTCGAAGGCGTCAGCCGGAAGACAAGTTAGGAGCAGTCATGTCCACCAACGCCATCACGCATCGCGCCCCAGTCCAGCTCGCCGCCATGGTGGTAGGCGCCGTCTTCCTCTTGGTGGGGATCCTGGGCTTCATTCCCGGCATCACCTCAGGGGGCATCGGATTCGCCGGGCTCGGCTCGCACGCCATGCTCTTGGGCCTCTTCCAGGTCTCCGTGCTCCACAACATCGTCCACCTGCTCTTCGGCATCGCGGGCATCGCGCTGGGCCGCACGGCTGGCGGCGCGAAGGGGTTCCTGACGTGGGGTGGCGCGATCTACCTGGTCCTCTTCGTCTACGGGCTCGTCTTCGGTGGCGATTCCGCGGGCAACTTCGTGCCGGTCAACATGGCCGACAACATCCTGCACCTGCTGCTGGGCGTCGGCATGCTCGTGGTCGGCCTCGCGCTCGGTCGCGGCGTCGCGGCAGCGCGCCGCTGACGGGAAGAAGCGCGCCGCCGAGGGAACCAACCCGCGGCTGACGAAAGAAAGCGGGCTCCGTTCAGAACCTGAACTGAGCCCGCTTTCGGCGTGCCGTCCGGTCACTGGGTCGGCAGCAGTTGCGGCATCGGCGGGGCCTTGGGGTCTCGCAGCCACGTCTGGAAGAAGGCGGTCAGATCCGAGTTGGCCACCGACTCGGCGGCGTGGATGAAGTCGTCCGTCGTGGCATTGCCGTAGCGGTGCGCGGCCGCGTAAGTGCTCAGGATCCGGAAGAACGCGGCGTCGCCCACGCGCAGTCGCAACGCCTGAAGGGCCATCGCGCCCCGGTTGTACACGCCGCCCGTGAAGAGGTCCGACGCCGGCGGCGAGATCGGTGCTGAGGACCGAGCGTCCTCGAGGTAGCTCGTCGCGTCGGCCGAGCCAGGCTTCACGCCGAGCAGCCCCAGCGCCTTGGCGGACGTGAGCCCGCTCGCTGAGCTGAGGCCCATGGCGGAGAGGATCTGCGCGTCGGGCACGGGGTGGCCGTCGGGCTGGAACAGTCGGCGAAGGATCGGCAGGATCTGTTCCGGCGGCAGGTCCGAGTGGTTGAGCAGCGTCGCGTAGTCGGGCGCGTTGAGCTCGTAGCCGTACTGCGTGGTCATGAGGCCCGTGAGGAAGTCGCGCTGGCCGGAGTGCTCGAGCCACAGCCAGCTCAGGTACGTCGCGAAGCCTTCGTTGAGCCAGATGTCGCTCCAGTTGCTCGGGGTCACGGAGTCGCCGAACCACTGGTGGGCGAGCTCATGCGAGATGCCCTCGGCCGCCGTCTCCTGGTTCATCGTCAGCACTTGGCTCCCGTACACAGGGCGGGTCTGCGTCTCGAGCGACCACCGGAAGCCCGGGCTGACCACGATGGCCCCCGCCGTGTCGAACGGGTACGGGCCGAGGAGGCTCTCGAAATACGAGATCATGTCCGGCAGCTGCGCGAACCGTTCCCGCGCGCTCGCCGCGAGGTCAGGCGGCGCGTACACGGTGATCGGCAGCCCGTGGGGCCCGCTCGCGTCGATCGCGACGAAGCGCCCCACATCGACGGTGGCGACATAGCTCGCCACCGGCGCCGTGGCCTCCCACGCGAACGTGCTCCCCGAGCCGTGGGGCGTTTGGCCGCGCAGCGTCCCGTTGGCCACGGCCGTGTAGCCGGCGGGCACCGTGAGGGCGAACGAGTACGTGGCCTTGTTCCTCGGGGTGTCATTGACCGGGTACCACGTCCGTGCCCCGGAGACCTCGCTCGCCACGTACACCTCGTCCCCGTCGTGATGCCATCCGACCTTGTCGGCGCCCGTTCGGTTCCCGCTCGCGTCGGCCATGGGCTGCGGCGTCCCGCTGTACGTCACCGCGACGGTGAAGTGCGCTCCCGACGAGACCGGGCGGGCCGGCACAACCACAAGTTTGTTCCCCTGCCGGCTCTGCGTCGCAACCTGGCCGCCGACAGTCACCCCCTGGACGTCGAGGCCCACGAGGTCCAGCGAGAATTTCGGCAGGTCCGCGGTCGCGCGGGCGTCGATCGTGGCGGTTCCCGAGAGCGAGCCGCGGACCGGGTCGATGTCGAGGCTGAGCGCGTAGTGATCGGCCTCGTAGCCCGCGTTGCCGAGGTCCGGGTAGTAGGAGTCGCCGGCGCCCGGCATCGTCGGCGTGGCGCTGACGCCTGTTCCAGGACTGCACGCCGAGAGGGCCAGCACCGCAGCGAGCGCCGCACCGCCGACCGTGAGCCACGGACGACGGCGCGTGCCCGCCGCCGTCCGCAGCCGACGAGGGTTTGCGTCGGCCGCCGCGAGCCACGGACGACGGCGGGTATGGGCTGCCCTGAGCATGGAACCTGCCTCGACGGCTCAAGCGGAACGGACTTCCAGCGTAACCGCGCGGCGCCTGGCGGACGAGGGCACGACGACGCCCCAAGGCCTTGACCATAGCATCGGTAAGTTGTAACTTACTGTTCGTGACAACTTACCGAGGACCGTCGGACGGGCAAGCGAGGGACGTCCGGTCCGAGGACGTGTGGGACGCCATGGGTGATCGCACCCGACGCGCCATCCTCGAACGCCTCGCCGAGCATCCGTGTCCCGTGGGCGAACTCGCCGCGCAGCTCCCGGTCAGCCGGCCGGCGGTCTCCCAGCATCTCAAGGTGCTCAAGGAGACCGGCCTGGTCAGCGACGAAACGGTCGGCACCCGAAGGATCTACCGGCTCAACCCTGCCGGCGTGGAAGCGCTGCGGGACCAGCTCGACATGTTCTGGAATCGTGCGCTGGCCAACTACGGAGCGGCCGTCCGCGAGGACGCCGGGTCGCGTGACGACCAAGGGCACGAGCCCGGGATCGAACCAGAGATTCAATCCGAGAAGCACACGGAGAAGAAGAAGGAGAAGGAGAAGAAATGACCTTGGCTTCAGAAACTGTGGTCCGCAAGGTGATCACCGTCGAGGCCCCCGTGGAGCGGGCTTTCGAGGTCTTCACTCAACGCTTCGACGAGATCAAGCCGCGGGACCACAACTTGCTGACGGTCCCGATCGCCGAGACCGTGTTCGAGGCCCGCGTCGGAGGGCACATCTATGACCGCGGCGAGGACGGGAGCGTGTGCCGCTGGGCCCGCGTCCTCGCCTTCGAACCCCCGGCCCGTCTCGTCTTCAGCTGGGATATCGGGCCCACGTGGCAGCTCGAGGCCGACGAGGCCAATGCGAGCGAGGTTGAGGTGCGCTTCGTCGCCGACGGGCCCGATCGCACGAGGGTCGAGCTCGAGCACCGCAACATCGACCGTCACGGCCCGGGCTGGGAGAGCGTCTACGCGGGCGTCGACAACGAGGGCGGCTGGCCGCTCTACCTCGCGCGCTACGCCCAGCTCGTGAACGCCAGCTAGTCACGCCGGCTAGCGTACGACCAGGCGCCCCAACGGATCAGGCTCGGCCACGCCGGGCCTGGTCCGTTGCTGCGTGGGGCCGAGCGCGGAGGGCACGCCTCAGGCGTGCTCGGCCTCGTAGCGCACCTTGATGGCGCCGCGCTTGACCTTGACGTCGAGGATCCGCACGTTCGCGAGATCGGCGAGTGAACGCACGTGCGTCCCGCCGCACGGCTCGGCGTTGACGCCCTCGATCGTCACGGTGCGGTGGCCGCCGTCGTCAACGGACGCGCTCACGGCACCGCCTCGCGCGAGCGTCGCGTCCATCGCCGCCTGCAGTTCGGCGCGCACCGCCTCGCGGAGCTCGGGAGTCGCGAGCTCGGCCTCGTGCCCCTCGGGGTCGAAGTCGAGCCGAGCCTGTCCGGGGAAGTGGCTGTGGCCCGAGTGCTGCCAGCCGCGGGCCTCGCCCAGGGCGCCGAGAACGTGCCCGGCCGTGTGCAGGGCGGCGTGCAGGCGCCGCTTCGCGGGATCTACCGAACAGACGACGGCGGCCCCCACCTCGAGCGTGGGTACACGGGCGAGGACCACGAGCCCCGCGTCGTCGCGCGCCGGGGTGACAGCAGCGCCGTCGACCGTTCCCTCGTCAGACGGCTGCCCGCCGCCCTTGGGATGGAAGATGTTCGGGGTCACGGCGATCCAAGCCGCGCCGCCGTCGGCCGTGCCGCCCACCTCGCCGTCGGCCGTGCCGCCCGCGGCAATCACGGTTGCGGTGACCTCGGTCAGGTAGGTGTCGCCGTAGTAGGCCTGCTCTTGCTGTGGATGCTGGGCGGGCGCCACGTCAGCCGCGCCAGCGCAGCGTCATGAGGAACCCCACGATCGCGACGCCGAAGCCGATGAGGATGTTCCAGTTGCCCAGGACGGGGACCGGGAACTGGCCCTGCGTGACGTAGAAGACGATGATCCAGAGCAGTCCCACGACCATGAGCGTGAACATCAGGTACTTGTACCACTGGGGAGTCGGACCCGCCTTGGCAGTGCTCCGCTTCTTCTTCAGCGCCTTGCGCTCGGCGGCCCTCGAGGACTTCTTCTTCGAGAGGGTCCTGTCCGCGCTCTTGTGTGCGCGCGCCGTGGTCTCGGGCTTGTCCGGGGATTCGGGCACTGCTCCTCCTTGGGGCCGCCTTCGGCTGCGCGGGGGCCCGCTTGGTATCCTGCAAGCACCGCCGACGCGCCGGGGTGCCGCTGCTTGACTGGTCACTGGTACTGGTAGCCAAGTCTAGCCGCCCGGGGAGTCGGCCCAGCCCACTCCACGATTGGCCGAACCGCACATGAGCACCCGCATCCTCGTCATCGACAACTACGACTCCTTCGTCTACACGCTCGTCGGCTATCTCCAGCAGCTCGGCGCCGAGACGACGGTGGTCAGGAACGACGACGTCTCCCTCGCCGAGGCGGTCGAGCTCGCCGCGGCGCGCGATGGCGTCCTCGTCTCGCCCGGTCCGGGGAACCCCGCCGAGGCCGGCGTGTGCATCGAGCTCATCAAGTGGTGCGGCGAGAACACGAAGCCCATGCTGGGCGTGTGCCTGGGCCACCAGGCCCTCGCGGAGGCGTACGGCGGGGTCGTGACGCATGCGCCCGAGCTCATGCACGGCAAGACGTCGCTCGTGGAGCACGACGGGCGTGGTGTCTTCTCCGGGCTTAAGTCGCCCCTCACCGCGACGCGCTACCACTCGCTGGCCGCCGTCGCGGAGACCATCCCGGACGTCCTCGAGGTCACGGCGCACACGAATTCCGGCGTGGTCATGGGCCTCCAGCACCGCACGGCGCCCCTGTGGGGAGTGCAGTTCCACCCCGAAAGCGTCCTCACCGAGGGCGGCTACCAGATGCTTGGGAACTGGCTCGAGTCGCTCGGCCTCGCGGGCGCGGCGGACAAGGCGTCCACGCTGAGCCCGCTCATCCACGCCGACGCGTAGCGGCTCGCCGGGCTCGTCCTACGGGAAGGTGATCCCGTTCCCGTTGCCGTTCCCCTTCTTGTCGGACGAGGACGGGCTCGGCGAGGGGCTTGACGTCGCGCTCGGCGACGGCGGGGGCGGCGGGGCCTGGGCGACCGTGAGTACCACGGTCCCGCCCTGATCGATGAGCCCGTTCGCCGCGACGTTCTGGTCGGTCACGGTGCCTGCCGGAGCGGTCGTCGATACTGCTTGGCTCACCTGCGCCCCGAGGCCGAGGGCGGCAAGGGCCGCCTTGGCGTCGTCGACCGTGCGGCCGCGGAGGTCGGGCACCGCGACCTTGCCCGTCGAGATGGTCAGCGTGACCTGCGAGCCGATCGGCACGGTCTGGCCGACGTCCGGCGAGACGCTGATGACGTGCCCGGCGGGCACGGTGGCGCTGTTGGCGGACTTCGACTGGTCAGCAGGCACGAGCCCGAGCGAGCGCAGCGTGTCCCGCGCGCCCGCCTCCGTATTGCCGAGGATGCTCTGCGGGATGACGGCCGTGGACGGGCCGCTCGAGATCTCGATGACGATCTTCGAGTTCTTCGGGAGCTGCGACCCGGCCGCCGGAAGCGTGTCGATCGCGAGGCCCTTCGAGATGTCGGCACTCGGCTTCTGTGAGAACTCCGGCTGGAGGCCGAGCTGCGTGAGCTTGGTGAACGCGTCGGTGTCCTTCATGGACGCGACGTTCGGCACGCCCACGTACACGATCGCGGGCGGCTGGTTGAGGAACGTGTAGAGCCAGTACCCGCCGCCGCCCAGGACGAGGAGCGCCATGAGCAGGAGGATGGCCATCCAGCCGCGGTGCCGGCGCGGGCGCTCGTCCTCGGCCTCGTCCGCTGCGTCGAACCCGAGCAGTTCTTCCGCGTCCGACGGCGGGACCGCCGGGAATTCGCCCGTGTCGCCGAGGTGGGAGTCGGCTGCATGCTTGCCCTCGCCGTGGCCGCCATGCGCGTCCGCTGCCGCGACGAGGCCGGCCCCGGCAGCGGCGACGGCCAGCGCCTCGGTCGCGTCCCCGCCGTCGTTCGCAGCCCCCGCCGAGGGGAGCGCGCGCCCGGCGCCCGCCGCCCGCAGCGCGCGCCGGAACGCGCCCGCATCCTGGAAGCGCCTGTCCGGGTCCTTCTGGAGGGCGCGGTCGAGGACGCTCTGCACGGCGTCCGTGACGTCGGGGTTGAACTCGCGGGCCTTGGGGGCCTCGACCTGAACGTGCTGATACGCCACGGAGACCGCGGACTCCCCGAGGAACGGCGGTCGGCCCGTGAGGAGTTCGTACAGGAGGCAGCCGGTCGAGTACAGGTCGCTGCGCGAGTCTACAGTGAGGCCCTGCGCCTGCTCGGGCGAGAGGTACTGGGCCGTGCCGACCACGGCCTGCGTCTGGGTCATCGTGGCCCCGGACTCGGCCGCGGCGCGCGCGATCCCGAAGTCCATGACCTTCACGGTCCCGGTCTCGCTGACCACCATGACGTTGGCGGGCTTGATGTCGCGGTGCACGATCCCCGCGCGGTGGCTGTACTCGAGCGCCGAGAGCACGCCCTGGACGTACTCGAGGGCCTTCTCCTGCGTGACCGAGCCCTCATGCACGAACTCGCGGAGGGTCCTGCCCTCCACGAGCTCCATCACCATGAACGGCACCTCGACGGATGCCGGATTCAAGGGGTCTGGACCGCGCTCCCCGGTGTCGTACACCGCCACGATATTCGGATGGTTGAGCGCCGCGACCGCCTGCCCCTCGCGCTCGAACCGCACGCGCAGCTGCCGGTCGCGGGCCATGTCCGGCCGCAGCATCTTGACTGCGACTGTGCGGCCCAGGCGCGTGTCCTGGGCCTCGAAGACGTCCGCCATGCCACCCCGGCCGAGAAGCCGCCCCAGCACGTAGCGGCCCGAGAGCACGACGGGCTGTGGCATGGGCTCGTCCTCTCGTTCCAGCGACGTATGGGTTGGGTGCGTCATGTCCTCACTTCCGGGCCGTGTTATCCAAGTGTGGCCCTACTTGGAGGCAGAAGGCGTGGAGGTGGGCCCTCTTGAGGGTGTCGCGGCTTGGGTCGGCGTCGGGGTCGGCGTGGGCGGGTTCACCACGGCGTACGTGACGGTCACCGCAGTGCCCAACGGGAGGCGTCCCGTGGGGGACAGCGAGAGGACGGAGCCCATGATGCCCTGCGACTGCTGGACCGGGTTGAGCTGGACCTGGAGCCCCAGATTCTCGAGCTCCTGCTGGACTTGGGTGTAGTTGCGGCCCACGTAGTTCGAGGCCACGACGTTGACCGAAGCGGGCGCCTCCGGCGTTGTCTCGGTGGGCGTCGGGGTGGCGCTCGAGGTGGTCGGCGTGGGCGACGGGGTCGAGGACGTGGTGGCGGTCTGCGCCGGCGCCGGGGAGAAGAGGCCCGAGTTGCTGAGCCAGATTCCGAGCAGCACGAAGAGCAGGAGCAGCACGAGGGCGACGAGCGGCCACGTGAGCGCGCTGCGCTTCTTGCGGCGCTGCTCTGGGGCGACCTCCTCTTCCTCGTCGACCCCGGCGTACCAGGGCGAACCGCCATCGGGGTGGTCGCCCTGGATGGACGAGGCGCCGTGGCCCAGGACGGGAAGCGCGGCCGTGGAGGGCGACGACGCGTGCGCGGCCTGGGCGCCCGCCGCGGCGGCCCCGAGACCGGCCCCCACGGCGGCACCGCCCACGACGGCGGTCGGCGCGGTCTGCCCGCGCTGCTGGGCGATCGGCTGGGTCGAGTCGAAGTCCTCGTGGAGGAGCATGCCGGGCACCGCAGCCTGGGCGGCGCGGATGTCCCCGCGGCGGATGGCCTCCGACGCCTCGGCGAGCTTGATCGCGTTGGCGGGGCGGTTCCGCGGATCCTTCGCGAGCATCGACATGAGCAGCGCCCGGACCGGGGCAGGGACCTGCTCGGGCAGCGGCGGCGGGGCGTCGTTGACCTGGGCGAGCGCGATCGCGATCTGGCTCTCGCCCGAGAACGGCCGGTGGCCCGTGAGGCATTCGTAGCCGATGACGCCGAGCGAATAGATGTCGCTCGAGCCCGTGGCCTGCTGGCCCGTGGCCTGCTCCGGCGCGAGGTACTGCGCGGTGCCCATGACCTGTCCGGTCTGCGTGAGCGGAACCTGGTCAGCGAGGCGCGCGATGCCGAAGTCCGTGACCTTGACCCGGTTGTCCGGCGTGATGAGCAGGTTGCCGGGCTTGATGTCGCGGTGCACGAGGCCCCGCGCATGGGCCACGGCCAGGGCGCGCGCCGTCTGGGCCATGATGTTGAGCGTGCGGTCGGGGGAGAGCACCTTCTCGCGCTCGAGGATCGAGCTCAGGGGCTCGCCCGGCACGAGTTCCATGACGAGGTAGGCGGAGCCGCTGTCCTCGCCGTAGTCGAACACGTTGGCGATTCCGGGATGGTTGAGCAGCGCGGTGTGCTGGGCCTCGTTGCGGAACCGCTGGAGGAAACCGGTATCGCCCGCGTACTCCTCCTTGAGGATCTTGATCGCGACGTTCCGTCCCAGCACCTGGTCGCGAGCGTTCCACACTTCGCCCATTCCACCGATGGCGATCCGGCTCTCCAGGTGGTACCTGCCGCCCAAGGTGATGCCCGACGTCGGTCTCACTTCTTCAACACCGCCTCAAAGATCTTGCTCGCGCTTGGACTGGTCAGTTTGGCGCCGGTCGCAACGTCGACGCCTTCCATCACGATGGTCACCTGCACCTGCGGATTGTCTGCCGGGGCAAATCCGGTGAACCAGGAGTTGTTCAGGCCGCTCGTGCCGAGCTCGGCGGTTCCGGTCTTGCCGGCCACCTGCACGCCCGGCACTGCGGCGCCCTTGCCGATGCCGTTCGAGACAACGTCCGTCATCCACTCGGTGATCTGCCGGGAGATGTCAGGCGTCGTGGAGGTTCTGAGCACCTCTGGCTTCGGCTCGTCGACAACCCGGAGATCCGGCGCCCGCACCGTCTTGACGAGGGACGGCTTCATCTGGACGCCGCCGTTCGCGATAGCGGACGTCATGAGCGCGATCTGGAGGGGGGAGGCAGTCGTGTTGAACTGGCCGATTGACGCCTGGGCGAGCTGCGACTGGTCGAGGTTCTTGGGCCAGACGCCGCTCTGGTAGTCGAGGTGCAGGAGATTTCCTGCGTCCTGGCCGAAGCCGTACGCGGCGGCCTGCTTCCCGATCGCGTCCTGACCGAGGTCGAGGGCGATCGAGGCGAACGGCGTGTTGCAGGACTGCTCGAGCGCGAACGCGAAGCTCGCCTGGGTCTGCGTGTAGCAGTTGCCGCCCGCGTAGTTCGGAAGCTTCGCGCTGCTGCCCGGCAGCGCCATCTCGGCCGGGTTCGGCAGGACGCTGTCCTTGTTGTACTTGCCGGAGGCGAGGGCCGCGGTCGTGTCCACGAGCTTGAACACGGACCCCGGCGCAAGAAGCGCGCCCGTGGGGCCGCCCACGCTCTGGTTGAGGTTGATGCCCTGGATGCCCTGGAGCTTGGCCATCGCGGCCTGTGCTGCGGCCTGATCGTGGGTCGCGAGCTGGTTGGGGTCGTAGCTCGGCTTCGAAGCCATTGCGATGATCGCGCCGGTCTTCGGGTTCGTGACCACGATCGAGCCGCGCTGGCCGTCAGGGATGAGGCTGTACGCGAGCTGCTGGATCGCGGGGTCGATCGTGAGCTCGACCGACGCGCCCTGCGGCTGCTGCCCGAGGAAGAGCTGCTTCATGCGGTCGAGGAGGAGCTGGTCCGACTGCCCCGTGAGCGCCGCATTGACGCTCTTCTCGAGCCCCGTGGAGCCGAAGATGTTCGAGTAGTAGCCCGTGAGGCCCGCGTAGAGCTGCGGCTGGAGGTACTGCCGTTGGAACTTGCAGCTCTCGGAGCCCGTCGGCACGGACTGGACGATCGGCTGGCCGCCCACCACGATCGTGCCGCGGTCCTGGCAGAACGTCTGCAGGATCGCGCGGTTGTTCCACTGGTTCGACGTGAGCTCGTCGGCGCCCACCACCTGGACGTAGCTGATCGAGCCCAGGATGAGGGCGAACATGGCGGCGATGGCCACCCATGCGTTTCTGATGGCCTGATTCACTGCTGCTTCACCACCTGGGTCTTGGTCGTCTCCGCCGGGCCGCCGCGGTGGGCCGAGGGCGCGGACGACGGCGGAATGGCCGCGGGCGTCTCGTCAGGCCCGAGCGGCGTCGTGTCGATGGGCCGGCGCGCGGCGTTCGAGATCACGAGGATGAGCGCCGCGATGATCCAGTTGGCGAGGAGGGACGAGCCGCCGGCCGCGAGGAACGGCGTCGTGAGGCCCGTAAGCGGGATGAGCCGGGTCACGCCGCCCATCACCACGAAGCACTGGAGGCCGATCCCGGCGGAGAGCCCGCACGCGAGAAGCTTCCCGAAGGCGTCCCGGGCGCCGATCGCCGCGCGCATGCCGCGCGTCACGAGGAGCGCGTACAGGACGACGATCGCGAACAGGCCCACGAGCCCGAGCTCCTCGCCGAAGGCAGCGATGATCATGTCCGAATGCGCGAACGGGACCAGATCCGGGCGGCCCTGGCCCATGCCCGTTCCAATGAGGCCGCCGTTGGCCATGCCGAACAGGCCCTGCACAATCTGGTAGCTGCCGCCGTACTGGCGGCCGAACACCTCCGGGTCGAAGGCGTTGATCCATCCGTCGATCCGGAGGCGGATGTGCGGGAAGATCTCGCTCGAGGCCATGGCGCCCAAGAACATGAGCACGATGCCGAGGATCGCCCAGCTCGCGCGGCTCGTGGCCACGTAGATCATCGAGATGAAGATCCCGAAGAAGAGGATCGACATGCCGAGGTCGTGCTGGAAGATGAGGATCCCGATGCTCGCGAGCCACGCGACGATCATGGGGCCGAGGTCGCGGAACCGCGGGAGCTGGAGCTTCCCGAGCCGGCGCCCGGCGAGCAGGATGAGGTCGCGGTTGGTCGAGAGGTAGCCCGCGAAGAAGATGCCGATCGTGATCTTCGCGACCTCGCCCGGCTGGAACGAGGCGGGGCCGATGCGGATCCACACCTGGGCGCCGTTGACGTCGCCGGCGGTGATGCCCGGGACCAACGGGAGGACGAGCAGCACGGCGCTGAGGATGAGCGAGATGTACGTGAACCGCCGCAGCATCCGGTGGTCCTTGAGGAACAGGATCACGCCGATCGCGAGCGCCATGCCCACCACCGTCCAGCGCGCCTGCACGTCGCCGTAGTCCGCCACCGGGGTGCTCGCCGTGTCGAGCCGGTGGATCATGGCGACCCCGAGACCGTTGAGCGCTACGACGATGGGCAGGATGAGCGGGTCCGCGTACTTTGCGCGGAAGCGCAGCGCGATGTGGACCGCGAGGGACGCGACGGCCATGATCGCGGACTGCATCCAGAAGTCGTTTCCGAGGCTCAGGCCCTGGTTGATCGACGTCATGGCGTTCGCGCCGATGCCCACGACGAGCGCGAGGACCAGGAGGACGAGCTCGATGTTGCGCCGCGGCCGGGCGGCGGCTTCGACAGCGCTCACTACTGGCCTCCCAGGCACGGGTTGGTGGGCGAGGGGCTGCTCGACGGCCGCGCGGAGGCGGAGCCCGAGGGTGGCGGGGCGGGGCTCGGCGAAGCCGGCGGGACTGCACTGGGCGACGGGACTGCACTGGGCGACGCGGAGCCTCCCGGCGTCGGAGCGGCCGACGGCGAGTTGAGGCAGCTCTGCGGGTTGCTCTGGAGCAGCGCGACGATCTCCTGGGCCTCCGAGAGACTGTTCACGGGAATGCCTGCACGGAGGCGCTGCTGCTGGAAGTCGGGGAGCGAACTCATGGTGATGTCGGTGGTCGAGGCCACCTTCGAGAGGGCGATCGGCCCGAGCGTCTGGGAGATGCCGTTGTAGATCGCCACCCGGTTGTCGGAGGCGCCCACGTAGTAGCGGGTCTGCGTCCAGGCGTAGCCGAGCCACAGGCCGAGCAGGATCGCGACCGCGACGATGGCGGCGAGGATGAGCCGGACCCAGCGCCGGAACTGGCGGCGCGTTCCTTCCGCCTCGGTCTCCGGCTCCTCGGCCTCGACGTCCGCGGCGGTGGCGCGATGGGTGAGGAGCGCCGCAGCGCGGCGCGCGGCCGTGCGGCTCGCGACGGACGGCAGCGAGCCGCTCTCGGCCGCCGCGGCCGCGGCACCCACGAGCTCGTGCGGGCGGCTGTCCAGTTCGCGGCGCAGCACCTCGGCGGAGAGGTGGGCGCCCAGGTTGGGGTCGGTCGGCATCTCGAGCCGCGGTTCGTCGGGCTCGCCGGGAGGCGTGGGTGGGGCGTCCGCGCCGTCGGCCCCGTCGGCCCCGTCGGCCCCGCCGTCTCCGTGGTCGCCGGAGTCGTCCCCAGCGCCGGGGGACGCGGCCGCGTGCGGCGAGGCCCCGCCGTCGTTCGCGCCATCGCTGCTCCGCGGCGACGGTGCGTCGGACGCCGGCGATTCCGCCCGGGCCGCCGAGGAGACCGGAGTGCGCGCGGCCGCGGAGGCCGTGATCGACGCGGCGGCCGCTGGCGACGCGACTGGCACGTCGTCGTCGCCCGCGTCGGTCGCCATGATGTCCGCGACGACGACCGTCACGTTGTCAGGAGCGCCCGCGGCGAGCGTGAGCGAGATGAGGCGGTCGGCGCATTCGCCGACGTCCTCGATGCCCTTGACCGTCTGCTCGACGATCTCGTGCGGAACGTAGTTGAGGCCGTCCGAGCACAGGAGCCAGCGCTCGCCCTCCTCGACATCGAACGAGGTGAGGTCCAGTTCAGGGCTCGCGTCGACATCGCCCAGGACGCGCATGAGCACGTTCTTGTGGGGGTGGGTCTCCGCCTCCTCCGGGCGGAGCCGACCCTCGCTGATGAGGCGCTGGACGAACGTGTGGTCAACGCTCATCTGCTCGAAGGTCGCGCCGCGCAGGCGGTAGGCACGGGAATCGCCGATATGGGCGAACGCGAGCTTCGAGCCGTTCAGCAGGAGTGCCGTGACCGTGGTGCCCATGCCGGCGAGCTTCGGGTTCGCAGCGACGAGCTCGGAGAGGAGGGAGTTGGCCGTCTGGATCTCGTCCGCGAGGACCGTTCCCGCATCCCCGGCGTAGCCGCCGTGGTCGAGGTGCACCAGATCGAGCACCGTCGACGCGCTCGCGACGTCGCCGCCCGCGTGCCCGCCCATGCCATCCGCGACGACGGCAAGATGACGGCCCGCGTAGGCGGAGTCGTCGTTCTTGGCCCGTAGCCGGCCCACATCGGAGCGAGCCGCGTACCGCAGGATCAGCTGGGTGTCCGGCAAGATCAGGGCCTCAGCTCGATCACGGTCTTGCCGATCCGGATCGGCGCGTTGAGCTCGACGGGCTGGGCGCGCGTGAGCTGACGGTCAGCGAGGTACGTGCCGTTCGTGGAGCCGAGGTCCTCGATGAACCAGCGGCTTCCCTGCGGGAAGAGGCGGGCGTGGCGGCCCGACGCGTAGTCGTCCTCGAGCACGAGGGTGGCCTCCTGCGCGCGCCCCAGCAGGATCGGGCTCTCGCCGAGCGGCATGCTCGTCCCCGCGAGAGGGCCTTCGACCACCACGAGGTGGTGGGCCTGCTGGCGCGCCGGCGGCTCGGCCAGCTCAGGGTTCTTGCGAACCTGACGCGGCGTCGGCGCACCCGTCTTGTTCCGGCGCCCGACGGCGAGGTCCCGGCGCATCGCGCCCACGATGCTGAACACCAGCACCCACATGAGCACGAGGAAACCGAGGCGCAGGAAGGTGAGCGTCAGTTCGTTCACGCAGATCCTCCAAGGGGGGCCGGCAGCATGCGGAACGTGATGCGCGTGCGGCCCATGCTGATCACCGAGCCGTCCAGCAGCTCGGCGGAGCCGTCCACGCGCTCGCCGTTGACGTAGCTTCCATTGGTCGACCCGAGGTCCACCGCGTAGAAGCGGCCCTGGCTCCGCCGGACCTCGACGTGCCGGCGCGAGACGCCGGTGTCGTCGACCACGATGTCCGACTCGGAGGAGCGGCCCAGCACGATCGAATCGGCGTTGAGCGAATAGCGCTGGCCGTCGATCTCGAGGACCGGGTGCAGGTGCACGGGCTGGCGGGTCGGCGCCGCTGGGACTCGGGGCCGGCCTGGCGCTGCGGCGGCGGATTCCCCCTTCTCCGAGCGCGCGGCGACCTCGAAGGCGCCGGGCTTGAGTTCGCCGTCGTGCTTGAAGGAGAAGCGCACTGGGCCCTGGAGCGTGTAGCCCTGGGAGCGCGCGTGCTGGACGGCGACGTCGCACAGCTCCTCGGCGAGGGGCTGGCCCCACTGCTGGACGCGATCGAAGTCGGTGTCGCCGAGGCGGGCCTCGAAGACGTTCGGGGCGAGAGTGCGCCCTTGGGAAATGGAAATGGCCTGGTTGTCCATGACGCGGCGCAGCCGGCTCGCGATCTCGACGGGCTGGACTTGGGCATTGGAGCCCCTCGAGAAGACGCCGTGCACGGCCTTCTCGATGCCAAGCTCGAGGCGGTCGAGCAGTCCCATGGCCGTCCTCCTCTCTCGGGTAGCCGTCCGGCAGGGGGCGCGGCGCTGCACGCCTGATTGGCACGCACACGTGCGACGCTTCTCCGATACTACTGGTCGGGTTCCAAAAACCTGCCCTCGGGTTTTCGCGAGGCTCCGTATGCCTCCGTATCGATTTCATATCCGTGATGCGCTCGGCTATGCTTGTTCTCGCTGCCTTCGCGGGTTTGGGCGTTGTTCCGGGCCTGTCGAGCGGGTAAGCGCGAGTGGCGGAACGGCAGACGCGCTGGCTTCAGGTGCCAGTGTCCGAAAGGGCGTGCGGGTTCAAATCCCGCCTCGCGCACGGTGCAGGTCCCGGAACCGATGAGGTTCCGGGACCTTTTTCGTTCTCCCTCGCCGACGCCCTCGCGGCCTCCCTCGCTGGGCGCCCGTCCCACCTACCGCACGGCCCCCTTCACCGCGGGCCAGTCCCGCCTACCGCACGTCCTTGAGCTGCACCGGCCGGATGAGCACGCGCAGCGGCGTCACGACCCAGCGCTCGCGCGTGTCGCGGAACTGCTCGCGGGTCGAGAACTCGTAGAGCGCGTTCCGCACGCGCACCCACCGCGGTGGCGCGCCGTCGAACGGGTCCGCGCGCAGCAGGCGAAGCGTCGCCGGGTCGGCGTCGAGGAGCTTGAACAGGAACGCGTAGAACCACTCCTCGTGGACCGTGCGGAGGGGGAGGAACCACATGAGCCAGTCGAGCCGCAGGTGGTACGGCGCCCACTGCCGCGGCAGCCGGCCCGGCTCGCCGGGTTTGCCCTTGAAGCGGTATTCGCGCCATTCGGCTTCGTCGGTCGGGACCTCGTCGAGCGTGCCCTCCACGACGATCTCGACGCGCCGCTTCGTGACGGAGCCGAACGCGCCGTACGTGTTGCCGAGCTGCCAGCGGTTGAAGCTCGCGTTCATGAGCTGCCGTTCCGAGAGCAGGTTCCTGGCGGGCCGGTATCCGAGCACCGCGAGCAGCACCGCGGCGGCGAGGGCGACGGCGGACCACGCCCACGCGAAGACGTCCCCCGGGTAGCCGGTCGGCTCGCCGAGCCCGCCGGCGAAGAGCCCGCCAGACCACACGGCGTGGTTCTCCGCAGCCGCATCCGCCCAGGACGCCGAGGTGTAGCGGAGCGGCATGAACGGCAGGAGGGCGTGCACGGCCCGATCGCCGACCGCGCAGAACGCGAGCACGATCGCGGACCAGTTGAGCCACGCGAAGTTCCCTGAGAGCACGAGCCACAGCTGGGTGATGATGATGAGCCCCGCGGCAATGGTCGCGAGCGGCTGCGGCGCGAAGAGGAAGAACGGGACCACGAGCTGGGCGAAGTGGTTCCCCACGACCTCGGCGCGGTGCAGCGGCTTCGGCAGGAGGTGGAACTGGCGGCTCAGCGGCCCGGGCATGGGCTGCGTCTCGTGGTGGTAGTACAGCGCCGTGAGGTTGCGCCACTCCTCCCCGCCGCGGATCTTGATCATCCCCGCGCCGAACTCGAGCCGGAACACGAGCCACGCCGTGAGCAGGAGCATCGCGGTGGGCGGCGGGCTCTGGTCGGAGCCCAGGAACGCGACCGTGAACCCGGCTTCGAGCAGCAGCATCTCCCAGCCGAAGCCGTAGAAAGTCTGTCCCACGTTCACGATCGACATGTAGAGCACCCACAGCAGGAGGAACCCCACGAGCGGCACCCAGGGCGGCCCGAGCTGGGGGACGCCCAGCACGGTGAGGCCCGAGACCGTCAGGCCCACGCCGCACAGCCAGCGGAACCGGCGGTCGGTATAGCCCCAGCGGAACAGCGTGGGCCGGCGCAGGCGGTGGAACGCGCCGAGCAGTTCGGGAACGGGCAGGAGTCCGCGCTCGCCGAGGAGCGCGGGGAACTGGTTGAGGCTCGAGAGGAACGCGACGAAGAACAGGGCGGCGACGCCCCGCTGCAGCACGATGCGCGCCAATTGGTAGTCCGGCGCGCTGAACCAGAGCAGCCAGTCCATGCGTCCACGCTACGCCGGGGCGCGGGAGCGCGGTACGAACCGCGATGCCGTGTGCGCGGCTGCTTGCCTGGTCCCGCCGTGTCGGAGAGGCTGTGCGCATGAAGCGGTTGATCTTCGTGGGGGCGCGCTTCTTCTTCGCGGCCCTGACCTTCGCAGCAGTCGGCACCCAGTTCGTGGTCGGCGTGGTCGGTAAGGGCTTCGACGCCGGCCACTACTTCAGCTACTTCACCAACCTCTCTAACCTGTTCGCCGCCGTCGTCCTCTCCGTGAGTGCCTACCGGGTGTTCGCGCGGCGCCCGCCCACCGAGGCCGACGACGTCGCGAGGGGCAGCGCGGTCGTCGCCATGGCCGTCGTCGGACTCGTGTTCGGGGTCCTCCTCGCCGACCAGGACCTCGGCGGCCTGCTTCCGTGGGTCAATACCGTCACCCACATCGTCATGCCGCTGGTCATGGTCGCGGACTGGCTGGTCCAGCCGCCGCTGGCGCGCCTGCGGGCCGTCCACGTCTGGTGGTGGCTCCTGTATCCGATGGCCTATCTCGCCTACAGCCTCATCCGCGGCGCGATCGTCGCGTGGTATCCGTACTGGTTCATCAACCCCGCGCTCGCGGGCGGCTGGGGCGGGGTGGCCGTCTTCGCCGTCGCGATCTCGGTGGGCTTCGTTGTAGTGAGCCTCGCGATGGTGTGGCTCGGGAACCGGCTGCCGCGGAGGGTGGACTTCGGGCAGGCCGGGCCGGTTAGCGTGGTGCCATGAGTGCAGACAGGCCCTTCCAGAACGTCACGTTCCCGTCCGCGGGCCGGGAGGCCCACGGCTATCTGGCCCGCCCGGCGTCGGGCTCGGGGCCCGGTGTCATCGTCATCCAGGAGTGGTGGGGGCTCGTCGACCACATCCGCGACATCGCCGACCGCCTCGCCGCAGAAGGCTTCGTGGCCCTCGCGCCGGACCTCTTCGGCGGGCGCGTGGCGCATGACGGCGCCGAGGCCGCCCGCATCATGCGGGACCTCCCGGAGCAGGAGGGCGCGCGGCTGCTGGCCGGCGCTGTGGACTACCTCCTGAGCCTGCCCGAGGTCACGAGCTCGACCGTGGGCACGATCGGCTTCTGCATGGGCGGCGGCTTCGTGCTGCAGCTCGCGGCCCAGCAGGGCGAGCGCGTGAGCGCCGCGGTTCCGTTCTACGGCGTGGGGCAGGGCGTCCCGAACGACTTCTCCGGCGTCCGCGCCGCCATCCAAGGGCACTACGGCAAGCACGACCGTGGCTATCCCGTCGCGGAGGCGCGCAAGCAGGAGGAGCAGATCCGGCGCGAGTCCGGCGCCGAGGTCGAGTTCTTCTACTACGACGCCGGGCACGCCTTCGCCAACGACTCCAACCCTCAGGGCAACTACCGCCCCGAGGCGGCGAAGCTCGCGTGGTCCCGCGCGGTCGAGTTCCTCAAGCACAAGGTGCGCTGATCCTGGCCCTGCCCGGAGTTCACCTCGCGCGCGGGACGAGGGCGCGGCGGACGACGGCGGCGGCCACCAGCATGAGCACCGCGCCGATCGCCGCGGTCACCCCGACGCCCGAGTCGAACGCGTGGCGCGCGGAGTCCACCAGCCCCGCGGCCGCTGGCCCGGGAAGGAGGGTGGCGGCGTCGACCGCTCCGCCAAGCGTCTCGCGCGCCCGGGCGGCAGCCTCTGCGGGGAGTCCTCCCGGGACGACGACGTTGAGCCGGTACGCCGCGCCCAGCACGCTCCCGAGGATCGCCGTGCCGAGGACCGCCCCGAGTTCATAGGCTGTCTCCGAGATCGCGGAGGCGGCGCCGGCCTTCGCGGGCGGCACGCTCGCGATGATGAGGTCGTTCGAGAGCGTCTCGGCGAGGCCCACTCCCGCGCCGACCACGGCGAATCCAGTGAGCAGGGTCGGCAACGAGCCGTCGCGGCCGAACGCGAGCACGGTGCCGTAGCCCAGGGCGTTGAGCAGGAGGCCGGCGACCATCACGGTCGGCGCCGAGAACCGGGCGGCGAGCCGCACGGCCGCGAGGCCGGTCAGGATCGTGAGCCCGAGGCCCGGCAGCATGAGGAGGCCCGAGCGGAGCGGCGATTCCCCCGCGACGAGCTGGAGGTGCTGCGAAAGGAACAGCACGAAGCCGACGAGCGAGAAGATGCTCAGCAGGTTCGTGACGAGGCCCGCGCTGAACGCCGGCGTCCGGAAGAGCCGCACGTCGAGCATGGGTTGACCGCGCCGCAGCTGCCTCCGCACGAAGGCCCACCCGGCCACGAGCCCAACGGCGAGGACGACCGCGGCGGGGGCGCCGCCGTCGTGCGCGAGCTCCTTGACCCCGTAGACCACCGCCGTCGCTGCCGCGATGACGAGGAGGATGCTTGGCGCGTCCACGGGCGACGGCGCGGCGTCGCGCGATTCGGGCACGAGGAACGGGGCGAGCACGAGGAGCGGGACGAGCGCCGGCACCGCGAGGAGGAAGACCGAGCCCCACGCGAAGTGCTCGAGCAGCGCGCCGCCCACGAGCGGCCCCAGCGCGGCGCCGCCCGAATACGCCGCGGCCCAGATCGCGATCGCGAGGCGGCGCTCGGCGGCGTCCGCGAAGATGTTCCGGATGAGCGAGAGCGTGGCAGGCATGATCATCGAGCCGAAGACGCCGATGAGCGCGCGGGCCGCGATGAGCTGGCCCGCGCTCGTGGCGAACGCCGCGGCCGCGGAGACGAGGGCGAAGCCCGTGGCGCCGATGAGCAGCATGCGCCGGCGGCCGAAGCGGTCCCCGAGGCTGCCCATCGGTACGAGGAGGCCGGCGAGGACGAGGGCGTAGACGTCGACGATCCACAGGAGCTCCGTGCCGCTCGGCTGGAGAGCGAGCGAGATGGCGGGCAGTGCGAACGCGAGCACGGTGTTGTCGACGGCGATGAGCAGCACCGGGAACATGAGCGCGGTGAGCGCGAGCCAGCGGCGCGCGGCGGTGGATGCCAGCGGATGGGCGGCGAGGGTCTGTGAGGTCTGGACCATGGTGGTTCCTGCTCTCGGAGGGGTTTTCAAGATAACTGTACCGTCTGGACGGTTTAGTATCAACGCCGCGTACAGTGGCCCTATGCCCAGACCGCCCAAGGCCCGCGAGGCCCTTCTTGCCGCGTACCGAGACCTCCTCGTGTCCGAGGGGGAGCGCGCGGCGACCATGGACGCCGTCGCGGCCAAGGCGGGAGTCTCGAAGGGTGGGCTGCTGTACCACTTCAAGAGCAAGGACGCTCTCGCCGAGGCGCTGCTGGGGGCGCTGCGGGCCGCCGCGGGGGACGATCGGGAGCGGATGGCGGCGGATCCGGAGGGGCCCTCACGGTACTTCGTGCGCACGTCCGTCAACTCGGGTACGGACATGGACGCCCTCTTCGTCGCGACGGTTCGGCTGGCGCAGTCCGGGCATCCCGACGCGCTCGCCGTGCTCGAAGAGCTCGACGCCGCCTGGCTCGAGCTCATCCGTCGCGAGATTGACGACCCGGCCGTCGCGACCGCCGTCATGCTCATGGGCGAGGGGCTGTACCACTACTCGTCGCTGGCCGGGACGTGGCCCGAGCAGTCGTTCGGAACGTCGCTCGGGGAGCTCCTCGCGGTCGTGGACCGGCTGAGCGGCCGCGCGACCGGCTAGGCCGGCCGATTCCGACCGGGACTGGCCGCGGTTCGACGGCGTGTCGTGAGGACACGCCGCGGCCGAGGCGAATCTGGCGGCAGAGCTGGTCGGAATCTCCGGCCCGGGATGCACAGCTAGATTGGCTGGCCCCTTGACCTTGACGCTGCGTCAACTTCTACGCTCTAAGAAGCAAGGAGGGAACGCATGGACTGGAGCATCCAGGAGGTCGCCAAGTTCGCCGGCACCACGAGCAGGACGCTGCGCCACTACGGCACGATCGGCCTGCTCGAACCGAGCCGCGTGGGCCACAACGGCTACCGCTACTACGACGAGGAGTCGCTCGTGCGGCTCCAGCGCATCCTCCTACTCCGCGAGCTCGGGCTTGGCCTGCCGGCCGTCGCGGAGGTCCTCGAGAACCAACGGGACCAAGCCGCCGCGCTGCGCACGCACCTCGCGTGGCTGCGGCAGGAGCAGGAGAGGCTCGCGCGCCAGGCGCGGGCCGTCGAGTCGACGATTCAGCAATTGGAAGGAGGCGGCCAACTCATGGCACAGGACATGTTCGATGGGTTCGACCACACGCAGTACAAGGAAGAGGTCGAGGCCCGCTGGGGCGCAAAGGCCTACGCCGACAGCGACAAGTGGTGGCGTGGGCTCGGCACCGAGGGCCAGCAGGAGTGGAAGGGGCGCGTCGCGCGTCTTATGGACGACTGGCGCGCCGCCGCCGCGAGCGGCGCCTCGCCCGAGAGCGACACGGCCCAGACCCTCGCCGCCCGACACGTCGAATGGCTCGGCTCCATCCCGGGCACACCGGGCTACCCCGAGGGCACCGCGAAGGCCTACGTGCTCGGCCTCGCCGACATGTACGTCGCGGACGAGCGCTTCGCCGCCAACTACGGAGGCGCCGACGGTGCGGCGTACGTGCGGGACGCCCTCCACGCGTACGCCGAGCGCGAGCTCTAGGCCGCCCGGGGCGCGAGGCGGGCGCACGAGGCGGGGGGGTCACGCGGCACGGGGCCGGTTGCGCGGACGACGGCGGGTGGGCGGACGACGGCGGGTGAGCGGACGACGGCGGGTGAGCGGACGACGGCGGGTGAGCACCCGCCGTCGTCCGCGGTCTGCTCGCCCAACCCAGCCGCATTCAGGGAAGCGGCGCTACACTCGCCGCAGATCCTGGAGGAGAAGTGACGAGTGCTGACGCGACCGATACGCCGGAGTCCGCACCGGAGGGCGGCTCGCGGAGCGGGGCTGGCGTCGCCGGAAACGAAAGGCTGACGGCGCTGACTGGTGCGGTCCTGCTCGTGCTGTTCGCGGTGGAGATCGTCACGCTGATCCAGTTGCGCGGCCTCATGCCGCTGCACTTCTTCGTCGGAGTGCTCCTGATCGGCCCGGTTGCGGTCAAGACGGCGTCGACCGGGTGGCGGTTCGTGCGCTACTACGCACGGCATCCCGCGTATCGGCGCAAGGGCCCGCCGAACCCCGTGATGCGCGTGCTCTCTCCGCTTCTGCTGCTGTTCACGGTCGCCGTCATCGGGAGCGGGGTTGCGCTCGCGTTCACCGGCCCGGCGCCACCCGTCCTGTTGAAGCTGCACGTGGTGAGCTTCCTCGGGTGGCTTGCGCTCATCCTCGTCCACGTCGCGGTGTACGTTTCGCGCGTTCCCCGGCTGATCGCCGAGGACTGGCGCACCCGCCGCCGTCCGGGCACCCCGCCGGAGGGCAGGGCCGCCAGGCTCGGGGCCAACGCAGCCGCTCTCGTGGCCGCGGCCATCCCGGCGGCGCTCCTGCTGCCCGCCGCCACGGTGTGGGCCGGCTGGCTAGAGCAGCCTGTGACGGGGCCGGGGGTCGTGGCGATCACGCTGAGCGTCATCCTGGCGCTGGCGCTCGCGTTCCGGCGAGGGCGCCGCCGGTGAGCGGACGACGGCGGGTGCGCGCCCGCCGTCGTCCGCTGTCCTAGCGACCCCAGAGAACCCTGCCTAGGCTGGGCGCATGCGAGTCAAGATGTGCAGCATTCACGTGACCGATCCCGCCGCCGCCCACAGCTTCTACACCGAGACCCTCGGCTTCGACACGCTCATGGCGATGCCGGAGATCAACCTGTTCATCGTGTCTTCGCCCGGCACGCCGGGGCTCGGGCTCCTGCTCGAGCCGAGCGACAACCCCGTGGCCGAGGCCTACCGCAGCGGGGTCTACGCCCAGGGGCTGCCCGCCATCATCTTCGGCTCGGCCGACGTGCGCGCAGACTACGAGCGGCTCACGACCGCGGGTGTCGCCTTCCAGAGCGAGCCCGCCGAGGGCCCGGCGGGCCTCACGGCCGTCTTCGACGACACGTTCGGCAACTTCGTCCAGCTCCACCAGGACTGAGCTCCGGCCAAGACGCGACCCCATGGTTGTGGGGTCCCGTCCCGGCGGTTGTGGGGTCTCGTCCCGACCATTGTGGGGTCCCTGCCAACCCGTCACGGAGTCTGTGGTCAGGCGGCGCGCCGGATCTTCCACCAGCGGGGGGCCGCGGCAATCGCGAGCCCGGCCATCGCGACGGCCGTGCTCAGTCCGAGGCCGGGGCGGAAGACGTCGAGCATGGCCGCCGCCGACGCCTGGCCGTGTCCGTCGGCCCCGGCGCCGCCCGAGCCGACGATGGCCGTGGTCACCGCGAGCACGACCGCCGCGCCCACCTGGGTGCTCGTCTGGATGAGGCCCGCGGCGAGGCCCTGCTCGTTGTCGTGGATCCCGGCCGTCGCCTGCACGTTGATGGACGGGAACCCGAGCGCGAAGCCGACGCCCAGAAGCAGGACGGACGGGAGGATGTCCGTCGCGTACACGGGCTGCGTGCCGATCCGGAGGAACAGAAGGTAGCCCAGCGAGAGCGAGAGCAGCCCCGCGATCACGAGCCGGGTCGCCCCGAAGCGGTCGATGAGCCGGCTCGCGAACGGCGCGCTGCCCGCCACCATGAGCCCCGCGGGGAGCAGCGCGAGGGCCATCGCGAGCGGTGCCCAGCCGAGAACTGACTGCAGGTACAGCGTCACGATGAATTGGAAGCTCAGGTAGGAGCCGAAGAGGGCCACGGCCGCGAGATTGGCGCGCGCCACCCAGCCCTCGCGCAAAATTCCGAAGCGGATGAGCGGGTGCTTGGCCCGCGTCTCGATCCAGGCGAACGCCGCGAGGACGGCGGCCGACGCCGCGAAGCCGCCGATTGTCCGCGCCGAACCCCAGCCTGCGTCGGGCGCCGAGACAAGAGTGAAGACGAGCCCGAGCATGCCCAGCGCAAGGGTGACGGCACCCCAGACGTCGTGCCCGCCGTCGTCCGCGGGGCGGTCCCGCGGGATGAAACGGAGGCCGAGGACGACTGCCGCCACGGCAAACGGCACGGAGAAGAGGAACGTCCAGCGCCAGCTGAGCGCCGTCATGAGGCCGCCGACCACGAGGCCGAGCGAGAACCCGCTGGCCCCGAACGTCGTGTAGATGGAGATCGCGCGATTGCGCTCGCGGCCTTCCGCGAAGTTGGTCGTGATGATCGAGAAGCCGGTCGGCGCCGTGAACGCAGCCGCGAGGCCCTTGATGAAGCGCGTGGCGATGAGCAGGGTCGGGTCGCTGACGAGGCCGCCGAAGAGCGACGCGGCCGCGAAGACAGTGAGCGCGGCGAGGAAGATCCGTCGGCGCCCCATGATGTCGGCCATGCGCCCGCCGAGGAGCAGGAGGGAACCGTACCCGAGCACGTAGCCGGAGACGATCCATTGAAGCGATTCTGTGCCAAGGCCGAGCTCGCGGCCGATCGAGGGGAGGGCCACTCCGACCATCGAGACGTCGAGGCCGTCCAGGGCGAGCACGACGCAGAGGGTCACGAGGAGGAGCCACTGGGCGCGCGTCCACTGGGCCGCGGGGATCCCGGCACCGGGCGCGGAACCGATCGCGGCACCGGTCGCGGCGGTGTTCGTCGCGGAGGTCTGAGGGGTGGCCAAGTCGGGAAGGGTGGTCAGCTCTTGTGCCATGGCCTCGACGTTACATGACCCTTCATTCAATGACAAGGAAAAAGATGAACTGGAATTTAAATCGAAGTGGCGATACACTCGGAACATGTCTACGGAGGCACTACCCCAGCTCGTAGAACAGTGGCGAGCCATCCAGTCCGCCTATCTCAAGACCTCCAATGCGCTCGATCGCGAACTTTCCGCGCGCCACGGGATCGGGCTCAACGAGTTCGAGACGCTCGATCTCCTCTCCGAGCAGAGCGCCGACGGGTGCCGCATGAAGGACCTCAACGCCATCTCGCCGATGACCCAGAGCGCGCTCTCGAAGATCGTCGACCGGCTCGAGAAGGCCGGATATGTGCGGCGCGCCGCGTGCGCAGAGGATCGGCGCTCGCTCTATCTCGAGCTTACCGATGCCGGCGCCCGGCTCCATGGCGAGGCTGCGGCCACGCACCGCGATCTCCTCATGGCGAATCTCCCGAGCTGAGCCCCCGCACATCTTGGCCTTCGCCTCCCGCGCGCTACGACCCTTCCGTGTCCTGCGAACCGGCGCAGCCCTCCGCTGCGCCGGGGCCGCGCTGGGCGCGCTCCTGGTCCTCGCGCTCGGGGGTGCGGCCGTCCCGTCGCTTCCGACTCCACTCGCGCACACCTCGGAGCCCCCCGCCCTGGGTGCCGACATCTCGTACCCCCAGTGCCGCGCGCTCCCGCCGTCGAACGTTGCCTTCGGTGTGGTCGGGGTAAACCACGGCACCTCGACGACGACCAACCCGTGCCTCGCCGCGGAGCTCGCGTGGGCCAACGGGACGGCGGGCGGGACCGCGCAGCCGAAGCTCCAGCTCTACATCAACACGAGCAATCCGGGCGAGCCAGGGCCCGCCCCGGCGCCTGCGGGCTGGCCGAAGTCTGGATCGACGCCCTACGGGACGTGCTCCGGCCAGTCCACGTCAGCGTGCGCGTGGCAGTTCGGCTGGGACCGCGCGGCCGAGGACGTCGCCGAACGCCTCGCGCCGGCCGCCCGCTCGGCCGGCCTGCCGACCGGGGCCAACAGCTACACATGGTGGCTCGACGTCGAGACCGCCAACACGTGGCAGCCGGACACGACCGCGAACCGCGCCGTGCTCGAGGGCATGACGGCCTCGCTTGCGGCGCAGGGCGCGCGGATCGGCCTGTATTCGACGGCGCGGCAGTGGGGGCGCATCGTCGGAAGCGCGCCCAGCACGAGCCCGCTCGCGGCCCTGCCGGAGTGGCTGGCAGGGGCGACGACGGCGGACGGCGCCAAGGAGCTGTGCTCGCAGGCCCCGCTGACGAGCCGCGGGCGCGTCGAGCTTGCCCAATACATGGCAGCGGTCGACGGCGACTACCCCTGCCCAGGCTGATCCCGCGACTCGCCTGCGTCGGCGCGGCCGCCGCGAGTGACGGGACCCCGCAAGGGTTGGGACGGGACCCCGCAAGGGTTGGGACGGGACCCCGCAACGGTGGGGACGGGACCCCGCAACCTCTGTCAGTGGTAGTGGCGCGGGTCCGCCTTGATCTTCTTCTGCGACTTGGCCGCTGCGGCGTCGCGGATGCGCTTCTGCTCCTCGCGGACAGCCGCCATGTTGGCGCGCTCGTCGACGAGCCACTGGGGGCGGTTCTGCAGGAGGTCGCCGATCTCGGCGGTCGTGAGCGCGTCGGTCACGCCACCGCGGGCGAGGCCGCTGACCGACACGTTGAGCTTCTGGGCGACGACGGGCCGCGGGTGCGGGCCGTTGCGCCGCAGCTCCGCGAGCCACTCCGGGGGATTGGCGGTGAGCTCGTCGAGCTGCTCGCGAGTCACCTCGCCGTCCTGGAACTCCGCTGGCGTCGCGGGCAGGTAGATGCCCAGCTTCTTCGCGGCGGTGGCCGGCTTCATGGTCTGGGGCTTGCGGGAAGTCATGGGTTAAGCGTAGCCGGGCTACGGTTGACCTCATGAGTTCCGAGCACGTGCCCCCGGCCGGCCTGCGCGTTGCCTTCGTGGCGGGCGTCTCGCCGGGCAAGTGGTTCCACCGCTGGGAGGAGCGCTTCCCGGGCGTGCCCCTCACCTCGGAGATGGTCGACGACGCCGAGCAGCTCGCCGTGATCCACGACGGACGGGCGGACGTCGCCTTCGTGCGCCTCCCCGTGGACCGCGAGGGGCTCCACGTCATCCCGCTCTACGACGAGATCCCCGTGGTCGTGGCGCCGAAGGGCCACGAGATCCAGGCGTTCGAGGAGGTGCCCCTTGCGGAGATCGAGGACGAGCTCTTCGAGTACGACGGCGGCCCCTCCGAGCGCCTTGACCTCGTGGAGGGCGGCGCGGGCCTCGCCATCCTGCCGATGAGTGTGGTCCGCCACTTCAACCGCAAGGAGCTCCGGTACCGCCCCGTCACCGGCGTTCCGGAGTACGCGGTGGGCATCGCGTGGCTGCAGGACAACGAGAGCGACGAGATCCAGGAGTTCATCGGCGTGGTCCGGGGCCGCTCGGCGAGCAGCTCGCGCCAGTCCTCGGTGCAGCGGGATCAGCAGGAGGCCGCGAAGCAGCGTCGGGTGGACCGGGCCGCCTCGCAGTCGGCCGATGCGAAGGCGCGCAACGACGCGAGCCGCGCCGCCAAGGCAGCCCGCTCGGGACGCGGCACGGGGAAGGGCGGGAGGCCGGGCGGGGCCGGCAAGCCGGGCACGGCGGGCGGCAAGGGGCGCCGCCCGGGCGCGGGCCGCCGTCGTCCGCGCTGAGCCCGCCCCCGGCGCCCGAGCGTGAACCCGCCACCCGGCGCGCGAGCGTCAACGCCGCGCGTCAGGTCGCGGGGTCGTGGGGCACCGAGCGTCGCGTGAGCGTCCAGAGGTTGGCTCCGTCGCGCCGCTCGCACGTGATTGTGGTGAGCAGCTGTCGGGCCAGCGCGAGGCCACGGCCGGCCTCCGCCTCGGGGTCGGGCATCTCGCCCGCGCCCTCGGGAATGTTGACCGGCTGGGCGCCGAGCTCGAAGAGCCGCGCGAGCAGCAGATCGGGCTGCACCTCGACCTCGAGGTCGAGCTGGACCTCGCCTCCGGGGGGCTTCGCATGCCGGACGGCATTGGTGACGACCTCGACGACGGCCAGCTCAAACGGGAGCCGGTCCTCTGGGCCGATGACGAGCGCGTTGTCCCACAGGCGCACGAGCTCGTCCTGCACTGCCTCGACGATGGGAGGGGTCGCGGGACCGCGCACATGCCCCTCAGCAAGTACCTCAGGCATTCCGGTACGCGTCCTCGACGTCGCCGTATGGTGTCAGGATCCGGTCCATGCTGGTCAGCTTGAGCACCATCTGCACCTGCTCTCTCACGTTGGCTATTCGGAGATCGCCGCCAGCCTGCCGCGCGGCCTTGAGGCACCCCACGAGCGCCCCGAGGCCCGAGGAGTCCATGAACTCCGTCTCGCCGAGATTCAGGACTATACGGCGGTGCCCCAGCTCAATCGCCCTCGACACCTCGGCCTTGAGCATGGGGGCGCTGATCATGTTGAGCCGTCCGTGTGCGGACACCTCAGTGAAGCCGTTCCGCTCCAGGACGGCGAATTTCATACTTCCTCCTTGTCCGCGACGGCACGCGGTTCGTAACCCTGATATCGTGCAGCACCGACGAGAACGCTCAGCAGGACGACGTCGAAGATCGCCCAGACGATGTTCACCACGGTACCGAGCCCTTGGCTGAGGCCGAAGCCCCATCGGATGACACCCGTCACACAGCCCACGATGAGCAGCACCGCGAGGATGGCCTGAGGCCAGACCAGCGGCAGAGCGCGGCGGCGCTCGCCCCGCGACTTCGGCGTCACGGCAAACCCCAGGGGGCGCCCGAACCACACGTTCGCGGCGGCCGAGGTGCACGCGCGGATCCACGTGGGGAACAGG
Organism: Sinomonas albida; assembly: GCF_004919045.1. GTDB lineage: Bacteria > Actinomycetota > Actinomycetes > Actinomycetales > Micrococcaceae > Sinomonas > Sinomonas albida. The sequence continues at coordinate 32,396 of NZ_SWDW01000013.1, forward strand.
GCCAAGCTGTACTGCTGTCCGCGCCACGTCTTGGCGCCCTGCGCCACGAGGACGAACAGGATCTGATTGAGCACCATGAACGGCACGAAGCGCTCGAAGAACGCCGTGCTGAGCGCGTGGACCGGGAGGACGCCGAACAGGAGGTACGCGAGCGGGCCGGCGAAATACACGACCGCGGCGAAGCCCGAGAGGTAGCTCCACATCGTCGCGAAATACATGAGCCGCTGCGGCCACGAGAGGCCGCGCATGTTCAGCGGGTTCTCGCGCAGCATGACCTGGACGGTGCCCTGCGCCCAGCGGAGGCGCTGCGTGAGCATCGACGGCAGATCCTCCGGCGCGAGGCCCACGGCGAGGATCTCGTGGTGGTACACGCTGCGCCAGCCGGACGCGTGAAGCCGCATCGACGTCGACATGTCCTCCGTCACGGAGATGGTCGAGAGCGGCATGATCGGCTGCGCCTCGTGCAGCCGCTCGACGCTCACCGCGTCCAGGAGTGCGCGCACCGATTCCAGCGCGCCGAGCGGCGAGAGGTCGCGGGCCACCAGGCGGTCGACGGCGGCGTCCAGCTCCGCGGGATCGTCGCCGAGGGCTTCGTCCTCGAATTCTGCCAATTCTGCGCGGAGGGCCGCCGCGTCCGCCGAGGCGGCCTCGAGGTCGCGGGCCACGAGCGTGCGGACCGCGGCGTCGACGTCGGCCTGGACGAAATAGGTCGCGTCGCCGAACGAGTCCCCTGAATCGAGGCGCCTCGAACCCTCGGCGAGGGCCGCCTCGACCCGAGCGAGCAGCGCGGCGACGTTGGGATCGCGGGCCTCGGGCCGCCGTCGTGCGGTGCGCAGAACCCGGCGGCCAGCCGTCAGTGCCCGGCTGACCCGCCGCTCGGTGTCCTCGACATAGCCCGCGAGGCCCAGCTGCATGAGGGCCTCCCGGCGCAGCACGGCGTTGGAGCCGCAGAAGAACGCCGCGTTCCAGCCGTCCTTGCCCTGCTGGATCGGGCCGTAGAACAGGGGAGCCTGGCTCCCGAGGGGATCGTTCTCCGGAACATTGCCGAACCACTGGGGCGTCTGCACGAAGGCCACGCGGCGGTTGTTGAAGTAGCCCAGGGTCTGGTCGAGGATCTCGGGCCGCGGGATCTGGTCGGCGTCCAGGATCAGCACGAACTCGCCCTGGGTCTCGTGGAGCGCATTGTTGAGGTTGCCGGCCTTCGCGTGGCGCGGCTTGCCCTGCCACTCCGACCCCCGTGAGACGTAGCCCGCGCCGAGACGCTCCGCGGCGGCACGCATCTCAGGGCGCGCGCCGTCGTCGAGCACCCACGTGGTGTGGGGGTAGCGGATCGCGAGGGCCGCGCGCGTCGTCTCGAGGACGAGCTCGGGGTCCTCGTTGTACGTCGTGATGAAGACGTCCACGGTGAGGCCCTGCGGGGCAGTTGGGGCGACCTCGCGGTTCGACATGCGCCAGATGGTGAGCGAGAAGAGGGCGACGTCGATGAGGGAGTACGTCTCCGCGGCCACGAGCGGGAGGGCGATCCACCACGCGTCCCAATTGAGGGACGCCGTCCAGCGCCACGTGATGTAGATGAGGCCCATGACAACGGTGAGGGCCGCGACGATGCGGATGGCATGGATGCTCATCATCTGACGGCGGCTCCGTTGGCGAGGCCAGGGACGCGTTCGCGCTTGACCACGATGGCCGTCGTATCGTCCTGGCCCGTCGAATCGAGGCCGATGACGTTGCGGACTGCCGTGTCCGCGTCCGGGGCGGCGAGGATGGCGGCCGCGGCGGCGTCGAGCGCGTCGTCGACCCGCGGGAACGCCTCGAGGAGCCCGTCGCTCAGTGCCACGAGCGCGCCGCCGGGCTCGAGATTGCCGTCGTGGGCAGTTCACTCGGCGCCCTGGAGGAGGCCGATGGGCGGCCCGGACGTCGTGAGCCGCTCCCACACGCCGTCGGGGTGGATGAGGAGGCCCAGGCCGTGGCCCGCGTCGACGTACGTGAAGTCCCCGCTCGCGGCGTCGAGCCGCGTGTGGAGGAGCGTCACGAAGGAGCCAAGACGCAGCAGGTCAGGCTCGAGGGCGCGCGCGGCGGTGCCGACGAGTGCGCCCGGGCCCTGCTCGAGGCGTCCCGGGCGGAGCACGGCGCGTGCGGTCGCCGCGACGAGCGCGGCGCCCATGCCCTTGCCCATGGCGTCCGCGAGAGTGAACGCGAGGGACATCCCGTCCGTCTCCCAGTCGAAGAAGTCCCCGCCCACGCTCCGGGACGGGTGGCACGCGCCCGCGACGTCGTAGCCGCGCACGTTGGGTGCCCGGTCGGGCAGGAGGCCCTGCTGGACGCGTGCGGCGGTCTGCAGATCGGTCTCCTGGACCGAGGCCGCGCGGGGCCGGCGGAACAGTGCCTCGATGCGGGCCTGGAGCTCGCGGGGGCTGAACGGCTTGGCGAGCACGTCGTCGGCTCCGCGGTCGAGCGCGTCGAGCCGATCCGCCTCCGCTGCGCGCGCGGTCACCACGAGGATGTACGCGTTGCTGAACATCCGGAGCGTGCGGCAGACCTCGAGGCCGTCGAGGTCGGGGAGGCCCAGGTCCAGCGTGATGAGGTCCGGGGCGTCCCGCCGGGCAGCCTCGAGGGCGGGATAGCCGGCGCCGGCACTCGTTGCCTCAAAGCCCTGGCGGCTCAGCGTCGCTTCGAGGAGCCTACGGATGTCCGGATTGTCCTCAATAATCAGCGCTCGGCGAGTCATCATTCTCCCTTCCACGCCAACTCAATCACTTCTGACCATCCGTGTCACAGACTTGTCAGTGGGATTATCACGCATGACTTGGAGGACCTGTGGATAAGCTTCTCGACGTCCTACTGTTGGGCAGGCGTCGTTTCCGCGCGCTCGGCCCGCGGGGGACTGCCGTATTGAGCCAGCTGCCGCTCAATCTGACCCTGCTCCTTGTCGCTGCCACCCTCGTGTTCGCCGACCCGCAGGCGCTGACGCTCCCGACGTTCGTTGCGGGCCAGGTCGCGGCGCTGATCATCCTGCTCCTGTGCGCCGCGGTGCCGTGGGGGCGGCTGCCCGACTGGTGGGTGCTCGTGATTCCGCTCCTCGACTTCGTCGCGGTGGGACTCGTCCGGAGCGGCGCGGCCGGAGTCCTCTCGGGGCTCGGGCTCCTCACCGTGTTTCCCGTCATGTGGCTCGCGGGCGCCGGCCGGAGGCCGAGGCTCATCGTGGCCGTCTGCGCCTTCGCCTCGCTGCTCATGGTCTGGACGCCGCTCCTCATCATCGGCGACCACGCGCCGCACACGTTCGTCGCTGAGCTCGTGGTCCCCCTCATGCTCGTGTCCGTCGCCGTCGCGATGTCCGTCCTGACGCTCAGCGGGATCGCCCAGCAGGAGCGCGTCGAGGAGCTTCTGGCCCGGAGCGAGACGCGCCAGCGGCTCCTCGACACGGTGCTCGACACGGTCGACGTGGGCGTGCTCGTGATCGACGACTCCGGCACGGACGTCTTCATGAACTCGCGGCAGCGCCAGCTCTACCTGACGGCGCTTCCGCCCGGCGCGGACCGGGCCACCGAGCCCGAACTCCTGATCTACCGTGACGGCAGTGACGCGCTCGTTCCGGCCGCGGAGCGCCCCCTGGGTCGCGCGATCGCCGGCGAGGAGCTCAACCACGAGGTCTTCCGACTCGGGCGTGGGCCGCAGGCCCGGACGGTCTCCATCTCGGCCCGCGAATTCCGCGACGCCGCAGGCACGCGGGCCGGGGCGGTGCTAGCCTGCACCGACGTCACGGAGGTGGTGGCGGCGGTCCGCGCGCGTGACAGCTTCCTCGCCGCGATGTCCCACGAATTCCGCACGCCCCTCACGAGCCTGCTCGGCTACGCCGAACTCCTGCAGGAGGACGAGTCGCTCAGCGCGGCCGCGCGGTCCGACCTGGTCGTGATGAGCCGCAACGCGCGGCACCTCCGGAAGATGGTCGACGACATCCTGGCCGCCTCCATCGAGGGATCGTCGCCCGACGTCCAGCGCACGAAGCTCGATCTGGCCAGACTCGTGCGGCAGGCGGCCGCCTCGGCCGCGCCGGATGCCGAGAGCCGCGGGATCGCCCTCCGCACCGAGGGCGACGGCGAGCTGCCCGTCAACGGCGACAAGACCGGCGTCGTCCGCGTCCTCGACAACCTCGTCTCGAACGCCCTCAAGTATTCGGAATCGGGGTCCTCGGTGACACTCACTACGGAGAGGGACGGCGAGTGGGCCGTGTGCCGCGTGCAGGACGAGGGGATCGGCATCGCTCCGGAGGACCTCGAGCGGATCTTCACGCGCTTCCAGCGGGGCTCCTCGGCGCTCCGCTCGGGCATTCCCGGCATGGGGCTGGGTCTCGCGCTCGCCCACGAGGTCGCTGCCCTGCACGGCGGCCGGCTCGAATGCACGAGCGAGATCGGGGTGGGCAGCGTCTTCACCCTGCGCCTTCCGCTGGCCGGCAGAGGGCACGACGGTCCGCTGCCCGCAGCCTCGGCGCACGTCGACGCCGTCGAGCGCAGCCATGTCTCCGAGAGGGCGGACGACGGCGCGAGCTGAATCGCGCGGTCGACGGACCGGCCCGGGGCGGCAGGGCTTCGTCCGGCTAGCGGTGCGCGGGCGGGTTGGGCGCTAGCTTCTGGCCAGTTCGAGGCGTCACAGGCCGTGCGCCGCGGCGTAGTCAGCCAGCCCGTCCGCAGCCAAGGCTGCCGCGACCTCAGCGATGCCTGCGTAGTCCGGCACCACGATCGACTGCTGGCCGTCCGGCGAGGTGCCGGTCCCCGCCGTCGGCAGCGTGAAGAACACGGAGGCCGCAGGGTCGGTGCCCCGCAGCGCGTAGGCCACTGTCGCGAGCGTGATCGGGTCGAAGCCCTGGTCGACGGTGAGGACGGACGACGCTAGCCCGACAATGCGGATGGCGCTCGCCGCGTCGTGGACCGTTCCGGAGCTCAGCAGGCGGACCATGAGGGCCCGGACGAACACCTGCTGGTCGCGGACCCTCTGGTAGTCGCCGTCGGCGAAGGCATGGCGTTCGCGCACGAACTGGAGGGAGGCCTCTCCGTCCAGGTGGTTGATTCCCGGCGTGAAGGTGTGTTCGGTGCCGGCGGGCGCGGTGAAGGGAACGGTCGCCGTGAAGGGGATGGGGACGTCCACATCGACTCCGCCGATGGTATCGACGAACGCCTTGATGCCTCCGAAGTCCGTCATGAGGTAATGGTCGATATGCGTATGCAGCAGCGCTTCGACCGTGGCGACAACCAGCTTGGGGCCGGCTAGCTGGAGGCCCGCGTTGATCTTCATCACGCCGTAGCCGGGGATGTTCACCCAGTTGTCGCGCATGATCGAGATCCCGTAGACCTTGTGCCGGTCTGCTGGGATGTGGATCAGCATGATGGTGTCGGCATCCTGCGGGGCCGATGCGCCCGTGGCCTCCTGCTGCTCGGTTGCCTCGCGCGCGCTTCCGGAGATGTCGCTTCCGATGACCAGGATGTTCATCGGAACCGGGGGGAGATCCGGCAGCGAGGGCTGTGGCGGCAGCGGGCTCGGCGTCGGGGTTGGAGTTGGCGAGGGCGTCGCGGACGCGGACGACGACGGCGCGGCGGCCGGAGGGGCCGGATGCTGGGACTGGACAAGAACTCGGGCAAGGACTGCACCGAGTGCGAGGACCACCGCCACGGAGGCTGCGATGAGGACACGCCTCCAAGGGAACCGGCTCCGCCTCGCGTCGTCGGCGCCATGTGGACCAGTGCCGTCGCTCATGACGACACGATGACACACCCGCGGTCACTCGGGGAGGGGCTATGGGCCCCGCCATCAGCCCCGCCCGTCGACCCTCGCCGGCCGCTCGGAACGGCAGCTGCGTTCTCGCCGGCCGATCTTCCTCTGGGGGTCGGGAGGACGCCCCTCCCGACCCCCGGGGCTTGCGCGATGCTCGTGATCTCCGCGGGGTGGCCGGCGCGGGTCGCCTAGCTTCCGATCCTCGGGATCCGCTGGGGCTGGGGGTTGGCCGAGAGGATGCGCAGGGCGTCGCGCGCCCTCGTCTGGTCCGCAGCGTCGAGGAGGGTCCACGATTCGTGTGCAGGCGACTCCAATGCCCCGTGGAGCCGTTGGACGCGAGACCGGTCAGACCCGGCCATCTGAGCACGCATGGCCAGCGGGGCTGCAACGCATGCGGCGAGGACTACGGCGTCGTCGAGATGGCGTCTGCGGTCCCGTGAGTCGCTCCTATATGCCTCGCCTTTCAGGACGAGGGCGCCCAGGACGTTCGGGATGCTCACCAGCACCCCGTCGCCGATCTCCGCATAGACTGTACGTCTGAGCGCCTGGGTGCCGGCTGGCAGTTCGAAGGCGTTCCGGCCGAACAGCCTTCGTTCAACTCTTGGGGAGACATGGTCGGCGACCATGACATCCACCTGCTCCTCCTGCTTCTCCCCACGGACAAAGCGGTGTGCCGAGCTGTCGCTGTCGCTCGGCGGCTGGAATTCGTACCCGAGCGTCAGCAGGGCCGTCGCAACGTCGTTGACGGTTGTGTGGCCGGTTTCGATATGCACGACGACGTCGACGTCCGCCGTCGGGCGGGCGACCGCCAGTCCGGCCCGGGCGGAGTGGAGCTGGACCATAAGGCCGCCGACGAGAGTCCAGTGCTGGGGGCCGACGGCCTTGACCAGCTCGATGCACTGCGGCCACGGTGTCATCCACCCGCCCGGCGGAGGTGCGATGTCCCAGATGGGGCGGCCGTCCTCGTGAGCCCGGTCAGCCATCCGCGAGCCTCTCCTCGAGGTAGCGCAGCCCTGCCGAGCGTTCGCGGGTCGCGGTGGAGTCGGCGAGGTCGAGCGCGACCGCAGGGAGCGGGGCTCCGTTCAGGAGTGCCTCGGTGAACTCCGCCTCTCGGAGGACGACATTCCCTGCGGGGTCTTCGGCAAGGCCGTACGCGTCTGCAATCTGCTGGGCGGCACCGGCCGGCACGTAGCCATCGACGAACCCGGTGCCGCCAGTGAGGCCGAAGGCGGCAGCCACCTCGGGGCTGCGCGCGACGGCGCTGCCCGCTGTTGCTATGACGTGCTCGGCCACGAGCGGCACTGCCTCCGAGGTCGCCCGGTAACGGTGGACGGAGGCGCGGTTGCGGGCCAGCCATGCGATGTCGGCTGCACCGAAGTAGACGAGTGAGTTGCGGAGACGGTGCCGCTCGGCCGGGTTCAGCCAGGTCGCGCGGCCTCCTGCGAGCAGGTCGATCGCCGCCCAGGCCACGCGCGCGGACCATGCGCGCCCTCGGCGCCTCGGCGCCGCGCGCGCGGCGCGCGCGCGGGCCAGCGATGCCGAGGAGATGATGAGGGCGACGCCTTCCATCCCGGGCTCGAGTTCGAGCACCCGCTCCCGGATCATCTTCCGGACGGTCTGCGGCTGAACTCCGAGGGACTCTGCGGCCTGCTTCACACTCACTCCAGCCATATACGTAATAGTAATGTTTCGTTGCCATTGTGTATATGGGCTAGGTGCGTGTGCCTCGGTCCGCTGTCAGCCGCGTATCGGCGAGCGAGTAATCGAGCGAGCCAACGCCCTGTGGTGGATTGACGGGAGTCTCCGGACGCTCCGCGAAGATGACGAAAACCGGATCCCAGCCAGCGAGGTTCACGCGACCGGCTGGAGGCCCGCGAGGATCACACGTGTCAGCTCCGTGTTCGGACATCTGGCTACGCTCGAGGCCCGGCAGTCTTTTCGCTGTTCGTGTCCATCAAACTAGTGGGGGACCAGATGAAGAACGTGAACAATCTCGCAGGCGCACTCGGTCTAGCCATCGCCCTAGTCGCTGGGTCCGGTTCGGCGGCAACGGCCGCGGGGCCGGGAAGTGGAACTCCGGCTGGCGACTCACCTGCCGGAGGGTCCGTGATATCGCTGACGCCTGGTAGTGCAAATGAGCCAACAGGAGAGTTCTTGTCCTCTTCAGCCTGGGTGGGGATCCGGCCGGGCTGTTACGGACAAACAGACACCCCTCATTACGCTTACTCGGAGCCGGGTCTTGCCTCGGCGAAGGGTCGCACGGCGTGTCCTGGGAGCACCCGGACCAGTATCAATCTCTCCGTCGGCTACATTGGCTGGTTCGGAGAGCGCTACCGGACGGTGTCCAAGTTTTCGCAGAACACCCTTCAGTCCGTGAACTCACAGGTCAAAAGCGACTGTCGCGGGACTGGCACTCAGACATGGCGCGCCATCTCTAACCACTCGGCACTCGTCGGCGGCCAGACGAATTTCGGCAGGACGAGTAGCGATGGCCGATTCAGCTGCTAACGACATGCGGTTGACCAGACCTCTTGCCCTTGCGGCCGGGGCGGTACTCGCGTCGTGTGGCGTTCCGGGCGAGGGGGCAGGGCTGGAATCGGAGGGCCCGGTCGTCAGCTTGCGCCCGTATGTTCCGCCACCAGCCGCGCCGCCGAGCGCGAGTATCGGCGAGCGAGTACTCGAGCGAGCCAACGCCCTGTGGTGGATTGACGGGAGTCTCCGGACGCTCCGCGAAGATGACGAAAACCGGATCCCGGTCAGCGAGGTCGACGCGACCGGCTGGAGGCCCGCGAGGATCACCATCCGCCCAGGTGTCCCGCCGTCTTGGCTCAACCTGCGGTACTTTTCTGGATTGAACGAGCGGGGGATTCCAGCCTCGGATACTCCAGACTTTGAGTACGAGTGCAGCTCGGGCGGGCCGTGTCGCTACGCCGTCGGAAACGATGAACTCATTGTTGACATCGAAGCCAGCATCGTCAGGCCCGGCGTGTTCGTCCTTGAAGCGGAGTACGTCAGCGCCGAAAAAGAGCATAACGCGGCCGACGTCGGGCACTTCAGCTGCTCATGGGCCATTCGGGTCAACTAGCCAGGACGGCACTGCGGCCCGCCGAAAGGTTCGGCGGGCCGCAGTGCGAACGGCCCAGTGGGAACGGATTGTTCGTCAGAGCTCGACGGACTGGACCACAGGATTCGGGTTCCCGAAGCGGTGCGCCGTGAGCGAGACCGCCTGTTCGTGCAGGAACGGGAGCAGCTCCACGCGGCCCGCGCCGACTACCGGGTGCGCGTACACCGCGACGTCGGGCGTGCCATTCAGCGCCTCCGCGAGCTCGGTCGCGGCCACCGGGCTCCCGAGGAGCCGGATCCGTCCCGAACCCATGCGGGCCGCCCGTGCGAGCCACGCGGCGCTGTCCTCGACGATCACTACGGCCTCGTGGCGGCGCAGGACGGCGACCGTCTCGCCGGGGAGGTCGACGGCGCTGCTCACCGTCAGGCGCGAGCCCGCCACGAGGCCCGCTGCGACGACGCGCAGGAGCTCGGCGAGGCCGTGCCCCGAGGTCGGACCCTCGAACCTGACGGTCACCGGCAGGTGCCGGTAGCGGAGCACGTTGCGCTCGCTCACCAGCCCGCTCGCGTCCTTCGCGACGCCGAACTCGGACGCCCACGCCGCCGCGTCGGAGCCGAGAGCGGAAGCCAGCCACCCGGCGTCGTCCGCGGGGAGCTCGGGCCGCGCGGCGACGAGCAGTTCGGCCGCCGCCCCGCGCGGAGCGGATCCGGCGCCGCTCACGGGCGCATCCGCCCACGAGCCGAGGCCCACGAGGTAGTTCGGGCCGCCAGCCTTGGTGCCGGCGCCGACCGCGGACTTCTTCCATCCGCCGAACGGCTGCCGCCGCACGATCGCACCGGTGATGCCGCGGTTCACGTACAGGTTTCCGGCCTGGATGTTCTCGGTCCAGTAGGCGATCTCCGCGCCGTCGAGCGAGTGCAGCCCCGACGTGAGGCCGTAGTCCACCTCGTTGACGAGCTTCACGGCGTCCTCGAGCGTCGACGCCGTCATGACGCCGAGCACCGGGCCGAAGTACTCGGTGAGGTGGTACTCGGAGCCCGGCCGGACGCCGGTGCGCAGGCCGGGGCTCCACAGCTTCTTGGAGTCATCGAGCTGACGTGGCTCGAGCACCCAGTGCTCGCCCGCGCCGAGCTGGGTGAGGCCGCGCTCGAGCTTCTCGCCCGGAGGCTCGATCACCGGGCCCATCTGGCTCCGCGCGTCCCAGGGGTAGCCGACGTGGAGAGACTGCACTGCGTCGAGGAGCTGGTGGTGGAAGCGCTTGGACTTCGCGACCGAGCCGACGAGCACCACGAGCGAGGCCGCGGAGCACTTCTGCCCCGCGTGCCCGAACGCGGACTGCGCTACGTCACGCGCCGCGAGGTCCAGGTCCGCGCTCGGCGTCACGATGATCGCGTTCTTTCCGGACGTCTCCGCGAGAAGCGGCAGGTCCTTGCGGAACGAGCGGAATAGCTGGGCGGTCTCGTAGCCGCCCGTGAGGATCACGCGGTCCACGTCGGGGTGCGCCACGAGCCGCTGCCCGAGCGCGCGCTCCTCGAGCTGCACGTACTGGAGGACGTCGCGCGAGATGCCAGCGGCGTCGAGCGCCTCCCAGATCGCGGCGACCATGACGGCGCCGGAGCGCCGCGCCTGCTTCGCGGGCTTGATGACGACGGCGGAGCCCGCCGCGAGTGCCGCGAGCGTCGAGCCCGCCGGGATCGCCACCGGGAAGTTCCACGGCGGGGTCACGACGATGAGCCGGCTCGGGACGAAGCGCGCGCCGTCGACCGTGTCGAGCTCCCGGGCGAGCGTCGCGTAGTAGTGGGCGAAGTCGATCGCCTCGGAGACCTCGGGATCGCCCTGGTCGAGCGTCTTGCCGCATTCGCTCGCCATCGCCTCGAGCAGGTCGGCGCGATGCCGTTCGAGCGAGCGGCCGGCCTCATCGAGGACGGCGGCCCGCTCGGCGCCCGTGAGCGCGCCCCACGCCTCGCCGGCGACGACGGCGGCGCCCACTGTCGCGTCCACCTCGCCTTCCGTGGCGAGCGTGTGCCGCTCGACCGTGTCGCTGCCGATCGTGGAGTGCTCGGCGCGCGCGAGGATGGCCCGGCCCCAGACCCGGTTGCCCGGGAGGTCGGGGTCGGTGTCGGGGGTGTTGGCGAAGGCGGGAGCCTTCGCGCGGGTGCCGTGGGCGCTCGAGGAGGCTGCGCCGTCGTTCGCCTCCTGCCGGCGATCCTGGATTCGATGCGGCTCGGGGACGGCGCCGGCGAAGGGCGGGCGGTCCAGTGCTTCGAGCGAGGCGAGGAAGCGCTTCTTCTCGCGCTCGAAGAGGACCTCGTTGGCGTCGAGCTCGAAGACCGCGCTCATGAAGTTGTCCTGGCTCGCGCCCTCCTCGAGGCGGCGGATGAGGTAGGCGATCGCAACGTCGAACTCGCCCGGGTGGACCACCGGCGTGTAGAGCAGGAGGTGGCCGACGTCGGCGAGGACCGCCTGCGCCTGCGCCGACGCCATGCCAAGGAGCATCTCGAATTCGATGAGGCCTGATCCGGCGCGCACGCCCGTGTCGACGCCGCGAGCCTTCGCAAGGAGCCACGCGAGCGCGACGTCGAAGAGGTTGTGCCCAGCGACGCCGACGCGGACGTTCGCGAGCCGCTCGGGATGGAGCGCAAAGTCGAGGACGGCCTTGTAGGACGTGTCGCTCTCGCGCTTCGAGCCCCACGTCGCCACGGGCCAGCCGTGGATCTCGGCGTCGACGTGTTCCATGGGAAGGTTCGCGCCCTTCACCACCCGGACCTTGATCGGCGCGCCGCCGTTCGCGGTGCGGTTCGCGGCCCACTCCTGCAGGCGGATCATCGCGCCGAGCGCATCCGGGAGGTAGGCCTGCAGCACGATCCCGGCCTCGAGGCCGCGGAACTCCTCGCGGTCGAGCAGGCGCGTGAAGACCTCGATCGTGAGCCCGAGGTCCTTGTACTCCTCCATGTCGAGGTTGATGAACTTCGGCTTGCCCGCCCGGGTGCTCTCGCTCGCGAGGCGGTACAGCGGCGCGAGGGACTCGACGATGTCCCCGACCGCCTCGTCGAACGCCCAGTGGTTGTGCGGCGCGACGGTTGCCGAGACCTTGATCGACGCGTAGTCCACGTCGTCGCGCTCGAGGAGGCGGCGGGTGCCCTCGAGGCGGCGTGCAGCCTCGCCCTGGCCCAGGATCGCCTCGCCGAGGAGGTTCATGTTTAGCCGGATTCCGGGCTTGCGGATCTTCTGGATCGCGGGGCCGAGCCGCGCGTCGGACGCGTCGACGATGAGGTGCCCCACCATCTCGCGGAGCACGCGCCGCGCCACGGGGACGACGACGCCGGGCGCCACCGGAGCGAGCGAGCCGCCCAGGCGCACGGCCTGCTTGAGGGCCCACGGGAGGAACGCGGGGGCCTTCGGCGCGAGATCGCGGAGGTTGCGTGCCGCGACGGTCAGGTCCTCCGGGCGGACCACGCCATCCACGAAGCCGACCGTGAACTCGAGGCCGTTCGGGTCCTTGAGGACGCCCGCGAGCTGCGCCGCCGCGGGATCGACGGGGAGCTTCGCGGCGGCGTCGAGCCAGCGGCGCACCTGGGCAACCGCTTCGTCGGCGAGGTCCTGCGGGCGCACGTCGGCGGCGCTCGCAGAGTCGGGCTGGGCTCCGGCCGCTGCGGTGCGGGAGGGAGACGGGTGAGCTGGCTGGGAACCGTGGCTCGGCGTGGTCATGGTGCGTTGGTCCTGTCCGTCGTGTGGAGGGCTCCGATCCGGCTCGCTGCAGGGTCTCTGGCAGCACCGGGTGTCGGGTCTCCAGACAGTATCGGTCGCGGATTACAGAAGTAGAAGTGATTGTTTCTGACGCATAATCATGGGTAAACCCGAACAATTGGAGTCCCTGCCATGCTCGAGATCCGACGCCTCCGGCTGCTCCGCGAACTGAGTATTCGCGGGACGCTCGCCGAGGTCGCCGACGCACTGGCCTACAGCCCCTCGTCGGTGTCCCAGCAGCTCGCGCTCCTCGAGAAGGAGGTGGGCGCGGAGCTGCTTCGCAAGTCCGGGCGGCGCGTGGTCCTGACGCCGCAGGCGCTCGTGCTCGTCGAGCACACGAGCGGGCTCCTCGACGCGCTCGAGCGGACCGAGGCTGCGCTCGCCGCGAGTCAGAGCGAGGTCAGCGGCACGGTGCGGCTTGCTGTCTTCCAGACGGCCGCGCTTGCGCTCATGCCGGTGGCGCTCCGGACCCTGCGGGAGAGACACCCGGCGCTGCGCGTCGAGATGGTGCAGCACGAGCCTGAGACGGCGCTGCATGAGACGTGGGCCCGCGACTTCGACGTTGTCGTGGCCGAGCAGTACCCGAACCACGCGGCGCCCCACTACCCCGGCCTGGACCGCGAGCACCTGACCCGAGACGCGATTCGGCTCGCCATCCCGCCCTCCGGCGCGGGCAGCGCGTTCGACGGCGTCGCGCGCCTGCCGGACGCCGCGCCCCTTCCGTGGGTCATGGAGCCGCACGGGGCCGCTTCGCGGCATTGGGCCGAGCAAGCGTGCCGGTCGGCGGGCTTCGAGCCGGACGTCCGCTACGAGACGGCCGACCTCCAGGCCCACGTGCGGCTCGTCGAGTCCGGAAACGCCGTCGCGCTCCTGCCCGACCTCGTGTGGGTGGATCGAACGCCGGCCGCCCGGCTCCTCGACCTCGAGGGCGCCCCGCACCGCACCCTGTTCACTTCGATGCGCGCCTCGAGCGCCGGGCACCCCGTCATGCAGGCGGTCCGCAGAGTCCTCGAGGAGACGGCACGGTCGCTGCTGCCGTGAGCCCCCGAGAACTCCGCGATTCAGCCATTGACCGGCCCAGATCGGCGGGCTTACGCTCCGGCCGTCGGCAGACGTGGTCGCAAACGGGGAGTCGTGCCCGGCGTCAAAGGTCACGCTGATCAGGAGGTCGCCCCCATGTATCGACTTCGTTCCGTCTCTATCGTCCAGTACGGAAAATTCCGCGAATTCGCCGGCCTTGTGAAGAGGCTCGGGGACGTCTGCGAGGCGAAAGGCTGGGCCAAGCCCAGATTCCTCGTGCCGACGGCCGGCCCTAACAACGAGGCCGTCATCGAATTCGAATATCCCGACCTCGCGACGCTCCAGGCCGAGAACCGGGCCCAGATGACAGATCCCGAATTCATGGGCCCGTTCCGTGAATCCGCGCAGTATGTCTATCCCCAGACCTCGCGCACCGAAATCTACGAGGACGCATTCGACATCGCGTGAACCCGCGGAGCGCGGGACGCGGAACGCAGAACGCAGAACGCAGAACGCGGAACGCCGAACGCCGCAGGGCCCCGGAATCCCGGGGCCCTGCGGCGTTTGTCGAGTCGCTTCCCGCGGGAGCGAGCGGCTCAGGGGGTCGTGGTCTTGGCCTTCTCGGCCGAGACCATCCATGAGAGCTTCTCGAGCTGGAGGAGGATCTGGTTGAGGATGTCCGTCGTGGCGGCATCATCCTTCTCGACCGCCGCGTACACGCCGCGCACGGTCGTGCACGTCGTGTCGAGGGCGGTGACCACCGCGTCGACGGCGTCCGTCGTCGTGATGAGGCCCTCGGCGGGCTCCGTAAGGGCGGTCGTCTTCGCGATGGTCGACGTGCGCCCGTCCGGCACGGCGTGCAGGGCGCGAAGCCGCTCTGCGACCTCGTCGGCGTGGAGGCGGGCCGCGGCCACGATCTCGTCGAGCTGCAGGTGCAGGTCGCGGAAGTTCGGCCCCACGATGTTCCAGTGGGCCTGCTTGCCCTCCAGGGAAAGCTCGATGAGATCCACGAGGATGGCCTGGAGTCCGTGGGCAAGTTCGTCGGAAGCCTTCATGACTTCGGTCCCCTTTCGCTCGGCTGGTGGTGTGTGCCTACCCGACCAGCCCAGCACATAAACAGCGCTGGGGGAAGGCGCCGCCGGCCCACCGGGCCCAGGAGAATCGCCGGTCGGTCAGGGCTCAGCCCGCCGCGAGCGGTCCGTCAGCGGACTCACCCTTCGCCGGCGCCAGCCTCGGCTCGCACCGGCCGCCGAGCGAGCCACGCGGCCACGATCGCGCCGGAGACGTTGTGCCACACGGAGAACGCGGCGGACGGCAGCGCGGCGAGCGGGCTGAAGTGCGCGGCGGCGAGCGTCGCGGCGAGGCCCGAGTTCTGCATCCCGACCTCGAACGCGAGCGCGCGGCGCGCCTTGTGGTCCAGGCGGCCGAGCTTCCCTGCGAGGTAGCCGAGCCCGAGCCCGAAGCCGTTGTGGAGGACGACGGCGAGGAACACAATGCCTCCCGCGGCGGCGAGCTTCGTGGCCGAGCCCGCGACGACGATCGCGACGATGGCCGCGATGACCACGGCCGAGATCCACGGCAGCGCCGGCAGCACCGCCGCGACGGCCTTCTTGAGGAACAGCCGCACGGCGAGGCCCAGGACTACGGGGATGAGGACGGTCTTGACGATGTCGAGGACCATGCCGCCCGCGTCGACGTTGAGGAACGAGCCCGCAAGCAGGAGCGTCAGCGCGGGGGTCACGAGCGGCGCGACGAGCGTCGAGACCGTGGCCACCGCGACCGAGAGGGCGACGTCGCCCTTCGCGAGGTACGCCATGACGTTCGAGGCCGTGCCCGAGGGCGCGCAGCCCACGAGGATCACGCCCACCGCGAGCTCGGGCGGGAGGTGAAGCGCCATCGCGATCGCCCATCCCGCGGCCGGCATGATGACGTAGTGCGCCAGCAGGCCGAGCGCCACGGCCCAGGGGCGCCGCACGACCGACGAGAAGTCCAGCGGCGTGAGCGTGAGGCCCATGCAGAACATGATGACGCCCAGCAGATACGGGACCCACGGCGCGGCCGGCTTGATCGCGTCCGGGACGAGGAAGCCGACCAGCCCCGCGATGATCACGAGGATCGGGAACACCGTGACCGCGATGCGCGCGTCGCGATCTGCCGCGGCGGGCGCGGCCGTCTGGATGGATTCGGAGGTCTGGGCGGGATTCACGCGCTCATGGTTGCATCAGGCAACAAGGGGCTGCGAATCGGTCCGAACAGCGGACGACGGCGCGGGTCGCCCTGCGCTCAGGCGAGCCGGAAGCGCTCGATCTGCTTGAGCCGCCGCTGGAGGCTGTCGCGCCGCGGATGGGGGGCGGCGTCGGCCGGTTCTGCGGTGAGTTCGATGTGGTCGCGGCCGAAGCGCCAGAGCAGGAGGTCGTCGAGGAGCCGGTCGGGGCCGGGGGAGTACCGGTGGTCGAGCGCCTTGCGCACCTCGGTGATCCGCTCGGCGTCGAGCAGCTCGACGAGCTGCCACGTCTCGGTGAGCCCGTGGGCGGCGACGAGTTCGGCCGCCCAGCCCCAGTCGTCGTCGATCTTGCGGTCAACGTGGGGGAGCAGCGTCTGCCAGACGTCCCGGATCCGGTCCGGGTTGAGCGGCTGTGCGCCCTCGCCGGACTCGTCCCAGAAGCTGCGGACCTTCTCGTAGCGCTCGTGGAGCTCGGCGAACTCCTTCTCCACGACCTCGAGCATGGCGGCGGTGGCCGTGAACTGGCGGTCGAACTGGGGGCTCCACGCGCGCGGGTCCTGGCTCTTGAAACGGATGTCGTGCTCGATCTCGCTCCACGCGTGGGCGAAGATCGTGCGGATCTGGCACTCGAAGAAGTAGCTGCCATTCGCGGGAAGCTCGGGGTTGAAGACCGCCTGGTATTCCTTGACGGCGTCGTTCTGCAGCGTGCGCAGGATAAGGTGGCGGCTTGAATAGCCGTACGTCCCCGACTCGATCGAGCCGATGGCCTTCTCGCGGTCGCCACGGCAGTCGAAGGTGTCGCGCTGGCGCTTGATGAGATTCGCGACAACGCCGTTGTCCCCGGGGAGCTTCGTGATGACGCGCAGTCCCACCATGTCGTTGAGCGTGCGGAACGGGTCCGGGAACTTGAGCGCGGGGGACTCGCCGGGTTCGGCGGGAGGATCGAGGCGCGAGATCTTCTCGCGGAACGATTCGACCGTCTTGGTGCGGCCCGTGATGAAAAGCGGGTCCACCTCGGCGCTCTCGTTGAAGATCCGCCGAAGCGTGGACAGGACGTCATTCGTGACGCCCTTGAGGGCGGGCCGCACGCGGGCGTACGTCTCGACGGACGCGTCGACGAGGGCGCGCTGCCCGGCATCCAGCCGGTCGTAGTTGCTGGCCATGGAATCACGGTAGCAATGGGTGCCGACACTGGGGTGCAGGCCCAGGCCAAGCCCAGACTCAGGAGGACGCGACGAGGCCCTTCGCCACCATGCTCCTGCCGGCTCCGACAACCGCCTCCTGCCACGGCCGCGGCGCGAAGCCGAGGAGGCGCCGGGCCTTCTCGGAGGAGACCTTCTTGCGGTAGCCGAGTTCGGCGGCCATGGGACGCATGGCCGGGTTCGACGCTGCGGCGGCCCGGACGGCGTCGTCGGGGAGAACGGCGGACGGAACCTTTGCGGCGTCGTCGCCGAGCCCATTCCGAAGCGCCGCGCCGACCTCGGCGAGCGGGACGGCGTCCTCCTGCGCCGCGAGGATGAACCGCTCACCGGTGGCCCCCTCGGCGCCAATCGCCGCGACATGGGCGGCGGCGACGTCGCGGACATCGACGAACGGCACGGCGAAGTCGGGGTAGCCGGGCATCTGGCCGTCGAGGATGCGGTGCACCAAGTGGTTCGCGCCGGAGAGCCAGGAGCCGAGCGGGGGGCCGACGACCGCGACCGGGAGCATCGCCGTGAGGCTCGTGGTGCCGCCCTCCGCAGCAATGAAGTCCCACGCGGCCCGTTCGGCGAGCACCTTGCTGCGTCCATAGGCGTCCATCCCCGGCCCGTCGAGGACGGACCAGTCGTCTTCGGTGAACGGGCGGGCCAGCGGCGGGTGGCCGAAGCCGACCGCGTGGAACGCTGAGGTGAGGACGACGCGCGGGACGCCGGCGTCGCGGGCAGCGCGCAGGGCGCGGAGCGTGCCCTCGCGCGCGGGTTCGATCACTTCGTTCTCGTCGGAGACCGGTCCGAGGTGAACGGGGGATGCCACGTGCAGGAGGGCATCGATGCCCGCGACGGCCTCGGGCCACCCGGCATCCGAGAGGAGATCGGCCTCGACGAATTCGAGCCGGTCGTCGCCGGCGAGGCCTGCGGCCGCGAGCGCGGCACGCGTGGAGGCCTCTCGGTCGAGGGACCTGACCGTGGTGCGCACGCGATGGCCCTGGTCGAGGAGTTGGAGGATGATGTGGCCCGCAATGAAGCCGGAGCCGCCGGTCACGAGGACGTTCTGGGTGGTCATGTTCTTCCTTCGAGCTCGTTGGACCCTCCGATTCTTTCGGGCCGTCCGGGTGCCAGCCAGCCCTCTGCCGGTACTGGTAGTGGCAGGGTCACCCACGCCCCTGCAGCGGCCCCCTGCGGTGTGGGTACCGTGGGGGAGTGAGCGATGAAGGCAATCTCCTGGGCGAGTTCCTGCGCGCCCGCCGCGAGCTTGTCTCGCCGGGCACTGTCGGCATCCCGATCCAGCGCAACCGCCGCGTCGCGGGACTGCGACGAGAAGAGGTCGCCATGCTGGCGGGGGTGAGCGCGGAGTACTACCTCAGGCTGGAGCAGGGCCGCGACCGCAACCCTTCGGCGCAGGTGCTCGCATCGATTGCGCGGGTGCTGCAGCTCGACGAGGAAGCCACCGCCCACCTCATGGGGCTCGCCTCTGCCGACCAGACGCGGCGCAGGCCGCGCCGATCCCGCCCCGAAACGCTGCCCGCGAGCCTCGAAGCGCTCGTTCCGCAGCTTCCCTTCCCGGCCTTTGTCGAGGGTCGCTATCTCGACGTGCTGGCAGCCAACGGCCTTGCGCAGGCCCTCTCGCCCCGGCTCGTGGCCGGCCGCAACCGCCTGCGGGACGTGTTCCTCGATCCCGCGGAACAGGCGCTCTTCCCCGACTGGGAGGCAGCGGCCGCAGCCCTCATCGCGGGCTTCCGCCGATCCGTCGGGGCCAGCGTCCACGACGCGCGCGTCGTGGAACTCGTGGGCGAGCTTTCGGTCGCGAGCCCCACGTTCAGCCGGCTGTGGGCGCGTCACGACGTCCGCGAACGCCAAGGTGCCACGCTGACCTTCGAGCATCCCCAGCTTGGCGAGCTCATGGTGCACCGGGAGAAGCTCATGGTGACGGCAACTGACGGCCTGGTCCTGGTCCTCTACCACGGGGCCCGCTCGTCCGACCGGGAGAAGCTGGCGCTGGCCGGTGCGATGGCGGCCAGGGCGACGGTGTCGGGCGGCCGGTGCGACGGTGACCGGGGAGAACGGGCCGATGACCACGCCCCAACCTGACGACGCCCACGGCGGCGGTACCGGCAGAATGCCCCTGTGAACCATGCCGCTGTGAACCATGCCTCTGTGAACCGCGAACGCATCCCCTACGGACCGCATCCCGACCAGTGGGGCGAGCTGTTCCTCCCAGACGGTGCCGGGGCGGGCATGCCGCTCCGAGGCACGGTCGTGGTGATCCACGGCGGCTACTGGCGCAAGGCGTACACCGCTGAGCTGGGCGTCCCCGAAGCACTTGACCTCGCCGAGCATGGCTTCGCGGCGTGGAACCTCGAGTACCGCCGGGCCGGTGCAGGCGCCGGTACGGGGGGTCCTGGTGGGAGGGCGGCCCCCACGGACGACGGCGGGTGGCCCGCCACGTTCCGCGACGTCGCCATGGGCATCGATCACCTCGCGCACGTCGCAGACCACACGGGCGTCGGCCTGGATCCCGCCCGCGTCGTCGCGCTCGGCCACTCGGCGGGCGGCCACCTTGCCGTCTGGGCCGCCGGCCGGGCCGCCTACGCAGCCCGCACGGGAGGCGAGGCGCCCGCGGTGCCGCTGGCCGGCGTCGTCAGTCAGGCCGGGATCCTGGACCTCGCCGCGGCCCACCGCCTGCGGCTCAGCAACGACGCGGTCGCAAACCTCATGGGCGGCCCCGAGTCCGAGCGCCCCGCCGAGTACGCGCTCGCGGACCCGATGCGCCGCCTGCCGATCGGCGTCCCGGTCCACGCCGTGCACTCGCGCGCCGACGAGGACGCCCCGTTCGAGCTCTCGCGGCGCTACGTCGAGGCCGCCCGCGAGGCCGGTGATCCCGCGGAATTGCACGAGACCGCGGGCGATCACTTCGCGCTCATTACGCCCGGCGAGGAGGCCTACGAAACCTGCCGCGCCCTTGTCGCCAGACTGCTACCGTAGGGCCCATGCTGACTGTCATCGGCGAGGGCCTCATTGACGTTGTCCACAAGCCGAACGGCACGGAATCGCATCCGGGAGGCAGCCCCCTCAACGTCGCGATCGGCCTCGCGCGCCTCGACCACCCGGTCCAGTTCGTGGGCCGCTACGGAGACGACGCCAACGGGCGCCTCCTGACCGAGCACCTCAAGGCCTCCGGGGTGGTGGTTCCGCTCCCGCCGGACGGTTCGCCCACGTCCGTCGCGATCGCCGAGCTCGACCACAGGGGCGCGGCGACCTATACGTTCGACCTCGACTGGCACCTCCCCGACCTCCGCGAGCGGTTCTCGACCCTCCTCGGCGCCACCACGCTGCTCCACACCGGCTCGATCGCGACCGTCCTCGAGCCGGGCGCCGCCCAGGTGCTCTCCGCCGTCGAACGCGCCCGCCCGCGCGCGACCATCGGCTTCGATCCCAACTGCCGCCCCACCATCACGACCGACCGCGAGGCCGTCCGTGGGCTCGTCGAGCGCTTCGTGGCGCTCGCGGACGTGGTCAAGGCCTCGGACGAGGACCTCGCGTGGCTGTATCCCGCCGTCGACCCGCTCGAATCGGCGCGCCGCTGGAAGGCGCTCGGCGCACCGGAGGGACCCGCGATCGTCGTCGTGACGCGCGGCGCGGACGGCCCGTGGGGCATCTGCGCGGACGGCGAGGCGCACGTGCCCGCCGCGAAGGTCCACGTCGCGGACACCGTCGGGGCCGGAGACTCCTTCATGTCCGCGCTCCTGAGCGGCGTCGTGGACCGCGAGCTCGACGGCGCCCAGCGCCGCGACGAGCTGCGGCGCGTTGACGCCGACGAGCTGCGGCGAATCCTCGACTTCGCGGCCCGCGCGGCCGCCGTGACCGTCTCCCGCCCGGGGGCCAATCCGCCCACTCGGGCCGAACTGAGGGAAGCCCTCGCTCCGTAGCAAGCCGGGCGCACGCAGCCGCCCCTTCCCGCACTGACCGCGCACACACCCCAGGAGGAGCACTCATGGCCAAGCACAACCCGTACAGCGACCTTCCCGAGGTCGAGCCGTTCGCGGTGACGTCGGCGGACATCAGCGACGGCGGGACGCTCAGCGCGAACCAGGTGAGCGGCTTCTTCCAGGTCCCCGGCGGAAAGGACCTCTCGCCGCAGCTTGCGTGGTCCGGCGCCCCCGAAGGCACCAAGAGCTACTGCGTCACCGTTCTCGATCCGGATGCGCCGACCGGAAGCGGCTTCTGGCACTGGGCCGTCGCGAACCTGCCCGCGACCGTGGACGAGCTGCCCGAGGGCGCGGGCGGCAGCCCCGACGGGATGGGACCCGCAGACTCGGACGCGAGCCTCCCCGAGGGCGCGTTCGAGCTCAGGAACGACGCCGGGTACGCGGGCTTCGTGGGCGCCGCACCGCCGCAGGGCCACGGCCCGCACCGCTACATCGTGACGGTGCACGCGGTCGACGTCGAGCGGCTCGACGTCGGCCCGGATGCCTCGCCCGCGCTCCTCGGCTTCAACCTCTTCTTCCACACCCTCGGCCGGGCGCAGCTCACCGGCTACTTCGAGATCCCGTGAGGCTCGTCGCCAGCGACATCGACGGCACGATCCTGAGCCGCGAGGGCCTCATCTCCCAGCGGACGGTCCGGGCGTTCGAGGCGTGCGAGGCGGCCGGCGTCGCGGTCGTGTTCGTCACGGGCCGCCCGGCGCGGTGGCTCACCCCGCTGAGCGAGCAGCTTGAGCACACGGGGACGGTCATCTGCTCGAACGGCGCGCTCGTGTTCGACCTCGCGACGATGTCGGTGGTCTCGTCCCGCGCGATCTCGCGCTCAACGGTGCTCGAGGTGCGCGACATCGTGCGGGGCCTGTTCCCGGAGTCGGTCTTCGCGGCCGAGACCCCCGCGGAGTTCTTCATGGAACCCGGCTTCGTGGAGGCCCGGCGCGAGCATCAGCTCGAGCACGTCCGCCAGGGGGAGATCGAGGACCTCGTCGCGGGCGACGACGTGGTCAAGTTCATGGCGAAGATCGAGGGCCTTTCGGCTGAGGACTACTTCCGCGCGGTCGCGCCGCACATCGCGCACCTCGTGTCGGTGACCCACTCGGCGCTGGACGTCACGATGCTCGAGATCGCGCCGCTCGGCGTCAACAAGGCGGTCACGCTGGCCGAGTACGCGCACGCGCTCGGCGTTCCCCCGGAGGACGTCGTCGCCTTCGGGGACATGCCGAACGACGTCGAGATGCTGACCTGGGCGGGCGAGGGCTACGCGATGCAGTCGGGCCATCCGCGCGCCTTGGCCGCGACGACGCTCCACGCTCCGGGGATCGAGGACGACGGCGTCGCCCAGGTTCTCGAGCGGAAGCTCGCCGAGGTGCGGCGGGCCGGCTGAGCCCGGGGGCGGTTCACCCGGTCGGTGGATTCCGACCACGATCGAGCCGTGAGGCGGTTCATCCGGCCTCGGGATTCCGACCACGATCGAGCCGTGAGGAGGCGGATTCGGCGGCGCGTCGCGAAGACACGCCGCCGAAGCTGTCTCAGTCCCGGTCGGAATCTGCGCGGGGTTCGGGCCTAGGCAGTCGCCGAGGTCAGGCCTTCGCCAGAACCGTGTCGACCGACGCCTTCACGTCGTCGAGCTCGGTCATGAGCGCGTCGTGGACGCCGGGGACCCGGAGGAGCTCGACGGTGACGTTGCCGCCGTCGATCGTGTACTCGACGATGCCGAGCTGCTGCGTGACCGGGTCGCCGAGGCCAAGATCGCCTGCGCCGGCCATGAACGCCGTGCTCGGGGCCCAGACCTCGAGCGCGCCGCCGCGCTGCTTCGTCCGGAAGCAGTGGAGGTGGCCGGTGCCCACGGACTTGAGGTTCACGCGCTCGAGGTGCTCCAGGAGGAGCGCGCCGGACTCGCGGATGTCGAGGTTGTGGTCGCTGTTCTCCACGACGGTCCAGAGCGGCTTGTGCTGGAAGAGCAGGACCGGGCGCTCAGAGCCGATGCCGCTTACGGTCTCCTCGATCCACTCCCACTGCCGCGCCTCGTCGTCGATGCCCGAACCGAAGACCTCGCTGTTGAGGCCCAGGAGCGTGACGTCGCCGAGGTCCACTCGCCACTGAGCCGGGCCGAAGACCTCCGTGAACGCGCCGACACGCTCGGACGTGACGACCTGGCCCTGCCACGCGTGCTCCGCGGGCTCGCCGATGTCGTGGTTCCCGGGGAGCACGCGGTACGGCGTGCGGAGCTCCGAGAGCAGGCCGTGGGCGTGCTCGCGGTCCTCGGCGTTGTCGGGATCGATCACCACGACGTCGCCCGTGTGCACCACAAAGTCGGGGCGCAGCACGTTGTCGATGTAGTCGATGACCTTCCGCGCGGCCTCAGACGTGGACTCGACGGATGCGCCGAGGTGGGTGTCGGAAATCTGGACGATCTTCATGCCGGTTCTCGCTTTCGCTGGGGGATGGGCGGGGCGGGTTGGGGTTGGGGGACGGGCGGGTCGGGTTGGGGAATGGGCTGGACGGGTTGGGGGATGGGCTGCAGCTACTTGAGCCCTGAGCGCACGAACGCGTCCACGACGTAGCGCTGCAGGAAGATGTAGATGAGGAAGATCGGGAGGCACGCGATCGTGCTGGCCGCCATGATCGCGCCCCAGTTGTTGCCTTCGGCCCCGAGGAAGGCCCGGATGCCCACCTGGATGAGCGCCGTGGACTTCTGCATGATGAGCGAGGGCCACAGGTATTCGTTCCACGCGCTGATGAAGAGCATGATCGCGAGCGCCGCGAGGGCCGGGCGGAGGTTCGGCACGACGACCTGCCACAGCGCCTGCCACGACGAGCGGCCGTCCATCTGCGCCGCATCGAGGAGCTCCTTGGGGAACGACTCGAGGTGCTGGCGCAGCATCATGACCGCGAACGCCGAGCACAGCTGCGGCAGGACCACGCCGGCCACCGTGTTGAGCAGGCCCATCTGGGAGACGAGCAGGTAGTTCGGGATCATCGTGACCTGGAACGGCACGAGCCACGAGCCCACGAACAGCAGGTACAGGACCTTCTTGCCGCGGAAGCTCCACCGCGCGAATCCGTAGGAGGCGAGGATCGCGACCAGAAGCTGCGCCGCCGCGAGGGCGAGGGCCATGCCGAACGTGCTCGCGAGCATGCTCCCGATCGGGATCTGCTGCCACACCGTCACGAAGTTCTCGAGGCTCACGGGGCCCGGAAGCGGGTTCGTGGAGAGCGCGTCGCTGTTGGGGCGGAACGCCGTGACGAACATCCAGTAGACCGGGTAGATCGACACGAGCGCGAGGACAGCCAGCAGCGCGTGGGCAGGCAGGCTCGCGATGGCCTTGCTGCGCGCGCGGGAGGCGAGCCCGCGCTGGGCGGAGGCGGCGCCGTCGTCCGTCGTCGGTGCGGCGGGCGGGAAGGCCTGGGCGGGCGAGGTGGCGAGGACAAAAGCCATGATGTTCCTTCTGACCTAGTTGTCGTGGAAGCTGAGCTTCTCGGACAGTTCCACGAACACGAGTGCCACGATGCCGAAGCCCACGAAGAAGAGCATGCCCGCGGCCGAGGAGAGGCCTGCGTCGAAGTTGCGGAAGCCGAACTGGTAGAGCAGGTAGTAGATGTTCGTGGACGAGTTGCCCGGACCGCCGCCGGTCACGAGGTCGATGATCGGGTACGTCCACTGCGCCGAGAGCAGGATGGTCATGAGCGCGAGGAAGACGAGCGACGGCGAGAGCAGCGGGAGGATGATCCGCCACGTGATCTGGCGCTGGTTCGCGCCATCGATCGACGCCGCCGCCGCATAGTCCGGGCTGATGCCCGCGAGGCCCGCCGAGACGACCAGGACGCCGAAGCCGAGCATCTGCCAGCCCACGATGACGATCACGGACGTCATCGCGGCGTTGGGGTCGCGGAAGACGTTGTCCATGGGCACGCCGAGGGTCGCGGCGATCGCGGGGATCGTGCCGCCGTCGGGGGCGAACAGCCAGCGCCAGACCGCGCTCGTCGCGACCGGCGTGACGAGGAACGGGACGAAGATGAGCGCCTGGTAGAACGTGCGGGCCTTGCCCTTGACCTTGCGGGAGAGCAGGGCGAACAGGACCGGGAGCGCCACGGAGATGCCGAGGAACGCGAGGATGTACGCCACCGTGTTCGTGAGCGCCTGGTGGAGCTCGGGCAGGCTCAGGACCTTCTGGTACTTCTGCACCCCGACGAAGACCTTGGGCCGGGTCGGGATGAGGTTCCAGTCCTGGAACGAGAGCCCGGCCGTCTGAACGAGCGGCCAGTACGTCCACAGGAGCAGGAGGATCACGGCCGGAAGGACGTAGAGATAGGGCACCCAGGTGCCGCTCGGCCGACGACGGCGAAGGGCGGCAGTGCGGGCGGGGCGCCCTCCGGCCGGACCGACGACGGCGGGGCTCGCCTGGAGTGCCGCCGCCGGCCCGGAGACTTCAGTGAACATGATTCGATTCCTGTCGGTGCGGGTCTTTCCCAGTTGGCACTTGACTAGTGCGAGGCCGTCATCTCAGCGGTGGCCTCTTCGAGGCTCATCTGCTGGAACGCCCGCATCTGCTCGGCCGTGACCTCGTAGACGGTCGCGAACTCGCCGATCGGCACGACCGTGTTGAGCACTCGGTCGTTGAAGACGTGCACGAGGTTGAACGCCTGGGCGCCGTTCTGGCCCCGCATCGCGCCCGGCTCGACGTTGACGTCCTGCGTGTAGCACGTGGCGGAGGCCACCGAGACCGGGACGCCGGCGAACGTGCTGAACGTCGAGAAGTGGAAGTGGCCGCCGAGAATCCCCCGCACGTCCGTGCCGCGGATGGCCTCCTCGAAGCGGGCCTGGTCGCGCAGCTCGAACATCTCGATCATGCTGTGCGTCGAGGGCACGGGCGGGTGGTGGAGGGCGATGAGCGAGCCGTGCGGGGCCGGCGTCGCGAGGACGTCCTTGAGCCACGCGAGCTGCTCGTCGCTGATCTCGCCGTAGTGGTGGCCGGGGACCGTCGAGTCGAGCGCGATGATGCGGAGGCCGTTGACGTCGTGGACCATGTCCACCGACTCCTCGCCCGCCTCGGAGTCGAGGAGGATGCGGCGGAACGGGGTGCGCGTGTCGTGGTTGCCCATGACCCAGATGACCTTCGCGCCGATCTCGGCGGCGGCCGGCTCGACGAGGTTCTTCAGGCGGGTGTACGCGTCCTCGCGGCCCGTGTCGGCGAGGTCGCCCGTGAAGACGATCGCCTCGGGGCGGGCCTTGGCCTTCGCGAAGTCCTTGAACAGCTGGCGGAGGTTCTCATCGCTGTCCACCTTGCCGTGGAGGAGCTCGTTGTCGGCCACGAAGTGGGTGTCGCTGATGTGGAGGATGAAGTGCTCGGGGGCCGGGTACTGATGCGTGCTCATGGATGTTCTCCTTCGAGAAGTCAGTTCTGCGATGCGGGGGAGGCCGGGACGGTGAGGACGTCGCGGAGCCGCGCGAGTTCCTCGTCGCCGAAGCCGTGGGCCTTGAGGAGGCCGGCGGCGTTTCCGTAGGTCGCGTCGATGAGGTCCAGGGCCTCGGCGAGCACGGGGGCGGGGCTCGCGACGATGAGGTCGCGCGTCTCGTCCGTCATCGGGCCCTGGACGTGTTGCGCGACGGCGGCCAGCATGGCGTCCGTCCACGGTCCGCTGAGGTTCTTGCCGCTCGTGGCGTAGTCCGCGAGGACCTGCTCGCGGTCCACGCCGACGGCCAGGAGCGCCGTCGCGATGACAAGACCCGTGCGGTCCTTCCCGGCCGTGCAGTGGACCAGGACGGGACCCTCTCCCGAGGCAGCGATGAGGCGCACGGCTCCGGCGATCCGGTCCGCGTGCTCCTGCACGATGAGCCGGTACACGGCCGCGAGGCTCACGAGGGCCTCGGATGTCGGGACCCGACGCGCGGGGAAGATCGGGTAGTGCGCGACCTTGAGGGCGAGCCCGTCGACGGCGCTCGGGGAGGTGGCGAGCTCGGTCTCGTCGCGGAGGTCGATGACCGTCGCGATGCCGAGCTCAGCCATGCTCGTGCGGCCGGCGTCCGTGAGCCGGTGGAGGGCGTCCGAGCGGAACAGCTTGCCGTCCCGGACCGTGCGGCCGCCCTCGGCGGCGTATCCGCCCGTGGTGCGGAAGTTGTACGTGCCGTCCACCGGGAGCGCGGGGTTCGCAGCCGGGGCTGGCGTCTCGGTGGTGGGGACAGTAGTGGGCGCAGTAGTGGGTGCTGCAGTAGTGGGCGCGGTGGCCATGGGTGTCTTCCTTGCCTTACTTGATGAGGTCCTGGGCGCGCTGCTGCGCGTCCTGCATCGTGCTCTTGGGGTCCTTGCCGTAGTACACGACGCCCTCGATGGCCTTGCCGAGGATGTCGTCGACCTGGACGTAGCTGTTGCCCGGGTAGGAGACCCACGGCTGCAGGCGGTCGAGCTGGGCGAGGTTCGGCGCGATGAGCGGGTTCTTCTGTGCCCAGTCGTAGAGCGAGCCGCCGGGCTGGGTCAGGCTGGTCCGCAGCGGGAGGTAGCCGATCTTGGTCGAGATCTGCTCATACGCGTGGTCGCTCGTCATGAACTTGATGAACTCCCAGCCGGCGCGCTGCTTGGCGGGATCGTTGGAGAGGATGAAGAGGGCCGACCCCGAGTTCGTCGGGACCGCGGGCTTGGAGCCGAAGCCCGGCATGCCGGACGCCTTGAGCTGCCAGCCGCCCTTCGCGGCGGCCTGCATGAGCATGCCCTGCACCGCAGAGGACTGCAGGAGGAACGCGGTGTCGCCCTTCGCGAGGCCCTCGAGCTGCGAGTTCGAGTCGGCGTTGCGGAGCACGCCGTCTTTCGTGAGCTGGGCCATCTTCGTGACCGTGTCGATCGCGGCGTCGGAGCCGAACTGGATCGTCTTGCGGTCGGCGGAGAGCACCGACGCGCCGTTCGACTTGAAGATGCCCTGCATGCACCAGTTGCCGCCGATGCTCGTGCACGCGACGTCGACGGACGGCTTGCCGGTCTTCGCCGAGACGGCCTTCGCCGCGGCCTCGACCTTGTCCCACGTCGAGAGGTCAACGTCTGCCGGAAGGCCGGCCTTCTGGAGGGCCGTCGCGTTGTAGAAGAGGACCGGGGTCGAGAAGACGTAGGGGATGCCGTAAGTCTTGCCGTTCCAGTCGGCGAGGTGCTTCGCGTTCGGGTTGAACGGGTGGGCGCCGCCGAGCGCGTCGTCGATGGCCTTCTGGCCCACGAGGTCGCTGATCGGCTGCGCGCCGAGCTGCGTCGCCGCGAAGTCGAAGCCGTCGAAGGTCAGCTGGGCGACGTCGGGAGCGTGGCCGGCGAGGAGCTGCGTCTGGACGCTGCTGATCGTGTTGGCACCCACGGCGCCGCCGCCCTGCGGGGGCTGGGCGTGGACGGTGATGTTGGGATGGGCCTTCTCGAAGTCGGCCACGAGGCCGTTGATGGTGTCGGACCAGACGCCGGCCTGGGCGAGGTTGTAGCTCTCGAAAGTGATGTCGACCTTCTGGTCGGCCGAAAGCTCGGGGATCACGGCCGAGGTGGTCGAGCCAGTGGACGAGGCGCCGCAGGCTGAGAGGCTGAGCGCTGCAACCGCGGCGGCGGCGGTGAGCGCAAGGGCGCGGGCACGGTGTGCGAACATGCTGGGTCCTTAAGGGTGGGTGTGAACGGTGTTGGGGGGCGGGGGATACCGGTGTTGGGGGGTGGGGGTGGTCTGGCGGGGGAACCTGCTCAGGCGGGGAGCGCTTGGGTGGGCTGGCGGGCGGAGGCCGCGGCGCCGTCGTCGTGCGTTGGGACGGCGGAAGGATTCGAAGGCTCGCTCTGCCACTCGAGGCGACGCCCGCTTGCGCGGTCGAAGAGGTGGAGGTGTTCGGCGCGGGCGCTGAGGACGACGGCGACGCCCTCCTCCCAGCGGTGCTCCCGTGGGCAGGTCACGGCGATGCGTCGGCCGCCGACCCGGCAGTGGACGAGCTGCTCGCGGCCGAGGTTCTCCGCGAGCTCGACGGTTCCGCGCAGGGCTGCGCCCGTGCTCGGTGCAGCTGCCGCGGAGCCTGCCGCGTTGAGCGTGAGGTGCTCGGGGCGGATGCCGAGGACGATTTCGCGCTCGGGCGTTTCGCCCTCCCAGAGCACGGCCTCGACGTCCGGGGCCATGACCGTGATCTTGCCGTTGGCGGTCGAGAGCTGGGCGTCGAGGAGGTTGGTCGCGGGCGAGCCCATGAAGCCCGCCGCGAAGACGGAGGCCGGCTTGTCGTAGAGCTCGTCGGGTGTCCCGACCTGCTCGAGGCGACCGCCGTTGAGGAGTGCGATCTTGGTGGCCATGGTCATGGCCTCGACCTGATCGTGCGTGACGTAGACGAACGTCGCGCCGAGCCGGCGATGCAGGGCGGCGAGCTCCTGGCGCGTCGCCGTGCGGAGCTTCGCGTCGAGGTTGGAGAGCGGCTCGTCCATGAGGAAGGCCTTGGGTTCGCGTACGAGGGCGCGGGCGACGGCGACGCGCTGGCGCTGGCCGCCCGAGAGCTCCTTGGGCTTGCGCTCGAGCAGGTGGCCGATGTCCACCATGTCCGCCACCTCGGCCACGCGGCGGCTGATCTCCGCCTTGCTGGCCTTGCCGCCTGAATTCCGGACCGATAGCGGGAAGGCGAGGTTCTTCGCGACGCTCAGGTGCGGGTAGAGCGCGTAGCTCTGGAACACCATCGCGAGGTCGCGCCGCCGCGACGGCTGGTCCGTGATGTCGCGGCCGTCGAGCTCGAGAGTTCCCGACGTGGGGTCGAGGAGTCCCGCGATCATGCGCAGGAGCGTGGTCTTGCCGCAGCCGCTCGGGCCGAGGAGGACCAGGAAGTCGCCGTCGTCGACGACGAGAGAAATGTTGTCCACGGCTTTCACGTCTTTGAACGACCGTGAGAGCTGGTTGAGCACGAGACGGCCCATCGGCACCTCCGGGAAATTATGTTTCCTAACTTCTTGTCGTTAGGAAACTCTCTACCTCGAAGGCTGGGGCCGCTTGGTTAACCAAGAGCGACACTCGCACAAACCGCAGGGGTTCGCGCGAGGAACTATTGGGGCGTGTCCCGAGCGTCGCCGTCCTCGACCATGGTGAGCACCTGACGGAAGACCTCGGCGTGGGCGGCGGCCGCCTCGGGGGAGTTGCTCGTCGCCACGACATGTAGTGCGGAGAGGAGGAGCATCTGCACGATGTTCCCGATCACCGTCTCGTCGTTCCACGCATGGAACTCCGCGCCAGCCACGAGAGTGTGCCTCGAGACCTCGGCCAGCGCCGACTTCGCGTAGCTCGTGATCCCGATGACCGTCGCGCCCCCCTCCGCGGCAAGCCGGGCCGACTGGAGCGTGAACGTGTTCATGCCGCTGTCGCTCACCGCGAGGCACACGTCGGCTGGGGTGAGGAGCTTCGCGGCGACCTGCTGGGAGATGATGTCCGCCGGAGCCTCGCAGACCTGGCCGCTTGTGAGGAACCGCAGCGCGATGGACTGGGCCGGAGGCAGGGAGGCGCCGTTGCCCACGATGAAGAGGCGGCGGCACGAGCGGATGGCGTTCGCCGCGGCCTGGAATTCGGCGTAGTCGAGGGCGCCGAGGGCGCTGCGGATCTCGGTTGCGGCGCGGTTGAAGATGCCGCTCACCACGTATTCGGCGGAACCGGGCTCGCCGCTGTGGTCCTCGCGGCCGTTCGTGGTACCCCATTCGGCAGCGCCGAGGTCGCGGAGGAGGTATTGCCGGAGATGCTGGAAGCCGTCGAAGCCAAGCCGCTTGCACGCGCGGACCACGGTCGCGGGGGAGGTCTCGGTGCGCTGCGCGAGCTCGGAGACGGACATCTGTGCGACGTCCTCGGGGTCAGAGACGCAGAGCTGTATGACGCGCCGCTCGCTCGGCACGAGGGACGGGAGCAGCGACTGGAGGTGGGCCCGGGTTCCGCCGACGGGCGGCTCGGCGCGTTGCTGGGTCATTGTCCCGTCTTAGCAGACGAAGGGAAACGGATGTTCACCTCCTGCTCACAGCGCAGGGGTGGCGCGTCCAGCCTGTAGCTGGTCGCGCCACCCCTGCGGATCTGAGAAGGCGGCTAGGGTCCTAGTGTTCCGCGGGACTGCGACGCCCCACGAGAAACACAATGAACGTGATGACCGCGATGAACAGCAAAAGATGAACTCCTCCGCCGATATTCACGATCACGCCCAAAACCCAGAGAACGAATAGGATCACCGAGGCCCAGAGCAACAGCATGGCAACTCCTTTGAGAGAACCGGCCGAGAACCATTGTGGCCGGCTGCCCCCTCAAGGCGCCATAGTCTGTTGCGGCCGGAGCCTCGGTCTTCCTATACCGCCCGCCGCCCTCTGACCAAATGGACGATGAGGGCGATCACTGCGAGCACGATGAGGATGTGCACGATGCCCCCGAGGCTCGGAAGGGCAATGAACCCCAAGAGCCACAAAACAAAAAGAATTATCGCAATCCACAGCAGCACGGTGGCCTCCTTAACGTCGTTGCGAACCGATGACGTATGGTTACCCCCCTGCCCGAACGTTCAAACCCTCGGATTTTGCGAACCTTTGTTTTGCTCCGCAGTTTGCCCCGCAGGCGGCCCGGGTTCCCGCGCGTTACGCCTCGGGCGATACCGGGAATCCTGCCCCCTCGCCGGCACGTTTTCCTGCTGTGAGTGAGAACGAGGCGGGTGAGAGCGAGGCGCTCGACGCCTATTCGCAGATCGTCACGGGAGTGGCGCGGCATCTGACTCCGCGCGTCGCCTCGGTGAGGACCGAGCGCGGCTCTGGCTCCGCCGTCGTCTTCAGCCAAGAGGGCCACCTCGTCACGAACGCACACGTCGTGGGGCGCGTGTCCCGGGGAGAGGTGACCTTCGCGGACGGCCTGAGCGGCCCGTTCGCGGTGGTCGGCCGGGACCCGCTCTCGGACCTTGCCGTGCTCCGGACCGGGCTGCCGGTGCCGGAGCCGCCCGAGTTCGGCAACGCGGATCGCCTGCTCGTCGGCTCGCTCGTGGTCGCCGTCGGCAGCCCCTTGGGGCTCGAGGGCAGCGTGACCGCGGGCGTCGTGAGCGCGCTCGGGCGGTCCATGCCGGCGCGCGGTCGCACCGCATCGCGGCTCATCGAAGACGTCATCCAGACCGACGCCGCGCTCAATCCAGGCAATTCCGGCGGTGCGCTCGCCGACTCGCGGGGCCGCGTCGTGGGGATCAACACCGCAGTGGCTGGGATCGGCCTCGGGCTTGCCGTGCCCATCAACGCGACGACGCGCAGGATCCTGCACTCGCTGCGGGAGGACGGGCGCGTGCGGCGAGCCTACTTGGGCCTCGTGAGCGTCCCGACCCCGCTCGACGAGCGCTGGGCCGTGCGCACCGGGCGGCGCCGCGCGCTCCGGGTCGCCGAGGTCGTCGCGGGGAGCCCTGCCTCGGAGAGCGGCATCCGGCCCGGAGACCTCCTCCTCGCGATCAACGGCGCCCCGCTGGCCGACGCCCAGTCGCTGCAGAAGCACATGTTCGAGGACGCGATCGGCCGGCGGACCGAGATCACGGTGCTGCGCGGCAATGCCATGGTGGACGTCATCGCGAGGCCGTCCGAGCTCGCCGACTGAGCGCGAGTCCTCTTGGTGGGCCGGTGAGACGGCCGACCTCCGTTGGCACCGCCGCGATCGATCGCTTCCTGCGCCCCGTCGCCTACCAGGGCTTCCCGCAGCACCTCCTCCCCGAGGCGCTCCGCGATGCCAACCCGCTCGGCGTGCCGCGGCTCGTGGACGGCTCCCGGGAGGGGTAGGGGCCGGCGGGAAGTCGCTTTCTCGTCCAAAACTCAGCCGGGGATGACTTCTCCGCGAGAAGGTGGCTGTCGTCCTTCGACTACCCGTCCTCGAGCTCCAGCGTGCCGCGGATCCCCACGACGGTGTCTCCGCCGACCCACACCTCCGCGCCGTCAGCGGTGACTCGGACGAGCCCGCGACGCCCCAGTGCCGTTCCCTGCTGGGCGGCATACGACGACGGCGCGCGCCCGCTCCCGATGAGCCACTGCGCCAAGCCGGCGTTGAGGCTGCCCGTAACCGGGTCCTCGGGGACATCGAGGCTCGGGGCAAACCCGCGGACCTCGAACTGGACCTCCGAGCCCTCGCCGTACGGTCCGATGACGCCCACGAGGTAGTCGCCCATCGCCCCGAAGTCAGGCTCGAGGCGGAGCACCGTCTCTGCGTCCCGCAGGAGGAGCCCCACCCAGCCGGGGCCGTTGTCCACCCATGCTGCGTCGACGACGACGTCGTCCGTCTCGAGCCCGAGCGAGCCCGCCACGGTGGCGAGGTCCGAGGGATCGACGGGCCCCGAGCGGCGCAGCGGGGGCGCCGCGAAGGCGAGCCGTCCGCCGTCGTTCGCGATCGTCACGAGGCCCACGCCGCATTCCTGGACGATCTGGCCTCCATCGGAGGCGGGCTCGCCGCCTGCCTCGAGCCACGCCCGGGCGGAGCCGAGCGTCGGATGGCCGGCGAACGGGATCTCGCCGCCCGGAGTGAAGATTCGGACGCGGTAGTCGGCGTCGGGGTGCGTGGGCTGGAGGAGGAACGTGGTCTCGGAGAGGTTGGTCCACCGCGCGAACGCGGCCATGTCCGCGTCCGCGACGGTCTCGGCATCATGGACCACGGCCACGGGGTTACCGCGCAGGAACTCCGACGTGAAGACGTCGACCTGGCTGAAGGGCAGGCTCATACGAGCTCCACCCCATCCTCGAGCTCAAGCGTGCGGCCCTCCGCAAGGCCGGTGAGCGCGGACCGCACGTTCTGGGCGCCATGCGCGCCGAAGTGCGCTTCGAAGTCCTCGGGCGCGAGGAACTTCCACTCGGTCAGCTCCTCCTCCTGGAGCACGACCTCCGCGCCCTCGGCGAGGCGCCCGCCGTCGTACAGGAAGGAGAGCCCGTCGCCGATCGGGTCGGGGAACGCCGAGTGGGCCACCAGCAGGAGCGCGCCAGGCTCGATGTCGAGCCCGAGCTCCTCGCGGCCCTCGCGGCGCGCGGCAGTGCGAGGCGCTTCGCCGGGGTCAACGGTTCCGCCCGGGAGCAGCCAGCCGTCCTTGTAGTTCGGCTTGACCACGAGCACGCGTCCCTCGCCATCGCGGATCACGAGTCCGGCCGCGACGCGGCGCCTCGGGAGCGTGCGGAAGTACTCCCGGCTCACCGGGCTGAGATCCTCCATAGCTTCGAGCCTACCCGCGGTACGGTGACGGCGTGAGCTACCTGCATGCCGCTCCCATGGCCTTCGCCCACCGCGGGTTCTCGCTCGCGGGACTCGAGAACACGCTCACGGCGTTCCGCTCGGCGTGGGACCTCGGCTTCACGCATCTCGAGACGGACGTGCACGCCACCGCGGACGGCATCCTCGTGGCCTTCCACGACGACACGCTCGACCGCGTCACCGACCGGAGCGGCCGCATCGCAGAGCTGCCGTGGCGTGAGGTCCAGAAGGCCCGGATCGGCGGGGTCGAGCGCGTGCTGCGCTTCGACGAGCTCGCGGAGGCGCTCCCGGACGCCCGCCTCAACGTCGACGTCAAGACCGCCGACGCCGTGGGCCCGTTCGCTGACGCGATCGAGCGCCTGGGCCTGCATGGCCGCGTCCTCGTCGCCTCGTTCTCCGACGCGCGGCGCAGGGCCGTGCTCGCGCGGCTTTCGCGCCCCGTCGCGTCCTCGGCAGGCGGACGGACGACGGCGCTGCTCGCCTTCGGTGGGCCCGTGCTCCCTTCCGCGGTGCTCGCGAAGGCGGCGCGCGACGTCGACTGTCTCCAGGTCCCGGAGCGCCGCGGGGCGCTGCGCATCGTGACGCCCGCGTTCCTCGACCGGGCGCACGCGCTGGGCAAGCAAGTCCACGTGTGGACCGTCAACCGGCCCGCGGACATGCATCGGCTCCTCGACCTCGGCGTCGACGGCCTCGTCACGGACCGCGCCGACCTCCTCCGGGATGTCCTCGTCGAACGCGGGGCTTGGCCAATCGCTGGATGACAAGGGGAAATCCCTCGGAGTTACCCGCCAGTTTCCCGTGAACTTGGCAACGCCCAGCCCAATTCTCATCGAACAGTCCCGCTTGGGCGGCATGCCGCCCGTCGCGCGCTGAAAGGATCACGGGGGCCGCCTCGCGCGGCCGGAGGTCCTTGGGGCGCCAGAGCGCCGGAACGGAGAAGCATGAAGACCAGTACGAAGCGGGCTGTCGCCGCGGTGTTCGGCGCGGCCCTCGCCGCGACCGGTGTCGCGAGCGCCGCCGTCGCCACCCCGGGCGACGGACCGCAGAAGGCCAACGCCGACAAGCACGTCCTCCTCCTCTCGGTGGACGGCCTGCACCAGTCGGACCTCGACTGGTACGTCAAGACGCACCCGAGTTCCGCGCTCGCCGCCCTCGTGGGCCACGGCACGGACTACACGAACGCCCAGACCCCGGTCCCGTCGGACTCGTTCCCCGGGATGGTCGGCCAGGTCACGGGCGGCAACCCGGGAACCACCGGCGTGTACTACGACGACACGTGGAACCGGAAGCTGCTCCCGGCGGGCACCACGAACTGCGCGACGGCAACCCCCGGCGCAGAGGTCGCGTACACCGAGGCCGCAGACCGGAACCAGAACGCGCTCGATGCGGGCCAGGGCCTCGCCGGCCTCCCGAACAGCATCCTCCAGATGACGGGCACCCCGCGCTCGCTCCTCGACCCGGCTCAGCTCCCGGTGGACCCGGCAACGTGCAAGCCCGTGTACCCGAACCAGTACCTCAAGGTGAACACGGTCTTCGAGGCTGCGAAGCAGGCCGGCCTGCGCACGGCGTGGTCGGACAAGCACGTCGCGTACGACATCCTGAGCGGTCCGTCGGGCACCGGCATCGACGACCTCTTCGCTCCGGAGATCAACTCTGACGCGTCGATCGCGGGCTACAAGGGCGACTGGACCAAGGACAACGCGGCGACGCAGCAGTACGACTCCTACAAGGTCCAGGCCGTGCTCAACGAGATCCAGGGCAAGGACCACTCGGGTGCCCACGCGACGGGCGAGCCCGGCGTGTTCGGCATGAACTTCCAGGCCGTTTCGACGGCCCAGAAGCTCCCCACCTCGGACGGCATGGCGGGCGGCTACCTCGCCGACGGCGTGACCCCCGGTCCGCTGCTCTCCAAGGCGCTCGACTACATCAACACCGAGGTCGGCAAGATGACCACGGCGATCGCGCAGTCCCCGGACGCCAAGAAGACCACGGTTGTCCTCTCGGCCAAGCACGGCCAGTCCCCGATGGAGCCCTCGGCGCTCAAGCGCGTCGACGACGGCCCCATCGTCGATGGGCTCAACGCGGCCTGGCGCGCGGCGGGCCACTCGGACGATCTCGTGGCCTTCTCGACGGACGACGACGTCATGCAGCTCTGGCTCAAGGAGCACACGCAGGCGGCGGCGGACTTCGCGAAGCAGTACCTGCAGTCCCACTCGGCCGCGGGCAACAACATCGGCGGCTCGGCGATCACGGTCCCGGCCTCCGGCCTCGACAAGGTCTACTCGGGCTCGGAGGTTGCGGACTTCTTCCACACGTCCGCCGCTGACGAGCGCATCCCCGACATCTTCGGCATCGTCCAGCACGGCGTCGTCTACACGGGCGGCAAGGGCAAGATCGCCGAGCACGGCGGCGCTGGGGTCGAGGACCGCCACGTGCCGATCGTCGTCTCGAGCGGCACGGACACGGGCGCGAACACCGTCTCCTCGCAGGTCGAGACGACGCAGATCGCCCCGACCATCATGCGCGCGCTCGGCCTCGACGCGAACGCCCTCCAGGCGGTCAAGATCGAGGGTACGCAGGCTCTCCCGCAGCACTGACTGGGGCCGGACCGGCCTAGGCTCGTCCGCCCTGTTCCAGTTCACCCACCGCGCTCCCGACCGGTTGATACTCCGGTCGGGAGCGCGGCGTGTTTTCGGGGGCCGCTACTTTGGGGCCGCTACTCGGCGTCGGTCTCGCCGGCCACGGCGCGCTCGATGCGGCGGTCCGGCACGATCCAGACGGCGGCCACGGCCACGTAGGCGGCCACGCTCACCCACACCGAGAGGAACGCCCCGGCACACCCCACAACGTAGATGGCCATCGACCACTTCCCCTTCGCATCATTGCGG
The DNA here is from genome assembly GCF_004919045.1 of Sinomonas albida. Lineage (GTDB taxonomy): Bacteria > Actinomycetota > Actinomycetes > Actinomycetales > Micrococcaceae > Sinomonas > Sinomonas albida. The sequence continues at coordinate 69,472 of NZ_SWDW01000013.1, forward strand.
ATCGCCTGCCCGAGCTGGCTCTCGGTGCCCTGGATCCGGATGAGCCGGGTCTGAAGGATGGTGTAGGAGACCGCTGCGAGCAGCAGGTTGATCCCGTACACGAGCACGGGGAGCGTGCTGAGGCTGCTCTCGTCCATCCACCGCGTGGTGAACGGCACGATCGAGAGCCAGAACAGCAGGTTCAGGTTGGCCCACAGCGCGCCGCCGTCTACGCGGTTGCTGAGGTGCATGAGGTGGTGATGATTGGTCCAGTAGATCCCGATGTACACGAAGCTCAGCACGTACGTGAGCAGCGTGGGCAGGATCTCGAGCATCCCGTGAAGGTCCGGGGTGTTCGGGGTCTTGAGTTCGAGCACCATGATCGTGATGGCGATGGCCAGGACGCCGTCGCTGAAGGCCTCGACGCGATTGGTCTCCACGCTGACATTGAAACACTCCGTGGTCCTGAACCACTCAGCGCGATTGAAACACTCCGCGGCGCGAGCGCGTGGCTGGCAGGATGGTGGAATGCGCATTCTTATTGCCCCGGACAAGTTCAAGGGCTCCCTCACCGCGGCCCAGGCCGCCGACGCGATGGCCGAAGGCGCCCTGAGCGTCTACCCGGACGCGGAGGTCACGCGCGTGCCGATCGCCGACGGCGGCGAAGGCACCCTCGAGGCGGCCGTCGCCGCGGGCTTCGAGGAGCGGAACAACGCGGTGGTCGGGCCGATCCTCCGGCCCGTCGGCGCGTCCTGGGCGATCAAGGGCGCGACGGCGGTCATCGAGACAGCGCAGTCCTCGGGCCTCGCCCTGCTCGACGGCGAGCCGACCCCGGAGACGGCGGGCCGCGCGCATTCCTACGGCGCCGGGCAGCTCATCGCCGCGGCGCTCGACGCCGGCGCCACCGAGATCGTGCTCGGCCTCGGCGGCTCCGCAATGACCGACGGCGGCTCGGGCGCCCTTCGCGCGCTCGGCCTCAAGCCGCTCGACGCGGCCGGCAACGTGGTGCCGCTCGGCGGCGCGGCGCTCGCCGATGTCGTCTCCGTCGACGCCTCGGGGCTCGACCCGCGCCTCGCGCGCGCACGGTTCCGCATCGCCGTCGACGTCCGCAATCCGCTCACCGGCACCGACGGCGCCGCTCACGTCTTCGGTCCGCAGAAGGGCGCCGACCCGGAGATGGTCGCCGCACTCGACGGCGGCCTCAGCACGTGGGCGCGCGTCCTCGCCGAGGCGACGGGGCGCGACGTCGACGTCCCCGGCTCCGGCGCGGCCGGCGGCTTCCCGGCGGCGTTCCTCGCGTACACGGCGGCCGAGCTCGAGAGCGGCTTCGAGCTCGTGGCAGACCTCGTGGGCCTCGGGGAGAAGCTCGGCAGCGCGGATCTCGTCATTACTGGTGAGGGGTCCCTCGACGGCCAGTCGCTTACGGGCAAGGCCCCGATCGCGCTCGCCGACCGGGCGCGGGATCGGGGGATTCCGGTCGTCGCCGCGGCCGGCCGCATCCTCGCAACGCCAGAGGAGCTCGCCGAGCATGGCATCGAGGTGGCGGGAGCGCTCGTCGATCTCGCGCCGAGCCCCGCCGAGGCGATGGCCGAGGGCGCCGCGTACCTCCGCCGCGCGGTCGCGGAGCTCCTGGCCGGCTCCTGACCTGAGCCCTGCGCCGGTTAGCGGCCCCGGCGGGTGGGCCCACGCCGGCAGGGAATACCATCACGGCAGGGGACTGCCCGACGGTGAGGTCCGGGCCTCCCGCCGCGCCATGAAGGAGAACACCGTGACGATGCCGGAGCACACCAGACAGCCGCACCTCACCGTGCCCGACGCCGAAGGGCTGGCCAGGGTGCAGCGGCGCACGCTGCGCGTCGTCGTCGCCGGACAGATCCTCGGCGGCGCGGGGCTCGCGGCGGGGATCTCGGTGGGCGGCCTGCTCGCGCAGTCCATGCTGGGCACCGACGGCCTCGCCGGCCTCCCGACCGCTCTCTTCACGCTCGGCTCGGCGCTGACCGCCTTCCTCGTAGGCCGCTTCACGCAACGCTGGGGCCGGCGGGCGGGGCTCGGCCTGGGATTCGCTGCGGGCGGTCTCGGCGCGATCGGCGTCGTGGTCGCGGCGGTGGCCGACATGGTGCCTCTGCTCTTCGTCTCACTCTTCCTCTACGGCGCGGGCACCGCGACCAACCTCCAGGCCAGATACGCCGGTACGGACCTGGCCGAGCCCTCGCGTCGCGGCACGGCCGTGAGCGTCGCCATGGTCTCCACGACTGCCGGCGCCGTGGCCGGCCCGAACCTCATCACGCCCCTCGGCGACTTTGCCGCAAGCCTCGGCATCCCGCCGCTCGCGGGCCCGTTCCTGCTCGCCGCCGTCGCCTATCTCGCCGCGGGCGCGGTCCTCTTGGCCCTCTTGAGCCCGGATCCCTACCTGCTCGCGCGCGCCGTCACCGAAGCAGCAAGGACGGACGACGGCGGGACCTCGCCGGCCGCCGTCGTCCGCCGTCCCGGGGCGAGCGCCTATGCGGGCGCGACGGTCATGATCCTGACCCAGATCGCCATGGTCGCGATCATGACCATGACGCCGATCCACATGCGCGCGCACCACCAGAGCCTCGCCGCGGTGGGCCTCGTCATCGGCCTGCACGTCGGCGCGATGTACCTGCCGTCGCTGCTCACGGGCGCGCTCGTGGACCGGATCGGCCGCGTGCCGATGGCCATCGCCTCCGGCGTGACGCTGCTCGCGGCCGGGGTCGTCGCGGCCGTGGCTCCCGGCGATTCGCTCGGGCTGCTCATCCTCGCGCTCGTCCTGCTCGGGCTGGGCTGGAACTTCGGCCTCATCTCGGGAACCGCCCTTGTCATCGACGCGACCGTGCCGGAGAACCGCCCGCGCACCCAGGGCACGATCGATGTGCTCATCGCCCTCGCCGGGGCCGGAGGGGGCGCGATGTCCGGGGTGGTCATGGCGTCGTCGAGCTACGGGACGCTCTCGCTGGCCGGCGGGTTCCTCTCGCTCCTGCTGATCCCGGTCCTGTTCTGGACGCACCGCCCCCGGGCCGTGCCCGCCTGAGCCGGGCCGGCCTGACCGTCTGGGTCAGCCGCGCACGAGTCGCCGCGAGCGGCCGCCCAAGCGCGTCACGACGGCGAACGCGAGGGCGGCCGCGGCTGCGGAGACGGCGGCCACGAGTCCGAGGCCAGCAGCATCGTGCTCGCCGCCCAGCCCGACGAGGGGCGCGGACAGCCCACCGAACGCGAACCGCGTGAGCCCGAGGAGCGACGACGCCGTGCCCGCGATGTCGCGGTAGCCCGACAGCGCGAGCGAGGTCGACGGCGGATTGGTCACCGCGACCCCGGCGACCATCGTGAAGAGCGAGACGATGACCGCGACGAGCGGCAGGTGGAGCAGCGCCGTCACCAGGAGCAGCAGGGCGCCGGCCACGCACAGCGCGAGCCCGACGGAGAGCGTCCGCCGCTCGGACCACCGCTCTGAAAGGCGTCCCGACGTGAAGCCGAAGACCATGAAGCCGAGCGAGTTGAGCCCGAACGCGAGCGCGTACTGCTGCGGCGTGAGCCCGTAGATCCCCTGGAGCACGAAAGTCGCGCCGGCCAAGTAGGCGAACAGCGCGGCGCCCGTGAACGCCGTGACAAGGAGCGAGGCCACGAACGTGCTGTCCGAGAGCAGGCGTGCGAAGGCGCGCAGCGTGTGCGGGAGCCCGCCCTCGGTCCTGAGCTCGTTGGGGAGCGTCTCGCGGTAGATGATCGCCGAGGCCACGAGGATCCCGACGCCCACGACCGCCAGGAACACGAAGGCCCCGCGCCAGTCGGTGAACGCGGCGATCTGGCCGCCGATCACGGGCCCGATGATCGCCGCGAGCCCGCCCAGCACCGCGAGCCGGCCGTAGTAGCGCACGAGCTTCCCGCCCGAGTAGAGGTCGCGCCCCGCCGCCTGCGCGATCACGATGCCCACCGAGCCCGCGAGGCCCTGCACGAGCCGCGCTGCGATGAGCGTCTCGATCGTGGGGCTCGCCGCGCAGAGCGCCGACGCGGCGATGTAGGCGCCGATCCCGATCAAGAGCGGACGACGGCGGCCGAACCGGTCCGAGAGCGGGCCCGCCACGATCTGGCCGAAGGCGAGGCCGAGGAGGCAGGCCGACACGGTCAGCTGCGCCGTCGAGGTCTGGGTGTGGAGGTCCCTCGTGAGCGCGGGCAGCACGGGAAGGTAGAGGTCCATCGAGATGGGGCCGAACGCCGTGAGCAGGCCGAGGACCACGGCGAGGGAGCGGCTCACGGTCCGAGGGGCGGTGCTCGTCGAGGCGTCAATCGCGGTCATGTGGTCCCTGTCGGTCGTAGCGGCTGTCTCCTCAGCAAACCAGCTTCGTGTCCGGCGGGGGAGAGTGCTGCCGATACAGGTACCCGCAGTACCCCCCCCGCCACGGTTCGGCCCGGCGCCGCGCCCCTTCAGGCCCAGCCTTCGGGCACAGGCGTTTCGGGTACAGATAACTCCCGCCTGAGGCGTTTCGGGTACAGATACTTTCGGCTACACCTGTTTCGGGTACAGATACTGTCGGCTACAGGCGTTTCGGGTACAGATAACGCCAGCGGACACTCCCTGTCCGCAGCCGTCGCTAGATTGTCCCCATGGCCATCGCAAGCTACCCAAGCCTCGTCATCGACTGCCCCGATCCGGTTGAGCTCGGCGCGTTCTACGCCGCCCTCCTGGATTGGAAGACCGAGAGCTCCGCCGCCGACTGGGTGGAGATCCGGGCCGACTACGGTCAGCTCATCTCGTTCCAGAAGGTCGAGGACTACCGCCCGCCCCTCTGGCCCACCCAGGACGTTCCGCAGCAGATGCATCTCGACGTTACCGTCGACGATCTCGATGCGGCCGAGGTCGAGGTGCTCAAGCTCGGCGCGAGCAAGGCGGAAGCCCAGCCTGGGACCACGTTCCGGGTGTTCCTCGACCCCGCGGGCCACCCGTTCTGCCTGTGCGTCGGCTGACCCACCCTAGACGTCTCGGGTACAGATAACGCCGGCCTGGCGCGTCTCGGGTACAGATAACGCCGGCCTGGCCCGTCTCGGGTACAGATAACGCCAGCCCGGCCCGTCTCGGGTACAGATGATCTGTACCCGAGACGAGAGCGAGCGGCCCGGCGCGTCAGCGCTCGGTCTCGGGCTCCCGGACGGTGCCCCGCCAGCGGGACAGCGCGGTCATGCCGTGGTAGACGAGCAGCGCCGCGGCCGAGCCGAGCGCGATGCCCGCGAAGCTCAGCTGGCCGACTGTCCACGTGTAGTCCGCGATGCCGATCACGAGCGCCACGGCGGCGGTCGTGAGGTTGATCTGGTTCGAGAAGTTCACGCGGCCCTGGACCCAGATCTTCACGCCGAGCACGCCGATCATGCCGTAGAGCATCGTCGCGGCCCCGCCGAGCACGCCCTGCGGGACGGTCGCGATAAGCTCTCCGAACTTCGGCGAGAAGCTCAGGACGAGCGCGCAGGCGCCGGCAACCCAGTACGCGGCGGTCGAATAGACCTTGGTCGCGGCCATGACGCCGATGTTCTCGGCGTACGTGGTGGTGCCGGAGCCGCCGCCGAGGCCAGCGAGCACGGTCGCGACGCCGTCGGCCATGAGCGCGCGCCCGGAGACGCCGTCCAGATTCTGCCCCGTCATCGTCGCGACGCTCTTGACGTGGCCGATGTTCTCCGCGACGAGTACCAGGACCACGGGCACGAAGAGGCCCAGAACCCCCAGATGGAATGTGGGCGTCTGGAAGTGGGGAAGCCCGATCCATGCTGCAGAGTCGACCTTCGAGAAGTCGACCTCGCCCCGCGCCACGGCGACGACATAACCGACCACCACGCCGACAAGAATGCTGAGGCGCCCCAGGATTCCGCGGAAGAGGACGCTCACGAGGATGATCGCGATGAGCGTCACGAGGGCCGTGACCGGTGCGGCCACGAAGTTCTGCTTCGCCGACGGCGCGAGGTTGAGGCCGATGAGCGCCACGATCGCACCCGTGACGACGGGCGGCATGACGATGTTGATCCAGTGCGCCCCGAAGCGCTGCACCACGGCGCCCACGAGCGCGAGCGCGACGCCAGCCAACACGACACCGCCGAGCGCGCCCGAGACGCCGAACTGCTGCTGCGACGCGAGGATCGGCGCGATGAACGCGAATGACGAGCCGAGGTAGCTCGGAACCCGCCCCCGCGTGACGACGAGGAACAGGAGCGTGCCCACCCCGGAGAAGAACAGCGTGGTCGCGGGCGGCATGTGCGTGAGGATCGGCACGAGGAACGTCGCGCCGAACATCGCCACGACGTGCTGGAGGCCGATCCCGATGGTCAGCGGCCACGCGAGCCTCTCCTGCGGCGTGACGACCTCGCCGGGCCGGACCGAGCGGCCGTCGCCGTGGAGCTTCCATCTGGTTCCGAGCATGCTCATGCGTCAGGGGCCTTCCGAGGGGTGGGATGTCGGGGGCCATCCTACTCGCGGGTGGGGCCAGACCCGACGGCGCGGGAGAGCGGCGAGGAGGTCCGTGTGTCCAATCTCACCGCCGTGGGCGGAAGCCTTACGGACGACGGCGGGTTTTCTCACCTGAGAGGGTGACGGACCGCGCCACCGTCGCTTCAGCAGAAACTTCCGCATTCCGTCTAAGGAGACCCGCATGAGCATCGCCCACCAGGAAGCAGCACTGGACGCCGCCGCCGTCGACGCCCTCTTCGTCGAGGCCCGCACCGCCAACTCGTTCACTGGCGAGGTCACGGACGAGCAGGCGCAGGCCATCTACGAGCTGACGAAGTTCGGGCCCACCGCCTTCAACAACCAGCCGCTGCGCATCACGTACGTCCGCTCGGCGGAGGCCCGCGAGCGTCTCGTCGCCCACATGATGCCGGGCAACCAGGAGAAGACGCGGACGGCTCCGCTTGTCGCCGTCCTCGCGTTCGACACCGAGTGGCACGAGAAGTGGGATGAGTTCCTTCCGGTGGCACTCCGCGCGAAGGCCATGTTCGACGGCGACGAGGCCCTCCGCTACGGCACGGGCCGTGACAACGCCCACCTTCAGGCGGGCTACTTCATCCTCGCAGTCCGTGCGCTGGGCTTCGCTGCAGGTCCGATGACGGGTGCCGATTTCGCGGGGATCGACGCCGAGTTCTTCCCCGAGGGTGGCCGCAAGAGCTTCCTCGTCGTCAACATCGGGCTCCCGGGCGCGGACGCGTTCGGCCCCGCGAAGACGAAATTCGCGTTCGAGGACGTCGTCGAGACCCTCTGACGCCGACGGCGAGCTCCAACCGCTCGTCAGTGGATGTCTGATAGCCGAACAGTCAAGAGATGGCCCCTCGTTGCCTTGATGCAACGGGGGGCCATCTCTTTCAGAGGGTCGGGCCAAGGCCCTTCGCGAGGTGTCGTCAGGCCTTCTTGAGGCGTTCGCCCCGGTCCTTCGGTCCCGGGACGTGCGGGATGTTCCCGGTCGGATTCCGCTGCACGGACACCGTCCGCTGGCGTCCAGTGTGCGGAGCCTTGCACTCCGCCGGGGCGCTGGCGGGACGCGTAGCGGCGGGACGTGGCTCCTTGACGGGCGGGATCTGGCCATCGGTCGCGGAGGGGGCCACAGGCGGAGCCTCGGTGACCGCGGCAGCCAGCCCGGCGCCGTCGTCCGTCGAATCGCTTGCCGCCGTGGCACCGCTGGCAGCGACCGCCGAGCCGTCCTCGAGCCGAACGCCCGCCGGAACGGCCTCGAGCTGACGCGACCATCGGGCGGTCCAGACTGCGCGCAGCTGGTCCCGCATCGTGCCCTCGCCCCACCGGCTCAGCACCACGACGCCGAGCACACCCGCGCAGAGGGCCATGAGTCCGCCCACGAGCACGGACCACCGGGGCCCGGCCGTGTTCGCGATCCAGCCGACGAGGGGCGCGCCGATGGGCGTGCCGCCCTGGATGACCGCCATGTACAGCGCGAGGACTCGGCCCCGGTACTGGGCCTCGGTGCTCAGCTGGACGATCGTGTTGCAGAGGTTGAGGAACGTGATCGAGGAGAGCCCCACGGGAACGAGCATGATCGCGAACCACACGTAGCTGGGCATCGTCGCGGCAACGATCGTCGCGACACCGAGCGCGATCGCCGCCCCGACCAGGAGGCTCATGCGCGGCCCCTTGCGCCGGGCGGAGAGGAGCGCGCCGCCGAACGTGCCGACCGCCATGATCGAGCCGAGCAGGCCGTACGCATCCGGTCCGGCCTTGAAGACGTCCGCGGCCATGAGGGCGTTCGTGACCTGGAAGTTGAGCGTGAACATGCCGACGAGCCCGGCCATCGCCATGATCAGCACGATCCGCGGCTGGGTTCTGACGTAGCGGATGCCCTCGGCGATCTGGTGCTTGCCGCGCGGGATCCGGGGGCTGCGGTGCAGCAGGTCGACGCGCAGCCGAGTGAGGGACGTCAGGACCGCGGCGAACGTCGCGGCGTTGAGCAGGAACACCCAGCCCGTCCCGATGACCCCGATGAGCACGCCGGCGATGCCCGGGCCGGCAAGACGCGCGAGGTTGAAGGACGCGCTGTTGAGCGCGACGGCGTTCGGAACGTCCGCCCGGCCCACGAGCTCCGAGACGAACGCCTGCCGCGGAGGGGCGTCGAAGGCGCTCGCGACCCCGAGCAGCAGCGCGATCGCGTAGATCTGCCAGAGCTGGGCCGCTCCCGTAAGCACGAGGACGCCCTGAAGCAGGCCGAGGAGGCCCATCGCGGCCTGCGTGCCCATGAGCAGCTTGCGCTTGTCGAGGCGGTCGCCCAAGACGCCCGCATACGGCCCGAGCACGAGGATCGGGAGGAACTGCAGGCCCGTGGTGATGCCCACGGCGGCGCCGTCGTGCTGGGTGAGCTGGGTGAGCACGAGCCAGTCCTGCGCGACGCGCTGCATCCATGTGCCAACGTTGGAAACGAGCGCGCCGACGGCCCAGAGGCGGTAGTTCGGGTGGCTGAGGGCTCTGAAAGTGTTGTTCACTGGGCGGCCATCTCCAAGAGGATCTCGGCGGCGCGGTGCATCGTGGCTCGGTCTGCCTCGGGGAGTCCCTCGAGGCGGGCGGCGAGCCACGCTGACCGCAGGCGGCGCGACTCTTCGACGATGGCTCGGCCTTGATCGGTGATTTCGACGACGACCTGGCGGCCGTCGGTGGGGCTGTCGTTGCGGCTCACTAGATGCTGCGCGGCGAGCGCGTTGACGGTGCGGGTCATGCTCGGCGCCTGGACGCATTCGGCGTCTGCCAGCTGGCGCATGGTCTGCGGGCCGCGCTTCACGAGGAGACCGAGGACGGTGGTCTGCCCCGGAGTGACGACGTCGCTTCCGGCCTGGATGCGCAGCAGACGGGACGTCCGCATGATGGCGATGCGGAGTTCGACCGCGAGGTCGCCGAGGTCCGGGACACCCGTTCCGACGGGTGGCGGGGTGGGTGTTGCTTCGGGAGCTGCGGCGGGAATCATCGATACTTAGCTTAGCTCATTACTTTTGCTAAGTATATGATCGCGGTCACCCAGGGTCCGTTGCGCGCGTCACCACTCGGGAAACACGAAGCGCCGTCACGTCCGGCGGATGGACACCCCGAACGTGACGGCGCAACGAGTAGAGAGGCGCGGGCTAGGAGATGACGGAGTCGACGAGCGCCTTCGCCTCGGCCTGAACCTGCTTGAGGTGCTCCGGGCCCTTGAACGACTCGGCGTAGATTTTGTACACATCCTCGGTGCCCGAGGGCCGCGCCGCGAACCATGCGTTCTCGGTCGTGACCTTGAGCCCGCCGATCTTCGCGCCGTTGCCCGGCGCTTCGGTGAGCTTGGCGGTGATGGGCTCGCCCGCGAGGTCAGTGGCCGTGACGTCCGCGGCGGAGAGCTTGCCGAGCTTGGCCTTCTGCTCCCGGCTCGCCGCGGCGTCGACCCGCGCGTACGACGGCGACCCATACTTCGCCGCGAGGTCCGCGTAGCGCTGGGACGGGCTCTGTCCGGTCACGGCCTGGATCTCCGACGCGAGGAGGCACAGCAGGATGCCGTCCTTGTCGGTGGTCCACACGCCGCCGTCCAGCTTGACGAAGCTCGCGCCCGCGCTCTCCTCGCCGCCGAACGCGCCCTCCCCGCTCAGGAGCCCCGGAACGAACCACTTGAAGCCCACGGGCACCTCGACGAGCTTGCGCCCCAGCCCGCCCGCGACGCGGTCGATCATCGACGAGCTCACGAGCGTCTTGCCCACCACGGCGTCCTGCCGCCAGCCCGTGCGGTTGCGGTACAGGTAGTCGATGGCTACGGAGAGGTAGTGGTTCGGGTTCATGAGTCCGCCGTCGGGCGTGACGATCCCGTGCCGGTCGGCGTCGGCGTCGTTGCCGGTCGCGATGTCGTATTTCGCCTCGCCCGAGTTGACCTTGGCGATGAGGCCGGCCATGGCCGACGGCGACGAGCAGTCCATGCGGATCTTCTCGTCCCAGTCGAGCGTCATGAACGCCCACTGCGGGTCGACGGTCGGGTTCACGACCGTGAGGTTGAGGTGGTGGCGCTCGCCGATTTCGCCCCAGTAGTCCACCGACGCGCCGCCCATGGGGTCCGCGCCGATCCGCACGCCCGCGTCGCGGATGGCCGCGATGTCGAGGACCTGCGGGAGGTCGTCCACGTACGAGGAGAGGAAGTCGTACTGCCCGGTCGTGTCCGCCGCGAGGGCGTCCTGGAGCGGGATGCGCTTCACGCCGCTGAGGTTCGCTTCGAGGAGGGCGTTCGCGCGGTCGGCGATCCAGCCCGTCGCGTCCGTGTCCGCGGGACCGCCGTGCGGCGGGTTGTACTTGAACCCGCCGTCGGCCGGCGGGTTGTGGCTCGGCGTCACGACGATGCCGTCGCCGCGGGCGGGATCGTCCTCGGAGCGGCCCGCGTTGTACTTGAGGATCGCGTGGCTCAGCGACGGGGTCGGCGTGTAGCCGTGGCGCGCATCGATGAGCACCGTGACCCCGTTCGCGGCGAGGACCTCGAGCGCCGTGTTGGTGGCCGGCTCGCTCAGGCCGTGGGTGTCGCGAGCGAGGAAGAGCGGCCCGCGGATGCCCTGGCCCGCCCTGTATTCGACGATGGCCTGCGTGATGGCCGCGATGTGCTTCTCGTTGAAGGACGCCTTGAGGCTCGAGCCGCGGTGGCCCGAGGTCCCGAACGCGACGCGCTGGCCCGGATCGCTCAGGTCAGGCGAGACGTCGTAATAGGCGTCCAGGAGTGCCGTGATGTCCACGAGGTCGGTGGGGAGGGCAACGGTGCCTGCTCGGTTAGCCATGCCCATAGCTTTGCAGAGAACACCAACGGTGGGTGGCACAGGAGTGAAGATTTCCCGTAGTGACGCCAGCCGGCGCGCGCGGCGGCGGCGGCGGACTTGCCGGCCCGCGCGGCTGCGGCGGCCGACGGCGGCGTGGCTCGCCTTTCGCGGCAGAGTCGCTCGCGCTCCGCGGCGGCGTAGTCTTGAGCCAGCATGCGATGGGGACATGCGCGAGGTGACACGGAGGAACAGATGTCAGACCCGCAGATTGGCGACGCCGCGTCCGAGGACCAGTCGAAGCCAAGCCACAGGCCTGAGGACGGCGGGCCGCACGAGGGCGAGGCGCCGGGCGCGGAGCCTGCCCAGGCGGGCCAGACCGCCGCCGACCGGCCCACGGAGCCCATCGGTCGCGACCGCCGCCACGCGACGCGGCCGATCCCACCCATCCCGCACGCGCCCGCACCGCCCGCCGGCGTCGCGCCCGGGTCGCAGGCGGCGTCCGCGCCCGGAGCAGATCAGCAGCCCGGGCAGCCGCAGGCCGGGCAGGGTTCGTACGGACAGGGTTCGTACGACCAGAACGCCCAATACGGCCAGGACACTCAGTACAGCCAGAGCCCGTACGCCCAGGGCCCCTACGGCCAGGGCGCCTCCAACCAGCCCGGCTCCTCCCAGCCATACAGCCGCGAGCCGTACGGCCAGCAGCCGTTCGCCGAGCCCGCGTATGGCCAGCCCGCGTATGGCCAGCCCGCGTATGGCCAGCCTGCATACGGCCAGTCCGCCTACAGCCAGCCCGTGTACGGCCAACCGCAGCAGTCCCCGTACTCGTTCCCGTCCCAGCCGTACTATCCGCCTGCGGAGCCGCGCGGCCTCAGCATCGCGTCGATGGTCTGCGGGATCGCGTCGCTCGTCGGGTTCGGATTCTTCCTCCTGCCGCAGATCGCAGCCGTCATCCTGGGCCACATGGCGCTGTCCCGCGAGCCCGCGGGCCGCGGCTTCGCGATCGCTGGGCTAGCGATGGGGTACTTCTGCCTCCTGATCACGGTCGTCGTGATCGCGTTCTTCGTCATCGGCATTTCGTCGCTCAGTTCGTACCACTCGGGGTACTGACGAGGGGCACGGCCGAGCTGACGGCGGGGCTGACCGGTCGCTGCGTCTCGAGAAGCCTTGCCAACGCGAGCAGGAGTCCCTCGGACCCCATCGGGCCTACGAGCTGCACGCCCATCGGCAGCCCGCCAGCCGTCCAGTGCGTCGGAACGCTCACCGCGGGCAACCCGCACACGTTCACCATCGACGACCACGGCGCGAACTCGCACTGCCGCGCGTAGTCCTGGTCCGCCGTCGTCTGCCATTCCGTGCCCGAGAACCAGCCGACGGGCCGCGAGGTCTGGGCGAGCGCGGGCATGAGGATCACGTCCCACGCGGCGTATTGCGCCACGGTGTCGCGCTCGAAGCGCCGAAGGAACGCGAGCGCCTCGTCGAGTCTGGCGCGGCTCCGCTGCTGCGCCCGCCGGCGGAACGCGCGCGTGAGCGGGGTGAGGAGCGGTTCGCACTCCGGCTGGATCCGCAGGGTGCCGACGCCCGCCGTCCACGCGGCGGTGAACTCGTCCGGGTAGCGGTTGTCGTACCGGATTTCCGCCTCGGCGACTGTGTGGCCTGCCGCGTGCAGCCGAACGACCGCGGCGTCGAGCGCCGCGAGCGCCTCTGCCTCTGGCTGGATCCGGTAGCGCTGGTCCCACGGGCTCGCGAGCGCGACGCCAATGCGGAGCCGTCCCGGCTCGCGGCTCATCGCGTCCACGTACGACGCCGCGTGGCGACCGTGCCCCGTGCCGGCACCGGGGCCCGGCTCGCCGCACGCGACGAGGGCGTCCAGGAGGAGTGCCGCATCCTCGGCGGTCCGCGCGAGCGGGCCGGCGACGACGAGTCGCGCGGCGTCGCCCGGGCTCTGTCCCGCCGGAACGAGCCCTCGGCCCAGCTTGAGTCCCACGATTCCGCATGCCGCCGAGGGAATCCTGATCGAGCCGCCGCCGTCGCTCCCTGTCGCGAACGGCAGGAGACGTGCCGCCACCGCTGCCGCGGATCCTCCCGACGAGCCGCCCGAACTCAGCGCGGGTGCGTGCGGGTTCCGGGAAGGTGGCCCGATGCGGTTTTCGGAATACGCGGTCAGACCGAATTCCGGGACCTGCGTCTTGCCCAGCGAGATGGTCCCGGCTGCGCGGAGCAGTTCCACGAGGGGGCCGTCGCTTGGGGCAGGGCGGTGGCTGATGGCCGCGCTGCCGTGGGTCGTGGGGACGCCAGCCACGTCGACGAGGTCCTTGAACGCCGTCGGCATCCCGTGGAGCGGCGGGAGTGCATCGAGCCTGCCGGCGCGACGGGCGGCCGCGTAGGCCTCGTCCGCTGCGGCGGCCGCCTCGAGCGCGCGGTCCCCGGTCACGGTGACGAAAGCGCCGAGGTGTCGGTCCGCCGTCTCGATCGCAGAGAGGAAATGGCCCGTGGCTTCCCTCGCCGAGAGTTCACCGGCGCGCAGAGCGTCGTGGAGGCCCCGCGCCGAAAGGCGGGCCACGCCGTCGTCCATGCGCACTCCTCCCGGCTCGCGTCACGCCCGCCCCGTCGCCGCCTACTCACTATAGGCTTGAGGAAGAACCGCGTTTCCTCAGGAGGCACCATGCCCGACTTCGAATCCGTCCGCGTCGACGAGCTGCCCGGCGGCACCCTGCTCGACGTGCGCGAGGACTACGAATGGGAGGCAGGGCATGCCCAAGGAGCCCTCCACATCCCTATGGATCAGCTCCCGACTCGTCTGTCCGAGCTTGATCCGGACGTTGACCTGCTCGTGGTCTGCCGCACCGGCGGGCGTTCGGCCCGCGCCACGAGCTGGCTCGTGGACCAGGGCTATTCGGCGATGAATGTCCTGGGCGGAATGGACGCGTGGCTCGAGGCCGGGCGCCCTCTGGTGTCCGAGAACGGGCACCAGCCCACGGTCCTCTAGTGATCTACACCTTCCTCGGTCCCGAGGGGACCTTCACCGAGGCTGCCCTCCTCAAGGTCCCGGGCGCCGGCGACGCGACGCGCGTGCCGTCCACGAACGTCAACGAGGCGCTCGACCGCGTGCGCCTCGGCACCGCGGACGCGGCCATGGTTCCGATCGAGAACTCGGTCGAGGGTGGCGTGACCGCGACGCTCGACGCGATCTCGACCGGACCCGAGCTGCGGATCGTCCGCGAAGAGCTCGTGCCCATCACGTTCGTGCTCGTCGCGCGGCCGGGCACGCGGCTCGAGGATGTACGGCGGATCCACACCCATGGGCACGCCTGGGCCCAGTGCCGGGCCTGGGCCACGTCGAAGGTGCCTCAGGCAGAATATGTGCCGGCCCCGTCCACGGCCGCGGGAGCGCTGGCGCTCCTCGACGCCTCGGCCCAGCCCGGCGACGCCGCGATCTGCGCCCCGATCGTCGCGGAGGAGCGGCCCGAACTCGAGGTCCTGGCCGAGGACATCGGCGACAACAGCGGAGCCGTGACGAGGTTCATCCTCGTATCGAGGCCGGCCGGGCTCCCGCCGCGGACCGGGGCGGACAAGACGACCGTCGCCGTCCCGCTGCCTGAGGACCATCCGGGCGCGCTCATGGAGATCCTGTGGCAGTTCGCGTCGCGGGGCGTGAACCTCTCGCGCATCGAATCTCGGCCCACCGGGGAATACCTTGGCCACTATTTCTTCAGCATCGACGCCGAGGGCCATGCGGAGGAGGCCCGCGTGGCGGACGCGCTGGCCGGCCTGCACCGGCTGAGCCCGCAGACGCGGTTCCTCGGCTCGTACCGGCGCGCAGACGGGGTTGAGCCGGACGTCCTGCCGTACAACACCGACCGGGCGTTCGACGCAAGTCGGGTGTGGCTCCAGGGCGTCTTAGGCGGTTGACCCGCTCGGGTGCCGCCATCGCGAGCGGCGATGCGGCGCCGTCGTCCGTCTCGGCGCTGCAGCGATAGGCGGGAGGCGATAGTCGGGAGGCGCGGCTCAGCTGCCCACGCGCACGAGGAGCGAGAGCGGGTGCACGTCGACGCTGATGTCGGTCGCGGGACCCGTCGGATCGCCGTCCACCTGGGTCTCGACCGGCTCCCCGCTGCGGATCCGCACCTTCTGAGCGCCATAGAAGGACATGACGGGCAGCGGGCGGTTGTGCTGGAACGTGATCTTGGCCCACATCGAGAGCCACCCGATGAGGCTCCGAGGGCTCATGACCACGATGTCGAGGACACCGTCGTCCAGGTAGGCCTCGGGGATGAAGTCCACGCCGCCGGGGAGCTTGCTGCAGTTCGCGAAGAGGACGCTGCGCACGCGGCGGGTCTGGAAGTCGCCGTCGTCGAGCGAGATGTCGACCTTCTTGCGTCGCCGCCCCGGCATATGGCGTATGCCTGCCTCGGTATAGGCAATCCAGCCCACGGCCTTCTTGAGATCCTCGTTCGTGTCGCCCAGGATCTCGGCGTCCATCCCCATTCCGGCGATCACGAGGAACGTGTGCTCGGACTTGGATCCCGTCGTGCGGTTCTCGAGGGTCATCGTGGCGGTGTCGATGCGGCGCTGCTTGCCGAACAGGGCCGTGTGCACGCACTGGGCCAGGCGCGTGATGTCCAGGTCGAGGTTCCGGGCCAGGAGGTTTCCGGTCCCGAGCGGCACGAGTCCGAGCGCCACATCCGTTCCCGCGAGGGCCTCTGCCACGACGCGCACGGTGCCGTCGCCGCCGCAGGGAATGACGACGTCGGCCTTTGCCTCGAGTGCTTTGCGCGTCATCGAGTGGCCGGGATCGTCCGAGGTCGTCTCGAAGACGAGGGGGCTCGGCCATCCCGCCCCGCGGCATGCCGCCTCGATCAGCATCTCTGCCTCGGCCGCGCGCGCCTTCGTGGGGTTCAGGACCACGGCGACCTGCTGCAGGCCGGGCGGCGGCGCTTCCGCGGGCACGCCAACGGCGCTGCGGCTGTGCTGCTCCCTGAGCCTGCGCACGCCCCACCAGCTGGTGACCGCAAAAGCACCAGCCGCCGCGACGGCACCCCCGATGATCCAGTTGCGCATGGTTCCATCACTCTATCCCGGGGCCGCCGTCTGTGGCGGCGGCTTCGCCGCGCCCGCGCGCCCCGATAGGCTATGGGGCGTGATCGACGTCAGAGAGCTCAGCGAGAATCCCGAGAAGTTCCGCGCCAGCCAGCGTGCGCGCGGCGCGGACGAGTCCCTGGTGGACAGGGTGGTCTCTGCCGATTCGCGCCGCCGCGCGGCCCTGACGCAGTACGAGACGCTTCGCGCCGAGCAGAACGCGTTCGGCAAGAAGGTCGCCGCCGCGAAGGGCGAGGAGAAGCAGGCACTCCTCGCTGAGGTCAAGGAGCTCGCGGCCAAGGTCAAGGCCGCCTCCGTCTCCGCGGACGAAGCGCAGGCGGAGCAGGACGAGCTCATGCGCGTCTTCCCCAACATCGTGATCGAGGGCGTCCCCGAGGGCGGCGAGGACGACTACGTCGTCGTGAAGAAGGTCGGCACGCCGCGCGACTTCGCGGCCGAGGGCTTCGAGCCCCGCGACCACCTCGAGATCGGCGAGCTCCTCGGGGCGATCGACATGGAGCGCGGCGCGAAGGTCTCCGGCGCCCGGTTCTACTTCCTCAAGGGCGTGGGCGCGCGCCTCGAGCTCGCGCTCCTGCAGATGGCGCTCGACCAGGCGATCAAGGCCGGCTTCACGCCCATGATCACCCCGACGCTCGTGCGCCCCGAGACCATGCAGGGCACCGGCTTCGACGTCAAGCACGACGCCGAGATCTACCGCCTCGCCGAGGACGACCTGTACCTCGTGGGCACTTCCGAGGTCTCGCTCGCGGGCTACCACTCGGACGAAATCCTCGATCTCTCGGGCGGCCCGGTCCGCTACGCCGGCTGGTCGTCGTGCTACCGCCGCGAGGCCGGCTCGCACGGCAAGGACACGCGCGGCATCATCCGCGTGCACCAGTTCAACAAGGTCGAGATGTTCTCCTACGTCCCGCTCGAGGAGGCCGAGACCGAGCACGCCCGGCTGCTCGCGTGGGAAGAGGAGATGCTCGCGAAGGTCGAGCTCCCGTACCGCGTCATCGACACGGCCGCCGGAGACCTCGGCATGAGCGCCGCCCGCAAGTTCGACTGCGAGGCTTGGGTTCCGACCCAGGGCCGCTACCGAGAGCTCACGTCGACCTCGAACTGCACGGGCTTCCAGGCGCGTCGGCTCAACATCCGCGAGCGGATGTTCGACGACGACGGCGCCCCCAAGGGCACGCGCAGCGTCGCGACGCTCAACGGCACCCTGGCGACGACCCGCTGGATCGTCGCTATCCTCGAGCACCACCAGAACGCGGACGGATCGGTCACGGTGCCGGCGGCGCTGCGCCCGTACCTCGGCGGGCTCGAGGTCCTCCCGGTCCTCTGACCGTCCGCGTGGGGCCGGATGACTGACACAAGGTGAACACTCACACTGTGGGGAAGCCTGTGAGTATTCACTGCCTGTTCACGGTCCATGTCAGAGCCGTCACCGGGGCTGTCGGCCGCTAGTGGTTCACTAGAACCATGACAACAATGCTGAACGCTGGCATCGATGACCAGCTCGCAATCGCAAACCGCAAGCTCATCGGCCTCGATATCGACGGCACCCTCGTGGACCACTTCGGGCATATGAGCCCCGCCGTGCGCGAGGCCGGCCAGGCTCTCGTGGCCGCCGGCCACGAGGTGGTCGTGGCGACGGGCCGCTCGCTCGGCGCCACCCTCCCCATCGTCGAGCTCCTCGGAATCGACCACGGCTACGTCGTCTCCTGCAACGGCGGCGTCACGGCCCGCATCGACGCAGGGTCGAACGGCGGCTACGAGGTGATCGACCGCCGGATCTTCGACCCCGCGCCCGCACTCAAGGCCCTGCGCCACCGCCTCCCCGGCGCGAAGTACGCACTCGAGGACGCGGAGGGCAACTTCCTCTCGACCGAGCGCTTCCAGGACGCGAGCTTCGGCGTCGAGGCCACCGGCGTGACGTTCGAGGACCTCCTCGAGGCCTCCGCCGTGCGCCTCGTTGTGTTCTCGACCGACTCCACGGCGGAGGAGTTCGGCCGCGCCGTCGAGTCCATCGGCCTCCACGGCGTCACCTACTCCGTGGGCTGGACGGCCTGGCTCGACATTGCCGCGAAGGGCGTCACGAAGGCGAGCGGCCTCGAGCGCATCCGCGAGCTCGTCGGGATCGATCGCCCGCACACCGTCGCGGTCGGGGACGGCCGCAACGACATCGAGATGCTCCAGTGGGCTGGCCGCGGCATCGCGATGGGCCAAGCGCCGGACGAGGTCAAGGCCGCGGCGAACGAGGTCACCTCAACTGTCGAGGATGACGGCGTCGTGCGGGTCATGCGCTCGCTCCTGTAGCGCCATGGGGGGCGCCATGGGGGCGCCCCGGGGACGCGCTGCCGGAGCTTGTCAGCGCGCCTCGAGCATGAGCCGCATGAGATGCGCGGCGGCGGGGCGCGCTTCGAATTCTTCGTTCCAGTGGGCTCGGGCGATCGCCTTCGAGACCGCCTGTGCCGTGATCCCGAGCGCCTCCGCGACGGCCCTCTGCTGGCCCCGCACCCCAGGGGTGAGGAGCTCGAGGACCCGCCATTCCGCCGTCGTCCGCCGGGCGATGATGAGGCCCAGGAGGCGGAGGATCGCCGCGGCCTCCGCGGCGAGGACGCGATCGGGGCCGTCTACCGAGATGGCCGCCTCGTCCTTGATGTGCTGGGCGCGTTCGACGGCGCGGCGCGAGTAGACGAGCCCGAGTCCCGTCACGTCGTGGATCGCCGAGGGCAGCGGCTCGCCGAGGGGGCCGACGCCGATGCCCACGTTCCAGCGCACGCCGCCGCATGATTCTGCGCGCATCGCGACGAGGCCCGCGTCGATGGCACGGTCGGCCGCGACGAAGACGCCCTGGACCTCGTCGCCCACGGTCCGCTCAAACGGCACCTCGGCCCGAGCCCTCGAGAGCGCGCGCAGGAGGATTGGCACCTTGTCCCCAGGTTCGCGGTCGCGCTGATTGATCGTGACCGTGTACATGGCCTGAGCCTATCCGCAACACGAGGGACGGGACCCCGCAACACGAGGGACGGGACCCCGCAACACCATGGTTGTGGGGTCCCGTCCGGTTCGTTGTGGGGTCCCGTCCGGATGGTTGCGGGGTCTTTGGTCAGTGGCCCTCGGCCTTGAAGCGCTTGATCGACGCCTCGAGCTCGGCCTCGGCCGCGGCGCGGTCCGACCAGCCAGCCGGCTTGACCCACTTGCCCGGCTCGAGGTCCTTGTAACGCGTGAAGAAGTGCTCGATTTCCTTGACGAGCCACTCGTCGAGGTCCGAGGCCTCCTGGATGTGGTCGAAGCGCTTGTCCGCGGGGACGCACACGAGCTTGGCGTCCCCGCCCGACTCGTCCTCCATGTTGAAGATCGCGATCGGGCGGGCCTCGAGGAGGATCCCCGGGAACAGGTCGACGTCCGGGTACCACACGAGCGCGTCGAGCGGATCGCCGTCCTCGCCGAGCGTGTTCTCGAAGTAGCCGTAGTGCGTCGGGTACTGCATCGATGTGAAGAGGACGCGGTCCAGGCGGACGCGGCCGGTCTCGTGGTCCACCTCGTACTTGACGCGGGAGCCGCGGGGGATCTCGATCGTGACGTCGTGCTTCATGGTGCTCCTTGGCTGGCAGCGTGCAGGGCGGCCGCTGGGGCGAGAAAAACCCACGGTCGGCGGCAACTAGTATTGAGGATATCCGCACCGGGGGGCGTGCCCTCCCATCGCATGCCGCCGTCCATGCCTCGACCCCAGGATTTTTCACCGCATGAGCAAGTCGCCCGGCCGTGCCCAGAACGCCGTGACCTGGGGGCTCGTCACAGCCCTTCTCGTGATCGTCGCGGCGGTCGGCGGAGCGTATATGGCCCCGATGTTCCCGGGCCCGTTGCTCACCCACACCGCGCCCACGCCGAGCACGCCCGCGTGGCTGCAGGCGCCGTCGTCCGCCGCGCCGCTCAAGGGGGCGACGCCGCTCTCGGACAACGCGCCGACGCCCGAAACCGCGGCTCTCGCCAAGTCAATCGACGCCCAGCTGGGTCCGGACGACGGAACGTTTGGAGCGGCAGTTCTCGACGGCGAGTCAGGGCAGACGCTCTACAGCCGCGAGGGCGCCGTTTCCGTGTCGCCGGCCTCGAACCTCAAGCTCCTCACGGCCGCGGCCGCCCTCACGACGCTCGGCCCTGACACGGCCTTCCGCACCCGGACCATCCGGGGAAGCGCACCGGGAAGCGTCGTGCTCGTGGCTGGCGGAGACGTGTTCCTCGGCAACGGCGATTCCTCGCCGGACGCGGTCGTGGGCCGCGCGGGCATCGCCACGCTCGCCAAGCAGACCGCCGCCGCGCTCGGCCCGGTCAACGGCCCCGTCGCAGTCCAGCTGGACGACTCGCTCTTTACCGGACCCTCCCTCAACCCCGCATGGGCATCCGAGGACGTCGCCGCGGGCGAGATCGCGCCGATTGCCCCGATCGCCCTCAACGTCGCGCGGGCTCAGCCGGGCGCCGGGGGCTCGCGGCCGGTCGACCCCGCGATGGCGGCCGCCTCCGCATTCCGCGACGCCCTCGCGGCGGCGCTTGGGCCGGGCGCGACGGTGTCGGGCGGCATATCCCGCGGCACGGCGGGCGAGGGAGCCGATCTTGCGAGCGTGACCTCGGCCCCGCTCGCCGACCAGCTCGCGTACACCCTGCGGGAATCGGACAACTATGCGGCGGAGACGCTCGCGCGCCTCGCCGCGGCGGCGAGCGGCCGCCCCGCGAGCATCGACGGAGCGCGCGCGCTCCTGCTGGACACCGCGCAGCGCCTCCTGGGAAGCACCACGGGCCTGGTGCTCGACGACGCGTGCGGACTCGCGATCAGGAACCGCATCCAGCCCCAGCAGCTCGCCGGGATCGTGCGCGCCATGACGACGGGCAACGACCCGCGGCTGCGGCGCGCGCTCGCCGGCCTCCCCGTGGCAGGCCTTACGGGGACCCTCGCCTCGCGCTACGGGCAGGGGTCCCCGGGCGCGGGCTTCGTGCGCGCAAAGACAGGGACGCTCCTCACGGTGATCGGGCTTTCGGGTTACGTGGTCGACGCCGACGGCCGCCTCCTCGTGTTCTCGATCGTCGCGAACGGGCTCCCCTCGGCGGCCCGCACAAGCGTCACGGCGCAGATCGACGCCGCCGCGTCGACGCTCGCGGGCTGCGGCTGCCGCTGACCGAGCTGCCGCCGCCGGCTTCTCGGTGTGTTCTCGCGGTCCTTGTGGTCTGATGGGGGTATGGATGTCCACGAGACGGCACCGCAGCTCATCAATTGGGATCTCGCGGCCGCCACGGCGGCACGTTTGGCGCCCCCCGGCCCCCAGCTCTCGGCCGCCGAGGCCGCGAGCGCCGTCGCGAGCCTGCGGAGGCTCGCGGACGAGGCCGTGCCACACGTCCACCGCATCACGCGGCTCGAAGCGGCGGAAGATCTCCGCGACTCGCAGGTCCTCGTCGTCGATCGGGGATCGTGGGCCAAGGCCAACACCCAGGGCTTCGCCGTCATGCTCGGCCCGGTCCTGACCCAACTCGTCGAGAAGAAGGCGAGCGAGCTCACGCCGTCGGCAGCGCGCGTGGGCGGCGCGATCACGGGAGCGCAGCTCGGCACGGTGCTCGCGTTCCTCTCGAGCAAGGTCCTCGGGCAGTACGAGCCGTACGCCGCCCTGGCTCCGGGCTCGAGCCTGCCCGAGGCGGGCCGGCTCCTCCTCGTCGCCCCGAACATCGTGCAGATCGAGCGCGAGCTCAGCGTGGAGCCCGACGACTTCCGCCTGTGGGTGTGCCTCCACGAGCAGACGCACCGCGTCCAGTTCGCGGCCGCACCGTGGCTCCGCGAGCACATCCTCGAGCAGGTCGGAAAGCTCTCTGACAGCCTGCTCGGCAACATGGATTCGCTCATGGAGCGTGCTACTGCCGCGGCGAAGTCGCTGCGCGACCGGCCGTGGGCCGGCATCGGGCAGCCGGTCCCGAGCCGCGGCGCGATCCTCGACCTCCTGCAGGACCCGGCCGAGAAGGCGGCGATCTCCCACCTCACAGCGATCATGAGCCTCCTCGAGGGCCACGCGACGGTCGTCATGGACGCCGTCGACGCGGATGTGGTGCCGAGCGTCAAGACGATCCGGCAGCGGTACACGGCGCGAAGCGAGAACCGCGGCGTGCTCGAGGCGTTCGTGCGCCGGGTCCTCGGGCTCGACGCCAAGATGCGCCAGTACACGGACGGTGCGAAGTTCGTCACGGGAGTTGTCAACGCCGTCGGCATGGAGGGCTTCAACCGCATCTGGGAGAGCCCGGAGAACCTGCCCACCGAGGAGGAGATCCACGCGCCTGCCGCGTGGGTCGCGAGGATGGGTTGAGCGCGCGGGACGTTGCCTCGCCGGACCGCCCGCGCCTGAATCCAGCGGTGGGACGGGCTCGCAACGCCGTGAAGGCGGCGCTCGCCGAGGCTGGCTGGCCGTCGCGCGTGCTCGTGGCCTGCTCGGGTGGGCCTGACTCGCTCGCGCTCGCGGCCGCCGTCGCCCATTTTGCGCGCCGCGGTGCCGTGGGCGGCCACGCGCTCGAGGCGGGCGCCGTCGTCGTCGACCACGGGCTTCAGGCTGGCTCAGACCGCGTCGCGCGGACGACGGCGGGGGTGCTGGAAGCGCTCGGGCTCTCGCCCGTCCGGGTGGTCGCCGTAGAGGTGCGCCAGTCGGGCGAGGGGCCAGAGGCGGCGGCCCGCGCGGCGAGGCTCGGTGCCCTCGAGGCGGCGGCCGCGGAGTGGGGGGCCACCGCGATCGTCCTCGGCCATACCCTTGACGATCAGGCCGAACAGGTGCTGCTGGGGCTCGCCCGGGGTTCGGGGACGCGTTCCCTCGCAGGAATGCGCTCGGTACGGGGGCCATACGTGCGGCCGTTCCTTTCGCTGAGGCGCGACGACACGGTCGAGGTGTGTGCGGCCGAGGGGCTTGAGCCCTGGCACGATCCCACGAATGCCGATCCGCGATATATGCGTTCTCGTGTACGGACCGTGGTGATGCCGTTCCTGGAATCTGAGCTCGGGCCCGGAGTCGCCGAGGGGCTCGCGCGGACCGCGTCGATCCTGGGGCAGGACGCCGCGTACCTCGACGCGGAGGCCGAGCGCCTGTACGCGGGGCTCGTGGAGCGGCGCGCGGCGGGGGAGGCGCCGGGCGCGGTCCTGCTGCCCGGCGAAGAGGTCCGCGCACTCCCCGGGGCGCTCCGCAGCCGCGTTCTTGCGCTCGCGATCGTCGAGCTCGGCGGGTCTCCGACGTTCGAGCGGCTCTCCGCCGTCGACCGCCTCCTCGAGCGGCGCGGCTCCGCCGGTCCGGTCGAGGTGCCGGGCCACGTGAGCGTGCGTCGCCAGCCACGCCGCAAGGATGCGGCGCCCGGATTCGAGTATGGGAAGCTAGTCTTTGTATCGCACCGCTGACGCGTGTGTTTCCGGACGGCCGGAGGCGCGTCGACACCCGAGTTCCAGGAGCGCAGGTGGATTCTCACGACGTCCAGGCAGACCTCAAGCACGTCCTCTACGGCCGGGATCAGATCCAGCGACGGATCGCCGACCTCGCCGCGGAGATCGACAAGGACTATGAGGGCCGCGACCTCCTGATCGTCGGCGTGCTCAAGGGCGCCGTCATGGTCATGGCTGATCTGGCCCGCGCGCTGCACAGCCACGTCACGATGGACTGGATGGCCGTCTCCTCTTACGGGTCGGGGACGCAGTCCTCCGGGGTGGTCCGCATCCTCAAGGACCTCGATTCGGACCTCATGGGCAAGCACGTGCTCATCGTCGAGGACATCATCGATTCCGGCCTCACGCTGTCGTGGCTCAAGACCAACCTCGAGTCGCGCGGCACCGCGTCTGTGGAGATCTGCACGGCGTTCCGCAAGCCCGACGCCGCGAAGGTCAAGATCGACGTGAAGTACGTCGGTTTCGACATTCCGAATGAGTTCGTGGTCGGCTACGGGCTCGACTATGCCGAGAAGTACCGCAACCTCGACTTCGTGGGCACGCTCGCGCCGCACGTCTACGAGTAGTCAGCTCCCTGACGGCGCGAGGTTCGCGCGCGCCGTCGTTCGCCCTCGGCGCACAGCCACCGGGGGAACTTTTGTCCCTGACTGTGCGTGAAGTTGTCCGAACGGTATAGCTTGTTGCGGTACTTGCCCGTCAACAGAAGTAGGCAGGGGCAGGGGACCTCAGCGCTACGCGGCGCCGCGGCACAACAGAAGGGACGGGGCTCGGCCCCGAGTTCATGAACCTCAAAAGCTTCGTCAAGGGTCCGGGGATCTGGATCCTCGTCGTGATCGCCCTCCTCCTCATCGCCTTCGGAACGCTGGCGCCGGGGGGAAGCGCGACGGTTGACACGCAGGTTGGCCTGCAGCTCCTCAAGGACGGCAAGGTCAGTTCCGCGAAGATCTACAACGGCGAAGAGCGCGTCGACATGGTCCTCAAGGACAACTATGTCGACAACGGGCAGAACAAGGGCAAGAACGTCCAGTTCTACTATGTGGACCCGCGCGGCGGCGAAGTGGTCCAGACGGTCGAGAACGCGAACCTTCCCGGCGGCTTCAACGACGTCCCGACCGGCAACAACTGGTTCGGCTCGATCCTCTCTCTCATCATCCCGGTCCTCCTCCTCGGTGCGCTCTTCTGGTTCCTGCTCTCGCGCATGCAGGGCGGCGGTTCCCAAGTCATGAAGTTCGGTAAATCCCGGGCGAAGATGATCACCAAGGACATGCCGCAGGTCACGTTCGTGGATGTCGCCGGCGCGGACGAGGCCGTCGAGGAGCTCCAGGAGATCAAGGAGTTCCTGCAGGAGCCGGCCAAGTTCCAGGCGGTCGGCGCGAAGATCCCGAAGGGCGTCCTCCTCTACGGCCCGCCAGGGACCGGCAAGACGCTCCTCGCTCGCGCCGTCGCGGGCGAGGCAGGCGTCCCGTTCTTCTCGATCTCGGGCTCCGACTTCGTCGAGATGTTCGTCGGCGTCGGCGCGTCCCGCGTCCGAGACCTCTTCGAGCAGGCCAAGTCCAACTCGCCGTCGATCGTGTTCGTGGACGAGATCGACGCCGTCGGCCGTCACCGCGGCGCCGGCATCGGCGGCGGCAACGACGAGCGGGAGCAGACGCTCAACCAGCTCCTCGTCGAGATGGACGGCTTCGACCCGAAGACCAACGTCATCCTGATTGCGGCGACGAACCGCCCCGACGTCCTCGACCCCGCGCTCCTGCGTCCCGGCCGCTTCGACCGTCAGGTCCCCGTCGAGGCTCCGGACCTCGTGGGCCGCGAGCAGATCCTCAACGTGCACGCGAAGGGCAAGCCCATGGCGGGCAACGTTGACCTCAAGGCCGTCGCGAAGAAGACCCCCGGGTACACGGGTGCCGACCTCGCGAACGTCCTCAACGAGGCGGCCCTCCTCACGGCCCGCTCGAACGCACAGCTCATCGACGACCGCGCCCTCGACGAGGCGATCGACCGCGTCATGGCCGGCCCGCAGAAGCGGAGCCGCGTCATGAAGGACCTCGAGCGCAAGATCACGGCGTACCACGAGGGCGGCCACGCGCTCGTCGCGGCGGCGCTCCGCAACTCGGCCCCGGTCACGAAGATCACGATCCTTCCCCGCGGGCGTGCCCTCGGCTACACGATGGTGGTCCCGGAGAACGACAAGTACTCCGTGACGCGCAACGAGCTCCTCGACCAGCTCGCCTACGCGATGGGCGGCCGCGTCGCCGAGGAGATCGTCTTCCACGACCCCTCCACGGGTGCGTCGAACGACATCGAGAAGGCCACGTCCACGGCGCGAATGATGGTCACGCAGTACGGCATGAGCGAGCGCGTGGGCGCAGTCAAGCTCGGCCAGGGTGGCGGGGAGCCGTTCCTGGGCCGCGACGCCGCGCACGAGCGCAACTACTCGGACCAGGTGGCGTACGTCGTCGACGAGGAGGTGCGCCGCCTCATGGATCAGGCCCACGACGAGGCCTACGCGATCCTCACCGACAACCGCGACATCCTCGACCGGCTGGCCAGCGCCCTGCTCGAGCACGAGACGCTCAACCAGCATGAGATCGCGAAGATCTTCACCGACGTGCGCAAGCGCGACTTCCGCGAGGTGTGGCTCTCGAAGGAGTCGCGTCCGGTGCAGCACATCCCGCCGGTCGAGACGGAGAACGAGCGCCGCGAGCGGGAGCAGCGCGAGGCAAAGGCCCTCCACGACCACGAGGCCACGGACGCGGAGCTCAAGGCCCAGGAGGAGGCCGCCGACGCGCGGCGCAACCAGCCGCTCGACACCGCCCACCCGCACGTTCACGGGGGAGGCGAGCAGGACTTCTCCGGCGGTCCGCAGACCCCGCTGGACGGTCACACAGGCGGACCCGGCGCGGACGCGTGAGGCGCCCCCGCTAGGATCATGCCGTGACCCACATTGACGACGACGATGTTGCCGCCGTGTCCGAACTCGATCCGAACATGGACCTCCAGAGGATCGAGTCGGCCGTCCGGGAGATTCTGATCGCGGTCGGGGAGGACCCCGACCGCAGCGGACTCCGGGAGACCCCGAAGCGGGTCGCGCGCGCGTTCGCGGAGACGTTTGCGGGGCTCCACCAGACCCCCGAGGACGTCCTGGGCGTGACGTTCGACCTCGACCACGAGGAACTCGTGCTCGTGAAGGACATCCCGTTCTACTCGACGTGCGAACATCATCTCGTCCCGTTCCACGGAGTCGCGCACGTCGGGTACATCCCGTCGCACGACGGGCGCGTCACCGGGCTCAGCAAGCTGGCCCGGCTCGTGGACATCTATGCGCGCCGGCCCCAGGTCCAGGAGCGCCTGACAACAGACGTGGCCGAGGCGCTCGTGAAGCACCTCAAGCCGCGTGGAGTGATCGTCGTCGTCGAATGCGAGCACATGTGCATGTCGATGCGAGGAGTCCGAAAGCCGGGCGCCAAAACGGTCACGAGCGCCGTACGCGGGCAGCTGCACGATCCGGCGACCCGTGCCGAAGCCATGAGCCTCATCCTCGGAAGGTAACAGCAGCAATGGATACCCTCGCCGCCGCACCCGGGACCGGGCCCAACACTTCGCCCCTCCCCATTCTCCGCAAGCCCCGCGCTAGGGCGACCTTCGAAACCCTCCCGACGGACCGCGCCGTCGTCATGGGCATCCTCAACGTGACGCCGGACTCCTTCAGCGACGGAGGGCAGCATACGACGGCGGATTCGGCTATCGCCGCGGGCCTCCGGATGTTCTACAGCGGCGCAGACATCATCGACGTGGGCGGGGAGTCCACGCGCCCGGGCGCCGACGACGTGCCCGAGGACGAGGAGCAGCACCGCGTCCTCCCGGTCGTGGAGGCGCTGGTCAAGGCCGGGGCGGTTGTGTCCGTGGACACGCGCCACGCGAGCACGGCGGCGAAGGCCCTCGAGGCCGGCGCGCTCATCATCAACGACGTCTCCGGGCTCGAGATCAGCCAGGACATGATCGATCTCGTGGCGGAGCGCGGCGCGTACTACGTGCTCATGCACAACCGCGGGAACTCGCGCACCATGGGCTCGCTCACGCAGTACGGCAACGTCCTCGACGACGTGCTCGCCGAGACCGTCGGCCTCCGCGACCGCCTGCGCGCAGCAGGCGTGGAGGACCACAAGATCATCGTCGACCCAGGCCTCGGCTTCGCGAAGACCGGCGAGCAGAACTGGGCGCTCGTGGCCGGCATCGAGCGGTTTCTCGAGCTCGGCCACCGGGTGCTCGTGGGGGCCTCCCGCAAGCGCTTCCTCGGCGAACTCCTCACGTCCGCGGGCAAGGCCGCGCCGCCGGAGCAGCGCGACGCCGCGACCGCGGCGATCACCGCCCTTGCCGCGTCCAAGGGGGCCTGGGGCGTCCGCGTGCACGACGTCGCCTCCAACCTCGACGCCGTCAAGGTCGTCGCGCGGGCCAGGACCTGAGGCCAGGGCGAATGGGCACCCGCGCCGACCTCATCACCCTCCGGGGCGTCACCGCCGTCGGACATCATGGGGTGCTCGACTTCGAGCGCCGCGAAGGGCAGCCGTTCGTCGTTGACGCGGTGCTGCACAGCGACTTCGCCGCGGCCGCTGCCTCGGACGATATCGGGACGACCGCGAGCTACGCGGAGGTCGCCGAGCGCATCACGCAGCTCATCGCCGGGGAGCCGGTAAACCTCATCGAGACGCTTGCGGTGCGGATCGCGGACGCGATCCTCGCGGAATTCCCGCCGATCAGCGCGGCGGAGGTCACGGTCCACAAGCCGAAGGCGCCCATCGAGGTGCCATTCGGCGACGTTTCCGTCACGGTCTTCCGAGGACGGTGACATGATCGCAGACCCTTCCGCCGCGCCGTCGGAATACACGCGCGCCGTTCTGGCCCTCGGCAGCAATCTGGGGGAGCGCGCCGAGACGCTCGCCGAGGCGGTGTCCGACCTCGTCGACCGCCAAGAGGTGAGGCTTGTCGACGTCTCGCCGGTCATCCAGACGAAGGCGGTGGGCGGCCCCGAGGCGCAGCCCGACTTCCTCAACATGGTCATGATCGTCATGACGACGCTCGGTCCCTACGAGCTGCTCGCCCACTGCCAGGCCGTGGAGGCGAAGCACCACCGCACGCGCGAGGTGCGCTGGGGGCCGCGGACCCTCGACATTGACGTCATCACGTACGGCAATCTCGTCCAGGACGATCCCGTGCTCACGCTCCCGCACCCGCGCGCGGCCGAGCGCGCGTTCGTGCTGTTCCCGTGGCTGCTCATCGATCCGACGGCCGTGCTCGAGGGCCATCCGATCGTCGAGCTCCTCGAGGACTGCTCGGACGCGTCCGGCATCGAGGACTACGACATGCTGCTTGACGAGGGGCTCGGATGAAGCCGATTCGCCTGACGGTTCTTGCCCTCATCGGGATCCTGCTGGGCCTGCTCGGCTTCGGGGCCACCGTGCTGTCCGACCGTGCGGCCGCAATGACCCCAGTGCTGCCCTACAGCGCGCTCGGCAGCATGGCCGTCATCGCGGGGTTTACGCTCGCGCTGGGGATCCGCGTGCTGCGGTGGCGCAACAGCGAGAAGCGCAAGCGCATGCTCGACCCGATCTTTGCCGCGAGGACGCTCGTCCTCGCGCACGCGTGCGCGTACGCGGGCGCTGTGCTGCTCGGCTGGCACGCGGGCGTCACCGCGGATCAGATTCCCGTGTGGGCCGTCCGGGCCACGAGCCCGGTCGTGCTGCAGGGCATCGCGATGATGGGCGGCGGCGTGATCATGGTGGCGATCGGGCTGCTCGTGGAGAGATTCTGCAGGATTCCGCCCGAGGACGGGGACGAAGGCGAGAAGGGGCCCCGCAAGAGCGGGCCGAGCCGAGCGGGCGACGCCGAGGGCGGCTATGCCTAGAGCCGGCCTCGAGTTGGGGATGCTCGCATGACCCGCCCCGGCCGACTCGGCGTCGGCGTCATCGGGGCGGGGAAGGTGGGTGCCGTCCTCGGTGCGGCCCTGCGCGCGGCTGAGCACGCAGTCGTCGGCGTCTCCGCGGTGTCCGAGGCGAGCCGGGAGCGCGCGGAGACCCTCCTGCCGGGCGTGCCGATCCTCGAGATCCCGGACATCCTCGAGCGCTCCGAGCTTGTGCTCCTCGCCGTGCCGGACGACGCGCTCGCCCCCCTCGTCGAGGGTCTCGCGAAGCTCGGCGCGTGGCAGGCCGGCCAGCTCGTCGCGCACACGTCCGGGCGCCACGGCGTCGGGATCCTCGCCCCCGTGCGCGCGGCCGGCGCGATCCCGCTCGCGATTCACCCGGCCATGACGTTCACTGGCATGAGCCTCGATCTCGGGCGGCTCCTGGACTGCCGCTTCGGCGTCACCGCTGATCCCGCGATGCTGCCCATCGCGCAGGCGCTCGTCGTCGAGATGGGCGCCGAGCCCGTGGTCATCGCCGAGGGCGACCGGGTGGCGTACCACGCCGCGCTCGCGCACGGCTCGAACCACCTCGTCACGATCGCGGCGCAGGCCGCGGAGGTCCTCGCGCGCATCGGCGTCGAGGAGCCGGACCGCCTGCTCGGCCCGTTGCTCCGCGCGTCGCTCGACAACGCGCTCGCCGCGGGGGAATCTGCGCTCACCGGGCCCGTGGCCCGCGGGGACGTGGGCACCGTGGCCGCTCACGCGGAGGCCCTCGCTGAACTCGCGAACGACGGCGGGGCCCCAGACATCCTCGAGGCCTACCGTGCGCTCGCCCTCGCCACAGCCAAGCGCGCGGAGCGCCGCGGGCTGTTCGGGGCCGATGTGCGGGCCAGGCTCGAGGAGGCGCTTGCGCGCGGTGACGACGGCGGCGGAGACGGCGCCCGCGAGGAGGAAAGCTAGATGCCGATCACGGTTGTCCAGACCAAGGCCGAGTTGCGGTCGGAGATCGGGCGTCTGCTCGGCGAGTACGGTGGGCGCCGGGGGAGCGGAGGCTCTTCGGGGGCCTCGCTCGGGCTCGTCGATTCCCCAGCCCCCAGGGCCTCGCTCGGGCTCGTCGATTCCCCAGCCCCCAGGGCCTCGCTCGGGCTTGTCCCTACCATGGGTGCCCTCCACGACGGACACCGCATGCTCGCGGAGGCGGCTGTCGCAGAGAACGACGTGGTCGCAGCGAGCATTTTCGTCAACCCGCTGCAGTTCGGGGACCCGAAGGATCTCGACCGCTACCCGCGTACGCTCGAGGCCGACGCGGAGCTCCTCGAGTCGGCGGGGGTCGACCTCGCGTTCGCGCCGAGCGTGGAGGAGATGTATCCGGGCGGCGATCCGCTGGTCCGCGTGACGGCCGGCCCCCTCGCTTCCAAATGGGAGGGTGCTTCGCGCCCGGGCCACTTCGACGGTGTGCTCACGGTGGTCGCGAAGCTGTTCCACCTTGCTCTGCCAGGGCCCGTCGCGGGCCGGCCGGCCACTGTCCGCGCGTACTTCGGGCAGAAGGACGCGCAGCAGCTCGCGATCGTGCGACGCATGGTCAAGGATCTCGACTTCCCGGTGGACGTGGTCGGAGTCCCGATCGTGAGGGCCGAGGATGGTCTGGCCCTCTCGAGCCGCAACCAATTCCTGACTCCCGAGCAGCGCGAGGCGGCGCTCGTGCTCTCGCGGGCGCTGCGGCTCGTGGACGATCGCGCCGCGGCGCACGAACCCCTCGAGCCGGACGACGCAGTCGCCCTGATCGCCTCGCAGCCAGGCGTCGAACTCGACTATTTCGAAGTCGTGGATCCCGAGACGCTCGAGCCGCTCGCGGTCAACTGCCGCGAGACGCCGTTCACGGGGGAGGCGCTCGCGATCGTCGCTGCGAAGGTCGGCGACGTCCGCCTCATCGACAACATGCCGCTCAAGGCCCGCTAACCCCCCCTCGTCTCGGGTACAGATACGCCCGCCCTGGACCGTCTCGGGTACAGATACTCTCGCCCTAGACCGTCTCGGGTACAGATACTTTCGGGTTCGCTCGTTTCGGGTACAGAAACTTCTGTACCCGAGATGCTCTGGCGGGAGAGTTTCTGTACCCGAGATGCTCTGGCGGGAGAGTTTCTGTACCCGAGATGCTCAGGCGAGTGAGTTTCTGTACCCGAGACGACCCGTCAGCTGGAGAAGAACTCGGTCAGGCGCTCGATGAGCACCCGCGCCGGGCGCTCGGGAGCATCGTGCGCCAGCTTGGGCAGGACGCCGAAATCCGAGGCGGGCAGGACGCCGTCGAGCTTCGCCTTGGCCTCCGAGAAGTACTCCGGGCTCGCGCCGCCCACCAGGACAAGCGTCTCGAGCGGAAGCTGCTCGAACGGCTTGGCCTTCGAATCGGCCGCGACGACGGCCCGGATCTCCCGCGGACCCGTAGGCAGGAGCCGGGTCAGCGTCTTGCCCGGCTGCATTCGGCTCCCGATTCGGTTGAGCACCGTCAGAACCGGCAGGGGAAGCTTCGAGATCGGGCCGGCGGCCTGCAGCCCGCGCAGCAGCACGGCGAGGGCCTTCTCCTCGTCGCCGTGCTGAAGCGCGGCCTCGTAGTCGTCGAGCCAGTCGGCGTTGTAGCTGCCGTTGAACGAGATGATGGGGTCGTAGACCGCGAGCTGCGTGATGTCGAGCGTGCGCCCCGCGTTGAGCGCGATGCAGCCCCCGTAGTTGTGCCCGAAGACCGATTGGGATCCGGTGTGCGCGAGCACCGCGCCGAGATCGGCGATCTCGACCGCAAGCGAGTAGTTCTCGGGCTGCGGCGAGGACGCCCCACGGCCGCGCCTGTTGTACACGTGCACTGGCGCTCGGAGCGACTCCGCGAGGCGGAGCGCGAGCTCGCGGTACAGCTCCGCGGTCACCATCGATCCATGGACGACGACGACGCCTCCATCGGCCTGCCCGTCCCCACTCGCGGCGGTGAGCAGCTCGAGGATCGCTCCGTCTCGCGTTGCGACAGTCGAGGCGTGGATCTGAGTACCTGCCATGGGATGAGCCTAGCCCACGTAGCCTGCCCTAGAATTGAAGACTGTGACTGCAGAGAATACCGCCACCGGAGGCACGGAACCGGCCGATGCGAGCGAACAGATGCATGTTCGCCTCGAGAAGCGCGGCAAGCTGATTGCGCGCGGCGAAGAGCCTTACCCGGTCAAGCTCGAGCGTAGTCACTCTCTCGCGGAGATCCGCGAGAAGCACCCGGACCTTGAGCCGGACACCGCGACAGGCGACTTCGTCGGCGTCGTCGGCCGCGTCGTCTTTGTGCGCAACACCGGCAAGCTGTGCTTCGCGACCCTCCAGGAGGGCGATGGAACGCGCCTTCAGGCCATGCTGAGCCTCGCCAATGTCGGCGAGGAGCGCCTCTCCGACTGGAAGTCCCTCGTGGACCTCGGGGACCACGTCTTCATCCACGGCGAGGTCATCTCCTCGAAGCGAGGCGAGCTCTCGGTCATGGCGGACGAATGGAAGATGGCGTCCAAGGCCCTCCGTCCGCTGCCGACGCTGCACGCGGAACTCAATGAAGAAACTCGGGTTCGCCAGCGCTACGTCGACCTCCTCGTGCGCGAAGAAGCCCGCGAGATGGTCTATACGCGGGCGAAGATCACCAAGTCGGTCCGCAATACGCTCGATTCGCACGGTTACGTCGAGGTCGAGACTCCCATGCTCAACCTCATTCACGGTGGTGCGACCGCCCGCCCGTTTGAGACGCACCTCAATGCCTTCGATCAGCGCATGACGCTGCGCATTGCCACGGAGCTCTACCTCAAGCGCGCGGTCGTCGGCGGTATCGAGCGGGTTTACGAGATCGGCCGCGTCTTCCGTAACGAAGGCGTGGATTCGACCCACAGCCCGGAATTTACAACTCTTGAATGCTATGAAGCGTATGGTGATCAATTCACCATGGCCGAACGCATGCGGGAGATCATCCTGAACGTCGCGGACGTCGTGGGCACTCGGAAGATCGAAACGCCAGAGGGCACGATCGATCTCGACGGCGAATGGCGGTGGCTTGGCGTCTACCCCGGAATTTCCGAGGCTGTTGGCGAAGAGATCACCCCGGATACTCCGCTCGAGCGGCTCTTGGAGATCGGCGACCGGCACGGAGTCAAGACGGATCCTCTGTGGAGTGCCGAAAAGGCCGTCATCGAGCTCTTTGGCGATATTGTCGAGCCCACCCTGCTGAATCCGACTTTCGTCTACGACTATCCGCCCTCGGCCCAGCCGCTCGCGCGGCCGCACCGAGACGATCCGCGCCTCATCGAGGCCTGGGATCTCATCATCGGCGGAATGGAGCGCGGAACTGCATTCTCCGAACTCATCGACCCCGTCGTCCAGCGCGAGCGCCTCACCGAGCAGTCCCGGCTTGCGGCCGAGGGCGACGACGAGGCGATGCAGCTTGACGAGGACTTCCTCCGTGCGCTCGAATACGGAGCTCCGCCCATGGGCGGCATCGGCCTCGGGATCGACCGGCTCGTGATGCTCTTCACGACGGCCGGCATTCGCGAGACCATCCTCTTCCCCCTGCTCAAGCCTGAGGCAAACTAACATGGATTACGTAGCCGTCCTGCTTCCCCCGATCGTTGTCGGGCTCATTTTCTGGTTCGCGATCAGGGCAATTTTCAACGCGGACAAGTCGGAGCGCGAGGCCTTGGCCCGCGCCGAAAGGGAAGCGCAGCAGAGGGACGAGGGTAAAAGCTCCCCAACAGCCGGGTGATACGTTTTGACGCGGTGCCAGCGCAGAAGCATAATGGCAGTGCATTAACCGTTCGCTGATAACCGGATAGCCGAATTGCCGGCCAGCTCGAAGTATGCAGTGCTTGAGTGAATGCCCGATCCCCCAGCACCGACAGAGAGAGTAGCCCATGGCACAGAAAGTCAAGATCATCCTCGTCGACGACCTCGACGGCGGCTCGGCCGACGAGACCGTTCGTTTTGGCCTCGACGGGTCAAGCTACGAGGTTGACCTCTCCCACGCGAACGCTTCCAAGCTTCGCGAGGCGCTGCAGGAATACGTTTCCGTGGCCCGCAAGTCCTCCGCCCGCGGTGCACAGGCGCCCCGCCGGGCCGCAGGTACGGGCGGTTCCCGCAATTCAGAATCCGCGAAGATCCGCCAGTGGGCTCGCGACAACGGCTACAGCGTTAATAGCCGGGGTCGTATCCAGGCTGAGATCCAAGAGGCCTACCACAAGGCGAACGGCTGAACCAAGCCTTCACCATTACGCAGAGAAACCCGGCGCGCGAAGCGCCGGGTTTCTCTGCATTTGTGATGTCACATTAAAGAATTCTCCAATGAATGTGCAAAAGCCCCAGGGGCGGCCGGCAAGCTACTCGCGCGTTCACCCTGTGGCGAACAGCGCTGTGCAGCGGGGCCCCTGCACGTAGCATCGATGTACGCGCCAGTGCTGTCTATGGCAGCGCTGCACCCAACAGTAAGACCGGGGAGTTCGAGCGATGTTCGAGAGATTCACAGACCGCGCCCGTCGCGTGGTCGTGCTGGCCCAAGAAGAGGCCCGCATGCTCAACCACAACTACATCGGCACCGAGCACATCCTTCTGGGCCTCATCCACGAGGGGGAGGGAGTTGCCGCCAAGGCGCTCGAGTCCCTTGGTATCTCCCTGGACGGTGTGCGCGAGCAGGTGCAGGAGATCATCGGGCAGGGACAGCAGGCCCCGTCCGGACACATTCCGTTCACGCCGCGTGCCAAGAAGGTCCTCGAGCTGTCTCTGCGCGAGGCGCTGCAGCTCGGCCACAACTACATCGGCACCGAGCACATCCTTCTGGGCCTCATCCGTGAGGGCGAGGGTGTCGCGGCTCAGGTGCTCGTGAAGCTCGGGGCCGACCTCAACCGCGTGCGGCAGCAGGTCATCCAGCTTCTGTCCGGCTACCAGGGCAAGGAGACCGCGTCCGCCGGAACCGGCCCCGGCCAGCCCGAGGGCAGCCCCGCCGGATCCGTGGTCCTCGACCAGTTCGGCCGCAATCTCACGCAGGCCGCCCGCGAGAACAAGCTGGATCCCGTCATCGGGCGCGAGCACGAGATGGAACGCGTCATGCAGGTCCTCTCGCGCCGCACCAAGAACAACCCGGTGCTGATCGGCGAGCCTGGCGTCGGCAAGACCGCCGTCGTCGAGGGCCTCGCCCAGGCGATTGTGCGCGGCGACGTCCCGGAGACCATCAAGGACAAGCAGCTCTACACGCTCGACCTCGGCTCCCTCGTGGCCGGCTCGCGCTACCGTGGTGACTTCGAGGAACGCCTCAAGAAGGTCCTCAAGGAGATCCGCACGCGCGGCGACATCATCCTGTTCATCGACGAGATCCACACCCTCGTAGGCGCGGGTGCCGCCGAGGGCGCGATCGACGCGGCCAGCATCCTCAAGCCGATGCTCGCCCGCGGCGAGCTCCAGACCATCGGTGCCACCACGCTTGACGAGTACCGCAAGCACATCGAGAAGGACGCCGCGCTCGAGCGCCGCTTCCAGCCGATCCAGGTCGCCGAGCCGACGGTCGCGCTCACCATCGAGATCCTCAAGGGCCTCCGTGACCGCTACGAGGCACACCACCGCGTGACCATCACGGACGGTGCCCTCGCCGCTGCGGCGAACCTCTCCGAGCGCTACATCAGCGACCGGTTCCTGCCCGACAAGGCGATCGACCTCATCGACGAGGCGGGCGCGCGCCTGCGCATCCGCCGGATGACGGCGCCGCCGGAGCTCAAGGCGCTGGACGAGCGCATCGCCGGGCTCAAGCTCGAGAAGGAGTCCGCGATCGACGCGCAGGACTTCGAGGGCGCCGCATCGCTCCGCGACAAGGAGCAGCGGCTCATTTCGGAGCGCGCCGAGCGTGAGCGGGCCTGGAAGTCGGGCGACATGGACGGCGTGGCCGAGGTGGACGAGGAGCTCGTGGCCGAGGTGCTGGCGAACTCGACCGGCATCCCCGTGTTCAAGCTCACGGAGGAGGAGTCCTCGCGGCTCCTGCACATGGAAGACGAGCTGCACAAGCGCGTGGTCGGCCAGGACGATGCCATCAAGGCGCTGTCCCGCTCGATCCGCCGCACGCGGGCTGGCCTCAAGGACCCGAAGCGTCCGGGCGGGTCGTTCATCTTCGCTGGCCCGACCGGCGTCGGCAAGACCGAGCTCGCCAAGGCCCTCGCCGAGTTCCTGTTCGGCGAAGAGGACGCGCTCATCACGCTCGACATGTCCGAGTTCTCCGAGAAGCACACGGTCTCGCGGCTCTTCGGTGCCCCTCCGGGCTACGTCGGCTACGAAGAGGGCGGCCAGCTCACCGAGAAGGTGCGCCGCCGGCCGTTCTCCGTGGTCCTCTTCGACGAGGTCGAGAAGGCCCACGCGGATCTCTTCAACTCGCTCCTGCAGATCCTCGAGGACGGGCGTCTCACGGACAGCCAGGGTCGGGTCGTGGACTTCAAGAACACGATCATCATCATGACGACCAACCTGGGCACCCGGGACATCTCGAAGGGCGTCATGACCGGCTTCCAGTCCGGCACGGACACGAAGACGAGCTACGAGCGCATGAAGGCCCGCGTGACTGAGGAGCTCAAGCAGCACTTCCGCCCCGAGTTCCTCAACCGCGTCGACGACGTGGTCGTGTTCCCGCAGCTCACGCAGGAAGAGATCATCGAGATCGTCGACCTCTTCATCGAGCGGCTCGAGAAGCGGCTCAAGGACAAGGACATGGGCATCGAGCTCACGCCGAAGGCGAAGGTCCTGCTCGCGACGCGCGGCTACGACCCCGCGATGGGCGCCCGCCCGCTGCGCCGCGTGATCCAGAGCGAGATCGAGGACCAGCTCTCCGAGCGGATCCTGTTCGGCGATCTCTCCTCGGGAGACATCGTGCTCGTCGACGTCGATGGCGAGGGGGACACGGCGAAGTTCACCTTCACCGGCACCCAGCGCCCGCGCGTCCCTGAGGTCGTCGCTGCCGCGAAGGGCGGCGGCCAGAAGGAACTCGGCGCCTAAAGAACGGACGACGGCGGCCCCTCACCGAACCTGGTGAGGGGCCGCCGCTTTTGTGTGCGGGAGTTGGTGTACCCGAGACGCGAAAAGGCGGGAGTTGGTGTACCCGAGACGGGGAAATGCGGGAGTTGGTGTACCCGAGACGGTTCTAGGGGAGCGGGCTGCTCAGCGCTTCGGGGGCCGCGGCCTGACGTCGATCGCGAGTGCCACCGTGAAGGCGGCCGCGAGCCCGACCGCGAGAAGCGGCGCGAAGACGGGCGTGCTTCCGAACCCGGCGAGGACGAAACCTGCCCCGATGGCGAGGACAGCCACCACCGAGGCGGCGACCTTCCAGTCGTCCCCGATGATGAAGTCGTACCAGAACCGCAGGAACCCTCTCACGAGCTTCATGGCCTAGGCCTTCCCCTGCGGAACAGCCGCAGAGCCGACGGGGGCGGGCCGGGTGGGCCGCACCTTCAGAACCCTGATGAGGACGGCGCTCAGCACGAGCCAGCCGGCCAGGATCGGCAGCAGGGCTAGGTCGGAGCCGAGCCACTCGAGCGCCTGATGGGAGGGCGTCAGGCTGCCGAGCCCCTCGATCGACCAGAACGTCCCGAACGTCGCGAGGAGCAGCCCCACGCAGAACTTGAGCGTGTTCTCCGGAACCTTCGTGAGCGGCGCGTGGACGACGACGGCCAACAGCAGCACCACGACGAATGCGGCGGCGGCACCCAGAATCGCGACCGGCATGTTGCGGGCGTTGAGCCCGAACGTGATGACGATGAAGACCACCTCGACGCCCTCGAGGAAGACGCCCTTGAAGCTCACCACGAAGGAGAACCAGTCGAGCCCGAACCGGACATCGTGCGCGGCGGCCTGGGCGGCTTGGGTCTCCTTCTCGTAGACCTGCGCCTCGTCGTGGAGCGCCTTCCGTCCAGACGAGCGGAGGATGGCCTTGCGGAGCCACTGCAGGCCGAAGATGAGGAGCAGGATCCCGACGACGAGCTGGAGGCTCGCTCGCGGCAGCCAGGTGGCGAGGGCGTAGCCGGTGGCCGCCGTGAAGGCGGACAACGCCACTAGCGCTGCCCCGACGCCGGCCAGCGCGGACTTCCAGCCCCGGGTCATGCCCATCGCGAGGACGATCGTGAGGGCCTCGACCATTTCCACGAGCGCGGCAACGAACACCGAGACGGCAAGGCCCCACTCGGCTGTGGAACCCATGGCTACCACCCTTCCGGCCTCAACGGCCCTCTGGTCTGCACTGCATTCTGGCCTGCGAGATTCTGGCCTGCGAGGGAAGTGTGCTCCATCACAGCCTAACCACTGTCCCCGCAGGCGCGGTCGCCCCAGGCGGCGCGAGGCCAGACTCGGGCCGCCTACACAGCGGCGCGGCACCCCGGTAGGCTCCAGAGCGTCAGGCGTGCTGGGCGCCTCCGTGCGCGGCGCGGGCGGCGGCCCTTGGCTGGACCGATCGAAGGAGCGGCGTGAAGAAGCTCATCAACGATCCGCGGGCGGTCGTCGGGGAGACCCTCGAGGGCTTCGGCCTCGCCCACCGAGACCTCGTCGAGGTGCATCTCGACCCGGCCTACATCACCCGGGCGGGCGGGGCGATGCCCGGCAAGGTGGGCGTCGTCTCCGGAGGGGGCAGCGGTCATGAGCCGCTGCATGCGGGATACGTGGGCCAGGGCATGCTCGACGCCGCTGTCCCGGGCGCCGTCTTCACCTCGCCCACACCCGACCAGATCATTCCGGCGACCCAGGCCGCAAACGGAGGCGCCGGCGTCGTCCATATCGTGAAGAACTACACCGGCGACGTGCTCAACTTCGAGACCGCCGCCGAACTGTGCGCGGCCGAGGGCATCGATGTCCGGACCGTGCTGGTCAACGACGACGTCGCGGTCGAGGACTCGCTCTACACAGCCGGCCGGCGCGGCGTCGCGGGCACGGTCCTCGTCGAGAAGATGGCGGGCGCGGCCGCCGAGCGCGGCGATTCGCTCGACGCCGTCGAGGCGATCGGACGCAGGGTCGTGCAGAACGTCCGGTCCATGGGCCTCGCGCTCGCGCCGTGCACGGTCCCGCACGTCGGGAAGCCGAGCTTCGAACTCGGCGAGGACGAGATCGAGATCGGCGTCGGCATCCACGGCGAGCCCGGGAGGCGGCGAGCGGGCCTCGAGCCGGCGGACGCGCTCACGGATCACCTCCTCGAGCCGGTCCTCGACGACCTCGGGCTCGCCCCGGGCCAGCGGGCTCTCCTCGTGGTCAACGGCATGGGTGGAACGCCTCTGTCCGAGCTCTACATCGTGTTCCGGCGCGCGGCTCAGCTGCTCGCCGAGCGTGGGGTGGCCGTAGAGCGGAGCCTCGTGGGCAACTACGTCACGGCGCTCGAGATGCAAGGCTGTTCTGTGACGGTCCTGCGGCTGGACGACGAGCTCACGGAACTGTGGGACGCGCCGGTCAACACGCCGGCACTGCGATGGGGAGTGTGAGATGACGGAATTGGATGCAGCCTGGGCCGACCGCTGGCTTCGCGAATGCGCGCGCGTTCTCGCCGCGCGCCGCGAGGAGCTCATCGACCTCGACCGGGCGATCGGCGACGGCGACCATGGCGAGAACATGGACCGCGGGTTCCAGGCGGTCGTCGAGAAGCTCGACGAGGGCCCGAGCGGCTCGGTCGCGGCGGCGCTCAAGCTCGCGGCCACGATGCTCATGAGCAAGGTGGGCGGCGCCGCGGGCCCGCTCTACGGCACGGCCTTCCTCCGCGCGTCCGTCGCAGTGGGGGAGCGGGACGCGCTCGACGGTCCGACGGTCGAGGCGATGCTGGCCGCAGCGCGCGACGGCGTGGTGGCGCGCGGCAAGGCCGAGCCGGGAGACAAGACGATGGTCGACGCGTGGGCGCCGGCCGTCGATGCCGCGGGCCGAGCGGGCGACGGCGAAGCGGCCTTGGCTGCCGCGGCGTCGGCTGCCGAGGCGGGCGCGCTCGCGACGAAGCCGCTCGTGGCTCGGAAGGGCCGCGCGAGCTACCTCGGGGAACGCAGCGCCGGGCATCTCGACCCAGGTGCGGTTTCGACGTCGTACATCCTGCGCGCCGCGGTGACCGCGGCTGTGTCCGAGATCAGCGCGGGTGCCGAGTGACGCGCGTCGGGCTCCTCATCGTCTCCCACAGCGCACGCCTCGCCGAGGGCGTCGTCGAGCTCGCCGAGCAGATGGCACGCTCCGTGCCGCTCGTCGCGGCCGGCGGAGCCGACGGCGGGGGCCTCGGCACGAGCTTCGAGAAGATCATGAACGGGATCGCGGAGGCGGACCGCGGCGAGGGCGTTGTGGTCCTGACCGACCTCGGGTCCGCCGTCATGACGGCGGAGTCGGTGCTCGAGTTCCTCGGCGACGAGCAGCGCTCGCGGGTCCGGCTCGCGGACGCGGCGCTCGTCGAGGGGGCCGTTGCGGCGGCCGTCGCGGCCGAGTCGGGGGCGGGCGTCGACGCCGTGGCCCGCGCCGCCGAGGAGGCCGTGCCGTGCGCGCCCGTGGAGGAGGCCCCGGAGGTGGGCGAGCCCGCTGCCTCGGCCGTCGTGACGCTGTCGAACCGGGCGGGGCTGCACGCCCGCCCCGCGGCGGTCCTCGCGGGCCGGCTCTCCCAGCTCGACGCCGGCATCACGATCAACGGCGCGGACGCGCAGTCGGTCATGGCGCTCATGGCACTCGGCGCCAGGAAGGGCGAGCAGCTTGTGGTCGAGGCCTCCGGGCCCGATGCCGAAAGAGCTGTGGACCTCGTCCGCGAGCAAGTCGAGCGCGGCTTCGACGACCCCGTGTGAGCCATTCCCCAGGCACCGGACGTGAAAGAAGTGTTTCACCTGGAGTGAACGCCTCTGTGTTCTGCGCCACTTTCCGAGTTGAATCGGACCATGAGCGCCCAGACTGCCGAGACCCAGACCGAAATCCCCTCCCATCCCTCAGCGGACGCCGCGACTGAGCAGAAGCCCGCCCCCGCGACCCCGTTCCACGACCTGGACCACTACGTGTCCATCCCACGCCTCTCAGGCCTCGCGCTGAGTCCTGACGGCACGCGCCTCGTGACCGCGGTCGCGACGCTCAACGGCAAGGGCACGGAGTACCGCTCGGCGCTCTGGGAGGTCGACCCGGCGGGCGAGCGACCCGCGCGGCGCATCACCCGGAGCGCGAAGGGGGAGGCCGGGGCTGCCTTCTCCGCGAGCGGCGACCTCTTCTTCACATCCGCCCGCCCGGATCCCGAGAAGCCGGACGACGAGCCGGTCAACGCCCTGTGGCTCCTGCCGCGAGACGGCGGCGAAGCGCGCGTCGTCGTGAGCCGGGCCGGCGGGGTGGCGAAGGTCCTCTCCGCCCGAGCCGCGGACGCGACGTTCGTCCAGGCGCCCGTCCTCCCGGGCAGCTCCGACGAGGCCAACGACGAGGAGCGGCGCAAGGCCCGCAAGGACGCCAAGGTCGCCGCGATCCTGCACTCGGCCTACCCGGTGCGCTTCTGGGACTCCGACCTCGGCCCCGACGAGGCGCGGCTGTTCGCCGTCGAACGTTCGGCCAAGGAGGCCGAGCCCGGCAAGCCGGGCACGGTCGACGAGGGCCCGGACCTCGAGCTCCGCAACCTCACGCCCGGCATCGGGAACGGCCTCATGTTCGGCGAGGCCACGGTGAGCCCGGACGGCTCGACCCTGTACGCAGGGCTTGTGCGGCCACTCGCGAAGGCGGATCTCCGCATGGAACTTGTCGCGGTCGACGTCGCGACGGGCACGCGCCGCACGCTGCTCTCGAAGGACGGCATCGACTTCTTCCCCGGACCGGTGAGCCCGGACGGCACGCGCCTCGCGGTCGTCGTCGAGCCCCAGACCACGCCGACCCAGTCCTACACGAGCGAGCTCCACCTCCTCGACCTCGAGAGCGGCGAGTTCCGTCGCCTCGCCGGCGACTGGGACCGGTTCGCGC
This sequence comes from Sinomonas albida, assembly GCF_004919045.1. Lineage (GTDB taxonomy): Bacteria > Actinomycetota > Actinomycetes > Actinomycetales > Micrococcaceae > Sinomonas > Sinomonas albida. The sequence continues at coordinate 112,074 of NZ_SWDW01000013.1, forward strand.
ACCCTGCCGAGTGGCTCCCCGATGGCTCCGCGCTGCTCGTCACAGCGGACGACGCCGGCCGCTCACCGGTGTTCCGCATCGACGCCGCGAGCGGTGCGGTCACCCGGGTGACGCTCGACGACGCGGCGTACACCGACGTCGTCGTCGCGCCGGACGGGGCGAGTGCCTACGCGCTTCGCAGCTCCTACCTGTTCCCGGCCGAGGTGGTGCGCATCGACCTCGTCACGGGGGACGTCACGCGGCTGCAGAACCCCGTGGAGCGTCCGGAGATCCCCGGCCGGCTCGAGGAGGTCACGGCGACGGCGGCGGATGGCTCGCCCCTGCGCGCGTGGCTCGCGCTCCCGCCGTCGTCCGTTTCGACGGACGCCGGACACGAAGCCGCCGCGGACACCGCCGGCCAGGCCAAGCATCCGCTCCTCCTCTGGATCCACGGCGGCCCCATCGGCTCGTGGAACGCGTGGACGTGGCGCTGGAACCCGTGGCTCATGGTGGCCCAGGGCTACGCCGTCCTCCTCCCCGACCCGGCGCTCTCGACGGGCTACGGGCAGGACTTCATCCAACGTGGCTGGGGCCGGTGGGGTGCCGAGCCGTTCACCGACCTCATGACCATCACGGACGCTGCCCTCGAGCGGCCCGACCTCGACGCCGAGCGGACGGCCGCGATGGGCGGCTCGTTCGGCGGGTACATGGCGAACTGGGTCGCAGGGCACACCGACCGGTTCCGTTCGATCGTGACCCACGCGAGCCTCTGGGCCCTCGACGGCTTCGGCAAGACCACCGACCTCGCCCAGTTCTGGGCCAAGGAGATGGACGACGCGATGACGGAGGCGCACTCGCCGCACCGCGCGGTCGGCGAGATCCGCACGCCCATGCTCGTGATTCACGGCGACAAGGACTACCGCGTGCCGATCGGCGACGGCCTGCGCCTCTGGTACGAGCTCCTGAGCGAGTCTCAGCTCGCCACGGATGCCGAGGGACGCACGCCGCACCGCTTCCTGTACTTCCCGGACGAGAACCACTGGATCCTCAAGCCGCAGCACGCGAAGGTCTGGTACGGGGTGGTGAACGCGTTCCTTGCCGAGCACGTCCTCGGCGAGTCGCGGGAGCTGCCGAAGGAACTCGGTCTCTGACCCTTCTGCCGGTGCTCGACCGCTCGACCGGTGCTCCCCGGCACCGGTCGAGCGGGTCCGGGCCGGCCATGCCCCGCCACTAGGATGGCTGCATGACCGCCCCCCTTCCCTCTGTGACCGAGCCCGCCGCCCCGCCCTTCCGGGTGCGACGCGCCCGCACGAGCGACGTCGCGGCCATCAAGCGGCTCGTTGCGCCCCTCTCAGAGCGGCGCATCCTGATCTCGAAGGAGTCGGTGGCGTACTTCGAGGCGATCCAGGAGTTCCGCGTCGCCGAGACGCCCGAGGGGGACGTCATCGGCTGCGGCGCGCTCCACGTGATGTGGGAGGACCTCGGCGAGGTGCGCACGCTCGCTGCGGCGGACTCGTGGCGCGGACGCGGCGTGGGCCACGCGCTCGTCGAGCAGCTGCTCGCCGACGCGGTTGAGGTCGGCGTGCAGCGCGTCTTCTGCCTCACCTTCGAGGTGCCCTTCTTCGAGCGGCACGGCTTCGAGGTCATGGCGGACCAGTCGGCTGTGGACCCCGAGGTGTACTCCGAGCTCCTGCGCTCCTCTGACGAGGGTGTCGCGGAGTTCCTCGACCTCGCCCGGGTCAAGCCGAACACGCTCGGCAACACGCGCATGATCCGCTGGCTCCCGGGCCGCGCGAAGGAGTAACCGCGCGAATGAACAGCCGCGCGAATGAACAGCCGCGCGAATGAACAGCCGCGAAGGAAGAGCTCAGCCTGCGTAGAGGCCGTGATCGTCCAGCGTCGCCTCGGCGACGAGGGCGCGCTGGCACTGACGCCCCCATGGGTACTCGACCCGTGGAGCGAATCTCACATGGGCTTCTCCGATGGACTGGCCCGAGGTCGTCCTCCCGGAGACCGTCAGATCGATGGGGTTCTCGGTGAGAGTCAGCATCATGATCGTGGCCCGCTGTGCGCCGGGCTCGGTGTTGGGACCTGAATCGTCCGAGAGCGTGAGCCGACCGCCGTGGCACTTCCCGTCCTGGCAGGCCTCGCCCGTCAAGTAAGACGGGTCGAGGGTTGCGGCTCGCCCGGCGGTGACGTGGATCGTGACTGCGGGCGCCATGGCGATCATGGGGCACGCGATCGGCTGTGGGACCACGCACGCTGTCACGAGCACGCCTGTCCCGAGGGCCCACGCGAGCGCGGCGCCCAACGTCCGCACGCCTGCCATGGCCTGAGGCTAGGCCCGTCGCGGGCGGGACACAACGCCATTTCGGGAGCGTTCCGGCCACAATCTACGGAAGGGCGAGGCCGCCGTCGTGCTCCGCGGCGAGGCCGTCGGCGAGGAGCCCTTCGAGGGAGCGCTCGAGCTGCTCGGGGGCCGGGGCCAGAGCGTGGAGGCGGGCGAGCTGGGCGGCGACGGGGCCGCCGTCGTCTGCGACAGCCGGCCCGGGGCCCTCGAAGAGCACTCGCGGCACGGGCCGCGAGGCGGCCCGCAGCACGGCCATGACGGCGCCGCGCACCTGGCGATCCGTGCCGTGCCACGCCTGCCCCTTGGGGACATACGACGGCGGGGGCTCGCCCGCGGCGCGCCACGCGCACGCGCTGGCGACGGGGCACGCGTCGCACCGCGGCGAGCGCGCCGTGCACACGATCGCGCCGAGCTCCATCGCGGCGACGTTCCAGCGCACGGAGGCGCCGCGGTCGTCCGGGAGGAGTTCCTCCGCGAGGCGACGTTCGGCCGCGGTGAGCGAAGGGGCGGGAAGCGCCTCGCCCCGCACGAGCCGGGCGTGGACCCGCCGGATGTTGGTGTCGACCACCGCGGCTCGTCGCCCGAACGCGAAGGCTGCGACGGCGGCCGCCGTGTAGCCGCCCACGCCGGGAAGCGCGAGGAGGCCCTCCTCGGTGTCGGGGAGGCTGCCGCCATACTCGTCCGCGATCACCGTGGCCGCCGCGTGCAGGCGGAGGGCGCGTCGCGGGTAGCCGAGTCGACCCCACGCCCGCACGGCCTCGCCGGCCGCCTCCGCCGCGAGGTCCGCGGGCCGGGGCCACCGCTTCATCCATTCGCGCCACACGGGGAGCACGCGCACTACGGGCGTCTGCTGGAGCATCACCTCGCTCACGAGGATCCCCCACGGCGAGCAGTCCGGATGCCGCCACGGGAGGTCCCGGGCCTCGGCGGCGAACCAGTCGGCGAGGGCGCGGTGCAGGCCTCCGATGACGTCGGCTTCGGCGGTCGCGGTCAGGGGTGCTCCTCGGGTCGGGTGGGCCATTCCACTCTAGCCGCGCGGCGCGGCGTCGCGCCTCGGGTAGGAAGCTTTCCTAGCCTAGAAGCATGGCACGGCAGGGCGGAAAGAGTTCGGGGGCGCGGAACGGAGGCGGGGGCGGCAAGGCTGCTCGACCCGCCGGCCGTCAGAGTCCCGCCGTCTACCGGCGCCGGCGCGTGGTCCTGGCGACGCTTCTGGCCTGCCTCCTCGTGCTCCTCGGAGTGGGAGCGTGGGGAGCGGTCGGGCTCGTCCGCGCTGCCGGTCACGCTGCCCCGTCCCGCACCGCGGACGACGCCGGGCCCGTCGCCACCCCGTCTGCCTCCGCCCCCGCGCCTTCCGCAGGCGCGTCGCCGACCGCGGCCGCTACTGGGAGCGCTGCTCCGAGCGCCACCCCGAGCGCCACGGCGACGCCCACGTGCGACCCGGCCAAGATCGCGGTCGCCGCCTCGACCGACAAGACGGTCTACGCGCCCACGGAGAACCCGGTCCTGACGCTCAAGGTCACGAACCAGAACTCGATCCCGTGCCCCGTCAACGTCGGAACGTCTCAGATGGAATACCTCGTCGCGAGCGGGGCAGATCGCATCTTCGACTCGAAGGACTGCCAGGACGGCTCCGCCGATCTCGTGAAGACGCTCGCGCCCGGCGCGAGCGAGACCGCGAACTTCCCGTGGCCGCGCGTGCGCTCGACCGAGGGGTGCAAGGCCGTGACGATTAAGCCGCGGCCCGGCCAGTACGTGCTCACGACCTCGCTCGGCTCGATCCAGAGCAAGAAGGCAGTGTTCGAGCTTCAGTAGCCCTGCCACCGCGGAAGGCTCAGAGGAAGCGGTCCAGGAGGCTTGCCTCGGCCATGCGGCTGAGCCCCTCGCGCACGGTCCGCGCACGCTGCTCGCCGATGCCGTCCACGGTCATGAGGTCCTCGATCGTGGCTGCCATGAGGTTCTGGAGGCCTCCGAAGTGGTCGACCAGCCGGTCGGCGACGGCGCGCGGAACCGGCTTGAGGCCCGTGATGAGCCGGTAGCCGCGAGGCTCGACGACGGCGTCGAGGGTTGCCTCGCCGCCCGCGTACCCGAGGATCCCCGCAATGCGGTTGAGGTCGATGAGGTCCGTCGCGGACAGCGCTGAGAGGGCCTCGACGGCGCTGTCGATCGTCTCCGCGGTCGCTTCGTCGCCGGCATAGTCGCGGATGACGACGTCGCTGCCCGGTCCGCGCCCGACCGTCAGCTCCTCGAGCTGGAGCGAGAGGAGCCTGCCGTCCTCGCCGAGCTCGAGGACGTACTGGCCGATCTCCTCCGAGATCCGCCGCACCATCTCCTGGCGCTGGAGGGTCTGGGCGACGTCGCGGACGGTCACCATGGCCTCGATCTCGAGGGCCGAGAGCGAGTTGGTCACCTGGTCGAGGCGGGCACGGTAGCGCTCGAGCGTCGCGAGGGCCTGGTTCGCGCGGGCGAGCACCTTTTCCGATCCCTCGAGCACGTACCGGAGGCCGCGGATGTACAGCGCGATGATCTGCATCGACTGGCTCACCGAGATGACGGGAAGGCCGGTCTGGATCGCGACGCGCTCCGCGGTGCGGTGCCGCGTCCCGGATTCCGCCGTGGGAATGGTTGAGTCAGGCACAAGGTGGACGGCGGCTCGGATGATCGTCTTGGCCTCGCGGTCCATGACGATCGCGCCGTCCATCTTCGCGAGCTCGCGGAGTCGGGTGGGGGAGAAGTCGATGCCGATCTCGAAGCCGCCGGAACAGATGGATTCGACGGTGCGGTCGAAGCCGAGCACGATCAGGGCGCCCGTGCGTCCCCGGAGAATGCGCTCGAGGCCATCGCGGAGCCCTGTACCTGGTGCCACTCTGCCCAAGGTGGCGGCAAGCACTTCCTCGGGGCTCCGAGCCATATGACATTCCCTTTCGCGGCACAGCAAAGGCACCCATGCGGGCACTGAGTCCCATGGTATATGCGGGTACAGGCGCGGATACGCCTGCTCGACAACGATTCGGCGTCAGGAAGGGGTGATGAGGAGGCCGAGGGCCTCCGCCACGTGCCCGACCTCGCGCACCGAGAATCCGGGCGGGATCTCGCCCGGCCCGGTGGGGCTCGCGGGCACGATCGCGTGGGTGAAGCCGAGGCGGTGGGCCTCCTGGATGCGGCGGTTGATGCCGGGCACGGGTCGCACCTCGCCCGCGAGGCCGACTTCGCCGAACGCAATGAGCCGCTGCGGGAGCGCCTGCCGCGTCTTGGCGGACGCCACGGCGAGGGCCACGGCGAGGTCCGTTGCGGGCTCGCTGAGCCTCACGCCGCCCACGGTGGCGACGTAGCTGTCGTCCTTGTGCAGGATGCAGCCCGCCCGCTGCTGGAGGACCGCGAGCAGCATCGCGACCCGTGAGGAGTCGAGCCCGCTCGTGGCCCGCCGTGGCTGCGAATTCGTGCTCTCGGCGAGCAGCGACTGGACCTCCGCGAGCAGGGGGCGCCGCCCTTCGAGGGTCACGGTGATGCACGTGCCCGACACCGGCTCGCGGGTCCGGGAGACGAAGAGCCCGGACGGATCCGTGACGCTCGAGATCCCCTCCTCGGCGAGGTCGAAGCAGCCCACCTCGTCGGTGGGGCCGTAGCGGTTCTTGACCGCGCGGAGGAGCCGCAGGCGCGAGTGCCGCTCGCCCTCGAACTGGCATACGACGTCCACGAGGTGCTCGAGCAGCCGCGGTCCCGCGATCGACCCCTCTTTCGTCACGTGCCCGACCAGGAGCGTCGTCATGTTGCGCCGCTTCGCGGCCGCGATGATCGACGCCGCGACCTCGCGCACCTGGGACACGCCGCCCGCGCTTCCCTCGACCTCGGCGCTCGAGAGCGTCTGCACGGAGTCGACCACGAGCAGGCGGGGCTCGAGCTTCTCGACCTGTCCGAGGGCCTGCCCGAGGTCGGTCTCCGCCGAGAGGTACAGGCCTGACGCGACGGCGCCGATGCGCTCGGCGCGCAGCTTGACCTGGGCCGCGGACTCCTCGCCCGTCACGTAGAGGACGCCTCCTGTGCCACCCGTGGCGAACTTCGCCGCGACGTCGAGCAGGAGCGTCGACTTGCCGACTCCCGGCTCACCCGCGAGGAGGATCACGGCGCCCGGCACGAGGCCGCCGCCCAGGACGCGGTCGAGCTCGGATACCCCGGTGGGCAGGAAGGCAGCCTCGCTCGCATCGACCTCGGCGATGAGGCGAGCCGGCTCGCGGACGGAGGAGGCCGCCGTCGTCCGCGCGACCGCGCCGCCGATCTCGTCGACCGTGCCCCACGCCTGGCACTCGCCGCAGCGGCCCACCCACTTGACCGTGGTCCAACCGCATTCGGCGCAGCGGTAGCCGGCGGCGCCGCGGGAGGATTGGCGGGCGGAGGTCTTCGAAGCCATGTTCCAAGGCTAGTTCTGGGGTCGGACATTTCCGGCCGCCGCCGCGCGGGCCGAGCCGGGGCCCGGCTGGGAGGGCTCGGGGTCCAGGCTAGAGGTCGGGCAGGAGGGCCACGGCGTCGTCGTGGTCGTAGCCCGTCGCCTCGAGGAGATCCACGATCATGGGCCGCAGGAGGATCACGAGCGCCTCGCCCTCGAGCCGCTCGACGTGGAGCTTCTTGGGGTGCGCGCGCGAGGCGATTTCCTCGAGCATGAGCCGTGCGCTGCGCAGGCTCACGCGGCGCTCCTCGCGGTCCCGCGTGGAGAGGCCCGCCGCGACGAAGTCGAGCGACTCCGCGATGTCGGAGAGCAGCTCGGCGATGCTCTCGGCGGCGTGCTCTGAGAGGGCCGCGTTGTTGATGGTGCTTGTGAGTCTCCGGGCGACGACGCGTCCGTTGCGAAGGGCGAGGTCCAAGTACTCGACGCCGCGCGCGAAGTCCTCGATCTCCCCGCGGAACCGCCGGTAGGCCGGCGCGATCGTCACCACTTCGCTGGACGTCTTGAGCGTAGCGCGGATCGTGTCGACGAGACTCTGGGAGCCGCGCCCCCGGACCAGTGCATGCCACGCGCGCGTCGAATCGCTCTCGGTGAGCGCCTCCGCGCATTCACGGAGCATCTCCGAGAACGCCTCCACGAGCCGCTCGAGGTCCTGCCGCGGCTGGACGCGCGGATCGCGCGGGAGGAGCGCCGCCATGAGCAGCGACACGAGTCCGCCGACCACCGCGTCCAGGCTCCGCGTGAACGGACCGCCGATCGGAGCCGGGAGCAGCACCACGAAGAGCGCCTGAATGCCCAGCTGGGTCGCGAAGATCACGCCGCGGTCCAGGAACCTCGCGAGGAGCAGCGAGGCCATGAGGACTACGCCGGCCTGCCAGATCCCGCCGCCGAAGAACGTGACCATCAGGTCGCCCAGCACGATCCCGAGCGTGCAGCCCACGGAGACTTCGAGGACCTTTCGGACGGTGAGGTCGCGGCCGAACCCGAGCGCGATGAGCGCGGACGTCGCGGCGAAGATCGGCCCGACGTGCCCCAGCGCGTAGTGCGCGATGAGGTAGGCGAGCACCGCGCCGACCGTCATGATGAGCGCGGGGAGTGCCGAGGCCCGGGTGCGGGACCAGCCCGCCCTGGCGCGCTCGCGCGCGATTTTCGAGACCTCGGCCACCCGCGTGCGCGCCTCGCCCGGCGCCGTGACGTCTGCCTGCGGGGTGTTCATACAGGAAGTTTAAGGAAGCCTTGGGTGCACAGCGGACGACGGCGCCGCGGACCTTGGCGTTCACCGAACCTTCGCCGAGGGTTGGCTGGGCATCTAATAGTCCCTACACCATGTGATCTGCAAGACTTCCACGCAACAAGTCACCTGAACTCTCCCTCCGGTTCACCTTCCGTTCACCTTTCACGCCAAGATTCTTTACCTGAGAACCCTAGGTTCGAGTGAAGTACGACTCGTACTCACTTGCTGGGAATGCGCTCTTCGCACGGCGCACCTCAAGAACCCTGGAAGGGGTAATTTCGTGAAGGCTAACCGTTTCGGCCGCCTCTCGGCCGTTGCACTCGTCGCGGCTGGCGCGCTGGCACTGTCCGCGTGTGGCTCCGACAACGCCACCAACTCCGGCTCGAGCTCCTCCGCAACGGCCTCGGGCCCGAAGGTCACGGGCACGCTGACCGGTGGCGGCTCGACCGCCCAGTCCGCGGCGATCGACGCGTGGAAGCAGGGCTTCACCGGCGCGAACTCGGGGGCCTCGGTCCAGTACAACCCGGTCGGCTCTGGCGCTGGCCGCAAGACGTTCATCTCGGGCGGCTCGCAGTTCGCCGGCTCCGACGCGGCGATGACCGCGGACGAGCTCACCCAGGCCAAGACCCAGTGCGGCAACGACGGTGCGCTCGACCTCCCGGTCTACATCTCCCCGATCGCCGTCGCGTACAACCTTCCGGGTGTCAGCAGCCTCAACCTGAGCCCTGACAACATCGCGAAGATCTTCCGCGGCGAGATCGCCAAGTGGAACGACCCGGCGATCGCCGCGGACAACTCGGGCGTGAACCTGCCCGACCTCAAGATCACTCCGGTCCACCGCTCGGACGACTCGGGTACCACGCAGAACTTCACCGAGTACCTCAAGGCCGCTTCTCCGTCGGTCTGGACCGACAAGTCCGGCCAGACCTGGCCGGCCTCGCTCCCGGGCGAGAACGCCAAGGGCACCGACGGCGTCGTCAAGACGGTCGCCAGCACCGCGGGTGCCGTGGCCTACTCCGACGACTCCGCCGTGAGCGGCAGCCTCGGCAAGGCGAAGGTCAAGGTCGGCAGCTCGTGGGTCGCCCTCTCTGCTGGCGGTGCCGCGAAGGCCGTCGAGCTCTCGAAGCCAGCCGATGGCCGCGCGACGAACGACCTCGCGCTCAACCTCAACCGCACCCCCACGGACTCCTCGGCCTACCCGATCGTCCTCGTCTCCTACCACGTGGTCTGTGCCGCGTACAAGGACCAGGCGACCGTCGACCTCGTGAAGGCGTGGGAGAACTACGTGGTGTCGGACGCCGGCCAGCAGGCTGCTGCCAGCGCAGCGAAGAGCGCGCCGATCTCCTCGTCGCTGGCCGCGAAGGCCAAGACTGCGATTGACTCCATCAAGGTCAAGTCCTAGTCGAACTCGAAGTAACGCAGCCCGCCCCGGTGACTTGAGCCGGGGCGGGCCTTGCGCTGGATGGCAGAGGACGTGTCAAGATGACGAAAGCTGCTGACGAGACTGCCCACGCTTCACCCAAGGGGCCTGATGTGACTTCAACCGAGACCAAGACCTCCGAGCATTCGGGGGGCGCCCGCAAGCTGTCCTCGCGCGAGGGCGCGGCGGGGGACAAGGTCTTCTCCGGAACCGCGTTGTCCGCGGGCATTCTCATCCTCGTAGTGCTCGTCGCCGTCGCCGCGTTCCTCGTGCTCCAGGCGTTCCCGGCATTCGTCGCTCCGCAGAGCCAGATCGCCGACGGCAAGGGCTTCTGGGCGTACATCGTCCCGCTCATCGTCGGCACCGTCATCGCGGCGGTGATCAGCCTGGTCGTCGCCACGCCGATCTCGCTTGGCGTCGCTCTCTTCATCTCCCACTACGCTCCGCGTCGCCTCGCGCAGATCCTCGGGTACATCATCGACCTGCTCGCGGCGATCCCCTCGGTCATCTTCGGCGCATGGGGCATCTCCTTCCTCGCGCCCGCGCTCGTTCCCGGCTACGCGTGGCTCGCCTCCTCCCTCGGCTGGATTCCGATCTTCGGAGGCCCCGCGTCTGCTACGGGCAAGACGCTCCTCACGGTGTCGATCGTGCTCGCCGTCATGGTCATCCCGATCATCACCTCGGTCTGCCGCGAAATCTTCCTCCAGACGCCCAAGCTCCACGAGGAGGCCGCTTTGGCCCTCGGCGCGACGCGGTGGGAGATGATCCGGATGGCCGTCCTGCCGTTTGCCCGGCCAGGCATCATCAGCGCCGTCATGCTCGGCCTCGGCCGCGCGCTCGGCGAGACGATGGCCGTGGCCCTCGTGCTGTCCTCGGGGCCGCTCATCGCGAGCCTCATCCAGTCCGGCAACCAGACGATCGCCGCGGACATCGCACTGAACTTCCCGGAGGCAAGCGGCCTGAGCCTCAACCAGCTCATCGCGGCCGGCCTCGTGCTCTTCGTGTTCACCCTCGCGGTCAACATCGTGGCCCGGTGGATCATCAGCCGCCACAAGGAATTCTCGGGAGCGAACTGACATGACTGCCATCGCGACTCCTCGCCGCCGCACCTCGCTCACCCGCAACCGTCTCCCGCGCATCGCGCCCTGGGCCTCCCTCGTGGTGGGCCTCGTCGTGGGTGCTGCCGTCTCGACCCTCGTCGGCTTCAACGTCTTCGGCTGGGGCGTCTTCGCCGCGATCGCGTTCACGATCGTGTACGTCGCCTGGAGCGCCGCGGTCGAGGGCGGCCGCAAGGCCCGCGACAAGTTCGCCACGTGCCTCGTGATCGGCTCGTTCATCATCGTGGTCCTGCCCCTCTTCTCCGTGATCTGGACGGTGCTCGAGGGCGGCATCAAGGGGCTCCTCACCCCGGGCTTCCTCGGCACGTCGATGAACGGCGTGAGCGGCATCCAGGACAACCAGTCCGTGAACACGGGAAGCCGCGTGGTCGGCGGCATCTACCACGCGCTCATCGGCACGCTCCTCATCACGCTGTGGTCCACGATCATCTCGGTTCCCGTCGGACTGCTCACCTCGATCTACCTCGTCGAGTACAGCCGGGGCGGCCGCCTCGGGCAGGCGATCACCCTGTTCGTGGACGTCATGACCGGTATCCCTTCGATCGTCGCCGGCCTCTTCGCCGCCGCGCTCTTCGCCACGATCTTCGGGCCGGGCACGCAGACGGGTTTCGTCGCCGCCGTCGCACTCACGGTCCTGATGATCCCGGTCGTGGTGCGCTCGAGCGAGGAGATGCTCCGGATCGTCCCGAATGAGCTCCGCGAGGCGGCGTACGCGCTCGGTGTGCGGAAGTGGCGCACGATCCTCAAGGTCGTGGTCCCCACGGCCATCTCGGGCATCGCCTCCGGCGTAACACTCGCCATCGCGCGCGTCATCGGCGAGACCGCGCCGATCCTGCTCACGGCCGGCTTCGCGACCAAGATCAACCTCAACGTCTTCTCGAACTGGATGGCGTCGCTCCCGACGTACATCTACTTCCAGATCCTCAACCCGACGTCGCCGTCCAACCCCGACCCCAGCCTTCAGCGCGCCTGGGGTGCGGCCCTCGTCCTGATCATCTTCGTGATGATCCTGAACCTCATTGCGCGCCTCGTGGCACGGATTTTTGCCCCGAAGACCGGCCGCTGACCGCCGCCCTGATCGACCGCACGAACCGAAGGAAATCATGTCCAAGCGAATCGACGTCAAGGACCTGAACGTCTACTACGGCAACTTCCGTGCCGTCGAGGGCGTCTCGATCAACATTGAAGCGCGTTCCGTGACGGCGTTCATCGGCCCGTCGGGGTGCGGCAAGTCGACGTTCCTGCGCACCCTGAACCGCATGCACGAGGTCATCCCGGGCGCCCACGTCGAGGGCCACGTGCTGCTCGACGGCGACGACCTCTACGGCCCCGGCGTCGACCCCGTGGCCGTGCGCACGCACGTCGGCATGGTGTTCCAGCGCCCCAACCCGTTCCCCACAATGTCGATCCGCGACAACGTGCTCGCCGGCGTGAAGCTCAACGGCAAGAAGCTGTCCCGCTCGGACACCGACGGCGTCGTCGAGTCGTCGCTGCGCGGCGCCAATCTGTGGAACGAGGTCAAGGACCGCCTCGACAAGCCGGGATCCGGCCTCTCGGGTGGCCAGCAGCAGCGCCTCTGCATCGCGCGCGCCATCGCGGTGAAGCCGGACGTGATCCTCATGGACGAGCCCTGCTCGGCCCTCGACCCGATCTCCACGCTCGCGGTCGAGGACCTGATCAACGAGCTCAAGGAGCAGTACACGGTCGTCATCGTGACGCACAACATGCAGCAGGCTGCGCGAGTTTCAGACAAGACGGCGTTCTTCAACATCGCCGGAACCGGCAAGCCGGGCAAGCTCATCGAGTACGCGGACACCACCGCAATCTTCAACAACCCGAAGGAAAAGGCGACCGAGGACTACGTCTCCGGCCGCTTCGGGTGATCGTCAGCGCCCCAAGGGGTCGAGGGCGAGGGCGAAGACGAAACCGAGCGCGCCAGTAGCGAACGGCGTCAGGATCCAGAACGCGATGAGGCGGAGCAGCAGCTGGCCGTTGACGGACCCGAACTTCTGATTCGTGCCCGCCCCGAGGATCGACGCCGTGACCGTGTGGGTCGTCGAGAGCGGCAGGTGCAGCCAGAGCGCACCGAAGAACAGCATGGCCGTCGAGACGAGCTGGGACACGAAGCCCCTGAGGGGGTCGGTGCGCACGAGCCGGTGGCTCAGCGTGTAGGTGACGCGCCAGCCGCCGGCGAGGGTCCCGATGCCCAGCGCGACCGCCGCGAATGCTACAACCCAGACCGGAACCGACTGCCAGTCGCTGTGTGATCCAAGCGTCGCGAGGACGAGGACGGCGATGATGCGCTGCCCGTCCTGCAGGCCGTGACCGAACGCAACGGCCGCCGTCCCGACGGACTGAGCCGCTCGGAGGGAGGCGTGCGCTTCGCTCGGCTGGCTGTACCGCACGATCCACGTCACGGAGCTCGTGAGGAAGAACGCGACGCCGAACGCGAGCAGCGGCGAGACGAGGAGCGGAAGCCACACCTGCATCCAGAGGACGTCGAGGAGGTCGGTGCTGGCGCCGTGCCCGCGCAGGGCCGCGCCCAGAGTCGCGCCGATGAGGGCTCCCACGAGCGCATGCGTGGACGAGGACGGGTAGCCACGCCACCACAGGAACACGTTCCACACGCTCGCGCTCGCCAAGGTGGCGACGAGCACCACAAGGCCGGCGTCGCCGTCGGGCGTTGAGAGCCAGCTGCCGCCGAAGTAGGTGAGGAGCCACGCGCTCGTCAGCACCCCCACCACATTGAAGGCGGCGGCGAGGGCGACGGCGATGCTCGGCGTCAGCGCGCGAGTGCGCACGGTGAGCCCCACCGCGTTCGAAGCGTCCCGGAAGCCGTTGAGGAACGCGAAGACGGAGGCGAACACGATCACCACGGCGGTGAGCGCGACCGTCACGTCACGATTCCTTGACGATGATGCGGCCCACGCTTGCGGCGACACCCCTCAGGGCCTGCGCCGCGCCTTGAAGCGCGCGCGCCATCTCGACCACCCGGGCGTAGGCGCCGAGGGAAAGCTCCCGCATGGCCTTCGCGCTCCAGACGCGATGCGTGTGATCGGCTCGCTTCGCGAGCCGGAGCATCTCCGCCCAATAGTCCTCGAGTTCGTCGAGGCGGCCGAGTCCCCGCATCGCCGCGACGGTGAGTTCCGACTGCCGGTTGACGATCTCGAGTTGGTCCGAGGCCTCACGGGCCATGCGCTCGAGGCGATTGACCACGATGATCTCGCCGACGGCGACGAGCTGGTCCATGGACTTGCCGAGGCCCTCCGAGAGCTCGAGGAGGTCCTCGCGCGGCAGCGGATTGATGAAGCTTGTACGGAGCTGAGTCAGGAGGGAGCGCTGGAGCTCCGAGGTGCGGGCATCGATCTTCATGAGTTCTTCGAAGATGCGCTCATGGTCTTGGCGACGCGCTCCGAACATCTCGGACAGGATCTGCCCGGCCAGGACGGACTGCTGGGCGATGTCGGCAAGGAGCTCCAGCGCGGCGGTCTCTTGGGGGAAGAGGCGCAGCTTCATGGACTCTCTTCTCGTGCGGACCGGCGGGCCGGTTGACCAGGGCCGGCAAGCACCGGCAATCCGCATCGTACGCGAGAAAAGTGAATCCACTGCAACCGTATTTCTGGGCATGGCGCATGCCAGATTTGCGCGGGAAGTGCAGCCAGCCGCCGTCGGCCACTGAGCCGTGAGCGCCGCCCCCACGGAGACGGTGGGGCAGCCACACTGAGATGCCGTGCACCGACCTAGTCTGCCGCGTTCCGCACCCGCCCGAGGTCTTCCCTCATCAGAACGACGGCCGGATGGCTGGGGCCCGCGCACTCCACGGGCCCCACGCGGAGCCACACGGAGCCACACGGAGACCGCAGCACGGAGGCCCGAACGCCTCGCCACTGAGGGGCCGTGTTGGCGTCATAGTGTCAAATTTGGCCACGCAAATGCGGGGGGCTGTATGGGGGCAGACAACGTGAGCGAGGTCTTTCGAAGTTGTTTGAGCAAGAAATCATCCGTGTCCTTGACTACGCGGCACGAGGTCTCGGAGTGCGCATCGTCGGCTCCGCCGGGAGTGGCAGGACCACGGTGGCCAGGAAAGTCGTCGAGGAGCTGGAGGACCAAGGCGCAAAGGTCTACGCCATCTTCAGCATCCCGTCGCTCACGGCAGTGCCGTTCGCGGGGGTCCTTTCGCTCGGGCTCGACCTGAGGTCGCGCGCCGTCGGAATCCTCGGGGTCTCGGACCTCTTGTCCGAGCATCTCGCGAGGCCGGGCCGGCGGGTCCTCGTTGTGGACGACGTCGAGACGCTCGACCGCGAATCGCTGTCCGTCATCGACATCGTCCAGAGGCGTACTGAGGTCCCGGTCATCGTCACGGCGAGCGATGCCCCGCTCCGCGTCGCCCTGCCGGCCCATGCCGTCGCGCGGTGGCCCCAGGCCACCGTGGCCCTGCCGCCGCTGCGCTACGAGCAGGTCAACCTCCTCATCGCGCAGCTGCTCGGGGCGCCGGCCGACGTGGACGTCGCCGCGCGGGTGCTCACGAAATCGGGCGGGAACCTGCGCCTCGCAGTCCGGATCATCGAGACCGCAGTGCTCAGCGAGCAGCTCGTCCTGCGCGACGGGCAGTGGCGCATGAACAGTCCCACCCTCTTCAACGAGCACCTGCACGCGACCGTTGAGGCAATGCTCCAGGGCCTCAAGCCGGAGGAGTTCCGCGCCCTGGGCACGATGGCGGTGCTCGGGCCGGCGGTCGTGGACCGTCTGGCGTCCGTGGCAGGGGCCGAGGTCCTCGACGCGCTCGAGCACCGCGGCCTCGTCTCGGTAGTGCCTGGGCCGGACGGTACGCTGCTGGGCTCGGTCTTCCCGCCGCTCATTGAGGACTACCTCAAGGGTCACATCGCGAGTTCACGGAGGATCTTCCGCAGCGTGATCACCGACGAGTTCGCCGTCGCTGCGAGCGAACACGAGGACGCGGCGGCGGCCGGGGTCGGAGACGGAGCCGTCGCGGCGGCGCTCGCCGCACTGCGAGCGGAGCTCAAGGGCAACCAAGTGGCGATGTCGCGGTACTTCCACCGGCGACTCGACGCGCTAGAGCAGTTCCACTACCGGGTGTGGGAGCTTGATCGCAGCATGGCCAACGCGGTCGCGTTCCTGCGCGTCTACTGGGGTGCCCCTATCGATCCGCACCGGGTGCAGGAGGTCTTCACGAAGACGAGCTCGGTGGGGTGCGATCCCGCTGATCTGCTCTTCTTCACGATGACGCGGGCGCTGTGGCTCGTCATGAACGACGGCGAGCTGGACGACGCCAAGGAGATGGTCCGCAAGGCGGCCGAGTCCGAGCCCACATGGTCTGGCGAGGCGGAGGCCATCGCGCTGTTCCTTGACGCGACGTACCACGCCGTCCCGGGAGACATCGACGAGATCTTCGCTCGGCTCGAGGGCCTTCACCCGAAGAGCGGGCTCGTGGCGGCGGTGAGAGGAGCGATCGAGCTCTACCGCTTCGATCCGGAGGCTGCGCTTCGGGCGCTCGACTCCGCCGAGGGGTTCGGGACCCTTCCCCGCTTCGAGCAGTTCGTCCGCGGGATGGCATTGTTCGTCAGCGGGCGGGTGGACGAGGCGCTCGTCTTCGCGCTCGACCGGCGGCGCGACGCGCTGCGTTCGGTGGACCAGTTCAGCCTCATCGCCAACAGCTATGTCGCGGCGCTCGCCCTCCTGTATCGAGGCCGGTATGACGAGGCCGAGTACCTCATGGGCTGGGCGTTCTCGCTCAGGCGCCCTGGGTTCCTGGTGGGCGCGCTCTACAACGCCATGCTCAGGCTCTCGTCCCTGCGGACCTGCGGAGTGGCCGCACTTGGGTCTCAAGCCGGCACCGGCGCCGCGGTTCCCGACGTCGGCCCATTCCCGGGGACGGGCAAGGGGCTCTACGAGCTCGTGACGAGGAGGCCCAACACGCTCGATTCGTTCGACGAGAGCGCGACCAGGCTCATCGACGCTGCGCTCGACCTCGGGTACGTCACCGAGGCGGTCATGACGGGCATCTTCACGCTGTGCCTCCTGCCGACGCCCGGCATCAAGCGCCGGGTCGAGCGGTTGCTCGCCGACTTCCACAACACGCAGCACGATCAGCTCCTCGCCGTCGCAGGGGCGGCTCTGGCGGGGGACACCAAGGGCCTCGTCGCGATTCTGGACGACTATCAGCCGGACGAGGACGTGTACCAGACGTCAATGCTTCTCCGGGGTGCCGCCCGGCGCAGCAGGATCCTGGGTGATTCGCCGACTGCGTCCGCGATTGAGCGCGCAGCGAACGCCTTCGCTCGCCGGCTTCGTCCGGGGGGCCAGTACATCGTGTTCGAGCCCGAGGTCGCCGCGTCCGCCCTGACCGCGCGGGAGACCGAGATCGCGCTCATGGCAGGCCAGAAGAGCAACCAGGAGATCGCCGAGCAGTTCGGCCTGAGCATCCGTACCGTGGAGAGCCACATCTCCAATGCTCTCCGTAAGACGAGCACCACGACCCGGCGGGCGCTGTTCGAGCTCGTGCGGGACATGGTGTCGTAACGCTGAACGGACGACGGCGACCTGCGCCGCCGGGGCCGGGCCCGACGGCGGCGCAGGTGTCCGCGGGCGAGGCTGGGGAAGGCCCGCTGGGCAAAGAAAAGACCCGCTGTGCGGGTCTTCGAAAGCTTAGGAGCGCCGAACCGGGACCGCCTCTCGGCGGAAGGCCGCTCTAGGCGGCTAAGTGTTGGAGCCCGGGGGTGCCGCGGTCCGACGCCACATTCAGTCTTCTACGGGCTTCCCGAGTAGTCAACCTCGACCGGCCGGTAGCAAGCCTTCCGAGCCCGTTCTCGCGGTGCCGACTGCCCTCCGTGCGGCCTTCAGTCGAGCTGGCCGCGCCGCCATGCCTTGGCAGATGCCTCGAGGTCCTCGGCGGTCTTGACGAGCTGATGAGCGTTCTTTGTGAGCTTCGTCGCATGCGCCGAGTTGGACCACTCGGCGCTGTCCGCGAGGGTCGCCTGGCCGAGTGCTACGACGCGGCAGAAGGCGGCGGATCGCTCGAGCGCAACGTCGAAGTCGCCGTCGAACGCCCCGGAAAGGATCGCATCAGCCATGGCGGTCAGCTCGTCCGCCCCCGGGGGCTCGGCCACACCGGCGACGGCGTGGGAGACCTGCGCCGTGTCCTTGCCGGCCGTGAAGTACACGGAGATGCGCTCGGGGTCGCTGCGCGTCGCCGCCCGAAGTGCGTAGAGGCGCCAGAGCGCGCCGGGAAGCGATCGGGCAGGGCTCTCCGCCCACATCTCAGCGATCGAATCGAGCCCCTGTTCGTCGGCCAGCCGGACCAAGCGGCGCGTGATCTCGGGGTCGTCGCTCTCGCGCCCGCGCCGCACGAGCGCCTGGGCGGCCAGATGTGCGGCCTCCGAGACTCGGGCCGGATCGGCTCCGCCCGCGAAGGGCTCGAAGTCGATGGGCGCGAAGGGCTTCGGCTTGTGCGGCCGAATGGGGCCTGTTGAGCTTCCGGGTCCTCCTGTGTGCTCGCTCATGCCAAGTACGGTACTCCTCTTGGCCCGGCGGTGCGCTGGGCGGGAGGGCGCTCTCGGAACGACTCCGCAGGGCGCGCTGCGCTAGAGTACTAGTGATCGGCTGGGACCGGTCTGGGGCCTTTAGCTCAGTTGGTAGAGCAGCGGACTTTTAATCCGCGGGTCGTGGGTTCGAGACCCACAGGGCCCACCCGAATTCAATGTTCAAACCCTCGACGCGCGCCGTGGGCGCGGATCTGCAGCAATGCCAGGTCGGCGGGCTCAGGAAGCAGTCTGGGGGACGGGAACGGGACGCGCTGCGGGCCCGGGTTGGCCCTCGGCCTCCGGCGGTGAGAGGGGTCCGTGCCCGGCCTCGCAGTACGCCAGCATGCGTATCTCTTCCCCGCAGCCGCGATGGCGGACCTCCCAGGGCGCACCCTCGGGATCGGCCGCGTGCCGGTCACCCCATTGCTTCAGCGCGATCAGCACGGACCAGAGGTCCCAGCCCTTCTCGGTCAGCACGTACTCATGCCGAGTGCGCGCGCCAGACTCCCGGTACGGGACGGCCTCCAAGATGCCGGCGGCCACCAGCTTGCGCAGGCGGTCGGCGAGAACCGCCTCGGACAGGCCCATGTGCCGGCGGAAGTCGTCGAAGCGGCGGACGCCGTTCATGGCATCGCGCAGGACCAGCAGCGACCACTTCTCGCCGATCAGCTCGAGGGTGCGCTGAACCGTGCAGTTCTCGGTGCTCGTCTCCAGCCAGCTCATGTCGGCCATTCTATGCTGGCTTCACAATTGACAGCTAGCCCTTGACGGATCTAACTTTCGAATATGAAGCCAGCCGAGGTGGCGATGTCTGCGACAGGACGCGGAGCTATGTCTGGCAGGACCCGCCACCAGCACTCAAGGAAGACCATGCAGACGATCCCCAGCGAGGCTGATCTTCAAATTGCCGCTTCGAGCGATGCCGCGGCGAAGCGGGGGCCGGAGCCGGAAGGCCGGACGCCCGTGGGGGTCTGGCTCCAGCCGGCCCTGATCGCCATCGTCCTGGCATCGGCCTTCATCGCCTGCTATATCGGGCTGCAGCGAGACGCCACGCCGCACCACCTGCCCGTCGCTGTGCTGGGCAGCCACCTGTCCGAGCAGGTCCAGAACACCCTCGGAGACGCCGTCGCCACCCAGCCCTCCGGTTCCGCCGCCGCGGCACACGCCGCCCTCGAGGACCGGGACGTCGTCGCCGTCCTGGCCCAGGAAGCCCCCGGTCGACTCGTGCTCCACGTAGCGGGCGCGAACGGCCTGTCCACCACAACTGCCGTGGAGAACCTCCTCACCGCCTACGCCCACCGGGCTGGACAGGGCCTCAGCATTACCGACGACGTCCCGCTCGTCGCCTACGACAGCCGGGGCCTGGCCGGTTTCTACCTCGCTTTCGGCGTCACCCTGGCAGGCTTCGTCCTCGCGCAGAACACCTTGGCCCTGTCTGCTCGTATGCGCCTTCGGCACCGCCTCACCCTGATTGTCGCCTGCTCGGCGGCGGTCGGACTGGTCGGGGCGATCCTGGCCGGTCCGATGCTCGGTGCCGTCCCCGCACCGTTCGCCCCCCTGGCGCTCACGCTGGCGCTGCTCGCCGCAGCGGCGGCCTTCGCCACCAAACTCCTGGGCTCCTTCTTCGGCGCTGTCGGCGTCCCGATGGCAACCCTGCTGCTGCTGACCGTTGGCAACTCGACCAGCGGCGCGACGATCGGGGAGGACCTGCTGCCCGCAGGCGCCCAGGCGGTCTCCGCGGCGCTTCCGCCGGGAGCAGCGGTGCGCGCAATCACCGGCCTGAGCTACTTCAGCGGAGCCCATGTCGCCCCCGCGCTGTTGACCCTGGGCCTATGGGTGCTCCTGTGCGCGGCCCTGGTCTGGGCCAGGGAGGCCTTCCGCCGCTCCAAGCGGCACCCGGGACGCCTTCTCCTCGGGGCGAAGTCGTCATCTTCCAATCCGAACGGGAGTAATCCATGACCCCTGCCAAGCGTGTCGCCCTTGTCACCGGCGCTTCCTCGGGCATCGGCGCGGCCGCCGGCACCGCTCTGCTCGAGGCTGGCTTCGAGGTCGTGGGCACGAGCCGCAGGGCCGCCGGGCTCACGACCGCCAGCGGGGTGACGCTGATCGGCCTCGACGTCACCAGCGAGGAATCCGTTACCACCGCCGTGGCCCAGGTGATGGAGCGCTTCGGCAGGATCGACGTGCTCGTGAACAACGCCGGCATCGGGGCGTCCGGGGCGGCCGAGGACAGCTCTGTCGATCTCGACCGCCGCATGTTCGATGTCAATGTCTTCGGCGTCATGCGCACAACCAAGGCCGTCCTCCCGCACATGCGCGCCCAGGGCTCGGGCCGCATCGTAAACGTCTCCTCGATCCTGGGCCTCATCCCCCAGCCCTACATGGCGGCCTACGCGTCGACGAAATGGGCGATCGAAGGGTGGACCGAATCCCTCGACCACGAGGTCCGCGAGCACGGCATCCGCGCCGTGATTGTCGAGCCGGCCTGGACCAACACCGGATTCGAGGCGAACGCCCTCGACGCCGACCAACCGGTCCCTGCGTACGCGGGCCAGCGGAAGATCTTCGCCGCCTACGTCAGCGACGCCCTCGAGCGGGGCGACGCCCCGTCCGTCGTCGCCGCCTCGATCGTCGCCGCGGCGCAAGACCCCAAGCCGAGGCTCCGATATGCAGCGGGCACGCGCGTGGGACCGGTCAGCCTGATGCGCCGCTTCGTGCCCCGCTCCGCCTTCGACGCTCAGATCCGAAAGCTCAACCGCCTGCCCCGTTGATGCCCGTTCGCCCGCCCCCGCCGAGGTTTGAGCTACGCCGAGCGGCCGATCCATTGGGGCTCGATCTGGCGCCGATCCACCTGCGTCGCCTCGACCCAGAATTCGCGGGCGGCCTGGTAGTACGACATCCGCCACAGCACCTGGACCAGCACGTGCCGGCCGGTCCAGGCGAGCGCGAAGCCCTTGTCCGTCTGGGGCTGCCGCCCGTCGTCGAACGCGAGTCGCACCCAGACGGGCAGCGCCTTGTGCGCGTGGGTGACGCTCCGGGCGTCGATGGCTGACTGGGGAACCGCGATGGGATCTCGTTCGGGTTCGTCATGTTGATTCAGCGCGCTCATGCGCCACATGTTCCCCACTCGGACCGACAATCGGACGGACCAGGCCCTCAGTGGCCCGCCCGGAAACTCAGTGGCAAGAGCGGACATACGTAGGGCCGCGGAGGCCGCCACTGAGGCCTCCGCAGGGACCCCCGTGTAGGCTGTCCGAGGCGCGCTCGGGCTTGGTGCGAGTGAAAAGTGTCACGTCCCCCACGCGACACCTCGGGCGCGCCCCTCAGCGAAGAACGGCCTCCGACCGCGAGTGGTCGGAGGCCGCTTCGTCGGGCTGCGAACTACGCGCTTTCGAGATGCGCCTTCGCCTTCGGCAAGGCGCCGACCTCGCCGTCCATGGTCTTCTGGACCATGCCTGCCATGAGGACTGCCTTGAGGCCGGACAGCTCAGCCGAGAGGCTGAACGTGACTTTCGTGCCGCCGTCGGCCGCCTCGAAGCGGTAGTCGCCGTGCGGGCGCACGGGGCCCGAAGTGGCCTCGAACGCCACGTGCCATTCGGGTTCGAAGGCCGTCACCTTGACGTCGGCCGAGATGCTGCGGCCGCCGGGCCCGGCCACGGTCTGCTCGTACTGCGTGCCGACGCCGAGCTCGCCGAGCCTCCGGATCGACTTCACTCCGGAACGCCACTTCGGATCGTTCTCTGCGTCTGAGAAAAACGCGAATACCTCGCTGATCGGCCGGGCAATCACTACGCTGCCCGAGGCCGCGACCTGCTTTGCCATGGTCCATCCCTCCGTGACGTGGTGGCCAGCCGGAAGGTAGTGCGCGGCCACTCTGGCCGCATTGTACGTGGGCGGGCGAACCACGAGGAGAGTGCGTCAGGGCATCCTCGAGGCCCTCGCGCTCGCGGCAAGCCGCGTCTGTTCGTCCTCGGTGAGGGCAGTCAGGCGATCCTGGACCACGTCCGCGGTTACCCAGAGTTCCTCGGCGAGTTCCGCTGGGTGCTGCGTCCACCGATACGCCTCGCAGAGATCCTCGATGCGAATGAGGCGCCGCGCTGTCTCCTCCCGCACGAGGCGCTCGATCCGAGGGGCCTGACAGCGCGTGTGGCCGTGTTCGAGGTGCACCAGCTCATGCGTGAGGGCGCAGCGGCGTTCCGCCTGCTGCAGGCGTTTGTCGAGCCAGATGCGGGCCTGGCCGTCGGTCCGGCCAGGCGCCCCGTCCGGCATGAGGATGAAGTGCAGTGTGACGTGCGTCAGTTCGCGCAGTGCCCCCCAAGGACTGAACACGAGGCCAGACTAGAGGGTGGGCCCGACATTCGTGTCCGCCCGGGAGGCGCGGCGCAAGGCGGCGACTGGAGAGTCAGCGCTCGAGCCGGAAGCCGAGCTTGATCGTGACCTGCCAGTCCTCCACGGTCCCGTTCTCGATATGGCCGCGGATCGACTGGACCTCGAACCAGTCCAGGTTCCGCAGCGTCTGCGACGCCGTCTCGACGGCGTTCTTCACCGCTTGGTCGACGCCGTCCGGCGAGGTGCCGACGATCTCCGAAATGCTGTAGGTGTGCCCTGCCATGGTTCCTCCTGACAGTCGGGGGCCGCGCTGGCCCGACGGTGATGGCAGACTATCGCCGTGACCATCTCGAGGCCAGACTCCGGCGAGACGTCAGAGCCTGCGCCCGCGGAGGATCCGCTCGTCCGCCTGCTGCGCGCCGCGGGCTGCGTCTTCGCCGAGGACGAGTCCCGCCTCTTGCGCGAGGCAGCGGCCGACGGCGGCGATCTCGACGCGCTGACAGCCCGCCGCATCGCCGGCGAACCTCTCGAGTCGGTGGTCGGCTGGGCCGAATTCTGCGGGCTGCGCATCGCCGTCGAGCCGCGGGTCTTCGTCCCGCGGAAGCGCAGCGAACTCGTGGCGCGGGAGGCGGCGAAGCTGGCCGCCGCGGCGGGGCCGGGCGCCGTCGTCGTCGACCTCTGCTGCGGCAGCGGGGCCATCGGTGCGGCCGTTGCGAGCGCCGTGCCGGGGATCGAGCTTCACGCCGCGGACATCGACCCTGCGGCGGTGGGCGTTGCGCGCCGCAACATCGCCCGGTTTGGTGGGCGCGCCTACGCGGGAGACCTCTTCGGTGCACTCCCGGCGGGCCTCCACGGCCGCATCGCGGTGATCGCCGCCAACGCGCCCTACGTGCCGAGCGGGGAGATCTCGCTCATGCCACCCGAGGCGCGCGACCACGAACCTCTCGCCGCGCTTGATGGCGGCCCGGACGGGCTGGATCTCCAGCGTCGCGTCGCCCGGGGCGCGGGGGAGTGGCTGACGCCGGGTGGAACCCTCCTCATCGAGACGAGCAAGCACCAGTCGAGGACGACGGCGGCGATGCTCGCCGAAGCGGGGTTCGACGTGCGGATCGTGCGCGATGCGGAGATCGGCGGGACGGTCGCGATCGCGCGACGCTGATGCCGAGGCGCGCCACGCCTGCGTCTGCGAAACCTTCACGCTCCTCGCACCCGGTGCCTAGGGTGGGGTCTGAGGAGAGGAGACACATGAGCGAGCGACCTGAGACGCCGTCAGTCCCCGGCGGGGGCAGTGAGCGGCAAGGCGAGGGCCAGCGTCCGGAGCCGAGTCCACCGGGATCCACACCCGCGCGACAGGAGCCCACTGCGGCAGGGCCCGCGCCGACGCAGCGCCCAGAGCCTGCGCCCGCGAAGCCTGAGCAGCGCGTGACGCGAGCAGGTGCCGTATGGACCTCGGTGGTGGCGGGGCTCGCGGTGTTCGTGCTGCTGATCGTGTTCTTCATCCAGAACCAGGATCAGGTGCGCGTTCGCTTCCTTGGCCTCGACGGCAACGTGCCCCTCGCGCTGGCGCTCCTCATCGCAGCCGTCGGGGGCGGGATCATCGTCGCCCTTGCGGGCGGCATCCGGATCCTTCAGCTGCGCGTCACCGCCCGGCGTTCGCGCCGGACGTCCGGGAACTGACCGCCACCTCAGCCTGAGGCGGCTAGCTGCGGCTCAGGACGAGGGCCGCGTTGTGGCCGCCGAAGCCGAACGAGTTCACGATCGCCGCGCGCGAGGGAAGCTCGCGCTTGACGTTCGCCACGATGTCCAGCTTGATGGCGGGATCGATCCGGTTGAGGTTGATCGTGGGCGGGACCACGCTCTCGCGGAGGGCCATGATCGAGGCGATCGCACTGAGCGAGCCGGACGCGCCGAGGAGGTGCCCCGTCATCGCCTTGGTCGACGTGACGGGCGCGTGGATCCCGGTCTCGGCCAGGGCGTCTGCCTCGTTGATGTCGCCCGTCGGGGTGGACGTGGCATGCGCGTGCACGAAGTCGATGTCGCCGGGGGCGAGGTCCGCACTCCGCAGGGCGAGATTCATGGTGCGCGCCTGATTCGAGGGATCCGCACCGACGATGTCGAAGGCGTCCGAGGTGACGGCGGCGCCCTCCAGATAGGCGAAGATCTCGACGCCGCGCGCGCGGGCATGGGATTCGCGCTCAAGCACGAGCAGCGCCGCGCCCTCGCCCAGCACGAAGCCGTCGCGGTCTGCGTCGAAGGGCCGCGACGCGGCCTCGGGATCGTCGTTGCGCTTCGAGAGCGCACGGATCTGGCCGAAGGCGGCCAGAGTGAGCCCCGTGATCGCGGCCTCGGTCCCGCCGGCAACCACGATGTCCGCGTTGCCCGCGAGGATCATCTCGCGCCCCATGGCAATGGCCTCCGCGCCCGACGCGCACGCGCTTGTGGGCGTCCGTGCGCCGGCCTTGGCACCGAGATCGATCGAGAGCCACGCGGCAGGGCCGTTGCCCATGAGCATCGTCACCGTGTGCGGCGAGACCCGCCGCGGGCCGGAGCCCTCGAGCACGTGCTCCTGGGCGATGGTCGTGGTGATGCCGCCGATCCCCGTGCCGACGACGACGCCGAGGCGCTCGCCTTCGACCTCGGGCCGGCCCGCCATCTCCCACGCCTCGCGTCCGGCCACGAGAGTGAACTGCTCGCACCGATCGAGTCGCTTGATCTCGCGGACCGCGAGCGATTCGGCGAACGTGTCCGGGACAGTCCCGGCGATCCGGGTGGGAAGCTCCGAGGACCAGGAGTCCTCGAGCGCCGACACGCCCGAACGACCCTCGCGAAGGGCCTCCCAGGTGGACGGCGCATCGGTCCCGAGGGGGCTGACGGCCCCGAACCCGGTGATTGCAATGCGATCCATGACTTTAGTATTCCGGTTGAGGCACGTTTTAGGCGGTGTCGGAGCGATCAAGAGCCGCGTGCTGGATTTGGTGGGATCCTACAGTTCAACGGCCCGACCGGGTCGAACGACCTGTGCATCTTTGTACCGGATCAACAAACGGCGATGGTGCACGACACCCCGGTTTAGGCTGGTGGCATGACGACGGCACTCATCACCGGAGCGAGCTCGGGCCTCGGCGCCGAGTTTGCCCGACAGCTCGCAGCCCAAGGCCATGCTCTCGTCCTCGTGGCCCGCGACGGTGGCCGCCTCGAGCATGCCGCCGCTGAACTCCGATCCCGCACCGGGGTTGCCGTCGAGGTGCTCCCGGCAGACCTGACGGACCCCGCCCAGCTGGCCGCCGTCGTCGCCCGCGTGGCCGACCCCGCGCGGCCGGTGGGGATCCTCGTGAACAACGCCGGGATCGGGCTCCTGCACGACTTCGACAGGAATCCGCTCGAGGACGAGGTCCGTCACCTCCGCCTTCACGTCGAGGCGACGTTGAGCCTGTGCCACGCGGCCCTGCAGGCCATGACCCAGCGACGCGAGGGACGCATCATCAACGTCGCGTCCGTGGCCGCCTTCGTGCCACGTGGCAGCTATTCGGCCGCCAAGGCATGGACGCTAGCGTTCAGCCGCTGGGCCAACATTCACTACAAGCGCGACGGCGTGCTCGTCACCGCCCTGTGCCCAGGCTTCGTGCACACCGAGTTCCACGAGCGGATGGGCATGAACAAGGGCCTCATCCCGCCGTTCATGTGGCTGCGCGCCGAGCGCGTGGTGCGTGACGGCCTGCTCGACAACATCCGCGGCAAGGGCGTCTCGGTGCCGTCGCGCCGGTACAAGTCGATCGTGGCACTCACTCGAGTGCTCCCCGGGCGCGTGCTGCAGGGGCCGCAGCGGCGCCCGCAGCGCTGACAGCGCGCCCGCGGGGTCTCAGAGGTTCTTCGGAGGGAGCTCAAGCAGCCGGATCGGGGCGCCTGCGGCGAACGCCGCGATGTCCTCGACCGCGTCACGGTAGAAGATCTCGTACTGCTCGCGCGTCACGTAGCCGATGTGGGGCGTGGTGATGGCCCGCCGTTCGTGGCGCAGCGGGTGGTCCGCGGGAAGGGGCTCGACGTCGAACACGTCGAGCGCCGTGAGGCCGAGCCGGTCGCCGCGAAGCGCGGCCAGGAGCGCGGCCTCGTCGACGATCGGACCGCGAGACGTGTTCACGAGGATCGCATCCGGCTTCATGAGCCCGAGCTCTGCGGATCCGACGAGGCCGCGCGACCGCTTGGACAGCACGAGGTGGATCGTGAGGACGTCGGCGGTCGCGAACAGCTCCTCCTTCTCGACCAGCCGCGCGCCTACCTCGGCGGCGCGTTCCTCCGTGAGGTTCTGGCTCCACGCCACGACGTCCATGCCGAACGCGAGGCCCACCTTCGCGACGCGGGAGCCGAGGTTCCCGAGCCCCAGGACGCTCAGGCGGCGCCCCTCGAGGTTGCGGCCCAGCGTGGTCTGCCAGCCGCCCGAGCGGATCGCGCCGAGTTCGACGTCGAGGCGGCGGGTGGCTGCGTGGATGAGGGCCCAGGTGTGCTCCGCCGCAGGGGAGGGCAGGTAGCCGGTGTGGCACACCGTGATGCCGCGGGCCGCGGTCGCCTTCAGGTCGATCGAGGCGTTGCGTCGGCCCGTCGAGACGATGAGCCTGAGCTCCGGCAGCCGCGCGAGGCGGTCCGCCGTGATCGGGGTTCGCTCCCGCATCGCGACCACGACGTCGTACCCCGCCAGGGCGGCGACTACGCCGTCGTCGTCCGCGCCCAGGTAGTCCGAGAAGAAGGTGACCTCCGCCTGGAGGGAATCCCAGTCGGCCAAGGAGGCGGCGATGCCCTGGTAATCGTCGAGGACCGCGATGCGCATGGGCACCAGCCTAAGCGCCCGGGCTACGATCGGCGGGTGAGCCCCCGAAAAGACAGCACCAGGCCACGGCTGACCGAGCTCCGTCTCGCGGGCCTCGTGCCCGGGTACGCGGGCGACATCGGGGCGGGGGAGCGGGCCGAGGGCCTCGCGTTCGACGGCGCGGACCTCACCGCGCGTCGCCTGGTCGGGGCCGCGTTCGTCGAATGCTCGCTCGCCGACGTCTCGGCGCACGAGGCGGACCTCACGGGGGCATCGTTCGTCGAGACTCGAATCGAGAGGCTCGGCGCCCCGAGCCTCTCGGCGCCGCGCTCGCGCTTCCGTGACGTCGAGCTCGGGGCGTCCCGCATCGGCTCCGCCGAGCTGTACGACTCGACCTGGGACGCGGTCGTGGTACGCGGCTGCAAGCTCGGCTTCGTCAACCTCCGTGCGGCAAAGCTCACCGACGTGCTGTTCGTCGGCTGCACCATCGAGGAGCTCGACCTCGGGCGGGCCACCGCGATGCGGGTCGCGTTCGAGGACTGCACGCTGGACTCCTTCGACGTGACCGCCGCCGAGCTCCTCCACGTCGACCTGCGCGGCGCCCGGCTGGGGCGCGTGGGCGGGGTCGAGGGGCTCCGCGGCGCGACCGTGAGCCCGTACCAGGCCGCCGAGCTCGCGGAGATCATGGCCGAGCACCTCGGGATCTCCGTTCGGGACTGACTCTCCAACGGCGGATCCGCGGGTATTGCGGGACGGCGCGCCCCGCAAGAAAAGCAGCAAGAAAAGCAGCAAGAAAAGCAAGGACGACGACGGCGCTGCTCGCCGTCGTCGTCCTTGCTTGGCTTGGTGCGCCCAGCAGGTGGCTTATTCGGCGTCGTGGTCGGTTTCGAGGATGGTGACGAGGTGGTCGAGGGCGGTTTCGGCGTTGGGGCCTTCGGCGCGGAGGGTGACTTTCTGGCCGTGTTCGGCGCCGAGGGACATGAGGGAGAGGATGCTGGAGGCGTCCATGGCTTCGTCTTCGGGGTCGCCTTCTTTGGCGATGGTGATCTCGAGTCCGGTGTCGCCGGCGGCTTCGGCGAAGATCGCGGCGGGGCGGGCGTGGAGTCCGACGCGGGAGCCGATGGTGGCGGTGCGTTCTGCCATGGGGTGTGCTTCCTTCTTCCTGGTGGGGCGGGGTTCTGGGGTGGGGTTTCAGAGGCCGAGCTGGTCGAGGATGGGCAGTTGGGCGCGGACGGCGGTGCGGGCTGCGGCGGCGGTGGGGGCGGCCAGGGCCAGGGCGGCGAGGTGCTGGGCCTGGGCCAGGGTGAGGGTGGCCAGGACGGTGTGGACGGCGGGCAGGGCCCGGGGGGTCATGGACAGGGTGGCCACGCCCAGGCCGGTCAGGACGGCGGCGAGGGCGGGGTCGGCGGCGGCTTCGCCGCAGACTCCGACGGGTTTGGGGGCCCCGGCGGCGTGGGCTGCGGTGGCGGCGCCGTCGCAGGTGGCCTTGACCAGGTGCA
>NZ_SWDW01000014.1 GCF_004919045.1 Sinomonas albida
CGCAGATCAGGTTCGTGAACACTCATGCACCCGATCAGACGGCCCGAAGCGTCTACAACGTCCTGAGACACACTGTCTACGAGGTCCCGAGACAGAAGTGTCTATTAGGTCCCGAGACTTCACACCCGCCCCAGGACATCTCGGGTACAGCTACTGCTCGGCATCTCTACCCGAAACGCCAAGAAGCGGCAGTAGCTGTACCCGAAACACCCAGCAGCGCGAGTAGCTGTACCCGAGACACTTAAAAGGCGGGAGTAGCTGTACCCGAGACGCCTAAAAGCGGCAGTATCTGTACCCGAGACGGAGTGGGGTTAGAAAGTGGGAGGTAGAGAGGGTGGTTAGAGGTCGGTTGCGAAGATGCGCCACGTTGCTTTGTGCGAGGCGCCTGGCTCGAGGCGGATCACGTCGGTTCCGCTCGTGAACGCGTCGGGCGGGCACGTCATCGGCTCGACGGCAAGCCCGAGCCGGTTCGGTGCGGGCGGCAGCTTGTCCGCCGTATGGACCTGGATCCACGGGCAAGTCCGGTCCCAGGCCATCCCGACCCCCGTCCGGTGGACCGGATCCCGCACCAGGACGCGCGCGGCGCCGTCGTCGTCGAACGCGATGTCCGTGAACGCGTGATCGATCTGCGTGGCACCGAGGGGCCGGGCCGCACGGAAGTCGAACGCGTGGCCGGCGAGGGGCCGCTCGCCGACCGGTAGCAGGCGGTCCGGCGTGACCTCAAGATACGTGTCCGCCGGCAGCTCGAGAATCCACTCGTCGAGCGGGGACTCCCCCGCAATCAGATACGGATGCGGGCATACGCCATACGGAGCGGCATCCGCGCCGGCATTCGAAGCCCGCACCTCCCAGGTGAGCCCGCCTGCCTCGGGCGAGGCCCCGCCGTCGAGCGCGTAGCTCGCCTCGAGCCGGACGTCGAACGGGTAGCCCGGCTCGTCCCCCGAACCGGGGCCGTTGAGGCTGATTGCGAGCGTCACGGATCGCTCATCGACGCGGACCAGCGACCACTCGCGCGTGAACGCGAAGCCGTGCAGCGCGCAGCCCCGCTCGGGCTCGTTGAGCGGCACGTGGTGAGTGGCGCCGTCGTACGTGTATTCGCCGTCGGCGAGCCGGTTCGGCCACGGCGCCGCGATGATCCCGCGGTAGTCCGGGATCGGGCCGCCCTGCGCGAACGGGACCACGAGGTCGCGGCCTCGGTACGTGAGCTTCCGCAGGGCGCCCGCATGCGCGGTGACGACGGCGGTGTAGTCGCCCGCCCGGAGCTCGAATTCGCCGGGCCCCGCGTTGCTCTCCACCTGATCGCGCTCCACGTGGTCTCCTTCGCGACGTGCGCCGTGGGGGCCGCTCTGATCGACGTTCACAGTCTGGGGCATCCCGGCCGCTCCTCGAAGCCCTGCCCGGCTCAAACGCACGCGTCACACCCCCTGCGCGAGGCGGTAGTAGGCGGCATTCCACTGGAGCTCGCGGGCGAAGCCGCGCGCTGTCGTGTCGTGATCGATGACGAGGAGCTCGGTGCCGGCCATGCGCGCATAGTCCTCGAACGCCTCGATGCCCAAGGCGGTGCTCATGACGGTGTGGTGCGCCGCGCCAGCCTCGAGCCACGCCGTGGCGGACGTCTGGAAGTCCGGGGCGGGCTTCCACACGGCCCGGCCGACGGGCAGCTTGGGCAGCGGCGCGGACGGCTCGACGACCTCGACGGCGTTGGCGACGAGGCGGAACCTGTCCCGCATGTCCGAAAGAGCGACGACGACGGCGGGGCCCGGGTCCGCGGTGAACACGAGGCGGACGGGGTCGTCCTTGCCGCCGATGCCGAGGGGGTGGACCTCGAGGGTCGGGCGGGCGGTGGTCAGCGCCGGGGACACCTCGAGCATGTGGGCGCCGAGAATGCGCTCGGCGCCGGGCGTGAGGTCGTAGGTGTAGTCCTCCATCAAGGACGCCCCGCCGGGCAGGCCCGCGCCCATGACGTTCGCGGCCCGGACCAAGATCGCGGTCTTCCAGTCGCCCTCGGCGCCGAAGCCGTAGCCCTCGGCCATGAGCCGCTGCACGGCCAGGCCGGGCAGCTGCCTGAGCGAGCCAAGGTCCTCGAAGCTCGTCGTGAAGGCCCCGAATCCGCCCTCCTCGAGGAACGAGCGCAGGCCGAGCTCGATCGCTGCCCCGTCGCGCAGCGACTGGTGCCGCTCGCCGCCGCGTCGGAGCTCGGGGGCGACGTCGTAGAGGTCCTCGTATTCGGCGGTGAGGGCGTCGACGTCGGCCGGGCTGGCGCCGTCGACCGCTGCGGCGAGCTCGTTGACGCTCCACGTGTTGACCTGCACGCCGAGGCGCAGCTCGGCCTCGGTCTTGTCACCCTCGGTGACGGCGACGTAGCGCATGTTGTCCCCGAAGCGGGCGAGCCTCAGGGTGCGGGTCGCGGCCCAGCCCGCGGCGGCGCGGGCCCACGTGCCGATGCGCTCGGCGACGCGCGGATCGCTCACATGTCCGACGACGGTCTTCCGCGGCACGCCGAGGCGCGACTGGATGTACCCGAACTCGCGGTCACCGTGGGCGGCCTGGTTCAGGTTCATGAAGTCGAAGTCGATCTCGCCCCACGGCAGCTCGACGTTGGCCTGGGTGTGGAAGTGCAGGAGCGGCTTCTGCAGCGCAGACAGGCCCGCGATCCACATCTTCGCCGGGGAGAACGTGTGCATCCACGCGATCAGGCCGATCACGCGATCGTCTGCGTTGGCCTCGAGCGCGGTGCGGCGGATCGCGTCCGCGTCCGTCAGGACGGGCTTCCACACGATTTTGACGGGCATGGCCTTGGCATCGGCGAGCTCGCGGGCGATGCGCCGGGACTGTTCGGCGACCTGCGCGAGCGTCTCCGGCCCGTACAGGTGCTGGCTGCCGGTGAGGAACCATACCTCGTAGGCGTCGAGGCTGGTGGTGAGCTTGGGCATCAGGCCAGTGATCCTTCCGGGTTCTGTCCGTAGACGTTCTGGTAGCGGTCGAAGAGGCTGTCGATGGCGTGCTGCGGGATGGGGGCGAGCTCGCCGCCTTGGCGGGCGATGTGCACGGTCCGGGCGACGTCCTCGGCCATGACGGCCGCCTTGACCGCGTCACGCGCGTCCTTGCCGATGGTGAACACGCCGTGGTTCTGCATGAGCACGGCCCGGCTGCGGTGGCCGGCCAGCGTCGCGACGACCCCGCGGCCGATCGAGTCGTCGCCGATGATCGCGAACGGGCCCACGGGGATCTCGCCGCCGAACTCGTCGGCCATCGCGGTGATCACGCACGGGACGGGCTCCGCCCGCGCGGCCCACGCCGTGGCATACGTGGAGTGGGTGTGCACCACTCCCCCGACCTCGGGCAGGTGCCGGTACACATAGGCGTGCGCGGCGGTGTCCGACGACGGCGAGCGCTCCGACCCGAGCGAGCCGGGCACCACCTCGCCGTCGAGGGTGCACAGGATCATGTTCTCCGGCGCGAGCTCGTCGTAGTCGACGCCGCTGGGCTTGATGACGAACAGGTCCTCCCCCGGCACTCGCGCGGAGACGTTGCCGCCGGTCCACACGAC
The DNA here is from genome assembly GCF_004919045.1 of Sinomonas albida. Classification (GTDB taxonomy): domain Bacteria; phylum Actinomycetota; class Actinomycetes; order Actinomycetales; family Micrococcaceae; genus Sinomonas; species Sinomonas albida. Next base: position 3,551 of record NZ_SWDW01000014.1, read on the forward strand.
CAGCCCGTAGCGGACCAGCTCGGCGTGGAGGGCCGAGACCTGCTCGCGGACGGCCCGGACGGCCGGACTCTCGGGTGTGGTGGTCATGCGGTGGCTCCCTTCCGGGCGTTCGCGCCCTTCACTCCTATGGCGTCGACGGCGGCTCGCTCGACGGCCAGGCCCGCGCGGTACCGCTCGAGGTAGGCCGCGAAGCCCGCGACGTCCTCGGGGCGCGGGTCGGCCGTCTCGAACGGGGACCCGCCGAACACCCGCTCGGAGAGCCAGATGCCGAGGTCGGCGCCTGGCAGTCCCGCGCCGTCGGTGGCTCCCGAACGCCCGCCCGCCCCTGCACGCCCTGCACCCTGGACGGCCCGCAGGTAGGCCGCGAGCACGGCGATCCCCCAGGCGCCGCCCTCGGAGGCGGTCTCGGCGACCGAGACGGGTGCGTCCAGGGCGGCGGCGAGGAACCGCTGCGCGACTCCCGCGGTGCGGAACACGCCCCCATGCGCGAACAGCCGGTCCATGCCGACCCCCTCCTCCGCGAGCACCCGCATCCCGAGGGCGAGCGTGCCGAAGACGCCGTAGAGCTGTGCCCGGACGAAGTTGGCCAGCGTGAGCCGGCTGTCCGGGGTCCGCACGACGAGGGGCCGGCCCTGCTCGAGGCCGGTGATCGGCTCGCCGGCCAGATAGTTGTAGGCGAGGAGGCCGCCGGCGTCGGCCTCGCCCGCGAGAGCCTCGGCGAACAGCGCCCCGTAGACCGCGTCGGCGTCCAAGGGCGAGCCGGAGGCGGCGGCGAAGCGGCCGAAGAGCCCTGCCCAGGCCGCGAGCTCGCTCGCGCCGTTGTTGCAATGGACCATCGCCACCGGGTCCCCTGCCGGGGTCGCGACGAGGTCCAGCTCGTGATGGACGCCCGCGAGCGGCCGCTCGAGCACGATCATGGCGAAGATGCTCGTGCCCGCGGAGACGTTGCCCGTGCGCGGGAAGACCGAGCCGGTGGCGACCATTCCGGTGCCGGCGTCGCCCTCGGGCGGGCACAGCGGCACGCCCGCCTTCAAGGTTCCCGTCGGGTCCAGCAGCCGCGCGCCGTCGGCGGTGAGCTCGCCCGCGGGCTGCCCGGCAGCGAGGACCTCGGGCAGCAGGTCCACCAGCTTGGGCACCCGGCCCGCGGCCAGGTCGTCGTACCGGGCCATCAGTTCGGCGTCGTAGCCCTTCGTGGCCGGGTCGATCGGGAACATCCCCGAGGCGTCCCCCACGCCGAGGACCTTCCGGCCCGTGAGGCGCCAGTGGACGTAGCCGGCCAGCGTCGTGCAGAACCGGACCTGAGGCACGTGCGGCTCGGCGTCGACCACCGCTTGGTGCAGGTGAGCAATCGACCACCGCAGCGGGATGTTCACCCCGAACAGTCCGGTGAGCTCGGCCGCGGCCGGCCCAGTCGTTGTGTTCCGCCAGGTGCGGAACGGGACCAGCAGCTCGCCGCCGTCGTCGAACGCGAGATAGCCGTGCATCATCGCCGAGATTCCGATGGCACCGAAGGTCTCCGGCCGCACGCCGTGACGCCGCTCGGCGTCGGCGGCCAGGGCCGCGTAGGCCGCCTGCAGTCCCGACCAGACAGACTCCAACGAATATGTCCACACCCCGTTGACGAGCTCGTTCTCCCACTCGCGGCTGCCGACCGCCAGCACGAGCGAGGGATCCTCTCCGTCCACCAGGCAGGCCTTGATCCGCGTGGACCCCAGCTCGATGCCGAGCGCCGTGGAGGCTCCGAGGATCGCGTCGCGGCCGCGAGCGGACGTCGGCTCTGAGGTCATATTGCTGCTCCTCCAGTGTTCGCATCGCTAATGTGACCGGTCACATCACGTGAGACGAGTATGCCCTGTGCCACAGCAAACCGGCAAGGGTCGGCCCGAGGCACGCCCGATCAGGCCCTCGGCCGCAGGGTAGAGAACGCGATAGAGAACCGGGAGGAGAACGGGGCAGAGAACAGGGAGGAGAAAGCGAGAAGCCCCGGCCCTCGCGTCACGCGAAGACCGGGGCCGCCCAGCTCAGAAGGGCTCAGTACCCCGCGTGCGCGTCCACGAGGCCCTCGAGCGGCAGCCCCAGGGCAAGCCGGTGCACGTTGATCTCAACCCGCTCGCCGAGCAGCGGCCTGATCATCTCGATGGTGTCGGCGGTGTGCGGCGTAATGAGCGCCCGCGGCTCCTCCCACAGCGGGTGGCCGTCCGGGAGCGGCTCGGGGTCGGTCACGTCGAGACCGGCGCCGAGAATCCGGCCCTCCGCGAGGGCGGCGACGAGCGCGTCCGTGTCGACGAGCCCGCCGCGGGCGATATTCACGAGCACCGAGCCGGGCTTCATGACCGCGAGCTCGGCCTCGCCGATGAGCTTCGACGTCCCGGGCGTGAGGGCCGCGGCAACGACTACGACGTCAGCCTCGGGCAGCAGCTCGGCGAGGTGCTCCGTCGTCGTCGTCCGCCGCGCGCCGGGGACCGGCGCGTCGGTGCGCCGCACCACGTCGATCTGCATGTCGAACGCGGCGAACAGGCGCAGAAGCTCGATCCCGATGCCCCCGGCGCCGATCACCACGGCGGTGAGCCCGTGGAGCGATGTTCCCGCAGCCCTGCCCCAGCTGCGCGCCGTAATCCGCTCGGGGAGGTGGCGGAAGAGGGCGAGGGCGAGCGCGAGGGCGTGCTCGGCCACGGGCTTCGCGTAGGCGCCCTTCGCGCTCGTCCAGACCTTGTCCGGGTACGCGGCGAGCGCGTGCGAGTACGATTCGATGCCCGCCGAGGGCAGCTGCACCCAGCGGATCGAGGGCGTCGCGTCGAGGACCTCCTGCAGCGCGTGCTTGTCGTTGCCGTGATCGAGGACGAGGCCCTCCGGCTCGCCGTCAAGGCCGACGACGACGCCCCCTCCCGCGGCGATGGCGTCAGTGAGGAAGGGCAGGACTTCGCCGTGGATCGCGATACGGGGAGTGGACGTCATGTTCACAGCCTAACGGCGGAGCCTGAAGGCGCAGCTTGCGGCTCGTAGGATCGTCTGGTGCACCGCTTCGCCGTCGTCCTCCCCCTCGAGCCCATGGCGCTCGGCGAGCGCTACGCCGTGCGTGACTGGCCGCTCCACCTGACCGTCACCCCCGTCTTCGCGACGGAGGCGACGACGGCGATGCTCGCCGCGCGGATGGGCGAGGTCGCCTCCGCGCACGGGCCGGTCGAGGCCGTCGCCGGCCCGGGCGAGCTGTTCGGGCCGCGGCACGATACGCCGGTTTCGCTGGTGGATTCCTTGGAGGTGCGCGCACTGCACGCCGTGCTCGCCGACGCGCTCGCGCCGCTCGGGATCCGGTTCGATTCGCCGCACTACGCCGGCGAAGGCTTCCGCCCCCACGTCACGGCGACGACCCGCGGCGCGACCGAGGAGGGTCAGCTCCTGCGGCTCGCGCAGCTCGCGCTCGTGGACATGGAGCCCGGCCCGGGCCAGGGCCGCCCGCAGGTCGTCGCGGTCGCGGCGCTCGACGACGGGCGCTGACGGAGGTGCGCGAGCAAGGGCCTCTCAGTGGTCGCGGCGGCTTCCTCCCCGCAGGCCTTCGAGCGTCGCAGCGAGGCGGGCGAGGGCGCTCGAGTAGGCGTGCTGGGGCGGAGTCGCGTAGCCGATGACGAGGGCTGGCCCGCGGTCGTGGCCGGGGGCGGCGTAGTGGCCCAGCCCGTCGACGGCGAGGCCGCGCGCCGCCGCAGCCCGAGCGACGTCGTCCTCCTCGCTCCCGGCTGGAAGCTCAAGGATGGTGTGGAGCCCCGCGGCGAGCCCCGCCGTCGTCAGTTCGGGCGCCGCGCGCTCCAGGACGCCGAGCAGACGCTCGAGCCGCCGCCGGTAGGCGAGGCGGCTTCTCCGGACGTGCTTGTCGTAGGCACCCGAGCGGATGAGTTCGGCGAGCGTGAGCTGGTCGAGGGCCGAGGTCTGCACGGCGACGGTCGCGAGCCGTTCGGTCACGGGCCGAATGAGCTCCTGAGGCAGGACCATCCAGCCCAAGCGCACGCCAGGGGCGAGCGTCTTGCTCGCCGTGCCGAGGTATGCGACGTGCTCGGGGGCGAGCGCCTGGACCGCGCCGATGGGGCGGCGGTCGTAGCGGAACTCGCCGTCGTAGTCGTCTTCGACGAGGAGCGCCCCCGTGCCCGCTGCCCAGCGCGTGAACTCGGCCCGCCGAGCGGGGTCGAGCGCGACGCCGAGCGGGAACTGGTGAGCGGGCGTCAGGAGCACGGCGTCGAGACCGCCAAGCTCGTCTGGGGTCGCGCCGCTGCCATCAACGGGCAGCGCGGACGGGGCCAGGCCGCACTGGGCGAGGAGGTCGCGGTGCTGTCGGTGCCCGTGGGACTCGACCCCCACGCGCCGCGCCCCGCGCGCATGGAGCACCGTGCCAAGGAGCCACAGGCCCTGCGTGAAGCCGGAGCACACGACGATCCGCTCGGGCGTGACCCGCACGCCCCGCGCGCGGGCCAGGTAGGCGGCGAGGGCTGACCTGAGCACGGGCAGCCCCCGAGGGTCGGAGTACCCGAAGGCCTCCGACGGCGCGGCGTTGACCGCCGTGCGGGCCGCGGCGAGCCACGCGGCCCGCGGGAAGGAGCCGACGTCAGGATGGCCGGCGCGGAGGTCGTACGGGAGCCGCCGCGAAGGCGCGGCAGGCTCGCTCGCGTTCTCCGGTTCGGGACCCTGCGCTGCGACCCGGGTGCCCGAGCCCTGCCGGGCCACGAGCCAACCCTCCGCGACGAGCTGCCCGTAGGCCTCCGCGACAGTGTTCCGCGCGATGCCGAGGTCCGCCGCGAGGGCCCTCGTGGGCGGGAGCAGGGATCCGGCCGCCAGACGGCCTCCTTGGATGGCGGTCCGCAGGGAGTCCTCGAGACCGGCTCGAACGGGGCTTCCTTGGAGGTCGAGGTGCAGATCCAGTCCGAAATTGGCCCAATGATCTGTCATACAAATGGATCTTACTCGTGGTCCTTTCAAGCCATAGCGTTGTAGCCATGACTACCGAAACGATTCCTGTCCGGCTCGACCTCGACACCCACGCCGCGCTCTTCAGCAAGGCCATGAATCAGCTCGACCACGCGGCCACGCGGGAACTGGACCGAGTGGACTTCGACGCCCGGCTCCGCGAACTCGTGCGCCTCCGGGCCTCGCAGCTCAACGGCTGCGTGTACTGCGTGAACATGCACAGCCGCGACGCGGTGGCTGTCGGCGAGAGCCCGCAGCGGCTCTTCGCCCTCCCGGTCTGGCGGGAGTCGTCGTTCTTCACGGCTCGCGAGCGCGCGGCGCTCGCGTTCACGGAGTCGGTCACGCGGGCGAGCGAGACGCGCGTGCCGGCTGCGGAGTATGACGCCGTCGCGGCCCACTTCACCCCCGACGAGATCGGGGCCCTGCTCTCCCTCATCGTCACGATCAACGCGTGGAACGCGCTCGGGGTGGCGTCGCGGGCCTGGGAGCCGGAGCTCGACGAGGCAACGGCCGTCCGGTGAGTGCCACCTGGAGCCAGCGGACGACGGCGGACGGCGCCGAGGCGGTTGCAGTCGCCTCGGCGGCGCGGCCGGCGCGGTTCGAGTACCTCGACGAGGCCTACGCCCGGCTGCACCGTTGGGGGCCCGAGTTCGGGGAGGAGGGCAGCGAGAACGGCCTCGCGAATCACGCGCCCATGGTCGCCGAAATTCTGTGCCGCCGGGGCTTCGGCGATCGCGTGGAACCGTGGCTCGACCAGTACGTGAAGCGGCTCGAGGAGCTTCCTCACGAGAGAGATCCGATCACTGCTGAGACGTGGCGGGAGGCGATGGGCAAGCGCGCCCGCATCGGGGACTGGGCGGCCTATTTCCTCCGTGCCGTGAGCGAAGCCCCGTGGCAGGAGGTCCTTGCGGAATGGTGGCCGCGCCTCTTGCCGGCGATTGCCTCGGGAGCCACGCACGGCCTGATTCGGACAGGCCACGCGGTCCGCAATCTCGTCGAAGGCGACGGTTCGGAGGTTGCCGTCCACGAAGTGGCGAACGCCTTGGGCTACTGGGCCGCGAGGGCGATCTACGTCCCCGGGGTCGCAGCCCCAGCGGGCGACCTCGGGCCCGACGTAGCGCTCTCCAGCCTCCCGCGCCTGGCTGATCAGAGCGGGGTGATTCGGGACCGGTTCGCGCGGCTGGCCAGCCTCGACTCGTGGACTCCTGCCGTGGCGTCGTTGCGCGCACCTGACGGCGCCGACGGCGTACCGGCAGTCCTCTCTGAGCTGACGGCGGCGGGGGTGCGGCAGTACGCAACGCACGGCTACGGAAGCCCGGTACTGCTGGTTCACTGTGCGACTGCCCCCCACGCCATGGAACAGGTGCTGCCGGTGCTGCCGCGTAACCTCTGGGAACCCAGTTTCGCCGCGACGTGGGCCGCGTGCGCGGCGCTCACGGTCGCCTACGCCCCAGCGGAGGGCCATCGGGTAGAGGCCCCGGACGGCCTCGATCAGGACGAACTCATGGACGGCGCTACCCAGCACGGGGACGAACACGTCATCAAGCTCACGGACGCGGTGCTCGACACCTACGTGAGTACTGGTGACCGCCTCGCGCTCGCCGCCGCGACGGCCTGCAGCGAGCGCATCGAGCCTCCGCGGTAACAGCCACGGAAGGCTCGACGTCTCCCGATCGGATGGCCATGATCGCCTTCAGGGAGCATGCCGGCAGCTCCTACGAGCTACCGCGGCGCGTCGCGGTAGCCGACGTGGACCTCTGCGTCGAGGCCGCGGAGGGAGCTCAGCTTCGAGAGGAGCCCGAAAAGCTCGGCGGCCTGCTCGGAGGTCAAGCCGTCCACGATCGCGGCCTCCTGCGCCTCGGCGGCGTGCCGGAGGGACCGCAGCACTGAGCTCCCGGACTCGGTCAGCCGGAGCTCTTGGACCCGGCGGTCGGTAGAGCTCCGCGTCCGGGTGACGAGCCCAGCGCCCTCGAGCCGATCGATGAGCGCGACAACGCGGCTCTGGACCGAGCCGAGCGTATCGGCGAGCGCGCGCTGGCTGATGCCCGCGGACCGGCCGATGATCCGGATGACGCCGGCCTCCGACGGAGTGATGCCGAGGCCGCGCGTCTGGTCGGCGAAGAGCTCGGTCGCGTGCGCCCCGAGCTGGGAGAGGAGGAATCCGATGCGGGGGTGACGTCGCTGATCTCCGCGCGACCCATCCGACTCAGGGCTTCCTGGCTGAGGCCCGTCTGACACTGACCCGTCCGACACTGACCCCTCTGGCATAGACCCATCTGGCATAGACCCACAATACAGCATTGACTGCATGATTCACTAGATGAATAATTACAGACATGACCGATACAACAGCCTCCCTCGCCCCCGAGAACGCACGGGCCGGACGCCGCCCCGACGGACCGAACGCGGGAATCGTCGCGATCATCGCCCTTGTGCTCTCCATCGCCACGGTCGCGCTGCCAGCCATCGCGGCCGGAATGGCCTACCCGTCACCCTCGACGCCATCCGGCGACATCGCCCGCTACTTCACCGACCATTCCTTCTCGGCCACGCTCACAGGATTCCTCGCCTTCGGGGCCTCGGTCCCGCTCGGGATCTACGCCGCGACGACCTACGCGAGGCTTCTGCGCCTCGGCATCCGGGTGCCCGGGCCGAATATCTCGTTCTATGGCGGCGTCGCGGCGTCCGTCATGCTCGGCGCCTCCGGCCTCGTCATCTGGGCGGTGAGCCAAGCAGCGGCGGAAGTGCCCGCCGCCGTCGTCCGTCTCGCCGCGGACGCCGCCTTCGCCCTCGGAGGCTTCGGCTTCGCCGCGGGTGCCGGGCTGCTGATCGCCGGCATCGCCGTCCCGGCCCTCATCCTGCGGCTCACGCCGCGATGGCTCGCATGGACCGGACTCGTCCTCGCGGCCGCCGGCGAGATCTCGTTCCTGGGCATGGTGTGGCCGGGACTCGACTACCTGCTGCCGATCGTCCGCTTCGTGGGCCTCGCGTGGCTCGCGGTGGTCGGCTTCCTCCTCCCCCGCAACCGGCATGAGGTTCCGAAGCGCGCCAACTGAGCCAGCGGGCAGGGGTCAGCCTCAGGGGTGTTGTGCCCCGCGTCACGCTCTGGAATAGTTTATGTTTACTATTCTCATTCCGACCTCCGGAGCGACACCGATGTCCATTGGCAACCACCCCTTCGGTCCTCTCATCGCGCAGCTCCCCCTCGAGGAGAAGGTTCATCTCCTCACGGGGGAGACGGCGTTCACGCTCCCCGGCAACGAGACGATCGGACTCGCGCCGCTCGCGTTCTCGGACGGTCCCACCGGCGTGCGCGGCCTCAAGTTCATAGGCGGAGACGCCGTGGCCCTGTTCCCCAACGCGACCCTCATCTCCGGCTCGTGGGATGACGAGCTCGCCGAAGAGGTGGGGCACATGCTCTCCGAGGAGGCCCACCGGCAGAGCATCCACGTGGTCCTCGGCCCCACCGTGAACCTCCACCGCAGCCCGCTCGGCGGACGCCTCTTCGAGGCCTACTCCGAGGACCCCTACCTGACCGGACGCACGGCGGCTGCCTACGTGCGGGGCATGCAAGGGAACGGGACGGCGGCCTGCCTCAAGCACCTCGTGGCGAACGAGTCCGAGACCCTGCGGAACTTCATGGATTCCCGCGTGTCCGAGACCGCGCTGCGCGAGGTCTACCTCCTGCCCTTCGAGATGGCCGTCGAAGACGCCGGGGCATGGTCCATCATGGCCGCCTACAACGACATCAACGGCATCTCTGCCACGGAGAACAGCCACATCACCGAGGAAATCGTGAAGGGCGAGTGGGGGTGGGACGGGCTCCTCATGAGCGACTGGTTCGCCACCAAGCGCACCGTCGAGTCCGCGAACGGCGGCCTGGACCTCGTGATGCCGGGCCCCGACGGTCCGTGGGGCGAGCGGCTCGTCGCCGCCGTGCGGCGCGGCGACGTCGCCGAGGCGACCGTCGACGAGCACGTCGTGCGCCTCCTGCGCCTCGCCGAGCGGACAGGTGGCTTGGGGGCGGGCGGCCTGGGGACGGACGGCCTGGGGACGGACGGCCTGGGGACGGACGACGGCGGCGCGGTCGCCAGCCCGTTCAAGGCCGGCGTGCCGGCCCCCGACTCGGCGATCCGCAAGGAGCAGCTGCGCCGCATCGCGGCCCGCGGGATGGTTCTGGTGAAGAACGAGGGCGGCATCCTGCCCCTCGAGGGCGTGGACACCCTCGCGCTCGTGGGCCGTCATGCGATCGCGACGCAGGACATGGGCGGCGGCTCGGCCCAGGTGAATCCGCCGTACCAGTCGACGGTCGCCGAGGGCCTCTCCGAGCGCCTCGGAGGCGGGCTCACGGTCGTGGACGGCGTCGGGGTGCGCAACCGGCCCGTCGCGGCGGATCCAGCGTTCGTCACCGACCCCATCACGGGCGAGCCCGGCCTGCGGGTCACGTACCTCGCCGCGGACGGACGCGAGATCGATTCCGCCCACGAGGCCGGCACGGCCCTCACCATCGGCTTCGACGACGGGCGCGCCGAGCCACCCGCCGCCGTCGTCATTTCGGCGGTGCTCGAAAACGGCGCGGGGCCCGTCCGCCTGGGCGGCATCGGCGCCGGCCGCTGGACGTTCGCCGTGGATGGCGAGGAGGTCGCCACGGCCCAGCTGGGCTTCTCGGGCTCCGATCCGGGCGAGGGCGTGCTGCGCCCGCCGGCCTACGCCGAGCTGCGCGACCTTCCGGAGCGGGCGAACGTGTCCGCGAAGCTCGAGTTCGAGCCGGTCGACTGGCGCGAGGTGCTGGGCCGCAACCCCGCCATCAAGCTTGCCGAGGAGAGCCACCTGCTGACCACGGGTTCGTTCAACCTTGTGGGCTTCGTGGCCGAGGCCGCCGGACGCACCGACGAGGAGGCGATCGCCGCCGCCGAGGACGCGGCGCGCGCGGCGGGCACCGCCGTCGTCGTCGTCGGTCTCACCGAGGAGGACGAGACCGAGGCGTCCGACAAGCAGACCCTCGCCCTCCCGGGGCGGCAGGACGAGCTCGTGAGGCGCGTTGCGGCCGCCGCGGAGCGCACGGTCGTCGTCGTCAATGCGGCAACCCCCGTGCTCATGCCATGGCTCGCCGACGTCGACGCCGTGCTCATCGCGGGTCTGCCGGGGCAGGAGGGCGGCCACGCGATCGCGGCGGTGCTCACCGGAGAGGCCGAGCCCACCGGGCGGCTCGTCACCACTTACCCCGCGGCCGACGGCGCGTCCCCGGCCTGGGAGGTCACGCCCGACGCCGCGCTGAGGCTCCACTACACGGACGGCTCTGCGGTCGGGTACCGCGGATGGCACGCGGGCAACGCACCCGAACCGCTCTTCTGGCTCGGCCACGGCCTGGGCTACGGGAGCTGGGAGTACGGGGAGGCTCGCCTTGTGCCGTCCTCGGGCGGGGCGGCAACCGGCGGGGCGCCAACCGGCGGGGCTACCGGCGGGGCGCCCATGGTCGAGGTTGAGGTGACCAACACGTCCTCGCGCCCATCGCGCGAGACCGTTCAGGTGTACTTCATGCCCGCGGAGCCCGGGCAGCCCGTGCGGCTCGCGGGCTACGCGGGGGCCGACGTGGCTCCGGGCGAGACGGTCACCGTGACGGTCGCGTGCGATCCGCGCCTGTTCCGCCGGTGGGACGAGGCGGCGGCCGGGTGGGCGCCGCTCGGCAGCGGGGAGCTCCTCGTGGCGCGTGGGCTCGGCGATGTGCGGGCTCAGGTCTCGCTGCCGTGAGGCGCGCGAGCGGACGGCCCAAGGGCGCAGACAGCGCGGCGCGGCGGGAGGAGATCCTCGACGCCGCGGCGCGGATCTTCTCCGAGGAGGGGTACCGCGGGACGTCCATGAGCGCGATCGCGCGGGCGTGCGGGCTGAGCCAGACGGGCCTCCTGCACCACTTCCCCACCAAGGAGGACCTGCTTCGGGCCGTCATGGAGCGGCGCGACGCCACCGACGCCGCGCGCGCCCTCGGATCGGACGCCGAGCGGCCGCGCGGGTGGGACTTCGTGGACCGGCTCGTGCAGCTCGTGCTCAACAACCAAGGGCAGCCCGGCATCATCCGGCTGTACACGACCGTGGCCGGAGAGGCCGTGGATCCGGCGCACCCAGCGAACCCGTGGCTCGTAGCGCACCACCGCGGAGCCGCCCATGCCTTCCGGGAGGCGCTCCGCGAGGCGGCAGCTGACGGCAGGCTCAAGCCGGACGCGCCGGAGGAGTCGATCGTGCGCTGCCTCCTCGCGGGCATGGACGGGCTGCAGATCCAGTGGCTCTCCGACGCCGAGTATCAGGACATGGCACGCGACTTCGCGGTGCTCGCGGACGCGCTGCGGGCGCGTTGGGAGGCCTGAGGCTGGGCGCCCTCGCGGCTTCACAGTTGGTCATCAGACCGTTCGCCGGGTGCGCCCGGACGGGATGGTTAGAACAATCTCCAGCATGACCCTTCGCGTCGGACTGGCCGGCTACGGCACCGGCGGCCGCTTCTTCCACACCCCGTTCATTCAGGCCTCCGCTCGGTGCGAGCTCGTGGGAGTGGTGACGAGATCGCCGGCGCGGCGCGAAAGCGTCCGCTCCGACGCCCCCGGGGCCAAGACCTTCGCCTCGCTCGGCGAGCTGATCGACGCGGGGGTGGACGTCGTGGTGATTTCGACCCCGCCCGAGACCCGGAGGGAGCTCGTGCTCGAGGCGATCGGGCGCGGCGTCCACGTCGTCGCGGACAAGCCGTTCGCGCCCACGGCCGCGGCGGGTCGGGAGCTCGTCGACGCGGCCGCCTCCGCCGGGGTGCTGCTCGGGGTGTTCCATAACCGGCGGTGGGACACGGATCTGGTCACGCTGCGCAACGTCGTGGAGAACGGCATGGTCGGCAACGTGTGGCGCTTCGAGTCCCGCTTCGACCTGGACGAGCCGGGAACGATCGAGGCCGGGCCCGAGGGCGGACTGCTGCGGGATCTGGGGAGCCACGTCGTGGACCAGGCCCTCCACGTGTTCGGACCCGCCTCGTGGGTCTCGGCCCAGCTCGACCGGACCGAGCTTCCGGCCGGGCGCACTGATGCTGGCTTCGTGATCACGATCGGGCACGCGAGCGGCGTCCATTCGCATGTCTCCGCGAGCAAGCTCAACGGACTCGTGTCCAAGGAGATGCGGGTGCTGGGCAGCTTCGGCAGCTACGAGTCCCAGTTCACCGATGTCCAGGCCCAGGCGATCTTCGCGGGGCTGCGGCCCTCCGACAACCCCATGGGCTGGGGCTACGAGATCCCCGAACGGTGGGGGACGCTGCACGTGGCCGGCGGATCCACCACCGTGCCCTGCGTCCAGGGAAACTACACCGAGTATTACGACGGCCTCGCCGCCGCCATCGAGGACGGCGCTCCCCTGCCCGTTCCCGCTGGCGAGGCGGTCGAGACCCTGCGCGTCCTGGACGCCGCCCGCGTCAGCGCCGCCGAGCACAGGACCGTTCACCTGTAGCCGGAATACTTGCGCAGTCATGTTGTTCTACTCCTTGCGCGGTCCGCGACAGCGGGCGCACCGAAAGGAGCGGCACCATGCAGTTCGGAATCTTCAGCGTCGGCGACATTGCGCCCGATCCGCTGACCGGATACACGTACAGCGAGGCCGAACGGATCGACAACATCATCCGCATCGCCCAACGCGCCGACGAGGTGGGTCTCGACGTCTTCGCACTCGGCGAGCATCACAACCCGCCCTTCGTCCCCTCCTCCCCCACGACCCTTCTCGGCCATATCGCTGCCCTGACCAAGCGGATCATTCTGAGCACCTCGGTCACCCTCATGACCACGAACGATCCCGTCAAGATCGCGGAAGACTACGCGATGCTCCAGCACGTCGCGAAGGGTCGGCTCGACCTCATGGTGGGCCGAGGCAACACGGTGCCGGTCTACCCGTGGTTCGGCAAGGACATCCGTCAGGGCGTCGCGCTGGCGCTCGAGAATTACAATCTGCTGCACCGACTGTGGCGCGAGGACGTCGTGGATTGGGAGGGGAAGTTCCGCACGTCGCTGCAGGGCTTCACCTCGACTCCGAGACCGCTCGACGACGTGCCGCCGTTTGTCTGGCACGGATCCATCCGGACGCCCGAGATCGCAGAACAGGCCGCGTACTACGGCAACGGGTTCTTTGCGAACCACATCCTCGCGCCTAACTTCGCATTCAAGCCGCTCGTCGACCTCTACCGCCGGCGCTTCGAGCACTACGGCCATGGGACGGCCGATCAAGCGATCGTCGGGCTCGGCGGAATGTCCTTCATCGCGCGGCGGTCGCAGGACGCGGTCGAGGCGTTCCGGCCGTACTTCGAGCATTACCCGATCTTCCGCGGCTCTCGGCTTGAAGACCACATGGCCGCGACCCCGATCACCGTGGGCAGCCCGCAGGAGGTCATCGACAAGGTGTTGACGTTCCGCGAGGGCTTCGGCGACTACCAGCGGCAGCTCTTCGCCCTCGACGGGCTCGCGCTTCCGGTCGAGACCGCGCTCGAGCAGATCGAGCTCCTCGGCAGCGAGGTGGTGCCCGTGCTTCGGAAGGAGTTCGACTCGCTGCGCGCCCCAGGAGTCCCGGAAGCTCCGACCCACGCCTCGCTCGTCACGGCGAAGTACGGCGACGCCGCCCCTCGGCAGCCTCGCCCGAACCCGAATCGGGGCGACAACCTCTCCGGCGTCTCGCCCTACCAGGACAGCGACCCGAGCGTCCGCGCTCAGTTCCCGGTGATCGTCTGATGGCCGCGCCGATCCGCCTCGCCAACGAGGCCTGGGAGGCACTCTTCCGGGCCCAAGCTACCCTCAGCCAAGAATTCGAGCATTCGGGTGACTGGGGCGAGCTGCTCCCCCGGGAATACGGAGTGCTCTACGCGCTCGCCGGGGCCCCGGATGGGCTGCGGATGACCGAGCTCTGCGAGGACGTACTCCTCACCCAGGCCGGCATCTCCCGCCTGATCGGCCGCATTGAGAAGCGCGGGCTCGTGGAGCGCCACGACGATCCCGAGGATGCCCGCGCGAGCCGGATCACGCTCACCTCCGCGGGGATCGAAGTGCAACGGCTGGCCGGCAGGGCCCACGCGCGGCGGGTGGCCACGGCAATGGGCCGCGCCCTGAGCCCGGCCGAGCTCGAAGTCCTGCGGAATCTGAGCCTGAGGCTCCTGGCGGCAGCGGAGGCGGCGCGATGAGCGAGACCCTCGACCAAGAGCCGATGGCAACGATCGCGGTGGTCAACGCGGGCGTGAGCGACCCCTCGTCGACGCGGCTGTTCACCGATCGCATCGCGCAGAGGACTGTCGCCATCCTCTCCGAGGCGGGCATCTCCGCGGCGGTGCGCACGATCGATCTGGCGCCGATCGCCGTCGAGATCGCGCAGGCCCTCGTCTCGGGGGTGCCCAGCGAGAAGGTTCAGGACGCGATCGAACGCCTGGCCTCCGCCGACGCGCTCATCGCCGGCACGCCCGTCTACAAGGCGGGGATCAGTGGGCTGTTCAAGTCGTTCGCCGACCTCATCGACGATGACCTGCTCATCGCGAAGCCAGCGATCCTCGCCGCGACCGGCGGGTCGGCGCGGCATGCGATGGTCGTCGACGATCAGCTGCGCCCGCTCTTCGCGTTCCTGCGCGCGCTTCCCGTGCCGACCTCGCTCTACGCCGCCCCGGAAGATTGGGGCTCCACGGACCTCGGCCGGCGGATCGACCGTGCAGCCACCGAACTCGCGGTGCTCCTCAGAAGCGGCGCTCCGCGCGACATCGCGGACGGCAACTGGGCGCGGTATCAGCATCGGTTCGGCGGGAACGCAAGCCGCGCCGGGAAGCCGGACGCGGACCTCGACTTCGACAGCGAGCTCATGCGGCTCGCCGCCGGCGGCCGCCCGCGGAGCACCGCGGAACCGGACTGATCGGTTGCCGGTCGGTTACTGCGGCTCCCAGCGGAACCAGCGGATCCCGACCCAGGCGAAGACCACGATGTAGCCGAACGACGCGATGAGCCCGCTCGTCGCGTCGGAACCCCACTGCGCGATGCCGAGGACCGCCGAGAACAGGTTGATGAGCGCGCCCACGGGCGTCCACGCCGCGAAGTTCTTGAAGTCGTCGCCGAGGATGCCGGTGGAGCCGAGGATCCCGGTGAGGACCAGAGCGATGAACAGGACCCGGCCGATCGCGTTGATCGCCGTGACCGACTGGATGACCCCCACGATCGCCTGCCCGATGCTCAGGAACACCGCCGCTCCGAGCAAGGAGACGACGAGCATGAGCACGTACTGGCCGGCGGTGAACGAGGTGCCGTGCATGATGCTGCCCACGATCATGACGATGACGGACACCACCAGATTCGTGGCGAGCTGCACCGTGAGCCGGCTCGCCATAATGGCCCACGTGGGGGTCGGGGTGACGCGGATCCGCTGATCGCATCGTCAGGCCGATCGACGGCCGGTTCGGAGTGAGGGTCTCAGTCACGGATGGCACTTCCTGTCAGCCCGATAAAGACATCTTCGAGAGTCACGTCGCCGCGAGCGACGGCGAGCACGCGCGGGTCCTCGCGGTGCATGGCCACCAGCTCGCCGGGCGCACCCAAGGCCTGAAGTCGGCCATGGTCCACGATGGCCACCCGGTCGCATACCGACTGGGCCTCCTCCATCGAGTGCGTGGTGAGCAGGATGCTCCCGCCCCGCTGCCGCGAGGTCTCGATGCGGTCCCACAGCTGGCGGCGCGACTGCGGATCGAGCCCCGAAGTGGGCTCGTCGAGCAGGAGGATCGGCGGATTGTGGATCGTGGCCACCATGAGGGAGAACCGCTGCTGCTGGCCGCCCGAGAGCTTCTTGAACGACTTGTCCGATTCTTGGCCCAGGCCCACGTCCTGGAGCCGCTCCTTGAGCTGGCGGCGGGTGAGGTCGAGTCCGTAGAGGCCCGCGTAGAGGCGTGCCAACTGCTCGATGGTGAGCTCGGCCTGGAAGCTCGAGGCCTGCAGCTGGACACCCAGCTTGGCTTTGACGGCGAGCGGGGCGTGAACCGTCTCCGCGCCGTCGACCGTCACGCGCCCCGCATCAGGCTTGCGCAGGCCTTCGATGACGCTCAAGGTCGTGGTCTTGCCCGCGCCGTTCGGGCCGAGCAGGCCGAAGATCTCGCCGCGTCGGATCGAGAAGCTCAGTCCGTCCACCGCGGTTTGCGACCCGTACCGGACTACGAGGTCCTGGACCTCGAGAATCGAGGGCTCCATCACTCCCCCTGAGCCAGATGCAGTGCGGCGGCCTGGAGAATGCCTTCGATGTCGGCGTCGGGCACGTCGCGCCGATATGCATCGGCCACGGTCTTGAACCCCGCAGCCATGCCCAGGAGCAGTCGCGTGTAGTCGGGAGCAAGGGCTTCGATGACCTCCCTGACGACCTGCGGGAGGACCTCTCGGAGCAGCTCGGTCTGCTCGGGCGAGCCGCCCGAGACCGAGACCGACAGGCCGTCGTCGAGCCGGACCAACGCCCGGAGGGATTCCTTGAACATCTGCGTCGCGGCGGGATCATCCGATTCCCACGAAAGGGTCGCGGTCAGGATGCCCACGCCGCGCTGGACCATTTCGGTGTCATCGCTCATACCTCATCATCACCCGGAATCCGCTACTCGGACTGCTGGGGGCGCGCGAGGCGGACCTCTTCGACGTCCAATTGGGCCTGAATCTGCCGCAGCACCGTGTCGTCGATGACGCGCGTGTCCCGCAGGCGGACCACCGTGGCCCGCTTCCTTGCGATGAGGGCGAGGCGCAGCTCGGCGTACTGGCGCGAACGGACGACGGCGGGCGAGTCCTCATCGCCGTCGAGCCCGGCGGTCATCGCGGAGACGTGCTCCTCGTACTCCGCGCGGATCCGGTCCAGAACCTCGTCGTCGACGCCGAGCGCCCGTGCGATGCCGGGCATGGCGCTGAAGGCCTCCTCCGCCGCCATGCGCTTGGCCAGCACGAGTTCCTCCGCGGCGGAGGTATCGACGGGGACGTGAGCCCAGCGGATGACCTTCGGCAGCAGAACTCCTTGGACCGCGAGCGAAGCCACGACCACGAAGGCCGTGATGAAGACGATCATGTCCCGCGCCGGAAACTGCGCTGTTTCGGGGATCGAGAGGGCGACGGCGAGCGAGACGGCCCCGCGGAACCCAGCGAAGGAGCTCACGAGCCGCGCACGGTTCGTGGTCCTCAGCGTGCGCTGATACGGGCGCCTGTCGATCGCGCGGATGATGTACGCGGAGAGGACCAGGAATCCGAACCGGGCCGCGATTGTGGCTCCGCACACCGCGACTCCGATGACGAGGGCGGTGCCGAAAGCGAAGCTCGTGAGACCGCCGATCGCCGCGGGCAGCTGGATTCCCACAAGGACGAAGAGCGCGCCGTTGAGCAGGAACGTCACGAGGGACCAGACGGCCCCGGTCTGCTGGCGTGTGTACGCGGAGATGGCGAGGGGCGAGGCGTGGGCAATGTACAGGCCACAGGCGACGACGGACAGTACCGCCGAGGCGTGGATGAGCTCCGCCCCGAGGAACGCGATGAACGGCGTGAGCAGCGTCCCCGCGTTGCCGTAGAGCGGGTTGGCGATGCGGCGCCTCGCCTCGAGGAGGATCCATCCGACTGCGAGGCCCACGGCCGCGCCGCCCACGAAGGAGTAGACGAACGCCCCCGAGACCTCGAGGAAGTTGGGCGCCGCACCGGCCGCGACGGAACCCACGGCCACGCCGTAGATCACGAGAGCCATCCCGTCGTTCACGAGGCTCTCGGCTCGGAGGACGGCGATCTGCCGCCGCGGGAGCGAGCGCCCGAGAGCGGAGACAGCCGTGGCGTCGGTCGGGGCGACGGCGGCGCCGATGATCCATGACGTGCCCCAGTCGAGGCCCAGACCGTGCGCGATGGCCGCCACGGTGGCCGCGGTCGCGAGCACGAGCAACGTCGCGCTGAGCATGATCCCCCGGAGGTACGTCCGAATGGTGCGCAACGACGTCGTGAGGCTCTCCCAGTAGAGGAGGGCTGGCAGGAACAGGAGCAGCACCGTCTCGGGCGGCAGCCCGACGTTCCGGAAGACCGGGATGAAGCTGAGCAGCACACCGGCGGCAAGGAGGATCACGGGCGCGTTGGCCCGGATCCTCTCCGCGGCGATGCTTCCGAGGACGACGGCGGCGCCGAGGGCGACGACGAGTTCAAGACCGAGCATGGCGCACCTTTCACGTCCAGACCCTCACGCCAAATTCTAGGGTCCGGCGGGCCGCTCGGCGTGGTTCACATCGAGGGACGTGGCATCGAGTGACATGCTTCGACGCGACGTATGCGCCGCGCGCCGAGGGTAGGCCTGCCAGTCCTCGGTTCGGCGAGCCCTCCCACGAGCGCTCAAGATGAGGTGTTCTGGTGGATATACACGACGCAGCACTCTCCGGAAGGAACTTCATGTCCACTTGGCTCATCACTGGATGCTCGACCGGTCTTGGCCACGCGCTCGCGGACGCCGTCCTCGCGAAGGGGCACAACGCCGTCGTCACCGCCCGTGACGCCGCCTCGGTCCAGGCCCTCGCCGACGCCCATCCCGGCTCCGCCCTCGCGCTTGCCCTCGATGTGACCGACCCGGCCCAGGTCGCCGCCGTCGTCCGGGAGGCCGAGGAGCGCTTCGGCGCCGTCGACGTCCTGGTCAACAACGCCGGCTACGGCTACCGCTCGGCGGTCGAGGAAGGCGGCGACGCGGACATCGAGAAGCTCTTCGCGACGAACGTCTTCGGCCCGGTGGCGATGATGAAGGCCGTCCTGCCCGGCATGCGGGCGCGTCGCAGCGGGGCGATCGTGAACATCTCCTCGATCGGCGCGCGCATCTGCCCGCCCGGTTCCGGCTACTACTCGGCGAGCAAGGCCGCGCTCGAAGGCCTGTCCGGCTCGGCCCAGAAGGAGCTCGCGCCGCTGGGCATCAGCGTCACGGTCGTGGAGCCCGGCGGCTTCCGCACCGACTTCGCGGGGCGTTCGCTCACGCAGTCGGCCGAGCCGATTGCGGACTACGCGGAGACGGCAGGCAAGCGTCGCAAGGAAAACGATACGGTCCACGGCACCCAGCCCGGCGATCCGGCCAAGGCTGCGGACGCGATCATCGCGGCCGTCGAAGCCGAGAGGACCCCCGGCTTCCTGCTTCTGGGCCAGGACGCGCTCTCTGCCTACCGGGCGACGGCGGCCGCTCAGGCCGACGAGGTCGAGGCGTGGGCCTCGGTGAGCGCCAGCACGGGGTTCGATTCCTAAGGCTCGGAGCCAGTCTGGGCGTCGATGTCGGGGCACGCAGCGTCTGTGGTCTCGACGTACTCGGCCTGGCCCCGCGCGAGTACGCCCGGGGTCAGGCCGCGCACAGTCCGCGCGGGCCGCTCGTCAGTTGAACGTCGCCGCGTCGATCACGAAGCGATAGCGCACGTCGGAGGCGAGCACGCGCTCGTAGGCGTCGTTGATCTTCTCCGCGGGGATGACCTCGATGTCGGCGCCGAAGCCGTGCTCGGCGCAGAAGTCGAGCATCTCCTGGGTCTCGCGGATGCCGCCGATCGCGGAGCCGCTGAGCGTCTTGCTGCCGCCGATGAGGCTGAACGCGTTGACCGCGAGGGCCTCCGCGGGCGCGCCGACGCACACCATGGCGCCCTCCGCGGCAAGCAGGCCGAGGTAGGCGTTGAGGTCGATCGGGGCGCTCACGGTGTTGAGGATGACGTCGAACGTCCCGCGCAGGCGCTCGAAGGTCTCCGGTTCGGCGGTCGCGTAGTAGTGGTCCGCGCCCAGGCGGAGCCCGTCCTCCTGCTTCTTGAGCGACTGGGAGAGCACCGTGACCTCGGCGCCGAGGGCGTGAGCGATCTTGACCGCCATGTGCCCCAGCCCGCCGAGGCCGACGACGGCGACGCGCTTGCCGGGGCCCACGCCCCAGCGGCGCAGCGGCGAGTACGTGGTGATGCCCGCGCACAGGAGCGGGGTCGCGACGTCGAGATCGAGCGCGTCCGGGATGCGGACCACGAAGTTCTCGACGACCACGACGTGGCTCGAGTAGCCGCCCTGGGTCAGCGTGCCGTCGCGGTCGAGCGAAGCGTACGTGCCCACATTGCCCTCGAGGCAGTGCTGTTCGTTGCCCTTGACGCAGTTCGCGCAGTGGCCGCACGAGTTGACCATGCAGCCGACGCCCACGCGGTCGCCCACGGCGTGCTTCGTGACCGCGTCACCCACAGCCGTGACGATGCCGGCGATCTCGTGGCCGGGGACGAGCGGGTACTGCCGCGCGCCCCAGTCGCCGCGCACGGTGTGGATGTCAGAGTGGCAGATGCCGGCGAACTTGATCTCGATGAGCACGTCGTGCGGGCCGAGGTCGCGGCGTTCGATCGTGGTCTTCTCGAGCGGTTCGGTGGCGCTCGGCGCTGCGAAGGCGTTGACGGTGAGCATGGTGACTCCAATCCGAGGGTGGTGAACCGGCCCCAGGCTGATCAGCGAGGCGGGAACTTCGATTCGCATCGTAGTACGATGAATTCCGTACGTTAAATTCCCCGGATGCGAGAATTCAACCATGCGAGTCTTGGAGCACCCCGAACAGGAGGCAATCGGGCTCGACGCCGTCCTCGCGGCGCTGGCCGACCCGATCCGACGCCGGATCGTGTGCCAACTCGCGGACGGCCACGACGATCAGGCGTGCATCGCGTTCGGCCTCCCCGTCAGCAAGTCGACGTCCACGCACCACTTCCGCGTACTGCGTGAAGCTGGCGTCATCGCCCAGCACTACCGCGGGACGGCCATCCTCAGCTCGCTGCGCGCCGATGACCTCGACGCGAGGTTTCCGGGACTCCTCGCCTCGGTGATCGCGGCCGAGCGCACCACAGGGAGCCCAGTGCGATGAAGCGCGTGTGCGTGGTGGGAAGCGCCAACGTGGACACCGTGGTCCGCGTCGACAGGCATCCGAACGGCGGCGAGACGGTCGTCGCGAACGATCGGACCCGCCACGCCGGCGGCAAGGGGCTCAATCAGGCCGTGGCCGCGGCACGCCTGGGCGCGGACGTCGCCCTGCGCGCGCGAATCGGGGACGATCCCGACGGCGCCTTCCTCCGGGCCGTGCTCATCACCGACTCGATCGACCCGAGCGGCGTCGTCGCCGTGGACGCGCAGACCGGGACGGCGGACATCGCGGTCGACGCCGCGGGCGAGAACACGATCATCGTCTACCCCGGGGCCAACGGCAGCTTCACCGAGCTCACCGGCGACGACGAACGCGCGGCGGCGCACGCCGCCGTCGTCCTCCTCCAGGGCGAGATCCCGCTCACCGCAGTCGCGGCGGCCGCCCGGGCCGGCCACGACGGCGGGGCAACCGTGATCCTCACGCCCGCGCCCGTCCAGCCGTTCCCGGCGAGCCTGCTCGACCTCGTCGACGTCCTCGTGCCGAACGAGCACGAGGCGGTCCAGCTCGCGGGCGTCGACGATCCGCTCGGGGCGGCGTGCGCGCTGTCGAGCGCGGGCCGGACCGTCGTGGTGACGCTCGGGGCCAGCGGATCCGCGATCGCCCGCGGCGGTGCCATCACGTCCCGGATCGCCGCCATCCCCACGCGCCCCGTGGACACGACCGGTGCCGGCGACGCGTTCGTGGGCGCCCTGGGCGCGATGCTCGCCCTCGGCCTGTCGATCGAGCAGGCCGCAGAGACTGCTTCCGTGGCCGCGGCCCTGAGCGTCTCGCGCGCCGGAGCGAGCGAGTCGATGCCCCGCCTCGACGAGGTCAACGCGCTGCTGGCTGCCCGTCAGCCCTGACCCCGCCCGCGCAGCTCCCTCCGCAGGATCTTCCCCGACGCCGACTTCGGGATGGCCTCGACGAACTCCACGAAGCGCACGCGCTTGTACGGCGCCACGTGCTCGGCGACGAACTCCATGACGCCCTCGTCCCCCAGCTCCGCGTCGCCCTGCCGCACGACGAACGCCTTCGGCACCTCCTCGCCGTCGTCCGCCCTGATGCCGATGACCGCGGCGTCCGCGACCTGCGGGTGGGTGAGGAGGAGCGCCTCGAGCTCGGCGGGCGCGATCTGGTAACCCTTGTACTTGATGAGCTCCTTGAGCCGGTCCACGATCGTCACGACGCCGTCCGAGCCCACGGTGGCGATGTCGCCGGTGCGTAGGAAGCCGTCCGGATCGATTGTCGCGGCGGTCGCGTCGGGCCGGTTGAGATAGCCGAGCATGACCTGCGGGCCGCGTACCAGGAGCTGGCCCGGCTCGCTCACGCCGTCCGCGGGAATCTCGAGTTCCTCGTCGGTCGCGGGGTCGAGGAGCCGGCATTCCGTGTTGGGCACGGTGTAGCCCACGGAATCCAGCGGCACGCGGTCCGCCGCGTCCAACGGGATGAGATGCGAGACCGGGCTCAGCTCGGTCATGCCATAGCCCTGGAGCATCGTGCAGCCGAGCCGCGCGGAGACCGCATGGCCCAGCTCGCCGTCGAGCGGCGCCGCCCCGGAGAGCGCCGCGCGGACGGACGAAAGGTCGTACTTCTCGACGAGCGGATGCTTCGCGAGGGCCACCGCGATGGGCGGCGCGATGAAGAGATAGGAACACCGGTGGTCCTGCGTGATGCGGAGGAATTCGGCGAGGTCGAACTTCGGCATCGTCACGAGCCGCGCGCGCTCTCGGAACGCGAGGTTGAGGAGCACAGTCATGCCGTAGATGTGGAAGAACGGCAGCACGGCGAGGAGGACGTCGTCGTGCGTGACGCCGAGGAGGGCCCGCGCTTGGGCGACGTTCGCGACCAGGTTGTACTGGCTCAGCAGCACGCCCTTGGGCGTGCCGCTGGTGCCGGACGAGTACGGGACCACCGCGGCCGCGTGCGGGTCAATGCTGAGGTCGGGGGCCGGGAGGTCCGCGGCGAGCATGTCGGCAAGGTTGGGGTGGCCCGCGGCGGAGGCCGCATCGCCGCCGTCGAGGACGACGAGCTGTTCGGGCGGGATGCCCGCGGCCTGGGCCGCGGCCTCGGCACGGTCACGGAAGGGCGAGACCGTGAAGAGCCACGTGGCCCCGGCGTCCGCGAGCTGCTTGCCCGCCTCCTCGGCCGTGTACAGCGCGTTGATCGTCGTGACTGCCGCGCCCGCGCGGAGGATCCCGTGGAACACGATCGCGAACGCGGGGACGTTGGGGCAGAACAGGCCGATCGTCGTCCCGGGCCCGGCCTCATGCTCGGCGAGCCAGCCCGCGGTCGCGTCGATCCTGGCCACGAGCTCGCCGTACGTGGTCTCGGCCCCCGAGGTCCCGTCCACGAGCGCGATCCGCTTGAGGTCCTCGGGGCTGAGCCCGCCGAACAGGTACTCGTAGAGCGTCGCCTCGGGGATCTCGACGTCGGGGTACGGGCTGGTGAACATGGCGGCTCCTTCGGCGCACGACGGCGGGACTCGCCGTGGGATCATTGCACCGGTTCCGCGGCGCAAGGGCAAGGGGCTGGGCCTTCGGGCCTGCGGTCCCGCCCCCGGGGCCTCCGCCGGCAGCCTCGCGCAGCCCGCTAGCCCTGGCCCGCGACCGCCAGCCGCGCACCGAGGTCCCGCATCGCGTCTCGGAGCTCAGGCGGGTCGAGCACGGTGACGGGCCAGCCGAGCCGCACCACGTGGTACGCGATGTAGTCGAGGTTGTCGGCGCCCGCCGTCAGGACGCAGTGCCCGTCACCGTCGGGCTCAATGACCGCCATCGTCGACGGGACGCGGGCGGCCACCTCTTCGGCCGCGGCCGCGATCCGGACCTTCGCGACGAATTGATACGGCGCCTGCGTGATGGACGCCCGGACGTATTCAACGGCATCGGGCGCCTCGCGCTGCTTGAAGCGCCAGCCCGTCCCGC
Source organism: Sinomonas albida (assembly GCF_004919045.1). Classification (GTDB taxonomy): domain Bacteria; phylum Actinomycetota; class Actinomycetes; order Actinomycetales; family Micrococcaceae; genus Sinomonas; species Sinomonas albida. The sequence continues at coordinate 27,319 of NZ_SWDW01000014.1, forward strand.
GTGCCGCGGCCATGCGGTCCAGCCGGAACGTGCGCCAGTCGTCGCGGTCGAGGTCCCACGCCATGAGATACCACCGGCGCCCTGCGGCGACGAGACGGTACGGCTCGACGCGCCGCTCATGGCGGGCGCCGTCCGCCTTCGTGTAGTCGAAGGTCGCCCGCTCGGGCGTGCGGATGGCGCGGGCCAACGCGACGAGGACGTCGGCGTCGACCGTCGTCACCGGGCTGTCCAGGCTCACCGTCGCCTCGATGACCCCCTTGACCTCTGACCGCAGCCGAGCGGGGAGCACCTGGTCGAGCTTCGCGAGCGAGCGCACTGCCGCCTCGCCCAGTCCCGCCACGGTCCCGCCGGCCGCGAGCCGCAGGCTCACGGCCACGGCGACGGCTTCCTCGTCGTCGAGGAGGAGCGGCGGGAGGGCCTTCCCCGCTCCGAGCTGGTAGCCGCCGCCGGTCCCGTGCTCCGCTCGGACGGGGTAGCCGAGCTCGCGGAGGCGCTCGACGTCCCGCCGCACGCTGCGGGTCGTCACGCCCAGCCGCTCCGCGAGCTCCGCACCCGTCCACACGGGACGCGACTGCAGGAGACTGAGCAGGCTGAGGACGCGCTGGGTCGTGTCTGCCATGGAACTATGATCGCCCACCCTGCGGACAGTTCCTGTCCTCAACTCGCCAGGGTCTTGTGGGCTCCGGATTCGAGATATATCGTGAATTTCATCAACGCGATATATCTCGAAGTACAGCGGACCGACCCTGTCCTCATCGAGGAGCAGACTGGATGCGGGACAGGGAAGAAATCAGAGAAGGGGACCACGAATGAGCAGCATCACGGGGAATCGCCGGCTTGATCGGACGACGGCGGCTAGCCTCACCCAAGCGTCGCGGCGCACGGGGCAAATCACGATACATCGCGAATCGGGGACGCGGCGGGCGCTCAGCTCGCTCCTCGCGACCTGGCGACGGGGAGCCGAGCTCTCTCGCGCCATCGACCAGGCCAAGGACTCCGCGTGGCAGGCGCCGGACGGCCCGAGCCACCGGCTCCTGGCCTGATCAGCGCCTCAGGGCCGAGCCGTGCAGTGGGCTCAGCCGAACCACGCGAGCAGCCCCCGCCACAGGCCGACCACGATTCCGCCACCGAACACAGCCCCCGCCAGCAGCTGGGCGAGGGTGTGGGCGCGGAGCACGAGCCGGGACCACATGACGACCGGCACGAGGATGAGGGCCGGCCACCAGGCCGGCCCGAAGAGGAAGAGGAGCGAGACCGCCGCCGAGGTGATCGCGGCGGCGTGTCCGCTGATCTTCCACGCAAGGCTCACGATGGCCAGCAAGGCGATGCCGCCCACGAGCGCGAAGACCATGGCCATGACGCTCGCCGGCGCGTGGAGAAGGCCTAGAACGGCCAGCCCCGCGAGCACGATCACGAGCGACAGCCCGAGGACCGGGCCGCGCTGGCGCCGGTCGCTCACGTGATGGTCGGTGACCTTTCCGGCCCGCACGAGTGCCACGAGCAGCACGAACGGCACGCCGCACGTGAATACGGCGGCGACGAGCCCGTACCAGAGGGTTCCGGGGAATCCGGGGCTGCCGGCCGGGCTCAGGAGCATCATGATCGCCACGACGATCGGGGGCTGGAACGCCTCGGTGATCACTCGGGCCGTCACGTAGCGCCACGAGCGGTCGGTCTTCAACACGCGGCCAGTTTCCCATAGGGCCGGGCGGGGCTCGCCGTTGCGCTCTGACATGACGAGCCCCTCCGCGGGTCTGCTGCTTCCCTGGCCCGCCCGGCGCGGGGCCCTACTCCGCGTCCGCGAGGACGAGCTCGACGACGGCGCCGAGCAGCGCCGGATCGATGTCGAGCCCGGAGAGGCCGGCAGCCACCGCGGCGGGCGACTGGCCCGAGGTCACGCAGGAGAAGATCTTCCCCTTGAGTGCGATTTCGGCGTGGACGTCGTCGAGGAGGCGTTCGACGGCGGCGACCGTGCGGTTGCGCGCGAGCTCGAAACCGCCTTCGGCGGTGAGCGTGAAGCCCTCCCGCGCGTCGACGTCGTCCACGATGACGCGCAGCGTGTTGGTCGCCTCGTCGTGGACCACGAACGGGCCGAGCTCCTGCGAACCGGACGTTGCGCGGACGTTGGACGGCTCACGCACCCCAGCGATCACGACCTCCCACGAGCGGACGGTCGGCACGCCGTCGGCCGTTCCCACGGCGGAACGGACGCTCAGGCTCCCGCCCTCCCAGTCGAAGTGGATGGGCGTACGGACCTGGTGCTCGCGCTCCCCGGCTGACGCCCCGCCGTCGTCCTCGATCAGCGTGAACTCGCCCGAGGCACCCGCGAAGACGCGCAGCTCGAAGCGCTCCGGCGCCGGGGTGCCGTTGCCGAGCGTGTCCGGGTGGGCCATTGGCACGATGGCACCCGCCCGGGCGAGGACCGGCATCGTCTCGAGTGTGCGGTAGAGGCGGGCACGGCGTCCGCCGCGGTAGACGGTGCCGGTGAAGAAGTCGATCCACAGACCCGGCGGAAGCCACGCCGGGGCGCTCGCGCGGTTGAGCGCGCGATCCCGCGGCTCGACCACGGGCGCGACCATGAGCTCCGTGCCGAACAGGAACTGGTTCGGGACCTCGTAGGCGTCCTCCGTCTCAGGGTGCTCGTAGTACATCGGCTCGACGATCGGACGGCCCTCCGCGGACGCCCGGTGGTTCATCGTGTGGAGGTACGGCACCAGCCGGTGGCGGAGCCGCAGGAACTCGCCCATGGCGGCCTCGGCGTCCGCGCGGTAGCGCCACGGCTCCTTGCCCGTGAACGGCATCGAGGAGCTGTGCAGGCGATTGATCGGGGAGAACACGCCGAGCTGGACCCAGCGGGCAGCGAGGTCGTCGTCCTTGTAGCCCCACATGTGGCCGCCGATGTCGTGGCTCCACCAGCCGTAGCCGATGTTGGACGCTGTCGCCGTGAAGTACGGCTGGAACGCGAGCGACTCCCACGTGACGATCGTGTCGCCGGAGAAGCCGATCGGGTAGCGGTGGCTGCCCGGCCCGGCGTAGCGCGAGAAGGTCAGCGGGAGGCGGTCGTTGCGCGCCGAGTCGAGGAAGTGGACGTGGTTGAGCACCCACAGCGGGTCGAGGCCGCGGACGCGCGAGTACGGTCCCGACTGCCAGTCGAGCCACCAGAAGTCGACGCCGGCCTCCTCGAGCGGGTGGTGGACCTCCCGGAGGTAGGAGCCCAGGAACTCGGGGTCGGTCGGGTCGAAGGCAATCGCGTCGCCGGCCTCTGGGTCGAGGCCCAGCGCGCGCGCCGTGCGCTCGTAGGCCTCCTCATGGGCCGCGATCCCGTCCGCAGGGTGCACATTGAGCGTGAGCGCGAGCCCCCGTCCGTGGAGCCAGCGCGCGAAGCCCTCGGGGTCGGGGAAGAGTTCGCGGTTCCACGTGTAGCCGGTCCAGCCGCTCCCGTGCACCGGGTCGATCTCCGTGAGGTGCCAGTCCATGTCCAGGACCGCCACCGAGAGCGGGATGCGCTCGGCGTCGAACCGTTCCACGACGCCGCGGTACTCCTCCTCTGTGTAGCGGTAGTAGCGGCTCCACCAGTTGCCGAGCGTGAACCGCGGCACGAGCGGGGTCGGGCCGGAGATGCGGTAGAAGTCGCGGAGGCAGGCGCGGTAGTCGCGGCCGTAGCCGAAGAAATAGAGGTCCGTGCCCGGGGTCGCGCCGTCGCCGCGCGGGGTGAGCCAGCCGGCGTCGTCGAACACGAGCGTCTCGCTGTCGTCGAGCGTCGCGAAGCCATAGCGGGACATGAGGCCGGGCTCGAGCTCGCAGGGGCCGCCCACGCCGTCGAGCGTGCGGGCCGTGCCGCCGAGGTTCTTCTCCCCCACCTCGCCGTAGTGCCACACCGAGTGGTAGTTGCTGACCTTGCCGAGGACCTTGATGGAGAGGCCGTGGGGCGTGAACTCGCGCTTGTCGTAGACCAGGTGCACGTGCTGCGTGACGATCTCGAGGCGATGCGGCTCATCCACGACCCGGAACTCGGGGACCTCGAGGTCGCGGTGGAGCACGACCTGCGAGGCGCGGTCCTCGAACTCGCCCGTCTCGCTGTACTCGAGGCGGATGAGCTGCGACGTCAGGACGGTGAAGCGGTAGTTCGGCCCTTGGACGATCGCGGTTGGCTGGGCCTGCGGCGACGTCTCGAGGCGGAGGTGTTCGGGGAGGCGCGTTGCACGAGTGGTTCCGGTCACACGCTCCACCCTACGCCCGGCCCTTCCCCCGTTGCGGGGTCCTTGCCACGGCGTTGCAGGGTCCCGTCCCACGCGTTGCGGGGTCCCGTCCCAGGCGTTGCGGGGTCCCGTCCCACGCGTTGCGGGGTCCCGTCCCACGCGTTGCGGGGTCCCGTCCCACGCGTTGCGGGGTCCCGTCCCACGCGTTGCGGGGTCCCGTCCGCCCGGTTGCGGGGTCCCGTCGCCGGGGACTGGTCGTCTCTCGCTACTCTTGCCGTCATGGACCCCGAAGTCTCCGACCCCGCCGACCTCCTCGCCTTCGATACCCTCCTCAGCGCCGAGGAGCTCGCGCTCCGCGACGAGGTCCGACGGTTCGTCAGGGCTGAGATCAAGCCGAACATCGCGCGCTGGTACGAGGACGCGCGCCTCCCGCTCGAGATCGTCCCCGAGCTCGGGCGCCGCGGCCTCCTGGGCATGCATCTCACTGGCCACGGCTGCGCGGGCCGCTCCGCCGTCGAATACGGCCTCGCCGCGGCGGAGCTGGAGGCTGGCGACTCCGGCCTGCGGACCTTCGTTTCCGTTCAAGGCTCACTCGCCATGACCGCAATAGCCAAACACGGCTCCGACGAGCAGCGCGACGAGTGGCTCCCCCGTCTGGCCGCCGGCCAGGCGATCGGCTGCTTCGCGCTCACCGAGCGGAGCGCGGGCTCGGACCCCTCGTCCATGAAGACGTTCGCGCGGCGCGACGGCGCAGGACCGAACGCAGGCTGGGTCCTCTCGGGGACGAAGCGGTGGATTGGCCTCGCCTCGGTCGCGGACGTCGCCGTCGTCTGGGCCCAAACGGACGACGGCGTGCGTGGCTTCCTCGTCCCAACCCTCACCAAGGGCTTCACCGCCATGGCGATCGAGCCGAAGCTCTCGATGCGGGCCTCCATCCAGTGCGACGTGGTGCTGGACGAGGTGCGGCTGCCCGCGGATGCAGTGTTGCCCGGCGCCCAAGGACTGCGGGGAGCGTTCTCGTGCCTCAACGAGGCGCGCTACGGGATTACGTGGGGCGCCATGGGCGCCGCCCGCGATGCGTTCGAGGATGCCCTCGCGTACTCGAAGGAGCGGCTCCAGTTCGACAGGCCGCTCGCCGGGTACCAGCTCACGCAGCAGAAACTCGTGGACATGGCCCTCGAGATCAACAAGGGTTTTCTGCTGGCGCTGCACCTCGGGCGGCTCAAGGACGCGGGGAAGCTCGAGCCCCACCAGATCAGCGCGGGCAAGCTCAATAATTGCCGCGAGGCGATCGAGATCTGCCGCGAGGCGCGGACCATCCTCGGCGGCAACGGGATCACGCTCGACTACTCACCGCTTCGCCACGCGAACAACCTCGAATCCGTCCGCACGTACGAGGGCACGGATGAGGTTCACACCCTCATCCTCGGCCAGCGCCTCACGGGCGTGGCGGCGTTCCGGTGATGAGAGCGTTCCGGGCGGACGCCTAGCGTTCGGCGCTCACGCGCTCTGCGCCTCGGAGCATGAAGAAAGCCAGAAGTAGCGAACCCGCTGCCCACAGCACTGAGTACGTGATCGCCGACGCACTCGAGTCGCGGAGCCAGTCAACTTGGTATGTCAGCGGATTAACCGCCGCAATATGGCGGACGAATCCCGAACTGTCGTCGATGGGGTAGAACAGCGGAGCTGCCAAGATGACCGGTAATGCCGTTACCGTAACAAGAAGGTCCCTAGTCGAATATGACTGGACACTAGCGCCGACGGCAGCGCCGATCCCCGTCCATCCCGCCACAAGAAGAAGGCCAATGCCCGCAGTGCGTAGAACATGATCAATCGAAGAAGCAGCCTCCCCAAAAACGAGTAGACCGCACGAAACAAGCAGCACGAGCTGGCCCAAGAACACCGCTGCTGCGAAGAGGACGACGCTGACCAAGTAGCCCAGGACTCCGCCGCCCGTCATGCAATATATGGCGAAGACGCCCCATTTCCTGTCGTTAGACACGTCGCTCATGCTCGAGGTAGCTGACCTGAACGACAGGAGGCAGACTAGGCCCGTGAGCACGAAACGGCCGTAGCCCCCGGCCACCTCTTGCAGGTGGGAGCCGAGTGCACTCGCTAGGAAAAGTAGATAAGCGACGGGTTCAATAAACCGACCGAGGTACGACGTACGCCAGTTCCAGAGTGACGCGAAGTGATACTTCGCGAGGATGAGTGGCCTCATTCACTGGCCTCCGCTCCGAAGGGAAGTGTACGCATCCCAAAGGTCGTCGGTGGTTGGAGTCGCCAGCGCCAGGAATGCAGCGACGGGCAGGTCAGCCAGCAGCTTGCCTTCGCCAAAAGCGACGACTCGGGTGCAATGGGAGCTGAATCGCGACGTCTCGTGCGTGCTGATCAAGGCCGATGCTCCCTCGGCACGACGTCCGTCAAGGTATTCGAATACCGAACGGATACCCGTCGGGTCCAGTCCGGTTGTGGGCTCATCGAGAATCATGAGCGTCGGATTCCCGGCGATCGCCCTTCCGATCTGCGCGCGCCGCAGTTCGCCACCCGAGAGCGTCTCGGCCGTCCGGTCAAGATGGCTCTCAAGCCCCAAGGTTTGAGCGGTGCGCTCAACTGCAGCCCGGGATGATCGTCGTGCCCGCGGATTCCGAAGCTCTAACCCAAGGCTGATGTTCTGGCGGACGGTGAGCGACCAGTCAACGATTTCGCGCTGGGGACACCAGCCGATTTCCTTGGACTCGACGGCAAGCGAGACTGACCCCCGGCTCGGTCTGGACAAACCACCCAGAAGATCGAACAGGGTGGATTTTCCGGCACCATTGTGGCCGACCACAGCGATCACCTCGCCAGCACTGACCTCTAGCGAGACATCTTCAAGGGCAGGCGCGCTCTTGCCTGGATAGATCTTTGTGAGCTTGCTGGCTGTTATGAGCGGAGTCATGTTGTTGGCTCTCCTCTATTCGTCAACGCGTTGAGGACCGCCGTAGCACGGTTCTCAGGAGTCCACGCTTTCGGAAGTTGGACCTGCACAGCACGATTCGGAAGACAGGCCTTGACCCGCGATGGCGGAGCGGCAGTGAACCACTGAAGATCGGGCAACTCGAGAGTTTCCACTCTCGACACAGGACCCATGACCAGATGAACGATGTGATCCAATGGGCCTCCAGGAGCGTTCCTCCGTCCCAGCACGGCTTCAGGCTGCACTAGGGCAACCAGGCCCGTATCTGGAGACACTGTGAGACGGTGCTCGATTTGATCCAGAAGGTTAGTGATGTTCTTGAGGCCTTGGCGACGGAACCCGAGCGGTGTCTCATAGGTGAGGCAGACCCGTTCGTCCAGATCAAGCACAACAAGGCTGTCCGCAACGAGCTCAGCGCGATTCATCCGACAAAAGGCAACGACTGTCGATGTCTTGCCGACATAGTTCTCGCCGATGAGAGCGACCATCCGACCGTCCGTCAGGCGCACGACTGCCCCGGGGTACACTGCAATCCGATTCCTCATTGTGCTTGTGGCGAATGGCGGCAATGGCGAAGGGACCCCCGACCAATCATGAAAGACGCGCGATACTGAGAACCTCTCGTCGCGGAGATCATTGATCTCCAAATGCTTCTCAAGTCCGTCGTTGGCCAGCAAGCTTCTGAAAAATCCTCGCGTGATCCAACTCAGGCATCGGACCCTGACCGCCACGTCAGATTCCGTTGCGGGACCAGCCAAGAAAGCCCGATAGAAGAAGCTAATCTCGGCCACATCTGATGGACTGCATTGGACTGTCACTGACGTGCCCCAAAAATTCAAGTCAACAGTCGTCTCACTGCTCAAAAGATTCATTCGCGAATTCCTCAATCGCTACAATCGCCGCGCAATGGTCCCTTGTGACATCGAATTCAAGATGCAGGTGTCGCCTCGACTTGACAGTAGATCTGAAAGGCTTATAAGTGGGCTCGAGGGTCACGGTCCACGTCCATTCAGCTTGATCCGGGCCGATCCTGCATCGAAGATCTCGTGGATGGACAACACGCGTCACGCCGGTCGGAGTATGGAACCGCGTCGCGGAGGCAAAAGCCTCTGGCCCCAGTCCTAGAAGCTTGGCCGTCCGTTCGCGCAACCCAATTGGTCGAGTGAATTTCAGAACGTGGTTTCTTGCGTCGATTGGAAGTGTGTCATCACTCATAAAGGCCCATCCCCGCCTGAGGAGCGAAAGCATCAACGTTGATTTGCCTGATGTAGACGGGCCGTGAATGACAACCGCTTTCCGTTGAGCATTCGGATGCGTGACCGCCGCGGCGTGGACGGTTCGAATCCGACCGGCAAGTGGAGCGAGCGCAAAAGGTGGGATGGGTGTTGCAGCCCGCACAGTGTCGTCACCCCTAAGTGTCTGTCTGCGGCCGGTCAGGTGCTCGACTATCACGACTTCACGATCGGAAGGCCCGCTCGCAAGATACGAATCCCCCGTAGCGAGAAGACACACAGTCACATCGGGTTCCGAAAAGGGATCCGTGACGTAGTCGGAGAAGTAGTACGTGAAGTGGGCGAGATCGACCGCCCCATCCAGCCTCAGCTTGGTTCTGGCTCCCCAAAAGTCCAGCCACAGAGAGACCTTCTCACTTCGATTCGGAGCCATGAACCACCAGAGTCGTACCGACGTGCACGGATGAGGCTAGGGTGAAGATCTCTCCGACGGTGGCCGACGAGACCTTCGGAGCCATGTCTCTACGGTATGCAGAGAAGACGAGGTCACATTGCCGATCATTTGGATATTTCTCCATAACTTCCTCGAACAGAGGCGTTAGCCAGGCCAACTTTCGCCCACGCAATTCGATTCGGTCCGAACCAACTTCTCCAACCTGGGAAACGATCAGCGGGAATCTGGAATCAATCCGCGGGGACATTCTCAGGAACCTGTTCGCCTCATAGTGCTGGACGCCGTAGTCAAAGCGATGCTCCAAATCGCACATGATCTGGTCGACAAACGAGGTTGCCGCGACAGGCTTCACGCGCAGATCGGTCCGCCTTCGAAGATCCCATGAGGTGTCAACCAAGAACAGCGGATGCCCGTACGTCACGAAGCACGAGTACCCCAGGACATGGTTGGCCAAGGCGACTTCCATAACATGTTCCGCCATGGCGTCATACACCTCGGCGGCACGCTTGCCGCAGAAATAGATTCCTGATAGGTCCTCTACCTGCCCGGAGCAAATTTCCCGAAGTTCGGGGTCAAAGGCCGTTAGATGAAGCACCGCTGCCGCGCCACGGAGCAGATGGTCCACCTCTACAGTACGCTGATCGAATCCGCCGATGCCAAGGCCGATGAGATAAAGGTCGGCCTTGGCATCGGGGACCCGAAGATCACTTCGAGAGTTCCGCAAGATGTATTTCGATCTGCTCTGGAGTGGATCAGAAGAACTGCCGGTGTCCCCCGCTCGCTTTGAATGTTTCTTCAATCGTGGGTACATAAGGCGGCACGGCCACGACATCTTCCGTGAGCGCGGTCTCTGCCTCCACGATATCTGCCGTCTGAATCTCGGACATATCTACTCCTCAAGTTGCTGCTCTCCACCAATGAAAGCCTGAGGCGTCCCGTTGAGGCCCCCGGCTCAACGCAAGCGAGAAGTGCCAACTTCAGCGCTTACCAGACGGACGCTATAGTCGATTTTTGGGCCTCAGTGTTCGGGATTCATCCCTCTCCGTGCTGGGAACCGGTTTCAGAGGTATTCCAGTGACTCGCCTGAGTGGACAGAGGGCCGAGGCGTCTCGTGAGAGCGGGCGATGAAGAGCGATTCCTCAGTGGCGCCTGACGCCATCAGTCCGCGTGTCCGTTGTATCGCGCTGCTATCACGGCGCAGTGCTCCTTTGCTTTCGCCCGGCCGGTTGCCGTGGGTGGTGACTCGGCGCAGACTTGCCGTCAGGGCTCCCTCACGAGGGATCACGCCCAGCGCACCCATCGAGAGGACGGCATGTCCACCAACGAGCCACAGCACCCCAACAACCCCGGACGCGATCCGCGGGACCGCCCCAAGGACAAGGCGTGGTTCGGGCCCAAGCGAGTCGGGTTCGGACGGCGGCCGCAGCGGTGGCAGGGCTGGCTCGTCATTGTCCTCGTGGTCGCAGCCGTCGTCGTCTTCAGGTTTTCAGTGGGCGGCCACCTCTTCCGCTGAAACCTCAGCCCCCGCCCCCGACATCCAAGGAGACCTCGGTGAACCGGTTCTTGATCATGGGCCCGCCTGGCGTGGGGAAGGGCACCCAGGCCGAGCGGCTGGCCAAGCACTTCAGCATTCCGACGATCTCAACCGGAAGCCTCTTCCGCGAGCACGTCCGGAACGGAACCCCCCTCGGTCTCGAGATCCGGGAGCTGCTGGCGATGGGACGGTACGTTTCGGACGAGATCACGAACACCGTGGTGGCAGAACGCCTCACACTGCCCGACGCCGAGCACGGCTTCATCCTTGACGGCTACCCCCGCACGCTGGCTCAGGTGGACGCCCTGGATGCGATCCTCGCTCAGCGCTCCGCCGAACTCGACGCCGTCATCGTGCTCGAGGCCGACCGCGACCAGCTGATCGAACGGATCCTCCTGCGCGCCGTCGAGCAAGACCGCTCCGACGACACCCCAGAAGTGGTCACCCACCGCCTCGACGTCTACTCACGGGAAACCGCGCAGCTCATCTCCGCCTATGACGCCCGGGGTCTCGTGGTCCGGGTCGACGGAACAGGACTCCCCCACGTCGTCGCGGACCGGATCACCGAGGCCCTGCGAGCCCTCTGACGCGAACCCCGCAGAACCGAACCCCGCAGAACCCGAGTGCCGCTCTGCACCCGGGTTCTTCGCCTCGCGAAGTAGGCTCCGCCGTCGGCTCGAGGGCGCGGTGCTCAGTCGAGGAGGAGCGCCGGTTCCTCCATGATCGCCGCGACGTCCGCCATGAAGCGGGCGGACAGGTCGCCGTCGACCACCCGGTGGTCGAAGGACCCGCCGAGCGTGGTGATCCAGCGCGGAATGACTTCGCCCGACACCACCCAGGGCTTGAGCTTGATGGTTCCGAACGCGACGATCGCGACCTCACCTGGATTGATGATCGGCGTACCGATGTCGATCCCGAGGGCACCGATGTTCGTGATCGTGAGCGAGCCGCCCTGCATGTCCGCCGGCTTCGTCTTGCCCGCGCGGGCCGTCGTGGCGAGCTCGTTGAGCGCGACCGCGAGCTCCTTGAGGGACAGGTCCTGCGCGTTCTTGATGTTCGGCACGAGCAGACCGCGCGGGGTCGCCGCGGCAATTCCGAGGTTCATGAAGTGCTTGACGTGGATCTCGTCGCCCTTCGGCGTGCTGATCCACTCCGAATTGACGCTCGGGTTCCGCGCCGCGGCCCAAATGACGGCCTTCGCGAGGATGAGCAGCGGCGAGACCTTGATGCCCTCGAAGTCGCGCGACTTCTTGAGCCGTTGCACGAACTCCATGGTCCGAGACGCGTCGACGTCCACGAAGATGCTCACGTGGGGCGCTGAGAACGCCGAATCGACCATGGCCTTCGCGGTCGCCTTGCGCACGCCCCGCACCGGAACCACTTCGATGCGCTGATCCTGCGGCCTCTTCGCGGGCTCCCAGAACGTCGGCGCCGCGGCGATCTCCCGCTCGCGCTGCGCCTGGTACGACTCGAGGTCGGCCCGCGTCACCTCGCCGCGCGCACCGGTCGCCGGGACGTCCGCCAGATTGATTCCGAGTTCCTTCGCGATGCGGCGGACCGGAGGCTTGGCCAGAACGCGATTGAGCAAACGGGCGACGGCGGTGTCCGCCTCGGTGGCAGTCTTCGCCTCCGCGCTGGCTGCCGGGAGGGGGGCCGCGAGCGTCGCCTCCTGGGGGGCGGCGGGGACCGGGGTGGGAACCGTGGAGCCTGAGCTCGCTGCCGGCTGCTTGCGGGGCCGGCGCTTGACCGCATCCGCCTTCGGGCCCGAGCCGACGAGGGGCCCGCTCTCGACGCCGGGCTCCTGCATCTGTGGGACCGGCGCGTTGACCGCGACCGCGGGTGCCGCGGCCGGGGCTACGGGTCCGGGGGCAGGCGCAGGGGTCTGAGCCGTCATCGCGCCAGCGGGCGCGGGCGCTGGGGTTGCCTGGGCAGGCGTTGGCTGCGCTAGACCTGGCTGGGCTGAAGCCGGCCTTGCGGGGGCCGCCTGAGCAGGAGCAGCGGCAGGTGCGGCCGATGCCTTCGGCGCGGCCCCGCCGTCGTCCGCGCCGGATGGAGCCGAGCCCTCGGTGCCGATCGCAATGATCGGCGCCCCGACCTCGATCGTCTCGTGTTCCGGGGCGAGCAGCTCGAGGACCGTGCCCTCGTACGGGCTCGGCAGCTCGACAAGGCTCTTGGCGGTCTCGATTTCGCACAGGACGTCGTTGATCGCGACCGTATCGCCGGGCTTGACCTTCCACGAGACGATATCCGCCTCGGTCAGACCCTCGCCGACGTCAGGGAGGTTGAAGATCTGCTTGCTCATGCGGCTCCTAGTACGCGAACGCCCGGTCGAGGGCCTCGAGGATGCGGTCAATGTCCGGGAGGTATTGGCCCTCGATCTTCGCGACCGGGTACGGCATGTGGAACCCGCCGACCCGAATCACGGGGGCTTCGAGGGAGAGGAACGCGCGCTCGGAGACGCGGGACGCGATCTCGCCGCCGAGCCCGCCGAACGTCGGGGCCTCGTGGGCGACCACGAGCCGGCCCGTCTTCTCGACCGAGGCCGTGATGGTGTCGAAATCGATGGGAGACAGCGAGCGGAGGTCGATGACCTCGACGCTGTGGCCGTCCTCAGTCGCGGCCTCGGCGGCGGCGAGTGCCACCGGGACCAGGGGGCCGTAAGCGACGACGGTCGCGTCCGTGCCCTCGCGGACCACGTGGGCGCGGAACGGATCGGTCGAGGCTCCCGGATCAGTCGTGTCGACCTCACCCTTGAGCCAGTAGCGGCGCTTCGGCTCGAAGACGATGACCGGATCGTCGGACTCGATCGCGCGGCGGGTCATCCAGTAGCCGTCGTGGGGGTTCGACGGCGTAATGATGCGCAGGCCCGCAGTGTGCGCGAAGAGGGCCTCCGGCGACTCGGAGTGGTGTTCGACCGAGCCGATGCCGCCGCCGTACGGGATCCGGATCGTCACGGGCACCGTGAGCCGGCCCGCACTCCGGGCGTGGAGCTTGGCCAGCTGGGTGGTGATCTGATTGAAGGCTGGGAAGACGAAGCCGTCGAACTGGATCTCGTCGACGGGCCGGTAGCCCCTGAGCGAGAGACCAATGCTCGTGCCGACGATTCCGGACTCTGCGAGGGGGCTGTCCACCACGCGGTCCTCGCCGAATTCGGCCTTGAGGCCCTCCGTCACGCGATAGACGCCGCCGAGCGAGCCGATGTCCTCGCCCATGAGCAGGACCATCTCGTCCGCCGCGAGGGCGTCACGCAGCCCGGCGTTGATTGCCTTGGCCAGGGTCATCGTGGGCATCAGTGGCCGCCTTCCGACGTGTTCGCTTCCTCGGCGTCCTTGAATCCGGACTCGTACTCGAGGTGCCACGCGAGCTCCTCGGCCACGAGGGGGTGCCACTCCGCGTAGACGTTGCCCATGGCCTCGGCGAGATTCGGGGGCTCGAAAGCGAGGACATCCTTGCGGGACTTCGCCGCGAGCGCATCGCCCTCGGCCGCGACGTCCGCGAAGAACGCATCATCGGCGTGGCCCTCAGCGCGCAGGAACTTCTCGAAGCGCGTCACGGGATCCTTCGCGAGCCATTCCTGCTCCTCTTCGGACAGGCGGTACTTCGTGGGATCGTCGGCGGTCGTGTGGGCGCCCTGCCGATACGTGTAGGCCTCAATGAGCACGGGACCCTTGCCGCTGCGCGCCCGCTCGAGCGCCCACTCGGTCACGGCCCTCACAGCGAGGACGTCGTTGCCGTCCACGCGGAGACCGGGGAAACCGTAGCCCTTGGCCCGGTTGTGGAGCGGAATCCGCGACTGCACCTGCGCCGGCACCGAAATGGCCCATTGGTTGTTCTGGCAGAAGAACACGACGGGGGCCTTGAAGCTCGCCGCGAACACCATGGACTCGTGGACGTCGCCCTCTGAGCTCGCACCGTCGCCGAAATAGGCGACGACGGCGCCCGGCTCCCCGGCGTCGCGCCCCCCGGCTGCGGCGCGCGCGGCGTCGCGCTGAAGCGCCATGGCATAGCCGACGGCATGCGGGACTTGTGCGGCGAGGACGAGCGTGTAGAGGTGGAAGTTGGTCTCGGTGGGATCCCAGCCGCCGTTCGAGACTCCCCGGAAGATGCGGAGGAGCTCGCCGAGCTCGACGCCGCGCGTGAGGGCGACGCCGTGCTCCCGGTAGGTCGGGAAGATGTAGTCCTGCGGCTGCGTGGCTCGGCCCGAACCGATCTGCGCGGCCTCCTGACCACGCATCGGGACCCAGAGGGCGAGCTGCCCCTGGCGCTGGAGCGCGGTGGCCTCGACGTCAAACCTGCGGATCATGGCCATCTCGCGGTAGAGGCCGCGAAGCTCTTCCCCGCTCAGGCTGCGTGCGTGCTCGGAGAAGTGCGAGCCGTTGTGGAACCGACCCTCCTCGTCGAGGAGCTGAACCATGTTGACGTGGCCCTCAGTCCGCTCGTGCGAGAGCGACTCGAGCTCGTCGAGCAATTCATCCGGGATGTCGTCGAACTCGGTGGTGGGCAGATGTCCTGCCATGCCGCCGCCTCCTGCCGTGGTCGTGGTTCCGTGGTCCGGACGGTCCTCCGCCTTGATATATTCCTCGGTCAGAATGCATTCTAAATTCGGAATATATGCCTGCGGCCCAGCTGCCACTCTACAGAGTTCGGCTGGGCCGCGAAGCATAGGTTAATCGCTAGTAAGCCATCGGGGCTTTTGTGAAGGTTCTACAGAGCTCGAGGAAGCGCGAATTCGCCTCGGGCTCCCCGATGCTGACCCGCACGCCTTCGTTTCCGAAGGCGCGCACGGAGAGCGCCTGGGTGGCAGCGAGGACTGCGAATTCCTGTGTCGCGTCACCGAGATCGAGCCACACGAAGTTGCCTTGGGCGTCCGGGACGGACCAACCGATTTCCCTGAGGGCCGCGGTGACCCGGTCCCGCTCGTCGACGAGCGTTTGTACCCTTTCTACAACCTCGGCGATATGGTCAAGCGACGCAATCGCCGCGTGCTCCCCCACTGTCGAGACCGCAAAGGGAACGGCAGCCACGCGCAGGTGCTGGGTGATCTCCGGGCGCGAGATGGAATAGCCCACCCGGAGCCCAGCGAGACCATGCGCCTTCGAGAACGTTCGGAGCACTACAACGTTTGGATATTTGCGGTACATCGCAAGGCCGTCCACTGCGTCCTCGTCCCGCACGAATTCCTGGTAGGCCTCGTCGATCACCACGAGGACGTCGCTCGGGACGGACTGGATGAACCGCTCCGTCTCTTCGCGGCGCAGGACCGGCCCAGTCGGGTTGTTCGGCGTGCACAGGAGAACGACGCGCGTGCGCTCGGTGACCGCCGCAGCCATGGCCTCGAGGTCGTGGCGGCCGTCCCGGGTCACAGGGATCTGCACGCTCTTGGCTCCGGCGAGGCCCACAGAAATCGGGTAGGCCTCGAACGAGCGCCACGCATAGAGAACCTCGTCCGGAATGCCGTCGTCCCCCTGCCCCGCAAAGGCAGCGAGGAGCTGGTTGAGGGCGCCGAGGCTCCCGCCACCCGTCACGATGTCCTCGGCGGGAACGCCCAGGAAGCCCGCGAGCCGCGCGCGGAGCGCGGACGCCACCGGGTCTGGGTAGCGATTGACGGCCGTCTGCGAGGCGATCGCGTCCAGAACCGCCGGAAGGGGCGGGAGCGGATTCTCGTTCGAGGAGAGCTTGTAGCTCTGGAGCCCAGGGATCGGCGCCGGCGGCTTGCCCGCCGCGTACTTCGGCAGGCGGTTGATGACGGGCCGGGGGTCAACGGCTTCCGGAGCCGGGGTGCCGGCCTCCGTGCCGCTAACTGCGACGGCGGCTGCTTCGGCGCCGTCACGGCTGTTCAGTGCAGAAGTCATGGTTCCAAGCGTAGCCGGGGCGCGCGGCCATCGATGCGAGCACAAGACAGTCGAGCACAGGACAGTATGGAACGATGGGCACATGATGCGGTTCCTGCTCCGTATTGTCGTCAACGCCATTGCGCTCTGGGTCGCGAGCTTCTTGCTGCCCGGTATCCGAATCAACTCGACCGCCGCGGCCGATCTCGCGGCCAACTCGGGGGCCGGCACGCACAGCGACACCTTCGGTGTCGTGCTCGCCTACCTCTTCATCGGCCTCATCTTCGGACTCGTCAATGCGCTCGTCAGGCCGATCGTCGAACTCCTCTCCCTGCCGGTCACGTGCCTCACGCTCGGGCTCTTCGCACTGGTCATCAACGCGGGGATGCTTGCGCTCACGGCCTGGCTCTCCGGCTACACGCCCGTGCATCTGACCATCGATTCCTTCTTCTGGACGGCGATCTTCGGGGCAATCATCATTTCCCTCGTCTCCGCGATCATGAGCTGGCTGCTGGGCGCCAATCGACGCAGCCGCTGAGTTGGACGGCCGCGTGCTCACGAACTGAGCACTCACCGCGCCGGCTTTCCGTGGCCGGTCTTCGACTTCAGGTCAGTGCCTGTGCACACCGAGCCCCCGCTCACCGCGCCGGCTTTCCGTGGCCGGTCTTCGACCTCAGGTCAGTGCCTGTGTACGCGAAGCGCTCGCGCTGTGGCGGAGGGGCTGAGAGCGCGGTGCCTCCTAGCACTCCCGCGCCCAGGGCGGCGCCGACGATGCCCGCGTGCTGGGCCACCGCGGGATTCTCCGAGGCGTCCAAGAGCTGCCCGTCCAGCTCATAGTTCTCGAGGTCATGCGCCTGCGCAGCCGTTTGCAGCGGATACGTCGCCGCCGCAGCTGCTCCGCCCCGCGCGGGCGTTCTGACCGAGACCACGGAGCCCAGCGGTTCCGCGATGTGGCCCGACGCCACCGGCACAATGTCGTCCGCGTTGGTCAGGCTCAGGATGGGAATCTCGGCGGGGGGCTTGAAGGCCGCGACCGGGCCACCGACCGCCGTCACCGCGGAGACCCGGTACTTCCCGAGGAACTCGGGATCCTCGAGCAGTCCCATGACGTGGATGACCCCTTGGCTGTAGCACGTGAACACCACCTCGTCGGCAGGCCCAAGCCCTTGGTCTGCGAGCGCGTGACGGATGAGCGCGCGGACCTGGCTGTCCTGACGGCCGAGGCCGTCAAGGATGCCCTCGGTGTCCATGACGTTCGAGTCGTCGAGATTCCACGTCTCCGTGCCCGGCACCGACACGAGCACCGCAACCGAGCCGTCCGCTCTGACGAATCGTTCCACGAGGATCGATGACTCCGGCACCCGAGTTCCGTCATCGAGCGGCACTTGGCTCTGCGCCGCCCGCAGACTCCTCAGCTCGTAGCCGAAGGTCCCTGGATCTCCCGACCCTGCAGCCACCGGGGCTCGCGAAACCGCAAGGTCTTCGCCCGACGAGTCCTCGATCTGTCCGCTTGCCAGCCCGCGAATGATGGACGCCATGCTCCGACCAGGGCTGTCACGGGCACGCCCCATGAAGGCGGCGAGGATCGGCAAACCCATGAGTTCGAGAAGCAAGGGCACGCCTCCGGACCCGCCGAGCAGGTTCTGGAGCCCGTCGACGGCGGCAGCCCGCTTGGCCTCTTCTTCCTCGTAGGCCGAGGCCGCCGCTCGCACCGCCGCGGCGATGCCCTCGGCCTCGGAGACGGCCCGGCGCGCTCTGAGTTCGAGCCGGTTCGACTCGTCGTCGTACTGGGCGGCCAACGCCGACCCCGTGCAGGCGGCGGGCGCGATCGACAACCGCGCCATGTACAGCGCGCCCTGCGCGTTCCGGACGGCGACCGCCGCATCATGAAGCTCGCCCGCAGCCGCCTCAAGCGAGTCGAGGTGCGTCGCGAAGCCCCGCCCGCCGGTCACCACCGCGCCGTCTGCGCCCGGAACGGCCCCGTTTCCGGGTCTCACCTGCAGACCTCGTCGGCGCGGGGAGGAATCGAATTGCCGGACGGAAACGGGATGAGCGGCCCCCTCGTCTCCTGCGGGATGAGCGGACCCCGCGATACCTGCGGGAGCAGCGGGCCGCGGGCCTCCGTGATGGGGAGACGGGGAGAAAGCGTGACCATCGGGGCGTCTGAACTGCTGGCCGCGTCTGCGACTGCCCTCACGGCCGCACAGTCCTGAGCCTCTCTCTCGAGAGACGCCACAAGTATCGCGAGCCCCACAATGCCCGCCGTGACGGCGGCGAGCTCGGCAACGACAAATGCCAGGCGCGCTCGGTACGAGTCCCCGGCCCCACCCGACCACTCCGCGTGATGCCCGCGGCCGGCCAAGCGTTCGCCGAGCCGCGCCTCGTCCTCCGCGCGCGCGAGCTGCTCTGCGGCCGACTTGAGGCCCGCCTCGTCGTGCCCGCAGCTCCTCTCGCGCCCTCCGCCAGCCTGCTCGCCAGCCCTTCGATCCACCGCTCCCCCTCTGCGATTCGGGTGATCCCCTGCTCATTCCCGCGATCCCGTGCAATTCCCTGCGGTCCACCCGCGATCCCGTGATCCCCGGCAAGCCCCCGCAAACCCCGCGATCCCGCGAGTCCCCGTGATCCGCATACGCCCGCGCTGACCCCGACGCTACGGGGCCCAAGAGCGCAACCGCGCCCCGCCGTCGTCGTATGTGGACTGCTCGCGTGTTGAGAATCCGTGGAAGATCATTGCGCCGCCCCTGCACCGACGCTGCGCCGACGCCACGCCGCCGAGGCGCCGGGCCGGCGTTCGCGAAGCCGTCACGGCTCATGGCGCGCGCCTCCCATCTGGAAGAATGGAGGCCATGGCTGACTCCCCCACACGTACGCCCTCCGGAAGGCTGTCTCTCGCGGCCTCTGACGAGCCGATCGCACTCGGCCCGCTCGACGGCCGCTACCGCCCCGCAGTCGCCCCGCTCGTGGACTATCTGTCCGAGGCTGCGCTGAACCGGGACCGCGTCGCGGTCGAGGTCGAGTGGTTCATCCACCTCACCAAGAACTCCGTCCTCCCCGGCACCCACCCGCTCACGGCGGCGCAGGAGGAGGGCCTTCGCGCGATGGTCACCGAGTTCGACGCCGCCTCCATCCGCGAGCTCGCCGGGATCGAGGCCGTGACCGTGCATGACGTCAAGGCCGTGGAGTACTTCATCGGGCGTCGCCTCGACGCCTTGGGGCTCGGCCGACTGACCGCGCTCGTCCACTTCGGCTGCACATCCGAGGACATCAACAACCTCTCGTACGCGCTCGGAGTCAAGGGTGCGGTCGAGAACGTCTGGCTCCCCGCGGCCCGCGCTCTCGTCGACCAGATCGCGGACATGGCCCGCGCGAACCGCGACATCCCCATGCTGTCCCGCACCCACGGCCAGCCCGCCACGCCGACCTCGCTCGGCAAGGAACTCGCCGTCATGGCGCACCGCCTGGGCCGCCAGCTGGACCGCATCGGGCGGACCGAATTCCTCGGCAAGATCAACGGCGCCACCGGCGACTTCGCCGCTCACGTCGCGTCCGTGCCGAGCGCCGACTGGCAGCAGGTGTCGAAGTCCTTCGTCGAGGGGCTCGGGCTCACGTGGAACCCGCTCACCACGCAGATCGAGAGCCACGACTGGCAGGCCGAGCTGTACGCGGACATCGCGCGCTTCAACCGGATCCTGCACAACGTCTGCACGGACCTGTGGAGCTACATCTCGATCGGCTACTTCGCACAGATTCCCGTGGCCGGCGCGACCGGATCCTCGACCATGCCGCACAAGGTCAACCCGATCCGTTTCGAGAACGCCGAGGCCAACCTCGAGATCTCCTCGGCCCTCCTCGACACCCTCGGCGCGACGCTGGTCACAAGCCGCTGGCAGCGCGACCTCACCGATTCGTCGAGCCAGCGGAACATCGGAGTCGCGTTCGGCCACTCGATCCTTGCCATCAGCAACGTCGCGAGGGGCCTCGCGGGCCTCGATGTCGCCGAGGGCGTCCTCGCCGCGGACCTCGACCAGAACTGGGAAGTCCTCGCAGAGGCGATCCAGATGGTGATGCGCGCCGAGGCCATTGCAGGGGTTCCGGGCATGGACAACCCGTACGAGCGGCTCAAGGATCTCACACGCGGCCACCGGGTCGACGGCGCCCGCATGAAGGAGTTCGTATCCGAGCTCGGCCTCTCGGCCGAGGCCGAGGCCCGGCTCCTGAGCCTCACCCCCGGCACCTACACCGGCATCGCGGGGCGCCTCGTCGACCACCTCGGCTGAGCGCTGCCTCTGAGTCAGCGGACGACGGCGGGCCCGGGCCGAGTGCCCTGGCCCGCCGATTCGCATCGCGAGGCCGATGCAGGTAAAGTAGATCAAGCGCCGCGGGGTGGAGCAGTTCGGTAGCTCGCTGGGCTCATAACCCAGAGGTCGCAGGTTCAAATCCTGTCCCCGCAACCACAGAAGGCCCCGGATCCAATGGATCCGGGGCCTTTCGCATGCCGTCCGGCCGCGCTCCTGTCCACTTGTAATTCCCCAATCAGTCCCGCACCGGCGTGTCTCGGCGCGACACGCCCCACGCGCGCGAAGAAGCGGACCGGAGCGCTCGGCACCCCAGGACTCAGCCCGCCGCAGCCCGGCCAGCGGCGCGGCCGGAGAACAGGCACCCGCCCAGGAACGTGCCTTCGAGGGCGTTGTAGCCCATGAGCCCACCGCCCCCGAAGCCCGCGGCCTCGCCCGCCGCAAAGAGCCCCGGCACGGGCTGCCCTACACCCGAGGCGTCCGGCGCCGAGAGGCAGCGCCCTGAGAGGTCCGTCTCGAGCCCGCCGAGTGTCTTGCGCGTGAGGATGTTGAGCCGGACGGCGACGAGTGGGCCGTTCGACGAGTCCAGGATGCGGTGCGGCGTCGCGACCCGGATGAGGCGGTCGCCGCGGTACTTCCGGTGCCCGCGCAGGAACGTCACCTGTGCGTCCTTCCCGAACGGGTTGTCGATCTCCCGGTCCCGCGCCTCGAGCACCGACCGCAGGCCGGCCTCGGAGATGAGGCCCGGTTCGCCCACGCGGTTCATCCCCTCGACGAGTTCGCCGAGGTTCGGCGCGACCACGAAGTCCGCGCCGTGCCGCATGAACGCGTCGACTGGCCCGGGTGCCCCCGGCCGGACCCGGTCGAGCAGAAGCCGTACATCCTTGCCCGTGAAGTCCGGATTCTGCTCGGATCCCGAGAGCACGAATTCCTTCTCGATGATCTTCTGCGTCAGGACGAACCACGAATAGTCGTGCCCGGTCCCGCGCAGGTGCCGGAGCGTCCCGAGCGTATCGAAGCCGGGAAAGTACGGTGGCGGGAGCCGGCGGCCCGTAGCGTCGAGCCACACCGAGGAGGGCCCCGGCAGGATCCGGATCCCATGGTTCTCCCACACGGGATTCCAGTTCCGCAGGCCCTCGACGTAGTGCCACATGCGGTCGTCGTTGATCACCCGCGCCCCCGCATCCGAGGCGATGCCCAGCATGCGACCGTCCACGTGCGCGGGCACCCCGGCGACCATGGTCGCCGGCGGCTCGCCGAGCCGCGCCGGCCACATGGCCCGCACGAGGTCGTGATTCCCGCCGATGCCGCCCGAGGCGACGATCACCGCGGAAGCCCGCAGCTCGACGTCGTCCGTCACCGTGCGCGAGCTCGGCGTCCCGCGCGGGGCGTCCGAGGCCTCCAGGACGGCGCACCGCACCCCGACCACCGCGCCGCCCTCCGCGATCAGCTCGTCCACCCGGTGACGGAACAGGAGGCGCACCCGACCGGCGTCGGCGTGGTCGAGCGTGCGGCGAATGAACGGCTCGAGCACCCCGGGACCCGTACCCCAGGTGAGGTGAAAGCGCGGCACCGAATTGCCATGGCCCTCGGCGCGGCCGTCGCCACGCTCGGCCCACCCGACCACCGGGAAGAACCGCACGCCCATCCCGTGCAGCCACGCGCGCTTCTCCCCAGTTGCGAAGTCGAGGTAGGCCTCGGCCCACTGCCGGGGCCAGTAGTCCTCGGGCCGGTCGAACTGCGCGCTTCCGGCCCAGTCCTGGCCAGCTAGCTCGCGCGAGTCCCGCACGCCCATGCGGCGCTGCTCGGGCGAGTCCACGAGGAAGAGCCCGCCGAGGGACCAGAACGCCTGCCCGCCGAGAGACTGCTCCGGCTCCTGCTCCACGATGACCACGTGCTTCCCGGCATCCGCGGCCTCCGTCGCGGCTACGAGGCCTGCAAGGCCCGCCCCGACCACGATGACATCGGCATCCATGGGGTTCCTTCCGTCGGCGTCAGGTTCAGCCTCCCGGTCCGGGACACGCGAGTCAACGCATCGCATACTCGTGGCATGGACTCCTGCTGCGGCGGCCCCACCAACCATGAACCCGGCGATCGCCGGTCCGACAATCCGGGCTACGACGCCATCTTCGACTCCCGCTTCTCCCGCTCCATCGCGAAGCGCTACGGGCGCAAGGGGCTGCGGCCGGCAGAGCGGCAGATCGTCGACTTCCTCGCGGGCTCCGGGATCGAGGGCGCGACGGTGCTCGAGGTCGGCGGAGGGGTAGGCGAGATCCAGCTCGAGCTGCTCAAGCGGGGCGCGGCGCGGGCCCTGAACCTCGAGCTCTCCGGGGGCTACGAGGAGGACGCGCTGCGGCTCATCGAGCAGGAGGGCTTCGGAGGGCGCATCGAGCGGCGCCTGGGTGTGGATCTCGCCACGGAGGGTCACGGGGTTGAGGCGGCGGACGTCGTCGTCCTCCATCGCGTGGTGTGCTGCTACCCCGACTACGCGAAGCTCCTCGGCGCGGCGGCGGAGCACGCCCGCCGCGCGCTCGTCTTCAGCTACCCGACGTCCAACGTGATGTCCCGGACGTTCATCAGGCTCATGAACGGGCTCCTCGGCGTCTCGGGCAATTCGTTCCGGGGCTTCGTCCATTCCCCCGTCGCGATGGCCGGCGTGCTCCGCAGCCAGGGGCTCGAGCCGTCCTTCCACTGGAAGAGCCCCGTGTGGCACGTCCTGGGGGCGGCGCGGCCAGCCCAGCCTTAGCGGCGGAAAACAACGGGCGACGGCGGCACTCGGGTGAGTGCCGCCGTCGCCCGTTGTTTTCGCTCCTGTTATCCGGCGCCTGTAGTCCTTCGCCCTCGGGACGATCAGACCCGCGCGGCGATGACACCCGCCGCGAGGATCTCCTCCGCCGCCCGGCGTCCCATGCGGAGTGCGCCGTCCACGTGCTGGTAGCCCTCGGACGCGATGTCGGAGCACGCGAAGTGGATGGGCCCCACGGGCGTGCGCTGGTCCGCGCCGTAGCGGGAGAGGCCGCCGAGGTCGAAGCTGGCCGCGTACGCGCCGCGGGTCCATTCCTCGGAGCCCCAGTCGGACTCGTAGTAGACGTCGGCCTTGAGGGCCTCGGGGCCGAGGTAGCCCGCCATCGAGCCGAGGATCGCCGCCTTGCGCTCTTCGGAGCTGAGGGCGAACATCGCGTCCGCGTGCTCGTCGGAGACGAAGCCCACGAGCGTGCCGCGCTCGTCGCCGAAGTTCGTGTTGTCGTAGACCTCCTGCACGATCTGGCCGACCCCGAAGCACGTGCCCGAGAGGCCTGCCTCGCGCCAGAACGGGCGGCTGTAGACCGCATGGACCTTGATGACGAGGCCCATCGAGAGGTGCTGGTGCAGCTGGTGCTGGCGGCGCGGGAGCGGCGGCTCGTAGGAGATGCGGCTGTACAGCGTCGGCGGGACGGCGAGGATGGCGCGGCGGGCGGTGACGGACACGCCGTCGGCCTCCGTGCGCACGCGGCCCTCGCCCCAGACGATGGTGCGCACCGGGGCATTGAGGACGACGGCGTCCCCGAGCTCCGCGGCCATCGCGAGGCTCACGGACTGCATGCCGCCCACGACGCGGCGGTCAAGGATGAAGTCCTCGTCGAGGAGGTTGCTGAACGAGCCCGCAGACGCCGCCATGAGGACGGCCTGCAGCGCGGAGAAGGCGTGGGCGGGCTTGGTGAGCATGGCGCCGGCGATGAACATGCCGATGAGTTCGCACGCGTCCTCGTCCGCAGACTGGGCGCGGAGCCAGTGGTGGAACGAGATCGTGTCTAGCTCGCGGGCTTTCGGGTGGGCCCACGGCTCCTCGGCGCCGATCTCGGCGGCGAGCCCGTCGAGGATGGCGGTGATCCGCTCGACCTCGGCCTGCGTGCCCGGCGAGACCGGGAAGTCCGCGCCCTCGTAGACCGTGCGCTCGCCGTCCGCCGCGACGAAGACGCTCTGACCCTCGCGGTACCGCTGGTAGGTCTCTTTGCCGAGCTCCTCGACCAGGCCCAGGAGCTCCGTCTGGTCCGGGCTGATCCACTGGCCGCCGACTTCGAGCCACGCGCCGTCGACCGTGTCGCTCCACGTGCGTCCGCCCACACGGTCGCGCGCCTCGAGCACAACGACCCTCGCGCCGCCCCGCGTCAGAGTGCGCGCGGCCATGAGTCCCGCGGGGCCCGCCCCGACGACGACGACGTCTGCCTGGAGCTCTCGCTTCTCACCTGCCATGGTGTTTCCCTTCCTGGAGGGGCATCGTTGCCCCCAATGTGGTGGCCGTCTCTAAATGAATATAGTTCATTTATTTATTGACGCAACCCTCACCCCTCTGGCCCCGCCCCGCCCCAACGCGGTTGCGGGGTCCCGTCCCGAGGGTTGCGGGGTCCCGTCCCGAGGGTTGCGGGGTCCCGTCCCGAGAGTTGCGGGGTCCCGTCCCGAGGGTTGCGGGGTCCCGTCCCGAGGGTTGCGGGGTCCCGTCCCGAGGGTTGCGGGGTCCCGTCCCGAGGGTTGCGGGGTCCCGTCCCGAGGGTTGCGGGGTCCCGTCCCCTAGACTCCGAGTCATGGACCCCGACGCACCCGAGACCTCCGGCTCGTCCGCGCCGCGCCGCCGCGGACGCCCGACGCACCCCGTGCTCTCCCGTGCCAAAATCACGACGGCGGCGCTCGCGGTCATCGGCAAGTCCGGCTACGACGGGCTCACCATGGCAGCCCTCGCCCGCGAGCTCAAGACGGCGCCGTCTGCCTTGTACAACCATGTGGCCTCGAAGGACGAGGTCCTCAACTGGGTCCAAGACGACGTCAACGACACGATCGACACGTCGGGCTTCGGCCGCGAGCCGTGGGACGTCGCAGTGACGCGGTGGGCCTACTCGTATCGCGAGGCCTTCGCACGGCACTCGCCGCTCATCCCCGTGATTGCGGTCCTGCCCATCACCGGAGCGCCGCACTCGCTGGCGATGTACGAGCGCGTAGCCGAGGCCCTGAGGGCAGGCGGGTGGCCTGAGGACATGGTGGTGGACGCGATCGTGGCGGTGGAGTCGTTCGTCCTCGGCTCGGCGATGGACGTCGCCGCACCAGAATGGATCTTCGACGTCGGCGACCAGCGCGACCTCGCGCCGACCTTCGCCGATGCCGTCTCGGCCAGGCGCGGGCGGGGCCGCACAGCCGCCGATGACGCGTTCGCCTTGGGCCTCAACGCCCTCGTCGCAGGACTCCGCGGCACCTTGGCCGCGACACTCGCGACTCGCGGCTGACCCCACAACCCTCGGGACGGGACCCCACAACCCGCCGGACGGGACCCCACAACCCGCCGGACGGGACCCCACAACGAGTGGGCGGGATCACTTCACACTCTTGACCGTGGGCTGCGTCACTGTTCTAATAAACGAACGTCATTCATTTATTGGTGGCTCAGACTCCACACCTCCTCCCCTGAAGGACCCCTATGCAAGAGATCCTTGCCCTGCAGCCCCCGGTGTCGTGGGCTCGGACGAGCGAAGAGACCGAACAACGCGCCCCACTGCGGGTTGCCCTTGTCCAGCACCGCTGGCACGAGGACCCAGCGGAGACCGAGGCCGAGCTCGCCGAGGGCATCCGCCGCGCGGCGGCCCACGGCGCGAAGGTCGTCTTCCTCCCCGAACTCACGCTCTCCCGCTACCCCGCCGACACCCTCCCCGACTACACCCCGAGCAGGATCGCCGAAGACCTCGAGACCGGCCCGACCCTTGCGTTCGCCCGCCGCGCGGCCCGCGAGAACGGCCTCTCGGTCCACGCGAGCCTGTACCGCAAGGGCGCCGCCGGCGACGAGCTCGGCTACAACACCGCGATCCTCGTCTCCCCCGACGGCACGCTCCTTGCCGCGACCGACAAGCTCCACATCCCCGTCACCGAGGGGTACTACGAGGACAAGTTCTTCCGTCAGGGCCCGCAGCCCGCGACGGAGCAGGCCGCGAACCACGGCTACCCGATCCACGCGCCCGCCGAGCTCGGCGGAGCAAGGCTCGGCCTCCCGACGTGCTGGGACGAATGGTTCCCCGAGCTCGCCCGCGTGTACTCCCTGGGCGGCGCCGAGATCCTCGCCTACCCGACTGCGATCGGCTCCGAGCCCGGCCACCCGGACTTCGACACCGAGCCGCTGTGGCGCCAGGTCATCGTGGGCAACGGGATCGCGAACGGCCTGTTCATGGTCGTCCCGAACCGATGGGGCAGCGAGGGCCTCGTGACGTTCTACGGCTCGTCCTTCATCTCGGACCCGTACGGCCGGATCCTCGCCCGAGCACCCCGCGAGGGCTCGGCGGTCCTGGTCGCCGACCTCGATCTCGACCAGCGGCGAGACTGGCTGGCGCTCTTCCCGTTCCTCGCCACTCGGCGCCCCGAGACGTATGCGGCGCTCACCGCGCCCGTTGACCCGGCGGCTCCCTTCGGCACGCGTGGACGGGGCGCGGACGGCACCCCGCGCGTCGGCGAGACGAACAGCGGCGGGAACGCGCCGTCGTCGTTCGCGGCTCCCGAACCGGCCGCCTCGCTGGAAGGCGCGCGGGCATGACGTGGCGCATGCCCGCGGAGACCGAGCCGCACGAGCGGCTGTGGATGGCCTGGCCGTCCGGCGGCTACACCCTCGGCGACACGGACCGGGACGCGCACGAGGCCCGCAGCGCGTGGGCAGCCGTAGCGCACGCCGCGCTCCGCTACGAGCCCGTCACGATGGTGGTCCGGCCCGAGGACCGGGCGGTCGCGAAGGCGTACCTCGACGGGCGCGTCGGCGTGGTCGAGGCCCAGCTCGACGACGCGTGGATGCGGGACATCGGCCCGAGCTTCGTGACGGACGACGACGGCCGGCTGGGGGCGGTCTGCTGGGTCTTCAACGGCTGGGGGCAGCAGGGCTGGGCCTCGTGGGAGCACGATTCGCGGATCGGCCGCACGGTCTCCGACGCTGCCGGGGCGAGGCACGTCCCCAGCCGGCTCGTCAACGAGGGCGGCGGCTTCCAGACCGACGGCCTCGGCACCGTGCTCCTGACCGAGTCCGTCCAGCTCGACCCGGATCGCAACCCGGGCGCGAGCAGGGCGGACGTCGAGGCCGAGTTCGCGCGGACCATCGGCGCCCGCCACGCGGTGTGGCTCCCGCGGGGCCTCACTCGCGACACGAAGGAGTTCGGCACGCGCGGCCACGTGGACCTCGTCGCCGCGATCCCCTCGCCGGGGACGCTCCTGGTCCACGTCCAGTACAACGCCGAGCACCCCGATTTCGAGGTGACCGGCGAGCTGCTCGAGGTGCTCCGTGCGTCGCGCACCGCGGACGGCAGGCCCTGGAACATCATCGAGGTCCCCGCGCCGCAGCAGCTGCACGACGGCGAGGACTGGGTGGACTGGAGCTACCTCAACCACGTCGCTGTCAACGGCGGGCTCGTGGCCTGCTCGTTCAACGACGCGCACGACGAGAAGGCGCTCCGCATCCTCGCGGACGCCTACCGCGGACGGCACGTCACCGCCGTCGACGCTCGCACGCTTTTCACCCGCGGGGGCGGGATCCACTGCATCACCCAACAGCAGCCGCGCACCGGCTCGGGACCCCTCGGAAGGATCTGACATGACGACTCATACTGCAGAGGTGAACATCGCCACCAAGGGAGCGTCCTCCGCGACGACGCTCAAGCGCTCCCTCGGGCTGTGGGCCATCGTGGGCCTCGGCCTCGGCTACATGACCCCGACCACGGTCTTCGACACGTTCGGCATCGTCTCGAACGAGACCAACGGCGCCGTTCCGCTCGCGTACCTCGTGGCGCTCGTCGCCATGGTATTCACAGCCGTGAGCTACGGCCGCATGACCCGCGTCTTCCCGTCGGCCGGCTCGGCCTACACGTACACGTCGGAGACGATCCACCCCAACCTCGGCTTCCTGGTCGGGTGGGCCTCGCTCCTCGACTACCTCCTGCTGCCGCTCGTCAACGCGCTCCTCATCCGGATCTACATGGAATCGTTCTTCCCGGACGTGCCCGCGTGGATCTGGGTCGTGGCGTACGTCATCGTGATCACGGTCCTGAACCTGTGGAGCATGAAGTCGACGTCGAAGATCAACGGGTTCCTCGTGGTCTTCGAGGTCGTGCTCATCGGCGTGTTCCTCGTCCTCGCGTGGAACGCCCTCTCGCACGGCGACGGCAACGGCTCCCTCTTCACCACGACCCCGCTCTTCCACGACGGCGTGGACGCCTCGGCGATCATGAGCGGCGCGACCGTGGTGTGCTTCTCCTTCATCGGCTTCGACGCGATCACGATGTACACGGAGGAGGCCAAGGACACGAAGACCGTGCCGAAGGCGATCGTGCTCGCCCTCCTGATCGGCGGCGCGATCTTCTTCGTCGCCGCGTGGTTCGGCCAGTCGGTGTTCCCGACGCTCGACGGCTTCCAGAACACGGACGACACGCTCCCCGAGATGGCCCTCAAGGTCGGCGGCGAGTTCTTCAAGATCCTGTTCACGTCCGCCGCGTTCGCCGCAACCGTCGCGTCGAGCCTGTCCTCGCACGCCTCCGTGTCCCGCATGATCTTCGTCATGGGCCGCAACGGCCGCGGCCCCGTCTCCAGGCTGTTCTCCTTCGTGCACCCGCGGTTCCAGACGCCCTCGTTCGCCGTGATCTTCGTGGGCGCCGTCTCGATGCTGGCCATCCCGTTCACGCTCGAGTTCGTCTCCTCGATGATCAACTTCGGCGCGCTCATCGCGTTCACGTTCGTGAACCTGACCGTGGTCGTGTACTTCGTGTTCCGGAAGAAGGAGTACCGGACCCCGCGGGAGGTCTTCACGAACATCCTGCTGCCGGTGATCGGCATGGTCCTCACGGGCGTCCTGTGGGCGAACCTCAACCTCGACGCCCTCACCTACGGCGCCATCTGGTTCGGCATCGGCGTCCTGTGCCTGCTCGTCATCACGAAGGGCTTCCGTTCAAGGCTGAGCGTGAGCATGCGCGAGGAGGACGCCGTGGAGCTCGACGGCTGAGCGTGAGCATGCGCGAGGAGGACGCCGTGGAGCTCGACGGCTGAGCGCTTCCTTTCCCCTCACGCACCCCTCCTGGGGTGCGCCACACAACGGACGACGGCGGTGGGCTGGCAGATCTGCCGGCCCACCGCCGTCGTCCGTTGCGGCTAGTTTCCGCGCGCAAGTGCCTCGAGAAGTGATTCGTGAACGCGCGCGAACTCGGCCTCGAGCGTCTCAATCTGGTGGGGTTCCGGACGCACGCCCTGCCGCCCCAGCTCCTCGAGCTCGTGGCACAGCTCGGCGGCCCGCACGGCCCCGATGTTTCCGGCCGATCCCTTGAGCTTGTGCGCGGCCTGACGCACCTCGCCCCTGTCCCCGTGGCCGTCCCCGCCGGTGGCACGTCGCAGGCGCTCCAAGCCGGAATCCGCCTCGCGGCGGAAGGCTTCAGCCGTTGCCTGGAGCACGCCCGGCCCGAGCGAGCGGAGCATCTCAAGTCTCTCCTCGTCGAGCACCTGTGCCGCGGCCGGATGTTCTGATTCCACTGGCGTCTCCCGTGTCTCCGCCGTCTCGGGCTGCGCCGTCTCGGGCTGCGCCGTCCATCGTATGAGCGCGGCCTCGAGCGCGGCCGGGTCCACCGGCTTGGACAGATAATCATCCATGCCAGCAGCGAGGCAGCGCTCCCTGTCCTCGTCCGAGGCGCCGGCCGTCATGGCGATGATCGGAACCGTTGCGCCGTCCCCACTGAGAGCCCGGATCGCCCTCGTCGCGGCGAATCCGTCCATGACCGGCATGTGGCAGTCCATGAGCACCGCGGCGAAGCCGCCGTGGTGGGCCGCGGCGACAGCAGCCGCTCCGTCGTCGACCACGTCGACGACGAATCCGAGGCGCTCGGCCATGCTCTTGGCCACCAGCTGGTTGACTTCGTTGTCCTCGACGACGAGGAGCCTGCCGCGGATGGGCGCTGCCGAGTGCGGCGTCGGCGCAGCGTCCGGGCGGCGGCTCGGACCGTTGGTTTCCAGGAGGCGGCTGAGCCGGTCGTACAGCTCGGAACTGCGGACGGGCTTGCTGAGCCACTCGCGAACGCCCGCCCGGCGGAGCTCTTCAGCGTCCGGCTGACCAGCGGACGTCAGGAGGACGACCGAAGTGGGGTCTAGGGCGGGATCCTCGCCGATGGACTGCGCGAGCTGCAGCCCGTTCGTCCCGGGCATGCACAGATCCAGCACTGCCAGGTCGAAGGGACTGCCCTCGGACGCCGCCTCGCGAAGCCGCGACAGCGCGCGCTCGGCGTCCGACACCGCCTCGGGCTCCATCTTCCAGGCCTTGAGCTGCCGTTCGAGGACCAGTCTGTTGGTGGCGTTGTCATCCACGACGAGCACGCGAATGCCCGCAGGCAGTTGCCTCGATTTCGCCTCCGGGGCGGCTCGGACCTCTTCCGCTGCGGTCACGGGAACGGAGACCCAGAACACGGATCCGACACCGGGTTGGCTCGTCACCCCGATCTGGCCTCCGAGGCCCTCGGTCAGGCGCCGGCAGATGGCGAGGCCCAGGCCCGTACCGCCGTATCGGCGGGTGGTCGAGGCGTCCGCTTGAGCGAAGGCATCGAAGATCAGCTCTTGCTGTTCGGGGGCGATGCCGATGCCAGTGTCGCGGACCTCGAACCGCAGTACGGTGCGGTCGGGCTGGGCCTCCTGCACTTTCGCGAGCACGGCCACTTCTCCCTCGCTGGTGAACTTCACAGCGTTCGCCACAAGGTTCAGCAGGATCTGGCGCAGGGCCCGGAAGTCGCTGATCAACTCGGCCGGAGTGTCCGGCTGGCAGTGGGCGATCAGTTCCAGCCCTTTGGACTGGGCTTGCTCCGCGAGGAGCCCGGCGACTTCATCGAGGAGCGCGCGCGGGTCGAACGGCGTGAGGTCGACGTCGAGCTTGCCCGCTTCGAGCTTCGAGAAGTCGAGGATGTCGTTGATGAGCGCCAGCAGGGCTTCCCCTGCCGTCTTGATACCCTCCGCATACTGCCGCTGGGACTCATCCAACGGCGTCTGGAGGAGCAGGGCCGACAGTCCGATGACGCCGTTCATCGGGGTCCGGATCTCGTGGCTCATCGTCGCCATGAATTCCGACTTCAGCCGGCTGGACTCCAAGGCAGCCTCGCGCGCGGCCAGCAGCTCGGCCTCGGCGCGGCGCCGCTCGGTGATGTCCTGCCCGATCGTGGCAAGCCCGTGGATACCGTGGTCTCCGCGGACGGGGAAGGCCGTGAGAGCAACAGGCACGAGCCGCCCGTCGCGGTGGCGCCGCTCCGTTTCGTAGCTGCGGGTTCCATCCCCCGCACGGACGGCAGCGAAATTCTCCTCCTCGGTACTGCGCCGTTCCTCGGGGATGAGAAAGGAGTGGTTCCGGCCCAGGGCCTCACCGGCGGAGTAGCCGTACACCCGCTCTGCACCCGGATTCCAGCTCGTGATGGTCCCGTCCGAGCTCTTGCCGACGATCGCCTCCGACGACGAGTTCACGATCGCGGCCAGGCCTTCGAGCTCGGCCGTGCGCTGGGCAACCTTGGTCTCGAGGTCCCGCGTGAGCGTCACGTTCTCGAAGACAATGAGCACCTGGCGGACCACGACGAGGGCGAGCAGCACAATTCCTGTGCCGAACAGGAAGGTCTGGTCTCCCGCGGCAGCAGGGTCCGACGCAGAAACGACGATCGCGCCCAGAACCGGCACATAGGGCAAGAGCTCGAACGCGAGTGCGTAGACCGCGTGGTCCTGCCGGGGCCCCGACCGCCGCGGAAGGGCGGCGGCGAGGGCCATGAGCAGGAAAGCCACCATCCACCCTCCGGCCAGGAGCGTGCCCGTGCTTCCCGTGGCGCCGTCGAACGTCAGCCGCACGTACGTGCTGTCAGTCAACGTCAGGATGATGAGCCCGGTGGCCAGGCACAGCCACGGCAGCCGGTGCCCGGGCGGCTGGCGCATGGTCAGCACGAGCACGAAGGATGCGACCGTGACGTCGACCACCGGATACGCCAAGCCTGTGATCCGGGTCAGCAGGTCGTGGCTCCCGGCGCTGACGAGGGGCCCCAGAACGACGGACCAGCTGACGAAGAGCACGGACGCTGCAATGACCGCGGTATCCAGGAGCGTTCTGGCGAGCCCGACACGCGACGCCCGGACGCGGGGAAAGGACAGGAGCCCGACGATCGCGGGAATCGAATAGCCCACGAATCCGGCATCTGCGAGGGACGGGAATGGGTAGTCGTGGTCGGTGGCGAGGCCGTAGCCGGTCCAGATGGCCTGGGCCGCCGACCAGATCAGGGCCGCCAGGCTGATCCAGAGCCAGGCCCGGGCCTCGGGGCCGCGTCTCGCGGCAGCACGAACGCAGCTGACGGTACCCGCGAGAGCGGCGGCCAGGATCCCGAAGTCGCCAACGGTCTGGCTCGAATGCGAGCCGGGATCAGAGGCCACCACCCCCACGACGACCGCGAGCGCCAGGGCGCCCGCGATGATTCCCCACAGCAGGCCGCTCGTCCTGGCCTTCGCGTGCCGCTCTTCTCCGGTCACGGTGCCCCTCCCTCTTGATCCCCAGTGCAGCCCGGTGAACTCGCCTCCCGACCCTCGAGCCTCACGCACATCGGCTAAAGACGACCGCTGTCACGTCGTCCTCCGCCTCGCGCGCCAGGCCGAGAAGCCGATCCACAGCGTCCTGCGCGCCGTCCGCGCCCTGCACAACCGAGGCCGCGGCGCTCAGTGCCTCGTCGAGGCCGGCGAACGAGTCGAGCAGGCCGTCGCTCATCACCACGACCGTGCTCCCCGGCACCATGCTCAGAGTCCCGCCGCTCCACGTCGACTGGGGGATGAGGCCAAGCGGAGGGCCCCCGGTGACCAGCCGTTCCCATCCGCCATCAGGATCAACCAGGATGCCGAGGCCGTGACCGGCGTCGACGTAGGCCACGGCCCCGGTGGCGCCATCCAGCTGGAGGTACACGAGGGTGATGAACGAAGAGATTCGCTCGAGATCGGGTTCGAGGGCCGCGGCGGCGTGCCCGACCAGGGCCTCGGGCGGCTCGCCGATGCCCGCCCGGAGGACGGCTCGAGCTGTGGCCGCGATGAGCGCCGCCCCCATGCCCTTGCCCATGGCGTCCGCGAGGGTCACATCCATCACGTGCCCGTCGGACTGCCAATCGAAGAAGTCTCCGCCCACGGAGCGGCTCGGCCGGCACGCCCCCGCCACGTCGTAGCCCTCCAAAACCGGGCTCCGCTGCGGGAGAAGGCCACGCTGAACGCGCGCCGCCATCTCGAGTTCGCTCGCCGGGACGGCGGCACCTCGAGGACGCCGAAGCATGGCCTGAACCCTCGCGCTCAGCTCTCGGGGATTGACCGGCTTTGCCAGGAAACCGTCGGCGCCGGCTGCGAGGCTCGCGAGCCGCGTCGCCTCGTCGGCGCTTCCGGAGATCACGAGGATATACGCGTCCGTGAAGATCCTCAGCGATCGGCAGACCTCAAGGCCATCGATGTCGGGAAGGCCCAAATCGAGCGTGATGAGGTCGGGCTGAAGCAGGCGCGCCGCTTCGAGGGCCTGGTGCCCACTGCCCGCAGTCTCGGTGACGAATCCCTCTCGGGATAGCAGGGCGTTCAGCAGAACGGCCACGTCAGCACTGTCTTCCACGATCAGCGCGCGCCGCGCCCCCTGCCCCAGCATGAGCACATTAAAGCCGAGGGTAGGACCTCAGACGTAGTCATGACGCGGCCCTGGTGCGCCAACTGCTCCACCCCGCGACTGTCAGTCTCCGCGGGAGCCTGGCACGGGCCTGACCATACGTGACAGTTCGTGGCGCGCTGTGTGAGATGGTGAAGCCGTGCCTGAGATCTTGCCGTACCGCTACCTGTTCGGGCCCGGGCCGGGCAACGCCTACCCCGAGGTCATGGCCGCGCTGTCACATCCGGTGCTCGGTCACCTCGACCCGGCCTTCATCGACCGTCTGGATCGGGTGTCCGCGGGGCTCCGCGCCGTGTGGGGCACGCAGAACGCGCGGACGTGGCCGCTCAGCGCGACCGGCTCGGGCGGCATGGAGGCGGCACTCGTCAACATGGTCTCGGACGGGGACGTGGCCGTCGTCGCGGTCAACGGGATGTTCGGCGAGCGGCTGTGCGAGATCGCGCGCCGCTGCGGGGCCGAGGTGATCCGGGTTGACCACGCGTGGGGCCAGCCGGTCGACGTCGACCGCGTCCTCTCAGCCCATCCGCACCCCAAGGTCATCGCCGCCGTGCACGCAGAGACGTCCACCGGCGTCCGCTCGGACATTGCCGCGCTCGGGGCAGGAAAGGGAGATGCGCTCCTGCTCGTCGACGCGGTCACGTCGATCGGCGGCCTCGAGCTGCGGGCGGACGATTGGGGCATCGACATCGGCTACGCGGGCACCCAGAAGTGCCTCGGCGTCCCGCCCGGCCTCTCGCCGTTCACGGTCTCGGACCGCGCGTTCGAGCGGCGCGTCGAGGATCCCCGCTCGTGGTACTTCGACATCGGACTGCTCGGCGGGTACGTCGGCGCGGCCGAGGGCCACACCCGCACCTACCACCACACCGCGCCCGTGACGATGGTCGCGGGGCTCGAGGCGGGGCTCGATCGGATTCTCGCCGAGGGCCTCGAGAACGTGTGGGCGCGGCACGAGGCGGCCGGGGCGGCGCTGCGGGACGGGCTCGAGGCGATGGGGCTCGAGCTCTTTGCCGCGGAGGGCCACCGCCTGCCGAGCCTCACGACCGTCAAGGTTCCCGAGGGCGTCTACTCAGCGCGCGTGCGGCAGCTCCTCCTCGAGCGGTACGGCATCGAGATCGGCGCCGGCGTCGGGGAGTTCGCGAGCACGGTGTGGCGGATCGGCCTCATGGGGCCGAATGCGAGCCCGGCGTCCGTGACGCTCGTGCTCGGCGCGCTCGAGGAAGCAATCGCGGCGGTGCGCTAGGCGCGTTCGACGGCGGGGCTCGCCGACGACGGCGGGCGCGCAGCCGCCGTCGTCCGGCGCTCGGCGTTCCGGAGCTCGGCGTTCAGGGGCTCGGCGTTCAGGGGCTCGGCGTTCCGGCGTGCGGGCGTCCCTTCGCGACCCTCTTTCGCCGACGAATCCCGGCCGAATCGGAGTGTCGCGGGCGACACGCCGACCAAGCCGTCCAAGACAAGGTCGGGAAGGGACGAGCGACGACGGCGGGCGCGCAGCCGCCGTCGTCGGCCCGCCGCCGACGGCGGGCGCTGAGGCCGCGCGAGCCGTTGTGCCTGCGCGAGGCCCGGTGCCTGGGCAGGAGGGCAGCAGACGCGTGGACCGGCAGCGAATCGTTCCCCAGAACTCACACCGGCGTAACCGAGCCGAAACGGCTGGAGCCTACCGTTTGAAGGCATACCCTTCGAACTGAAGGCCTACCTTCGAAGCAAGGAGGCGGCATGCAGACCCATCCCAAGCTGACCATCCGCAGGACGTCCTGGTCCAACCCCGTGGGGCGGGACCTGCGCGCCGCCCAGCAATCCGAGCTCGACGCGCGGTACGGCCACGACGGCCACGAGGCCGGGGATCCCCCGACCGCCTCGGACATCGCGGTGTTCCTCATCGCGTACGAGCGCGCCACCGGTCAGCCGCTGGGCTGCGGCGGCCTCCGCTGGCTCGACGAGAAGACGGCCGAGGTCAAGCGCGTCTACGTTCTCCCCTACGCACGGGGGTCCGGGGTCGCCAGCTCGATCCTCCTCGCGCTCGAGGCCGAGGCACACGGCGCGGGCATCACGCTCGTCCTGGCCGAGGCCGGCTCCGCTCAGCCCGACGGCAAGATGTTCTACGAGGCGGCCGGATATCGCGAAATCCCGAACTTCGGTCCGTACCAGGAGCTCGAGGAGTCGGTCTGCTACTCGAAGCCGATCATCGCGCCGGTCCGGGTGCACGCGGTGGCGAGCTGACCCACAGTCCGTCTCCGGTACGCCAACTCACCCCAAACAGCGTCTCGGGTACGCCAACTCCCCCTAACCAGCGTCTCGGGTACACCAACTCCCCCCAACCAGCGTCTCGGGTACAGATCATCTGTACCCGAAACGCCGTGGGGTTCAGGAGCGGACGCCTGCCCGGCGTGCTGCCCAGTGCCGGTACGCACTCGGCGCAAGCACCACGAGCACGCCGACCACGGCGCCGATCGCGGTGTCGATGAAGCGGTCGTGCAGGAGCGCCCCGGGATCGGTGTGCGCCGCGAGCAGCGTCGAGAGCAGGGCGAGCGGCGTCACGCAGACCATCGCGAGGAAGTACTGCCTCGTGATGAGCATCTCTGCGCCGAATTGGCACGCCGTGATGAGCAGGACCATGATCCATGGTGCCGGGCGGAGCGCCGCGATGCCTGCGAGCAGCGCGAGGCCGACGACGGTCCCCAGCACACGCTGCAGGCCGCGGTTCACGCGGTGCCGGGTCGAGTGGCCCACGAGGGGCACGACGGCGGCCACCATCGCCCAGTAGTTGTGCCCAAAGCCGAGGGCCTCGCCGACCGCGGTTGCGGCGGCTCCCGCGATGGCCGGGGCCACGAGGTAGCCGATCGACTCGAGCCACAGCACACGCCGTTCCGCCCCGCCGAGCCGGACCCGCCCGGCGGCGCGGATCTCGCGCCAGCCTAGCGGCGTGCGGTGCGACAGCAGCACTCGCGCGGCAAGCCCGATCGCGAGGCACAGCACGAACGTCGAGGCGACCACCATCACGACGTCGCCGAGCGGCGGCTGATGCGGGAGGGAGGAGACGGCCGCAAAC
The DNA here is from genome assembly GCF_004919045.1 of Sinomonas albida. GTDB lineage: Bacteria > Actinomycetota > Actinomycetes > Actinomycetales > Micrococcaceae > Sinomonas > Sinomonas albida. The sequence goes on from NZ_SWDW01000014.1 coordinate 64,535, forward strand.
GCGAAGATGTAGAACAGCGATCCGGCCGGGCGCAGCCGCCACCAGGCCACGATGAGGCTGCACAGCCACGCGACGAACGTGGTTCCGACCACGATCGCCCACGGGCTCGGAGCCCCGTCGGGGTTCAGTCGGGCAAGCAGCTCGGCCGTGAAGATGACGGCAACCATGAGCAGCCCCGCACGGGCCTGGGCGACGAGGCGGACGCGGTGCGGCTCGCCACGCCCGTAGATCCCCGTGAACGCGGCGAAGTTCGCGAAGATCGCGAGATCGAGCCGGCCGAGGAGGGCGACGGTCGCGAGCGGGAGGAACAGGCCGGCCGCCACGCGGAGGGCGGCCGCCGGATCGTTCTTGCCGGGCAGGAAACGACCGACGACGGCGAGTGGTCGCCTGGGGTTCAACCCGCCGAGGCGCGTGCCGCCGTCGTCCGTCCGAGCGTCTCCCTCAGCGCCTCGCACGCCGGTGCCCCTCGTACCAGGCGCGCCCGCGCTGCCTGAAACCTCGCCTTGCGTCATTCCGCCGCGGCGAGCTGACCGCACGCGCCGTCGATCTCCTTGCCGCGCGTGTCGCGCAGGGTCGTGGGGATGCCGGCGGCCCGAAGCACGCCGACGAACTCGTCCTGGACCTCTGGCTCGGACGCCGTCCAGATCGATCCCGGGGTGGGGTTGAGCGGGATGGGGTTCACGTGGACCCAGCCGCGGCCGCGCTGGTTGAGCTTCTTCGCCAGGAGCGACGCGCGCCACGGGTGGTCGTTCATGTCCTTGATGAGCGCGTACTCGATGCTCACGCGGCGGCCGGTCCTGCGGAAGTAGTCGTAGGCGGCGTCGATGGCCTCGTCGACCTTCCAGCGGTTGTTGACCGGGATGAGCTCGTCGCGGAGCTCGTCGTCGGGCGCGTGAAGGGACAGCGCGAACGTCACGGGCACGTCCTCGTCGGCGAGCTTACGGATCGCCGGGACGAGACCCACGGTCGAGATCGTGATGTTGCGGGCCGACATGCCGAGGCCCTCGGGCGCGGGGTCGACGAAGCGGTGGACAGCTGCCATGACGCGCTTGTAGTTCGCGAGCGGCTCCCCCATGCCCATGAAGACGATGTTGGTGACGCGCTCTGTACCCATTTCCTTGGCGTGCGCAGTACCACCCAGCTCCCCGGCCGCGATGACGCGGTTCGCCGCGACGACCTGGTCCACGATCTCCGCCGTCGACATGTTGCGCGTGAGGCCGGCCTGGCCCGTCGCGCAGAACGGGCAGTTCATGCCGCAACCGGCCTGCGACGAGACGCACAGCGTGATGCGACCCGGGTAGCGCATGAGCACGGACTCCACGAGCGCGCCGTCGAAGAGGCGCCATAGGAACTTGATGGTGTTGCCGTCGTCAGTGCGGAGGCGGCGGACCTCGGTGAGGAGCGGCGGGAACATCGCCTCGACGAGTTCCTCGCGACCCGACTTCGGGAGATCGCTCATGCGCTCTGGATCGGTGGTCCAGTGCTGGAAGTAGTGCGTGCTGAGTTGCTTCGCGCGGAACGGCTGGAGGCCGAGCTCCTTGAGCTTCTCGGCGCGCTCGGCGAGGCTCAGGTCGGCGAGGTGCTGAGGCGGCTGCTTGACGCGCGGGGACGCGAACTGGAGCAGCGGGCGGCCCTCGGCCGTGCGCTGCTGCTCCCAGCCCTCGGCGGCGGGGCGCACCTGGGGGCGGTCTCCGTCAACGGGCGTGGCAGAGCTGTTCTGGGTTCGCGTGGGGAAAGTCATCCTGCCTATCATCCCACGCCGGTTTTCGCATTTCCCAATCGGGCGGCTATGATTCCGCTCTCCCCCAACCGTTTCGGGTACAGATACTGCCCGCTACGGCGGTCTCGGGTACGGCTGCGCCCCTTCTGCTTTCCCGCTGCAGGCGCCTAGGTGCCTCCCTCGGCTTTGGGTGCGCACGACAGCGGCGACCCGGCTAGCGCTGGCCGGCCCGGCGCCGTCGTCTGTTCCGCAGGCAGGACGCCGCGTGGCGAGAGTATCTGTACCCGAGACGATCAGGCGGGGGTGGACCTGCGCTGGCCGTTCGCCGTGCTGGTGCCCGCGCCTGCCTGATCGAGGTACAGCCGCGAGTACGCGCCGCCGGCCGCGAGGAGCTCGACGTGGGAGCCGTGCTCGACGATCCGGCCGCGGTCCACGACGTAGATGACGTCCGCCCCGACCACGGTGGAGAGCCGATGCGCGATCGCGATGGTCGTGCGCCCATGCGCCGCGGTGTCGAGCGCCTTCTGGACCACGCGCTCCGAGATGGTGTCGAGCGAGCTCGTGGCCTCGTCGAGCACGAGCACCTCGGGGTCCTTGAGCAGCACGCGGGCGATCGCGATGCGCTGCTTCTCGCCGCCGGAAAGCCGGTAGCCGCGCTCCCCGACCACGGTCTCGTAGCCGTCCGGGAAGGAGACGATGGTCTCGTGGATGTTTGCGGCCCGCGCGGCGGCCTCGAGCTCCTCCTGGGTCGCGTCCGCCTTCGCGTAGCGGAGGTTCTCGGCGATGGTCGCGTGGAAGAGGTACGTCTCCTGGCTCACGATCCCGATATGGCTCACCAGCGATTCGTGCTCGATCTCGCGGACATCCCGCCCCGCAAATCGAACGGCACCCTCACTCGCCTCGTAGAACCGGGGAATGAGATAGGAGACGGTCGTCTTGCCGGCGCCGCTCGGACCCACGAACGCGGCGAACTGCCCGGGCTCGACCCGGAATGAGACGTCCCCAAGCGTGGCCCGGTCCTCGCCGCGCGAGTCGGGATAGCGGAACGTCACGGCGTCGAACTCGATCTCTCCGAGGCGGTCCGCAGCGGCGGGCAGCGGCTCGGACGTGGGTCCGTCGGTGATCGCGGGACGCAGGTCGAGGTACTCGAAGATGCGCGCGAAGAGCGCACCGGAGGTCTGCAGGTCGAGGGCCACACGCATGATCGCGATGAGGGGGAACAGCAGCCGCGCCTGCACCGTGGTGAACGCCACGATGGTGCCGGGCGTGATCCCGTGGACCCCTCCGGAGAGAAGCGACCCGGCCACGAGGTACACGATGGCCGGGATCGAGGACAGGAAGATCGTCACGAGCGCGAAGAAGTACTGCCCGCTCATGGCCTGGCGCACTTGGAGCCGCACGAGGTTCTTGTTCTCCGCCGAGTACCGCTCGATCTCGTCCGGCTGACGGTTGAAGCTCTTCGACAGGAGGATCCCGGAGACGCTGAGGGACTCCTGCGTGATGGCCGTCATGTCCGAAAGCGATTCCTGCGTCTTGGTCGCGATGCGCGCCCGCACCTGCCCGACGCGGCGCTGGGCGACGACGAGGAACGGCATGAGGACCACCGCGATGATGGTCAGCTGCCAGTTGAGGGCGATCATGGCGACGAACGCCGCGATGACGGTGACGACGTTCCCCACGACTCCGGAGACCGTATTCGAGAGGACGCCCGCCACGCCGCCGACGTCGTTCTGAAGCCGCGACTGGATGACACCGGTCTTGGTCCGCGTGAAGAAGCTCAGCTCCATCGACTGAAGGTGGCTGAACAGGCGCACGCGTAGCGCCCCCATGACCGCGTTCCCCACGGTCGAAGTCAGGTACGTCTGCCACACGCCGAGCAGCGCAGAAACAACGTAAACGCCGACCATGAGCGCCACCAGCTCGGCCAGCCGCGGAAGGTCGGGATGACCCCCGGGAGGGAACAGGCCGTCGTCGAACGTGCGCTGGGTGAGCAGCGGCGGCGCCACCGAAAGCGCAGCCCCCACGAGCACGAGCACAACGGTGAGGGACAGCGGCCCGCGATGCGGCTTGAACAGCTCCGTGATGCGGCGGAGCAGGTTCGGAATGCGGGGCGCCTCGGCGTTGAGCTTCCTCTGCAGCGCGACGTCACCGCCCGAAACGCGACCGCCGCGCACGACGGCGGGCGGTCGCCCGGGTGCCATCTGGGACATTGGCCTCCTTAGTACGGCCTTCTCTGCAATGATCCCGCTACTCGGCGAGGATGAGGTAGAGCGCCTTGCGGGCGTCGTCGAGGGCAGCGGCGGCCTTCGTGCGCTGTTCGTCCGTCGCGGCGAAGCGGAACTGGTGGAGGACGCCCATGAACTTCTTGGCGCTCTCCACGAATGCGTCCGAGGCCTCACTCGCGCCCGGGGCGGCGTCCCACGCCTTCTGGAGCTCCTCGGCGTGGTCGGCGACGTATGCGCGGCCCGCCTCGGTGAGCGTGAACTCCGTGCGCTTGCCCTCGCCGGCCTGCTCGACGAGTTCCTCGTCGACGAGCTGCTGGAGCGTCGGGTAGACCGAGCCGGGGCTCGGGCGCCACACGCCGTTCGTGCGCTCGTTCGCGGCCTGGATGATGCCGTAGCCCGTGTTCGGGCTCTCGGACAGGAGCGAGAGGATCATTGCGCGGATGTCCCCGCGGCTGGCCCGGCGCCCACCGCGCGGGCCGAAGCCCGGCGGGAAGTCGCGGCCCGGACCGAAGCCCGGCCCGAAACCCCGTCCGAAGCCGCGGCCGAAGCCGGGCCCGAATCCTCCGGGGCCTGGCCCGAAGCCGTGCCCGTCGTGGTGGTGTCGATGCTCATGGTGGTCTGGATGTGGATACATGGTGATTCTCCTGGGGGTAGGGCGATACACCGATATGGCACCGATGTATCTCGATGCATCAACGATATATCGTTAATATCCGGAGAACAAGACCCCTTCGAAAACCCCTAGCCCTGGACCCGGTGACGGCTCACGATCGAGACCCGGTTGAACGTGTTCATGGTCGCCGCCGCCCAGCACAGGGCGGAATACGCCTCGTCTCCCAACGCGAAGCGGGCGGACTCGAGCGAGGCGACCCGTTCGTCGTCGTCCGGGAGCAAGGTGACTGCCTCGGCGATGGTGAGCGCGGCCTCCTCGACCTCGCTGAAGATTGACGTCTCGCGCCATGCAGGAAGAACGCGCAGCTTGACCGCCGCTGTTCCCGCTTCCTCGGCGGCGCGCACGTGGAGGTCCAGGCAGTACGCGCAGCCGTTGATCTGCGAGATGCGCACGTTGGCGAGTTCCACGACGTCGCGCGGCAGGCCTGCCGCGTCCGTCGCCGCGCGCACGGCGGTTGCGAGGGAGTTGAGGGCCTTCCACGAGCCGGGATCGGCCTTGTCGAGGTAGAAGGAGGGCACGGGACTCGAGTGGCTCATGGTCGCATCATGTCACCAAGCCCGGCCTCCGTTCCCGACCTTGAATGGCCGCACACGCTGCCCCGAAACGGGGTGTCGCGAGCAAGACGCCGTGGCGGGCGCGCCAAGGCTGGTCGGGAACAGCGCGCGGCAGGCGAACGACGGCGGCGAGCGCCCCGCCGTCGTCCGCTCACCGCGCGAGGGGCGGCGGCCCGGCGGGGGCGAGGGGCGGGGGCGCCGCTCTATTTGCCCTGCCACCCCGTGTAGCACTCGGCGACGTAGGCGCGGCCATGCTCGGACTCGAGCAGCGAGCGCAGCTCGCCAAGCTGGCGGGCGCGGAAGAACGCGTGGTTCTGCTCGCCGGGCACGGTGTGCAGGAGCGTCGTCATCCAGTAGGAGAAGTACTGCGCCTTCCACACACGGTCCAGTGCGCGGTCGGAGTAGGTATCGAGCAGCGCGGTCGAGCCGGACTTGAAGTAGGAGTCGAGGCTTTCGAACAGGAGCTTCACGTCGTGCAGGGCCAGATTGAGGCCCTTCGCGCCCGTGGGCGGGACGGTGTGGGCGGCGTCGCCGGCGAGGAAGAGGTTGCCGTGCCGCATGGGCGTGTTCACGAACGAGCGGAACGGGAGCACGACCTTGTCGACGATCGGCCCCTCCTTGAGCGCGAAGCCGTTGCCGTTCACCCGGAGGCGGAGCTGCTCCCAGATCTGATCCTCGGACCAGTCGGCGGGGTTCGTCGTCGGGTCGCATTGGAAGTACATGCGCTGCATCGTGTCGGTGCGCTGGCTGATGAGCGCGAAGCCGTGGGCCGAGTTCGCGTAGATGAGCTCGGGCGCGCTGCGCGGCGCCTCCGTGAGGATGCCGAACCATGCGAAGGGGTACTCGTTGAAGTAGCGCGTCCGGTCCGACTCCGGGATCTGCGAGCGGCAGTACGACCGCGAGCCGTCCGCGCCCACGAGGATCTCGGCGCGGAGCTCCCAGTCCTGGCCGGCCGAGTCCGTGAAGGTGATTCTGGGCTTGCCCGTGACGTCGGTGATCTGCGTGTCGGAGCACTCGTACCGCACGTCGCCGGCGTCGGCCTCGCGGCGGGCGGCAAGGTCGTCGAAGACCTCGTTCTGCGGGTAGAGCCACACCGAACTCCCGGCGAGCCCCTTGAAGTCGATGCGGTGGCCCTCGCCGTTGACGCGGAACTCCGTGCCCTCATGCTCGTGCCCGTTGCGGAGCACGTTGTCCACGCCCGAGTCCACGAGCAGGTCCACGGAGCCGGCCTCGAGGATGCCCGCCCGGATGGTGTGCGAGATATCGCGGCGGCTGCGGATCTCCACGACCGTGCTTTCGATCCCCGCCAGATGCAGCAGGTGGGACAGCATGAGGCCCGCAGGCCCGGCGCCCATGATGGCCACCTGCGTGGTGTGGATCTTGCGCTCGCTCATCTTCGTAACTCGCCTTCCGCTGCGCGGCGGCCCTTCGTTGGGCAGCACCGGGACTCCTTCGAGTGTGCGTCGGGTCACGCGGCGAGTGTTAGGCGCTTTCCGTTGAACGGAATCCGTCAGGCCGGCGTCCCGAGCTGCCTCCCGATGCCGCGCGCCGCCGTGCGGAGGGCGGGCACCAGCTGGTGGATGCGCACCTCGTCAAGCGGAACGACGACGCCGATCGCGGCCACGGTGCGCCGCTGACGGTCCTCGATGGGCACGGCGATGCCCCACGTCTCCGGATCGACCACGCCGGCCAGTTCGGCGTAGCCGCGCTCGGACGCGGTCGCGAGAAGGAGGCGCACGTGGTCCGCGGTGGCGCGCCCGGTGGGGTCGCGGAAGCGAGCCAGATACGCGTTCTGGACCGTTCGGGGCTGGCCGGACATGAGCGCGATGCCCGCCGAGGAGATATGCACGGGCATGCGCCCGGCGACCTTCGCACGGTTCGCCACCGACCCGCGGCGGGACAGCCGTTCGACGAAGAGGACGTCGTCGCCCTGGAGCACGGCGAGGTTCACGTTTTGGTTCAGGACCTGATGGATGTCGTCCATGAACGGCAGCGCCGCCTGCCGCAGCAGGAGCGTGGGCGAGTTGCGGTTCACCAGCTCCCACAGGCGCAGGCCCAACTGGACCTTGCCGCCCGGCGCCTGCTCGAGGAGGCGGTGCCCGGCGAGCTGGCTCACGAGCCGGTGGGCGCTCGTGAGCGGCAGGCCCGCGCGGTCGGCGAGCTCGCCGAGCGGGAGCGAGCTGACCCCCTCGGGGAAGGCCTCGAGGACGCGGACCACGCGGTCGACCACCGAATCGCCGGACGCCGAGTTGGCCACGGGATCCTCCATTTTCGTTCAACGGAATGGGTCCACTCTCGGCGATTCGGCACCGGGCCGCAACTCGCGCCGGGAGGGCACCAGCCCGGTAGGGACCACGGGTGAGGCCCACGTAGGCTGATCGTGGCCCTGCCGAGGAAGGATCACCATGCCCGTGCCCCGCATCATCCGCTTCTCCGAGCTGCCTCGCACCGCATGGCGCAACGGCGCCGGCACCACCGTCGAAATTGCTCGGGGCCCCGAGCCCGAGGGCGCCCACTGGGGATGGCGGCTCAGCCTCGCCGACGTCGAGCGGGCTGGCGACTTCTCCTCGTTCGAGGGCATGGACCGCATCCTGACGGTGGTCGAGGGCGAGCTCCTCGTGCTCACCGTGGGCGGACGCGAGCAGGGCCTCGAACGCTTCCGGCCGTTCAGGTTCGACGGCGGAGCCCCTGCGAGCGCGGTGCTCCCCACCGGCTCGATCCGCGACCTCGGCCTGATCACGCGCCGCGGCGCGTTCACTGGCCACGTCACCATCCTCGAGCTGTCGAAGAAGCGCGCCCACCCGCTGTTCCCCGGCCAGCTCGGCGTGCTCCTCCAGGGCGACGCAACGCTCGACGGCGGCGAGCCGCTCGGGCGCTACGACACCGTGGTCGGCTCCGAAGAACATCCCGCGATCCTCGGGCGCGGGTTCCTCGCGGTTGTCTCGGTTGACGCTGCAGAAGGCGGCGACGAAGGCCGCGGCGCGGACGACGGCGCCGCATCCTCTCCCGCCTAAGAAGGGGAGAGGATGCGACGCCCGGCCTGACGGCAGCCTGTCAGACTTCGAAACGCTCCGGTCGGAACGTGGCCAGCATGGGGTGCCGGCGGCCCGTCGTCACCTCGTCAGCGATGAGCTCGCCCGCGATGAGCGCCAATGTGGCACCCGAATGAGTGAAGGCCGCATAGCAGCCGGGGACCTTCTGCAGCTCGCCGAACACAGGTTCACCGTCGCCAGGGATCGGCTTGAGCCCGATCTTCCACGAACCCGCCTTGAGCTGAGGGGTCCCATCGATGAGACGCGCTGCCTCTGCGAGCAGTTCGTCTACGACGGGCTCCGGGATCGAATACTCCCCGGCCGCATCGCGGACAATGTGTTCCTCGTACCAGTCGTGGTCAATGGCGATCGTGCGTCCCGGATTCGGCCGGATCGCCGCGCGCGGGGTGTTGAGGACGGCCTTCACGTCGTGCTCGAGCGGCTCCGTGACGACAAGCATCGAGACGGGCGACCCATTCTCGATCCGCACCCCGAGCTGCGCGAGGACGTCTGGCGTGTGGGCGCCGCAGGCGACGACGACTGCGTCCGCCCGAAGCATGCCGATCGATGGTGCCTCCACGCCCACGGCACGCCCGTCCTCGACGACGACTTCGACCCGCCCCGTGTTCGTGGTGAGGACTCCGCCGCGACGTGCGAACTCCCCCATAAGGTGCTCGATGAGGTGAGGGAGGCTGACCCACCCCTCCCCCGGATTGAAGACCGATGTCGGAGCGAGCGCCTCGGAATGGAGGCCTGACGTGAAGTCAGCGATGGTCGTCGGGTCGACGAGACGCGAGTCGTAGCCATGGGAGCGCTCGTGCTCGTGCCGCGCCACGGCGGCGGCTCCGCCGTCGTGATCCCAGTAGACCCCGCCGCCGAACTGCAGCCATTCGTGCGAGGGATCCTCCGTGAAGAGGGTTCGGTACCGGTCGATTCCAGTCATGCGGAGTGCGTGATACTCCGGGCTCCGGGCCCCGGCAGAGTTGAGCCAGGACAGCGAGCGGCCGGAGGCACCGGACGCGAGCTCGCGTTCCGTGACAAGCGTGACCTCGGCGCCGGAGCGGAGCAGGTGGACGGCGGAAGAGACCCCGATGACGCCGCCACCGACGACGATGATGGAACGGGGGGTCTGATTCTCAGGCATTCGCAGTTCTTCCTCTTCTGGTTCTCAGATGTGGGCGAGCGACCGGATCGGCGTGCTCGCGTGCAGGTGGCGGATGATTCGCAGGGTCTCGAGGGCCCCTGTCGGGTCGACGGGGACCGGGCCCGCGCGGTGCACGGCATCGGCGAGCAGACGGTAGAAGGCGGGGTAGTCGCCCTGCAGGAGGCCGACGTCGAACGAGGAGGCCCCGTCCGATAGACGCGCTGGCTCCCGAGACGGCACCGCGCCGTAGCCTGCCTTCGAGGGATCAGCCCCGGCGGCGAGCGCAGGCTCTTGGCCGTCGAGGCCCCACGACGTGAATCCGGCCCGGCTGCCGAGCACGTGGAAGCGCGGCCCCACGGCAGGAGCGACGCCGTTCATCCACAGGCGGCTCACCACACCAGATTCATGCCGCAGCTCAGCGAAGCTGTCCTCGTCTGCACCGCCGCCGTCGCTGTGCCGCCGAAGCTCGGCCCGCGCCTCCGCGACGGGCCCGAAGAGCTGAAGCGCCTGGTCGATCAGGTGGCTGCCGAGATCGATGAGGAGGCCCCCGCCGTCGTCGACCCCCGCGTCGTCCCGCCAGTTTCCGAAGCCCCCGGGACGCCACCACTCGAAACGCGATTCGAAGGTGCGCACCTCTCCGAGCCGACCCGACCGGACAAGCTCGGCTACCGTCAGGAAGTCGCCGTCCCAGCGACGGTTCTGGAACACCGTGAGCAGTACCCCCGCTGCCCGCGCGGCGTCGACCATCGCCTCCGCATCCTCGACCGACGGCGCGAAGGGCTTGTCCACGACGACGTGGAGTCCGCGTTCGACGGCGGCGAGCGCCTGTTCGCGGTGCAGCGCGGGCGGGGTGCCGAGCACCACGAGGTCGAGCTCAAGCGTTCCGTCGTCGACGAGCTCGAGGAGCGCGGCGAAGTCCGGGACGATGAATGCCGCGGGGAAACGGCGGCGCGCCGCGGCAGCTCTCACGGGGCTACCGGTCACGACCGCCTCCACGGAATACGAGGGGTTCGCACCGATGAGGGGGCCATGGAAGACGCCGCCGGAGACCCCGAACCCGATGATTGCAGTCTTGATCGCCGCCTGGCTGACGGGACGACGCGCCATCATCACAGCACCTCCGAGAGGAAGCGCTGGAGCCGGGCCGACTGGGGCCGGTCGAAAATCTCCTCGGGCGTTCCGGTCTCGACAATCTGGCCCTCGTCCATGAACACGACCTGGTTCGCGGCCCTCCGAGCAAAGCCCATCTCGTGGGTGACCACGACCATCGTCATCCCGCGGCCGCTCAGGCTCGCCATGAGGTTGAGAACGCCGTTCACCAGCTCGGGATCGAGTGCGGACGTGGCCTCGTCGAACAGCATGACCTGTGGCTCCATGGCGAGCGCCCGCGCGATCGCCACGCGCTGCTGCTGCCCACCGGAGAGGTCGCGCGGCTTGTGGTCTGCGCGCTCACGAAGGCCGACTTCGTCGAGCCGGGCGTGGGCGAGTTCGAAAGCCTCCTTCTTCGCGAGGCGCTTGACCTTCCACGGCGAGAGGGCCACGTTCTCGAGTGCGGTGTGGTCAGGAAACAGGTTGAAGTGCTGGAAGACCATGCCGATCTTCCGACGGAGCTGGTCGGGCTGCTCCGCGAGGGTGGATCCCCCGTCGAGGAGCACGTCCCCGGACTTCGGCTCGTGAAGTCGGTTGATCCCGCGCAGCAGCGTTGACTTGCCAGAGCCGGACGGGCCGATGATGCACGTCGTGGTGCCCGGCTCGACGCGGAGGCTGATCTTCCGGACCACCTCGATATCGCCGTAGGCCAGGGTCAGATCCCTGAGATCGAGGGCCGCACCCGAGTAGTCGTAGTTGGCGGAGGTCGTCATGGCGCGCCTGCGGGTTTCGGTGGGGAGTGTCATGGTCATCTGCTTTCTGCCGTTCCGGCGGTCTCGAGCTCTGCGACCTCTCTCAGCCCGGACACCGGCGGGGCAGCCTTTCGGCGACCGGTACGGAACCGCTGGTCGAAGTAGTTGACCAGATGTGTGAGCGGCACGGTGACGATCAGGTAGAAGAGGCCCGCGAGGACCAGCGGGGACAGGTTTCCGCTCAGCACCGCTGCGTCCTGCCCGACGCGGAACAGCTCGCGTTCAGAGACCAGCAGGCCGAGGAAGTAGACGAGGCTCGAGTCCTTCACGATGGAGATGAACTGGTTGACGAGGGCGGGCAGCACACGCCGGATGCCCTGGGGCACGACGACGAGGCGCATCGCGCGCCCGTACCCCATACCCAGAGCGCGGCAGGCCTCGAGCTGGCCCTTGTCGACGGCGAGGATGCCTGCCCGGAAGATCTCGCCGATGTAGGCACTCGAGATGAGGCTCAAGGCGATGATGCCGAGCGGGTAGGGGCTCGGGCCGAAAAGCTGCTGGCTGAAGCGGGCGAAGCCCTGGCCGATGAGCAGGATGGTCAAGATCGCGGGGAGGCCGCGGAACAGGTCCGTGTAGACCCTCGCCGGCCAGCGGAGCCAGCGCAAGGGCGAGATGCCCATCAGCGCGATCATCATGCCGAGGACGCAGCCGATCGCGGTTGCCGCGAGCGAGATGACGAGGGTGTTGACCAGGCCGACCTGCAGCAGTTGAGGAAGGACGTCGGCCATGGCCTGGAAGTCGAAGAAGGTCTTGGTGAGATTGTCGAGCAGATCCATTGCGGTGCTTTCCTTCGAGGCTGGGCGGGAACGCCGAGTCGAGCGTCCCCGCCCAGCTCACTTACTGGTCGGAGGCGGGCAGATACTGCTTCGGCATGGGCGAGCCCGGGAACCACTTCTGGTAGAGGCGCTTCCACGTCCCGTCAGCCATGGCCGCCTTGAGCGCCTTGTTGAGCGCGTCCTTGAGTGCAGGCTTGTTCTTCGCGATCGCGAAGCCGGCGGGCGCGTCGAAGGAGGGATGTCGGCGGCGTCCTTGAGACTGAACTTCGCGACGTAGTCCTTGGCCGCCTCATAGTCGAGGAAATGAGCGTCAATGGTGCCGGAGTTGAGCGCGGAGACCGCGGCGTTGTTGTCGGGGAAACGGACCAGGCTCGCGTCTGGGAAGTTCTTCACGGCGTAGGTCTCCTGGAGCGTGCCCTGGACGACGCCGAGGCGCTTGCCCTTGAGGCTGTCTGCGCTCGTCACCCCCGACGCCTTCGTCGTGAGGACGGTGAGGTAGCCCGCGAGGTAGCCATCGGAGAAGTCGACGGTCTGCTTGCGCTTGTCCGTGATGCCGATCGCGGCAACGCCGACGTCGAACTGGCCATTGGCCACGGCGGGGAGGATCGCAGAGAAGTCCTGTCCCGTGAAGACGACATTGTCGATCCCGGCGCGGTGCGCGACGTCGGTGAAGAGTTCGACGTCGAAGCCCGTGAACTTCCCGGAGGAGTCGGTGAACGTGTAGGGCTTGGAGTCGCCCACGCTCGCCACCCGGAATTGACCGGGCGTGATGAGGCCATACGGATTGCCGGCCGACGGCGTGGACGACGCGCTGCTGGCGCCGCCGCACGCGGACAGCGACAAGGCCAGGGCAGCCGCTGCAGCGAAGGCTGCTGCTTTGATGCTTTTCATTCGGATCCGTCCGTTTCGCTTTGTGTGGGTTCTGTGTGAGACCGGTCTCAGTTTGATGAGGTGAGACCGGTCTCAATCTTGAGTTTGAGACCGGTCTCAACTTCGGGGATGATGTGACTGTACTTACGCCGCGGTGTGGCGTCAATCTCTTTTTTCGGATCGGATGCGGATATGACGAAGCGAGACCAATCCGTGCGAGAGGCCACAGTTGCCGATGTGGCTCGCGCCGCCGGGGTGTCGAAGGCCCAGGCAGCTCGCGCCCTCGGGGGCTACGGAGCCGTGAGCGAGCAGGTGCTCTCCGTCGTCATCGCCGCCGCCGACCAGCTCGGTTATCGGCCCAACCAACTGGCCAAGAGCATGACGACTGGCCGCTCCAATTCGATCGGCGTCGTGGTCGGCGATATTGAGAACGCCCACTTCGGACTCGCCCTCCGAGGCATTTCCGACGAAGTGCGCCGCGAGGGATACACGGTCGTCCTTGTCAACACGGACGAGGATCTGGAGGCGGAGGCGAGTGCCGTCCAGGAGCTCCTCCAGCAGCGCGTGGCAGGCCTCGTCGTGGCACCGTGCTCGAGCAACGAGACGACCCACCTCGAATCCGCCCAAGCCCGGGGACACGCCGTCGTCCTCTTCGACCGCGGGATCCACGCGCTCGACTTCGACACAGTACGCGTGGAGTTCGCGGACGCTGCCCTCGAGGTGGGGCGCGTCCTCCTCGACGCAGGCCACCGCCGTATCGGCTACGTCTCAAGTCAGCGTGTCGGTGGCTCCTACGAGCGAGGGATGGATCTTGGCCTCTCCCCTGTCGCAGATCGCGTCGCCGGAATCGAACGCGCCTTCGCGGAGGCAGGAGACCGGTGGGATCCTTCCCTCGTCCGGTTCAATGCAGCATCAGACGAGGCCCTCGCCGCCGCCTGTGCAGAGCTGCTTGACCGTCCCGAGCCCGTGACCGCCGTCGTCTGCTCCGACAGCCTCATCGCCCTCGGAGTGCTTGGCCAGATCAAACGGCGTGGGCTCCGAATCCCCGAGGACATCTCCGTCGTCGCCTACGACGATTTCCCGTGGACTGAACTGGTCGAGCCGCCCCTGACGGTCGTCGCGCAGCCGGTCTACGACATGGGGCGCGAAGCGGCCCGGGCACTCCTCCGGAAGCTTGGGCACCGGGTGCCAGCGGAGCGCCTTCCGCTCAGGGCGCACATCGTGGAGCGTTCCTCGGTGGGGACACCGCGGGCGCAGCCGCAGCCGAGTCCAGTTCGCTAGCGCCCGCGCCACTCGTGTGCGAGGAGCGCCCAGATCTGGGTGTCGTCGTAGGCGCCGTCGATCGGCCAGGACTGCCGGAGCGTCCCCTCCAGCGTCATGCCGAGGCGTTGCGCAACGGATCCGGATCGGCCGTTCGCGGCGCGGCACCGCCACTCGATCCGGCGCATTCCGCGCGTTTCGAACGCCCAGCGCACGAGCGCGCGGCACGCCTCGCTCACGAGGCCCCGGCCCTGCGCGGCAGGCTCAAGCCAACAGCCCAGTTCGGCGGTGCCCGCGGCCGCGTTGAACGAGACGAACATGACACCCCCGACGAGCGTCCCCTCGGACCAGATGCCGTAGATCCGCGCGCCGTCGTCGGCCGCCGCCTTGGCGTAACGAGTCAGGGTCGCCGTCGCGCCCTCCACCCCCGCGGCGACGAACGACGGCCCCACCCATGGGCGGATATGTTCGCGCGCCCGGTCGAGGTGATCGGCGAACTCGGGACCCTGCCACGGTTCGAGCGGCCGAAGCTCGGCCCCCGACCCCAGCCGAAGTGCGAACACTACGAGCCGTCCTCTCGAAAGGACTCGATCCGCGCAAAGTCGCGGTGTGACATGGCGGCGACGCTCCTTCACGTGCTCAGTCTGGGACAACGGTCACACTATCCCGAAAGGCCGCAGGACTACGCCGCGCCCGCCGCCCGCGCGGCGTCGGAGATCCCAGCCGCGGCCGCACGCAGCTCGGGCACAAGCCGCTCCACCTCGGCGCCGCGATCCTCCGACGCCTCAAGCCGGGCCGAAAGCGCCACATTGATCGCCGCCACCGTGCGCCCATCCGCCCCGAAAACGGGCACGGCCACCGAGCGCAGGCCCACCTCGAGCTCCTGATCGACGACGGCGTAGCCCAGCTCCCGCACGCGCGCGAGCTCCGCCTCGATCGCCCCCCGCGAGGTGAGCGTCCGCGGGGTGAGCGGCTCGAGGCTCGCCGACGCGAAGTAGGCATCGAGCTCCGCCGGTGACAGCGCCGCCAGGAGGACCCGGCCCATCGACGTGGCATGCGCGGGGAACCGCGTCCCCGGCGAGATCCCCACGGAGATGATCCGCCGGGTGTGGATGCGCGTGAGGTAGACGATGTCCGTCCCGTCGAGGATGGCCATCGACGTCGACTCGCCCTCGCGATGCGACAGCTCCTCAAGGAACGGCTGCGCCAGCTCGGGGAGCCGCTGGCCGGAGAGATAGGCGTACCCGAGCTGCAGCACGAGCGGCGTGAGCGTGAACAGCCGACCGTCCGTGCGCATGTAGCCGAGCTCGACGAGCGTGTGCAGGAACCGACGCGCCGTGGCGCGCGTGAGCTCGGTGCGGGCCGCGACCTCGGAGAGGGTCATCTCCTGATGCTCGGCGTCGAACGCGCGGACCACGGCGAGCCCGCGCGCGAGCGACTGCACGAACTGATCGCCTGGGGCCGATGCCGCCTCACTCATCGCCTCTGCCTTCCCTCCGTACGGCGCCTTGACCCGCCCTGAACCGCGCAGCAGGCGCTGCCTGACATCGGCCATGCGGTTCGGAGCCGGTCATCAACATTACGGGGTCACCCCGCGAGCAGCGGCACGTCCATGAGCTGCTCGAGCTCCTCGAACGTGACGCCGAACGTCTCCCGCACCCGCACGCCGTCGCCCGTGATGAGGAAGACGGCCTTGTCGGTGTAGACCCGGGTGACGCATCCGACGCCCGTGAGCGGATACGAGCACGAGGGCACGAGCTTCGACTTCCCGTCCTTCGTGAGCAGGGTCATCATGACGTAGACGTCCTTGGCACCGGTCGCGAGGTCCATCGCGCCTCCGACGGCGGGGATCGCGTCCGGTGCGCCCGTGTGCCAGTTCGCGAGGTCGCCGGTCGCGGAGACCTGGAACGCGCCGAGCACGCACACGTCGAGGTGGCCGCCGCGCATGATCGCGAAGGAGTCGGCGTGGTGGAAGTAGCTCGCGCCGGGCAGCTCGGTCACGGGGATCTTGCCGGCGTTGATAAGGTCCGGATCAACCTCGTCCCCCACGGCGGCCGGCCCCATACCGAGCATTCCGTTCTCCGTGTGGAGCGTGATGTCCTGCTCGTCGGTCAGGTAGTTCGAGACGAGTGTCGGCTGGCCGATGCCCAGGTTCACGAACGAGCCGGGCGCGACGTCCCGTGCCACGAGCCGCGCGAGGTCGTCGCGGCCCATGGGCGCGTCGCTCGTCTGCGGCGCCCCGCCTTGGCGTGCGCTCCGGGGCGTCCCGCCTGAGGAAACAGACGACGTCGAGAGTTCACTCATGCTGTCAGCCCACCTTCACGATCGTGTTGACGTAGATGCCCGGCGTCACGACATTCTCCGGGTCGAGGCCGCCGATCGGCACGACCTCGGACACCTGGACAATGGTGTGCTTCGCCGCCGCGGCCATGATGGGCCCGAAGTTCCGCGCCGTCTTGCGGTAGACGAGGTTGCCCTTGCCGTCGGCTTTGAGCGCCTTGATGAGCGCCACGTCAGCGTGGATCGGCGTCTCGAACACCTGCCACTTGCCGTCGAGAAGCCGCGTCTCCTTGCCCTCGGCGAGCATCGTGCCGTAGCCGGTCGGCGTGAAGAAGCCGCCGATCCCAGCCCCGGCCGCACGGATGCGCTCCGCGAGGTTGCCCTGTGGCACAAGCTCAAGCTCGATCTCGGCGGCCCGGTACTTCGCGTCGAAGTGCCACGAGTCGCTCTGCCGCGGGAACGAGCAGATCATCTTGCGCACGCGGCCCTCCTTGATGAGGAGCGCGAGGCCCTCGTCGGCCTGGCCTGCGTTGTTGTTGACAACAGTCAGATCACTCGCGCCGCTCTGCAGCAGCGCGTCGATGAGCTCGAACGGCTGGCCGGCATTGCCGAACCCGCCGATCATGACCGTCGAGCCATCCTCAACACCCGCGACCGCCTCGGCGGCCGAGTCCTTGAATTCCAGCATCCGTGATCCCTTGCTTCCGCTACTTCGTCGCCGCGACGTTCTCGAGCACCACGGCGAGCCCCTGGCCAACGCCGATGCAGATCGCGGCGACGCCCCACCGCTCGCCGCTGCGCTGCAGGCTGCGCGCGAGTGTGCCGAGGATCCTGCCGCCGGAGGCGCCGAGCGGGTGGCCCATCGCGATCGCGCCGCCGTGCTGGTTCACGATCTCGGGGTCGATCTTCCACGCGTCGAGGCATGCGAGCGACTGCGCGGCGAACGCCTCGTTGAGTTCGACGGCGCCCACCTGGTCCCAGCCGATGCCCGCCTTCTCGAGAGCGCGGTTGGCGGCCTCGACGGGGGCGAAGCCGAAGAACTGCGGCTCGTTGGCGGCCGCGCCGCGTCCGGCGATGCGTGCGATCGGCTCGAGGCCGAGCGTGCCAGCCGCGGCCTCGGAGCCGAGCAGCACGGCGGAGGCCCCGTCGGAGAGCGGTGAGGCATTTCCGGCCGTCACGGTTCCGCCCGACGTCGTGCCGGACCGGTCGCCGTTGTCGGGTCGGAACGATGTCCTCAGGCCAGCGAGCTTCTCGGCACTCGAGCCGGGACGGATGCCCTCGTCCCGGGTGAGGTCGGTGCCGGGGACGGCGACGACGAGCTCGTCGTAGAAGCCCTCGCTCCAGGCCTTGTCGGAGAGGTTGTGCGAGCGGGCGGCGAACTCGTCCTGCCGGTCGCGGCCGATCGCGTGCCGCTCCCGCAGCTGCTCCGTCGCCTCGCCGAGCGAGACCGTCCACTGCGACGGCATCTTCGGGTTGACGAGTCGCCAGCCGAGCGTGGTCGACGCGAGCGCCAGATCCCCGGCGGGGTACGGCCGCTCGGTCTTGGGCAGGACCCAGGGCGCGCGGCTCATCGACTCGACGCCGCCCACGAGGACGACGTCGGCGTCCCCCACCGCGATCTGGCGCGACGCGATCATCGCCGCATCGAGGGACGAACCGCACAGGCGGTTCACCGTGGTGCCGGGTATCGAGGTCGGGAGGCCCGCGAGCAGGGTCGCCATGCGCGCGACGTTGCGGTTCTCCTCCCCCGCGCCGTTCGCGTTGCCGAAGATGACCTCGTCCACCGCACGGTGCTTGCCGTCGGTACCCTCGAGCGCCTCGGCGGTGAGGCCCGGAGCGCGATCGACGATTGCCCGAACGATATGCGCGGCGAGATCGTCGGGACGGACCCCGGCGAGGCCACCCCCGAACTTGCCGAACGGGGTCCGGACGGCGTCATACACGAATGCTTCAGTCACTGCTGTTCCTCATCGATAGCTGCCAAAGTCTTCTGCGCGACCTTGAAGGCCGTGTTGGCGGACGGCACCCCGCAGTAGATGGCGCTCTGCAGGATCACTTCCTTGATCTCGTCACGCGTGAGCCCGTTCCGGATCGCGGCTCGCACATGCATGGCGAATTCATCCCAGTGGCCGTGCGCGATCATGGCCGTGAGCACGGCGACCGAGCGCATCTGCCGGGTGAGGCCCGGGCGCGTCCAGATGCCACCCCACGCGATGCGCGTGATCATGTTCTGGAATTCGGCCGTGAAATCGTCCGTGTTCGCGTTCGCCCGGTCCACGTGCGCATCGCCGAGCACTTCGCGCCTGACCTCCATGCCGCCGTCGTACACGTCGCGCTGGGTGGCGTCGGGCTGGACGGCGCCGGCCCGCGCGTCGTCCGCCCAGTTCGCCCCGGCGAGCTGCGCGCTCACTGGGCTGCCTCCCCTGCGCTGCGTCCGGCCGCGGCACCCGCGGCCGCGCGGGCGAAGTGCTCGCGCAGCAGGCTGGCGACGGCCGCGGGGTTCTCGGCGGGCGCGAGATGAGCGACGCCCGGGACCTCCACGGCCCGCCCGTTCTGGGCGCGCTCGGCCATCCACTGGGCCTCGGCGAACGGGCACACGGTGTCGAACTCCCCCGCGATCGCGAGGAACGGGGCGGCGATTTCCGCGAAGCGATCGCGGACGTCGTAGGCGGCGATCGCACGGCACACGGCGCCGTAGCCGAAGCGGTCGGCGTCGCGGAGCGCGTGGAGGAGGCGCGAGGACTCCGCAGGGTGCTTGCTCAGGAAGCCGGGAGCGAACCAGATCTCGGCGGAGG
The DNA here is from genome assembly GCF_004919045.1 of Sinomonas albida. Lineage (GTDB taxonomy): Bacteria > Actinomycetota > Actinomycetes > Actinomycetales > Micrococcaceae > Sinomonas > Sinomonas albida. The sequence goes on from NZ_SWDW01000014.1 coordinate 83,765, forward strand.
CCTGGAGGCGGATCGCCGTGCCCTGCCGGGCCACGAGCTCCGCGCGCTCGGCGTAGCCTTCCGCGCCGTTGAAGCGCGGCGACGAGCAGATCATCGCGAGGCTCAGGAGCCGCTCGGGGTGCCGGAGCGCGAGCTCGGCGCCCGTCGCGCCGCCCACGGAGTCGCCCGCGTAGTGGAACGACGCGGCCTGCCCATTTTCGGAGGGAACGATCGAGTCGACCAGCGCGACGACCGCGTCCGCGAGCTCGCCGAGGCTGAACGCCGTGTCCGGCTCGGCCGCCGGCGAGACGCCGTGGCCCGGCAGGTCCCAGCCGAGGACGTCGTAGTCCTCGCCCAGGAGACGCGCGGCCGCGTCCCACATGACGGTCGAGGTGCCGAGCGACGGGCCCAGCACCACCAGCTCCTTCTCCCCCAGCTGCTCGCGCGGCGAGAGCCTCACCGCGCGGATCTGTGGCACGCTCACGTGCTTGTCCTTTCCTCGTGTCGCAAAAGTTGCTGGCTCACGCGCGGCGGCGCCGAGCCCCGGACTCTTCGTAGTTCTTGAGAATGCGGTCCACGATGCCCGCCGCGTCGCCTTGGTAGCGGGCGGGGTCGAGGAGGTCATCGAGGCGCGCCTCGAGGTCTTCGGCGCTGGCATCGCGTGTGGCGTCGCCCTCCCGCACGACGGCGCGCAGCTCCTTGCGCAGCACGCGCGCCTGCTCGGCGGGGCCGGCTGCCGAGGCCGCGAGCGCGGCGTCGACAGCCTGTTGGATGCCGGCCCGGCCGCCCTCGGCGACGTCCGAGAGCTCGAGCATGATCCGCTCGCTCACGAGCAGCGGCCCGCTCAACTCGAGGTTGGCGCGCATCCGGTCGGGGAAGACCCGGAGCCCGGCCGCGAGCTCGCGCAGCGCCGCCGCGGAGCCGGCCGCGAGGCGCAGGAGCTCCCGCAGGGCCGGCCACTCGGTATGCCACGCGCCGCCCGTCCGCTCGTCCTCGCTCAGCGCGGCCGCGAGCTCGAGCTGCATCGCGTCGGCGGGCGCCCGGAGCGCGGCGGAGCGGATGAGGGCCGACAACGCGGGGTTCTGCTTCTGCGGCATGGCCGAGGAGACGCCTCGGCCCTCGGCGACGGGTTCGCCCAGCTCGCCGATCTCGGGGCGCGAGAGCAGCAGCACATCGTTCGCGACGTGCCCGGCGGCCGAGCACACCGCCGCGAGCGCATGGCCGAGATCCGCGACCGGGCCGCGGAACGACTGCCACGGCGCGACGGCCGCGTCGAGTCCCGCGCGATGGGCCCAGTCCGCCGCGAGCGCGTGGGGTTCGGCTCCGAGGGCGACGAGCGAGGCGTTTGTCCCCGCCGCGCCGCCGCACTGGACCGGGAAGGCCAGGGCCGCAACGCTGCGTTCCGCGTGGGCCACGCCCTGGAGCCAGTTCGCGGCCTTGAGCCCGAAGCTCGAGGGGAGCGAGTGCTGCGCGAGCGTCCGCGCCACCTGCGGGGTGGTCCGGTGCTGGGCCGCGAGGTCCGCGAGCGCGTCGGCGGCGGCCGCAAGGTCCGCATGGATGCGGACGCTCGCGCGCTTGGCGGTGAGCATGAGCGCGGAATCGAGGACGTCCTGGCTCGTGAGGCCGCGGTGGACGGCCGCACGGCCGGGCCCATCCGGAACGGCGGCGCGGAGGGCCTTCACGAGGGGGATGACGGGATTCCCGCCGCCCTGCGCTGCGTTCGCGAGGCGACCCGCGTCGAACGCGGTGGTGGTCGCGCGGGGCTCAACGACGGACGACGGCGCGCTGCCCGCCTGAGCCGCGACCCCGCCGTCGTCCGTTGCCTGCCCGCCGACCACGGCGCGAACCACTTCCCGGACCGCCGCGCCCGCGCCGTCCTCGACGAGCCCCGCGGACTCGAGCGTCTCGGCCCACGCGGCCTCGAGCTCGAGCATCGCGGCGACGATCGCGGCGTCGCCGGTCTCCCCCGCCACGTCAGGGCTGGCCCAGACCGGCGAGAGCAGGCCGCGATCCGCAGGGTCGAGGCCCTGGCTGGAGGCGGGGCGGGCAGCGTGGTCCGTCACTGGGCTCAGCCCTCGGCGTGGAAGTCGAGGAACACGGTCTCATCCTCGCCCTGGAGCCGGAGGTCCCAGTGGAGCGATCCGTCTGCGAGACGCTCGGCCATCAGGGTCTTGCGGCGGGCGGGCTCGAGGGAGCTGAGGAGGGCGTCGTTCTCGAGCGCCTCAGTGTCCTCCGGAAGGTAGACGCGCGTGAAGAGCCGATTCATGAGGCCGCGCGCGAAGACCGCGACCGCGAAGAACGGCGCTTTGCCGGGCTCGGTAGCGCCGGGGTTCACGGTGGAGAAGACGTACTTGCCCGTGTTCCCCACGGGGGTGCGGCCCCAGCCGGTGAAGGTGTAGCCGTCGCGGACGAGCGAGCCGGTCTGATGCGGGACGTTGCCGTTCGAGTCCGCCTGCCAGATCTCGAGGATCGCGTCCGGAATCGGGGCGCCCTTGCCGTCGTAGACCGTTCCATGGAGGGTCACGCTGTTCGGGCTGCCCGGCGGGACGAGCTCGCCGCCCTTCTCGAACGGCAGCGCGTAGCCGAAGAAGGGGCCGACGGTCTGGCCGGGGGTGGGAACGAGGTGCTGGTCACTCATGGTCGCCCTGCTCTCCGTAGGCTTCGTTCTCGGTCCACGTCCGCTTCGAGCCCGTGAGGACGATGTCCCATTCGTAGCCCAGCGCCCACTCGGGCGACGTGAAGTCGTGGTTGTAGCGGGCCACGAGGCGGTCCCGCGCGTCCTGGTCGACGATCGACTGGTAGATCGGGTCGAGCGGGAAGAGCTGGTCGCCCGGGAAGTACATCTGCGTGACGATGCGCTGCGTGAACTCCGTGCCGAAGAGGCTGAAGTGGATGTGCGCGGGGCGCCATGCGTTGAGGTGGTTCTTCCACGGGTACGCGCCGGGCTTGATGGTGAGGAACTCGTAGGAGCCGTCGGGGCCCGTGATGCAGCGGCCCACGCCCGTGAAGTTCGGGTCGATCGGGGCCGGGTGCTGGTCGCGCTTGTGGATGTAGCGGCCGGCGGCGTTGGCCTGCCAGATCTCCACGAGCTGACCCGCGACCGGGCGGCCGTTGCCGTCCAGGACTTTGCCGCGCAGGATCATGCGCTCGCCCTGGGGCTCGCCGTTGTGCTGGATCGTCAGGTTCGATTCGAGCGCGTGCACGTCGTGGTGGCCGAACGCGGGGCTGAAGAGCTCGATCGTCTCGGGGTCCGTGTGGTGCAGGCTCTTGGTGGGGTGCCGCAGGATCGAGCTGCGGTACGGCGGGTAGTCGACGCGCGGCTGCGTCTCCGCGGGCTGACCCGCGGCGCGGGCCGCCTTGTAGCCCTCTTCGATGTCGCGGATCTCCTGGCTGACAATCGCCTGATTGTCAGCGGCGGCATCCGACGACTTGACCGGCTCGCCCATGGTTCCTCCTCTAGCTTCCTTGCCGAGTGCCCCGCGAGCGGCGCTGTCTCCTTTTCGAGGGTACAGGCCTGTTCGCATTCTGCACAAGTGTTCGCTCTGCGAACAGGTGCGAAGTGGGGCGGTGCTGTCAGCGTAGGTTTCCGGGCGTGCGCAGGGATAGGTTTCTTCCGTTCATCGGAAGACGCCGGTCACGCCGGCGGGCTAGGCGTGCCCGTCCCGGGCCAGGACCGAGGAGAGGTCATAGCTGACGGGTTCCTCGAGCTGGTCATAGGTGCAGGACTCCGGCGCGCGGTCCGGGCGCCATCGGACCCACTGGGCGGTGTGGCGGAACCGGTCGCCCTCCATGTGGTCGTACTTGACCTCGACCACGCGCTCCACCCGCAGCGGGACGAACGAGAGGTCCTTGTCTGCATTCCAACGGGAGCGCGCCGCCGCGGTGGGGGTGCGCGGCGCCGACTGGTCGCGGTTGTCCGGCAGCACCGCGGCCGGCGGCGCCCACGCCCAGGGGTGCCCGTCGAACGTGGTCACGAGCGGCTGAAGCTCCTCGAACAGCTCCTTGCGGCGGGCCATGGGAAACGCCCCGATGACGCCCACGGAGTTGAGCCCGCCCTGGGCGTCGTACAGGCCCAAGAGGAGGGATCCGATGGCGTCGGACTCGTTCTTGTAGAGCCGGTAGCCGGCGAGGACGCAGTCGGCCGTCCGCTCGTGCTTGAGTTTGGACATGACACGCTTGTCCTCGGCGTAGAGCTCCCCGAGGGGCTTGGCCATGACGCCGTCCAGGCCGGCGCCCTCGAACGTGCTGAACCACTCCAGCGCGAGGGCGGAGTCCTTGGTTGCCTGGGTGAGGTAGACCGGGGGCCTGGCGTCCTTGAATGCCTCCTCGAGGGCCGCGCGCCGCTCGCGGAACGGACGCTCCACATAATTGGTCTGGCCCAGCGCGAGCAGGTCGAAGGCCACGAAGCTCGCTGGCGTTGCGGCGCTCAGCTTGGCGATGCGTGAGGCCGCGGGGTGGATGCGCTGCTGGAGGGCATCGAAGTTGAGCCGGTCGCCGCTGTCCGGGTCCACGAGGACGATTTCGCCGTCGATGACGGAGTGGTCGGGGAAGTTTGCGACGATGGCCTCGACGAGCTCCGGGAAGTAGCGCGTCATGGGCAGGCCATTGCGCGATCCGATCTCCACCCGATCGCCGGAGCGCCACACGATCGAGCGGAAGCCATCCCACTTCGGCTCGTACAGGTACTCGCCGACCGGGAGCTTCTTGACCGGCTTGGCCAACATCGGCCCGTACGGCGGAGCGATCGCGGTGCCCCACTCTGCGTCGCGCTGCGCTTTGGGCGCCGAATAGTCCTCATCGGCTCGGTCCGCCTTGCGCTTGCTTGGCGGCACGCGCGGCGGCTCGCCGGGCATCTTGGGGTAGTCCGGCGGGAAGTTGAGCTCGCCGAGCCCGCGCTCGAGGTCCGCTTCCCACAAGGCGAGCGCCCCCGAAATGTCGCCCGGGGCAGCGTCGATGTCCGCCCACGGGCAGTCACGGGCGGCCAAGAGCTCGGGAACCGTGCGGACGGTGAACTCGCGCGGGTCGGCGTCGGGGAGCTCGTCCCAGGTCAGCGGAGTCGAGACGGGCGCGTGGGGCAGGGGCCGGGGCGAATAGGCGCCAGCGATCGTCCGGTCGCGGTTGGCCTGGTTGAAGTCGACGAAGACCCGCTCGCCGCGCTCCTCCTTCCACCACGAGCTGGTCACAAGGTCCGGCATTCGGCGCTCCAGCTCGCGCGCGATCCCGATGACCGCATGGCGCACGTCAAGGAACTCGTGCGTGGGCCGAATGCGCGCATACACGTGGACGCCCCGGTTGCCCGACGTCTTCGCGTAGGCCGTGAGCCCGGCCTCAGCCATGACCTCGCGCAGCGCGAGCGCGGCGGTGACGGCGTCCCGGAAGTCGCGCCCGGGCTGTGGATCGAGATCGATCCGCAGCTCGTCCGGGTTGTCCAGGTTGGCCGTGCGCACAGGCCACGGGTGGAAGGTGATCGTTCCCATCTGCGCCGCCCACGCGAGCTCGGCGGCCTCGTCGAACACCAGCTGGTCGTGGCGCCTGTGGGACGGGTACGTGCACGTCACCGCCCTGAGATAGGAAGGCGCACCCCGCGGCGGCCGCTTCGAGAAGAACTCCTCGCCGTCGATCCCCTCGGGGAAGCGCTGCAGGGTCATGGGCCGGTCGCCGTTGAGCCGCAGGAAGGGCGACGCCACCGAGATCAGGTAGCGGGCCAGATCGCGCTTGGCAAGAGGCTGACCCCCCTCCACGCCCGGCCACAGCACCTTGTCGGGGCTGGTCAGCTTGACCTCCCGCGGACCGTCGGGGCCGTCCACGTGCAGGATCTCAAAATCCGCCATGCGCCCAACGGTAGCCGCCATAGCGCCTTTCGGGCAGGACCGCCATTGGGCGAAGGGTAGGTCTCGCAGGGCCTTCCTCCGCCCGATCCCCAGGGCGTAGTGATGGAGGGTAGACCTTTTTCAACGATGGAGGCATCACTATGCGCTACCGCACCCTCGGAAGTTCCGACCTCGAGGTCTCGGAGATCTCCCTCGGCTCCTGGCTCACATACTCGGGCGGCGTCGAGGCCGATCAGACCCGGGGCTGCACGGAGGCCGCCTTCGATGCGGGCATCAACTTCTTCGACACGGCCAACGTCTACGGACGCGGCGCCGCCGAAACCGCGTGGGGCGAGATCCTCTCGAAGCACCCCCGCGATACCTACATCCTGGCCACGAAGGTCTTCGGCCAGATGTCGGACACCGACTCGGGCCTCTCCGCCGAGCAGATTTCGAAGCAGATCGACGCGTCGCTGACCCGGCTGCAGACCGACTACGTGGACCTCTACCAGGCTCACCGCTTCGATGCGAGCGTGCCGATCGAGGAGACGGTCGAGGCCTTCCAGAAGGTCGTGGAGCAGGGCAAGGCCCGCTACCTCGGCTTCAGCGAGTGGACGCCCGAGCAGATCCAGGCTGCGATCGACATCGCCGGACCGGACCTCTTCGTCTCCTCCCAGCCCCAGTATTCGATGCTGTGGCAGGCGCCCGAGGCCGAGGTGTTCCCGCTCTGCGAGGCGAACGGCATCTCCCAGATCGTGTGGTCCCCGCTCGCGCAGGGCGTCCTGTCCGGCAAGTACAAGCCCGGCCAGCCGATCCCGGAGGGCAGCCGCTTCGCGAGCGAGACCATGGGCGTCTCGAAGGACCGGCTCATCACCGAGCCGATCCTCGAGGCCGTCCAGCGGCTCGTGCCGATCGCCGAGGGCGCAGGCATCAGCCTCCCGACCATGGCGCTGGCCTGGGTCCTCCGGCGGAGCGAGCTCGCGTCCGCGATCACGGGCGCCTCGCGCCCCGAGCAGGTCCACGCGAACGTCGCGGCTTCGGGCGTCACGCTCACCCCGGACGTCCTCGCGGCGATCGACGAGGCCCTCGGCGACGTCGCGGTCAAGGGCCCGGAGCTCGCGCCCAACGCCCAGACGGGCGTGAAGCACCGGTAACCCGGCGCACAACCGACCCAACCCACAACAGACAGAGGACGACGGCGGCGCGCGGGCGCCGTCGTCGTCCTCTGCTGTGTGCGCGCGGACTCGGGCGATGTGGCGCCGGGCACAGATAGGGCTTGATGCGCGACGACGGCTGGCCCTACCATGATTGAGCGATATTAGAACACAGAGTTCTATTATCGAACACGATCTCCGATGGCCCCGGCCGTCCACAACGAAGTGAGGCAAGCCCGTGCATTTCCACCACCACGGCTACGTGTCCGGCGACCCGCGCATTCAGCCCGCTGCTGGCGTCGGCATCGATCGGCCGGACGAGCTTCCCGAGGAAGTCGACGTGCTCATCGTCGGGACGGGACCCGCGGGCATGATCACGGCCGCGCAGCTCTCCCAATTCCCCGACGTCACGACCCGCATCGTGGAGCGCCGCCCGGGCCGGCTCGAGATCGGCCAGGCGGACGGCATCCAGGCGCGCAGCGTCGAGACGTTCCAGGCCTTCGGCTTCGCCGAGCGGATCATCGCCGAGGCCTACCGCATCACCGAGATGGCGTTCTGGAAGCCGGACCACGAGGACCCCTCGCGGATTGTGCGCGCGGCCCGCGCGGTCGACGACGAAATGGGCATCAGCGAATTCCCCCACCTCATCGTCAATCAGGCTCGCGTCCTCGACTACTTCGCCGAAGTCATGGCGAACTCGCCCACGCGCATGAGGCCGGATTACGGCTACGAGTTCCGGGGGCTCACCGTCAGCGACCGCGGCGAGTATCCCGTGACCGTGACGCTCGTTCACACGGCCGGCGAGCTCGAGGGCCAAGAGCGCACGGTGCACGCCAAGTACGTGGTCGGGGCGGACGGCGCGCGCAGCAGGGTGCGGCAGTCGATCGGCTGCACGCTCGCCGGGGACCAGGCGAACCACGCGTGGGGCGTCATGGACGTGCTCGCAGAGACGGACTTCCCGGACATCCGGGAGAAGTGCGCGATCCAGGCCGAGAGCGGCAGCATCCTCCTGATCCCCCGCGAGGGCGGGCACCTGTTCCGCATGTACGTGGACCTCGGCGAGGTCGCCCCGGACAGCCGGGGCACCGTGCGGAACACCACGATCGATCAGATCATCGCGAAGGCGAACGAGATCATGCACCCCTACACGGTCGAGGTGCGCCACGTCGCGTGGCACAGCGTCTACGAGGTGGGCCACCGCCTGACCGACCGCTTCGACGATGTGCTGCCCGAGCAGCTCGGCACGCGGACTCCGCGCGTCTTCATCACCGGGGACGCGTGCCACACGCACAGCGCGAAGGCCGGCCAGGGCATGAACGTCTCGATGCAGGACGGCTTCAACCTCGGCTGGAAGCTCGGCCACGTGCTCGAGGGACGTGCCCCGGAGGGCCTGCTCTCGACGTACTCCGCCGAGCGCCAGGTGGTCGCGAAGAACCTCATCGACTTCGACAAGGAGTGGTCGACGCTCATGGCCAAGAAGCCCGAGGAGTTCGAGGATCCGTCCGAGCTCGAGGACTTCTACGTGCGCACCGCCGAGTTCCCCGCGGGATTCATGACCCAGTACGCCCCGTCGATGCTCATCGCCGAGCCGACGCACCAGGACCTCGCGACCGGCTTCCCGATCGGCAAGCGCTTCAAGTCGGCGGGCGTGATGCGGGTGTGCGACACGAACCCGGTCGAGCTCGGGCACCAGGCCGCCGCGGACGGACGGTGGCGCATCTACGTGTTCGCCGACGCGCCCGTCGCCGGGGCGCCGTCGCGCGTGGCCGACTTCGCCGAGTGGATCACGGACGCGCCGGATTCGCCGCTCGCCGCGACCCCGGAGGGACTCGACCGCGACGCGTGGTTCGACGTCAAGGTGATCTACCAGCAGGGCCACGAGAGCATCGACATCGGAGCCGTGCCCGCGGCATTCAAGCCCCAGGTCGGACCGTTCAAGCTCACGTACCTCGAGAAGGTCTACGGGACCGACCCGAAGGCAGACATCTTCGAGGCGCGCGGCATCGACCGTGGCGGGGCCGTCGTCGTCGTTCGTCCGGATCAATACGTCGCCAACGTGCTGCCGCTCACGGCGACGGCGGAACTCGGCGCCTTCTTCGCTCAGATCCTCGGCGCGAAGAAGCCGGAGACGGTCTAGCGGACTGGGCGGCGCCCCACCTTGGGCGGCTACTCGATCGGAGGAATCGAGTGGGGGCTGGGCGCGAGACCGCAGCAAAGCGACGACACCGCAGGTCAGAACCTGCGGTCTCGTCGCTTGAGTCCGGTTTCGCGTGAAGTGAGGCTGCGTCACCGCTGAGATCATGAATCGTTGGGCTTCCGAGGTCGGTCGCCATGCACACGTCTCGACCTCACGACTGCTCGGATCACAGCCAGGACCACGACGCTCGCGATGGCGATGACGACAACCGCTGTAGACACCAGTAGCGCGACCGTCGCAGGGTTGAGAAGACGCACAACATCCCCCTAGCCGATTCCGCAGGCCTGGAAGTCGCGGCGTGAAGTCGCCGCTCGCACGAAGGTCATGCTCTAGTCGAAGGTCCGACGAGCGTGACGTCGATGGGTACTCACGGAACGCCGCGAAACAAGGCTGACGAAGGCGGGTGGGCGCCCGCCGTCGTCCGCGCCTCGGGCCGGGAAAAGACAGGGCCAGCTGGCCCCGGTTGACCCCGGCCGCGAAACAGCGAAAGCCTAGGGGCATGCTCTTCACCCCCATCGATGTCAGACGGACCAGCATCAGGAACCGCCTCTGGGTCTCCCCGATGTGCCAGTACTCCGTGGAGAAATGGGACGGCGTGCCGACGGACTGGCACCTGGTCCACCTCGGCTCGTTCGCGCGCGGCGGCGCCGGGCTCGTCATGACGGAGGCCACCGCGGTGTCCCCGGAGGGCCGCATCACGAACTGGGACACGGGGATCTGGAACGACGAGCAGCGCGACGCCTGGCGCGGCGTCGTCGACTTCATCCACTCAGAGGGGGCCACGGCCGGCATCCAGCTGGCCCACGCGGGCCGAAAGGCCTCGACCTACCGCGAGTGGAGCGGCCACGGCACGCAGCCAATCGACGACGGCGGGTGGGAGACCGTCGCGCCGTCGGCCCTCGCCTTCGACGGCTACGCAGAACCGCGGGCGCTCACGGAGGAGGAAATCGCCGGCGTGGTCGCCGACTTCGGTGCGGCGGCCCGCCGGGCGCTCGACGCGGGATTCGACGTGCTCGAACTCCACGCCGCCCACGGCTACCTGGTCCACCAGTTCCTCTCACCGCTTTCGAACGAGCGCACCGACCGCTACGGCGGGAGCCTCGAGAACCGCGCGCGCCTCCTCCTTGAGGTGGTGCGCGAGGTGCGCTCGGCAGCGGGCGACGACGTGCCGATCTTCGTCCGTTTCTCCGCCACCGACTGGGCCGGCGAGAAGGGCTGGAACGTCGACGATACGGTCGAGGTGGCCGGCTGGGCGGCGCGCGAAGGAGCCGACTGGTTCGACGTCTCGACGGGCGGCCTCGTCCCCAAGGTGAGCATCCCGGTCGGCCCCAAGTACCAGGTGGGGTTCGCGGCCGCGGTCCGCAGGGGCACCGGCTCGCCGGTCAACGCCGTCGGCCTCATCACCACGCCGCAGGAGGCCGCCGAGATCGTCGAGCGCGGCGAGGCGGACGCCGTCATGGTCGCGCGCGAGTTCCTCCGCGACCCGCACTTCGCCCTCCGCGCCGCGCACGAACTCGGCGCAGAGCTCGACTACTGGCCGCCGCAGTACACGCGCGCCACGTGGCGCCGGCGGGGGTAGCCGAGCACCTCCACGGTCGCGCGCGCTCCGGAATGGCGCCGCGCACGAAAGCGGACGACGGCGGGTGGGCACCCGCCGTCGTCCGGTCGCCACCGCCAGCGGGCGGCGAAGTCGAATACCCTGGCTTACCGCCCGCCCTCGATCTTGCGGCTGCGCTGCTGCACTGCCTGCGGCCCGTAGGGGTAGATCTCGACCTCGGGCGCGCTCACGTCGGTGAGCCGCTGCTGCTCCTCGGGCGCCAGCCGGAGGTCGGCGGCCTTGAGGTTGTCGGCGAGCTGCGCGCGCGTGCGCGCACCGAGGATCACGGACGTTACGGCCGGCTGGTCGGCGACCCAACGCAGCGCCACCTGTGCCGAGGACACGCCGTTGGCGTCGGCGACCTCGCGCACAGCGTCGACGATGTCCCACGTGCGCGACGACGCGTTGCGCGCCTCCCACGCCTCCATGCCTCGCTTCGGATTCTCGCCGAGCCGCGTCGCGCCGGTCGGGAGGGTGTCACGCTGGTACTTGCCGCTCAGCCAGCCGCCGCCCAGAGGAGACCACGGCAGGAGTCCCATCCCGGCGTCGAGCGCTGCGGGCACGATCTCGGACTCGATGCCCCGAACCAGCAGGCTGTACTGCGGCTGAAGCGTGGCGGGCGCGGCCCAGCCGTGGGCCTTCGCCTCGTACACGGCCTTCGTGAGCTGCCAGCCGAGGAAGTTGGAGAAGCCGTAGTAGCCGATCTTGCCTGCTGTGACGGCGTCATCGAGGAAGCGGAGCGTCTCCTCGATCGGCGTGAGCGGGTCCCACGCGTGCATCTGGTACAGGTCGATGTGGTCGGTGCCGAGCCGCCGGAGGGACGCGTCGAGCGCCGTGCGGAGGTGGCGCCGGGACGTGCCGAGGTCGTTGGGCCCCTGGCCCATGGGGAAGCGGCCCTTCGTGGCGAGCACCATCTGCTCGCGCAGGGTGGGGTTCGCGGCGAGCCACTTGCCGACGATCTCCTCCGACGTGCCGGTGCTGTAGACGTCGGCTGTGTCGATGAAATTGCCGCCCGCGGCAGCGTAGTCGTCGAGGAGGGCGTGCGACGTCGCTTCGTCGGCTTCGGCGCCGAACGTCATCGTTCCGAGGGCGAGGGCAGAGACGACGGCGCCGCTCGTTCCGAGATTGCGGTATTCCAACAGAACCTCCGTGGAGTGGTGGCTGAGGGGTTTGCCCATCCAGCCTAGGAGGCGGGCGACCCCGCGGGAAAGGGTTTGCCGCTGTTGCCAGCCCTTTTGTCCGGGGTGCTGCGACCGCGCCTTCCCCCCAAAGCGTCCTTGCGAAGGCGCGGCCAACGGGTGAGAGCGTACGGCGTGTTCTGCCCACTCAGTGGTGGGCAGCGCAGATGTCCGTGGCGCGGGCGACTACTTGACCGTGGGGCGATCTCCGACGGGCTGAGCCCACTCCTCGACGTGCTCAGTGGCGGCCCAACTCGCCAACAGCCGCAGCGATTCCTCGGACTTCGAGCCCGGCTCGGCCGGATACACGGTGAATGTAAGTCCGGGATCCTCGGCGAGCTGCAGCGCCTCGAACAGGAGCTCGATCTCGCCCACCACGGGGTGGCGGAAGACCTTGTTGCCCGAATAGTGTCGGCGCACGTTGTGCGCGGCCCAGCGGACGCGGAACTCCTCGCTGCGCATCGAGAGCTCCCCGACGAGGTCGGCGAGGCCCTTGTCGTACGGATTGCGCCCCGACTCGGTGCGGAGGAGCGCGACGTTGTTGTTCGCGGCGAGGTCCCAGTCCGGATAGAAGTCGAGGGCCTGGGGATTGAGGAAGATGAAGCGCGAGTGGTTCGCGGGCCGCGTCGGCTCCGCGTACAGCTGGGAGTAGAGCGCGATGCCCAGCCGGTTGGACGCGAGGATGTCCATGCGGCCGTTCCGCACGAACGCTGGCGCGCCCGTGATCGCGTCCAGCATGAACTGGACGCTGGGCCGGATGCGCTGCTTCTGGGCCTTGCCCTGCCTCGCGCGGGACGAGGCATTGGCCGCGCGGGCGAGGTCGAAGAGGTGGTCGCGCTCGGCGTCGTCGAGCTGGAGCCCGCGGGCGAGCGCCTCGAGCACGCTCTCGGACACGCCGGAGAGGTTCCCCCGCTCGAGGCGCGTGTAGTAGTCGACGCTCACGCCCGCGAGCATGGCGGCCTCCTCGCGGCGCAGCCCGGGGACCCGTCGATTGCCGCCGAACAGGGTGAGGCCCGCCTGCTCCGGCGTGATCCTCGCGCGGCGTGACGAGAGGAATTCCCGCACCTCGGTCCGATTGTCCATGCGCTCCACGCTACGCGCCGCGGTGCGGCACAAGGAGGTACTGGCAGAACCAGTATCACGGGGGCTCTCCCTCGAGCCGGCTCTTCCCGGTTCCATAGACTCATGACCGCAGAAGACTCAGGTCTTCCGCGTCTTCCGCGGCGATGAGTCAGAGAGGATTTCGATGGAGTACAGGACCGTAGGATCGACAGGCGTCCAGGTCTCCCCGCTGTGCTTCGGCACGATGTCGCTGGGCACGGAAGCGGACGAACAGGCCTCGGCCGCGATGTACCGCCGAGTGCGCGAGCTCGGCATCAACTTCTTCGACACCGCGAACGTCTACGGCGGCGGGCGATCCGAGGAGATTCTCGGCACGCTCGTGGCCGGCGAGCGCGACGACGTCGTCATCACGTCGAAGGCCTTCTTCCCGCTGAGTGCGGATCCGAACTCGGGCGGCCTCTCGCGCCGACACATCATGCAGGCCGTCGAGGGCAGCCTGAGCCGACTTGGGACGGACCGGATCGACTTCTACTTCGTGCACTCGTTCGACGAGCGCACGCCGATCGAGCAGACGCTCCGCGCGCTCGACGATCTGCAGCGGCAGGGCAAGATCCTCTACCCCGCCGTGAGCAACTGGGCCGCGTGGCAGATCGCGACGGCCCTCGGCGTCTCGGCGCGCGAAGGGCTGGCCAGGTTCGAGCTCATCCAGCCGATGTACAACCTCGCCAAGCGCCAGGCGGAGGTCGAGATCCTCCCGCTTGCCCAGGCCGAGAACCTCGGCGTCATCACCTACAGCCCGCTCGGCGGCGGCCTGCTCACAGGAAAGTACCGCGGAGGGCAGCGCCCCGAAGGCGGTCGGCTCATCGAGAATTCTCGCTACGCGGACCGGTACGGGCAGGAGAGCGACTGGGCCACGGCAGAGCTCTTCGCGGCCTTCGCGGACGACGCCGGGGTCCCGCCTGTCGCCCTCGCCGTCGCCTGGGCGATGGGTCACCCGGGCGTCACCGCTCCGATCATCGGGGCGCGCAGCCTCGAGCAGCTCGAGGGCTCGCTCGCCGCGCTCGACGTTGAGATGACGCCGGAGCTGCGCGCGCAGATCTCCGCTCTCTCCCCCACGCCACCCCCGGCCAACGACCGGACCGAGGTGCTCACCGGGCGGTGGACCTGAGGCGACGGCCTGCGGGAACCGGCCCCTGGGATTCCGACACCTGGGATTCCGACCGTGATTGGATGACCGACATGCCGGATCGACGGGGTGTCGAGGCAACCCGCCGCAAAACCGACATCAGTCCTGGTCGGAATCTGATGACTCAGCGCTCTATCACTCGAGGGATGATGACCTCTTCACCGGCGACACATTCTCACCCGGCCATGACGCGCGGCCTGACGCTCCTGTTCGCCGTCGCTGCAGGCGCGGCCGTGGGCAACCTGTACTGGGCACAACCGCTCCTCGAAGCGATCGCGGGCGACCTCCACGCGTCAGCGGCCGCCGCCGGCTGGCTCGTCACGGCGACCCAGATCGGCTACGCGATCGGGATCCTGCTCGTCGTCCCCTTGGGCGACGTCGTCGACCGACGGCGGCTCACTGTCCTCATGATGCTCGCCTCGGCGGTGGTGCTCGTCGCGTGCGCGCTCGCGCCGTCGTTCGCCTTCCTCCTCGTCGCGCTCTGCCTCCTCGGCATCACGACGATCGCGGGCCAGATCCTGACCCCGCTCGCGGGCGACCTCGCGCGGGACGCGGACCGCGGGCGCATCGTCGGGACCGTCGTGGCCGGAATCCTCACAGGCATCCTCGCCTCGCGGACCATCAGCGGCCTCGTCGCGGGCCTCGGCGGCTGGCGCGCCGTGTACGCGGCGGCCGCTGTCGCCGTCGTCGTCCTCGCGGGTCTCGTGTGGCGCGCGCTGCCGCCGCTCGCTCCCAAGGCGCGCGTCTCGTACTCGAACCTCCTCGCCTCGGTGGGCGCCGTCGTCGTCAGGGAACGCCCCGTGCGGTGGACGCTCGCCCTGTCCACGGCGGGGTTCGCGACGTTCACGCTGTTCTGGACCTCGCTCACGTTCCTGCTCGCGGGCCCGCCGTTCAACTACCCGGTCTCGGCCATCGGCCTGTTCGGGCTCATCGGAATCGCGGGCGCCGTCACGGCTCAGCGCGCCGGGCGGCTGCACGACCGGGGCTGGTCGCTTCCGGCGACAGGGATCGCGTGGGCTCTCGTGCTCGCCTCGTTCGTGATCGCGGCCTTCTCCGGTGCCTCCGTCTGGATGCTCGTCGCGGTCGTCTTCCTCCTGGATGTCGCGATCCAGGGGCAGAACGTGCTCAACCAGAGCCGGCTGCTGGCACTCTCGCACGAGGCGCGCAGCCGCCTCAACACCGCGTACGTCACGGCGAACTTCATCGGCGGCGCGATCGGCTCGGCTGTGGCGGCTCTGCTGTGGTCGGCCGGCGGATGGACGGCCATCGCCATAGCGGGCATCGTGCTCGGCTGCTTCGGGCTCTGCGTGTGGTCCCTCGGGCGGAAAGGCCCGCTCACGGCCACGAAACTCGCGGAAAATCCGTAACCAACACGCCATGGGCGTGCATTTGTTGCACAGACGTTCTCCCTTGGGTCTATCGTGGTGCCGCACGACCGGGTCCCAGGCACCCCCACCTGGCTCGGCGCCACCCACTGCGGGAGGAATCACCATGGTGCTGAAACGGCCTTATCGGAACTACCGGGAAATGCACTTGGGCGACGTCCTCGACGAGCTCATGCGCCGGCGCCGGCTCAGCTGGTCGTGGTCCTACGCCAGATCGGACAGCTTCCCCCTCTTCATCGTCACGCTCGCGACGAGCGGACCCTGGCCATATCACCTCAAGGGCGCCGAGGAGCTCGCTGCCCGCATCGCCGCGCGCGAGCAGATCGCGTGGCTCCCCGTCCCGGAACCCGGCACGGAAGAGAACTACCACGCGACGCTCGCCGCGATGGCCGAACTGGAGCGCCAGCTCGCCATCCCCGCGCTCCGGCCGGCCTATCGCCCCGAGCCCGCCCCAGACGGCCACGCCGCGCCCGCCTGAGGGACGCGGAGCGTGGGGCCGGACGACGCGCGGGCCGACCCACCGCGCCCTACGGAAGCTCGACGCCTGTGAGCCGGGCAAGCTCGGCGAGCACGGCGTCCTGGAAGCGCTCATCGCCTAAGGCTGCGGCCGGTTCGCGGCGCGCCCGGTGGAACCAATAGGCGCCGCTCACCGTGGCCTCGGGGTCGCCGCTCGTGGCGAGCCACGCCTGGGTCTCGTGCCCGGCCTCGAGGTCGCCGGGGGCATTCGGCCCACCCATGCGGGTGGGCACCCATCCCGGGTCGACGGCGTTGACGCGCACCTCGGGCCACCGGCGAGCCAGGGCGAACGCGAGGGCCGTGAGATAAGGCTTGCTGTCCGAGTACGCCTGCATCGGGTTCCAGCGTCGCGCGGTCCACTCGACGTCGCGCAGCGAGGGGTCCCCGCCGCGGTGCAGGCCGCTTGTGAGATAGACGAGCCGGTCGGGCCGTTCGAGGAGCGCGGTCAAGAGGTAGGGCGCGAGGACGTTGACGGCGAGGACCCGCGGGTGACCCTCGGGCGTGCTGTGCCGCTCCGACTCGGTGTAGACGCCCGCGTTGTGGATGATCGCGTCCATCCTGCCCAGGGCGTTGACCTGCTCGACGAGCGCGAGCGTCTCCTCGCGGCTCGCGAGATCACCGACGACCACAGCTGCGGCCGTGCCTTCGAGCCCCGCGACGGCCTCGGCCCGTTCGCGATTCCGCGCGTGCAGGACCACGGCGTGCCCGCCGTCGATGAGCGCCTCGGCCGCAGCTCGACCCAGGCCCTGGGTCGAGCCGGTGATGAAGATCCGCGCCATAACGGCACCCTACTCCGCGGCGCTGCTGCCCGATCAGTTCCCGACCAGCTTCGGCCGCGGTTTCCGCCGTCATCCGCGTGTCGCGCTGGGACTCGCCGACGGCGGGCTTCAGTCATGGCCGGGGCGGTCTCAAGGGGTGTTGGCAACGGCTGCTGCGAGGTCTTCGAGGAAGACTTCCCGTGGTGTTCTGAAGCCTAAAGCCTTGCGGGGCCGGTTGTTCAGTTCGAAGGCGATCGCGTCGACGTATT
>NZ_SWDW01000015.1 GCF_004919045.1 Sinomonas albida
CTGAGGTGATGACTGCGGGCCGGCCCGCCCGTCACCCTTGGAGGACGGGGCCGGCCGGCGGCGGCAGCCCCGCTTCCGGGCGGCCTTGGGAGAAGAGGAGAAGACGACTAACACCCTCGCACGGACCATCGCCGCGGGTGCCGCGGCCGGCGCCGCGGGCACCACGGTGCTGAACGCGATCGCCTACCTCGACATGGCCGTCAGGGCCAGGCCTGCCAGCAGCACTCCCGAGGAGTCCGCCCGGCGCCTCGCCCACGCCCTGGGCATGGACATCCCCGGTGACGAGGAGCAGCTGCAGAACAGGGCCGCCGGGCTCGGCCCCCTCCTGGGCCTGGGGGCGGGCATCGGCACGGGGATCCTGGCCGCCCCTCCGCGCCCTCGGGTGGAGGCCCGGACGGGCGTTCGGCACTGCGGCCATCATCGCAATGGGCCTGCTGGCCGCGAACGCACCGGGATGCTGCTGAAGGTCACCGACCCAGAACGTGGTCCGCCGCCGACTGGGCCAGCGACATCGTGCCCCACCTCGGCTATGGGATCACGGCTGACGCCGTCCTGCGCGCCCTCGGTGCTTAGGGGTCCCGGCCGCATTCAGTTGCCGCTGCCTCCGGCGTACTGCTGGGGCCGGGCGGTGAAGGCGTCCCGGCAGCCGGTGGAGCAGAAGGCGTACTGGGTGCCGTCGTGGGCGAAGGTCCCGCCTCCGGGATTCTCCGGGTCGACGTCCATCCCGCACACCGGGTCGACAACCGTCGGGTCCGGATGGGTGTGGGCGGCCATGGGCTCGCTGCCGGGGTCGCGGGTGTATCGGTCGGGGCCGGCGGTGAACTTCTCGTGGCAGCGGTCGGAGCAGAACCAGTACGTGTGCCCGGCGTGGGCGGCGGTGGCGGGGGCGTGGGCCTTCTCGACCTGCATCCCGCACACGGGGTCCTTCGCGTACCTGCCCGCGGTACCGAACCGTGCCCGGCTCCGGTACAGCCGGTACAGGACGGCCGCGACGGCGATGGCGGCCAGGTTCAGCCAGGTGGTGTAGTTCCATTCGAACCGTGCTGGGACGATCTCGGCGGGGCGGGCCGGGGCCGGGATCCCGAGGCCGCGGAAGAGCAGGTCGGTGGCCAGCCCCGCGACGCTCATCACCGCCCAGAACGCCAGGAAGAGCCGCACGGCGATGCGCCGGCCGTAGAGCTTGGCATAGACGGCCACGAGGGGGAAGGCGATCAGGTCGGCGAAGACGAACGCGACCGTGCCGCCGAAGCCGAGCCCGCCCCTGTACAGGGCCGCGGCCAGGGGGACGTTCCCGATCGAGCAGACGAAGCTGGCGAAGGCCACCAGCGGCCCGACGAGGGCGTCCCAGGCGTCGGTGAGGAGCCCGTGGCCGGGGAAGAACACCGCGGAGTACACCGTCGACGGCACGGCGACGGCCAGGAGGCCGGCGACGAGGTAGCCGATGATCAGCTCGCGCCGGAGCATGGTCGCGTCCGAGACCGCGTATCCGGCCGCGTCGGCCCACCCTGCCGCGGACCGGATCCTGGACCAGAGGCCCGTGCCGTGCTGCTCGGCCCCGTCGGCCTCCTCCGGGTGGCCCTGCGCGGCGGCGCGTTCGGCGAGCCGGGCCCGGGCCTGCTCGAGCTCGGCGGCGGGGAAGACCCTCGGGGCTGCCAGGACGAACAGGGCGATCATGATCGCCCCGCCGACGAACTCGGCCAGGGCGAACTGCCACCCGGCCAGCAGCCACAGCACGATCCCGAGCTCGATGACGAGGTTGGTCGAGGCCAGCATGAACACCATCGCGGTCGTGAAGTCGGCCCCGCGCTGGAAGAGCGACTTGGCCAGGGCCGCGGCGGCGTAGGAGCAGCTCGAGGACGCCGCCCCCAGCAGGCCCGTCCGCACGACGGTGGCGGGGCGGTGGTCGCCCATCGCCTTCTGCATCTCCCGTCGGGAGACGAAGGCCTGCACCGCACCCGAGAGCGTGAACCCCAGCACGAGGGCCCACAGCGTGCCCCAGAACATGAAGAATCCCTCGAGCACGCTCTGCCAGACGGTGTCCAGGACTGCCATCAGCGCTGCTCCCTTCCATCGGCCGGGGTGCCCTTCCCAGCAGCTGTCCCCTTCCGGTGCTTCCGGTCGCGCAGGGCCTGCCGCAGCTCGCGGAGCGCGAAGCCCCACCGCTGCAGCGGTCCGCTGCCGCAGCCCGGGATCTCGTAGCCCTGCCGCCGGATGCCGCAGGCCTGCTCTGTGCGCATTTCTGCTCCCTCCGTCCGGGGCCCTCCCCCGGACTCCAGCACGGTACAACCTGGCCCTTGGGGCCGGGTCAAACCGGGCACCCGGTCAGCCGGCGGCGAGCTCGCCGGCGAGCTCGGTGAGGGAGCCGGCGGCGAGGTCGGGGCGGGCGTAGTAGGACGGGTAGACAGCGCCGGTGCGGTTGACCCAGGCGGTGCGCAGGCCGGCGCGGGCTGCGCCGTGTGTGTCCCAGGGGTGCACCGCGACCAGGAGCATGTCCTCTGCCTTCACGCCCAGCCGCTGGGCGGCGTACTGGTATGAGTCAGGGTGGGGCTTCCAGGCAGGGGCGTCCTCGACCGAGAGGAGCGCCTCGAACTCGTCCCGGATCCCGGCGGCGCCGAAGAGCTTCTCGGCGACCTGTGCGGAGCCGTTGGTGAGGGTCACGAGCCGGTGCCCTGCTGCGCGCAGGGCCCGGACCCCGTCCGGGACGTCAGGGTGCAGGGGAAGGTCCGCAACGGAGGATGCCAGGCGCTTCGCCGTGCCCTCCGGGTCGGCGACTCCCGACGTCCGGAGGAGGCCGGTGAGGGCCTCGGCGCCGATCTCGCCGAAGGGGGCCGCGTCCCCGGCGGCGGCGAGGGCGAACCCCTCCCGCAGGAGCGTGGCGAACCAGAGTTTCGCCAGGTGCTCGGGTGCACCGGCGTCGGCGAACCGGCTCCCCATGGGGGACATGTCGGAGAGGGTCTCGTTGACGTCGAAGACGATCACTTCCGGTGCTTCGGGCATGGCTGGTCCTTCCTCGTATGCGGGCTTGTCGGTGGTGGTGCTGTCTCAGGCGGTGAGGGGCTCGGCGGCGGGGACGTCGAGCTCGGTGTGGGCGTAGTGGTTGAAGTAGTTGGTGAACAGGTTCACCGCGATATGGGCGAAGGCCTCGGCCAGCTCCGTGTCGGTCCAGCCCGCGTCGAGGGCGGCCTGCCAGACGGGCTCGGGGACGTAGCCGTTGTCCGCGGAGGCGGCCCGGGCGACCTCGGTCAGGGCCGCGAGCCTGGGATCGAAGCCGACTTCCCCGGCACGCAGGGCGAGGATCTGCTCATCGTCGAGTCCGGCCTTCCGGGCGGAAACGGTGTGGGCTCCCTGGCAGTAGTCGCAGCCGTTCTGGTTGCCCACGGCCAGGGCGATCGCCTCCCGGGTGCGGGCGTCGAAGGTCCCCTGCTCGGCGATGGCCTTCTGGATGCCCTGGTAGGCGGCGATGACCACTGGGGAGTGGGCCATGCCGGCGTGGATGTTCATGAACCGGCCCATCCGCCTGGCGAGGCGCTCGGCGTGCTCGCGGGAGGCCCCGGGCACGGTGTCGAGGGTGTGGGCGGGGATGCGGGGCATAGGTATGGCTCCTTCTTCGTTTCCTCGCGCGGGGCCGTCCGGTTCAGCGGGCGGCCTGCCGCGGTTCTTGTCTTCCCAGTTGCCCTCTCGGGCGGTCTTCCACGCTACGGGCCGGCCGGGGGCGTGTTCTGTGCGCCTGCGCACAGAACACCCGGCAGTCCGGTACCCGCGCCGGGTGGGGTTCACACGGCGCAGCAGGAGAGGCGGGAGACGTCGGCGGTGTAGGACTGGGCGGCGATCTTCAGCCCCTCGGCCATCGTCAGGTACGGCGCCCACCGGGCGGCGAGCTCCGCCACGGTGGTGCCGGAGGCGATCAGGTGCACCCCCGCCGCGGCGAGCTCGCCGGCGTCCTGGGCGACCGCGGTGATGCCCAGGATCCGGCCCGTGCCCTCCTCGGCGACGATCTTGATGAACCCCCGGGTGTCCCGGTTCACCAGTGCCCTCGGCACGAACTCGAGCGGCAGCACCCGGCACTCGCAGAGGTGGCCGGCGTTGGCCTGCCGGTCCGTCAGTCCCACCGCGCCGACGGCGGGGCTGGTGAACGCCACCCGAGGCAGCTGGGAGTAGTCCACCTCCAGACCGGCACTGGCGAAGGCGTTCTCCACGGCCAGGGCACCGTGGGCGGCGGCGACGTTGACGAACTCCCGGTGCCCGGTCACGTCCCCTGCCGCCCAGATGCGCGGGTTCGCGCTCCTCAGCCCTGCATCGACCAGGACCTCCCCGGCGGGCCCGGTGGCGACCCCGACTCCGGCCAGCCCCAGCCCCGCAGTCCTCGGGCGGCGGCCGGTGGCCATCAGGACCCGCTCCGCACGGTACTCCTCCTTCGTGCCGCCGACGTCGCCCGTCACGACCGCCTCCCCGGTGGAGGGGTCGGTGCGGACTCCCGTGGGGACAGCGCGGCGGACGACCCGGATGCCCTCGTCGTGGAAGACGGAGGCCAGGGCCATGGAGACCTCGGGCTCCTCGGCCGAGAGCAGGCGCGAGCGTGCCAGGACCGTGACGCGGGAGCCGAGGCGGGCGAACAGCTGGGCCTGCTCGACCGCGACGTACCCGCCGCCGACGACCAGCAGCGACTCGGGGACCCCCGCCAGCTCCATCGCGGTCTGCGAGGTCAGGTAGCCCGTCTCGGCGAGTCCGGGCAGTTCGGGCACCCACGGCGCCGACCCGGTCGCGACCAGGTAGTGCCGCCCCCGCAGCAGCACAGGCGCCCCACCGTCGTCGCCGGCCACCTCCAGGACCGGCTCCTCCGGGCTCCCGACGAATGACGCCCGACCCCGGTGGATGTCCCAGCCGTAGTCATCGGCCAGGTCCAGGTACTTCTGCTGGCGCATCCACCCCACCAGGGCGTCCTTGCCCGCCATGAGCTCGGGCACGTCCAGACCCACCTTCGCGGGCTCCAGCCCCGGGAAGCGGCCCGCATCCTTGGCGCTGTGGCGGGCGGCCGCCGCGGCCAGGAGGGCCTTGGACGGCACGCACCCGGTGTTCACGCAGGTCCCGCCCACCGTCCCGGCCTCGGCCATCGCCACCCGCAGCCCCAGCCCGGTGGCGCGGATCGCCGCCGCGAACCCGGCACTGCCCGACCCGACGACGACCAGGTCGTACTCCTGGACATTCGGCACCTTCGTCTCCTTCACCTCATACGTGTACTGGTCCGTCACCGACTCTGCACCTTCCAGCAGCTGGAAGGTCAAGGCCGGGCATACCGGAGACCCCGCGGCGGTTGAGACCACCAGGACCATATCGGGAAGGAAGGGAGCACACGATGCGCATCTCCGAGGCCGCGGCCGCCGCGGGCACCACAGCCAAGACCCTGCGCTTCTACGAGGACATCGGCCTCCTGCCCGGCATCGGCCGCACCCCATCCGGCTACCGCGACTACCCCGACGAGGCCATCCAGCGGGCGGCCTTCATCCGCCGCTCCCGCACTGCGGGCCTGAGCCTGGAGCAGGCCCGGGCCCTCCTGGCCGTGCACGACGCCGGGACCAGGCCCTGCTCCCACGTCCGCGACCGGCTCGCCGGCCAGCTCCAGGCCGTCGACGCCCGCATCGCGGAGCTCCAAGCCCTCCGGAACACCCTCGCCGACCAGCTCCAGGCCGCAGAGACCGGCCCGGAAGGCTGCGATCCCGGGCTGGTCTGCAGCTACCTCTGACCGGCGCCGGGAGTCCGGCCGCCGGGCCCCATCCGGTCCCAGGGGCCCTCGATGATGCGGCAGAACACCGCCTCCTGCCCGGCGCGCATCGACTCCTCGGCCGTGTCCCGGGCGGCCAGGAGGGACTCGCGCAGCGCCCCGAGCTCGGCCAGGGTGCGCTCGATCTGGGCCAGATGCCCCTCCAGCAGCCCGATCACCAGCCCGCACGGCTGGGCGCCCCCGCGCTGGAGGTCAAGGACCTCGGCGATCTCGGATAGGCTCAGCCCCAGCGACTTCGCACGCCGGATGAACTGCAGCACCGCCACGTCCCCGTCCGTGAACAGCCGGTACCCGCCCGAGGTCCGCTCCGGCGCCGGAAGCAGCCCCCTGGACTCGTACACCCGGATCGCCTTCCGCGTCACCCCGGCCCTCCGCGCCGCCTCCCCCACCGTGTAGGCGGCTACCTCCTCGACCAGCACGCGCACCTCCCACGACCTAGATCACGTCCATCCAGTGTGAACCCTGACCCAAGGGCCAGCTCAACTCCTGGACCGATCATTAGACCCCGCCCTTGACCTGGCCCCGAGGGCCGGGGTGCAGGATGAACGGACATCCGAGAACCGAGGAGACGAGGAGGACCGTGCCATGCCGTTCCACGAGGGAGACATCTACCGCTGCCCCGACCCCGAATGCGGCTGCGAGGTGACCGTCACCAAGGGCGCAGCCCGCGGCAGGGGCGGCGACAGCCGCCCCACCTGCTGCTGCGGCCTCACCATGGAGAAGCTGCCGGCCCCACCGGCCGCGACCACCTGAGGCGCGCCCTGCCCACCTCACGAGGGCCATCGGACCGTTGTGCGCGGCACGGGCTGGTGCCACGCTTGTGGCACGCCGTTCGCCGGTGCTTGCTGAGAGGCAGTGAACGATCATGGCCGATGCCTTCGACTCCCTCCGTCCACGATGCCGAGGCCGCGTCCTCACTCCCGCAGAGGACGGGTACGAAGAGGTCCGCCAGGTGTGGAATGGCTCCATCCAGCGCCGCCCCGCGGCCATCCTGCAGTGCGTGGGCGCCGCGGACGTCCTCGCCGGGGTGCGCTTCGCCGCCGAGCGCGGGCTGACGCTCGCAGTGCGGGCGGGCGGGCACAACGTCGCCGGCCTGGGCACCTGCGAGGGGGGCCTCGTCCTCGACCTGCGCGCCCTCCAGGGAGTCTGGATCGACCCAGGGTCCAAACGGGCCCGCGTCCAGACCGGGGTCACCTGGGGCACGTTCGACCATGAGGCCCAGGCCCTCGGGCTCGCCACGGTCGGGGGGATCATGTCCACCACCGGTGTCGCCGGCTTCACCCTCGGCGGCGGGGTCGGCTGGCTGACCCGCCGCTTCGGCGCCGCCTGCGACAGCCTGCGCTCGGTCGACCTCGTCACCGCCGCCGGCCATCCCCTCTCTGTGGACGCCGAGAGCCACCCGGACCTCTTCTGGGCACTGCGCGGAGGCGGGGGCAACTTCGGCGTCGCGACGGCCCTGGAATTCGACCTGCACGAGGTCGGGCCCGAGGTGATCGCCGGCCCCGTCGTCTACCCGCTCGAGCAGGCCCGCGACGTGCTGGCCGGGTGGGCCGAGGCCGTCCCGTCACTGCCGGATGAGGCGATGTCGGTGGCGGTCCTGCGCACCGCCCCACCGGACCCGCCCTTCCCCGTCCCGCTCCGCGGACAGCCCGTGCTCTCGCTCAGCATGATGTGGACCGGCAACCCCGACAGCGCCGACGCAGCGCTCCGGCCGCTGCGCGCCCTGGGCCGGCCCGCTGTCGACGCCGTCGGCCCCAAGCAGTACACCGCCGTCCAGGCCTCCCAGGACCCCTACTGGACCCCCGGAGCGCAGAACTACTGGAAGGCCGACTACCTCTCCGGCCTGGACGAGGCCGCCATCGCCACCCTCGTGGAAGCCGCCGCCGCGTTCACCTCCCCCGGCTCGGACATCAAACTCGCAGCCCTCGGCGGGGCCCTCGCCCGCACCCCCGAGGACGCGGCCGCCTACGGCCACCGCGACGCCGCGATCCTGCTCAACATCAACACCCGCTGGGACAGCGCCGACAGCAGCACCGACCACGTCGGCTGGACCAGGGCCCTCTGGACCGAACTGCACCGCCTCGCCACCGGGGTGTACGTGAACTTCCTCGGAGACGAAGGCGACAACCGGATCATCCAGGCCTACGGCGAGGACAAGTACCGGCGCCTGGCCGAGATCAAGGCCCGCTGGGACCCCGCCAACCTCTTCCACGTCAACCAGAACATCCAGCCCGCCACCGCGGCATCGGCAGCCGAAGCTGGCCTGGCCCCGTCGACCGAGGGCGCACCGACCGCCTGAAAGCCACGCCCGAAGAGTATCCGGGCATCGACATGCTGGTCCCCCCGCCTAAACCCTCCCGTGTCCCACACGCATTCCGAGGAATGGACCACAAACACGGGGAAGCTGAACAAGGGCGCGTACACGGCAAACTTACAAATTGAGGTCCCGTGACCCGCGGCCGGGCGGGCGCCTTCTCCGCCGGTCTCGGAAACGCGGGTCGCGCCTGTCGAGACGAGGCACCGAGCCTCTCGCCTACCCCGATCCGAGGGTTAATATAGCCATGCTGGGTCGTCGGCGCTGACCATACGCGCCTTCCGGGGCGTTCCGCCCTACTGTTCTCGTCCTCTTTCGAACACGGACGGTGGTCGCGGTGGCCCCGAGACTGCGAGCAGCAGGAGCGCTTCACATGACGCTCCTGCTGACCGCCTGCCAAGGTTCTGGCGCCGGCACGCCCGCGTCCTCCAGCGCTGCTGTCCCGTCCGCCATCGCTCCGCCTGCTCGCGGCGCAGGCGCTAAGAACTGACGACGGGCGCTTGGGACCCGGCAGACCCGACGAGCCCGGCGTAGTGGAGCTTGTGATCGGACAAACCCCCGGGAGTAATTACTTCTTGCCCTGGTTCGCAGAAGTTAGACCGCAAATCTAAATTCGACCACGTCGCCGTCGGACATCACGTAGTCCTTGCCCTCAATCCGGACCTTGCCGCGGGACTTCGCCTCGCTCATCGAGCCCGCGTCGACGAGGTCCTGGAAGTGGACCACCTCGGCCTTGATGAAGCCACGCTGGAAGTCGGTGTGGATCACGCCCGCAGCCTGCGGCGCGGTGTCGCCCCGGTGGATCGTCCAGGCGCGCGCCTCCTTGGGCCCCGCCGTGAGGTACGTCTGCAGCCCCAGCGTGTGGAAGCCGACGCGCGCGAGCTGGTCGAGGCCGGATTCGTCCTGGCCGTTCATCTCGAGCATCTCGCGGGCCTCCTCCTCGGAGAGCTCCACGAGGTCGGCCTCGAGCTTGGCGTCGAGGAAGATGCAGTCGGCAGGTGCCACGAGAGCGCGCAGCTCGTCCTGCTTCGCCGGGTCGCCGAGCACACCCTCGTCCGCGTTGAAGACGTAGATGAAGGGCTTGGACGTGAGGAGGTTGAGCTCCTTGAGAGCGGCCATGTCGAGCTTCTCGGTCTCGGCGGCGGCGATGATGGTCTTGCCGCGCTCGAGCACGTTCTGGGCGGCCTGCATCGCAGACAGCTCGGCCGCGTCACGCTTCTTGTTCTTGACTTCCTTCTCGACGCGCGGGAGCGCCTTCTCGATCGTCTGGAGGTCGGCGAGGATGAGCTCGGTGTGGATAGTCTCGATGTCCGAGTGGGGGTCGACACGCCCGTCCACGTGCACGACGTCGGGATCGTCGAAGACGCGGACCACCTGCGCGATGGCCTGCGCCTCGCGGATGTTCGCGAGGAACTGGTTGCCCAGGCCTTCGCCTTCGGACGCGCCCTTCACGATCCCGGCGATGTCCACGAAGGAGACCGTGGCGGGCAGGATGCGCTCCGAGTGGAAGATCTCGGCGAGCTGCCCGAGACGCGGGTCGGGGAGGCTCACGACGCCGACGTTCGGCTCGATCGTGGCGAACGGATAGTTCGCTGCGAGGACCTGATTGCGCGTCAGCGCGTTGAAGAGCGTCGACTTTCCGACGTTGGGAAGGCCGACGATGCCAATAGTGAGAGCCACGGTCATCCATCATACCGGCGGCCCGTCACCGAAATTGTCGGACCCCCATGCCATGGTGGTCGCATGGACGGAACCCAGACCCTGACGACCCTGCTCGTCGCTCTCCTCGCCCTCCTGATCGGCGCGCTGGCCGGCTATGCGCTGGCCCGTCGCCGCGCCGCGAACGACGGCGCCGCCCACCCCGTGCTGCAGGCCCGCCTTGCCCAGTCGGAGGCACAGCTCGCTGCCGCGACGGCCGAGCGAGACCTTCTCGCGCGCCAGAACGTCGCGCTCACGAGCCTCGACGAGCAGGAGAACACGGTGCTCCAGGCGCTCGCGCCCGTGGCGGAGAAGCTCAGCGCGGTGCAGCGACAGGTCACGATGCTCGAGCGCGATCGCGTGGAGCAGTACGGCCAGCTCGCGCAGCAGCTTCAGACCGCGCAGGAATCCGACGCCGCGCTGCTCCGCAGCGCCCACGCTCTCACGGCGGCGCTCGCCAACAACTCCTCACGCGGCACATGGGGCGAGGTCCAGCTCCGCCGCGTCGTCGAGGCGGCCGGCATGCTCAACCGCGTCGACTTCAGCGAGCAGGTCTCCGCGGTGGGCGAGGCCGGCGGCGTGCGGCCTGACCTCGTGGTGCACCTTCCGGGAGGCAAGCAGCTCGTCGTCGACTCCAAGGTCCCGCTTGGGGCCTACCTCAAGGCGCAGGAGCTGGCCCATGATCTGAGCACGGCCGCCGCAGAGGCCCGCGCACGCCACCTCGCCGAGCATGCGAAGGCCCTGCGGGCGCACATCGACACGCTCGGTTCGAAGCGCTACTGGGAGTCGATGGGCGCGAGCCCCGAGCTCGTCGTGTGCTTCCTTCCGGCAGAGTCCTTCCTCGCGGCGGCGCTCACGGAGGACGCTGGGCTCCTGGACTACGCGTTCACCCGCAACGTCGCGCTGGCCTCGCCGGCCACGCTCATCGCGCTCCTCAAGGGCGTCGCGTTCGGCTGGCGGCAGGAACTGCTCACGGACAACGCCCGCGAGCTGTTCGAACTCTCGCAGCAGCTCTACGGCCGCCTCGGGACAATGGGCGGCCACGTCTCGAAGCTCGGCTCGTCGCTCAAGTCCTCGGTCGAGCGCTACAACGCCTTCGTGGGAGCGCTCGAATCGCGAGTCCTGCCGACCGCGCGTCGGATCAGCGCGCTCGACCCCGGCGCACCCGAGACGCTGCCCGAGACTCCGCCGGTCGCGACCACGCCGCGGGTGCTGAGCGCAAGCGAGCTGCTCGATGAGCAGCAGCTTCGAGACAGCGGTCTCGGTACCGACGATTCAGACGCGGCGATCCGCCGGATCGGCTAGCCGTTGGGGCGCTGGCCGCGGCCGCCGAGGCCGCGGCTGCCG
This sequence comes from Sinomonas albida, assembly GCF_004919045.1. Lineage (GTDB taxonomy): Bacteria > Actinomycetota > Actinomycetes > Actinomycetales > Micrococcaceae > Sinomonas > Sinomonas albida. The sequence continues at coordinate 11,139 of NZ_SWDW01000015.1, forward strand.
TCGCCTGCTTCCTTGAGCGTGGCGCGGAGCTCCTTGGGCAGCGAGAAGAGGATGTCCTCCTCAGCGGTGACAACTTCCTCGACGTCCGCGTACCCGTAGTCAGCGGCCAGGCGCAGCACATCCTGGACCAGGACCTCCGGGACGGAGGCCCCGGACGTCACGCCGATGGTCGAGACGCCCTCGAACCACGATTCGTCGACCTCGTTCGCGAAGTCCACGCGGTACGCCTTCTTGGCGCCGTATTCGAGCGCCACCTCGACGAGCCGCACTGAGTTGGAGGAGTTCGCCGAGCCGACGACGACTACGAGATCAGCCAGCGGCGCGATCTTCTTGATCGCGGCCTGTCGATTCGAGGTCGCGTAGCAGATGTCGTCGCTCGGCGGATCCTGGAGGTTGGGGAATCGCTCGCGGAGGCGGCGCACCGTCTCCATCGTCTCGTCCACGGAAAGCGTGGTCTGGGAGAGCCAGATGAGCTTGTCTGGGTCGCGGACCTGAATCGTGTCGGCCTCTTCGGGCGAGTTCACGATCTGGGTGTGCTCCGGCGCCTCGCCGTACGTCCCCTCGACCTCCTCGTGGCCCACATGGCCGATGAGGAGGATCTCGTGGTCGTCCTTGGCGAACCGCACGGCCTCGCGGTGAACCTTGGTCACGAGCGGGCACGTCGCGTCGATGGTGCGGAGGCCGCGTTCCTCGGCCGACCGGACGACGGCGGGGCTCACCCCGTGCGCGGAGAACACCACGAGGGCACCCTCCGGAACCTCGTCCGTCTCGTCCACGAAGATCGCGCCGCGCGCCTCGAGCGTCTCGACGACGTGGCGGTTGTGCACGATCTGCTTGCGGACATACACCGGGGGCCCGTAGTGCTCGAGGGCCTTCTCGACGGCGATGACGGCTCGGTCCACGCCGGCGCAGTAGCCGCGCGGGGCGGCCAGGAGCACGCGCTTCTCACCGGCCACTGGCGCGGCGCCGGCCACGTCCTCGGGCGACCGGCGGCGGCGCGGCACCGAGGGCATAGACAGGGACACAGAGGCGGACGTCATGATTCCATGCTAACGACTTCGTCCCGGGCGTCCCGCCGCCGGCTGCCCAGGCGACGCGCGATCTCGGCCACAGTCCCGACCACGAACAGCGCCGCCCCAGCGATCGCCACGTTCCCTATCCATGGTTCGAAGCTCGCCACCGCAAGCTCCGCGGCGCGCGCCCCGAAGGTCGACGACAACGACCCACTCGTCCCCTGCGCGGAGACAGCCGCAGGAACCATACCGGTGGCCAATTGATAGGCCGCGGCAACCACGAGCAGTCCGAGGCCGGTGCCAGCAAGAGCCGCGCCGCGATGGCGGGCGATCAGGAGGCCGAGCGCGAAGGCGAGGATGGCGCCGAGTGCGAGCGGTTCGGCAAGCCGCGAGAAGTCCTCGGCTCCCGTGACCCACGAACGTTGCTGTGCGGTCCCCACCTGCACCTCGAGCGAGCCGGGCGAGGGTAGCGGCACCCCGATCGCCGATCCGAGCTTGGACACGAGGAGCGCCGTCATGGGCTGGAGCTGCAGCTGGAACCCATTCGCGGCGGCCGTGGCCGGCGTGAAGTTGAGCTGGTGGCTCTGCCGCAGCGTCTCAGACCAGGCATTGGGGAAGCCAGGGTCCGAGACGAGGGACTTGGCGAGGCCATCGAGGGCCTTCTCGGCGATTGGACGTGCGACGGCGGGGATCCCCGAGTTCGCGAGGACCGCCGTGTCAAGGTCCCCTACAAGCGCGGACTGGAGATCGGCGTCCCGGGCCATCGGCTCGAGAAGACGGACGAAGCCCCCCTCGTCGGCGACGTTCTGCTGGAGCCACAGCGCGGGCGCCGCGGCGGCGGTCAGGACAACAGCGAGGAGCACGGAGAGGGCGGAGACGAAGGTACGCATGGCTTCCCGGGATCGGCGGCAACGCTTTTATCGTAGTGCGCCGGGCCCGACAGACCGGTAGGCGTGGCGACGGAATGGGGCGCTGGCCCGCCATGGGTGTCGGCCCGCCGTGATACATGTGGGACATGAGCCAGGATGCGGGAAAGGGGGACGCCATGCCCGAATCGGCCGAAAGCCTCGACCTTGGTGCGTTGAGCGGCGGGCTGCCCGGCGAGGCGGACGCCGAGGCTTCGGGCGGATCCGCGGACCGCCCGTCGCTGCCAGAGCGTGCCGCAGATACGACGCCCGACAATCCGTGGCCCCTCGCCCTGCTGTCCCGCAAGCTCAAGGAGCACATCGACCGCTCCCCCCAGGTCTGGATCGAGGGCCAGGTCATCGAGCTCAACCGACGCGGCTCGAACGCCTTCCTCACTCTCCGCGACGTCGAGGCCGAGATCTCCCTCTCGGCGTCCGCGTGGAGCCAGGTCATGGCGCGACTCAAGGAACCCCTCGAGCGCGGCTCGCGCGTCGTCGCGCTCGTGAAGCCCGAGATGTGGCTCAAGACCGGACGGCTGAACATGCAGGTCCGGGACATCCGCCCCGTAGGCCTCGGCGACCTCCTGGCCCGCATCGAGCGCCTGCGGCAGGCCCTCGGCGCGGAAGGCCTGTTCGCAGAATCCCGCAAGAAGCGTCTCCCGCTGCTCCCCCACCGCATTGGCCTCGTGACCGGCCGAGACTCGGACGCGAAGAAGGACGTCCTTCGGAACGCCGCGCTCCGGTGGCCCGCAGTCCACTTCGAGGTCCGCGAGGTCACCGTCCAGGGCGCGAGCGCGGTGTCCGAGGTCGTCCGCGCGCTGCGCGAGCTCGACGCGATGCCGGAGGTCGACGTCATCGTGATCGCTCGCGGCGGCGGATCGCTCGAAGACCTGCTGCCGTTCAGCGACGAGCGTCTCGTGCGGGCGGTAGCCGAGGCGGAGACGCCTGTGGTCAGCGCGATCGGCCACGAAGCAGACCGCCCGATCCTCGACGACGTCGCCGACCTCAGAGCGTCGACCCCGACCGATGCCGCGAAGCGCATCGTGCCCGAGGTCTCCGAGGAGCTCGCCCGGGTGCGGCAGGCCCGCGAGCGGCTCGAACGGCAGATCGAGCTCCACGTGTCTCGCGAGACGCAACAGCTCGCGCTCCTCCGCAGCCGGCCCGTGCTCGCAAGCCCCGAACGGATGCTGGAGGTGCGGCACGAGGATCTCGAGCGGCTCCTCGCGCGCGCCCATCACGCGGTCAGCGGCGCGATCGTCCGCGGCCACGACGCCGTGCGCCACCTGCGCGCCCAAGTCCGCGCCCTCTCCCCCCAGCAGACGCTCGACCGGGGCTACGCGGTCGTGCAGCTCCTCGATGGGCCCGCCGCCGCCGTCGTCCGCTCCCCCGGTGACGCGCCGGAAGGCACGCCACTCCGGGTGCGGCTCGCGCAGGGTGCCCTCGCCGCCCGCTCGGAAGGGCCACTGCCCCTGCCCGGCAACCACTCGAATCGTGACGAAACGCAATCCGCAGAGAAAGGAACGGCCCATGGCTGACGCCCAGCAGGACGAGTTTGCCGAGCTGAGCTACGAGGATGCCCGCGAGCAGCTCGTCGCGGTCGTCGCGAAGCTTGAGGCCGGAGGGGTGAGCCTCGAGGAATCGCTCGCGCTCTGGGAGCGCGGCGAGGCTCTGGCCCAGCGCTGCGAGGAATGGCTCGACGGCGCCCGCCGCCGGCTCGACGAGGCGCGCCGTCAGCCCGCGGACGGGAACGCGGCAGCCGCGGACGCGTAGTCCTCGGCCCCATAGGCCGGCGAGGCAGACAAGCAGGCCTCGGCCCCATCGGCGTCGAGGCCGACAAGCAGTCCTCGGCCGTGGATGCGCCCCGAGCATCAGGACGCGGCGAGCCGCCGTTTCTCCTCGTCGACGTCGAACGAGGCAGGCGGCCACTGCGGATCCATGCTTTCGAGCGCCGCGACGAGAAGCTCCTGGACCGCCAGGCGGGAGTACCACTTGTTGTCTGCGGGCACCACGTACCACGGCGCGTCGGCCGTGCCGGTGCGCTCGATCGCCGTCTGGTAAGCCGCCATGTAGTCGTCCCAGTAGCGCCGCTCGGCGAGGTCGCTCGGCGCGTACTTCCAGTACTTCGTGGGGTCGTCGAGCCTCGAGGCCAGCCGGCGCTTCTGCTCGTCCCTACTGATGTGCAGCATGACCTTGATCAGGCGGGTCCCGTTCCCGTGGAGCCGCGCTTCGAAGTCCCGGATCGCCCTGTAGCGCCGCTCAAGCTCTACCCCGTCGATCTCGCCGTGCACTCTGGGCACGAGGACGTCCTCATAGTGCGAACGATCGAAGCACCCGAGCATTCCGGGGCGAGGAAGTTGCTTCTCTACCCGCCACAGGAAGTCGTGACGCCGTTCCTCGTCGCTGGGCGTGCGGAAAGCCGCGAGCTGCACGCCCTGGACGTCGACGCCGCCCACGACATGGCTCACCATGCCGCCCTTGCCGGACGTGTCCATCCCCTGGAGCAGGAGGAGCAGGGAGCGTCGGCCGCCGGAACGGCCCTCGGCGAAGAGCCGCTCCTGGAGATCGGCCAGGTGAGGATCACGCGCAGCAAGCAGCTCCTCGCCCCGCGCCTTGCCACCCGAGAATCCGGGCGTCGATGCGGGGTCGACGGACGCGAGGGAGAAACCGGCCCGAGCGGCGAGGAAGTCCTCGGGCCCCTCCACGAAGCCGTGGCCCGCCGTGCGCTTGGACATGGGCCCTCCCGGCGTCAGTTCCCCGGGTACCGGGAGAGGAACTCGGCCATGCGACCGAGCGCCTCCTCGATGTCTGCGACGGCGGGAAGCGTGACCATGCGGAAGTGGTCCGGGGCGCCCCAGTTGAAGGCGCGCCCGTGGGAGAGGAGGATCTTCTGGTCGCGCAGCAGGTCCAGGACGAAGCGCTCGTCGTCGCGGATGCGGTAGACCTCCGGATCGAGGCGGGGGAAGAGGTAGAGGGCGCCCTTGGCTTGGCGCGTCGAAACGCCCGGCATCGCGTTGAGCATCTCGTACGCCTTGTTCCGCTGCTCGAGCAGGCGCCCGCCGGGCAGGATGAGGTCGTTGATGCTCTGGTAGCCGCCCAGGGCTGTCTGGATGGCGTGCTGCGCGGGGACGTTCGCGCAAAGGCGCATGTTGGCGAGCAGGTTGATGCCCTCGAGGTAGTCCGAGGCGGACTTCTTCGGGCCCGAGATCGCCATCCAGCCGGCCCGGTAGCCGCACACGCGGTACGCCTTCGAGAGCCCACTGAACGTGAGGCACAGGACGGCCTCGTCCGTGAGCGACGCCATATTGGTGTGGGTCAGCCCGTCGTAGAGGATCTTCTCGTAGATCTCGTCCGCGAAGATGATGAGCCCGTGCTGCTCCGCGAGCGCAACGATGCGGCGCAGCGTCGAGTCCGAATACACGGCGCCCGTCGGGTTGTTGGGGTTGATGATCACAATGCCCTTGGTGCGCGGCGTGATCTTCGCCTCGAGATCCTCGAGGTCCGGCTCCCAGTCGGCCTCCTCAAGGCACGTGTAGTGCACCGCGCGGCCGCCAGCGAGCGAGACGGAGGCCGTCCAGAGGGGGTAGTCGGGGCTCGGGATGAGGATCTCGTCCCCCGGCTCGAGCAGTGCCATGAGGGACATCGTGATGAGCTCGCTCACCCCGTTGCCGAGGTAGATGTCGTCGACCCCGATGTTCTGGATCCCGCGGGTCTGGTAGTACTGCGAGACCGCCGTGCGCGCCGAGAAGATGCCGCGGGAATCGCTGTAGCCCTGTGCGTGCGGGAGGTGGCGGATCATATCGACGAGGATCGCGTCCGGCGCCTCGAAGCCGAACGGGGCCGGGTTGCCAATGTTGAGCTTGAGGATCTTGTGGCCCTCGGCCTCCATCTGCTGGGCAGCTTCCAGAATCGGTCCCCGGATGTCGTAGAGGACGTTATGAAGCTTGGAAGACTGCTTGAATTCGGCCATTGAACAAATATGCCACAGGGCATGGGCGGCCTCTCATGAGATTCCGCTCACACCCTGTGGCGCATTGTCCTTCGTCATCGAGGGCTAGGAGGCGAGCCCCTTGTCCTTGAGCCAGGCCTTCGCGGCGTCCGCCGGGCTCTGCTTCTGGTTGCCGCTCACGGAGCGGTTGAGGTTGATGAGGTCGGTCGTGGTCAGCTTCGCGGAGACGGCGTTGAGGGCCTTCTTCGCGGCGTCGGAGAGATTCGCCGTGTTGACGAGCGGGACCACCTGCTGCGCGATGAAGTTGTTCTTCGGGTCGTCGAGCACCACGAGGTCGTTGTCCGGGATCGAGGGGGTCGTCGTGAAGATGTCGGCCACCTGGATGTCGTTCTGCAAGAGGGCCTTGAGCGTCACGGGCCCACCGCCGTCGCTGAACGACTGGAACTGCTTCGGGACGCAGTTGTACTTGTCCTTGAGCCCGGGCAGGCCGTAGGCGCGCTGCTGGAACGTGGCCGGGGCGCCGATCACGAGGTCGCTGCACACCTTCGACATGTCGGCGATGCTCGAGAGCGAGTACTTCGTGGCCGTGGCCTTCGTGACGACCATGGCGTCCTTGTCCTCGGCCTTGGCGGGGTCAAGGATCCCGAGCCCCTTCGGCAGCTTGCCAGGGAGAGCGCTCGCGATGTCCGAGGCCGAAACCTGGGTGGCCTTCGAGTCAAGGAAAAGCAGGAGGTTGCCCGTGTAGTCCGGGACGACGTCCACCGAGCCGTCCTGCACGGCCTTGTAGTAGACCTCCCGAGCGCCGATGTTGGGCTTCGTCGTGGCCTGGACGCCGGCCGCATTGAGCGCCCCGGCGTAGAGCTCGGCAACGATCTGGCTCTCGGTGAAGTCAGCCGAGCCGATCACGAGGGCCTTGTTGGAACCTGGGCTCGCTGAGCCGCCGCCGCTGCTGAGGGGATTCGAGGATCCTCCGCAGGCGCTCAGGGCGAGGCTGAGCCCGAGACCGGCGACGAGCGCGGTGACCACCCGGCGGCGCGGAATCGAGGGGAACTGATGGGTCATGACATTCCTTCCTGTGCAACCGCCTCGGGAGCCGGGAGCTTCCGCGCGGAGGGCGAGCGGGGACCGAACAGGCGCAGGACGGCGCCCAGAACCAGGTCCGTGACGACCGCGAGCGCCGCGACGAGCACGGAGCCCCCGAGCATCTGGGGGTAGTCGGAGAGCGAGAGTCCGTCGAAGATGAAGCGACCGAGACCGCCGAGGTTGGTGTACGCGACGACCGTCGCGGTCGCGATGACCTGCAGGACGGCCGCCCGGATGCCGCCGAAGATGACCGGCACGGCGTTGGGGAGTTCGACGGCGAAGAGCACCTGGTCCTCGCGCATCCCCTGCGCGCGGGCCGCGTCCACGACGACGGGATCCACGGCCGCAATGCCCGAGTATGTTCCCGCGAGAATTGGTGGGACCGTGAGGATCACGAGGGCCCAGATAGGCGGCATGAGACCGATCCCCGCGAGGAGCACGAACAAGACGAGCAGTCCGAGGGTTGGCACCGCCCGCAGCGCGCCGGCGAGGGCGACGACGACGACCCTCCCGCGGCCCGTGTGGCCCACGTACGCGCCGATGGGCAGGGCGATGGCGGCGGCGATCACGACGGTGAGGAACGTGTAGAAGATGTGCTCGCCGAGCCGCGTGGGGATCCCGGCGTAGCCGGACCAGTTCATGGGGTCAGTGAGCCAGCCCCACGTCAGTTCGAGGAGGCTCATGCGGTCGCCGTCTTCCGCGGTCCGGCGCCCGCGGCGAGGCGCGCCCACGGCGAGAGGAACCCTCCGATCAGCACGAGCGCGAGGTCCATGACGAGCGCGAGGATGAGGATCGCCACGAGCCCCACCACGATCTCGGTAACGAAATCACGCTGGAGGCCCTCGGTGAACAGGATCCCGAGATTGGGCATGCCCACGAGGGCCGCGACGCTGACGAGCGATATGTTGCTCACCGAGATCGCCCGCAGCCCCGCGATGAGGACCGGGAGCGAGAGCGGCAGGTCGACTTGGAAGTAGCGCGTGACGGGCGTGTGCCCGAGCGCCTGGGCGGCGAGGCTCAGCTCCCCGTCCACAGAGTCGAGCGCGTCGAGCGACGAGCGCACGAGCAGCGCGACCGCATAGACCGTCAGGGCCACGATGACGTTCGCCGGGTCCAGGATCCTCGTCCCGAGGATCACGGGCAGGATGATGAAGAGCGCGAGCGAGGGCACCGTGTACAGGACCGAGCTCACGGTCAGGAGCACCGTGCGCCACGCGGGGTGCCGCCGCACAAGCTGAGCGAGCGGGAGGCTGATGACGAGGCCAAGCACGAGCGGAACGACGGCGAGGACAAGGTGCTGGCCCGCCAGCGAGAGGATCCTGCCGAGGTTCTCTGTCGCCCACTCCATCAGCGCGCCTCTTCCTCCGCCGGCCCGGCGGCGCGCGCATCACGCTCGCGCCGCGCCTGGGCGCGCCGACGGTCGGCCTGCGCGATGACGGCGGTGGCGCCGACGGTGCCGAGGTAGCGGCCGTCGTCGTCCACGACGACGCCCCGTCCCGACGGCGAGGACAGCGCCGCATCGAGCGCCGTGCGCAGCGAGCCGCCGACCTTGTGGAGCGAGCCGCCGCTCACGAGCGTGCCGGGCGACTCGGGCGAGGCCCACCCCGTGGGGCGCCTGTCGCCGTCGACCACGACGGCCCACTCCTGCACCCGGGCAGTCTCGAGCTCGCTGCGCGCGACGCTCGCGGCGCCGTCGACCTCGAGGCCCTTGTCGTCGAAGAAGCCCAGATGGCGGAAGCCCCGGTCCCGGCCCACGAAGCCCGCGACGAACTCGTCGGCGGGGGCCCGCAGGAGCTCCTCAGGCCCAGCAACCTGCGCGAGGCGGCCGCCGACCGCGAATACGGCGACGCGATCGCCGAGCAGCACAGCCTCGTCGATGTCATGGGTCACGAAGACGATCGTCTTGCCGAGCTCGCGCTGGAGCCGGACGAGCTCCTGCTGCAGCTCGTGGCGCACCACTGGGTCGACGGCGCTGAACGGCTCGTCCATGAGGAGGACTGGCGGATCCGCGGCGAGCGCGCGGGCGACACCGACGCGCTGCTGCTGGCCGCCCGAGAGCTGGGCGGGATACCTCGAGGCGAGCGCCTGCGGGAGGCCGACGACGTCGAGCAGCTCCCGGGCGCGGGCCCTGGCCCGGCCTCGCGGCACGCCGTTGAGCCGGGGAACCGTAGCAATGTTGTCCACGACCGTCCGGTGCGGCATGAGCCCCGCGGCCTGCATGACGTACCCCATCGAGCGGCGGAGTTTCGCGGCCGGGAGGGCCGCGGCGTCCTGGCCGTCAACGGTGATGGTCCCGGATGTCGGCTCGACCATGCGGTTGACCATGCGCAGTGAGGTCGTCTTGCCGCATCCCGATGGACCGACGAAGACCGTAATCTGCCCCTTCGGCACGCTCAGGCTCAGGCGGTCGACAGCGGTTGTCCCACCGTAGACCTTACTCACTTCGCGAAACTCGATCATCGCTTCGGTCACGCTGGTCACGCTGAACCTCGCTCGGGGCAGGCCTGCACTGCTCTGGCTCTGCCGAGCCTACCAGCGATGCCCGACAGCGGAGCGGGATGGAGACACACCTCTTTTTCCGGCCCCACCTGCGACGACGTCATGAATCCCGCGCCGCCAGATCGATGGTGCCGAACACGGGGTCGCGGTCGAGCACGCGGACGTCCTCGAGGCCCAGTTCGACGAGCGCCGCGCGGAACCCATCCTGGAGTCGGCGCACGTTCATCCCGAGGCCGCTGCCGAGGATCACTGGACCGTCGATTCCGAGCTGACGCGCGACCTGCGCGGCCATCCGCGCGAGGTCGTTCGCCGCGGACTCGACCATGAAGGCGGCCCCCGCGTGCCCCGCGTCGGCCGCCTCGACCACGACGCGGGCCTGCTGCGCCCAGTACCGGCGGCCCGTCGAGGCGGCGTGGAAATGCGCGATGAGCTCGTTGGGGGCCGCGAGGCCGGTGCTCTCGAGGAGCGCCTCCGTGAGGGAGTCCGGCTCGAGGCCGAGGTTCATGCGGTGGAGGCTGTACCGGACCGCCTCGCGCGCGAGCCAGTAGCCGCTGCCCTCGTCGCCGAGCAGGTAGCCCCAGCCGCCCGCGCGGGCCTCCTCGCCGTCGTCGTTCGTGCCCCACGCGGCCGAGCCCGTCCCGGCGATGACCGCGACGCCAATCTGGGCGTGGCCTGCCGCGAGCAGGAGCCGGGAGTCGTGCACCACGGTGATGTCCGCGCCCGGCGTGTGCGGGCGGATGAGCGCGGCCAGCGCGTCGGCGTCCGCCTGGGTGTCGATGCCGCCCGAGCCCACGAACACGCGCGTCGCGTCCTCGCCGCCGAGCTGACCGAAGAGGTCTGCGAGGTGGGCGGCGGCCTGCTCGCGCGTGACGTTCTGGACGTTGGCGCTCCCCGCCTCGTGATCGGCCACGACTTCGCCGTCGACGACCTTGATGCCCCGCGTCTTGGTGCCCCCGATGTCGAGGCCGATCATGACCCCTGTGAGGGCGCTCGCTGTGCTCACCCGGACAGCCTACTTGCCGTGGAACGGTCCGCTCCGCGACGAACTCGCCGGTTCTCGCCGGTCGCCGGTCCCGTAGGGTACTGGCATGGACACTGCCCTTCCTGTGGACCTGTTCGGAAACGGCGTCGTCGCGGCCCCCATGGCGGGCGGTCCGAGCCGCGCCGAGCTCGCTCTCGCGGCGAGCGGGGCCGGCGGCCTCGGCTTCCTGGCCGGCGGATACAAGGCGCCGGAAGCGTTCGCGGCCGAGGTGCGCACGGTCCTCGGCGCCGGCCTCCCGTTCGGCGTGAACCTGTTCGTGCCCGGCGACGAGCCCGCGGATCGCGAGGCCGTGCTCGCATACCGCGAGCGCCTCCGGCCGGTCGCCGAGCGGCTCGGCGTCGAACTCCCCGAGCCGCGCTGGGCGGACGACGACGCATACCCGGCCAAGCTCGACTTCCTCCTCGCGCACACCCCACCGGTGGTCTCGTTCACGTTCGGGCTGCCGCCCGCGGCCGATGTCGTGCGGCTCCGGGCCGCGGGCGCGTTGGTCCTCCAGACGGTGACCGGCCCGCGCGAGGCGCGCGCGGCCGTCGAGCTTGGCGTCGACGGGATCGTCGTGCAGCACCCCGATGCGGGCGGCCACTTCGGCGCGTTCCTCCCCGAGCCGGCGAACGCCGCGTGGACCCTCGGCGAGCTGGTCGCGGTGATACGCCACGCCGTCGGCCTCCCCCTCATCGCGGCAGGCGGCATCGGAACCCCAGCAGATGCCGACGCCGCCCGCGCGGCGGGCGCCGCGGCGGTCCAGCTGGGCACGGCGTTCCTCCGCACACCCGAGGCCGGGACGAACGCGACGCATCGCGCAGCCCTCGCGGACACCGTGTTCGACCGCACGGCCCAGACGCGGGCGTTCTCCGGCAAGTCCGCGCGGGGACTCGAGAACGCGTTCATGCGCGAGTTCGCGGACGCGCCGGAGGGCTACCCGACCGTGCACTACCTCACGGCGCCGCTCAGGGCCGCCGCGGTCAAGCGCGGCGATCCGCACGGCACCAATCTCTGGGCCGGGACGGGCTGGCGCGCCGCCCGCGAGGAGCCGGCGGCCGCCGTCGTCGCCCGCTTCGCCGGCGGGTGAGCTGCGCGGGGTGAGCTGCGCCGGGTGAGCAGCCACGCCGCCGGCAACCCACAACGTTGCGGGGTCCCTGGCGCAACGTTGCGGGGTCCCTGGCGGGCCGTTGCGGGGTCCCTGGCGCACCGTTGCGGGGTCCCTGGCGCACCGTTGCGGGGTCCCTGGCGGGCCGTTGCGGGGTCTCGGGTCAGATCCCGAAGGCGTCGAGGAGCGCGTCCTGCGGTTCGGCCAGGACGTACTCGCGGAAGAGCCGCACCTGCTGGGGCTCCCCCACGATCTTGGGCCACACGAGCCCGATCTCGCGCACCGCACCCGCGTCCTCGAGCACGACCTCGACCCACCCGAGCTCGCGCGCGTGCACGGCCGAGTGCGTCGCGCGCGACGGCGGAACGAGCGCGACGCCGAGTCCCGCACTCACGAGACCGAGCAGCGTGCGGGAGTCCTGCCCCTGGAACGCGATGTGCGGCCGCACGCCAGCCTCCCGGAACAGCCGGTCCATGATGCTGCGCATGCCGTAGCCGCGCTCGAGCACCACGAACGGCTCCCCGGCCGCCTCCTCGAAGCGCACGGATCTGCGGCCGGCGAGCCAGTGCCCCGCTGGCACGGCGAGGCGGAGCGGCTGTACCGAGAGGGTCGCCGCATCCAGCTGCCGTCCCGGTGCGGGCACGGGCGAGACGATGCTGAGGTCCACGTCCCCCGCCGCCAGGACGTCGAGGCACCGCTGCCGGGACCCCTGGATGAGCTCGAAGCGAACGTCGGGATGTGCGCGCCGGAAGCCGCGGATGAGCGCGGGGACGGCCGCCTCGCCGAAGGTCATCTGGAAGCTCAGGCGGACGACGCCGCGCGCCTCCTGCCGCCGCTCGTGCAGTTCGTCGAGGGCCGCCTGAAGATTCTGGAGCGCGGCGCTCACCGCGGGCAGGAGCTGCTCCGCGGCGGGGGTCAGGCGAATGCCGCGCCCCTCTTTCCGCACGAGCTCGGTGCCGACGACGGCGGCCGCCCGGGCGAGCGCGCGGCTCACCGTGGGCTGGGGCACACCGAGCAGGTCTGCCGCGGCCGTGACGTGCCGGGTCTGGCCGACGGCGTCGAGCACGGGCAGGAGCGGGAGCAGCCGCCCGAGTTCGCCGTGGAGCGCTTGGACGCGGCCCTGCACCGGAGTTTCCTGCACCGGGGTTTCACTCATACATTTATGATATCTTTCCAACTTCATAATGCATTGGACGCATAGATCACGCAGTCCTAGCGTGGAGACGTGCCCACCGCTGCAACTCCCGCCTCCACCACCACCTCCGCCACGGCCTGGACCGGCCACGCGAAGGGAAGCCCCGCGTACCGCCGCCTCCTCGCGGCGCTCGCGTTCGCAGGCGTCGCGACGTTTGCGCAGCTCTACTCGACGCAGGCCCTCCTGCCCGGCCTCGCGGCCGACCTCCACATTGACGCCGCGCAGGCGGCCCTCACGGTCTCGCTCGCGACGCTCGGCCTCGCCGCCGCGGTGATCCCGTGGTCCTTCGCGGCGGATCGCATCGGCCGCGTCCCGGCCATGACCGTGGGGGTGGCCGCCGCAACCGTCCTCGGCCTCGTGGCCCCGCTCGCCCCGGGCATCGGCGTTCTCCTGGTGCTGCGCTCCCTCGAAGGCGTCGCGCTTGGCGCCGTGCCCGCGCTCGCGGTCGCGTACCTCACGGAGGAGGTCGACAAGGCGCATGCGGCCCTCGGTGCGGGTACGTATGTCGCAGGAACAACAGTCGGCGGCCTCCTCGGCCGCCTCGTGGCAGGACCGCTCTCCGACCTGTGGGGCTGGCGGGCAGCGATCTTCGCCGTCTCAGTGCTGGGCGCCGTCGCGGCCGCTGCGTTCGTGGTGCTCGCTCCAAGGCAGCGCGGCTTCGTGGCGCTGCGGGACCGGGATCGCGACGGCGCTGCGCGCGGCCTGCGCCGCGGGGTCGCCGACGCGGGGCGGCAGCTGGGGGCCCAGCTCCGCAACCGCCGCCTCCTGGCCCTGTACGTCCAGGCATTCACCCTCATGGGCGGCTTCGTGGCGATCTACAACTTCTTGGGCTTCCGGCTCGAGCTGCCGCCCTTCGTGCTCCCAGCGGCCGTCACGAGCCTGCCCTTCCTCGCCTACCTGTCCGGGACGTTCTCCTCCGGCTACGCTGCCCGGCTCAGCGAGCGGTACGGTCGGGGCCGGGTCATGGTCGCGAGCACGGCACTCATGGCGGCCGGCGCCCTGCTCACGGTTGTCGACTGGCTGCCCGCCATCCTCGTGGGGCTCGTGGCCCTCACGGCAGGTTTCTTCGCCGCCCACGGGCTCGGCTCGGGGTGGACCGGGGCACTCGCCACGACGGGCCGAGCTCAGGCCGCGTCGCTCTACAACCTCGGGTACTACGCCGGCTCGAGCCTTCTCGGCTGGCTCGGGGGAATCGTCTTCCAGTCGTTCGGGTGGGCGTGGCTCGCTGGCGGGGTCGCCGCGCTTGCCCTCGGAACGGCGGCCTTCGCCGCCGTCGCCCATCCCGCGACGGGCCTAGGCGTCGCGAACGGGCCGGCGTCCCCGGCCCGGTAGGATGGGCTGGCCGCCCGTCAGGCCCGCAGGAGGGAGTCATCGTGGCCATGGCCGAACCGCTCGACGACGTTGACCGCCGCATCCTCGCGGCCCTCGTCGAAGATGCCCGCATCACCAACAAGCAGCTCGCGGAACTCGTAGGGATTGCGCCCTCCACGGCGCTCATGCGGACGCGCTCCCTCGGCGAGCGCGGAATCATCACGGGCTACGAGGCGAAGGTGAACCTCAACGCCGTGGGCCGGAGCATCCAGGCCCTCATCTCAGTTCGCCTCCGGGCCCACGACCGGGACCAGATCGACGCGTTCACGGCGCGGGTCCCCCAGCTCCCGGGCGTGCTCGCGACGTTCCACACCTCGGGTGCGATCGACTATCTCCTGCACATCGCCGTCGGCAGCACCGAGGAGCTGCGCGACTGGCTGCTCGACAACCTCACGACGGATCCCGTCGTCGGCCACACGGAGACGACAATCGTGTTCGAGCAGATTCCGGGACGGGGCCCGCTGCCCGAGTAGCCCGACGCGGAGCCCCGAAGACCGCGAGGATCCCAGCCGCCACGGCGCACCCGGCCGTGAAGACGGCCGACGCCGTCGGCAGCCCGACAGCGCCCGCGAGCGCGCCCACGCCGATCACCGGGACGGCGCTCCCGAGATAGGTCACGACGTAGAGCCCGCTCACCGCCTGCGCGTGCCGTTCGGGCGCGACAGCGGTCGCAAGCCCGTCGAAGAGCTCACGGAACGCCATGCCCTGGCCCACACCCGCCGCCACGATCGCGACGACGAGCAGCACGGCATGCCCGGAGGACGCGGCCCAGCCCGCCCCGAGCGTGCCCGCCCCGAGCAGCGCGAGCCCGATGCGCACGATCCGCCCCGCGGTCCGGGGCGAGCGCTGCGCAGATCCTCGGCCGGCGAGCTGGACGGCTGCCGAGGCCGCGAGGACGAGGCCCGCGAGTGCGCCGATCGCCGGGAGCGACGTGATCCCGAGGGTCGCGGCGAGGTAGCCCGGCGCGAGCGAGAGGAAGTAGCCGAAGACGGCGAAGCTCAGGAAGCCCACGGCGGCAGCGCGCCAGAACGCGCCGCGCGCAGAGCGCTGCCCGACCCCGAAGCCGCGGGGCGCGAGGAGGCGGGAGCGCGACGTGTCGACGGCGGGACGGATGGCTGGGCGGGCCTTGATGAGCACGAGCGGCGCGAGCAGGAGCGCGAGCACCACGCCGCACGCCAGGAAGGGGACCTCGGTGGGCACCGGACCGACTGCGAGGGCCCCGCCCACGAGAGGACCGAGCGCTACCCCGCCGGAGCTCGAGAGCAGCGTAAAGCGCGAGGCCCAGCCCACGCGGTTTGGCAGGAGCTCGCGGAGCGCCGCCGAACTCGCGCCCGTGGCGAGTGCCACGGCCGCTCCGTGCAGCGCACGCCCGACGCACAGCGCGAGGAGGCTGCCCGCCATCGCGAACACGGTGACCCCCGCGATGCCGAGGACGACCGCAAGAGTGAGGGCCGCGCGTCGTCCGATGTGATCGGACCAGTGGCCCGCGACAAGGAGGACGGCGATCAGACTCACCACATAGCTCGCGAACGCGATCGAGATCCCGAGGCTCCCAAGGCCCAGCCGCTGCGACAGCCCGGGGTAGAGCGGGGTCGCGAGGTTGGCGCCGACAAGGAGCACGAAGAGCGTGCCACCGCTGAGCGCGAGGCGCATGGTGCGCGAGGCGTCCCAGCCCTTGGCGACGAAACGGCCCGACATGGCGGGCTCGGCGGCGGGGCGCATGCGGAGCTCAGCGAAGAGGGACATGCCGCCATTTTGAGGCATCTTGACCTTTGCGCTCAGTTCTTGTTTCATCAACTGATCCAGATGATCAGAATGCTCTAGCCAAACTGCCAAGGAGTGACCATTGAGCGCGCTCGACGTGTTGGACACCAAGCTCGTCCTCGCCCTCGTCGAGGATCCGCGGGCCCAGATCGCGGAGCTCGCCGAGCGGCTTGGCGTGGCGCGCAACACAGTGCAGTCGCGGCTCAAGCGCCTCCAGCGCGCCGAGGTGCTGCGCGGCGGCGGCCGCGAGGTGAACCTCGAGGCGCTCGGCTACGACGTCGTGGCGTTCATGACGCTCGAGGTGGTCCACCGGGATCTGGACGCGGTCGTCGCGGGATTGCGCCGCATCGCCGCGATCCTCGAGGTCCACGAGATCTCAGGACGCGGGGACATCTGGTGCCGCCTCGCGGCGTCCGACACGCACGAGCTCCAGGCCGCCCTCCGGAGCGTCCTGCGCATCCGCGGCGTGATCCGCTCGGAGACCGTGCTGGCGCTCCACACGCACATTGCGTACCGCGCCGAGGCTATCCTGCGCCGCTCGATCGAGGCGGCCGGCCAACCGGCTCCCCGAGATCCCGAGCAATAATGGCCCGGTGATCATCGACAACGCCGTCAATGTCGAAGGCCGCCGCGCCGGCTGGTCCGCCAGCCGAGTCCTCGTTCCCGGCACCGCCGCGCAGCTCGGCGCCTTCGGGCTCTTCGCGCCCGCGGCGGGCGCCGCCGTCGTGCTTCCCGCAGGCAACGCCGGGATGCGCGCCCTCGCCGCCGACCGCGAACTGCTGTGGCTCACGTTCGTTGACGTCGCCCGGGCAGCGGCCGACGGCGCCGACTGGGCCAGCCTCGCGCCTCGCCACGCCCTGTGGGTCGTCAGCGGTGTGCCGGTGCTCGCGGTCGCGCCCCGACAAGCGGCCGAGGCGTTCCGCAGCCTCGCCGAGACACTGCGCGCCGCTGACGTGCCGCTCTTCGTCGTTGCCCTCGCCGACCCGGGCCCGCTCCCCGAGGCCCTCCCCGTCGAGACGGCCGACGACGGCGGCCTGCCGCCTGCCGATCTCGGAACCTGAGCCGCGGCCGAACTCGCGGCCGGCGTGACACCGTGGCCGCCGGAAAGCAGAACGCCCCCGGTCATCCGACCGGGGGCGTTCTGTTGCCATGAAAATGAAGGCAAATAATGTGGAGCCTAGGGGATTTGAACCCCTGACCTCTTCGATGCGAACGAAGCGCTCTACCAACTGAGCTAAGACCCCGTGCTGCTTGGTGCGGGTTCAACCTTACTGGGCTGAGAGGCTCAAGACAAATTGGATGGACCCTCCTGGAGCTCGGCTAACCACTGCCCGAAGGTGATGGTTCCGAAGCCCGATCCGGGCGCAATATTGCGGCCCTCGGAGAAGTAGCGGCCCACGTTTCCTGGCACCGGGAATTCGAGGATTCGCGCGTGGGAACCGGTCGCTTCGCGCCATTGCTCGGCGAACTCCCGCAGGGGCCGGATCTCAGGGCCGCTCACCGTCCGAAGCGAGTGTCCCGAGAACTCCTCGGACGCCGCGTCCACGAGGGCGCGGGCGGCGTCCCGCACGTCGATCGGCTGGAGCCGCGCCGAACGCACTGAGGGGACAATCCGGAGCTGCTGCGTCGAGCGGAAGATCGAGTCCACGAGCGAATGGAACTGCGAGGCGCGGACGATCGCGGTGGGCAGCTTCGCTTCGGCGTACACGCGCTCCTTCTGGGCCTTCGAACGGTAGTAGCCGAGGGGCAGCTCGTCGCACTGCGCGATCGAGAGCATGACGGCGCGCTTGACGCCCGAGCCCTTCGACGCCGCGAGCAGACGCTCGCCTGCTTCGGCGAAGCGCTTCTGTTCCTTTCCTCTACGGCCCTCGAGGGCGTCAACCACGACGTCGACCCCGTCGAGGGCGGCCGCAAGCCCCTCGCCCGTCGCCGCGTCCGCCGACACGTAGACGACGCCGTCGAGCGCCTGGCCGGATGGGGGCACACGACGACTGAGCGAGCGAACTTCGAAGCCGCGCGCGAGCGCTTCGCGAACCACGGCCGAGCCCGCTTGACCTGTACCGCCTGCGACCAGGAGAACCGTCATGACCCGAGCCTAGCCCGAGCTCGATGGCGACCGGGAACCGATCGCGCGCCGCGACTACGCGCGCCGGCGCTGGAGCACGGCGTCGAGATTCCCGAGCGCGCCACGGGCCGCGGGGCGCGCGGCAGGGACGGTCGGAATGCCGGGCGCCGGAGCGGAGTCCGGCTTGGGCTTGAGCGTTACCTTGCCGGCTGGCTTGAGCTGCTCGGGGGCCTCGAGCGGCTCGGGAGCGTCGCGCTCCGCCTTCGCCGACTCGACGTAGGACGGCTTCGGGAGATCGACAGGCTTCCACTCCGGGCCGCGCTCGGCGCCGTCCCGGCCGTCGGCGTCGGCGGCTGCCTCCTGCGCGGCGCGCGCCACCTCGAGCGCGGCGGCGCGCAGCTGCTCGCGGCTCAGGGGCGTGGGGACCGGCTCGGGCTCGGGGCGGTGGTCGAAGACCTCGGTTGCTGTGTTGCGAAAGGGTGCGGCCTCCGCGGGGCCGGCTTCGCGCGCGGTGTTCACCGCCGGTCGTGCCGCAGCGCTCGCCCGGCGACGGCGGTCGCCGAGGGCGAGCTGGCGGAGGATGACGACGCTCGACACCGTGAGCGCGAGCCCGCCGAGCGGGAGCCAGACAAGGACCAGACCGATCCCAGCGAGCACCCCGGAGACGAGGGCGACGAGCAGCCCGGCGAGGCCGAGTCCCGCGAGAGCGCAACGGCCCCACCGGATTCGGAAGGCGGCTGGAGCTTCGGTCCGGGTCGTCACGGGCTTCCCCTCCTCGGGGGATTTGCTGGCAGGAGGCGGGGCGAGGGGACGGGCGGGCCTCTCCTCGCTCGAGTCCGCCCGCCGCGCCGGAGCGGAGGCGGGAGGCTCTGCGCCGCCGTCGGCCTCGGCGAGGAGGATCCCCGTCTCGGCGGCCGGTCGCAGGCGGTGCAGCTTGAACTGTGCCATCCACAGCAGCCAGAGGAGCACGGCCGCGCCGAGCACCGCTGAGCTGCTGAGAGTGAAGTCCATAGCAAAACCGTAGGAGGAGAGCCGCTCGGCCGGCCGGATTGCGCCCGGTGTGTCGCCAGACTAGGCCCTGGAGGCGAGCCAGCGAGCCGTGAGGCCCTCAGGCACTTCCTCCGCAGTGAGCGCGAAGGACTCGTGGTCCGCCCACGCCCCCGCGATGTGCAGATAGCGCGGGCGAAGGCCCTCGTAGCGGAAGCCGAGCTTCTCGACGACGCGGAGGCTCGGGCTGTTCTCCGGCCTGATGTTGATCTCCATCCGGTGCAGTCCGAGAGTGAAGAAGCAATGGTCGGTCGCGAGCGCGACGGCGGTCGGCGCGATTCCCCGGCCCGCATGCTCGTGGTCGACCCAGTAGCCGAGGGTGGCCATGAGCGCCGACCCCCACACGATCGAGGACACGGTGAGCTGCCCGACGATCGGCGGCTTGCGCACCCCTTGGTCGGCGAGGGTGATGACGAACGGGAGGGCCGAGCCTTCGTGGGCCTGCTGGGTGAGCGCGCGGACCATCTGCCGGAACGTCGGGAGGCTACCGCCAGGCTGGGGATTCGACGCCTCCCACGGCGCGAGCCACTCGGCGTTCTTGGCCCGCAGCTCCATCCACTCGAGGCGATCCGAATGGCGGATCGGGCGTAGACCAATGCCACCGGACTCGAGCGAGACCGGCCAGCTGCCCGGCCCCCACATGGTCGTCAGACGCTCGTGACCATCAGACGGTCGCGGCAGGTTCGCCCGCGCCGTCGACCACGAAGTCGCGCAGCCACGAGCGAAGGTCTTCGCCGAACTCCTCGCGCCCGCAGGCCAGAGTCACGACGGCCTTGAGGTAGCTGAGCTTGTCCCCGGTGTCGTAACGGCGGCCGCGGAACACCACACCGTACACCCCGCCGCCCTCGCCATCACGGGCCGCGAGGGTCTGCAGCGCATCCGTGAGCTGGATCTCCCCACCCCGCCCCGGACCCGTCTCGTGCAGCACATCGAACACCGCCGGATGCAGCACATACCGGCCGATGATCGCCAGATTCGACGGCGCATCCTCCGGCGCCGGCTTCTCCACCAGCCCATGAACCTGGACGAACGACTCGCCCTCCACCGCCGTCACATCCGCCGAACCATACGCCGAGATCGCCTCCCGCGGCACCTCCATCAGCGCCACCACCGAACCGCCCGTGGCCTGCTGGACCCGGATCATCTCCGCCAGCAGCTCATCACGCTCGTCGATCAGGTCATCGCCCAGCAGCACCGCGAACGGCTCGTCCCCCACATGCCGCTGCGCGCACAGCACCGCATGCCCCAGACCCTTCGGATCGCCCTGGCGCACATAGTGGATATCGCCCAGATTGCTCGACTCCTGGATCGCCGCAAGCTTCTTCTCATCGCCCTTGCGCTCCAACGCAGCCTCAAGCGACGGAACCCGATCGAAATGATCCTCCAGAGCCCGCTTGTTACGCCCCGTGATCATGAGGATGTCATCGAGCCCCACAGAGACAGCTTCCTCGACCACGTATTGAATGGCGGGCTTGTCCACGACGGGGAGCATTTCCTTGGGCATGGCCTTCGTCACTGGCAAGAACCGGGTACCGAGCCCGGCTACAGGGATGACGGCTTTCCTGACTGGCTTCGTGGTCGACACGCTGCTCACTCTATACGACGTTACCGGCGCCGGAGTGGGCTCCGACCGCTTCGCGACTAGGCTCGGACCGTGGAGAGTGCAGCGGAACGCAAGGCGAGCCTGCGCGCCGAAGTCTGGCGGCGCCGTCGTGCGATGAGCCCCGAGGAGCGCGCGGTGGCCGCCGCCCTCATCGCGACACACGGCCTCGAATGGGCCGCCTCGACGGTGCCCGCGCGAGGCACGCTCACGGCTTACCTCGGGGTGGGGGCAGAGCCTCCGACGCTCGCCCTGATCGGGCTCCTCGTCGAGGACGGCTTCCACGTCCTTCTGCCGATCTGCGAGCCCGAGCGGCAGCTCTCGTGGGTCGAGTGGCACCCGGACGCCGAGTACGCCCGGAGCCGGTATGCGCCCATCCAGGAGCCTGTCGGCCCGCGCCTCGACGCCCGAGCCGTGCGGACGGGCGCCGCGGGCCGGCCCCCTCTCTCCGCCGTGCTCCTGCCCGCGACGGCCGTCGACGCCGAGGGCCGCAGGATCGGTCAGGGCGGCGGCTACTACGACCGCTTCCTCGCACGCATGGACGACGGCGGCGCGCCCCTCGCGACCGCGGCGATCGTGTACGACGGCGAAGTCCTCGCCTCGGGCGGCCTGCCCGAGGAAGCCTTTGACCGGCACGTCGGCGCAGCGCTCACGCCGAGCGGCCTGCTCCGGCTCGGCCCCCGCGGGGAATAGCCGGAAACCGCCACCTGTTAGAATTGGCACTCGGGGTCAACGACTGCTAAGTCCCCTCGTACTGCAAGGAGCGCCCGTGCCGACCTACGCCTACGCCTGCAAAGACTGCGGACATGCCTTCGACATCGTCCAGTCCTTCAACGACGACTCCCTCACCGTGTGCCCCGAGTGCGGTGGCAGCCTGCGGAAGAAGTTCAACAGCGTAGGCGTCGTCTTCAAGGGCAGCGGCTTCTACCGCACCGATTCGCGCAGCTCGAGCACCGTTCCGGCGGGCTCGTCGTCGAACGGCTCGGGTTCGGGCTCCTCGGGCGACGGTTCGTCCTCGAACGCGGCTCCAGCAGCTGCCCCCGCAGCGCCCGCCCCCGCGGCCGCTGGCTCGGCCGCAAAGTAGCGCCTCTTCTCCCCCCACAGATTCTTTTCGGCGCCCCTGTCCACATAGGGCTCCGTGCCACCGGTCTTGACCGACAGGGACGCCTAGCGTCGGGGCATGTCGCCCTTCCAGTCCCGCCAACGGCCTGCGTCGGCGCGCCCGCGCGAGGCGGCCGCTAGCGGTCACAGACCCTGGGGAAGCCAGCGCCGCCCGTGGCTTGTGCGCTTTGTCGAGCGCCGCCGACGGTCGATCGCCGCGGCACTGCTGTGTGGCGCGACCGCCGCCGCGGTCTACCAGGTCACCCCTCCCACCTCCCCCACGGCGGCCGCAGTCGTCGCCGCAGTCGACCTTCCGGCGGGGGCAACCCTCGACGCCGGGCAGCTACGGGTGGCCCAGCTGTCCCCCGAGGCACTTCCCGAGGGTGCCGCCACGCGAATCGACGCCGTAGCCGGCCAGAAGCTCACGGGACCGATGCGACGGGGAGAGGTTCTCACTGACGCGGCCCTCGCAGGTCCGGGGCTTCTCGCAGGCACCCCGGCAGGGACGGTCGCCGTGCCCGTGCGCGTCGCGGACCCCGGCTCGCTCCAGCTCGTGCGGACGGGTCAGGACATCGACATCGTCGTCAACGAGGAGACGGGCCGGGAGGGCCCGCGGTCCGCCACGGTCGCGAGCGCCGTGACCGTGCTGTGGACCGGTCAGGCCGCCGGGGCCGCCGGAGGCTGGCTCGGGACGGCCAAGGACTCGGAGGGACTGCTCGTTGTCGCGTCCCGCCCCGCCGACGCCCAGCAACTCGCCGGAGCATCGGCGCGCGGGAAAGTGTTCTTCGTGCTCGTCGACGCGAGGCGGCCCTGATGCCGCGCCGGGGTCAGCCCCAGTGCGGAGGCCTCTGGTCGCGAAGCCACCCATCCCGATCACGGTCGGCATCCGCGTCGCCCCACGAACGCGGGTCGTCCTCTGCCGCACGCCGAGGGATGAGCGGAGCCACGTCCGGATCCGACGCGCTACCGGTCGCGCGCAGGGCTCGCCTGCCGCGATCGGTGCCGCCCTCGACGCCACTTTCGGTTTCGCTTCCGACTGTGGCGCCCGGGCGGGCGTCGCGCGCCGCGTCGGGCATGGGGCGCACCGGCGGGGCGGGCTGCGGCGACTGCTCGCCGTCGCTGCCCGTCGCGGGGCTCGTCACCCGACGGTGGGAGCTGAGATGATCGCGTGCGGCCACGGGGGACGCCTCCTGGAACTGCTCGGGATGGGTCTGAACGCCATCGGTGTCGTCGACACGGCCCCGGCCGCGGTCCGCGCCGCCAGCCGTCTCTGCCGGCTGCGGGCTCGGCGCCCCGCCGCGAGACGTGTCTGCTGGCCGCGGGGTCAGGGCGTCCGGAAGGGTCTGCCTAGCCCTTCTCGGCGCTTCGGTTGCGCCGCCGCGGCGGTCCTGCTCAGGCTGGGGGCTCTCGCGCGGGCCACTCAGGAAGCCCGCACCGCCCACGCCCTCCTCGGTCTGCCCGTCGAGGCCGAGCACGTCGGCGATCATGTCGGCGGAGGTGCCCGGATCGGTGAAGACCTCGATCGTCCAGAGCGTGATGTAGCGCCAGCCCATTCGCTCGAGGAGCTCGGGGCGCTGGCGAGTCCGCTCGCGGACGCTCAGCTCGCGGTAGCGCTTCGTGCCGTCGGATTCGACCGCGACTGGAATGCTCAGTTCGGGCTCGTCGCGGGACATTGTCAGAAGCGGATCGACGGCGGCCGCCATGTCGATCGCCCCGTCGTAGTGGTGCCAGACGCGGGCACCACGGGACGCGAGGCGGTCCCCGAGGTCCGTCACGAGGGGATCCGCGCCGAGGGACTCGGTGCTGGCGGCGGCACGCGTCGCCCTCGTTCCGAGGCCGGTGCGCCCAGCGAGCTCGCGCTCGAGGAGCTCGTAGAAGTCGGCAGCGCCCTCCCCGAGGCGCGTCACGTCCAGCTCTCCGGGCTGGAAGCAGCTCAGCACATGCATCGAATACCGAGCCCGGCTCATGGCGAGGGCAAAGCGACGGCGCCCGCCTTGTTCGGTCAGAGGGCCGAAGTGGTGCATGGCGCGGCCGTGCGGCGTCCGGCCGTACCCGAGGGAGAAGATGACGTGGTCCCGGACCAGGCCGCCGGCACGGTCGACGGGAACCACGCGGAATGGCTCCTCGACGCGGCCGAAGAACTCCTTCGTCTCCGTATGGTTGGCCATCTGCAGGCGGATGGCCTCTCCAACCCGGGCGGCGTGCTGTGCGCTCGCCGTGACGACCGCAAGCGACGCGTTGGGCCGCTGGGCTGCGTGCTCGAACACGAGGTCAACCACGCGGTTCACCTCAGCCGCCGTCGACTCGACGTTGCCATCGTGACCTGCAGGGAGCCCCGTCCCGTCAGGGAGGTACTCGACGACGAGCGCACGGTCCAGCCCTGTGACCGACTGGCCATCGGGGAGACGGTTGAGTGTGCCGTGGTAGAAACGCTGGCTCAGCTGGAGCCCGAGGTCCTCGTCGACGCCCCGGTACACCGTCTTGAGGTGCATCGTTGGGAGCACCTTGGAGAGCGCGTCGAGGGCGCTCTCGGTCGAGTCGTCAGGGTGCCGCTGCCCCATTCCGACGCCGACGGTGAAAGGCTTCGGATTGCCCACGTGACCGTCGCCGAACGCCACGACCTGGCGCGCGCGGGCGATGGCGGGAAGCGCTGCCCGGACCGGCAGGGAATCCGCGTCGAGGATGACGACCGCGTCGAACCGACGCTGCGCAGGGGCCGCTGCGGCGAGCGTGTACGGGCTTGCGGTCCACACGGGCACGAGCGGCCGCACCAGACTACCCGCGTGGGACTCGAGGTTCGCGAGGCTGATCCGGCCGTCGCGCAGGAGGTTGCGAAGCGACTCCGCTTCCCGCGGCCGCTCCCCGATAGCGCGCTCCCACTCGCGGGCGAGCCTCCAGCGCAGCCGCGCTGGACCCGACTGGATGTGGGCGCGGTCGGCGCGCCGGAATTCGACCTCCGCCTGACGGAGCTGGCCCCCGTCAGACATCGCAAGGTAGTCGTCTCCGCTGATCATGGCCTCGAGGACCGACTGCCACCAGGCGAGCTCGAGCTCCGAGGCCACGACCTCGGGGACGGCTTCGCGCTCGGCAAGGTCGGCGAGCAGTTCGCCGAGGCCCCGCTCGCGCAGTTCGTCTTCGAGCAGCGTGCGCTCTGGAAGCGAACGCAGGGAGTCGGCGCTGTCGGCAAGGTCCTGAAGCCGCCCCTGGACGGCGACAACGGGTTCACTCACGAGGGAACCGCCCGCACGCGTGCGGGCGAGGATGGTACCGAGCCGCTTGAGCCCCTTGTGTACCGCGCGGTAGTCCTCGAGGAGGTCGGCGAGCCCGGACGGCACGGCCGGATGGCGCTGGGACACGGCGTAGTCGGACCACAGCGCCCTCTGCTCCTGGACCAGGATGAGCGAGTTGTGCAGATCGGCCAGATGGACGCCCGGCCTCACGTACTCCTTCGCGACCCGGCGCAGCCGCGAGCGCTGCATGGCCGGAATCTCAATTCCGCGCTCGCGCCGCCATGCCGACGAGCCGGTGGCGGCGATGAGGTCCGTCACCGGGCGGTCGAAGATGTCCGGCGTGAACTTGTCGAGGCTCTCGCGGACGGCGACGAGAAGCTCGATCTGCTGGCCCCACTCCTCGAGCGAGTCGCCGAGGCGGATCTCGGAGTACGAGGCAATCGTCGCCATGCGCTCGCGCAGGGCAGGCAGGTCCGAGACGAGCTCGTGCACGAGTTCCTGGGCGTCCTCGGTCTCCCGGCGCGTGAGCATGCGCGAGCCGTACCACGGGCTCTTCGTCGCCTCCCGGCTGAAGCTTCCGAGTTCCGCCGCGCGCTGCAGCCGCTCGGCGAGCTCGCGTCGCTCGCGGATGCTGTCAAGCACGCTTCGCTTGAGCCGCACGGTGGTGGCCGGGGAGGGCTGAATCGATGTGAGCCGGGCGAGGGACTGCATCGCCTCGTACGGCGAGCAGCCCCAGCGCTCGCGCACGTTATGGAGCGATTCAACATGTTCGATGAGCTGGTGCCGCCGCTGGGTCAGCACTCGATGCACCCCGTCGAGCCGGGGCTGCTCGGCCTTCTCGTTGCGGACGATCGCTCGAACCAGCTGCTGCTTGAGCTGGCCCGCGGAGAGCCCAGAACCAAGCTGGAGAAGCATCGATCCCAGACCGAGCTCCTCGCTGGTCCGGGCGAGCTCGACGAGGCTCGCCCGCCGCTCCGCGACGACGAGAACCGTGCGGCCCGCATCGACGAGGTTCGCGATGACGTTGACGGCGGTCTGGGTCTGGCCCGTCCCGGGCGGGGCCTCGACCACGAACGAATCGCCCGCGCGGGCGCTGTCGACGGCCAGCTGCTGGTCCCGATCGGCGTCGAGGACCAGGAGTTCATCGGCGGGCAAGCGCTCATCGATCGCCGCGAAGCGGGACGCATCGAGCGGGTCGGGGGCCACGTGCACGGCGCTCTTGGAGGCGGCGGCGAGCGAGGCGAGGACAGGAACTGCGGGCGTGATCGCGGGATCGTCGAGCGCGTTCTCGAGGTCGGCGAAAGTCGAGACGAGGAGCCGCGAATCGACGGTCGCGCCGGGAATCGGGCTCAGGAGGGATCGAACACGCTCGAGGACGGGGTGCGGGTCGAGCCGCGCAGTGCTGTAGGCCAGGCGCTCGACGACAGCGGGATCGATGTCGATGCGGTGGACCGATCGCAGATGCCGGACGAGTGCCGGGTTGAGATGGGCCTGCTCGTTGAGCTTGATCTCGAAGTCGTCCTGCTCGGCCCGGACAGTCAGCGCGATGCCCGCGAGCAGCACCGGTGCGGTCACGCGGCGGGGCTTGCCCCCGACCGCCGACGTCCAGGAGGCGACGCCTGCCGCGAGGTATCCGGCGTCGAGGCCCCGGTCGTTCGCGAGCTCATAGATCTTGGCCCGGAGATTGCGTGCGGCGCGGGCCGCGGAGGTGTAGTCCTGCCGCTCGCGGAGGAGGGTGGAGAGACGGGTTCGGCGGCCGGCCAGCAGCTGGGCCAGGCCGGAAGAGTTCGCGCCGGTCAGGTCGATGACGCCCTCGGGCGTCGGCGAGAAGCTCAGCATGGTGTCCGGTCCCGTGACAGCGGGCAGCGAGGAAAGCCACGCCTCGAGACGGGCTCCGTCGTCATGCATCGTCGGCTCTTGGGGCACGTCGGTGCTCTCCTCCGCGCCTTCCGGGGCGCTGCGTCGTTTGCCTGTGGACCTGATCGGCATAGCTTCGAGAGTAGCCGCTTACATGCCGAGGCCCCCGGCCGCAACGCAGCCGGGGGCCAAATCAGCGAGAGATCATTCCCATTCGATGGTTCCCGGGGGCTTGCTCGTCACGTCGAGCACCACCCGGTTGACTCCGTCGACCTCGTTCGTGATCCGATTCGAGATGCGGGCCACGAGGTCGAACGGGAGGCGGGACCAGTCGGCCGTCATCGCGTCTTCGCTCGAGACGGGGCGCAGCACGATCGGATGGCCGTAGGTCCGGCCGTCGCCCTGGACACCCACGCTGCGGACGTCGCCGAGGAGCACGACGGGCATCTGCCACACCTCGTCGTCGAGTCCGGCCGTCGTGAGCTCGTGGCGGGCGATCGCGTCGGCCTTGCGGAGAAGGGCAAGCCGCTCGCCTGTCACCTCGCCCACGATGCGGATGCCGAGTCCCGGTCCCGGGAATGGCTGGCGGCCCACGATCTCCGGCGGGAGGCCGAGCTGACGCCCCACAGCACGGACCTCGTCCTTGAACAGCGCGCGCAGCGGCTCGACGAGCTCGAAACGCATGTCCTCGGGCAGACCGCCCACGTTGTGATGGCTCTTGATGTTCGCGGCACCCTCGCCGCCGCCGGACTCGACGACGTCCGGGTAGAGCGTCCCCTGCACGAGGAAGCGGATCTGCTCACCCTCGGCCTTGGCCTTCTCGACGATGGCGCGCTCGGCCTCCTCGAAGGCGCGGATGAACTCGCGGCCGATGATCTTGCGCTTCTGCTCGGGATCCGTCACCCCGGCCAGCGCCGAAAGGAATCGCTCCTGCTCGTTCGCCACGTAGAGGTTGACGCCGGTCGCGGCCACGAAGTCACGCTCGACCTGCTCGGCCTCACCCTCGCGGAGGAGACCGTGATCGACGAAGACGCACGTGAGCTGGTCCCCGACCGCTCGCTGCACGAGGGCGGCCGCGACGGCCGAATCGACCCCGCCCGAGAGCCCGCAGATGACGCGCGCGTCACCGATCTGCTCGCGGATGCGGCCGACCTGCTCGTCGAGGATGTTGCCCGTGGTCCAATTGCGCTCGAGCCCGGCGACGCCGAACAGGAAGTTCTCGAGGACGGCCTGGCCAAACTCGGAGTGCTTGACCTCAGGGTGCCACTGCACGCCGCCGAGCGCGCGGTCGAGGTTCACGAACGCGGCAACGGGGGCGCCCGGAGTCGTCGCGAGCACCTCGAAGCCCTCCGGTGCAGCCTGCACCGAGTCGCCGTGGCTCATCCACGCGCTCTGCAGCACGGGGACGCCCGCGAGGATCGAGTGCGGCTCCCCCACGGCCGAAACCTGAGTCGCACCGTATTCGCGGAGCCCCGTGCGCGCCACGGTCCCGCCGAGCGCGTTGGCCATGGCCTGGAAGCCATAGCAGATCCCGAAGACGGGCACCCCCGCCTCGAACAGGTCGGCTCCGACGCTCGGGGCACCCTCCGCGTAGACGCTCGACGGGCCGCCCGAAAGGATGATGGCGGCCGGATTCTTGGCAAGGATCTGCTCGGTGGTCAGGCTGTGCGGAACAATCTCGGAGTAGACGTTCGCCTCACGGACCCGCCGCGCGATGAGCTGCGCGTACTGGGCACCGTAGTCGACCACCAGCACCGGCCTGTGGGCTGTCTGAGAGCCTGTGCTCTGGGATGCTGTTGTCACCCGTCAAGCCTACCGGAACCGCGACTCAGTACCGTTGGCCGGCGTCCGGGTGCGCGACGAGCTCGCGGTCCACCTCGGCGTGCATGCGGCGCTCGACGAAGAAGGACAGGAACGGCACGACGCCGCCCAGCGCCATGAGGATGAACCGCACGAACGGCCAGCGCATGAGCGACCACAGCCGGAAGTTGGAGATGAGGTACAGCACGTACATCCAGCCGTGCACGATGAGGATCGTGATCGAGACGTTGAAGCCGCCCACGACGCCAGCGGGATCGGCGTCGGCCAAGCCGAAACCGAAGGACTTTCCCGTGAACGCATCGGAGCCGCCCGCGAAGATGAACTTGCCGAAGCCGTAGCGAAGGATCATCTCGACACAGAGGAGCAGAAGCATCGAGCCCGTCGCGTAGGCCATGATCTTGTAGAAGCCGAGCGCCGAGCGGATCTGCGCGACGGTGCCGCCGAAGCGGCGCTGGGGCGTGCGCCCGGTGGCGGGCTTGGGGTCGATCACAGTGTTCCTCCGGTGTTGGATCGCAGGTCAGAAGAATCGGGATCAGCGGCGCTGGTCTCAGAGGCGCCGGCCTCGGCAGCGTCGGTCCCAGCGCGGCCGGTCCCAGCGCCGTCGATCTCGGCAGCGCCGACGGCCTCAGCTGCGGCGTCGGCCTCCGCCTCGAGCTGCCGCTCGTAGTCGTCGCGGACCAGCCGCCACCACAGGAAGACGGCGAAGCCCGCGAAGACGACCCATTCGATGGCATAGAAGATGTTGAGCCAGTTCACGGGCGCCGAGGCAGGCTGGGCGGCGATGTCGAGCGGCTTGAGCGACCCGTTGAGGGCCGCGGCTGCCTGATCGCCGGCGGGCGTGACCTCGTGCGTCGAGCTCACGAAGCCCGGGTAACTCTGGACGTCCCACGTGTTGATAAGTTCCGCGACCGAGACCATCGAGGCCTGCCCAGGTGCCGAGGTCTTGTCCTGCTGCGGCGCCTCCGAGGGCAGGAGACGGCCCGTGAGCTTCACGGCGCCCGACGGCGGGGGGCTGGCCTGGGAGCGGTCGGCGATCCAGCCACGCGCCACGGGAATCACGATCGTGTGGTCGCCGCCCACGGCAGGGGCGCCGTCGACCACGAACGCCGTGACGACCCACCAGCCGTGCTG
The DNA here is from genome assembly GCF_004919045.1 of Sinomonas albida. Lineage (GTDB taxonomy): Bacteria > Actinomycetota > Actinomycetes > Actinomycetales > Micrococcaceae > Sinomonas > Sinomonas albida. The sequence continues at coordinate 40,896 of NZ_SWDW01000015.1, forward strand.
ACCGTCCAGAAGCCGGTTCGGGACCACGACCTGGCGGGATGCATCGAAGTGTCCGGTCGCCGTCACCATCTGATCGGCGGCGGACGCGGGGAAGGGCCGGCCGGGTGTCAGCGTGGCGACGAGGGGCTGGGGGTTCTCGGTCGTCGTCACGACGGGCGGGGCGTCGGAAGTCGACCGCGAGAACTGCCATTGGCTCAAGAGCACGAAGACGCCCGAGACCGCGAGCGCGGCGACGAGCGCCAAGAGCCAGCGGGGCTTGAGGGCGGTTCGGAGCACCCTTCAACGGTACTCCGACAAGCTGTAGAAAACCGAAACGGCCTAGGGCCCCGAAGGGCTCAGTCCCCGTAGACGAGAGCGGAGTTGACGAGCTCGGAGATGATGTCCGCGTCGTTGGCACGCCGCAGAGATTCGCGGAAGCCGTCCTTCGAGAGCGATCGCGCCATCGTGGCGAGCACCTCGAGGTGCTCGGAGAAGCTCGACGCCGGGGTCGCGATGAGCAGGACGACATACGCGGGGCCGTCCACTGCCCCGAAATTCACGGCGTGCCCGTAGCGCGCGATCCCGACCGCGATCGACGGCTCGGTGACGTGCTCGCTGCGCGCATGCGGAAGGCCAATACCACCCGGCAGGCCCGTCGCGAGCTGATGCTCTCGCGCCCCGACGTCGGCGAGAAAGCCGTCGAGATCGTCGACCCGCCCCTCGGCGGCGAGCCTCGTCGCGAGCTGCCGCGCGGCGTCGTGCCTGTCGGCGGCCTCCATCTCGAGGATGACGAGCCCGGGGGTGGTCAGCTGGGCATCGTAGCGATCGAAAGGTTGGGGCATGCCGCCATTTTACGGACCACCCCTGACCGTCCGGCCACCGAAGAAGTGATTTGACGCACGGGCGTCACTTGACGGGGATGATGTCCGCGGCCCCGAGCCGCACGCCGTCGGCCGTCGCGTCGTCGGGCTGCTCCTGGCTGAGCCGCTCCGCCTCGACCCGCTTGAGATAGTGGGCGGTCTCGTTCTCCCGCTGCACCTCGCTCCAGCCGAGGAGCGGCGCCATGAGCTCCGCCACGACGGGCGCGGCCGAGACCCCACGGTCCCAGGCCTCGATCGAGATCCGCGTACGCCGCGTCAGCACGTCCTCGACGTGCCGCGCCGCCTCGTGGGTCACGGCGTAGACGACTTCGGCGCGGAGGTAGTCGTCGGCGCCCGGAAGAGGCTGCGCGAGCGAGGGGTCCTCGGCGATGAGGTCGAGGACCTCGGGCGTGAGTGACCCGTAGCGGTTGAGGAGGTGCTCGACCCGTGCCACGTGCACGCCTGCCGAATCGGCGAGCCGCTGGCGCCGGTTCCACACGGCCTTGTAGCCGTCTGCGCCGAGCAGCGGAATCTTGTCCGTGACGCTCGCTGGGACGCGCTCGTCGAGGCTCCGGACGGCCTCGTCCACCGCGTCGCGCGCCATGACCCGGTACGTCGTGAACTTCCCGCCCGCGACCATGACCATGCCGGGGACGGGATGCGCCACGACATGCTCGCGGCTGAGCTTTGCCGTCGATTCGTTCTCGCCTGCAAGCAGCGGACGCAGACCCGCGTACACGCCCTCGACGTCTTCCCGGGTGAGGGGGACTCGCAGGACCCGGTTGACGTGCTCGAGGATGTAGTCGATGTCCTTGCTCGACGCGGCCGGATGCGCCTTGTCGAGCCTCCACTCGGTGTCGGTCGTGCCGATGATCCAGTGCCGCCCCCACGGAATCACGAAGAGAACCGACTTCTCCGTGCGGAGGATCAGGCCTACGGTCGACTGGAAGCGGTCGCGCGGCACCACCAGGTGCACGCCCTTCGAGGCGCGGACCTTGAGCTGCCCGCGATCCGTGATCATGCCTTGCGTCTCGTCGGTCCACACCCCGGTCGCGTTGATGACCTGGCGGGCCCGGATGTCGAACGCGTCGCTCGTCTCGAGATCACGGACGTGCGCGCCGACCACACGCTCCCCCTCACGCAGGAACGTCTCGACGCGCAGCCGGTTCACGGCATGCGCGCCGTGGAACGCCGCCGTCCGGACGATCGTCGTGACCATGCGCGCGTCGTCGACCTGGGCGTCGTAGTAGCGGATGGCGCCGATCATGGCGTCGTCCTTGAGGCTCGGCGCGGCCCGCAGGGTGCCGCGGCGGAACATGTGCTTGTGCAGCGGGACGCCGTTGCCGTGCCCGCTCGTGAGCCCGAGCGTGTCGTACATGATCATGCCCATGCCCACGTACGGGCGCTCCCACCACCGCCGCGTGAGCGGGTACAGGAACGGGACCGGCTTCACGAGGTGCGGCGCGAGCCGCTGCAGGAGGAGGCCCCGCTCCTGGAGGGCCTCCTGGACGAGCCGGAAGTCGAGCATCTCGAGGTAGCGGAGCCCGCCGTGGATGAGTTTCGACGAGCGCGACGACGTCCCGGAGGCCCAGTCGCGCTGCTCGACGATGCCCACCTCGAGGCCGCGCGTGGCCGCGTCGAGCGCGGCGCCCGCGCCCACGATTCCGCCGCCGACAATGAGGACGTCAAGCTCCCTGCCCGGCTGCGCCGTGGCTTTGAGCCGCTCGATCGCCGTCGTCCGGCCTTCCGGGCCCAAGTGTCCTGGCATCGTCCGCGCCCCCTCAGCTCGCAAGAAATCACCTGCTAGGAGTCTAGGCAGACCGTCAAGCGGCCCCGCCGTTCCTCGCTGCGTCCTAGCGCCCCGCGTAGGGCGACACGACGACGTCCACCCGCTGGAACTCCTTGAGCTCGAGGTAGCCGCTCGTGGCCATCGACCGGCGGAGCATGCCCACGAGGTTGGACGTGCCGTCGGGGTGGTGCCCCGGGCCGAACAGGACCTCGCGCATCGGCCCGACCGTGCCGATGTTGACGCGCTCGCCGCGCGGCGTGTCCGGGTGGTGCGCCTCGGCGCCCCAGTGCCAGCCGTGGCCCGGGGCCTCCTCGGCGCGGGCGAGTGCCGAGCCGAGCATGACGGCGTCCGCACCCATCGCGATAGCCTTGACGATGTCGCCCGAGGTGCCCATCCCGCCGTCGGCAATCACGTGGACGTAGCGGCCGCCGGACTCGTCCATGTAGTCCCGCCGGGCCGCGGCGACGTCGCTGATCGCCGAGGCGAGCGGGGAGTGGATGCCGAGCGCGCGGCGCGTCGTCGTCGTCGCACCCCCGCCGAAGCCCACGAGCACGCCAGCCGCGCCCGTGCGCATGAGGTGCAGCGCCGGCGTGTAGCCCGCGGCGCCGCCGACGATCACCGGGACGTCCAGCTCGTAGATGAACTTCTTGAGATTGAGCGGTTCCTGCCCCTTCGAGACGTGCTCGGCGGAGACCGTGGTGCCCCGGATGACGAAGAGGTCGACGCCGGCCGCCAGCACAGTCTTGTAGTGGCTCACGGTGCCGGAGGGCGTGAGCGCGCCGGCGACGGTCACGCCCGCGTCCCGGATTTCCGCAAGGCGCGACGTGATGAGTTCGGGGTTGACGGGAGCGGTGTAGAGCTCCTGCAGCCGCCGCGTGACCGACGGGCTCGACGGCTCCCCCTCAAGGGCAGCGATCTCGGCGAGCACCGGCTCGGGATCCTCGTAGCGCGTCCACAGGCCCTCGAGGTCGAGGACGCCGAGCCCGCCGAGACGGCCCAGCTCGACGGCCGTCGCGGGAGACATGACCGAGTCCATCGGCGCAGCGATGACCGGCATGTCGAAGCGGTACGCATCGATCTGCCACGAGACCGAGACGTCCTCGGGATCCCGGGTGCGCCGGTTGGGGACAATCGCGATGTCGTCGAGGGAGTATGCGCGCCGACCGCGCTTGCCGCGGCCGATTTCGATCTCGTAGGTCACGGCCCCTACCTTACCCGCCGGGACGTCGAAGGCCCCCGCACCCCAGAGGGTGCGAGGGCCTCGTGACGCTGGGCCTACCTGCGGTAGTTCGGGGCCTCGGACGTCATCATGATGTCGTGCGGGTGGCTCTCCTTGAGGCCCGCCGACGTGATGCGAACGAACTTCCCCTTGGCCTTGAGCTCGTCGATCGTGTGCGCGCCGACGTAGAACATCGTCTGGCGCAGGCCGCCCACGAGCTGGTGGGCCACCGCGCCGAGCGGGCCGCGGTACGGAACCTGGCCCTCGATGCCCTCGGGGATGAGCTTCTCGTCGCTCGGCACGTCGGCCTGGAAGTAGCGGTCCTTCGAGTACGACGTGTTCTTGCCGCGTGTCTGCATCGCGCCGAGCGAGCCCATGCCGCGATACGACTTGAACTGCTTGCCGTTCATGAAGACGAGGTCGCCCGGGGCCTCCGCCGTGCCGGCGAGGAGCGAGCCGAGCATGACCGAGTCCGCCCCGGCGACAATCGCCTTGCCGATGTCGCCCGAATACTGGAGGCCGCCGTCGGCAATGAGCGGGACTCCCGCCGGAATGGCCGCCTTGGAGGACTCGTAGATCGCCGTGATCTGCGGGACGCCAACGCCGGCGACGACGCGGGTCGTGCAGATCGAGCCCGGCCCGACGCCGACCTTGATCGCGTCCGCTCCGGCGTCGATGAGGGCCTGCGCGCCCTCGCGCGTCGCGGCCTGACCGCCGATCACGTCGACGTGCGCCGCCGCGGGATCCTTCTTGAGCCGCGAGATCATGTCCAGCACGCCCTGGCTGTGGCCGTTGGCCGTGTCGACCACGAGGACGTCCACCCCGGATTCGACCATGGCCATCGCGCGCTCGTAGCCGTCGCCGAAGAAGCCGACTGCGGCTCCGACGCGGAGCCGCCCTGCCTCGTCCTTCGTCGCGTTGGGGTACAGCTCCGCCTTCTCGAAGTCCTTGACCGTGATGAGTCCCTGAAGGAGACCGTCGTCATCCACGAGCGGGAGCTTCTCGATCCGGTGCTTGCCGAGGAGGCCGATCACCTCGTCGCGGCCCACGCCGACCTTCGCGGTCACGAGCGGCATCGGCGTCATGACCTCGTGCACCTTGCGGGTCGCGAACTCCTCGTGCGCGATGAAGCGCGTGTCGCGGTTCGTGATGATGCCGAGCAGGCGTCGGTTCGCGTCAACGACCGGGAGGCCCGAGACGCGGTAATGGGCACACAGGTCGTCGAGCTCGCGGAGCGTCGCTTCGGGCCCGACCGTGACGGGCTTCGTGATCATGCCCGACTCGCTGCGCTTGACCTGGTCCACCTGCTCGGCCTGGTCCTCGATCGACAGGTTGCGGTGCAGGATGCCGATGCCGCCCTGGCGCGCGAGGCTGATGGCCATGCGCGCCTCGGTCACCGTGTCCATCGCGGCGGAGAGGACCGGGATGCCGAGGCGGATGCGGCGCGAGAGGCGGGTGGACGTGTCAGCCTCGGAGGGGATGACGTCCGTGGGACCGGGCAGGAGGAGGACGTCGTCGTAGGTGAGTCCCAGAAAGCCGAACGGGTCATGCTCGGGGGCATTGGTCATGAGTGCTCCTTGGCCGTGCGCCAACGGGGGGATACGGCGCGAACTGACAGAAGTGCTGATGACCAGCCAGTGCTTACGGGACTGGTCTGCTGCGGTGCTCTCTATCCTAAACTTCCCCGTAGCGAGCTGGTATTCCGCTGGCCCGCCGGGTGACCAAGGCCACAGTCGGGTCGGTCAGCCGACCCGTCACGCCCACCCGGTAGCGGCGAGGAGCCGCTGGCCGAGCTGCGCCGACATCGAGGCAGCGTACGTGCGCGTGAGGTGGTTGTCGTCCATGTAGACGTACATGTTGCCGATGACGCCGGTACACGCTCCGTTCGGACACACGAGGTCGGTCATGTCGATCGCCGCGAAGCCTGACGTGTGCTGCGCCGCGAACGTCGCGAGCGGCGACTGGGCCGCCTGCACGCTCGAGAGGGACGGATTGCATGCGGCGCTCGTTGCGCCGTTCCGGACCACGCAGTCCGCCATGTCGAAGGTGTACCGCGGGTTGTCGCGGATCGCGATCACCTCGGTGCCCTTGGCCGTGAGGGCGGCCACCGTCTGGTCCAGGCCCGGCGTGAGGGTCTCCTCCGACGACGACGGCGCCGCGACAGTGCCGACCGTGAACACCGCGCCGGGCGGGTTGGCGGCGAGGTACGCGGCCACGTTCGCGTTGAACTGGTTGCAGGCCGCGTTCGGCGTGGTCACGCTCGGCGAGTAGACGCATCCGCCCAAGAGCAGCGTCACAACGCGCCAGCCGTGCTGCTCGGCGACCGGCTCGAGCGCCGCGGTCCACTGCTCGGCGTGCGAGTCCCCCACCACCACGATCGTCTTGGACGCGCTCGATCCCGCCTTGTTCATGAGGCAGTTGCCCTGGAGGCTCGAGGGGACCTTGAGGTCCGCGGAGCACTTCGACGGGAGGCCGAACCAGTCGTTCGGCAGGTTCTGGGCGAGCGGGAGCAGCTGCGCGGACGGCGACGCCTGATTCGTGTAGCCCGGGACAAGCGAGGCGGCCCCCGGATTGTTCACCACGGCCTTCGCCTCGGCGACGGTCGTCTTGGTCTGGATCGTCGTCATGACGGACCCGATCGGCACGACTGCCACGAGCGCGCACGCGACCACGGCGATCACGCCGTTCGGAAGCCGCTGCTCCGGCCACTCCCACGCACGCCACGGCAGGTCGACGAACGTGATGGTGGCCCACGCGAGCACGAGCGAGAGCACGATGGCGCACGTCCCGAGGAGCCACCCCGCGCTGTCCTTGTCCCGCCACGTGAGCGCGATGACGAGCACCGGCCAGTGCCAGAGGTAGAGGCCGTAGGAGATGTCGCCGAGCTTCCGGAGGGGCCGCGAGGCGAGGAGGCGGTGGACGCCGAGCCGCCCGCCGTGCTGGGCCGCGAGGATGACGGCGGCGCCGGACAGCGTGGGCCACAGTGCGATCGCGCCTGGGAACGCGGTCTCGACGTCCATCACGATCCCGCACACGACGATCGAGGCGACGCCCGCCCAGCCGATAAGCACCGCGATCCACGGGCGGATCCGCACCCGGTCGATCACGAGGGCCACGAGGCTTCCCAGTGCGAACTCCCACACGCGGGCGGGAAGGGAGAAGTATGCCTGCACCTGGTTCACGAGGGTGTCGATGACGGAGTAGACGAACGACGCCGCGAACACCGCCCCGATCACGATGGCGAGCAACCGCTCGTAGCGGAGCGCGAATCGCCGCGCGATCGCGCCGAGCGCCACGAAGAGGAGCGGGAACAGGATGAAGATCTGGCCCTGGATCGAGAGCGACCAGAAGTGCTGGAACGGGCTCGCGAGCGCATGGTCCTGCGCGTAGTAGTTCACGGCGTCGCTCTGCAGGAGCCAGTTCTCGGCGTAGACGAGCGAGGCGAGGCCCTGCTGGAGGACGGCGCTCCAGCGGGTCGCGGGCAGGAACAGGACGGTCGCGCCGATGGTGCCCGCGATCGTGACCACGGCGGCGGGCATGAGCCGCCGGAACACGTGCAGCCAGTGCTTGACGAGGCGGGTCCGCTCGCCGCGGCGGTGACGGGCCACGAACTGGCCCGTCATGAGGAACGCCGAGATCATGAGGAAGACGTCCACGCCGCCCGAGACGCGCCCGAGCCACACGTGATAGAGGACCACGAGAAGCACGGCCACGGCGCGGAGGCCCTGGATCTCCGGACGGAACTTCCGCGCTGCCGCCCCGGGAGGCTCGGCGTCGCGCGCGGGGCGCCCGGCCGCCGTCGTCCTCTGCGTCAGCACTGGCAAGTCGGTCGCCTCGGTCGTCACGCGCACACCCCTCCGGTTTCGTTCTGCCCCACCATTCCGCCGTGCGATCCTGTGGAGATCTTGTGAGAGCCATAGCTTCTGCGTGTGAGCGCTGCGCGGTGCGCGGACGACGGCGCGTGGGCCCCCGAGGACGCCCCCGGGGACGCGACGAGGGCCGCCCCAGCAAAGCTGGGACGGCCCTCGTGTGGAGCGCTGCTAGCGGCCCTGCAGCCTAGTGGCTGTGGCCCGCCGGCTCATCCTCGGAAGGCTTGTCGGCGACAAGCGTCTCCGTGGTGAGCACGAGCGCCGCGATCGACGCCGCGTTCCGCAGAGCGGAGCGCGTCACCTTGACCGGATCGATGACACCGGCCGCGATGAGGTCCTCGTACTGGCCCGACTTCGCGTTGAAGCCGTGGTTGACCTCGGCCTCGGCGACCCGAGCCGCGACGACGTAGCCGTCGAAGCCCGCGTTGTGCGCGATCCAGCGCAGCGGCTGGACGAGCGCGCGGCGCACGATGTTCGCACCGACGGCGAGATCGCCCTCGAGCGAGGCGATGGCCTGGTCCTCGTCGAGCGCGCGGACCGCGTGGACGAGCGCGGAGCCGCCGCCGGCCACGATGCCCTCCTCGAGTGCAGCGCGGGTCGCCGAGACGGCGTCCTCGATGCGGTGCTTCTTCTCCTTGAGCTCGACCTCGGTGGCCGCGCCGACCTTGATGACGCCGATGCCGCCCGCGAGCTTCGCGAGGCGCTCCTGGAGCTTCTCGCGGTCCCAGTCGGAGTCGGTGCGGGTGAGCTCGGCACGGAGCTGGGCGACGCGCCCGGCGACGTCCTCGGAAGAGCCCGCGCCGTCGACGATCGTGGTCGTGTCCTTCGTCACCGTGATCCGGCGCGCGGTGCCGAGCTGCTCGAGGCCCACCTGATCGAGGCTCAGGCCGACCTCCGGGGAGACGACCTGCGCACCGGTGAGGGTCGCGATGTCCTGCAGCATGGCCTTGCGGCGATCGCCGAAGCCCGGTGCCTTGACCGCGACGACATTGATCGTGCCGCGGATCTTGTTGACGATGAGCGTCGAGAGGGCCTCGCCCTCGACATCCTCGGCGATGACGAACAGCGGCTTCGAGGCCTGCAGCGTCTGCTCGAGGAGCGGGAGGAACTCCTGCAGCGAGGAGATCTTGCCCTGGTGGATGAGGATGTACGCGTCCTCGAGGACGGCCTCCTGGCGCTCGGCGTCCGTCACGAAGTACGGGGACAGGTAGCCCTTGTCGAACTGCATGCCCTCGGTGAGGACGAGCTCCGTCTGCGTCGTCGAGGACTCCTCGATGGTGATGACGCCGTCCTGGCCCACCTTCGAGAACGCCTCGGCGAGGAGGTCGCCGATCTCGTCGGACTGGGCCGAGATCGCGGCGACGCTGGCGACCTGGCCGCCGGAGACCTCGCGTGCGTTCTCGCCGAGCCGCCTGGCCACGGCCTCGACCGCGGCCTCGATGCCGAGCTTGATCTGGCCCGGGGCCGCGCCAGCGGCCACGTTGCGGAGGCCCTCCTTGACGAGCGCCTGGGCGAGCACGGTCGCCGTCGTGGTTCCGTCGCCGGCCACGTCATTGGTCTTGGTCGCGACTTCCTTGGCGAGCTGGGCGCCGAGGTTCTCGTACGGGTCCTCGAGCTCGACCTCGCGGGCGATCGTCACGCCGTCGTTGGTAATGGTCGGCGCGCCCCACTTCTTGTCGAGGACCACGTTGCGGCCGCGGGGGCCGAGCGTGACCTTGACGGTGTCGGCGAGCTTGTCGACGCCGGCCTCGAGGGCCTTGCGGGCGTCATCGTTGAATGCAAGCTGCTTTGCCATTCGCTTCTCCTTGGCTCAAAGGCAGCACCCCGGCCGCTGCGGGCCGGGGTGCTGCCGCACTCGAGTCCTGCTCGGCGCTGACTACTTGACGACGATCGCGAGGACGTCGCGGGCGGAGAGCACGAGGTACTCGGTGCCGCCCGTCTTGACCTCGGTGCCGCCGTACTTCGAGTAGAGGACAACGTCGCCCACGGCAACGTCCACGGGGACGCGGTTGCCGTTGTCGTCAACGCGGCCGGGGCCGACAGCGACGACTTCGCCCTCCTGGGGCTTCTCCTTGGCGGTGTCCGGGATCACGAGGCCCGAAGCAGTGGTCTGCTCCGCCTCGAGCGGCTTGACGACAATACGGTCCTCGAGGGGCTTGATGGAGACCGACACGGATCTCTCCTTTTCATGAACGGATCACGGAAAACGGAACCGGGCATGCAACCGTCGTCGCGGGTGCCGGGAGCGTGCCTGGACAATTAGCACTCCAACCTGCCGAGTGCTATCCCCGACTCTATTGAGCGGCTGGCACTCGGTCAAGGCGAGTGCCAGTGAGCGCGCGCTTCGGGTGCGCAGCGGGCTACTCCCCGGCGAGCTCGTCGAAGCTCAGGTCGTCGCCGTCGTCGCCCGAACGGCCGCGGTTGAGGTACATCACGACGAGCGGGCCCACGAGGAACACGCCGCCCACCACGAGGCCCACGATGGAAGCGATCTTGGCCCCGAGGTACTGGTCGCGGAGGGCGGCGGCCTCCGGGGTCGAATCGTCGATGCTCTTGCCGCCCACCGAGTAGACGGCGGCCGTGAACGCGTCGAGGCCCAGCACGACGGCGAGGAGAACCGCGGAGACGACCGCGAGCACAATGCCCACGATCAACACCGTCCGGATGGTGCGGGAGGAACCCCCGTTGTGGGCGGTCGGCGAGGCTGCAGGCGTCGTCTCCATGCCTCCACCTTAGCCGGATCCGGGAGGCCCCGGCGGGGACGGCGACCGCGTGTGAACTAGGCTTGAACCATGGCCCCAGACCACCCAGCCCCCGAGCAGCTCGCCCCGCTGCTCACCACGGAGGGGTGGGCCTTGCTCAACTCGCTCGGCCCGTACCGCGAGGAAGACGCCTTGGCCATCTCGGCCCGGCTGCGCAAAGCGGGCCATGCCCCGGAGCTCGTCTCCGCCGTCCTGAGCCAGGCCAGGCTGCGGCTCAAGGCCGAAACGAAATTCGGCGAGTTCTCCCGGCACATGCTCTTCACCCGCCCCGGCCTCGAGCAGGCCACGCGGCTCAGCATCGCGGCGCGGCACGCACGGCGCTTCGTGGACGCCGGAGTGCAGAGCGTGGCCGATCTGGGCTGCGGACTCGGATCCGACGCGATGGCCATGGCCTCCCTCGATCTGGACGTCACCGCCGTGGAGCTCGACGAGACGACCGCCGCGTGCGCCACGGTGAACCTCATGCCGTTCCCGAGCGTGCGCGTGGTCCACGCCGACGCGCAGACAGTCCCGCTCGAGGGAATCGACGGCGTCTGGCTGGACCCCGCGCGCCGAACGACGACGACGTCCGGCACCACACGCCTGTGGGACCCCGAGGACTTCTCGCCGCCGCTCAGCTTCGCCTCCGACCTCGCGGACCGCGGCCTGCCCGTGGGCGTCAAGCTCGGACCAGGCCTCCCCCACGACTCCGTCCCCACGGCATGCGAGGCGCAGTGGGTCTCGGTCGACGGCGACGTCGCCGAGGTCTCGCTCTACTTCAACGCGCTCAAGCGGCCGAGCGTCCGCCGAGCCGCGCTCGTCATCGCGGACGATTCCGCGTCCGAGCTCGTGGCCGAGACCGACTTCGGCGGCGGGACCGTTGCCGATGTGGGCCCCCTCGAGGGCTTCCTGTACGAGCCGGACGGAGCCGTGATCCGCGCGGGCCTCGTCGCCGAGCTCGCCGATCGCCTCGGCGGCCACCTCGTGGACCCGCATATCGCGTACATCTGCGCCCCGAATCTGGTCCAGACGCCGTTCGCGCGGGCCTTTCGCGTGCTCGAGGTGCGGCACTACAACGTCCGCGCCCTGCGCCAATGGGTTCGGGACGAGGGCATCAGCACGCTCGACATCAAGAAGCGCGGCATGGCGGTCACGCCGGACGAGCTCCGCAAGCTGCTCCTCGCAGGCCAGGGCAAGACGCCCAAGAAGGCGCCGCACAAACGCGCCACGCTCGTGCTCACGCGCATCGGCGAGGACCGCGTGGCGGCCATCGTCGAGCCGGCTTAGGCGTCATTGCGCCTGTAAGGATCCAGTCGCGGAGGGCTCAGGACGCGCAGGACTCACGAAGAACAACGACGTCTGGAACATCGAAGCCGTCGACGACGACGGTCGCTCCCCCACCGCTGACACGCCGCGCCTAGTTATGCTTTGTTACGGAACCGGCCATCCATAACAGACCATAACGGGAGGCGCCCGCCCTGAGATCGACGCCCAGTGACTGAGCGTCGTCGTGCGTACCCAAGGCGGGCTGACCGCCGTCGTGCGTTTTTTACTGGGCTCGCATGAACTCCTCGGCGGCGCGCACCTGCTCGTCGCTCGGGCGCAGGCCCGTGTACAGGACGAACTGTTCAAGCGCCTGAATGGTCGCCACCTCGGCGCCGCTGATCACCGTCTTGCCCGCCGCGCTCCCCGCGCGGACGAGCGGCGTCTCTGCGGGGAGGGCGACGACGTCGAACACGACCCGCGCAGCCTCGACGGTCGCCTCGGGGAAGGACAGCGCGTCCGCCTCGGGGCCGCCCGCCATGCCGATCGGGGTGACGTTGACGATGACGTCCCCCGTCGAGTCGCCGAGCTCGCCCTGCCAGCCGAAGCCGTACAGATCCGCGAGCGCGCGGCCCGCCGCCTCGTTGCGCGCGACGATCGTGACGTCGCGGAAGCCTGCGTCTCGGAAGGCGGCAGCCGTCGCCTTGGCCATGCCGCCCGAGCCGCGCAGCAGAACGGACAGCGTCGGGTCGAGGCTGTTGCGTTCGATGAGCTGGGCGATCGCCGTGTAATCCGTGTTGTAGGCGGTGAGGACTCCGGCGTCGTTCACGATCGTGTTGACTGAGTCGATCGCCGCCGCGGACGCGTCCATGGTGTCCACGAGCGCGATGACGTCCTCCTTGTACGGCATCGAGACGGCGCAGCCCCGGATGCCGAGCCCCCGGACACCGGCAATGGCCTGCTCGAGGTTCGTCGGCGCGAACGCCTTGTAGATCCAATTGAGGCCCAGAGCCTCGTAGAGGAAGTTGTGGAATCGCGTCCCGTTGTTGCTCGGCCGGGCGGAGAGCGAGATGCACAGCGTCATGTCTTTGTTCAGGATCGGCACGCCACAAGGGTACTGGTCGCGGCGGCGGGTACGGCGCGGGATCTGGCTCGCACCGGATCGGCGGTGTGCAATGGACCCATGCCGGGCACCGCACCGAACCAACCGCCGCCCCGCGTGGGCGTCGATGAATTCTCGACCAACGCCGCGCTCGTGGACGGCGTGCGCCGGTACGGGGCAGGGTGGGCCGCGGGCGCGCTCGCGACCGCAGGGCGGCTCGTCGGCTCGGCCGAGTTCCAGGAGAACGCGCGCCTCGCGAATCTCCATCCGCCCGTGCTGCACGCCCTGGATCGCTACGGGGAGCGGCTCGACGAGGTCGAGTACCACCCCGCCTACCACCGCGTGCTCGGCGACGCCGTGGCGCACGGGGCGCACACCTCGGCGTGGGCGGATCCGAGGGCCGGCGCTCACGTGGCCCGGGCCGCCGCCTTCATGCTTTTCGCCCAGGTCGAGCCGGGCCACGCGTGCCCGGTGTCGATGACCCATGCGGCGGTGCCGGCCCTCGCGTCGGAACCCGGCCTCGCCGACGTCTGGCTGCCGCGCCTGTACGGTACGGGCTACGAACCGCGGCTCATTCCGGCCGCCCAGAAGCCCGGCGCGCTCGTAGGGATGGCGATGACCGAGCGCCAGGGCGGCTCCGACGTTCGCGCCAACACGACCACCGCGGTCGACGCCGGCGGTGGGACCGCCCTCATCACCGGCCACAAGTGGTTCTGCTCCGCGCCCATGAGCGATGCGTTCCTCGTCCTCGCGCAGGAGCCCGCGGGGCTCTCCTGCTTCCTCGTTCCGCGCGTCCTCGACGACGGCTCGCGCAACCCGTTCCGGCTCGTGCGGCTCAAGTCGAAGCTCGGCAACCGGGCGAACGCGTCCGCCGAGGTCGAGTTCGAGGACACGGTCGGCTGGCGGGTCGGCGAGCCCGGGCGCGGCGTGCGCGCGATCATCGGCATGGTGCACGAGACCCGGCTCGACTGCGTGCTCGGCACCGCCGCGGGCATGCGGCAGGCCGTGGCCGAGGCGGTGTGGCACGCGCGGCACCGGCGGGCCTTCGGACGGTTCCTCATCGACCAGCCGGCTATGGCGGCCGTCCTGGCTGATCTTGCGCTCGAGTCGGAGGCGGCGACCGCGCTCGGCCTCCGGCTCGCAGCGGCCGACGACGCCGCCCGCGGCCAGGCGGGCGACGGCGACCGCGAACGCGCGTTCGCGCGGATCGCGACCGCAGTCGCCAAGTACTGGGTCTGCAAGCGCGGCCCCGCGCACGCGGCCGAGGCCCTCGAATGCCTGGGCGGAAACGGATACACGGAGGACTTCCCGCTCGCGATGCGGTACCGCGAGCAGCCGGTCATGGCCATTTGGGAGGGATCCGGCAACGTCGTGGCGCTTGACGTCCTGCGGGCGATCGCACGCGAGCCCACTTCGGCCGAGGCCCTCGCGGACGAGCTCGAGCAGCAGCGCGGCGTGGACCCCGTGCTCGACGCGCAGCTCGGGCGCGCTCTCTCGCTCCTTGCCGACGCCACCCGCGAGCCCGAGGAGGCTCAGGCGTGGGCCCGTCGTCTCGCCGAGGAGCTCGCACTGGCCCTTCAGGGTGCCCTCCTCGTGGGGCACGCGCCGTCGTCCGTTGCAGAGGGCTTCCTCGCCGCTCGCCTCGGCGAAAAGCGGACGCTCGGCTACGGGTGCCTCCCGGACACGGCGCGGACGGCAGAGATCCTGGCCCGCGTGTAGCGCGCCAGGATCCCTGCGTCTGCCCGGGCCGCCGCGGCTAGGCCCGGCGGGCTGGGGTGCCTCGTTCCGCTATACGGGGGTGCCGTTGTTGTAGTAGGCGGTTGCGACTCCCGTTGTTGAGTTGAAGATCATGTACCCGTTCTGGAAGTTGCTCCGCTTGCCAGCCGGGTCGTTCATCTCGTCCGAGATCGGATAGCCCAGGACGCTCCGTTCGTACCCGAGGGAGGCCCACTTGTCCCGGATCGCTCCGCGCACGTCGTGGGCTCCGGTCGAGGGCGTCCAGTAGATGGAGCCCGTCTGGAAGGCGTTGTAACGGCCGATCCCGTCGGGGGTTGTCGTCTCGTCCGTGGTCGGGAAGCCCATTGCCTGCTCCCACCCGAGGGTCGCCCATTTGTCGTGGATCGCGCCATGCACCTCATGTGCGCCTGTCCCTGCGGTCCAGTAGATCGAGCCATCCTTCTGGAAGTGGTTGTACCGGCCGCTGCCCCAAGGGGAGTTCGGAGTCGACGTCTCGTCGGTGATCGCCGCGCCGAGGACGCCGGACGCACCGCCAAGATTGTTGTACTCGGTCAGGATCGCCCCGCCGACGGAGTAGTTGCCGGCGTAGTGCACCGTCAGCTCACCCACGAACGTGAACGTGGAGGCCCCGCCGGGCGTGGGTACCGACGTCGGTGTTGTGACGTTCGACGACGCGCCGTGGGCACCGCTTCTCAACCCACCCGTCTCGGTCGTCTCCCAGCCCGCCTACGACATCGGAACCGAAGCCGCTCGCCTGCTCATGAGCAGGATCCATGGCGAGGGCCCGCCCATCGGACGCAAGACCACCCTCGCCACGACCCTCATCGTCAGGGACAGCTCCAGACGGCAAGTCACCGACCCCCTGCATCAAAGGGCGTCGTAGAAGGCGAAGCCGAGCGTGACCGAGGCCGCCCGTCACGCTCGGACTTCGCGGCCTAAAGCCCCCGGGCCCTGAATTAGACTTGGGACATTCTGTAGGGATGCCGCGGCAGGGCCGTGGCGCAGAGGCGGGGGCTGGATGGACATCGACTTCGCTGCGTCGAAGCAGTCCACGATCGGCATGGAGTGGGAACTCGCCCTTGTGGATCGCCATGGCGGGGAGCTCGTGTCCGTCGCGCCCGAAGTCATGCGCCGCGTGTTCGACGAGCATCCCGAGCTGGCCGCCGACTGCCAGCGCGTCCATCAGGAGCTGCTCCTCAACACGGTCGAGCTCGTCACGGACGTCCACAACACCGTGGCCGAGGCCAAGGCCGACCTCGCCACAACCATGGCGGCGGTCCGCAGCGTCACCGACCGCATCGGCGTCGAGCTCTTCTCCGCGGGGAGCCATCCGTTCAGCCCGCCCCGCCTCCAGCCGGTCACGGACAAGGAGCGCTACGCGAAGCTCATCGACCGCACGCAGTGGTGGGGCCGGCAGATGGTCATCTACGGCGTCCACGTGCACATCGGTCTCGATCGCCGGGACAAGGCCCTGCCCGTGCTCGACGCCCTCGTGAACTATTTCCCGCACTTCCAGGCGCTCTCGGCCTCGAGCCCGTACTGGAGCGGCGAGGACACCGGCTACGCGTCGCAGCGCGCGCTCATGTTCCAGCAGCTCCCCACCGCCGGCCTGCCGTTCCAGTTCCCCCGCTGGGAGGACTTCGAGCGCTACGTGGACGACATGCTCACCACGGGCGTCATCGACATGATCAACGAGATCCGCTGGGACATCCGACCCGTGCCTCGGCTCGGGACCATCGAGATGCGCGTGTGCGACGGCCTTTCGACGCTCGAAGAAGTCGGCGCGATCGGCGCTCTCACGCAATGCCTCGTCGAGGAGGCCTCGCGCATCCTCGACGCCGGCGGCGCGATCCCGGTCATGCCCCCGTGGCACGTGCAGGAGAACAAGTGGCGCGCGGCCCGCTACGGCCTCGACGCGATCATCATCCTCGACGCCGCAGGGCACGAGCAGCTCGTCACCGAGCACCTCGTCGAGACCCTGAATCGGCTCGAGCCCATCTCCCGTGACCTCGGCTGCGAGTCCGAGCTGCGCGACGTCGAGGGCATCCTGCGCCGCGGCGCCGGCTACCAGCGTCAGCGGCGCGTCGCCGAAATGCACGGCGGCGACCTGCGCGCCGTCGTCCTCGAGGAGGCGCGCCTCATGCGCCAAGGTCACCCCGGGTGAGCCCACACGACGCACGACGGCGCCGCTCGCCTGGGCGGCTCGTCTTCGTCGTCGCGGTGGTCGCCGTAGTCCTCGCGGTGACCTCGCACTTCCAGGCCGCGCTCATCGTCGCGGCGCTCGGGGCCGTCTATGCCCTCGTCGAGGCCGCGATCGCGTGGCGGCGGCGCGGCCCCCGCCGCTGAGAAATCCGACCCGGGGTCAGACCGACACGGTCGTCACGGGCAGGGACGAGTCCGGCGCGAACGCGAGATCGCTCGGCGAGCCGCCGTCCATGATGACGCGGGCCGCGAGCGCGGCCACCATCGCGCCGTTGTCGGTGCACAGCGAGAAGGGCGGGACGGCGAGCGAGATGTCAGCGGCCGCGCAGCGTTCGGCCGTGAGCTCGCGCAGCCGCGAATTCGCGGCCACTCCCCCGCCGAGCAGCAGGTTGCGGATCCCGTGCTCGCGGCATGCGAGGATCGCCTTGGACGTCACGACGTCCACGACGGCCTCCTGGAACGACGCCGCGATGTCCGCCACCGGCACGGGCTTCCCTGCCGCCTCGTGCTGCTCGACGCAGCGCGCCACGGCCGTCTTGAGCCCGGAGAACGACCAGTCGTAGCGGTGCGGCCCGGGGGCCTCCGGGGAGCCCATGTACTTGGGCTGCGTGAGACCGCGCGGGAAGCGGAAAGCGCGCGGATCGCCCTGCTTCGCGAGCCGGTCGATGGCCGGGCCGCCGGGGTAGCCGAGGCCGAGGAGCCGGGCGACCTTGTCGTAGGCCTCGCCGGCGGCGTCGTCGATCGTCGAGCCGAGCAGCTCGACGTCGGACGCGATGTTCCGCACGCGGAGGATCTCGGTGTGCCCGCCCGAGACGAGGAGGGCCCCGAGGTCCTCGGGCAGCTCCCCGGCGTAGACGCCGCCGTCGAGCAGCCCGACCCCCACGTGCGCCACGAGGTGGTTGATCGCGAACAGCGGCTTGCCCGTGGCCACGGCCAGCGCCTTCGCGGCGCACACGCCGACCATGAGCGCTCCGGCGAGCCCGGGCCCGGACGTGACGGCGAGCGCGTCGACGTCCTCGAGCGCCACGCCCGCGGTGCCGAGGGCCTCGCGGAGCGTCGGCACCATGGCGTCGAGGTGCGCTCGGGACGCGATCTCCGGGATGACGCCGCCGAAGCGGACGTGCTCCTCCATGGAGGAGGAGACGGTGTTGGCCAGGAGCGTCGCACCACGCACGATCCCCACGCCGGTCTCGTCGCACGAAGACTCGATGCCGAGCACGAGCGGCTGGTTCACTGGGTTCCTCCCTCGCCCGAGGGCGGGACCTCGAGCGGCAGCTGCATGATGAGCGCGTCGACGCCGTCGCGGTAGTAGCGGCGGCGCGTGTGGATCTGCGCGAAGCCGAAGCGCCGGTACAGGCCCTGCGCGCGCGGATTGTCGGCCCGGACCTCGAGCAGCACATCCCGGGCGCCGCGGCGGCGCGCCTCCGCGATGAGCTCCGTGAGCACCGCGGAGCCGATCCCGAGGCCCTCGCGCTCGGGCACGACGGCGATGGTCTGCACATCGGCGATCGGCGGCACGCACATGACTCCCGCATACGCGACGATCCGCGGCACCCCATCGGGCCCGGCCTCCTCCGCCACGTAGTAGCGGCGCGTCGACGGCTGCGAGAGCTCGTCGCGGAACATGCGCTCGGGCCACGCGTCGATCGGGAAGAGCGCCAGCTCGAGCTCGTGCACGGCGGGAACGTCCGCCTCGGTCATGTCGCGGAGCACGACGCCGCGAGGCATCCCGCCAGCTTGGGCCGCGGCACTCATAGGGCCTTCTTCCGCGGGCCGGGCACTTGGGCGTCCGATTCGCGCAGATACTTCGGCGCGGTGTCCAGAAGCGCTTCCCCGCGGGCGAGCCGCTCGACGGCCGCGTGCCCGAGCGAGGCCGCGGTCGGTTGGGCGCGCTCGAAGCCGGGGACGACGGCGGCGCCCGCCTCCGCGAGCTTCTCGCCGTAGATTCCCGCACCCGAGCCGTACACGGGGAGTGCCGGAAGCGCGTCCGGGTAGGCGACGTGGGGGCCGTCCGCGAGCGCGCCCGCGGCCGTGTAGCGGGCCCAGTAGACCTCGCGGCGGCGGGCGTCCGTCGCGACGAGGAAGTCGGACGACGGCGGCGCGGGCCGCTGCCCGTCCGGCGCGCCGAGCGTGGAGGTCGAGCGGACGGAGTCTGCCTGCGCAGGGGTCCCCGCGAGCACGTCCCACGCGATCGCGTCGAGGCTCATGAGGCCGGCGAGGGGCGTGCCCCAGGCGAACGCGAGGGCGCGGGCCGTCGCGATCCCCGAGCGCAGGCCCGTGAACGGCCCCGGCCCGACGCCCACGACGATCCTGTCCACGGCCGCCCCCGTGAGGTCCTGCTCCGCGAGGAGGGCCCGGATGGCGGGCGCGAGGACCTCGGCATGGGACTTGGTGTCTTCCGTGGCGAACTCGGCGAGGACCGACGCCTCGCGCTCGTCGCCGTGCCAGCGCAGGATCGCGGCGGAGGCAATCGCGGAGGTGTCGATCGCGAGCAGGATCATCGCTTGCCTCCCGTCGGCGCCGCGGCCAGCTCGGTCCCCGGCAGCGCGGGCGGCTGTGCCCAGCGCGGACCGAAGCCCCGGACGATCATGAGGCGGGGCTCGTCGTCGTCGTACTCCTCGTCGACGGGTGCGTCGTCGAGGTCGGGATCGAAGTCCATGTCCGGGTCCGCGTCGACCGCGCCCGCCCACACGCCGGGGCCGGCCGGCCCGCGGACGAGCTCGATGTCGAGCCACGACTCCGCGAGGTGCTCGACGCGCCCGCGGCCCCACTCGACGACCGTGACGGAGGAATCCGCCCAGTTCTCGAGGTCGAGGTCGTCGATCTCCCCCTCGCCCTCGAGGCGGTACGCGTCGACGTGCACGAGGTCGGGGCCCCCTGGCCGGGGCCCGTCCGGCAGGTTCGGGTGGATGCGGACCAGGACGAACGTCGGTGAGATGATTCCGCCGCGCACCCCGAGGCCCGCGCCGAGGCCCTGCGTGAACGTCGTCTTGCCGGCGCCGAGGCCTCCCGTCAGCACGAGGACGTCCCCCGCCTCAAGGATGCGGCCGAGCGCCGCACCGATCGCCTGAGTCTCCTCCGCCGTCGTCGGCCGCGCGCGAAGCTCCCACGCCGGCGAGGCCGACGACGGCGCGGCGGGACCACCGCTCACGCGGCGCCCCCGGCGGTCGTCGCCGCGGCGTCCGCGGGAGCGGAAGCGCGGTGCTCCGCCGAGTCCACGTGGATGCGGGGCACGCGCGGGCTGATCCGCGTGACGATCTCGTAGTTGATGGTGCCGGCGGCGCGCGCCCAGTCGTCGGCCGTGGGGCCGCCGTCCTCGCCCGTGCCGAACAGGACCGCCTCGGAGCCGGCGACCGCCTCGAGATCGGCCTCGGGGCCGAGGTCCACGACCATCTGGTCCATCGCGACGCGGCCCACGACCCGGTACGTCCGGTCCGCGATCCGGACCGGGCCGCCGTCCGACGTGCGCGGAACCCCGTCCGCGTAGCCGAGCGGGATGAGCCCGAGCGCGCTCTCCCCTGGCGTGCGGTACGTGAGTCCGTAGCTCACGCCCTGGCCGGCCGGGACGCGCTTGCACTGGGACACGAGCGTGCGCAGGGTCATGGCGGGGCGCAGGCCCAGATCGCGCGCGGACTGCTCGGGGAAAGGGGACAGGCCATATACCGAGATGCCCGCGCGCACGAGGTCGAAGTGCGAGTCGGGCCGCGAGAAGATCGCGGGCGAATTGGCGATATGGCGGACCTCGAGGTCGCAGCCGGCGTCCTCGGCGAGCGCAACCGCGTCGCGAAACACGTCGAGCTGGACGTCCGTCTCGGGGCGGTCGGGCTCGTCCGCCACGGCGAGGTGGCTGAACACGCCGACCACGCGCAGGAGCCCCTGATCCTGGTAGTCGGTGGCCTCGTCGAGCACCGACTCCCAGCGGTCCGGGGTCACGCCGTTGCGGCCCAGACCCGTGTCGATCTTGAGGTGCACGCGAGCGGGGCGCTCCTGCTCGCGCGCTGCCTGGACGATCTGGCCGAGCTCCCAGCCTGAGCAGCCAAGGTCGACGCCGGCGCCCACCGCCGCGGAGAAGTTGCTCTCGGCCGTGTGCAGCCAGGCGAGAGTCGGGGCCTCGATGCCCGCGGCGCGCAGCGCGAGGGCCTCGCCGATGTGCGCGACCCCGAGCCACGACGCGCCCGCCTCGAGCGCCGCGCGCGCCACGGGGACGGCCCCGTGGCCGTAGGCATCCGCCTTCACAACCGCCATCACGCGGGAGGGTGCGGCGACGGTGCGCAGCAGGCGAACGTTGTGGCGAATCGCCTCAAGATCGACGACGGCGGCCCTCTCCGGGAGGCGTTCGGCTGCGGGGTGGAGCGTGGAAGTCACGCCCACGAGTCTATTCCAGCCCGGGGAAACCGTAGCCTTGTAGGGTGCAGCACCAGGACCGCGTGGCGATGATCAGCCTCCACACGTCGCCCCTCGAGCAACCCGGCGCGGGCGACGCGGGCGGCATGAACGTCTATATCAGCCACCTCGCGCGCGCCCTCGCGGCGGACGGTCTCGGGGTGGACATCTTCACGCGAGCAACCGATCCGGCCCAGCCGGACACGGTCGCGATCGCCCCCGGCGTCTCGGTACACCACATCTCGGCCGGACCGCCTCGGCGCCTTGCGAAGGAGCAGATGCCGCCGCTCGCCGACGAATTCGCGGAGGGCATCCTCGACCGCATGGACGGCCTGACGCGCCCGCGGGCCGTCCACAGCCACTACTGGGTCTCGGGCCTTGCGGGGCTGCGCGCGGCGAGGGAATGGGACGTCCCGCTCGTGCACACGATGCACACGATGGCGCGCGTGAAGAACCGCCATCTCGCCGCGGGTGACGTGCCAGAACCCTCGTGGCGCGAGCGTGGAGAGCAGCGCATCGCCGAGGCTGCAGCACGCTTCACGGCCAACACGGCCGCCGAGCGAGACGAACTCGTCCGGCACTACGGCGTGGACGAGGACCTCATCGACGTCGTGAGCCCGGGGGTCGACCTCGACGTCTTCCGGCCGGCGTTCCGCTCGCGGGCTCGTGTCGCGTCCGGCGTGCCGGCCGCCTCGTTCCACGTCCTGTTCGCCGGCCGCCTCCAGCGTCTCAAGGGGCCGCAGGTCCTCGTGGCCGCGGCGGGCGAGCTGCGCCGCCGTCGTCCGGACATCCCGCTCGTGGTGAGCGTCATCGGCGCGCCGAGCGGCTCGCTCGGCCTGGACCTCGACGAGCTCGCGCGGGAGGAGGGGCTCGACGGCGTGGTGCACCGCCTGCCGCCCGTCCCGGCCGGCGTCCTCGCCGAGTGGTTCCGCTCCGCGGACGTGCTTGCTATGCCGAGCTACTCCGAGTCCTTCGGGCTCGTCGCGCTCGAGGCGCAGGCGTGCGGCACCCCCGTGGTCGCGGCGCGCGTGGGCGGGCTCCCGAAGGCGGTGTGCGACGGGCGCACGGGCTTCCTGGTCCAGGGCCACGACCCCGCCGACTGGGCGGCCGTGCTCGAGCAGCTCTACGACGACCCCGTGACGCGCGTGGACCTGGGCCGGGCCGCGTCGATGTACGCGCAGCGCTTCGGTTGGGACCAGACCGCCGAGGGCACGCGCGCCGCGTACCGGCGAGCCGTGCGCGCCCATGCGGCGGCGCATCCGGTGGTCGTCTCGCCGTCTGTCTAAGCCGTGCGCCGTTGGACTGCACGCAGTCATACCGCGCGGTAGGGTGGCCCCATGAGCGCCCCGGCAGCGACGCCAAGCGACCTCGAAATCGCCCAGTCCGCGACCCTTCGCCCCATCCAGGACATCGCCGCGGGCGTGGGACTCCCCCTCGACGCCCTCGAGCTGTACGGGCGGTACAAGGCCAAGATCGACGTCGACCGCCTGCCGCGGGCGGGACGGCTCGGCCAGGTGGTGCTCGTCTCGGGCGTCTCCCCGACCCCAGCGGGCGAAGGGAAGTCGACGCTCACCGTGGGCCTCGCGGACTCGCTCGCGCGGGCCGGGAAGCGCACCATGGTCGCCCTGCGCGAGCCGAGCCTCGGCCCGATCCTCGGGATGAAGGGTGGCGCGACGGGCGGCGGCCGGTCGCAGGTGCTGCCCATGGAGGACATCAACCTCCACTTCACGGGCGACTTCCACGCGATCACGAGCGCGAACAACGCGCTGTGTGCGCTCATCGACAACCACATCTTCCAGGGCAACGAGCTCGGGATCGACCCCCGGCGCATCTCGTTCCGCCGGGTCATGGACATGAACGATCGGGCCCTGCGGGAGATCGTCGTGGGCCTGGGCGGCCCCGCGCAGGGAGTCCCTCGGCAGGACGGCTTCGACATCACGGTCGCGTCCGAGGTCATGGCCGTGTTCTGCCTCGCCAGCTCGGCCGCTGACCTCACCGAGCGCCTCGCGCGCATCACCGTGGGGTACACGTACGGGCGCAAGCCCGTCACGGTGGCAGACCTCGGCGCCCAAGGCGTCATGGCGATGCTGCTCAAGGACGCGATCAAGCCGAACCTCGTCCAGACGCTCGCCGGGACGCCCGCGCTCGTGCACGGGGGCCCGTTCGCGAATATCGCGCACGGCTGCAACTCGGTCCTCGCGACGACGACGGCGCGCCGGCTCGCCGAGGTCGTCGTGACGGAGGCCGGCTTCGGCGCGGACCTCGGCGCCGAGAAGTTCGTGGACATCAAGGCGAGGTACGCGGACGTGGCGCCTTCCGCCGTCGTCCTCGTGGCGACCGTCCGCGCGCTCAAGATGCACGGCGGCGTGCCGAAGGATCGCCTCCGCGAGCCGGACGCGGCCGCGGTGGCCCGCGGGACGGCGAACCTCGCGCGGCACGTGGCGACGGTGCGCAAGCTAGGCCTCGAGCCGATCGTCGCCGTCAATCAATTCACGGCGGACACACCCGCCGAACTCGACGCGATCCTCGACTGGTGCCGCGGTGCAGGGCTGCGCGCGGCGGTCGCGGACGTCTGGGGCCGGGGCGGAGGGGGCGACGGCGGCGACGAACTCGCGCGCGAAGTGCTCGCCGCACTCGAGTCGCCGGGGAGGTGCCGGCAGCTCTATCCGCTCGAGGCGACCGTCGAGGAGAAGATCCTGACGATCGTCCGGGAGGTCTACGGGGGCGCCGACGTCGAGTTTTCGGAGCGGGCGTGCCGCCAGCTCGCGCAGATCCGCGAGAACGGCTGGGACCGCCTCCCCGTATGCATGGCGAAGACCCAGTATTCCTTCACGGACGACGCCTCGCGCCTTGGCGCGCCCGAGGGCTTCACGGTGCACGTGCGCGAGCTGTGGCCGCGCACGGGCGCGGGGTTCATCGTGGCCGTGACCGGGGCGCTCATGACGATGCCCGGACTCCCGAAGGAACCCGCCGCGCTGCGGATGGGGCTCGACGGGCAAGGGCGAGCGGTCGGCCTGTTCTGACGGCTCTCGTGCCTCTGGGACGGGTGTGCCACGGTGACGTCGCAACCCCGTCGAGGACCGAAAACTTGTAGAGTTTGACTTGACAACGCTGACCAGATGGGGGCCAGCACGAAGGGCACGACGGACTATGCAGCTGCGTGAACTCAGCACCCTCACGGGTATGCCGATCGCAAGCATCAAGTACTACCTCCGGGAGGGAATCCTCCCCGCCGGAAGCCGAGTGAGCGCCACGCGCTCCGACTACTCCGAGGCGCACGTCCGTCGGATCAAGACCATCCAGACCCTCCGCAGCGTCAACGGGCTGAGCGTGGCCCAGATCCGCCAGATCGTGGCCCTCGTGGACGGCGGCGCGAGCAGCCTCGAGATCCTCAAGGGCCTCCAGCACGAGCTCCAGTCGCTCGGCGAGCCCCTCCCCGGCGAGACCGGCGCCGGGGACGCCGGCGTGAAGCAGCGCGGCTGGCCCGACATCCCGACCGCGGCGCGCGGAGCACTCGAGGACCACCTCGAGCACATGGGTGCGCTCGGAATCACGATCCCGACCGAGGCGCTCGAGACCTACAGCCGCGCCGTGGACCTCATCGCTAACGTCGACGTCAACGATGCGGCGTCCGCCGAGGACCTCGACACCCTCGTGACGCGCACCGCCGTCGGCATGCACATGCATTCGCAGCTCGTGCTCAAGCTCCTCGCCCTCGCGCAGGCGAGCCGCCTTATCGCGCTCTACGGGCCGGGGCCCGCGCCCGTGCCCGCCGACGCGGGCGCGGTCGCCGACGCCAGCGCGCCCGCGGGCCCGGCAATTCCGGACCCGCAGGCGCCGCCCGATCCACTCACGCTGTTGGCGCCGCCTCCGGCGGAAGCGTAGGTGCTGCCGGCGCCGCCTGCGTGACGGAGGCGGGCTTGATGTTCTGGTTGACGTGGAAGAAGTTGTCCGGATCGTACTTCGCCTTCACCTCGGCGAGCCGGGCGTAGTTGGAGCCGAGCGTCGCCTCGATGCGCGGCAGGTCGTCGGCATCCTGGAAGTTGAGGTAGCCGCCCGGCTCCGAGTACTCGTGCAGAGCCGACCAGTAGCTCCGGACCCACGCGATGTTCGACTCGTTCTCCGACGCGTCGGGCCACTGGCCCGCGATCGCCGGGGAGAACCCGACGTCCCGGTGGGCGAACGCCGTCGCTTCGGGGGCGACACGCTGCACCGCGCCGTCGATCGGATAGAAGTGATTGGCAGAGTGCGGCGTCGGGATCCCCGGCGCGTACTCGACCGCGACACGCAGCGCGTCGTCGGACAGGGTCCGCAGGAAGTCCGCCTTCCAGTACCCCTGGAGGCCGGGGATGCCGTTGAGTCCGTCGAACATGATGTTGAGCGCGGGGTAGGGCATCGGGGCGAACATCGAACCGAGCACGGGAGCCGCGTCGAGCATCGGCTGCCAATGCGCCGGCCCCTCGTCGACATTCCCGGTCCACATGCCTCCCACCACCGCGATGGGCCTTCCGTGCCATTCCTCGGGCAGGAACGGCACCGGCGGCCCCTGGTGGAACCCGTAGAACGCGCCCATCTCCTCGGGCTGGGACGCGATCCATTCGCGGTACGCGGCGCCAGCCTGGACCCCGTGTGCCGCGTCGTAGAAGATGAGGCCCACGTGCACCATGTCCACGGGGTGCAGCTGGAACTCGAGGGACGTCACGGCGCCGAAGTTCCCGCTGCCGCCGCGGAGCGCCCAGAACAGATCTGCGTTCTCTGCCTCGCTCGCGGTCACGAAGCTTCCGTCGGCCAGGACCACGTCCGCCGAGATGAGGTTGTCGCACGCAAGGCCGTACTTCCGCGCCAAATAGCCGATCCCACCGCCGAGGGTGAGCCCCGCGACGCCGGTCGAACCGATGATCCCGCCCGTGCTCGCGAGCCCGAACGCATGCGTGGCATGGTTGAAGTCGGCCCATGTCGCGCCCGCCTCGACGCGTGCCGTCCGTCGTGCCGGGTCGACCCGGACCCCGCGGCGAGCCGAGAAGTCGAGGACGAGCCCGCCGTCGACCGTTCCGAAGCCTGGCGCGCTGTGGCCGCCACCGCGCAGCGCGAGGTCGAGGCCCAGCCCGTGCGCGTACCTGATGGCCGCCATGACGTCGGCCACCTGGCTGACGCGCAGCACGGCCGCGGGACGCCGGTCCACCATGCCGTTGAAGACAAGGCGTGCCTCGTCGTATTCGGGGTCGTCGCTCTCGATGACCTGGCCGCGCACCTGCTCGCGAAGCGCATCAAACCGCTCGGTGCCCATGGCAATCTCCCGACGTGCATGAGACCGGAGCACGCACGTCCGCGTAGGATCCCAGCCAGGCGCGCGCGATAACAGCTCCGGTCTACGTCGCCGAGGCAGGACCGTCAAGGACCCGGCCCGCGGATTTGCCCCCTGGGAGGCCGCGCGCCGCCGTCGTCCGTTCAGCGGACGACGGCGGCGCCCGCCTCACGCGAGCAGCTTGCCCCAGCGCGGGTCGAGCAGGGGCGCCTCGGCCAGCTGGAGGCAGCGCCACAGGGTGACGGCGACCGAGTCGAGCGCGGCGACCCCGGTCTCCTCCTCGACGCGGGCCACAAGGGGCGCGCCGTACAGGTTCGTGCACAGGTACACGAGCGCGTCGGGCCGCTCGGCGGCGAGCTCGAGCGATCCGGGGAGGAGCTCCTGCGGGGTCACCCGCGCGAACGATTCGTTGTCGCTCAGGCCGAGGGCGCGGTGGCCGGTCACCCGGACTCCCTCGGCGGCGTACCTCGAGACCACCTCCAGATTCACGTCCGCGGTGTACGGGGTCACGAGTCCTACGGTCTCCAGGCCGAACTCGCGGAACGCGTCAAGGTACGCGAGCGTCGAGGTCGTTGACGGGATGCCTGTGGCCGCGGTGATCTCGGCAACGATCTCGCGATCGTGATCGGGCCCGAGCCAGGAGCCGGACGTGCCGTTCCACGCGATGACGTCGACGTGCGCGGTCGCGAGCAGCTCGGCGGCTCGCCGCATGCCCTCGGCGTCGAACTGTCGGTCGGAGCCGGAGTCGAGCGCGATCCGGGTCACGGGGATCCTGGTCGAATGGATCGTGACGTCCTCGCGGTCGCCGAGAATCCGATAGGTCATGGGTTCGAGGCACGTGTTGGACGACGGCACGATCATGCCGATCCGCGCGGGCCGGTTTGCCTGGACCATCGTCACTCCCCTTCTTCACGGGCGCGGACGCCGACGGCTGCGAAACTCTGGCCGCCCGGATCCTGAGCCGCCTGCTGTTCCGCCTCCCGATAGCCGAGCCGGGGCACGAACCGGCCCACCGGCCCTGGGTCGTGGAAGCCGTGCTCGTCGAGCACCACGCGGCCTCCCGCGACGACGTTCTGGGGCCAGCCGCGCAGCTCCCGCCCGTCGAACGGCGAGAAGTCGGTGCCCATGTGGAGGGCGCGGCCGTCGACGGTCCGCGATTCGGCCGGATCGAAGACCACGAGGTCCGCGTCGCATCCCGGCGCGATGACACCCTTTCCGGGGAGCCCGTTGATCCGGGCGGGTGCCGCGGAGAACAGCTCCACGAAGCGCTCGAGCAGCCGCGACCCGGGTGGGCCGGCCGCTGCCGGGGACGTGCCGTCGTCCGTTCCCTG
The DNA here is from genome assembly GCF_004919045.1 of Sinomonas albida. GTDB lineage: Bacteria > Actinomycetota > Actinomycetes > Actinomycetales > Micrococcaceae > Sinomonas > Sinomonas albida. The sequence continues at coordinate 68,676 of NZ_SWDW01000015.1, forward strand.
CGGGCCGAACGCCTCGGGCCCGGCAACGCCGAGCGCCTCGGCCAGCGCCGTGAACGCAACCGGCATCCGGGTCTCGACGCCGGGGAGCCCGTGGGGCATGTGCCGAATGTCGTCCGTGCGCTCGCGCTTCTGCGTCAGGTCGTAGCACGAGTGGTCGCTCGAGACCGTGTGCACGGATCCCTCCGCGAAGCGCTCCCGCAGGGCCGCGACGGTCTCCGGCGAGCGCATGGGCGGGCAGCACGCAAACCATTCGGGGAAGCGCGAGGCGTAGACGCCGTCGTCGAGCACGAGGTAGTGCGGGCACGTCTCGGAATGGATCGCGAGGCCGCGGGCGCGCGCCTCGGCGACGAGGTCCACGGCGCCGGGCGTGGACTGGTGCACGAAGTACACGGGCGCGCCCGTGTACTCGGCCATCGCGAGGACCTCGCGGACGGAGGCCTCCTCGGCGAGCTCGGGGCGCGTCTCGTGCAGGTGCTCGATGCCGATCGTCCCCGCGTCCGCGTGCGCCTGGGTGCAGTCGGCGATCATGGCGTCGTGCTCGGCGTGGACGTACGTGAGGCCGTCGAGGCGGGCCATCTCGCGCATGACCTTGAGGACGGTGTCGTTGTCCGCCCTCGTGGTCCCGCGGTTGGTCATGTAGAGCTTGACCGAGCGGATTCCGAGCGCTGCGAGCTCCTCGAGCTGGGACGGGACGGTCTCGTCCCACTCGATGACGGAGCCGTGGAGGGCGACGTCGCAGCGCGCCTCGCGGGCGAGCTCAAGCTTGTTCTTCGCGGCCTCGAGCGGAGTCTCGCCCGCGTCGCGGGGGATGCCGAAGTCCAGGATCGTCGTGGTCCCGCCCCACAGGGCGGCGGTCGAGGTCACGGCGAAATCGTCGAGCGTGCGGAAGGGGCCCGTCACCTGGGCTACGTGGCAGTGGGCGTCGACGCCGCCGGGGATGACCACGCGGCCGGCCGCGTCGATCACTCGGTCGGCGGCGGGCACCGGCTCGCTCGCGTCGACGACGGCGGTGACCCGTCCGCCGTCGACGACGACGTGGGCGGCGCGGGTGCCGAAGGAGTTGACCACGACGCCGTGGGCAATCACGAGGTCGTTCATGCGAGCGCCCCGCTCTCGAGCCGCGCAGCGCCGAGCGCCGCATCGAGGGCCGGGCCGAGGCCAGCGCGCCTCTTGGGTGGCGGCGCGGCAAACGAGCCCGCCCGGTGCGGCCCCGAGCGCAAGCCGACCACCGCCTCGGCGAGCCGGATTCCGGCGCCGATCCCGTCGACCACGGGCACCGGGATCTCAGACTCGACGTGACGGGCCAGCCCCGCGAGCGGCGCCCCAGCCAGGATCACGGCGTCGGCGCCGTCCTCCGCGACGGCGAGCCGGGCGAGCTCGACAAGGGTCGGCCGGAAGTCGTCCTGGACCGTTCCGATGCCGCGCAGCGCCTCCTTGATCGATCGGATCGACGCGAGGCGGCTGCCGAAGCCGAAGTGCTCGACGCACTCGCGGTACCACGCCGTGATGCGGTCCGAGATTGCGATGATCGAGAAGCGGTGGCCCTGGAGCGCCGCCGCGCACAGCGCCGCCTCCGTGATCCCGATGACCGGGACGTCCACGAGTTCCTTGAGCGCGGGCATGCCAGGGTCCCCGAACGCGGCCACGACCACGCCGTCAACCGCTTGACCGCCGCCAGCCGCCGCGCAGTGCTCGGCGATGACCTCCGCGACAGCGCCGGCGGCGAGCACGGCCTCGAAGCGGGTCTCGATGTACTCGACGCCCCGCGGGGCCGTGCGCACCACAAGCTCGGTCGAGGGGTCCGCGGAACGCTCCGCCTCGGCGCGGATCAACTCCGTCACGTCTTCGCTGATGTTCGGATTGACGACGAGAAGTCTCATAGGTGGTTCCTTGAAGTGTTTCAGGCGGCGACTCCGCCAGCCGCTTGCGCCGATGATTCCGGCCGGCGCGGGCGGGTCAGACCGTGTCGGGATACTGCTCTCTGTACTTGCCGATGTGGTGGGCAGACTGGGTCGCCGCACGCTCGGGGTCGCCGCTCGCGATGGCGGCGAGGAGGTCGCGATGCTCCTGGACGAGTTCGGGCAGGTCCGTGACGTGCCGGAAGAGCCAGTGCATGCGGCCCTGAAGCGGTTCGAGCGCGGTCCGGAGGAAGCCGTTGTCCGCGATCCGGGTCACCTCGTCGTGGAACTCGCTGTTGAGCCGGTGCGCCTCGTTGATGCTGCCCCGGGACAGCGCGCCCACGGCTCGGGAGAGGAGCCCTTCGAGCCGTTCGATGTCCTCCGGCGTGGCCCGCTGGGCGGCGAGCCTGCACGCGAGAACCTCAAGCGAGAGCCGGACGTCGAAGAGGTCCTCGACGTCCTTCTCGCTGAGCGACGCGACGACCAAGCCGCGGGAGGCCCGTTCGGCGAGGACGCCTTCCTGGACGAGCATCCGCAGCGCTTCCCGGATGGGAAGGCGAGAGACGTTGAACTCCGCGGCGAGGTCCCGCTCGATGAGGCGCGTCCCCGGGGCGTAGTGGCCCTCGAAGATCCGTGTCCGGAGCGTGTCGCGGATCACCTCGCGCAGCGGTCGGTCGCGCTGCTGCTCCTCGGCGGGCTGTGCCATGCGGGTCTCCCCCTTGGTTCGGGCTGCGCTGGACGCGCAGCGGACGCGGTTCGATTCCATTCGACCACGGGCCTGCCGGTTGGGCCCGGGTTGGCGCCCAACCGGCCGGCCGTGATCACACGGGCAGCCGCTTGCTGTAGTCGAGGACGAGGACGGACGCGCCCATGATGATCGCCGAGCCGACGAAGTACAGGAGGGCGCCCGTGTACCCGCCCGTGGCGCCGACGATGAAGCCGACCGCAATCGGCGTGACGAAGCCCGCGATGTTGCCGCTGAGGTTCATGGCTCCGCCGAGCACCCCGGCGTTCGTCCGGCCGCCCAGCGTCGCGGGAACGGCCCAGAACAGGCCGACCCAGCGCAGGAAGAAGAGGACCACCGAAAGGAGGACGACGGCGGCGATCGGGTCCCCGACGATCGTCACCCCGACGAGGCCCGCCGTGACGATGACGCTCGAGGCGCCGAGGAGCGAGCGCATCACGAGATTCGTGCCGTACCCCTTGGCCCGGAGCCGGTCGGCCAGGGTGCCGCCGAGGATCTCCCCCACGAAGCCCGCGCCGAAGATCACGAACGTCGACCAGCCGATGGTGTTGAGGTTGAAGTGCTTGGCCTGGGCGAGGTACAGCGGACCCCACGTGAGCAGGCCGTAGAACACGCCGTTGAAGCCGAGCCAGCCGAGGCACATGGCCCAGAACGACCGGAACTTCAGGTAGGGCAGGAGCCCGCGGCGGGACGTGCTGCCCGAGGCCTTGGCTTCCTCGTCCTCGGCGCGGTGGGAGGCCTCGATGTATTCGGCCTCGGCGTCGTTGACGGCCCGGTGCTGGCGCGGGTTGTCCCGCACGTACCACCAGATGAAGATGCCGAGGACCGCCGTCGCGATGCCCGCGATGATGAACGCCATGCGCCAGCCGCCGAACGCTGCGATGAGCCCGGTGATGAGGATGCCGCCCACGCCGGCGCCGAGCGGGGCACCCGCGTCGAGAATGGTCGCGCCGCGGCCGCGCTCCTTCGAGTGCATCCAGATGGCGTTGAGCTTGCCGCCCGCGGGCATGACGCCCGCCTCGGTGATCCCAATGCCCATGCGGGCGATGAACATGCTGAGGAACCCGCCGGCCAGCCCGGAGGCCGCGGTCGCGGCGCCCCAGCCGATGCACGATGCGGTGACGACCTTGCGCGGTCCGAACCGGTCGATGAGCCAGCCGACCGGTACCTGCATGAGCGCGTAGGTCCAGAAGAACGCCGAGAGCAGGAGCCCCACGAGCTCGGGGGTGAGGTTGAATTCCTTCTGGATGATGGGAAGCGCCACCGAGATGGACCCTCGGTCCACGTAGTTCACGGTGACGAGGACGAGCAGCAGGACGAAGAGCTTCCAGCGCACGCCGGTGCGCTTGGCCGGGGCCGCGGACTCCTCCGCGGCTTGGCCAGCGCGCTGCGGCGAAGTTTCCTCTTGAAGGGACACGTGTCCTCCTTCACGACATTGGGAAGGGCCGCGCCAGTTTCTGGAATGGCAGGCCCACGGGAGGTGCGCAACGTTTGGTATGGGATCCCTATTTGGGATCCCAAAAAGAACGATACGTGGTGACTCGGACCACAGTCAACAGTTTTGGGATCCCGTTTCGGGATCCCATCTCGAGCAAAGCTTCAGCGCCTCCGGGAAAGACGAGGCGAGCGCCGTCGTCGTCCATTCAGCGGACGACGGCGGCGCTCGCCTTTCGGGGGAAGGTGCGTCTAACGCTCGACCTCGCCGCGGATGAAGGCCTCGACCTGCGCGCGGGCCACGTCGTCCGCGCGCTGCTCCGGCGGAGACTTCATGAAGTACGCGCTCGGGGAGACGAGCGGGCCGCCGATCCCGCGGTCGAGGCCGATCTTCGCCGCGCGCACGGCGTCGATGATCACGCCCGCGGAGTTCGGCGAGTCCCACACCTCGAGCTTGTACTCGAGCGAGACGGGCGCATCGCCGAAGTTGCGGCCCTCAAGGCGCACGAACGCCCACTTGCGGTCGTCGAGCCACTCGACGTAGTCGCTCGGCCCGATATGGACGTCGCGCGGCGCGAGCTCGGCCTCGACGTTCGACATCACGGCCTGGGTCTTCGAGATCTTCTTGGACTGGAGCCGCTCGCGCTCGAGCATGTTCTTGAAGTCCATGTTGCCGCCCACGTTGAGCTGGTACGTGCGGTCCACGGTCACGCCACGGTCCTCGAAGAGCTTGGCGAGCACGCGGTGGGTGATCGTGGCGCCGATCTGGCTCTTGATGTCATCGCCCACGATCGGCACGCCGGCGTCTGTGAACTTCTGCGCCCACTCCGGGACGCCCGCGATGAACACCGGGAGCGCGTTGACGAACGCCACGTGCGCGTCGATCGCGCACTGGGCGTAGAACTTCGCGGCCTTGTCCGAGCCCACCGGAAGGTAGCAGACCAGCACGTCGACCTCGGCATGGCGCAGCGCCTGGACCACGTCGACCGGCTCGGCGTCCGATTCCTCGATCGTCTCGCGGTAGTACTTGCCGAGGCCGTCAAGCGTGTGGCCGCGCTGGACCGTCACGCCGGTCGGCGGGACGTCCGCGATCTTGATCGTGTTGTTCTCGCTCGCCAGGATCGCCTCGGCGAGGTCCACGCCGACCTTCTTGCCGTCGACGTCGAAGGCGGCGACGAACTCAAGGTCGCGCACGTGGTAGGGCCCGAACTCGACGTGCATCAGGCCGGGAACCGTGTCCTCGGGATTCGCGTCGCGGTAGTAGTGCACGCCCTGCACGAGGGAAGCGGCGCAGTTGCCCACGCCGACAATAGCCACACGGATCGAATTCTCAGACACGGTTCTCCTTGCAGATCATCAAGTCCCGGCGGCAGGCATCCGGCGCCGGAGAGCATTGCCATCGTATCCACTCCGCGAGCGCACGCCCCGGCCTAGACTCGACTCACAGACTGTCACAGGAGGGGTAATGGCACGCCGAACCAAGCAGCAGTGGAAAGACATGAGCGCGGGCGGCCGCGCAGGGGTCATCACCATGGGGGCGTTCGACCTCGCCCTCAAGATCCTTGCCTGGCGGGACCTCGCCCGGAGGCCCGCCTCGCAGGTCCGTGGATCGAAGTTCGGTTGGTTCCTCGGGACGTTCGTGAACACGCTCGGGCCGATCGGCTACTTCCTGTTCGGCCGGAAGCGGCCGGAGATCTCGCCGACCCACTACTAGGGCCAAGGGCTAGGGCAGCGGTCCCCACTGCGGACGGGACCCCGCAACATTGAGGACGGGACCCCGCACGGTTGCGGGGTCCCGTCCCAGCCGTTGCGGGGTCCCGTCCCAGCCGTTGCGGGGTCCCGTCCCAGCCGTTGCGGGGTCCCGTCCCAGCCGTTGCGGGGTCCCTGCCCTGCCCAGCCGTTGCGACGGTCAGTGGCGCGCGAGGATCCGATCGATCTCGGCGAGCTCGTCGTCGAGGAACTCGGAGCCCGAGAGCGCGCCGAGCGAGTCCTCGAGCTGAGCGACCGAGGACGCCCCGATGAGCGCCGACGTCACGGGCGAGGCGCCAGACGGCTGCGGCCGGAGCACCCATGAGATCGCCATCTGCGCGAGGGTCTGACCGCGGCCGGTCGCGAGGGCGTCCAGCTCGCGGACCATCGCGAGCTTGTCTTCCGTCAGCGTCGAGGTCTTGAGGAAGTTCTGCTTCGCCGCGCGCGAATCCTCGGGAACGCCCTTGAGGTAGCGATTCGTGAGGAGGCCCTGAGCCAACGGGGAGTAGACGATCGATCCGGCACCGACCTCGTCGAGCGCCTGGTACAGGTTCGGGCTCCCCTGCTCGGTCCACCGATCGGCCATCGAGTAGCGCGGCTGGTGGATGAGCAGCGGGGTGCCAAGCTCGCGCAGGATTCGTGCGGCCTCGAGGGTCTGCTGCGGCGAGTAGGAGGAGATGCCGGCGTAGAGGGCCCGCCCGGAACGCACGGCGTAGTCGAGGGCGCCCATGGTCTCTTCGAGCGGGGTGTCGGGATCGGGCCGGTGGCTGTAGAAGATGTCCACATACTCGAGGCCCATCCGCTGGAGCGACTGGTCGAGGCTCGAGATGAGGTATTTGCGCGAGCCCCATTCCCCATAGGGCCCGTCCCACATGAGGTACCCGGCCTTGGTCGAGATGATGAGCTCGTCGCGGTACGGGCGGAAGTCCTCGCGGAGGTGCCGCGCGAAGTTCGATTCAGCGCTTCCCGGAGGCGGCCCGTAGTTGTTGGCGAGATCGAAGTGGGTCACGCCGAGGTCGAAGGCCCTGCGCAGGATGGCGCGCTGCTCCTCGAACCTCTTGTCGTCGCCGAAGTTGTGCCAGAGGCCCAACGAAATGGCTGGCAGCTTGAGTCCGCTGCGTCCCACCCGGTTGTACTGCATCGCTTGGTAGCGGCCGTCCGCCGCGGTGTAGGTCACGGCCTCGATCCTAGAACTATCCCTTGGGGCAGCCAAAGTGAGCTGCGGCACAGTCGATTGTGACGCTGCCACGTCATACAGTTTTCTGTATCACCGTTGGTGTACTGGACGCGCGACAAGGAGTAGCCATGGGATTCTTCGGATATCTGATTCTCGGCCTCATCGCCGGGGCCATCGCCAAGGCCATTCTGCCTGGCAGGCAGGGCGGCGGCTGGATTGCCACACTCATTCTTGGAGTGATCGGGGCCTGGCTGGGCGGGCTCCTCGGCGGTCTGATCTTCGGCTTCGACACGCTGGGGACGTTCTTCGAGATCCGCACGTGGATCACCGCGATCGTCGGTTCGATCATCGTCCTGCTCATCTGGGGCGCCATCAGGGGAAGGCGCAGCCGCCGATAGTTCGGCACGCGGCCGCTGAGCCGAAGGCCCCGTCCGGCGATGCCGGGCGGGGCCTCCTCTTGCTCACTCCGTGCGGGTCGCGGTCAACCCACGAGGACGACGGCGCCTCGCCCCGAGAACGCGATGACGTCGCCCTCCCTGCGGATCGCCGGATGGGTCGAGACGGCCACACGCAGCCCGGCCGTCCCATCCAGCCGGCACTCGACCGGCCCCGGGCCGAGGCTCACGACGACCATCGCGCCGGGCCGCTGCCACGCGATCCACCGCCCCTCGCCTTCCGAACCTCCGGCCACTTCGGTCTCGTCGAGACGCCCTTCCCACAGGCCCGTCGCCTCGGCGCGCAGCGCAATGAGGCGCCGATATAGCGCAAGGAGCCGCGCGCCGTCGTCCGTCTCTGCCTCGCCCCAGTCGAGAATCGAGCGGAGCCTCGTCTCGGGATCCTGAGGGTTCGGCACGAGCGCGGGGTCCCAGCCCATACGCTCGAACTCGCGCAGCCGTCCCTCCGCCGTGGCGCGAGCGAGCTCGGGCTCGGGGTGGGACGTGAAGAACTGCCAGGGCGTGTGCGCGCCGAACTCCTCGCCCATGAACAGCATGGGAGTGAACGGCGAGGCCAGCGTGAGGACGGCGGCGACGGCCAGGCCGTCGTAGTCAAGGGTCTGACTCGGCCTGTCGCCCGCCGCGCGGTTTCCCACCTGGTCGTGGTTCTGGCTGCACACTACGAGCTGGGCGGGGTGCACGATCTCGGGGTCGAGGGGCCTCCCGTGGCACCGCCCGCGGAAGCTCGAGTAGGTGCCGTCGTGGTAGAAGCCGCCGCGGAGGACCTTGGCGAGGGCCTCGGGATCCGCGAAGTCGGAGTAGTAGCCCTCCGTCTCCCCCGTGAGGGCCACGTGGACGGCGTGATGGAAGTCATCGCTCCACTGGCTCGCAACGCCGTAGCCGCCGCGACCCCGCGGCGCGATGACCCGCGGATCGTTGAGGTCCGACTCCGCCACGAGCACCTTCCGCGAGCCCGTCTGCGTCTCGACGTCTGCCGCCGTGACCGCGAGGTCCTCGAGGAGATGGACCGCGCGCCGGTCCACGAACGCATGAACTGCGTCGAGCCGGAGCCCGTCGACGTGGAAATCGTCGAGCCAGAGCCGGGCGTTGTCGAGGATGAGCGCGCGCACCTCGTCGGAATCGGGACCGTCGAGGTTGACCGTGTCGCCCCACACCGTGGCGCCGCCCTCGAGCAGGTACGGACCGAACTGCGGGAGGTAGTTCCCGCTGGGCCCAAGGTGGTTGTAGACCACGTCCTGGATGACGCCGATCCCGTGGGTGTGCGCGGCGTCGACGAAGCGCTGGTACGCGGCCGGCCCCCCGTAGCCCTCATGGACGGCGGACCAGAGGACGCCGTCGTACCCCCAATTGTGCGGGCCGTTGAACGCGTTGACCGGAAGGAGCTCGACGAACCCGATGCCGAGCTCGGCGAGGTACGGAAGCTTCGCCGCGGCCGAGTCGAGGGTCCCCTCGGGCGTGAACGTCCCCACATGAAGTTCGTAGACGACCGATCCAGCAAGGTCGCGGCCCCGCCATGCCGAGTCCGTCCACCCGTGCCGCCCGAGATCGAAGCCCGCCGAGAGCTCGTGGACGCCCTCCGGCTGGCGCAGCGAGCGCGGATCCGGGAAGGGGCCCGCGCCGTCGACCGCGTAGCCGTACCGCTCCCCCGCCGCGAGCGCCGCGGCGACGCGGGCCCGGTCAGACTCCGGGACTACGTGCCACCCGCCGTCGCTGGCCTCGAGCCGGAGCCGTTCCGTCCCGAGCACGAGGTCCACCGCCCCTGCGCGCGGCGCCCAGACGGAGGCCGGTCCGTGGGCTTGCTGTGCGTTCATCGAGCCACCTCCGGGACGAGCAGGGCCACCGGGAGCGCGGCGAGCGCGTCCGCGAGCTGGACGCGGCCGGGCTCGTGCTCGGCGCCGGTGAACGCGTCCTTCGTGGGCCACGGGAGCACGACCGCGGTGTCGCCCCAGCCGCCTCGGCGCTCAAGCCCCACCGGGAGGCGCGTTGCAAGGACGACGGCGCCGCCCGCCCCGCGTCTGAAACCCACCACGTGCTCGGCCGCCGGTCCCGTGGCGTCGAGTGGGACATACCCCTCGAACAGCTCCGGGCGATTGCGGCGCAGCCGCAGGGTGCGCGACACGACGAGCAGCTTGGCCTCGGGCGCCGTCGCCGGAGGAACGGGCCCTCCGCCGGCCGCCGCGCCGCTGGCCGCCGCGCCGCTCTGCCCAGCGGGGGCCTGCGCCGCGGGGTCCTGCCCCCCGGGGTCCAGCCCACCGGGGTCGAGCATCGTGCTGTCGAGCTCCTTGAGCGCGGCCGCGCGAGCGGCGAAGTCGACGGGGCGCCGGTTGTCGGGGTCCGCGAGCGAACGATCCCAGAACTCCGTGCCCTGGTACACGTCAGGAACCCCCGGGCCCGCGAGCTGGACGAGCTTGGCGCTCAGGCCGTTGGACGCGCCGAACGGTTCGACGCGGCGCACGAAGTCGGCCACGAGGCGGTTCGCCTCCGGGTCCTCGAACGCCGACGCGACGAGCGCCCGGAGCTGCGCCTCGAACTCCGCGTCCTGATCGATCCACGTCGTGTGGAGTCCGGCCTCGCGTGCGGCCTTGAGGGCATAATCAGCGAGCCGCTCGGCGTCGGCGGGCCACGCGCCCACGATCGCCTGCCATACGAGATTCGCGAGGCCCCGGTCAGGGAGAGGGGCTCGATCGAGGAGCGCCGGAACGAGCTCTGACCATTCGTCTGCGAGCTCGGAGATGACGGAGATCCTGGCCCGCGCGTCCTCGCTGCGCTTCGTGTCGTGCGTCGTGAGTGCCGTGAGCGAGCGCGGGAAGTCCTGTTCGCGCTCCCCCGCCCGCGCGTGGAACTCGTCAGGCCCCACGGCGAACCGGCCGGGATCGGCGCCGACCTCGGTGAGCGTCCCAAGCCGCGAAAAGCGGTAGAACGCGGTGTCCTCGACGCCCTTCGCCATGACCATGCCCGTGGTCTGCTGGAACCGTCGGCACAGCTCCCCGCCCGGATCGGCGAGGAGCTGCTCGAGCGCGGCGATCGCCTCGCCGAGGTCGGGACGTCCGACGGCGGCGTCCCGGCACGCGCTCGCCAGCACAGCTTCCCCGTCGCTCACGTCGGGCAGATATGTCCGGTAGACGGGGAACGCCGCGGCGATCTCTCCGAGCGCGGCGGCGACTTGGTCCCGGTTCGTGAGCGCCTCCGAGGATTCGGGCACGAGTCTGGCGAGCCGCCGCATCTCGGCCGCGAGCGGCCCGGCGGCAATCTCCCGCTTCGCCTCGCGGGCCAGGCGCTCGAAGCCGCCGCTTCCGTCCGCGCGCAGGGACGCGTCCAGCTCGTCGAGCCTCTGCTGACCCGCCGGGTCAACGAAGAGGCGATCGACGAGCCCGAGGGCGTCGTATCCCGTGGTTCCCTCGCACGCGAACTCCGCGGGCAGTTGCTCGCCCGGCTCGAGGATCTTCTCGACGACCGTGTACGCCCCGCCCGTGAGCTCCCGCAGCCGGCGGAGGTACCCGACCGGATCGGCAAGCCCGTCGGGGTGATCGATCCGCAGACCGTCGGCGAGCCCCGCCTCGAACCAGCGGCGCACCTCCGCGTGGGCCGCGTCGAACACGTCGGGCACCTCGACGCGGAGGCCCGCGAGGCTCGTGATCGTGAAGAACCTGCGGTAGTTCAGCCGGACGTCGCCCTCGCGCCACGGGATCAGCTCGTAGTGCTGCCTCCCGGCGACCTCGCGGGGCGCGTCGCCGGGGCCAGCGGTCCCTGGCGCGATCGGCAGCGCGAGCTCGCCGAGGTAGAGCCGATCCTCGTCCACGCGCAGTCCGTCGAGATCGTCCTCGGACCCGAGCAGCGGCAGGAGCACCTTCCCGCCGCCCGCCGGCCAGTCGACGTCGAACGCGTCAGCGTAAGGCGATGCCTCGCCATCCCGGAGGAGCGACCACCACCATGGATTCTGCTCCGGCTCGGCCACCCCCACGTGGTTCGGGACGATATCGACGATCACGCCCATCCCGAGCCCATGAGCCGCCGCGGCGAGGCGCTCGAACGCTCCCGGCCCTCCCCGCTCCGGGTCGATGCTCGTCGGATCGGCCACGTCATAGCCGTGCTCCGAGCCGCGCACCGCGGTCAGAATGGGCGAGAGGTAGACCCATCCCACCCCCAGCAGGTGGAGGTAGGGTACGGCGCTCGCGGCGTCGTCGAGCGTGAAGCCCGGACGGATCTGGAGTCGGTACGTCGACGACGGACTGCGCATATCAGGTCCTGCCCCTCCTGACGGTCGGTGCTTGTCGCCTCGCGCCGTGCGGTGCCTTGCGCGGCGGACGCGACGCGTCCGCGGGCGGATTGTCGGCCTGGGGAGCCGCCTCGGGCGCCTCCTCCCCCGGCGGCGCCTCGGGCGTGTCTTCGGCGGGCGGCGCCTGGGGCTCCGCCGGCGCCGGCGTCGCGTCCGCCCGCTCGGGGGACGCGGCGGGCTTGGCGGGCCGTGCCGCGGCGAGCGGCGCCTCGGGGATGCGGCCCTCGCTCTCGGCAAGGGCTGCGAGGGAGGCCGCCACGGAGTGGTCGATCTCAGCCGCGGTCGGCTCGTGAGCCCGGAGGACCGCGAGGCTCTTCGCGGCGATGCCGATCTCGCCCCCGGCCCTGACTTCCTTGCCGTCCGGGTGCGCCCCCGAGGTGTCGAGGAGAACGTCCCAGCCCGGCGCGTACTTGCGGCGAGGCAGACGGAACGTCACCTCGCCGTCGTGGGCGTTGAAGAAGAGGAGGAAGTGGGAGTCCTTGATCGCCTGGCCCCGGCGATCCACGCCATTGATCCCGTTCCCGTTGAGGAAGACGCCGACCGACCGCCCGAACGGCGTGTCCCAGTCTTCCGGCACCATCGTCTTGCCGTCCGGCCGCAGCCACACGATGTCCGGGAGGCGATCCGTCTCCTCGCGGCGGACCGGCTTGCCCACGAAGAACTTGCTCCGCCTGAATGTGGGGTGCTCGGCCCGCAGCCGCGCGACGGCTGCCGTGAACTCGACGAGCGGGCGGTCCACCGATTCCCAGTTGATCCAGGTCAGCTCGGTGTCCTGGCAGTACGCGTTGTTGTTGCCCTGCTGAGTGCGGCCCAGCTCGTCCCCGTGGCTGATCATGGGAACTCCCTGAGACAGGAAGAGCGTCGCGAGGAAGTTCCTCTGCTGGCGGGCGCGCAGCTCGAGGACCTTCTCATCCTTGGTGGGACCCTCGGCGCCGCAGTTCCACGAACGGTTGTGGGACTCGCCGTCCTGGTTGTCCTCGCCGTTCGCCTCATTGTGCTTCTCGTTGTAGGAGACGAGGTCGCGCAGCGTGAAGCCGTCGTGGGCCGTGACGAAGTTGATGGACGCAACCGGACGCCGCCCGTCACGCTCGTAGAGGTCCGCCGAGCCGGTGAGGCGCGAGGCGAACTCCCCGAGGGTCGCCGGCTCGCCGCGCCAGAAGTCGCGCACGGTGTCGCGGTACTTGCCGTTCCACTCCGTCCACTGCGGCGGGAAGTTGCCCACCTGGTAGCCGCCCGGACCCACGTCCCACGGCTCCGCGATGAGCTTGACCTGGGAGACCACGGGGTCCTGCTGGATGAGCTCGAAGAAGCTCGAGAGGCGGTCCACGTCGTAGAACTCGCGAGCCAGGGTCGACGCGAGGTCGAAGCGGAAGCCGTCCACGTGCATCTCCGTGACCCAGTACCGCAGCGAGTCCATGAGCAGCTGGAGCGCGTGCGGCTGCCTCGCGTTGAGCGAGTTTCCGGTGCCCGTGTAGTCCATGTAGTACTGGGGATCGTCGTCCACGAGCCGGTAGTAGCGGCCGTTGTCGATGCCCTTCATGGAGAGCGTGGGCCCGAGGTGGTTCCCTTCGGCCGTGTGGTTGTACACGACGTCCAGGATCACCTCGATGCCCGCCTCATGCAGGGCGCGGACCATCGCCTTGAACTCCTGGACCTGCGAACCGAGGTCGCCGGCCGAGCTGTAGCCGGCGTGCGGAGCGAAGAACCCGATGGTGTTGTAGCCCCAGTAGTTGTGCAGCCCCTTGTCCTGCAGCGTGTTGTCGTCCACGAACTGGTGCACGGGCATGAGTTCGAGGGCCGTGACCCCGAGCTTCTTGAGGTGCGCGATCACGGCGGGGTGGGACACGCCGGCATACGTCCCGCGCTGGTTCTCGGGGATCTCGGGGTGCAGCTTCGTCAGGCCCTTGACGTGGGCCTCGTAGATCACGGTGTCGTGGTACGGGACCCGGAGCTGAGCGTCGTGCCCCCACTCGAAGAACGGGTTGGTCACGACCCCGAGCATCATGTGCGGGGCGGAGTCCTCGTCGTTCCGGCTCTCCGGGTCGCCGAAGTTGTACGAGAAAAGCGGCTGCGCCCAGTCGATCTGGCCTTGGACGGCCTTGGCGTACGGGTCGAGGAGCAGCTTCGTCGGGTTGCAGCGCTGCCCCTGGCCCGGATCGTAGGGACCGTCCACGCGGTACCCGTAGAGCTGGCCGGGCTGAATATCGGGAAGGTAGCAGTGCCACACGAAGCCGTCGACCTCGGTGAGCTCCACTCGGGTCTCGTTCCGATCGTCGTCGAAGAGGCAGAGCTCCACCTTCGTGGCGGCCTCGCTGAAGAGCGCAAAGTTCGTTCCCGTACCGTCGAACGTCGCGCCCAACGGGTAGGGCGTGCCGGGCCAGATCTCCATGTAGCTCCTTGTAGCTGTGGGGTCGCCGAGGACCCGGTGCCTCGCATCATAGCGACGGGTCGTGACACTGGGGTTTCGCTGAGGGTCGCGGCGTCAGTCTGAGACGGCCTCCAGCACCACGGCGCTTCGGGCCGGGACCACAAAGTGTTGCCCAGCTCCCGTCTTTTCACCCACAAGCGCTGACGCGCACGTCGTCAGGACCTTCGACCACTTCTCCGGGAAGTCTCCGGCCGGGATGAGATATTCAACGTCGTTCTCCGCCGCGTTGAGGATCACGAGCATGTCCGAATCCCCCCGCGCGCCGTCGAGCCCCGGCACTGCATCGCCGTTGAGGAAGAAAGCGAGCGACTTGGCCCATGCCTCGTCCCAGTCGGTCTGCCCCATCGTCGAGCCGTCCGCGTCCAGCCACACGATGTCCGGCAGCGGGTCCCCTTCGGCGGGGGCGACCGGGGTCCCGTCGAAGAAGCTTCGCCTGCGGAACACGGGATGCTCGGCCCGCAGCCGAACGACCCTCTGGGCAAAGTCGAGGAGGTCGGCGTCCGCGCTGTCCCAGTGCACCCACGAGACCTCGTTGTCCTGGCAGTACGCGTTGTTGTTGCCGCCCTGGGTGCGGCCGATCTCGTCCCCGTGGGCGAGCATGGGCACCCCCTGCGCCAGCATGAGCGTGAGCAGGAGGTTGCGCTCCTGCCGCGCCCGGAGCTCGAGCACCTGCGGATCCTCGGTGGGACCTTCGACGCCACAGTTCCACGACCGGTTGTCGTCCGTGCCGTCGCGCCCGCCCTCGCCGTTGGCCTCGTTGTGCTTCTCGTTGTAGGAGACGAGGTCGCGAAGCGTGAAGCCGTCGTGGACGGTCACGAAGTTCACGGACGCCGACGGCCTCCGGCCCTCCTCCTCGTACAGGTCCGCGGACCCGGCAAGCCGCGTGGCGAGCTCGCGCAGGGTCCCCGGCTCACCGCGCCAGAAGTCGCGGATGCAGTCCCGGAACTTCCCGTTCCATTCCACCCATTGGGGCGGGAAGTTCCCTACCTGGTAGCCGCCGGGACCCACGTCCCACGGCTCGGCGATGAGTTTGACGTGGGAGAGGACGGGATCCTTCGCGAGCATCTCGAAGAAGGGCGAGACCATGTCCACGTCGCCGTCCTCGCGCGCGAGGGATGAGGCCAGGTCGAAGCGGAAGCCGTCCACGTGCATCTCCGTGACCCAGTACCGCAGCGAATCGATCACGAGGCGGAGGGCGAGCGGGTGGCCCACGTTGAGGGTGTTGCCAGTGCCCGTGTAGTCCATGTAGTAGAACTCGTCTCCGGGAACGAGGTGGTAGTACGCCGCGTTGTCGATGCCCCGGAACGAGAGCGTGGGGCCGAGGTGGTTGCCCTCCGCCGTGTGGTTGTAGACGACGTCGAGGATCACCTCGATCCCCTCGCGGTGGTACGCCTTGACGAGGTCCTTGAACTCGGCGATCTGCTGGCCGTGCTCGCCGCTCGACGAGTATTCGTTGGTGGGCGCGAAGAACCCGATCGTGTTGTAGGCCCAATAGTTCGAGAGGCCTCGGTCGACCAGGATCGGGTCCTCGATGGACTGGTGGATGGGCATGAGCTCGATGGCCGTCGCACCCAGGTCGCGGACATGGCGGACGACGGCGGGATGCGCGGCCCCGCGGTACGTTCCCCGGAGTTCCTCGGGGACCTCGGGATGGAGCTTCGTGAGGCCCTTGACGTGGGCCTCGTAGACGACCGTCTCGTTGTACGGGCGCCGAGGCAGCCGATCGCCCTCCCAGTCGTACTCGCCGTGGTCGCACACGACCGAGAGGAGCGCATGCGGGAGCGAATCCGTCTCGTCCCGCGCCGCCGGGTCGCCGAACACGTAGGCGTGGAGGGCCTGCTCGCGCGTGTACGTCCCGGAGATCGCAAGGGCATACGGGTCCACCAGGATCTTGGCCGGGTTGAAGCGCAGCCCGTGCTCGGGGTCCCAGGGCCCATGCACGCGGTAGCCGTAGAGCTGTCCCTCCCCGACGCCCGGGACCTCGCCCTCCCAGCGGACCGCGCCGTCCCCCTCGCCCACCTTGGCGAGATCGACGCACGTCTGCGTCCTGGCTGCGTCGATGAGGCAGACTTCGACGCGCTCGGCTTCCGGGGCTGTCGCAAGCGCGAAGACGGTTCCCCGGTCCGTCAGACGCGCCCCATAGGGCTGCTGCTCCATGGCTCGACCCTAACCCACGGCCCTGACACTTTTGCCGTGAAGCCACTCTCTTCGAGGGGTCCAGCGTCTTCACAGTTCCTGTGATGTCTGTCACAAAATCAAGCTTCAGTTACGCTCATGACAAGTGTTTGCGTAAACGCTTACACTGGATGCGAATTTTGGCGGTGGGAGCAGTTTTGAGAGGTTGCCATGAGCTTCCGTAGCCTCGCTCTCGGGGACAAGGTCACGTTCGACGACACTGGCCCGACGCCCTTCAACGTGCGCGCGATCTCACCCGACCAGCGGATGGTCATCCTGAGCCGTCCCGTCGACGGCAGCAACACGGTCGAGTACACCATGATCGACTGGGACCGCGACGCCCGCGGGCTCGACGGAACCCACGGCAAGGGGCACGTGGTCGGCTCGGGCGTGCACCGCAACCTCTGGCGGTTCTTCCGCGGCCTCGCGACGGACGCCCCAGCGACGCAGACGGTCATGGACTTCACGCGCTGGGTCGCCGTCTCGATCGCCGCGGTCAATGGCCGGCCGTAGCGCCTAGCCGAGGATCCCCAGCGAGTCGATCAGCTCCTGCAGCCGCGCAAGGCCGCGCTCGGGGGCGTACCGTGCGGCCCACCGCAGGCGGGCGCGCTCGACGACGTCGCTCGCCGGGAGGCTCCTCGTCGCCTCGGCGATGACGTCAGCGAGATCGTGCGAGTCGCCAGCCCGTGCGACCCACGGGTGGTCGAGGCCGACGACGTCGGGCAGCGCACCGGCGTCCGAGACGACTACCGGCACCCGCGCAGACATCGCCTCGGCGACTGAGAGCCCGAAGCCCTCAGGAACCGTCGACGGGCACACGAGCAAGTCGATCGTCCCGAGGAACTCGTCCGCGGGCATCCGCCCGACCCGCTGGACGGAACCCTTGAGCGACGCGAGCCGATTGTCCACGATGACGCGCTCCCGTGCGTCGACGAAGCGCGGCTCGCCCGCGATGCGGAGCCAGAAGCGGTACGGTGCCAGGCGGTTGAGGGACGCGAGTGCGTCGGCGAGGAGGTGGATCCCCTTCGCCTCCGAGGGCCGCCCCACGAAGCCCACGCGCACCGGGCCGTTGCCACGGGGCACGCGGACCACTTCCGGCTCGGCAACCCAGGGCTCGAGGACGCGAGCGCCATGGAAATGCCCGCCGAGGAACTCCGAGGGGACGACCGTGGCGCGGGCGCCGAGCCGGGCCATCCGCGCGACGCCGCTCAGCGGACCGGGAGGGACCCGATGAAGGTGGACGATCCGGCGCGGGAGGCCCGCCGTCGCCGCGGCCGCGAGGAGTCCGTGGCACCACAGGAAGCCCTCGCGGTTCTCGCCCCGCCAGCGGCGCAGGGCCCGCGCGTACTCGACGCCGCTGCCCTCGATCGCCGCGGTCTCGAAGCCGCGCCCACGGGCGGCCCCGACTACGTCGCCGGGATGTTCCGGAGCCACCACGAGAGGTTCAGCGCCGAGTTCGCGTAGCCCGTCGGCCAGCGTGAGCAGAACGCCGCCGGCACCTCCCATCGAGCCGTCGCTGGCCGCGAGAATGATGCGCCGTCCCATGCGGTTGTCCCCCTGTGGTGCATGTCTTGTCCGCGCGTTCGGGCCCGCGGTTCCGCGGCGAGGGGCACGGAGAGGTCGGCTTGCCGCCCTCGGGAGCCATCCTAGGACGAGAGGTGCCCCACCGCCCGGCGCACAGCCTCAGCGAGCTCCGTGGCGCCGAACGGGCCGGCCTCCGCGGCGATCCGTCCGGCGAGGCCGTGGATCATGGCGGCGGCGGCCGCGAGGTGCACGGGACGCGCCGAGGGCACGGTCGCGAGGAGCGCCCCCAGCACGCCCGTGAGCGTGTCCCCGGAACCAGCGGTGGCGAGATAGGGGTGCCCAGTGGACTGGATGCACACGGTGCCATCCGGTGCCGCGCACACGGTGGCCGGCCCCTTGAGGAGCACCGTCGCGCCGAGGCGCTCCGCGGCGATCCTCGCCCAGCGCACGGGGCGGGCCTCGATGTCAGGACGCTCGGCCGGGAGCCCCAGCCTGGAGAGGACGCCCGCGAGCTCCCCGGCGTGCGGAGTGAGGACGGCGCGTCCGCCGAGGGCGGGGCCAGGAATCCTCTCGAGTCCGGACGCGTCGATGACCACGGGCAGGCCCGAGCCCACGGCGACGTCGAACGCGCGCTGCTGCGCGGCGTCGTCCGCGATCCCCGGTCCGACCGCCCAGGCCTGAACGCGCCCCTCCGGCGAGCCCGATGCGACCACCTCGGGATGTGCCCCCACGACCGCGCATCGAACGTCGGGCGGCCCCACGTAGCGCACCATGCCGACGCCGGTCGCGAGCGCGGCGGCTGTGGTGAGCACGGCCGCGCCCTGGTACTGCTCCGACCCGGCGACGACGCCGAGCACCCCGCGCGTGTACTTGTGCCAGTCGTCGCGCGGGTGAGGCAGGATGGCCGCGACATCGCTCTCCTCGAGGACGAACGCGTCTGGCTGGCCGAGGTGCGGCCCGAGTCCGATGTCCACCACCTCGACTCTGCCCGCGAGCGCACGTCCGCGCCCCGCGAGCAGGCCGGTCTTGAGCGCGCCGAAAGTGACGGTGATGTCCGCCTGCCACGCGTGTTCCGATGCGAACCCCGTGTCCGCGTCGACGCCCGAGGGCAGGTCGCACGCGACCACGAGACCGCGGGGCCGGTCGAACGGCGGCCGGAAGTCTCCGGACCCGCCGGTGCCGAGCACGGCGTCGATCGTCACGTCCGCGGGCGGAAGCGCTCGTTCCACGCGCCCGCCCGCCGCGACGAACGCGGCGAGGCCTGCGGGATGCGCGGTGCCAGCCGCCAGCACGGCCGTGGTCCGAACCCCGCGGCCCGCGAGCTCGGCGAGCGCGAACAGCGCGTCGCCACCGTTGTTGCCCTTGCCGACGACGGCGGCCGCCCGGGCGCCGTACAGTCGGCCCCGGGTGCGGAGCAGCTCCGCGACGAGGACGCGGTAGAGCCCGTGGGCGGCCCGGGCCATGAGTTCGGGGCCCAGCCCCCTGTCGAGGAGCGGGCGCTCAGCATCGCGGATCTGGCTTCCGGTCATCGCGGTGATCATGGGGGCGCCGCTGCCGGTCCGTCAGCTCTCGGCGACGACCATCGCGGTGGCGATGCCGCCGTCGTGGGACATGCTGAGGTGCCACTTGCGCACGCCGAGGCTGTCCGCGACCGCGAGGACGGTGCCCGTGATCTGGATCGTGGGGCCGGACGCGTCGAGCCCGATCCAGCAGTCCTGCCAATTCATGCCGGCCGGGGCGCCGAGAACCTTCGCGACGGCCTCCTTGGCCGCGAAACGTGCCGCGAGCGAGCGTACGTGGAGCTCACGCTCGGCGGGCACGAACAGGCGATCCCTGAGCCCCGGGGTGCGCTCGAGCTGGCGCTCGAACCGGTCGATGTCCACGACGTCCACGCCGATGCCGATGATAGCCATGGCGCCTACTCTAGCGTCCGACGACGACGGGATCCGGACCTCGGCGCCCCGCCCTCGCGCCCCACCTGTCTCGGGTACACCAACTACCCACCAACACCCATCTCGGGTACACCAACCACCCACCGACACCCATCTCGGGTACACCAACCACCCACCAACACCCATCTCGGGTACACCAACCACCCACCAACACCCATCTCGGGTACACCAACTACCCACCGACACCCATCTCGGGTACACGTCAGGTGACCCGAGACGAGCGGTGTGCCGGGTGGCGGTCAGCGGGTCGCGGTCAGCAATCCCCGGACGTAGGCGGCTTGGCCCACGTGCTGGGTCGCGTCGTTGAGGATGCTCATGATGCGCACCGCGACGACGACGGGAGGATCCCACCGCAAGTCGACCACGGTTCCGAAGTCGTCAGGACCGAGGCCGCCCAGGATCCCGAGCGCGCGGTCGTGCACGGCAGCGTGGTAGCCGTTGAGGAGCGCCGGGTCGATCTGCGGGAACGCCGCTACCTGGTCGGACGTGTGGCCGTAGCCTGTGCTCCCCTCCGGATACGGCGTGCCAAGCCGAGGCTGCCACTCGGGCCAGACCTGGCCGGGCGGGACTTCGCGCTCCCTCCGACGGGGGGCCTCGCCGCCGCCCAGCACATGGGCGACGGCGGCGAAATGGTCGTCGGTGACGCGCGCGAGATGCCACACGAGCCAGCCCACGGAGTTCGACGCCGGCGAGGGCCGGCGGGTCAGCTGTTCAGGCGTGAGGCCGAGAAGTGCGTGCTCGACGCCTTCGCGGACGCGGCCGAAGCCGTCCTCGAGGATGGTAATGGCCCAATTCTGCTGGGGTTCCATGCGGCCAACCCTAGCCCGCCGCCTCGAGTAGCTGTACCCGAGACGGCGTGACAGCCGAGTAGCTGTACCCGAGACGGCCTGACGCGCGTGTGAAGTCTCGGGACCTAATAGACACTTCTGTCTCGGGACCTCGTAGACAGTGTGTCTCAGGACGTTGTAGACGCTTCGGGCCGTCTGATCGGGTGCATGAGTGTTCACGAACCTGATCTGCGGG